>CALSUH010000007.1 GCA_943789485.1 uncultured Pseudomonadales bacterium
GATAAAAGCTATCTCCATCCTAGTCTATGCCTCCTTTGCATGAAATAGTATTTTGCCTCCCCCGAAAACCTCGTAAATCTCCCTGCATTTCCACACTATTGACTACCCTAGCCGATGTTCGATCTGAAAATTCGGGCAAGTTTGTATTGTTTGGAATATCAGGCCGCCGCGTGCCCTGCCGCCCTACTTGGCAGCAAGCAGTAAATGGAAAAGTTAAGAGCGTTCAATCAACTCAATCTGTTACGTTGTTATCTTGTTAGTGTCCCCTTGTCTTTTTTACTAAGTTGTTAAATTGTTAGTGTCCCTAATTAACGGCTAAGTTGTTAAATTGTTAGTGTCCCTAATTAACGGCTATTACCTAATTAACGGCCGCCAGTCTAACCGAGTAATTCTGGTCGACGATCAGTTGGGCTGATTCCAACTTAAACTCTGGGCTGAAATTGGGTCTTTTCGTACGCGTCATATTGTCACCTAATAGGTTGAGATGCATAATAACACCTCGATTTAGGTGGCCAAATTCACTATGCCACTACAGGCTGTTAAGTGTCTAAGGAAATGATAGCTATTCAATTAATTGTTAGTATCCCTAATTAATTCTTCATCCCTTATCAAAGGAATCCTATTATGAAGATGCTACCTATATCAATCTTACTGTCACTCACATTATTGTCTTGTAATACAGAACAGTCAGAAGAGTTACCCTTACTACCATTTGGAACCTATTTTACCCCCGATCTCTATAAAGCTGTCAGAGTTAGTCCTAATGGTAAATGGTTGGCTTATGTAGCACCCCTTGATGGTATTGATAATTATTTTGTCGCGCCTGTTGCCAATCCTCAGAGTGGTAAAGCAGTGACCCACGTTACAGATGGTAGCCTACGCGCGAGTGATGTTAGTGGAAATACCATGTATCGCTGGAGCAGGGATAGTAAGTACATAATATATCCAAGAGACTACAATGGTAATGAGGCTTTTGATCTCTGGACTGTTGATATCAAAACTGGAGTAAATAGAAACCTAACACCAAATCCAGAGTTAAAAACGTCGATCCTTTCTATGAGTGATAAAAATGTTTCTGAAATTGCCATTTCAGAAAACAAGATGAGCGTACCATTTCCTAATGCCTATAAGTTGAACCTAGATACAGGTGATAAACAACTCATTATTGAATCAAAACCTGGTGTCTTTGCATATTTTGTTGATTATGACTATGAGCCTAGATTGAACCTTGCTTTGAATCAAGCAGGCTCATTTGAACTGCAATCGAAAACAGCCGATGCATGGGAAAAATATCATAGTGTGACGAATGAGGACAGAGGTAATTTTCTAGCAAATTTCTCTAATGAAATTATTCATATGGGAGTAGAAAATAAATATTTATATGCTGTGTCCAGTAAAAACAGGGATACTAACGGTTTATTTAAATGGGATTTAGCGACTGGACAAAAAGAGCTATTAGCGGAGGATACAAGTACAGATCTCAATAGAGTGATTTATGATCAGAAGACTCATCAGCCCATTGCCTATGCAAGTATGTGGAAACGAACAATTTGGCATGCACTGGATAAAACCTTGCAGGCGGAACTTGACTTTATGATGCAATATCATCCGGCCAGTGATGTACATGTTGAGAGTCAAAGTGCAGACAATAATCTTTGGACGCTTCGATTAATGGGTCCTAATAACCCAACTACTTATTATTTGTTTGATCTTAAACAAAAAAAGATGACCAAACTTTTTACTGCCGCGCCACACTATGAATCAATAGCCCTTGCACCGATGTACCCCTATGAAATGACATCCCCCGATGGTCTGAAATATATTTCTTATTACACTCTTCCAGTGGGGAGTGATTTAGACTCAGATGGTATTCCTGACAAACCAATGCCATCACTTATGCTGGTTCATGGTGGTCCATCCGATGAAAGGGCGCAGTATGCCTTTGGTGGATTATTGCAGTGGCTATCGAACCGTGGCTACGCAACATTTTTTGTCAATTTTAGAGGTTCAGCTGGATTTGGTAAAGAATTCATGTCAGCGCAAAATGGAGAATGGGGAGGAAAAATGCATCAGGATCTACTGGATCAAGTAGATTGGGCAGTTAACAAAGGCATAGCAGATAAAGGTCATTTCGGTATTTTAGGCGGTAGTTATGGTGGTTACGCGACTTTAGTCGGTGCAACTATGACGCCTGATGTTTTTGCCTGTGCTATCTCGATTGTTGGCCCTTCAACCCTGGAAAAATTTATGCCCCACTGGAATGTGGATATGATGTCCATAACTTTGGGTGGCGACCCAAGAACAGAAGAAGGGCTAAAATTTTTGGCATCACGCTCACCTGTTAACTTCGCTCATCAGACAAAGATTCCAGTACTGGTCGTGCAGGGTGCTGAAGATGCTCGTGTTCCACAGGCTCAGTCAGATTTAATAGTCGAAAAGATGCAAAAGGCTGGCGTTGATGTTACCTATCTTTTATACCCTGATGAGGGACACGGAATCGTAAAACCTCGTAATACAAAATCACTCTGGGGAATTTCCGAGCAATTCCTTGCTAATTGTCTTGGTGGTAGAGCAGAGCCAATTGGTTATAAGTTAGAGGGTTCCACATTGCAGGTTCCCGTAGGAGCCGACCAGGTTAAAGGTTTAGCTGAAATTCTGGCTAAAAATACAGCACCCGAATAGGTTAAGATAAAGCGGGACAGATTTATTATTGTAATCTCGGCTGCATAAAACCTCAAAAATAAATCCGTCCACTTTAATTTTCCAAAAGAATAAGCCCTCCTTCATTTATCATTTCTCCTGTAGCGGCTCAGTAATTTTGGCCACTACAAAATCGATAAAACGTGCCCTGCTCCCCATTCCTTTTAACGTTCCTTCTAGCTTTACTGAAGTGGAAAAACTCTTCCTTCATGGATCGTTCCCCATATCTTAATGTCTCCAATTGTTTCTGGTGAAACCTTCAGTGGGTTTTCTGCAAGAACTGTTATGTTTGCGAGCTTGCCTGGAGTAATGGAACCAACTTCCTCTTCCAATCTAAGAGAGTGAGCTGCCCCTAATGTCACAGCTCGTAGAGCCGCTTCTGCGCTAATGCGCTGCGTCGGCCCAGCTAGATTACCGCCGACTGTAATTCGATTTACTGCATTTGACATAAGTCTTAAAGGTTGGCCAGAAGCCATTGGAGTATCGGAATGCAAAGACAATGGAACCCCAGCTCGTGCCACATCTCCAAGTCTTACCATTTCCTGCGCACGTTCGGCTCCTATTCCCACTTTACTGTATTGGTCAGCAAGAATTATTGGATAGAAAGGGTTTGCACTCACTTGCGCGCCGAGCCTTGCCATACGATCCACTTGGTCTGGGCGAGAAAAACCGAAATGAACGATTACCGTACGATGATCTTCACGGAAATTGCGCTGCATATTCGCGTCAAGATTATCGAGAACCATGTCGAGTCCGGCATCACCGTTCTGGTGAACATGAATCTGGAAACCAGCATCCCAATAAATGCGAAAAGCTTTTGCGAATACTTCTGGATCCATCATCCACTCACCATGGTGACCATCAAGATATCCTTCACTCATTTGCATCAACTGACTGAACATTGCGCCATCGGCAAAGAGTTTTACCTGTTGAGGAAGATATTCAGTCGTGCCTTTGGCGGCAGAGTAGAGTTTTTCAGTCTCAGTAATAACTTGATCTTCAGAAAAATTGGCAACTGCTGGTCTGCCATCTGCAATGTAGTACATGCGAAAAGGAGTCTGCGCATCACCGAGTACCTGATTCTGCATCTCTAACCGTGCCGGTGACGAACTTCCTCCTGGTTCGGCGACCAAAGTACTGCCTGCTGCATGCCAATAATTTTCTGCTTCTTGCAGAGCAGGTAGATAGCGATCTGGGCGAAAGAGATCCGCAAAGACAGTGCCAACAATCAAACCTTGTCCTTGCTCCCAGAAGTGTCCTTCTTCGAGATTAGTTTGTGCGCGTATCGATTCTGGCGCACTGTCTACAAGGGCTTGGTCAATACCAAAATATTCCAGCGCTCGGGAATTGTGAATCTGTTCGTGAATAGACCGCTGCAACACTACGATTGGGATCGTGTCGCTAATCTCGTCTAAATCTGCTCGTGTTAACTCGCCGTGGAAATATTGATGAAATCCCCAGGTGTACAGCACCTCTGATGGATCGGAATGCTCTGCGACTATTTGGGCAAGACGTTCGCGGTAATCCGCTGCATTCGTAGAACGCTCAATCGTTTTATCTGGCAAAACCCAATCTTCGATTGACAGTATCTCGGCAATAAACAAAAGAGTGGTAAGCCAAGCATGCTCATGTTGGTTTATCAATCCAGGAATGAGAACCTGATCTTTGAATCGAGTGTCGACTGTTAGAATTTGATCAGCAAAAATTTGCCTTATCTCATCTAGTGATCCTATAGCGACAATACGATCTCCTTCTATGGCAACAGCTTCAACCATGGATTGATCTGAATCCAATGTGACAATTTCAGCAGCTGTGTAAACTATGATCGACGAAGCTTGTTGTGCGAATGATACTGTTATAAAAGAAAATCCGATGACAGTCAGCCCTATCAATAAAGTTCGCGTAAAGTGCTTGTACGTCATAATGAGTATCCCTCCATACAAATAACTATCATGTTTACACAATTAAATAAAAACTGGGGTCAGTCTGAGCGCTTTTCTATTTCTTTTGATCTAAAACCCATTAAATAAACTAGTAGCAATACTAGCGGATAAAGAACAACAAGCAATACCAAGGCGAAGAACATTAATGCAATCTGTGAATTTTTGACATCATCAATTTCAAACAAATCAAGATCAACAGTGATAGTTAGCACTTCTGTCATCAAAGCTAATGAAGCGATAAAGTCAACTAAGAGCGATTGTCCATATCGATCGCCTTCGGCCATAACATCATATCTTCCACTCAAATCGAGCGCTCTGCCGGCAGCCCAATTATCGAAGTTTTCAGTGAGAACTCTTAGACCTTTGTTCCAGCGTCCTAAAAATTTGGCGAGATTGGCATTCCTAAGCCATAGGATTACCAATGCATTGAGAGGCCGTTCTGATTCAGTGCTCATTACTCCCTCTGTAAATGGTACTAGATTGATTAGCGGTATCGGACAATTTGTCGATGGTACTTGCGCTTAAATTCTCGGTCACTCGAAATACACCGCATTGCGTCCACCTACTACAATGTCGAAGTTAAGGCCGCTGTCTACATCGATATGTGGTGTTTCATAGGGCTTGCCGATGTTTCGCTCAAAGTCGTCTCCCATTAGTATTGCCATAGGGTCGGAGGCGTTATTTGGTTCGTCAGGGAAATACAATTGAGTAATCAAGCGAGAGCCGCCGCCACTAACAGAAATGTGAATGTGTTTGGGGCGCCATCTGCCGATGTCAGGTCTAGCGAGATAGGCACCCGGACTTATAGTCCAAAACGTATAGTTGCCTTCACTATCAGTGAATACCCGGCCGGTCCCGAGGAAGTGCTCATCGAGGGGTATGTTTGAGTGGTCTTCAATATGGCGATAGCGCCCAAAGTGGTTAGCGTTCCAAATTTCCAGCATAGCATTGCTTATAGGAGTGCCGCGTTCATTTTGCAATTTTCCACTGACTTCAATTGCTACGCCTTCAGCGCGCGGCAGGTCTGGTGCAATGCGCGTTAAATCCCAGTCATTTTGTCGGGACAGGCCACGCTGCGGAACGTAGGGTGCGAAGCTTTCGCGGGCAATTTCGGGAATCAATCTCAGTCTGTTACGAGGTGTTCTCTGATCTGAGGTGTTGTCTGTTGGGCCAATTTCTAACCGTCTGCCTGAGTTGGGCATAATTCTATTCTCCTTCTCTTATAAGATCGTCGAAAAAGGGAATCTCGTTTTCCCCAGCCATAACGATGTCGATAGTGTAAATCTTGGAGCCGCAATCAGACTGACCCTCATGACGTGCGCTTAACTTTGCTTGATCTTCACGGCTTAAGGATTGCAATAAAGGGTCGCTTGCATTGCCTGTCTGGTCCGCAAAGAAAATTTGAGTCACGATTCGGCTGATACCATCCGAGAAGAGTGTAATGGTGATATTCGGGGCGCGATCTGCACAGGGGCCGGGCATGATTGTTTTGAATTCAAAATCGCCTGATTCAGTCCGAAGCCTGCCGTAACCCCAAAACCAGGGATCAATGTCCGGATTCCCTTCGTGCTTGGGTGATCTATATACGCCTTTGGCATTTGCCTGCCAAAATTCAACCACGGTGCCATTCGCCAACTCTCCATAACGATCTATTAATCGCCCTTTCAAAATAATAGGCACACCTTCAGGCTGCGCCGTGATGCCGCTTTCGAATTGGCTTAAGTCTTCCAGTAGAGGATCTGAAAAATTGATAGGAAAATAAGGGCCAACCGTATCTTCATTAGTTGGAAGCAATAAATTAGCTTGTGTGTTCGCTTTCATTGTCATCTTCTCTGTATTATGGTTTTATATATAAAACATTCTGTAATGGTCTCACGCTCAGCCAGTGACTCAATCACCCAATCACTCTGCTTATTTTATGACTGGCTTGCAACGCGGATTGCAGGTGCTGGAAATTCTGGGTGCGGCCGATGAACCTATGTCGCTCAGTATAATTGCCCAGCAACTGGGATTGAGTCGATCGTCTGCCTTTCGCGTAGTGTACACCCTGCGTCAAATGGATTTTTTGAAGGAAGCGGATCAAAAATCCACCTATACCTTGGGTTCTCGTGTTTTGAATCTTGGGTTTGCTTATCTGCACCAACAACCTATCACCGAACTGGCCCGAACACATCTCGCCAAGTTGAGAGACGCGACCGAGATCAGCGCGCACCTGAGTGTGTTGGACGACAAAGTTGTACTGTACTTGGATAGTCATCAAGCCCGCTCTGGATTTGTTTCCAATATGACTACTGGAACCCGTGTTGAGGCCTATGCATCCGCTATTGGTTGGTGCCTGCTCTCCGGTTTTAGCGATGCTGAATTGAAGAAGTTTTGTAAGCGCCTGAACATGAAAGCCATTACGAAACAAACGCCAGTTAATTTTAAGCAACTGCAAGCGAGAGTGGCAGACATTAGACAAAAAGGCTATGTAGTCTCCAGAGGTGTCCGTGAACCGGGTGGCTCTAGCATCGCCGTACCCATCATTCGCAATGACGGTCGAGTAGCTGCCTGCGTCAATATTTCCGGCCCCGATAGTGGCTTCGACTTTACCCGAATTGAAGAACTCTATCTTCGGGAAACCCAAAAGACTGCGCTGAATATATCTCGCGAGCTGGGTTATTGTTAACTGTTGGGCCATTTTCCGATCTTAAAATCTCTTGAGTCCTAGGGTATTTATTGCAGTTGCGTATGAGGCTGTTTCCCCTTGCGCGATTGGCACAAAGACTATTCACTAATTTAGTCTCCAAGCACAGCAGACACTGCTCGCTCCAATACTGCAACTATCGTGGTAATTTCGTCTTCGGTGGATGTATAAGATGGCGCAAGTAATACATGGTCTCCGTCAATACCGTCTGCGCAACCCTGAGTTGGGTAGCACATCATTCCAATCTCTAATGCAGCGGCACCGATTCTCATGGCAATTTCTTGAGTAGCCGCATAGGGTTTTTTAGAGGCTTTATCTTCGACCAGTTCAATAGACCAAAATAATCCCCTGCCTCGAATATCACCTACATGCGGATGTTCTGAAAATGCGCTGTGCAGGCACTCCTCTATCTGCTGCCCACGCACTCGTATATTGTCAGGTAGGCTCTCACTCTTGATGTACTCCTGCACGGCTAGAGCTGCGGCAGCGACTACAGCATGAGACATGTAGGTATGCCCATTCCACAACTTGCCGCTACCCTGAGAAATCACTGACATGATCTTTTGTGTAGCAACAACGGCAGCGATTGGTTGATAGCCCGCACCAAGGCCTTTCGCAAGGGTAGTGATATCAGCAGCAATGCCTTCTTGTTCTAAGGCATAGGTGGTGCCAGTTCGCCCCATGCCACACATAACTTCATCTGCAACCATGAGCACGCCGTGCTTATCACAAATTTTTCGAATTGTTTTGAAGTAGGCTTTCGGTGAAGTAACGCACCCCAGGGTCGCACCAACGACTGGCTCAAGCACAAATGCCATAACGTTTTTGGCTCCCAATTCCTCAATTTTATGTTCCAGCTGCTTGGCAAGACGATCTGAAAATTCGGCTTCTGTTTCGCCTTCGCGCATCATTCTGTAACGGTAAGGCACTTCGATGTAGTGTGTTTCTCTTAATAGCGGATCGTAAGGTGCTCTTCGAGTCTCGTGGTAGCCAGTGGCTAGAGCGCCTAGAGTATTACCGTGATAGGAAGGTTTGCGTGCAATAACTTTGCATCGTTCTGGTTCACCATTTTCCAAGTGATATTGCCGCACAAGTTTCAGCGCTGCTTCCATCGCCTCAGAGCCACTGCCCAGGAACATAACCCTCCCAGCGCCAGTGCCACGTGGTGCGTGATCCACTAGCCAGGAAGCAAGTTTCTCAGACGGTTCATTCGAAAAAAAACCGGTATGTGCAAAACACAGTTTATCGACTTGCTCTTTTATTGCCGCTATTACAGGAGCGCAGTCGTGGCCCAAACACGACACAGCGGCACCGCCACAGGCATCTAGATATTTTTTCCCCGTCTCATCTATAAGGTAATTTCCTTCACCTTTAACAACGTTCGGTAAGCTGGACTGTAGGTTTCTCTGAAATAGCGCGGACATAATTGACACCGCCAATTTGTTTCATATAATAAACACATTTTGATATATAAAACACCAAAACACAACCAAACTGTGCTAAGTATATACTGTGAAATACGGTGAATGTTTGAATTAGGATGCTCGCCAATTTTTCGAGTCATCGGGTGGATACAGAAATGAACGACAGGATTTTTTGATTGTTATTGCACCAACAATTAATAGAGAGCAATTACTTTGAATAGAACGCATCAAAACACTGAGCAACCCGAAGTAGGCGCTCTAAGTGGCCTCAAAGTCATCGAATTATCTCAGGTGTTGGCCGGCCCTTATTGTGGTTACCAATTGGCGCTATTAGGTGCAGATGTCATTAAGGTTGAGCTCCCGGACAGTCCCGATTGCTCCCGTGGCCGTGGGCCACTGCCTGAACTTAACTCCCAAGGGCTCGGACTGACTTACCAGGTGCAAGGAGGGAACAAGCGTTCGCTGGCATTGGATGTTAGCTCGCCTCAGGGCAAAGCGATTCTGCTTCAGCTTATTTCAGACTGCGATATTTTGGTGGAAAACTACAGAAATGGGTTTATGAAGCTGAATGGCTTAGGGTTTGATGAGCTAAGTAAGATTAATCCACGGCTTGTTTACTGTTCACTGTCTGGATACGGGGATTCCGGTTCTCGCTCCAATAAGGGTGCCTATGACAACACTATTCAAGCGACCTCTGGCATTATCGATCAGTGCCGAGGTCAAAAACCGGCCGTCTCCTTTGTCGACTATGCTGCAGGGTCCTCGGCTGCCTTTGCGATTCTGGCGGCAATTATCCAGCGCGGCCGCACTGGCAAGGGGTGTCATATCTCGGCCTCTATGCTTGAGGTCGCGCTGACCATGATGGCACCAGAAGCGGCAACGGCACTGCACGCCCCCGAAGCGGTGAAAGCCGCAGAAGCAGGTATACTTTCTTATGACACGAGAGATGGCCGTATTATGTTAGGCGTGTTTAAACCATCACAGTATCGAAAATTAGGAAGATGCCTTAAAGATCAGGGTTACGCTATTGCCCTGCTGGAGACGATTAACAATTGGGAAGACGTAAAACAGAGCACAGAAACACTTAAGGGTTTATTGGAACAAGTTTTTCCTGACAAGAATAATTCGCAGTGGCAGTCTCTCTTGGACGAAGCAGGAATACCAGCAGAGCCTGTTATTACTTTGGCCGAGTCCGTAAGAATGAGCATCTGTGATGAGCGCCAATATTTTAGTCGATCAGCGGAAGATGAGCTCATGCTTCCCACGGCTGCATTCCAAATGAGTCACGGCGGGCCTAAACTGCGCACGCCCGCACCCAGCTTGGGTGAAGATACGGTATCAATATTGTCTGAGCTTGGTTTCGAAGATCAAACCATAAGAGCATATATGAAAAAAGGTGTGGTTCAGTGACAACTCAATTAACAGCAACTGAGATCTACAGCCTTCCTGATGAATTGCGTAATAAGGGTGAGCTCTCAGCATGGGCCAAAATGACAAGGCCGGGCGAGCATATTGATTCGTTTCTCGAAGGAGCTTTTTTTGCTGCGCAACCTAGCGCGAATAATACTACTGAAACTTGTCTGTTCGTTACCGACGTCGCCAATGGACGGGTGCTGAGTATTACAAAAAATGGAGTCTGGCATGCCGTTCATGAAGCGAACAGTGTCATTCATTCCATGCGAATCATGCCGGATGGGACGCACGTCGCCGTTGACTATGATCTTGGTGTACTGCAGCTGTCTGAAGACTCGAAAATAAGTGTCATTAGTCGAGGCTTAGAGAATCAACCTTTCCTTGGCTTGTCAGACATGTGCGTAGCCTCCGACGGAACCCTCTGGTTTACCGACAGTGGAAGAACCTCGCTTAGTGATCCCTCAGGTCGAGTGTATTGCCTGCGACCGAACTCTGAATTGCAATTAGTACTGGACTGCGTTCCCTACTCGAACGGTATCTGCCTTTCTCCTGACGAGAAATGGGTCTATGTGGCGGCGACCCGTGCGAATCAAGTCTGGCGTTTTGCTGCGTCACATGCTGACAGTGGCACTCCAATGGTAGGCACCTACCTGCAGCTGTCCGGCGGGCTAGGTCCCGATGGCTTGGCTACTAATAAACTAGGTTGGTTGGCTGTAGCACAAGCACAGGCGGGTGTGGCCTACGTGTTTGATGCCTTGGGCGATCTAATTTTTACTGTTCGTCTGCCCAAGGGAATGTGGACGACCTCAGTGGCGTTCGACAGCGAAACCCCAGAAGATCTTTACATCACAGAGGCCCAAACTGGCACCATTTTCCTCGCCAATCTTTCAACTACTGGATAAATAGTCGTGAATAAATCTGACCTCCATGGCTTTGTGCCCGCAATCGTTACTCCGTTCAGCAGCACTGGCGAAATCATGTTCGATGCTTTTGAAGAAGTATTTGAATTTTTGATTGCGCGCGGCGCAACGACCATTTGCATTGCGGGTGACAATGGTGAGAGTTGGGCATTATCTGCGTGTGAGCGAGGTCAACTCGCTAAACTGGCAAGGGACAAAGCTGATGGGCGAGTCAAGATAATGATGGGGATATCTGCACCAACAATCGACTCTTCTCTGGCTTACGTCAAAGCCGCCGAAGACAGCGGTGTAGATGTTTTGCTCAGTATGCCGCAAACCTATGTATTGAAGGCAAGTGACCGAGAAATCATGCATCGCTTTGATCAGATATCCGCCGCAACAAAATTGCCTCTGGTGCTTTACAACTCACCACGTCGAGCTGGATTTTCATTGAGTGTTGATCAAATCGAATCTCTGACTAATCACCACAACGTGATAGGCATTAAAGAGAGTGAGAGAGACTTTTTCCATCACACTAAGCTTTTGGCACGCTTAGGAGATAAGCTTTCGGTGATGACGGGCCCCTGTCATTTTATCTTACCAAACTTTGCTCTTGGTGCTGCGGGCTTCATCGCAACAGGGCCAGAGTTTACCGACATGCTGCCCAGTGACTTAGCGAATGCTGGTAGAAAAGAACCGGGGCAAGCGTATCGTCATGCGCATAATCAGCTCACCGCCCTGTATGAATTGCTCATGAGCACAGCAACGTGGCCCGCTGGGTTTAAAGCTGCACTGAATCTCATAGGCTTACCAGCCGGAGTGCCGCGCGACCCTGTGATGGCTGCAACGCAGCAAGACATTGATCGCATCAAAAAGACCTTTGACCAACTGGGGATTCGATACAAATAATGTTCCAGTTATCACCTAATCATCAGGACGAGATAGTTCGCACCGCTGAGGTAAGTTTCACCTTTAACGGCAAATCCTTGCTTGCACACAAAGGAGAGTCTCTTGCTGCGGCGTTAATGCGAGCCAAGCTATTACATCTATCGGATTCGCCCGCAGATGGAGCCCCTCGCGGTGTATTTTGTTGCATGGGTTTGTGTCAGGAGTGCGTGGTTCAGGTGGATGGTAAGACGATCGAAAGCTGCCGATTGCCAGTGTCGAAAGATTTGCAAGTAATCTCTGGAAGAAGGTAATTGGGTGCATGATCACTAAGTCAGATATTGCTGTCATTGGCGCAGGTCCTGCTGGGTGTAACGCGGCGCTGATCGCTGCTGAGTACGATTTCAGCGTGGTTATGTTAGATGAGCAAGCTAGTCCGGGTGGGCAGGTATGGCGAGCGAAAAGCCCAGCGATCTTGAGCGCGCCCCAAACGCCGGAATCTGTCGCTGGCGAGTCTATTCGAAATGCCATCTCGCAGAGCAATGTCTCTCATCTAGGAAGTGTGCGCGTATGGCACATCGAGCGCAGCATCGATGGGTTTGTCATCCACTATGAGAACGCGGGTGTATCTGCTTCTCTTAATTGCCGCTGCTTGGTGATTGCGACCGGCGCGCGTGAAACTATCCAGCCTATCCCTGGCTGGACACTGCCGGGCGTGGTGGGAATGGCTGGTGCAACGTCGATATTCAAGCAAGACCTCATACCTATAGGGTCGAAAATGGTTGTTTCCGGTACTGGACCGCTAGCGTTCTTTGTGGCCGCCGAACAGCAGCGACTGGGAGGAAAGGTCGCGGCAGTTGTAACTTCGAATACCTTACTTGATTGGATAAAAATCCTGCCGGCCATGTTGCGGCGCCCCGGGTTACTCTTTCGCGGTCTGCGCTGGATCACTGCTCTGACTGTTAAGCGTATACCAATTTACTGGGGCCACACGGTGACTCGGGTAGAAGGTGAATCCAGTGTATCGCGGGTAGAGTTTACGAAAATCGGCAAAGACTGGTCACCGCAAGGCGAACCCAGATTTATCGACTGTGATTGCGTAAGTCTCGGTAATGGACTGATCCCTGCCTTTGAATCATTTCAACTTGCCGGTATTTCCCTAGAACACCGCCGTGATTTAGGAGGATGGATTCCTGAAGCGGAGCAAGACGGTCGAACAGATGTGAGCGGTTGTTTTATTTGTGGTGATGGAGCAGGAATACGAGGATCGCTGGCGGCAGAAAGTCATGGAAAGCTAGCCGGATTGTCTGCTGTCGCCTTTCTGGGAGCGCAGATCAATCACCCGATAGATGAGCTACGGCGAGAAAACACGCGCGCCGCGACCTTTGGTGAGGCAATGAGTAAACTGAGTATTCCCCGCCCCGGCCTAGGCAAACTGACCACAGCACAGACTGTAGTTTGTCGCTGCGAAGGCATCACTCGTGCGGAAATAGAAGATCAGATAGATCTTGGCGCGCAGAGCACAATCTCGGTTAAGTCTGGAGTCCGAGTTGGCATGGGGCCTTGTGGAGGAAAGTTTTGTCAGACAGCAATATCAGATTTGATTGCTAAAGCGAAAAGCTGCCCGGTGAGCGAGATTACGCCACCAACCGCCCGCCCACCATTAAGGCCTGTCTCTGTGAATACCCTGGCTGGGGATTTCGACTACTCTGATCTTCCTATTTCAAAGCCCTCACCGCTGTGAATGAAATCTACGACATAGCTTGTATTGGTGGCGGCATCATGGGATGCGCCTCTGCTCTGCAAATGGCTGAAGGGGGTATAAAACCCATAGTGCTCGATCAAGGCGATTTAGGACAAGGAGCATCTGGTGTAAATGCCGGCACTCTGAGCCTGCAGATCAAACGGGTAAAGCTAATGCCCTATGCGCTTCGCGGTCATCAAGAGTGGGAGTCTATGGGTGATGCAGTTGGCTTTAGGAAGACCGGAGGATACACGCTTGCCTTCACCGACCACGAAGCCGAGCTATTGCAAGAGAGAATGAGGCTCAAGGTTGACGCCGGTGCGCCAATTGAATTTGTATCGAACAGAGTACTCAATCAGGCCGAACCAAATTTAGCTGATCGAGTTGTGGCTGCTAGTTATTGTGCTGAAGATGGCTACGCGAACTCGTCTCTCACAGGTCAGTTCTATCGCGCCAAGTTAAAACAACAGGGCGTCCAATATCGCGAAGGTTTCAAGGTGCTTGGTGTTGAGGCATGTAATGATGGTTATGTGATTCGCTCCACCAACTCTTCTGTCAAAGCAAAGAAGTTGCTGTTATCGGCTGGTGCTTGGTTAAAACCTCTCGCCGCCTTAATGGATGTTGAACTTCCGGTGCAAGCACGCATTAATACGGTATCCGTCACTGAAAGATTACCGATGTTAATGCGCTCAGTGATTGGTCACGCCACTGGACTGCTAACGATGAAACAAAAAGCCAACGGCACTCTGTTGATCGGTGGCGGCTGGCAGGGTCGCGGCACGCCCGAGCAAGGCCGTGGACAGATTGACACGGATTCGCTGCGATCAAATTTAGCATTAGCCCGACACGTCCTACCAGCTCTTGAATATGCCCGGATAGCACGTTCATGGACTGGATTTGAAGCGCATGTTCCTGATTTTTATCCACTCGCGGGCAAGCTTCCGGGCTATGAAGATGTGTTTGTACTAGGCTGTGTACGCGGGGGCTATACCATTGGCCCGTACATCGGCAAGCTAATGGGGGATTACATTCTTGAACGAACAACTGAACTGCCCTTGTTTGATCCGGGGCGAAATTTTGTCGAGGTGGTGGCATGAGCGATCTAAGCATTGCAGGTCAATTAGATGGCAAGTTAGCCATAGTAACCGGGGGTGGCAGCGGTATTGGGGAAGCGACCGCACGCTTATTTGCTGAACAGGGCGCAACTGTGGTGGTCACTGGCCGCCGTAGAGAACAAGTTGAAAGCGTGGCTGCAGACATAGGTGGTCGCGCCATTGTTTGCGACGTGTCCGATTCAGGACAAGTACAGAATCTGTTTCAGAAAGTCATTGAAATTACGGGGAGGGTCGACATACTTCTCAATAACGCCGGCGGCCCTGGACCCATCGCGCCAGTTGCTGAAGTAGATATGCAGGCCTGGGTTGAATGCATGAACATAAATCTGGTTGGCGCTATGTACTGCTTACAAGAGGCGGCCAAAGTTATGATCAAGCAGCAATCCGGCTCTATCATCAATATGTCGTCCTTGATGGGCATACAAGGCTACCCGATGCGATCCGCCTACGTAGCCTCCAAATTCGCTTTAATCGGAATCACTGAAACCATGGCGCGTGAACTCGGCCCTGACAATGTCAGGGTGAATGCATTGATGCCTGGTGCTGTGTCGGGTGCCAACATGGATAGAATTTTACAAAGTCGCGCTGCATCTGAGAATCGCACAGTAGAAGAGATAGAAAGAGAAAACTACACCGACGTGGCAGCTCTTAAGCGTTGGGTTGCTCCGGAAGAAGTTGCTAGAGCGGCATTGTTCTACGCCTCTGATCATAGCTCTGCGGTGACGGGTGACAAAATGAAGGTTTGCTGTGGACGTTTCTAATTGACGATTGCAATGAGGGCTACCTGAATCCCCCTCGAAATTACTGAGCCTTTAATTCAGTTGGCTCTGCTAATTCTTTAAAATGACAGGCAGATTTAACGGCCCCCTAAAAACAAAGCCGGACCACCGCACATCTTGCGCTGACGTCAGCTGCATATTGGGAAAGCGCTGAAACAACAAGGGTAGGATTGTCTTAAGCATCGTGCGTGCGACGTGCATACCTTGACAAAAATGAGGCCCGTTACCAAAAGCCTGATGCGGTTTTTTATCACGAAATATATTGAATTTGTCCGCGTCTTCAAACACATCTTCATCACGATTCGCTGAAGCCTGAATGGTATTGATAGTAGTTCCCTTTTTAATTTCAAAACCACGTATCTGTGTATCGATTGCGGCAATGCGCGGACTAACTTGTATGGGCGCAATCCAACGAACAGACTCTTCAACCGCCTTTGCCCAGTAACTGCTATCGTTCTTTGCCGCATCTAGTTGTTCCGGATTGGTCAGCAATCCATACAACACTGTCAGCAAAGCATCTCTGGGCTCATTAATGCCACCACCAATTGCCACCTTAATATTGGCCACGATCTGGCTGTTTGGAATTGGGTTTTCAGCGTTGACCATCAATGACAAGGCATTCATCTGGGGATTGCGAAGCAGCTGCTCAGTGTTTTTTTCTATGCAGCTATTCATCTCTTTATGCGCAAGGTCGCAACGCTCAAAAATGGAATCTAAGCGACCATAGTTTCCCGCACCATCCATCAATGTCTGTGACCAATATTCCATTTGGCTGTCTGAGACGTTGGAGATTCCCAATAATTTTGCCAGGCAGCGGGCAGCATACGGGCCCGCGAGAACTGGAAAAAGATCAATAACTTCGTTTTGTGGCAAACGATCAACGAACTCCTCTGCAATTTCGGCGTGCACGGACTGCCAGACATCTACGATGCTTTTGGGGGTATAAGCCATTGCCATCGCATTCCGCTCACTTTGATGTTCGTCTCCATCTTTTTTCATCAAAGTCTGAGCTTGAAACGCGCGCTCCATCGGCGCACTTGAGTCTTTGGAACTAAATATGTCAGGGTTATTTTTTACATACCGACAATCGTCATACTTTGTGATGAACGTTCGATCTATTGAGGCAACATGAACCACGGGGCTTTCTGCCCGGTATCTTTTGTAAATAGGATAAGGGTCTTCAGTTAAATGCTTCATCTGGGTCGATGAATCTATGGGGATGGCGCTCATCTTACCTCCCTTGTATTTACTAATTTATAATCAATGTCGTTGACGAGCTAGTTGAATATCGGCAACAAATTCAGCATCGCTAAAATATGACAGGTAGCGTAAAAAACACCAAGAGCTATGACTGTATGAATAGCAAAATCACTTCCTACGAAGACACCATGATCAGCCTCTTTAAATTTCTGCTTACTTTTCTTAATCATAAGCGGTGGAATTATCAGACCAATAATAGCTAGAACCAAACCAGCAAAGCCGATGGCGTACAGAAACCCATTCGGGAAAAAGACTCCTCCTACAATGGGCGGAAAAAAAGAAAGCAACGCGGCTTTAAATCGCCCCGTTTTAGAATTATCGAAATCAAATTTATCCTTGATGAAATCAAACAATCCCAGGCTGACGCCCAGAAAAGAGGAAATAATCGCTGCATTTGCAAATATACTTAACAATCTAGATGCACCGCCGCCCATCAACGCATCAAGTAGATCACCAATATTACCGCCTGCTGCAGACACTGCCCGAAACTCTGTTCGTGGAATATTGCCGAATGGCACCAGCAGAAACACTAGATAGATAAGCAAGCAGCCTAGTGATGCTAAAAGAATGCTTCTGGAAATGGTTGTGTACCGTTTCCCGTAGTACGCAACCAAACTAGGCACCACGCTGGTGAAGCTAAAGGATGTTAGGTAAAAAGGCAGCGCCGCAAAAACATAATAAAAACGAGGAACGCCATTCTCAATGGCATTAGCCGTAGTAAAATTCGACCACTTTATGGTGAAACTTAGATCAAACATGACCATTAGAAAACTCACGATCATGGCAAATATCAAGACTGCGATAACTTTAGAAACAGCAGAGGTGCTTAGCCAAACCACGAAAGCGAGCGAAATAGCAAATACAAAACTAGCAAGCACATGGGAAAGCTCCACACCAAAAACACTCACAGCAGTTTGGCTAACTATTGAACCGCCGCCGCTTATATAGGCGTAATCCAATATATAAAGCAAAAAGACAAACAGTAGGCCATTAAAGATATTCCACCCTCTTCCGAGAGTGCCTCTAACTATAGTGTCGAAGCTATCGCCAAGCTCAAAGTTAAGATTTACACGCAGAGTCATCAAGGCTGCAACGGCGGTTGCAGACGCTGTAAGAAGTAAGCAGGCTATTGACCAGTATAGCCACATCCCCGAGGAAACCGTTGGTAAAGAAAATATCCCCGCACCAATGGCAGACCCAATACAAATAACTGTTCCTGAAAACGCAGTTTTTGGAGATTTTGAAACTTGTGTATTTAACATGCTCTACCTGTGCCGATAGTTAAAAAATCTAGTTACTAAGGCTTCGATACCTTGGAAGCTGTGGATAGGCTGTAACATCACTTGGCTCGTCAACAACGCCGTTGTCGCTTTCGTAAGCTGCATATTTACCGAGCAATACTTGTAATATTTCTGGCTCACTAGAACTGAGATCGATCGATTCGCTTGGGTCATTAGCTAAGTTATAAAGCTTCCACCTAGCAGGCTCCCAAGGCTCACGTAGACGCAGGCCCTTCCATTCACCCATGTAGATGCTGGCGTTGCCGAACAGTTCAAATGCGACCGCCTCATCCGCAGCGTAAGCGCTGCCAGATCGACCAGTCATATAGTCAACAAGCGAACGCCCGCGTAGAGGGAATACCGGCTTGCCCTGATATTCGGTGCCTGGGTGTTGTGCTCCAGCTAAAGCCAAGAACGTCGGTGTAATATCGGCTACTGAGGCAAACTGATCTCGCACATTCTCGTCAGTCACCAGTGATTCATTGTAAACTAACAAAGGTACTCGTGTGCCGCCTTCACTCAGCATGAACTTATAGTGTTTTAGATGAACAGAACTAACCTGTGCCCATCCTAAGCCCTGAAACAAATACGAGTCTGCGGCCCCCATATTATTCTTCTCGTTGTTGACGTCAGTGGCTTCAAAATACTCTTGGTAAGCGTTTCTGGCCGATCTATCGTAAGGGTCTGCACCATTGTCAGACATAAAGACGATGACGGTATTGTCTAGTTCACCTTGGTTTTCTAGGTATTGCATTACGCGACCAATATTAGCGTCAAGGTTGTCGACCATGGCAGCGTAAACTGCCATCTTTCGGGCTTCGTTCTCCTGTTCGCGTCCGGATAGTGTGTCCCACGCAGGAACGTCAATTGATCGCGCCGGTAAATCCAATTCCTGCGGTACTAAACCGGTACTCTTCATGCGCTCAAAACGTTTGCTGCGTACAGCATCCCAACCCTCTGCGTAGGCCTCCTCATATTTACTGATGGCATCTTGTGGGGCTTGTACGGGCCAATGCGGCGCAGTAAATGAAAGATAGGCAAAGAACGGGCTTTGTTTATCGCCCCCACCAATCATGCCCAACAATTTATCTGTAAACAGATTGCTAGAGTACCCTTCAGGCCGCTCAACAGGCATTCCATTTTCAGTATAGCTAGCCACTGGCACATTGGCATTGGTTCCTAAATCATTAAAATGATTAGCCCCTCCATTGAGCAAGGCAAAGGTATTTGAGAAGCCTTTTGCAGAGGGGTAGTTTCCTTCTTCTTCCATACCGAGATGCCATTTCCCAGACATATATGTCTGATAACCAACATCACGCAGTAGCTGAGCAACCGTCACCGCGCTGTCGTTCAAATACCCTTGATACCCGGGCAAACCTTCATGGTGGGGCAACTTATCTTCTTTCATTGTGCCCAATCCGTTCAAATGGTTATCTACTCCAGTGAGCAACATTGAGCGGGTTGGCGAGCAGGTTGGGAGGGTATGAAACTGATCGAAGCGTAATCCTGAGCTCGCCAGAAGATCCAAGTTTGGGGTATCTATTTCACTACCATTAACCCCAATATCGCCATACCCTAAATCGTCCGCAACAATCAATAATATATTTGGACGTGGCTTCAAAGCCAACTCCATACTCTCTCTCTTTTCTGGCTCCTGATTACATCCAACAACAAGCAGAGTAATGGCAATAAATACTATCGTAACTCTCATTATTTTTTCCATTTAGTCAATCGTACACACCGAACGAGGATACTGAGAAAATAGTAAGTTAACACATCGGTTTTTGGAATTCTAAATCGTTTGAATGGCAGTGTCGTCGGCCTACCCACAAACGGTAAGGAACGCTAACCTGGGGGCAAACGAAAACGCGTTATGAACTATAGTTACCCATTCCTATCGGCATCCAATTTGCTGAAGTACTAGTTTTTAGATTTTTCCGAAAAGTGTAGGCTTACCATTTAATAGCCACTTGTTATAATTTGCTTCAGTCGAGCATCCATCTTTGCCACTTTGTCTGGGTTTTGCTCTGCCAGATTATAATTTTCATTTGGATCAGTTAATAAATCAAAAAGTTGTGGTTTGTTCATGTAACCACTTTCAATTTCTTTACTATCTGTGATAAAGCTGTGCTCTTGCTCGCTAGCAGGAATGTATTTCCAATTCCCTGTTCTCAGTGAGCCATTGGCCAAGGATTCTTCTACTAATTCTGAGCGTCCTTGAGTAGATTGACCAAGCCATACAGCCAGTTGCTCTTGACTATCTTGCGCTTCACTAACGTTAAGTTCAACGCCCACCAATTTAGCTAATGATGCGTATATATCAATTTGTGATACCAGGGCATCATTCGTTTGCGCAAGAATTTTGCCAGGCCAATAGACTATAGTAGGAACCCGGGTCCCAGCCTCATAACGGCTATATTTACCGCCTTTGAATGGGCCGCTTGGTTTATGATCACCAAGTTTAGTAACAGATTCATCAGCATATCCGTCATCAAGTACTGGGCCATTATCACTGGTAAAAATAATTAGGGTGTTATTGGCAATTCCAAGTTGCTCAATTTCTTTAACAACTTGGCCAGTGATCCAATCCATTTGTGCAATGGCATCTCCTCTTGGGCCCATATCTGTGGTGCCGATAAATCTAGGATGTGGTAATCGCGGGACATGAATATCGTGATAAGAGTGAAATAAGAAAAATGGCTTATCTTTATTATTGCGAATAAAATCAATCGCTTTATCTGAAAATATTTCTGAAAAATCTTCATCTGTCCATAATGCAGATTCTCCACCGGCCATATGACCAATACGACTTACCCCGTTTATAATTGTTTCATTATGTTGTTCATCAGCAACATAGCGAAGCAGTTCTGGATTTTCATAACCAGTTGCGCGGTTGCCAACCTTACCTTGATAACTTACCGTAATGGGGTCTTGTGGATCCAAATTCACGACCCGATGGTTTTCAAGATAGACCGATGGAACTCGGTCACCTGTAGCAGGTAATAAAAAGCTATAATCAAAGCCTATCTCCAATGGCCCTGGCTTAACATTTGCATTCCAATCTACGTTGCCATCACCTAAGCCCAGGTGCCATTTACCCACAACACCGGTTGCATAGCCGGCCTTTTTGAACATAGCAGCTAATGTTGATTTACCGGGCTGAATTAGGGCCGGTGCATCACCCTCTAGTATTTTAGCGTTATTCCTAAAACCATGTTCACCCGTTAATAGGGAATATCGAGAAGGTGTACAAGTTGCTGCTGAGCTATGGGCATCTGTAAAACGAACACCTTTTGCGGCTAGACGGTCTATTTCAGGCGTCGCTACTTTTGTTGCGCCATAACTACTTAAATCGCCATATCCTAAGTCATCAATATAAAAAATCACAACATTAGGCTTAGCATTCTGAGTCAAATCATGTAATGGCGACTCTGTTTTTACACCAGCTGTCATACAAGCTGATATGGCAAGAAGCACTACACTTATCACTGCCAATTTGAATCTCAGTGTCGCATAGATCGCCGTATCAATCATTATTTTGTACCTTACTTTTAGACTCTGACTTTTTACTTGAACAACATCTAAATTTTGAATTTTAATATCCCAATATCCTAAACGACGAAACGCGGGATAGTGTAATGCGCCATTGCATTTCCGCATTCGACGCGCAGGCCTTTGTATGTCCAAATCGAACAGCTTGCCTTTACTTGATTTGAAAGAATTGACTTTGGTAGTAAATAATTGAAATTTGATAGGTACAAATTAATCTGACAATCGATCAATCACCACACTAACGCTCGCAGTGCCGTTTGGGTCAAGCCCTATATAGCTTACTGTGGCAACGTTACCTCGAAATACGGGACGTATTGTCGCATCAAAATAAAGATTTGGTTTTAGCGGCCTAATTGCCCCCATATTTCCCAGCGATAGCAAATCACCCTCTTGTAGTGGCCTTCCACGTTTCAGTAGTTGGTCGCGTAAATGCCTTACGCGGTAAATCGGCTCATAGGCATCTTTAATCGAACCTTCAGCAAGAAGCTCCTCTTTTTCATTGGTCATCTGGAAACTAAAATTATTTAGTCTATTAATCCATTCAGGAGTCGCGCGACTCTTGATAAGGTCACCAATAATTGCATTTCTAACATCATAATTTGTAGCTATTCCACCTACATTTGAGTCACTTCCAAACGGCTGTAATATATCGGGCATTTCAATAAAGGGACGGAAACCAGAAAGAGCGGCAAGAATTTCTAAGTCAGTTTCTGCATTGTTAATAGCATCACTTTTTACCTCCGCTGCAAAATCAGCTTCAATAAAACTCATATTACAACAATTAACGGAAATATGAGCGCCACTGTCATGTATGCTTTTAGAGAACATTACTGCGGTAACCGGCCCGGCCAGGCCATTAACAGGTCCATTATCATATTCGCCTTTGGCAAACGTGCCAACTTTATACCCTGCCACTTTCCCTTCTTGCTTAATTAATTCTGCGACATATAAATCCGCAATTTGGTAGGCAACCTTCTCGGTAATGTCACCGGCTCTGATAGGGGAAATTGGTATAGCTTCATTGAAATTAACGATGAAACTTTCTGCCAATATTTGCTGATTGATTCCAATATTTAGATCTAGTTTTTGAGCACGAGAAACCACTGAAAAATGGGTCAATACTAATGTTAAAAATAAACTGATCGTTCTTTTAATCATTCTAATATTCCTAAATTATTTACTAATTCATGGGCCCACGATCTCTCGCGCTTCATCCTAGGTAGCGTGCAATGAATGTCGTCTCTTTGCAATTTTAAGTATCAGCGCCTGATGATTCTTCACAAAAATATTATCATCAATTTCGTAAAGAGTCATACTAGCATCACAATTACTGTGAAACGACAAGCCAGCTCGTAAGTGACATCGAAATACCAGACTGTCAAAATTTCGTGAGTGGCATATGGCCTGCAATGCAGCTTAATCTACATCTCTATCAAGCGAAGAATTCTGCCTCACATCGCGTCAACAGTCGTCAGGCCACCCGACTAACGAACGTATCCTGAAACTCATTCCTCCGTTAAACTCATGTTAGAATTGGCAGCCTCAGGAGACAACCATGAAAAAAGTTCTGGCACTATATCTAACATCGTTACTGCTGGTTGCTTGCAGTGAAGCTCAGATAGAGGTCAACGTCGCGGTGCCTACAGAAACCAGACCCAATATCTTGTTAATCGTCGCTGACGATCTTGGTTATTCGGACATTGGTGCTTTCGGTGGTGAAATATTAACCCCTAACCTCGACGCGCTCGCCGCTGGGGGGCTAAAAATGAGTAATTTTTATGCTGCTGCGGCCTGCTCACCAAGCCGAACCATGTTGCTAGGTGGCGCTGATAGCCATGTCGCTGGTATGGGCACCATGTTTAATGATCAGGCAGCGAATCAGCTTGGCCAACCCGGCTATGAAGGTTATCTGAATCACAATGTAGTTACTGTTTCGTCACTACTTCTCGATGCTGGTTACCATACTTATATGACTGGCAAATGGCACCTGGGATATGACGATGACCAGTCACCGGCAGCACGTGGCTTTGAACGCTCGTTCGCGTTACTTCAGGGAGGCGCTGGTCATTTTGACGACTCCGCCATGACCGTTGACCATGACACATCCTGGTACCGTGAAGATGGCGTCCGCACTGAGCTTCCAGATGACTTTTTCTCAAGCCGGTTTTATACCGATAAAATCCTTGAATACATTCGGTCCGGCGAAGACGATGATAAACCGTTTTTTGCCTACCTTGCTTACACCGCACCGCACTGGCCGCTTCAGGCGCCTGCAGAAACTATTGATAAATATAGAGGACAGTACGACGACGGCTACGATGCGCTTGCCGAAAAACGTTTGATGTCACTAGAACAAATCGGCCTTATAGAACGCGGCCACATCGCACCCGAGCAGGCCTATCCTGAAACGGAATCCTGGAACAATTTAAGCGATGAACAGAAAAAAATTGATGCCCGCGAAATGGAAACCTACGCGGCCATGGTCGACAACATGGATTACCATATTGGTCGAGTGCTCAACTATCTCGACGCATCCGGTCAGCGCGACAATACCATCGTCATCTTTATCTCTGATAATGGCGCCCAAGGTTTTGGCCCTGGCATGGCCCGCGCTTTCCCGCAGGACTGGATCGATGAAAATTTCGATAATAGTTTTGAGAATATTGGCAAAATAAACTCCTACGCTTACCTAGGGCCGCACTGGGCCCGCGCCAGCACGGCTCCAATGCGTATGTTTAAGGGTTTTTCGTCCGATGGCGGGCTCAAGGTACCGGCCATTATAAGTTACCCCGGCAAGCTCGAAGCTAGGTCGGGAACCTTTATTAACCAGTTCACCACGGTCCTTGATTTGCCCGCCACATTCCTTGATATAGCAAAGACAAAGCATCCGGGCACAAGCTACAAGGGACGACAGGTTCATCCTTATACTGGCATATCTATACTGCCCTTTTTAAACGGTGAGAGTGAAATCATCCATGAGCCAGACGATGTCGTTGCCTGGGAGCTTAATAACAGTAGAGCAGTGCGAAAAGGCGATTGGAAAATCATTCTACTACCCGGCCGCTTCGGCACCGGGGACTGGGAACTTTTCAATATCAAAAATGATCCCGCAGAGCGTATCGATCTTAGCAAAGCAGAACCCGAAAAGCGCAGCGAAATGATTGCAGAGTGGGAGAAATACGCCAGGAATAACGGAGTTATTATTGCCGAATAACCGAAGTTAGGCGTTCGGTTCTACTATTCACTCCCGAATTGGCTATAATCCCGCCCTCCAGCATTCACCCAGGTCTGATTCCAATGTCATCGAGCAATAAAGTCGGCTTTGTCTCTCTCGGCTGTCCAAAAGCCCTAGTAGATTCCGAGCGTATCCTCACCCAACTAAAATCCGATGGCTACGATATTGTGCCCAGCTACGACGATGCAGATTTGGTCGTTGTGAATACCTGCGGATTTATAGACAGTGCGAAGCAAGAATCCCTGGACGCTATCGGCGAGGCCATCGCTGAGAATGGCAAGGTGCTCGTAACAGGTTGCCTAGGCGCTCAGAAGGAAATCATTACCAACGCGCACCCAAAGGTGCTAGGCGTGACCGGTCCCGCCGCTTATGAACAGGTGGTTAATCAGGTACACAATTTCCTTCCACAAAATGAGTCTCATGACCCCTTTATCGATCTGGTACCTGCCCATGGAATCAAGCTAACGCCAAGGCATTATGCCTACTTAAAAATATCTGAAGGCTGTAACCATCGCTGCAGTTTCTGCATTATTCCCTCGATGCGCGGCGACCTCATTAGCCGGCCCGTTGGAGACGTCCTTGACGAAGCTGAAAGACTAGCCAATGCAGGTGTGCGGGAGTTGCTGGTAATCTCGCAAGATACTAGTGCTTACGGCGTGGACACTAAATATCAAACTGGTTTTTGGCAGGGTCAGCCGGTTAAGGCAAGCATGCAAGGCCTCTGTGAGGCACTTGCACAGCTCGGCATCTGGGTTAGATTGCACTATGTCTATCCCTACCCGCACGTAGATAAGATCATCCCCTTGATGGCCCAGGGAAAAATATTGCCCTACCTAGACATACCGTTTCAGCACGCAAGCCTAAATGTACTGAAGGCAATGAAACGTCCCGCAGCAACAGAAAAGACGCTAGATAGGATTCTGAATTGGCGCGAACAATGTCCTGACATCACGCTACGCAGCACTTTCATCGTCGGTTTTCCCGGCGAGACCAATGCCGATTTCGAAGAGCTCCTCAGGTTTCTAGAGGTGGCTCAATTGGACCGAGTCGGCTGCTTTCAGTATTCAGCGGTGGATGGCGCTGCAGCCAACGAACTTGCAAACCCCGTGGCTGAAGAGCTGAAACAAGAACGCTGGGAACGCTTCATGGCAACCCAGCAAGAGATAAGCACGAAAAAGCTACAGGCTAAGATCGGCCAAATAGTTGAAGTGTTAGTGGATGAGACTAACGCAGAGCAAATTGTCGCGCGCTCTGCAGCCGATGCGCCAGAGATAGACGGCAATGTATTCATTCAGCCAAATTCGGATGTACAGGCGGGTGATTTTATTCAGGTAAAGATTGATGACGCCGACGAGTATGACCTTTATGGTGCGCTCGCAAGTTAATCGCTCGAGCAACAGTCAATTCCTCAACATCGGAAACCGTAAGACTGTTACCACCAATATGATTTGTCCCGATAGCCCAGCGATTATCATCGGTCAGGACTAATTCATGTGGCCCACGTCCGGTAGGGAGAGTTTCTAGAATCTCCCTGAACCTAGATCGATGAAGTTCGCGTCGTGCCCGCTGTTGTTAAGCGCGATGAGAGTGCCGCGCAAATCCTACAAATACTGCGCAAATAATCCGCAGTAAGACCAACAGACATGTTAATTTTACAGTGATTCTACTCAATGACCCACTTCCATTTGGCAAAGCGACGCTTAGAAAAATTCATAGCTAAGCAGCAATAAATATGCAGAA
Organism: uncultured Pseudomonadales bacterium; assembly: GCA_943789485.1. Taxonomy (GTDB): domain Bacteria; phylum Pseudomonadota; class Gammaproteobacteria; order Pseudomonadales; family Pseudohongiellaceae; genus UBA9145. The sequence goes on from CALSUH010000007.1 coordinate 26,656, forward strand.
TTTGTATTAGTATCTGTAGGCTTTACAGTACTTTAAAAAAAAATTATGCACTTTTTCCACCTCGCCTAAACTTCTCTGCCAAGAAGAAGGAATTATTCATTACACACGTATAACTCAACAAGCTGTTCAACCAACAGTGTAGCCTCATAGCAATAAAGGCATCTGGCCAATCAACACAATACCCATTTAAGGGTGCACTAAAAAAGGAGCCTCTGATGCAATTACTAAAACGAATCAACGTCTGCCTTACGCTAGCTTGCTCGTCACTGTCCGTTGCCGCGATTGCTGACACTTTGGACAATGCGCAAGCGGTTTTCGATTTCGCCGAAGCTGCTTATCCGGAACTACTGAGTCCGGCAGCGCCTGAAATTCAGGAGCTGCAGGGCTTCTACGTGAGACTCTACACTGATACGGGTATCTATCTTGGTGTCCAAGGGGACAACGTGTACGCGATCGGCGGACCTGTTGGAACTGAACTAGTTTTCGTAGGAAAAATTAGCTCACTAATTACTGTAAGCGACACAGACATCACCGACTTATTACTCACGAACCAACGAGAAGAATGTAGTTACTACGCAGAGACTCGTTTTTCGAATGTTTCCGACATCAAGCGCGACGTGCAGTTCACGGGAACTCTCAGCTTTACCGTTGATGACAGCGAATGCGTAGTGGTAAGCAATAGCATACCCAACCACAACTTTAATGATTCGACAGCGGCCTTCGCTACTAACGTTCGCGAAGTCAGCGCCGAGTTTAGAATTCCTACAGAACCGACATTCGCCTCCTCTGCCACAGCGCTATCGCTTGCGACCGACAATGCCGTTTTCCTAAACGGCGTCAAGTTAGATCTCATGGCGGCGGGATGCTTCGGTGTAGGCGATGGCAACATCGGCTGTTTCGACATCGATCAACCTTGGCGCTTTGACCCAATGAGTCCTTTAACCGGGTTCGGCACAGACGCAAATAATGCGCATACCCAGCCTGATGGTACCTACCACTATCACGGCAATCCAAAGGCTTTATTCGATCAAAACGCGATATCCGAATCACCGGTTATTGGTTTTGCCGCCGATGGGTTTCCTATCTTCGGCAGTTACATCGATGATAACGGAGAGATTCGCGCCGTTACTAGCAGCTTTCAATTACTCAGAGGGTCTCGCCCAAATGGCACAGAAAATCCCGGCGGAAGCTATGATGGTACCTACGTGGATGACTATGAATATGTTGCTGCCAGCGGCGACCTCGATGAGTGCAACGGTATGATGCGCGGCGGCTCTTACGGCTATTACATCACCGATGCCTATCCCTGGGTATTAGCCTGCTTTAAAGGGACTCCAGACTCCTCGTTCAACAAGGGTGGCGGAGGCAGCGGACCACCTAATTAGAACCTGTCTGACGAGCTACGGTGCTGGAATTTCTCCTATATCTTAGCCCTGCACAAAATTTCTAGCTTGCTAATTAAAGAACCTACCGTCCATAGCACGGGTCAACAAGCTTCTGAGAGGAATTTGATTCCAAACCTAGCGAGGGCGTAAAAAAGAAAGTAGTCTAACGGCCTACCCGTGAGCCTATTCGCCTGAGGATATTTAAATGCTGCCATCTCGCCTATTTATCGCACTGCTGCTCTCCCTGCTTGCCTCTACAAGTCTCGCGCAGACAGCCCCCGGCGCACCGTTTACCGGCCTGAAAGCTGAACTGGCGAGTAGCATCGAGGCCAAGGCAAAAATGACGCAGGAAATCATCGACACCCTCTTCTCATTCGCCGAGTTGGGGTTTCAGGAGTTTGAAACCCAGCGCTATCTCACCGAACTACTCGCCGTTAACAACTTCGATATCGAACTCGGCGTCTCCAATATTCCCTCTTCCTGGTGGGCGAGTTGGGGCAGCGGCGAACCGGTCATCGCTCTAGGCTCGGATGTCGATGGCATTCCGCGCGCCTCACAGATGCCTGGAGTCGCCTACCGACAGCCGATGATCGATGGGGCACCCGGTCATGGCGAAGGGCACAACTCTGGACAGGCAGTTAACATCGTAGCGGCACTTGCAGTAAAAGAAATTATGGAGCGAGAGAACCTGCCCGGCACCATAGTGTTATGGCCAGGCATCGCCGAAGAATTATTGGCCACCAAGGCCTGGTACGCGCGCGACGGACTATTCGATGGCGTAGACGCCGTCCTCTTTACCCATGTATCAAACAATATGAATGTGAGTTGGGGCAATGCGAGGGGCACCGGTTTGGTTTCAGTAGAATATCTCTTTGATGGTATCGCTGCCCACGGCGCTGGCGACCCTTGGAAAGGCCGAAGCGCGCTCGATGCAGTAGAAATAATGAATGTAGGATGGAACTTCCGCCGCGAGCACTTACATCCGCTGCAACGCTCTCACTATGTTATTAGCAACGGCGGTGATCAACCAAACGTGGTGCCCTCTTTTGCGAGCGTCTGGTACTTCATACGTGAAATCACCGCAGAAAACATCATGGAGAATTTTGCTACCCTGCAGCGCGTCGCCGAAGGCGCGGCGATGATGACTGACACAACCGTTAGCAGGAAAATTGTCGGCGCCGCATGGCCTCGACATTTCAATCGACCCATCGCACTTGCCATGAATGAAAATATCAAGGCCGTAGGTTTGCCCACTTGGTCAGAAGACGACCAGCGCTTTGCCAAGGCGTTGCAAACACTAATGGGCTCGGACAATCCGCAGGGTCTGGCCACAGACCTTTCCGGTATAGCCGAGCCTCTAGAAACTCCCGTATCTGGAGGCTCGGATGATATCGGCGACATCTCCTGGAATGTTCCAACTGTCACCTTGCGCTACCCAGCGAATGTGAGCGGCTTGCAGGGCCATCATTGGTCGAGCGCTATGGCGATGGCTACGCCGATTGCTCACAAGGGTGCCACCGCAGGCGCGAAGGTTGTAGCAGCTACTATGCTGGACCTGATTCAAGATCCCTCGCTAGTGAGTGATGCTCAAACCTACTTCGATGAAGTGCAGACCGCTGAGGTGCAGTACGAACCCTTCATCGGGCCGGACGATGAGCCTGCCATCGAGAAGAATGCCGAGATCATGGCCCAGTTTAAGCCACGATTAGAGGAGCTGTATTACGATGCTTCCAGATTCGACACCTATCTGGATCAGCTCGGCATCGAGTATCCACAATTAGAACCAAACTTAATCCAACGAAACCAATAGGCTATTCGTGTTTTCATCATTGGCAGTAGATTATTCCGTCGTAGTAGTGCTTGAATCATGCGCAGAGCCTCTACATTGATGCTATACAGCGGCAAGTTATTTTCCTATTCCCGACTCTCCGCCCTGCCTGCGCTGCTGTTGGCTGGAATCTGCCTAGCGCAGTCCGATCCACAATCAGTAGTCCACGAAGTAGACTTGAATAGAGCGAAGCAGGAATTCCGAACCTCCAAACCAAGAGAGCTCACTGTACTCACCCAGACACTCTCCGCAGAACAGATCGACAGGGCCGTTCTAAATAGATTAATGCAAGAAATAAATTCTGAACCTGCGAACGCCAAAACCCGCATCGGGATCAACGACAGTCAGCTGCAGGAATTATTCATCACCATTTCCAATGCCCGCGGCTTCATTAACGGCAGCGAGATGGCCAACGTACGTGCGATGTGCGCTGTATGGGATGAGTCGACTGCGCAGGGTGAATCACGAATAGCTGAAGCGATAGCCGCCTACAAAACGCGCGAGCAGCTTACCCAGACATTCATAGCGAAGTACTATTCAGTCGTGTTGTTTGATATCGAAGCTATTTTGGATGACGAGTCCCTACCCCTATTCCGCGCCTACATGAATGACAGGCGGCGACGGCTAGCCAATGCCGGAATGACATCCTGGGGATCTCCGGTACAGAATATTAGCGCTGGCACTGATACTATTAATTTCCATTGCCGCACAAACTAGAAATATTCCTGGAGTTAAGCTGTGAGTTATAAATGTTTTGAAGTTTCCATTGAAAACAAGATCGCCCATATAGTTCTGAATCGCCCCGAAAAAAGAAACAGCATGATTCCCGAATTCTGGGATGAGTTGCCCGCGATCGTTAAAGAACTTGACACGAATGCGCAGGCCCGCGTTATTGTTATATCTTCTACAGGCCCTCACTTTACAGCCGGCATCGATACGGCCGTTTTCAGCAACAACGCAGTGCAAAGCGATGACCCAAAAGTCGCCGAGCAACAAAGGCGCACTCATGGCGCGAAGCTTTACGACACTGTCGATTACTTACAGCAGAGCTTCACCTGTCTTGAAGAATGCCGAATACCAGTGCTCGCAGCCATTCAGGGCGGGGTCATTGGTGGCGGCGTAGACCTGATCACCGCCTGCGATATGCGCTATATGACAGAGAAGAGTTTTCTCACCATATTCGAAATCAATATTGGTATGACCGCCGACGTTGGCACCTTCCCGCGCATAACAAAGCTACTGCCCGAGGGAGTGGTCAAGGAACTCGCTTACACAGGGCGACGAATGTCTGCCTCTGAGGCAAAATCATTGGGTTTTGTAAACGCGATATTTCCAGACCAACAGTCCCTGCTTGATGGGGTCATGAAGATAGCTCAGCAGATAGCAAGCAAAGCGCCTCTAGCGATCTATGGCAGCAAACGCATCATCAACTACTCCCGCGATCACAGCACAGCGGACAGCCTCGACTACATCGGCATCTGGAACGCCAGCATGCTGCAGAATGCTGAAATCATGGAAGCGATGACAGCGGCGGCGGAAAAACGTCCCGCAGAATTTGTGGATATTCCCAAGAAGAGAAGGAAGATGGGATCTGGCATAGTCGACTAATGTCAGCTTAAAAAACCAAAAAAATTATGCTGCTAGAAAGGATTCTAGCAGCACTTTCATTAGCCAAGTTCGCGTTTGCAGCAGCTGATCCCGCCGCATAATTAATCCAATCAGACTCAGCTTTGGTTGATTGTCTAATTCTGTCGAAGCAAATTCAATCTCGGCGTTGATTGAGCCCAGGGCCTGCGCTCCTACTAGCATAAGAAACTGACTAAGAACGGCCTTGTCGCATCCATTTAGCCTGGCGCGCATTATAGATGTTTACTCTGATAGATTTCCCATACTGGTAGAATAGCCAGTCGTCGTGTAATAAAAAACAACGTTACAGTAATTGTCGCTCACATGAATATTTGACCAAAAGCCGAGACTCTACTCACAGCATAAGGTTCCGGTGCGAACCCTAAGCTAAGTAAGCTAGAATTAATACTTACCAAAATCGTAAACGCGATGCCCAAGAGCGGTGCAATCGACCAATATTAACCGAACTGATATCACGCATTTCCAACTCGGCAGCCGCCTCTATCTTATTGCGAGTAACTGTAATTAGCAGTTCACTGGAACGTATCCAAGCTAGATACCACATCAGAGAACTAGCCAGGTTCTCCTACCGTTTAATCTACAGGTCATACCCTAGTTCGGCCTAAACCCACCCGCATGCCCAAATACAGCTCTTAAGAGAATGCCGATAATTGCTCCTATTGTAGGAATTGTATGGCTTAATAATGGCGTATCCTGTCAGCCGAGCGAGTGCAACTATGGACATAGGGAGCTAATGTTATTATTTTAGAGGAACTACCGCAGCTTAATCATAGTTAAAATTAGCTACAAAGCGCTGACTCTGGCGCTCAGACTGAATTTTGGAGTGATCCAGCATCACTAATTTAAGCGTACAAGGTGAACACCCTTATAACCACCAAAAGATCCCCCACACAAACTGAGAGGTCAGGAATTTCGTCCATGATTAAACCACTTATTGGCATACTGGCAACATTAGCGATCAGCTGCGGAATTGCCCTCGCAGGTAGCCAGGGCAGCATAGAGGCAAATGGCTTGCCTCTATTTCTTATCTGCGCAAGCGTGGGGTTCATCCTGCACTGGATTATTTTCGTTCCTTCTTTTATCGCGCAAACTGAGCACTATTTCGATCTGACCGGATCCATCTCCTACATCTCCACAATCATCGTAGCCTATTTGTTTCACCCCGATCTGGATTCGCGCAGCCTAGTCGTCTGCGCTCTCATTGCAATCTGGGCGATACGACTGGGTAGTTTTCTATTCCAGCGGGTTAAGCGAGATGGAAAAGACCGACGCTTCGATGAAATTAAGACCAAATTTTTCCGTTATATGTTCACCTGGACTCTCGGTGGTGCCTGGGTGTTTATCACCATGGCCGCCGGCCTCGCCGTAATTACTTCAGCCAATCAAGTTGCCTTAGATGGATTCTTCTATGTAGGTCTTGCCTTGTGGATTCTGGGATTCGGTATAGAGGTAGCAGCCGATCGACAGAAAACCAAATTTCGCAGAAAGGCCGAGAACAAGGAGAAATTCATATCAGAAGGGTTATGGTCTCTTTCCCGCCACCCTAATTACTTCGGTGAAATTGTACTTTGGCTTGGGATCGCTGTTATCGCTGTGCCAACATTAGTGGGCTGGCAGTACGTCACCCTTATATCTCCAATTTTCGTAACATTCTTGCTGATTAAGGTGAGCGGCGTGAAACTTCTGGAGAAAAGTGGCATGCAACGCTGGGGAGACGATCCGGCTTACAGAAACTATGTTGCCAGCACTCCTTCTCTCGTGCCATTCTCTAGAGGAAACAAGATCACACAATAAAACAATAGTGGGGGAGAAATGCATGACTACCCAAATCCGGCGATTTCTGACAAGTAGCCTACTTCTGTTCAGCGCCACTTCCCTATCGATCCACAGCAGCGCCCAAAGCCTAGCACAGGCACACTTCAATGCGGCTGAATCCTGCTCCGCGCTTCGCAACCTGCTTATTGAAGACACGCGTATAAGCCTAGCCGAAATTGTTAATCAGGATTCATTCACAGCACCCGGGTCGGACAACGTGATGCAAGCTCCTGCATTCTGCAGGCTTGTCGGTGTGACAACTCCGGCAGTGAATTTCGAAGTCTGGCTGCCACTCTCTGGATGGAACGGCAACTACCAAAGCGTAGGAAATGGCGGAATGGCTGGTACCATTAGCTATGCCTCGATGGCCAATGCACTCAGACGAGGTTATGCAACCGCAAGCACCGATACAGGCCATAAAGCAGGACCAATTTCCTTCGACGCATCCTGGGCATCGGGTAGACCGGATCTGATTGAAGATTTTGGTCACAGAGCGCTGCATCTAACGACAGTGAACGCGAAGCAAGTTACCGAAGCTTTCTACCGAGCGCCGCCTGATTACTCTTACTACGTAGGCTGCTCCAAAGGAGGTCAACAAGGCCTGATGGAGGCTCAGCGTTATCCGAACGATTTCGATGGCATCATCGCCGGCGACCCGGCAAACAATTGGACGCGATTCTACGCTGGCGCTCATCTGTGGTATTCACAAGCGCTGCTCGCAGACGAAGAAAGTTATGTTCCACCAAGCAAACTACCTGCACTTGGCAATGCTGTGAACGAAGCCTGCGATGCACTTGATGGTGTCAGCGATGGCATCTTGCAGAACCCACTTGCCTGCGAATATGAACCCACTAGCTTGGCCTGCCCAATCGGCGAGGACAATGACAGCTGCCTGACTCCGAAACAGGTTACTGCCGTCGAAAAAATTTGGTCCGGTGTGGAGGATTCTTCCGGAGAGCTGATCTATCCGGGCTTAGTTCCCGGCGGAGAAGCGTCGCGCGGCTCTTGGTCTACCTGGGTGACGGGGCGAGAGCCCTTTCAGTCCCTGCACTGGCGTGGCGGCGAGGGATTCTTCCGCTGGTTCGTGTTCGACGATCCTGATTGGGACTTCCGGGATTTCGATTTCGATTCCGATCTGGAGTATGCATTAGAAAAAGTGGGCTCTGCGGTGGACTCAAATGATCCAGACCTGCGGCCATTCCGAGACAATGGCGGCAAGCTTATTGTCTATCATGGTTGGAGCGATCCAGACATCTCGCCAATAGCGTCAATTGACTATTTTGACCGCGTTGTGGATGTTATTGCCCAGGAATCAGGAGCACAATCCGCACTCAGTGATACACAGGAGTTCTATCGACTGTTCATGGTGCCCGGCATGGCCCATTGTGCAGGCGGCCCCGGACCGGACCGATTCGACGCACTTACTGCACTTGAGAACTGGGTAGAGAGGGGTGTGGCGCCAGAGACTATGTTGGCCTCAAAAATTATCGATGATGAGGTTGTTCGCACGCGACCACTGTGTGTACATCCTGAAATGGCGATCTACAACGGCAGCGGCGATTCTGACGATGCCGCCAGCTTTAGTTGCACAGCACCTTAGAAGAAACGTCGATATCAGGGTTTGAAGAGGCTACTCTGCCGCATCCTCGTTTTTTTCTGCGTCCTTATTTGCTTTCCTATGCAAAAGACGACTTATTGTGTCATTTAAATCTGGCACCTTCTTAGGTTCTTCTGAACTCGTATCCACGCTTCCATCATTTTCTATCTCGTTGTCTGAAATTTCACTCATAGCAACTACTCCTAGTGTTTCAAACATTCTACTATTTAACGTGCGAACTGTCTTTTTCAATTACTCAGGGTAACTAAAGACCTTCTTCAACGGTTCATCGAAAACCGTTGCGATTTGAAATGCCACTTCTAATGAGGGAGAGTACTTGCCAAGCTCTATCGCATTAACGGTCTGTCTAGTTACCCCTATCTGTTTAGCAAGATCCAGTTGTGTCATGTCAGAATGCGCAGCACGACAAGCAACGCCAGTAGTGTGAACCAAGCTCTCTTTTCACGAAAAGACATGCTGACACCTCTGCTTCTGAATTAGGGCATTGGGAATGAAGTAGTTGGATTTCATGGAGGTCCTGCGAGGGCGACGCTAAAATTTGCACAACTGGTGAGTACCTCAAGCTCTTCTCAGATGCTCTGAACTTGTTGACCAGAAATATTCCTAATGTGATCCACGAAAGTATCTGTATTGCCTGAAAATTCTGCTGACCAGCGCACTAGCGCGAATACTTGTTCGACATCTTCTTCAGCACTGACATGGGATGCGCCATCTGCGAAGACTTTAACCGTGCGCACGTATAAGTTGTCATAGAACGGCTGTCCACACAGCGCAAAATCATTCTGTCGCCTACTAACTGTGGCGGATGCCTCTTCTTGCACACTACCCTGCTGCGCAGTTGCGCTTGTCGCAATGATAAACACTAAAAAAATAACACTGAATACTCTCTTCATGATCCAGACACCTCACTTCCGGCAGGTATCGCGGCATCAAGCTGTATGCCGCTGTTGTGTCTAATCTTTTTTACACCTCTTGAAATACCATTCCTCCCAAACCTGCAAGGCGGCTTGCACCCAATGTTCGATTGCACTAACTTAGCGCTGCGAAAAGGAGAGAACATGAGCTGGCAAGATGAGGTGGATGAGTTAAGACGGCGCGAAAAATTGGCTGCCCAGATGGGCGGAGAAGAACGCATTCAGCGCCAACACGACAATGGACGACTTACTGTGAGAGAACGTATCGATGCACTTGCGGATACCAACTCCTTTCACGAGATAGGAGCACTAGCGGGAAAGGCCAGTTATAGAGAAGACGGCCAGTTAGAAGACTTCACTCCTTCAAACTTCGTGCTCGGTACAGCAAAAATAAACAGTAGGCGAGTCGTGATAGGCGGCGATGACTTCACCGTGCGCGGCGGTGCTGCCGATGCGAAGATTGGCGACAAATCAGGCTACGGCGAACGCTATGCACTCGAGATGCGCCTGCCCTTGGTAAGACTCATAGACGGCAGCGGCGGCGGAGGCTCGGTGAAGACTCTAGAGATGGTCGGCCATTCCTACGTCCCTGCCCTGCATGGATTCGAGACTACGATGCAGCTGATGGGTCACGTTCCGGTTGTCTGCGCCTGCATGGGCTCGGTAGCAGGACTCGGCGCCGTTCGCACCACTATCTCTCACTTCTCCCTGATGATTAAAGACACTAGTCAGCTATTTGTCGCCGGCCCGCCGGTTGTCGAGCGCGGTTTCGGCAAACCCATAGAGAAGAATGAGCTGGGTGGATCAGATATCCATGCAAATGGCAGCGGTGCCGTAGACAACGAGGTGGAAACGGAGCAAGAGGCTTTTGAGACTATTTCTCGTTTCCTATCCTACCTGCCACAGAACGTCTGGCAGGCTCCACCTCGAATAGAGAATACAGATCCAGTCGAGCGCAGAGATGAATCCTTACTGTCTGTCATTCCCAGAGATAGGCGCCAGATGTACCAAGTAAGGGAGATAATTAACTGTGTAGTCGACCTGAAATCGTTCTTCGAGATAAACCCTAATTATGGCGAATCACTAGTAGTTGGACTCGCGCGCCTAAACGGCTATTCAGTCGGCGTCATGGCTAATGACACGCATCACCACGGCGGCGCGGTCAATGCTACGGCGTCAGAGAAGATGATGAGGTTCGTGGATCTTTGCGATACCTTTCATATCCCCATCCTCAACTTAGTCGACAATCCAGGATTCCTGATTGGCCGGACTGCCGAGGAAGAAGGCACTGTGCGAATCGGCAGTCGTGCCCTGATGGCCTGCTATCAAGCCTCCGTTCCCTGGGTATCAGTCATTACTCGGCGCTGCTATGGAGTCGCCGGTGCCGGCCATGGCAATGCCGATCGACTTAACCTGCGCTATGCATGGCCGTCTGCTGACTGGGGTTCATTACCTATAGAGGGTGGTGTTCAGGCCGCCTACCGGCGAGACATCGAAGCTGCAGATGATCCCGACGCAAGGCGGCGCGAACTTGAGGGGATGTTAGAGAAGTATCGCTCGCCATTTCGGACGGCTGAGGCATTCGGCATAGAAGAAATTATAGACCCAAGAGACACCCGAGCGTTGCTCTGCGACTGGGCAGAGCTAGCCTACGAATTATTGCCAAGTCAACTCGGGCCAAAGGCACGCACACCGCGCCCGTAATCCTGAATGGAGTGCTAGTCGGTAGGCTCAATTCTAAGCAGGGCGCCGTCTTCCTCATCGGTGAGTACGTACAGGTAGCCATCGGGCCCCTGCCTAACATCTCTTACACGGTGCTTAAGTTCCGTTAGCATACTCTCGCGGCGAATCTCTTGCCCCCTGCTATTAAAGACAATCCGCTGTAGATGACCGGTGCCGGGAATGCGTCCTTCCATCATAGCGCCAACAAAAAGATTGCCCTGCCATTTCGGGAAATGTTCACCTGTGTAGAACGTCAAAGCAGAGGGTGCTATGGAAGGCCACCACACGACTGTCGGACTCTCGAATTCTTCACGCCAAGGTGTCTGTGACACCCAATCGCCGCGATAATTTCGGCTATAGGAAGCCAGCGGCCAGCCATAGTTCTTTCCAGGCAGTATGATATTCGCCTCGTCGCCGCCCTGTGGACCATTCTCGCTTGCCCAAAGTTGGCCAGTTTCCGGGTGCACAGCCATGCCCAACTGATTGCGGTGACCTACAGAATAAACCTCGGGAAGGTATTCGCCGGACTCGACGAAGGGATTGTCATCCGGCGCCGTTCCATCGGCATTAAGGCGCAGCACCTTGCCGTAGTGCACATCTGGGTCTTGCGCGTATTCGCCGGTACCTAAAAACACGTAAGAACCACCCAGCGTCATCATCAGCTTGCCGTCTGGTGCAAATATAAGTGCAGAGGCAGCGATACCACTATCGACTCCCTTAGCGACGAAAATCTCTTCCACGTTTTCCAGGTTGCCTTCAACCAATCTTCCACGCACCAAGCTCACCGCTTGATTTGGCTCACCCTCGTGCATGATGGCTTTGGTATGTGTCATATAAACAATTTGATCGTCGTCAGGATGCACAGCGACTGCCATTAGCCCTGCGCGAAACACAGCAGAATAGACTTCGGGTACACCAGAGATATCGCGTTCTAGCAATTTTCCATCACGAATTACACGTAGCTTACCGGTGTAGCGCTCAGTAATCAGAATGTCGCCGTTATCACGAAATGCCATGCCCCAGGGGTTCGCGAGACCAGTAGCAATAGGCACCACTTTAATCTGCCCCACTTCAAAGTTTGGCAGCAACAGAGGTTCAGTAATCGAAGGTGGCGCAACGAATGCATCTTGGGCGTTTGCTGAAACGCTGCAAGATAGAAGAATAACGAACAAAGTTATCGAAATTTTTTTTGTGTACATAACTTTTCCTGTTGGTTTAAATTTAGTATTTACTCTAGTGCTGATGTCCTAGGCCATGTTCTGTAGCGACCGCATCGTAATGCAGGCGAATTAGATCTCTACCAAAGTCTCCATTAAAATCACGCCAGACTAGATGAACGTGATTAGCATCGTTTTGCGTATTGTCATACTCGATCAAGAAACTTCCTCCCTGAATTCGATAGTAGTGCGCATCTCCGGGTTCAAATCCACCGATCCAGGCAAATTTAACAGCATCAATGCCGTCGGCCATGATAGTCCGAAGGCGTTCACTGGCAACAACTTCGGTTTGAGCTGAAGCCACCTCCAAAATAATGGCGAGCAGCATCTCCTGTTGTTGCGAATTAAGCTGCCCGTAACTGATACCCTCATCTTCCAACGACGTTACCTGCTTCTGCGCGGCAGTAAAAATGTCTCGCGGCGCGTCACCGGAAAGAACGGCCTCGCTCTTCTGCATTTCGTTAAGCGACTTAAGCAGCTGCCTGCCTAAATCCTCTTCGGTTGCTAACACTCGAGTGCCCTGCTTCTCGCCATCACGAACTTGTGCGGGGTTACTGCCAAAGAACTGCGGCGTACTGGCGATACCGGCTCCCTGAACAAAGGTCCAGTTGAATGCCAGATGATGACCTTCATAGCGAATTGCCCAAGCATCGACCATAGAGGGTGTACCGAATACAGTAAGATAATACAAATCAGGATCGCGCACGAAAGGCCCATTGGGCTCTAACAAGGCGAGCACGTTCTCCAAGTCGCGCACGTTTTCAGTTTTCTGGAACCCCTTTGCGCTAAATAGAGTTTGTAGAAGTTCGCGAGCAGTTCGTAACTGTTCGGGGGTCAATTCCTTAAGCGTAACTCCCTCGCGGGCACGCGGAATAAAATGCCAATTCAAACGCTCCTCATCATTGAAATCAAAGCTCGCCCTTTCGCGCTGCTGCGCGTCCAGCCCACTCAGGAAAAGGTTACTTGCCGCTACTATTGCCTCACTCAATTCTATTTGGGCTTGCTGTGCCAAAAGTACCTGAGCGAACAAAATACCCGCCAGGGCAAGGAGGCTTTGCAGCAGGCGTCGGCAAAAAGGAAATAACATGGTAAGACTCCGGCTCGTTATTAGTATTCAAGCGCTGTGTGTCTCACAGAATAAACCCGCAGCCCACACCCGTCCAGTGGGTAATATTAGTGGAAAATTGCACAGCAATTGTCAGCTTGCACGATATCTGCGATAAAGACTCTTTTTTAGCAAACGAGTCGGCCCATGAAAGCTGTAAGAATTAAGCAACAAGGTGGCCCAGAAGTCATGAGCATTGATGACGTCGACCAGCCACAACCAGCTGCCACCGAAGTATTGATCAAGATTGAGGCGGCGGGCATAAACTATATAGACACCTATCAGCGCTCTGGTCTCTACCAAATCCCACTGCCGACAACATTGGGGCTCGAAGCCAGCGGCACTGTCGAAGGGATCGGCAGCGATGTTAGCCGTTTCAAGATAGGAGACCGGGTCGCCTACACTAATGTACTCGGCGCCTATGCAGAATACTCAACGGTCGATCAGAATAAAGTGGTCGCCTTACCGGACGGTGTTTCATTCAACGAAGGCGCGGCGGCCATGCTGCAGGGTTGTACCGCGCATTACTTATCACAATCCACCTACCCCATTAAAAAGGGTGATAGCTGCCTGATTCATGCCGCGGCAGGCGGAGTGGGCCTAATTCTGACCCAGATGGCGAAGAATGCCGGCGCTTATGTCATAGGCACGGTATCGACCCCGGAGAAAGCAGAACTCGCTCGTTCAGCAGGTGCAGATGAGGTCATTCTCTACTCCCAGACCGATTTTGAGACTGAAGTGAAGCGTATTACCGAGGGTGCCGGGGTTAACGTAGTCTATGACTCTGTAGGAAAGACCACGTTCGATAAGAGCATCGAGTGTTTGCAGCGCTTTGGCTACATGGTACTTTACGGCAACGCGAGCGGACCGGTGACGGAGTTTAATCCAGCAACTCTGGGCCCAAAGGGTTCACTGTTTCTAACTCGACCGACACTATTCGACTACACAGCCGACCGAGAGAGTCTTAAATGGCGTAGTGGCGATGTCTTTAAATGGATTGACGAAGGAAAACTGAACTTGCGACTTGAACACTTTTTCTCGCTAGCCGATGCGCGTGAAGCGCATCAAGCCTTGGAGGGTCGCAAGACTACAGGCAAGATCATTCTTACTCCCTAAGCCTCACAATTAACTCAGACTCTATATTTCAAAACTAAATTCAAAACAAAAGGTAACCACAATGCAAAAATTACGAACTCTCCTAGCGGCCACTGTCCTTGTTTTATTGTCAACAAGTGTGGGCGCACAATCCATCGATCTAGGCCGCGGCGAACTCCCTGTAACAGTTCCTGCCAACTATGATGCTGGCTCACCAGCACCGCTAATAGTTCTATTGCACGGTTACACTTCAAGCGGTGCGAGCCAGGACAGTTACATGGGCTTCAGCGCAATCGCCGACACCTACGGCTTCCTGCTGGTCTCGCCCGATGGAGACAAGGAGTCAGGAGGCGATAACAATCGCTTCTGGAATGCATCCTCTGCCTGCTGCAACTTCTTCCAATCCGATGTTGATGATTCTGCCTACATACTTGACATCATCAATGAAGTGAAAGCCGGCTTCAATGTAGACTCAAATCGCATTTACTTGATAGGCCATTCAAACGGCGGCTTCATGTCTTACCGCGCAGCCTACGATCACTCCGAGACTATCGCCGCGCTGGTCAGTCTTGCCGGCGCTAGCCATGCAGACATTCGTCCTGCTCCAGAAAACCCAGTCCACATACTACAGATTCATGGCACTAATGACGGCACAATCGCCTACGACGGCGCAGATATTGCCGGCAACGCCTACCCTAGCGCAAAAGACACGGTTGCCCAGTGGGCTGAATATAACGGTTGTAATGCTCAAGCAGCCGATCGCGAACTGCGTGATCTAGTGGTAAACCTAGAGGGACACGAATCGTCAGTAATGGTATTTAATCAGGGATGCAAGGCTGGTGGTTCTAGTGAGCTATGGACTATTGCTGATGGCTCACACGTGCCTGCTTTCTCAGACACGTTCGCTGAGCAGGTCGTAGAATGGCTGCTAGCTCACCCGAAGAGTTATGGCAGCTTCTCTGACTAGCTCCGATTTTTTTGCGGGCAACCTCACTGTAAATTAGTGAAAGCACCAGATCAAGATTCTGGGTCTAGTGCTTTCTCCTTTTAGGCTTCCGTTACACGTGGAAATTTAACTTATTCACTGTGCTGCGCTATGCTCAAGCGCAACCAATCTAGCCAGCTAGCTAACGGAACAGAATATGACCAGCAGACGCTCACTCATTCAGGGCATGGCACTAGCGCCTTTAATTTCAGCCTGCAGCACAGTTCCCAGTAGCTCAGCTCGCAATTTTACGCCTTCTGGGCTCCCACTACGCAGAGTCATCGTATCGCCAGACCGGGTGATTAGAACTATTGCAGGTTCACGTCCATTTCGCCCCTCGGGTTTCCGCCTGGAGGCTGAATCATTTGGCGACAAGACTGTGATTCACAATTACGGCCATGGCGGCGGCGGAATAACTCTCTCCGGGGGAACATCTTACCTCGCCATGGAATTGGCGGAGCAGAGTTCACATCGCCGCTGTGCGGTTCTCGGTGCGGGTGCTGTCGGTCTTTCAGCTGCGCGTTTGTTACAGGATCGCGGCTGGGAGGTGACTATTTATACGCGTGATTTGCCACCCAACACAACTTCCAATATCGCAGGCGGCCAGTGGTCACCTACTTCAGTCTACGACGATGACAAAGTCACCCCACAATTCAAAGCGCAGTTCGAAGCGGCTATGCGCCACGCTTACCGTTATTTCCAAAATCTTGCTGGCCCCAGATACGGTGTGCGTTGGATTAGTAATTATTCGATAGCAAGCGAACCGCCCGAAGCGAATAGCTTTACCGATCGCTACTCACAGATGTACCCCGAACTTAGAGTTTTATCGGCCACGGAGCATCCCTTTGCCGCCGACCACGTTCTCCACTACAACACCATGTTGATCGAACCGGCGATCTACCTTCCCGCCATGATGCAAGACTTCTATGCGGCAGGTGGCGAGATCGTGATCAGAGAATTTAAGGGCCAAGATGATGCCTTGAGCCTTTCCGAGCCAGTGCTCATCAATTGCACAGGGCTTGGCTCGCGCAAACTATTTCCAGACGATGAGCTTATGCCGATCAAGGGACAACTTAGCTTCTTATTGCCGCAGGAAGAGATCGACTACATGACAGTGGGCAACGGCGGTCTGTACATGTTCCCAAGAAGGGATGGCATTCTATTGGGGGGCACGTTCAAACGAAATGATTGGACTACGACTCCAGACCCAGAAGACACCGCACGCATCATAGCCGGTCATACTAAATTCTTTGCCGCTATGGACGACCCTTGGTCGCACTAAGAGCACTACAACTGGGCCGCTTCAGCTCGAGTTCCACAAATCCGAGCAAAAAAAAACGGCAGTGCTCCCTGCCAGTCACCCTAGTTGAAGGGAACCGTGTGCGTCACAATGAATTTAACTTAGCCAATCTCTCCCTACAGTGAAAACGAGTAATATCGATCGTTCCAACCGGTATTATCGATAACATGTTTGCCTCCTAAACTTGGACGTAAGCCCGTATTTGTTAGACATTGTTGATTTTTGGGATTAATCTTGGGAAATCAATTCAATAAAATGAGCACGTCATGAAACTAACTACTCGCGCCCTATTCCTGAAAGCTTTGCCTGCGTCTGTCCTACTGACTGGATTCAGCTCCCTACTTCTGTCCGGAGCTGTCTCCGCACAGGATTCGGCTCCTACGTTCTATGCCGATGCACTTCCTTTGTTCCAGAAGAACTGCGTCGCTTGCCACCAGCCCGATGGCCCCAAGGTCGGCGGTATAACCGCACCGATGTCTCTCATGGATTACGATCAGGCCAAACTCTGGGCGCCGATGATCAAGAACGCGCTGATCACTGGATACATGCCTCCCTGGGGTGCTCACGAGCGCCATCGTGGCGAATTCAAAGATGAACGCTATATCGAAGACAATGAGCTAGCCACCCTTGTAGCATGGGTAGACGGCGGCGCACTGGAGGGTAATCCTGCTGATGCTGCCGACCAATCAGGCCAAATTGCCGAGGCCGGCGGAACTGTCTTACCCGACTCTGGATGGTGGATAGGCGATCCAGATTTAGTGGTGCAATTTGATCGCCCAGTCTATGTAAAAGATGACATTATGGATTGGCAACCTACGGTACAGATGCCGGTTCCCGAAGGTGCACACACAAAGCCTAAGTGGGTCTCCAAAGCCGAACTCGCTCCCGGCGGACCTTGGGTACATCACATAGTATCCAGCCATATGGGTGTTGGCGTTCCTGGTCGTGGCCCGTTTACCTATCCCGAAGGCTGGGGGGTACTCATGCCGGAAGACCCATTCATAACTGTGAACATGCACTACCACAAAGATCCAGGCGAAGGCACAGCTATTACTGACATGACCGCGCGCCGGCTTCGTATTTTATGAAGATGGTACCGTCATCGATCACGTCGTGGAAACGAATCTACTCCCTCATAGCGGCTGGACCATCCCACCAGGAGACCCCAACTTCGAGGTAACCAACACACACGAGATAGAAGAAGATATTTATCTATTATCCATGGGGCCGCACATGCACTACCGCGGCAAGGCCATGCGCTACGAGGTGGAGTATCCTGACGGCGAGAGAGAAACGCTGCTGTGGGTTCCCGACTACGACTTCAACTGGCAGTTCTTGTACGAATATCAGGAACCCAAGTTCTTGCCGGCCGGCTCGGTCATGCACATGAGCTGGTGGTTCGATAATTCTACACAGAATCGCTGGAACCCTGACTCTACTGCGGCCGTTGAATATGGCCCCGAGACTACCGATGAGATGGCTAACGCGCGCATCTACTATGCGCCAACGACCAAGCGCGGCATCGTAGTAGGCAACGATATACCGGCTGATATACTCGAGACAGCGCAGAAAGAAGAGCAGACTCGTCGCGAGCGCGCCACCCTGCTAGACCAAAGCCAGGATGACTTGAGCTGGCTGACTGAAGACAGTGATTAGTCGATAGAGAATACGGGAATGGTTTAGGCGAAGACTCACCGCACCACGGTGGGTCTTTTTTTTGCATGGATTAACTAACAAAGGGGACGGAGGGATTTATTTTTGATCAGTTTAAGCATCAAACTGATCAAAATAAATCCCTCCGTCCCCTTCGTTAGCTACGTGACGGTAACAGGCGTCCAGGTCTTGTGGCGTGCCATAACATCTTCAACCGTATGCTTGCAGACTCCTGCCTTGGTTATCAACTTACTTTCGCAAATATCACAACGCACGCATTCCTTAAAATCGACCTTATGAGCGCGAATCGCGCCAGTAGGACAACTTTTTTCACACACCTTGCACACTTCGCACTGCGGAACGCGCTTGATACGAAATGGCGAGAGAAAGGAAGTGACGCCCAGTGCAGCTCCTAGGGGGCAGGCGTAGCGGCAATAAAATCGACTGACGAACATCGAGGCAACTATGAATACGGCCAGTATGGCCCATAACAACATAGACCGACTGAAGTAGAAGATAGTGCCGAAAGGCTCAAAATATTGAAACAGACTCAGGTCGCTAAATGTCAGCGATGTCACGACCAGCAGCGCGAGTATCCCGTATTTGATAGTCAGCGCCTTATCATGAATCGCCTGAGGCACTTCAAACTGCCATTTCTTCGGCATGATACGAGTAATAAAGTCCTGTAATGCCCCGAAAGGACATAGTGACGAACAAAACACCCTACCCCAGAACAGTGTGGTAACAATTGTAAAGACGACAATTAACAATAACGGTAAGTCGTTCAAGAACAGAGACGGCCCTTGTTTTAATCCATTGGTGATATGCGACACCGAGAGAAAAGTGCCGTTATAGAACCCTAGATAGAACAGAGTATACGCGAGCGTTACCCAGCGAATTGTCGAACTCTTACGCAAGAATGCCGTCATCACCATCGCGAAAAGAAGCAACAGAGCAAGTACCTCCGCCACCGGCGCACTATTAATGAGGGTAGCTAATACACCCTCGTCTACTTCTTCGAAATCATCAAATTCGGGAAACGGATTCGCAGGCTTAGGTAAAAACTCTGCCGGCAAAGGAGCGCCTGTCGCCAATGAAAATGGAACGGGTGGAACTTGATAATCGACCTGCGCGAGCTCCTCAACGGACCCAACCTGAAGACCGGTGTCATACAGAACGGTAAAGGGTTGGCTCAGATCAATGTCGCTAGACATGACAATCGCACCGGCAAACCTTACCTGACCCGCAATTTTTCCATGATCGGCACTGCCAACATAAACAAAGCGGCGACGCTCGATGTTATACACAGCGTCGCCCTGTGTTATAGCTAGGCGTTCCTGCCGAAAGGGCGTAGAAGCATTACCATCTATACCTACCAGTAACATGTTGCCATCTTCCACCCTGTTACTCGCTTCCCTCTCTGCCCGTGAATAGTCATCGGGGCCGACGAGTAGCTCACCTAACGCCTCAGTTCCTATAAACGCGAGCGTAAGATTCAACTGAGTTAGATCTTCGAGCAGGATTGGAAATTCTTTGACGAGGCCAGACTCCTTCATCTCCCCCCAAGACTGCGCCTGCAAGATTTGCAACGCCACTTCACCACTGTTCGCGTTAGCAACAAATTCGGAGTCCGTCAGATAGTTCCGGGCAACACTACGCGCTGCATTACGAATGCCCCGCGATGTAGCCCAACTGGTAATAGTAGCGCGAGATACACCATCGAGATCACGACCAACGCGAAAGCCATCTGACACTGACATTCCTTCGAATTGATTGGGGAAGCGCTCAGAATTGATGAAATCACCACGGATACTTTTATACGATTCCCGGTAGTACAGAACCTCTATTCCCGACAGTATTCCCTCAAGATCCATTCCAACCAACACTTCTATGGGTGCGCTGTAGCCGATCTCTTCCGGCGGATAGTCTGGCGTCTCGAATAAATAACCGATCAGTTCACCCTCACTGCCCTGCTCTGCCGCGCCAAACGCTTTATAGACAGGCGGATCACCAGCTTTCTCTGAAAAGCTAGCAGCATCAGGCATAACCATCTTCAGCAGCGCAATATCTGCATCAAGCAAGCCCGCCTGTGCCAAACCAATAGCCGGCAGCAATGCAAAAGGTACAAAAATGGCGAATAAACGAAACAGGGTAGCGCGCAATGATTTCGTGGAGCGACAGCACTGCATTATTATTTTCCTATTTTGCGTTCTTCTACTAGAGTACTTCTACTAGAGTACTTCTGCTAACCTAGTAAATACTGCATCTAAAACTGGAACCTCTGGAAAGCATAGAGTGCCTCAGGAAACTGCTCGGTATTTAATCAAATATTCGACGACAGGTACATAACTTAGTGCAGGCCATGGCTACTGAACGCCGGCTATAGATAGCGATAGGATCAATAAACGTTTAATCGTAGCCGCAGAAAGCCGAGGCAAAGTTTGATCAATTCGATTGAGCGCTGCGAATCATCGAGAATATCGAAGGCATGCACTCCCTTGGGATAACGAATAACACTCACCGGGCTATTGCGAGCCACTGCCTCCGCCTCAAAGTTATCAATGGATTCATTCAAACCTGGAAACTTATCCTTGCCTGCGCCGATTATCAATATAGGGGTATTTTCAGGGAAATTTTCCATGCCCTCGTGGGGATGCGCAAAGCCCAATGTCTGCGCTGTTTCTTGCAGCATTACTGAGCCCGCCGTGTCCAACATAAACCCGTATAGCAAAGCTGCACAGCGTACAGCACTGTCTTTGTGCAGAATATTGATTGCATTTGGCACGTTGCCCGAACAAGACCAAACGGCGATTCGCGCAGGATCAATCTGCAACTCACCCGCCTTAGAGCGCAGGAAATCCAACAGTATAAAAGCGTCTTCTACAGGCTCGACATTGCTGTAAATTACCGCCGCCATGCCACTAGCCGCCAACAATTTTGCCCAGTCCCTATAGGCCTGCACCTGCATCTGCTTCATGCCTACCCGCTCTTCAAACTCTGGGTCTGGATAACCCGTCACGAGCACTACCACCGGTACCGGGCTTTCAACCTGCTCTGGGAAATAAATATCGAAAACTCTAGCATCGTCAACATAGCTGATACCCTCTTGCACATTCCCCGTATGGGGCAATTGGTAGACTACAGAATTACTGAATAATGAATTTTCTGTGCTGGAGTCGCCCCTCATGTCGTGTTCCTCGAATAACGTCTTCCCAAACAAAAAACCCCCACTCCAGATGGAGCGAGGGTTTGCTTATGTCTGCCGGAGCGGTGACCTCATGCTATGCGGAAGCTGCTATCCAGGTCAATACCAAATACCCGCTTACAGCTCCCTCTCGTACGACAACAAAACAGGGCAAATATTGACCCACACACCTGCATTTGCCCACTAAACTGGGTGGCTCTACAAAAATCGGCAAAATGTTAGATAATGACCAAACGATACTTGTTTTGGAGCTATTCCCGCTCAATACAAGGGGTATTTTCGTTTAACAGCCCTATGTTTTGCGCCTGGAGCTAGTTAGATGGATTAAGGTGATACTTTTATTGGACTTTTCACTCTCAGGATCATATTCTTCGCCCCAGCAGAGTTTATACAGAGCCACCTAGGCAATTCTAGGCGAATTTGTATGAGCGCCGTTTCTATTATAAAGCCTGATCGACAGGCACAATCGTTCTACTTCTATATTAAGGGGAAAAGTAAATGACAAGACGACCCACAATGGCCAAACGGGTTCTCCCGACAGCCATCGCGCTTGCACTGCTAGCGCCTGCGGCCTACACGCCGATGGTGTTTGCACAAGATGACAGTGATGCACAACTCGAAGAAATCGTCGTAACGGGAGCACGAGGTAGGCCAAGAACGGTCTCCGACTCTCCAGTACCTATTGACGTATTTACCTCAGAAGATCTCCGAGCTGTTTCTTATACTGATACCAACGACATTCTTAAGACATTGGTGCCGTCCTTCAACCTTGGAAGACAGCCCATCTCTGACGGATCATCGTTTATCCGGCCCGCCGAACTTCGCGGCCTGCCCACAGATAAAACTCTCGTGCTGGTTAACTCCAAGCGCCGCCACCGTTCCGCGCTAGTATCCATCGGCGGCTCTGGTACTCAGGGACCCGATATATCTACCATTCCATCCATCGCTTTGAAAAACATCGAAGTGCTACGTGATGGTGCTTCGGCACAGTATGGCTCTGACGCCATTGCCGGTGTAATTAACTTCATTCTGAATGATGCTGACGAAGGATTCAGCGTTTCAATCGATAGCGGTGGATTCAGTGAAGGCGACGGTGGGCAAACTACGGTGCAGGCCAATCTCGGATTGCCTCTAGGGGAAAGTGGATTTATTAATATTTCCGGTGAAATTTCTGAGGCGGATGCTACTTCCCGTTCAGAGCAATACTGTGAAAGTTGGTTTTGTGCCGATCCGAACGGTGCCCACCCTTACAATATTAGATCTGGACAAAACGGTGGAGATGCCGCCTTCGTGGCAGGTTTACCCAGCGCCAATATAGGCCAAGATGATGTGGTCCAACCATGGGGTCAACCGAACGCAGAGGCCGCGCGCTTTTTCTTCAATGCCGGCTATCAGATTGATGCTGACACTGAGGCCTATGCCTTCGGCAACATGTCGGAGAGCGAATCCGATGGCGGTTTCTTCTATCGCTACCCTGGTAATGGAACCATAGAGGACTTGAGAGAGTCAGATGGCGGTATCTACAACCCACTAGAGAAATATCCCGGTGGTTTCACGCCAAGATTCTTTGGTGAAGTATCCGACTTCTCCTTATTGGGCGGTATTCGAGGTTCCTTCGACAACGGTCTCAATTACGACTTCAGTGGAAGAACCGGTGAAAGTGAAATCAGATATACTCTGTCTAACACCATTAACCCTTCACAGGGACGAGCTTCCCAGCAGTCCTTTAAGCCTGGGGATTTAATTAACTCGGAAACTCAATTCCAAGCCGATTTCAACTACGAGATTGATTCAAACTTCGCCAGTCCCGTGCTGTTCGCCTTCGGCGCCAGCTACATGGACGAGTCTTATGAAGTAGTGCAAGGGGAACTAAATTCCTATGTAGCAGGCCCACACGCGACGCCGGATCCGTTCGGCTTTTGTAACGCTGATATGACTGCTACCACAGCTGGAATGAATGTAATCGCTGGTGGTTCGACTCTGGATTGCGCCAACTCTGATGACCCCGTGTATCAGGTAGTGGGAGTGGGCTCGAATGGGTTTCCAGGATTCTCGCCTCAGTTCTCTGAAAAGTATGAGCGTCAGTCAACAGCGCTTTACGCTGACCTCAGTGCGGACATAACCGATGACTTCTTCCTGCAAGGTGCGATTCGTTATGAGGACTACAGCGACTTCGACGCTGAGACTGTTGTTAAGGTCGCAGGTCTCTATCGACTCACGGATGATTTTGCCATTCGCGGCTCCATGGGTACCGGTTTCCGTGCACCGACACCGGGACAGCAGGGAACGATCAATGTATCGACTCGACTGCCCAATGGTTTTCCGGTTGCGACAGGTCTATTCCCTGCCGGTGGTCCAGTGGCTCAAGCACTAGGCGCAAGCCCGCTTACGCCTGAGACATCCACTAACTACACTATTGGCTTTACGGCTAATATCGCTGAGCTGGATCTGACTGTGGACTTCTACCGAATCAATCTCGATGACGCTACTTATGCGATATCGACGCGAGACGTGTCCACTGATCCTACTTCTGGTGAGGCCTACCAAAACTTCCTGCTGTTGGATAGTGCCGGCGTTGCCGGCGCCAATTCCATCGGTGGTGTTTTGTATTTCACCAACGGCTTTGACGTTTCAACCGAGGGAGTCGACATTGTTGCCTCCTATCCTCTTAACTGGTCCGCTGGCTCCACCAACTTGTCTATGGCACTAAGCTATAACAAGAAGGCTTTTGAATCTGATCCGAGCGCTTTCCGAAATGAAGAGGCTCAGTTTGATTATGTAAACTACAATCCAAACTGGCGTGGTGTCTTCACAGCTGCTCACGATATCAACGATCTGAGATTGACAGCGAGAGCGAGCTACTGGGGTGAGCATGAGAATGCAAACTCAGGTACTTCTCGTCGACAAGTTCAGGATCCTACCTGGTTCGTCGATCTCGAAGCTCAGTATCAGATCAACGATACCTTCAGGATAGCCGCTGGTGGTCGTAATGTATTCGATGAGTACCCTGCAAAGGGCAATATCGGCGATACTTGCTGTGGACGTATTTATGAGTCTGGCACTGTTGTAGACTGGAACGGTTCGTATTGGTTTGCTCGTCTAACTGCTGATTTCTAAATCGGCAATTAGTACTACCCTCTCTTGAATTAGAGAGGGTAAAATAATGAAGGGGCGGTAAGCGATTACCGCCCTTTTTTTATGCGGCATTAAAGCAAGACATAGATTTAAATGATTTAGGACTAGCCCTTTTAGATACTTGCGGCCTTAAGTGGATCAGCATGGCCTACCGTCCTTTTCTATTCCCTCTTCCCTTTTTAGATGTACGGTTTAACTATGACTACAATTACAATTTACACCTCAACATACTGCGCCTACTGCACTGCCGCGAAAAACCTCCTAGCCAGCAGAGACTACGAGTTCGAGGAAATTAATATGCAAGGTAATCAGGAACTCATGCTCCAGGTCATGCAAAAATCCGGGCAACGCACCGTTCCACAAATTTTCGTCGGCGAGAAGTCGATCGGTGGCTATCAGGAGTTATTGGCGAGCACAGCCAGTGGTGAATTCGACGCTTTACTCGCCCCCTAAAAAACACTAGATACAGCTGGGCACACACTCAAAGTCGTAGCCGTGATGGGGCTTGTAGCCGGCAACCCAAAGCAAGGGAACTGTCCCTAATATTCCGCCAACGATAGCGCCCACTTCTGCCTCCTGGCTACGACTAAAGCTGGTTTTTCCCGCCACGCAACCGTCTTTTTGTATCTCTACATCGTTCTTTGAGAGCGCGACTTTCTGATCTGTATAGTGAGAGTGTCCCGTGCCCATGTATTCGCCATTCACATAAATTCGCGAGTCAGGATCTGAAGACCTGATTACCGCAGTGCTACTGCATGCCGTCACCCGCATTGCACTTAAAAGTAATAAATTTCTCATTGCTACCCTCATTACGTTCTGCTGTTAATTGTTGTCGAAGCGCAGCATCTCAAAATACGGCTTAATTCCAGCTATATAGACAGTATTCTCCTTCCTCTGTAACGCTAAAAAATCGCATTTAACGCACGTAAATACTGGATAAGGGAAATCAATCCGATAGATACCCAAACACAGATTTGTATACACCAGAATCAAGAAGATGCATTGAACAATGACTAGTATCAAAACACGGAGAAGTAATGAGAAAATTAGCACAGAAATCGATAGTAGGAATGCTTGCAGCAGCGGCAATAAAAACCTGACAGGGATAACGGTTATCCCTGTGTTTGCTTATGCTGCCTGAATGCATTTTTATACCCTGTGGAGGCTGTTGCCAGATAGTTATAAGCTAATTGTGGTCGTGATGATTTCACCCTTCGTGGAGGCAAGTAGCCTGCTAGTAAAATTAAAAACCAACTAGCGTAAATCTAAAGTAGGGGCTGTTTTAATCTTCTGCCTAGGTCTGTAAAGTATGGTTACAGCTATAGATGTAGGATTTGGCTTCACGCCTGCCCGCGCCCGGAGATAATAATGATAAGAACTCGATTCCGAACTTTTACAGGACCCCTCACTAGTACTGCTCTTTCCCTACTATCGCTCATCTTTACCCCTACTACGCTTCTGGCCGCCGAAGACGAAGCCGTAGCGATCTTCACTCAGGCACAAGCCACCGCCGGACAAGCAGGCTATCAGGAAAACTGCGCGTCATGCCATGGCAACACCTTGGAAGGATTTGGATTAATACCGAGCCTGACTGGCGCTGTCTTTGCTAGCCGATGGGGTAATAAGCCTGCCGACCAATTAGCCAAAAGCGTAAACCGCATGCCGCCAGGGGCCGAAGGCAGTCTCGATCCCTCGGAATACACACAGATTCTCGCCTATGTCTTAGAGCACAATGGCATGCATGCCGGTGCTGCGGCGTTGCCGACTGGAATCGAGGCCCTCGCCGCGTTAACCATTCCAGCTTCCGAACTAAACAATGCCGGCGCGGCGTCATCGGCACCGCTTTTGTATAACAGCGATGGGCCACTAGTCAGCTCCAGTCGTTTGGAGTCGCTTACAGCCGTTACCGACGACATGCTATTAAATCCTCCAGCGGATGACTGGCTGAACTGGCGCCGCACTCGCGACGCCTTCGGTCATAGTACGCTGAATCAAATAGACAAAGAAAATGTCGAAGACCTGCAACTCGCCTGGAGTTGGTCTTTGCCCCAAGGCGAAAACATGATGACACCCATCGTGCATGACGGTGTCATGTTCGCGTATAGCTATGGTGATGTGCTGCAGGCCATGGACGCAGCCACTGGTGAATTGTTATGGAGTTTTCAACGGCCACTTGAAGGCGGAAAGTCTCCCGGCATGAAGAAGGGCGCTGCCATCTATGATGACAAGATCGTCATCGCGACTTCCGACATCCACCTAATTGCCATCGAAGCGAAAACAGGCAAGATTGCCTGGGACCACAAGGTAGACGGCGGCGGCGAAGATAGCTTCCTGTTTCGCAGTGCCCCGCTTATTGCCAATGGCAAAGCGATCATCGGGCTCACTGGTCGCACCGCCGTTGAAGGCGGCGACTTCATCTTTGCACTAGACATGGACACCGGCGAAGAAGTTTGGCGTTTTTATACAATCGCTAGACCCGACGAGCCCGGTGGGCATACCTGGAACGGACTACCACTAGAGGAACGTAATGGCGGATCTATCTGGATACCGGGCAGCTTCGATGCTGACCTGAATTTGGTTTACTTCGGGCCCGCCCCCACTTACGACACAAATCCACTCCGCACACCGCACCCAGACCCAAACATGACGCGCGATGCACTCTATACCAATAGCACGGTGGCTTTGCATGCAGACACCGGCGAGTTAGCCTGGCACTACCAACATATTTCAAATGACCAACTCGATCACGACTGGGCTTTCGAGCGACAGATCATGGATTTGCGCATCAAGGGAGTAAATCGCAAGGCCGTGGTAACCGGCGGCAAGCTAGCGATTTTTGAGGCACTCGATGCCGCCACAGGTGAATACCTGTTCTCGTTCGATCTGGATATGCAAAATGTTGTAACAGAGATTGACACCCGAACCGGCCGAAAAACAATAAGCCCTGCTGCCATACCGGAATTAGATCAGGTCATCAGTCAGTATTCGATGCCCGGCATCTGCCCCGACTGGTTAGGTGCAAGAAACATGCAGAGCACAGCCTATAATCCAAACACCAAGATGTTGTATATCCCGATATCGGACACCTGTTTGGATGACAACAGCGGCGAGCGCTGGCAAAAATATCCAGATGATGCAACGAAGGGTAGCTGGGGCATCATCAAAGCGGTCAACCTTGAGACGCAGGAAGTCGTCTGGGAACAACGCCAAAGTGGCCCGCAGGCTAGCGCTAACATGACGACCGACTCGGGCCTACTTTTTATTGGCTCAGTGGATAGATGGTTTAAAGCGCTAGATCAGGACAACGGTGAGCTGCTGTGGGAGCGCAGGTTAGACAATGCCCTAAACTCCTACCCCGTTACCTACCGAGTAGATGGTAAGCAGTATGTAGCTGTAGCGACGAACAGCGGCGGCATTCACACGCGAACGATGAAAGGTGCAGCAGGGATTACCCTACCGGTGGCCGGAGCCACAATGTGGGTCTTTGCCCTGCCCGATTAATTAGCTTTAATGAAGAATTAGGATTTGTAATGCGGTTAAGAGAATTTTTGCCAATTGCCGCGCTATCTTGCGCGCTGTTTAGCGATATTGAATTAGCAGCACAGGAATGGGCAGTCCCTAGAACAGAAGCTGGACAGCCAGACTTTCAGGGTTATTGGATTAACAACAAGAACATCGTGTTCGAAAGGCCGGTAGCCTTAGGCGCGAAGCGTTTCTATACAAAGGAAGAAGCACAGGCGCTAATAGATACCGCTGTTGAGCAACAGCGCGTCAGAATCTTGCCTGCCGATCCAGACCGCCCCGCACCGCCTGCAGGGGAATTCATTAGTAATGTAGCCGACGCGAACTTTAATCCTGAATTGCACACACAACAAGCAATCGTGAACGGCGAGTATCGTACTTCGATAGTCATCGACCCTCCGAACGGTCGCATCGCCTATCGCGAAGGCGCGACGGATATACATGGGCAGCGACTGGCCGAAGGCTTCGGGCAGTTCGATGGGCCGGAATCGAGAACTGCTAACGAACGCTGCTTGAATTTTCCCGGCCAGTTACCACTAGTCGTCCAGATCCCACCAGAGGACAGCAAGACACTACAGATTCTACAAACCGCGGACTATGTGCTTCTAAATGCAGAATACAACACCGGCATTAGAGCCATTCCTCTAGGCCAGACGGAGCGCAAGATTACCTGGCCACAATGGATGGGCACATCGACCGCAAGATGGGAAGGCGACAACCTCGTTGTACACACGAAAAATTTTAGATCAGAACAATCCCACCGAAGAATCCTTACCTCAGATGAGTTAGAGGTCACGGAAGTTTATACCTTGGTCTCTGAAAATGAATTGCTGTATCGATTTACTTATACAGACCCAGTTACTCTAGCGCAGCCTTTTACTGGAGAGGTACCGCTTGCTCGAATGGAGCAAGGGCAGATGATTTATGAATCTGCTTGTCATGAAGGGAATTATTCAATTACTGGTGTATTGGCTGGGGCTAGAAGACAGGAAGCTGATGCCGCTGCACTTCAAAAGCCTTCACTCGATTCGAAATAACTACCGTTGCCGGGGTCGGTATCTTGTTCTCCATTGGCATTTAGATGTCACGATGCAGATACCACCATCCTCTCCCAATGCAATTTGTTGTTTTGCGCAATTTCTTGCAGGAGTCTCCCCGCAGCTCCCACTCTAGGCATTGCCCAAGGATATTAGACCAGATGCGATCAGTACCACTGTCTTGCATAACCGAAGAAGAATTGATCAAACCGCCTAGGGCTTCAAAAGTTAGCGCCGAGTCTTCGTAATACCCGCTTAGAGCTCCTGAAATGAATGCTGTCTCGAAATACTAGTAGAATTTTCGCAGCCTACCGCAAACGACTTGCCAGTGTCCGATGGAAGCCAGCAGACTCAAAACAAAAGGACTCAGAGTACCTGGGTCCAGATTTTTGTATAAGTCCAAGTACTATGAAGTCTTTGATTAATGTCGTGAACTCACATAAAAGATAGTATCTTGAGCAGACGATCTCATCATAAAAAAATCAAAACATTTTGAAAAGTCAGGAATAAACAACATGAAGAAGAAACTTACTCTTGGAAGCATACTGTTTTTCATCTACACGTTAGCGATTGCCCAAACCGCAGTACCTCCGGCACTATATATTAAGGCAGATGATATAAATGATGCGTTACAAAAATCAGCCACTGAGCGGGAAAACATGGCGGTAGGAACCATAAGCAATGGTGACGATTATCGAATCAACCTAATCCGGCGCACGAGTGCTGCAGGTGCAATTGTGCATGAAGAAGGCATGGAGCTTCACTTCATTATCGAAGGGGCTGGAACTCTGGTTACCGGCGGCATCGTTGTCAGGCCAGCAGACGGGGGCAGAGCAAATATTGCACAGGGATTGGCACGAAGAGTCACTGTTGGCGATGCGGTACTTATTCCTGAAGGCACGCCTCACCAATATATAGCTGTTGAAGGAACTATCAATTATCTCGAAGTACGATTCTGAGTGAGAAAAAAGGGGACGGAGGGATTAATTATTAATCCCTCCGTCCCCTTTTCTTCCCACTATGACTTGTTATTATGAAGCGTGACTACTCAATCCACTATCTCTTTGCTAGCTCTGCTGCTGATTCTCGTAGCCGTCGTTTTTCTAGTGGTGTTTTGGCCCAGCATGCGCATCACGCGTATTCAGAAGCAAGCCTTCCCTGAGCTCTGGCAAAAAACACTTATCGCCAGGTTGCCCTTTATTGGAAGAATTCCGCTCGCTGAACAGGAACAGCTAAAATTCCTAATCAAAGTCTTTCTAGCTAGCAAGAAATTCTATGGCTGCGCTGGGCAGAAAATCAATGACGACATTCGCGTGACTGTCGCAGCACAAGCCTGCTTACTACTTTTGAATCAGAACCGTACTCCCTACCCCGACCTAGATTCCATCCTTATTTATCCTTCAACCTTTGTTGCGACACGAGAAGTAGCCAACGAACTCGGACTTGTATCCACGAATCACATCGCCATGTTGGGAGAATCCTGGAGCCAGGGCAAGGTCGTGCTCGCTTGGGACAATGTGAAGAAAGGTGTAATGAACTTACAGGACGGTCAGAATGTCGTACTGCATGAATTTGCACATCAACTGGATCACGAGTCGGGCTCAACCAATGGAGCGCCAGTGTTGAGCACACGAGGCGCCTACAGAAGTTGGGCACATGTATTCAGCGGAGAGTTTGAAGAGTTACAAAAAGACGCGGCGCGAGGAAGACATAGTTTAATGGATCATTACGGCGCCACGAATCCCGCCGAATTTTTTGCCGTAGCTACTGAGACATTCTTTGAACGACCTAAGGAAATGGCAGCCTATCATCAAGAGCTTTATCAGCAGCTAAGAGATTATTATAAGCTGGACCCTGAGCCGTGGCAGCATGATCACACCGGTGAAACAAAATACCAGCGACATCAGTGACCAGTCCTCGAAAGTTCGAAAACGCCAGAATCCCCACCACAACTGGAATATCATGAATAAAGAATAATCGACCAAAACCCGCGCAGCCGATAGGTTTTTATCGGCGCCTTCTGCTGGGAACACGACCCCAACCCAGGATAATTTCGTTTATTCCTAAGGCCATCATGGCTGATACCAGGACTCACAAATACTCGAATCTTGTCTCGTTTCGGGCCTCTGGTTACTACAACCTCTTAAGTGTAGCTGCTCACCTGTTATCAAACAGGCTTCCTTGCTAAGAACGCATAACCAAAAACACCGAACTCTCTCGCGTTGGACTCTCCGGATGCGCCTTCAAACGTATCAATGCCTGGGCCAATCTGTACGTCCACAAATCCCGCGTCAGTCAAGATCTTCTCCCAGCCTGCACACGGCAGGCCACCGGCGATTCAAGCGGTCCAGAGATCGATATTCTCAATCGCCGCCTGAGGAACGGGTTTATTATTGGCAATATCCGCAAACTGTAAATAGCCTCCAGGCTTAAGAATGCGATAGATTTCTGCCATGGTCTTTTCCTTATCGGAACACAGATTGATTACGCCATTGCTAATTGCGACATCAGCCCAAGCGTCCTCTACCGGCAGCTTTTCAAGCAAGCCATCGCGAAACTCGATATTGCTCAACCCCAACTCATTAGCTAAGGCACGCGACTTACTCAGCATCTCTTCGGTCATATCGACGCCGACTACTTCACCCTCATCGCCAACAAGAGCTGAAGCTACGAAACAATCGAACCCAGCACCGCAGCCCAGATCTATTACTTTCTCCCCAAGCTGCAAGTTGCGCAGTGAGAATGGGTTCGCCACGCCTGCGAAAGACGCCACCGCATGATCTGGAATCTGTGAGGTGATGCCTTCATCATATTTTAAGCGCTGTGTTAGCGTGCGCCCTGTATGGAAATGAAATTCCTGCTCAGGGTTAGTAGCGACATCGCGATATTTTAGTTTGACCTGATCTCGCAGGGCTTGGGCATCGACTACAGGTTTGGCAGAGGAAGGATTTGTGCTCATGCTTGTCTCCATAAACAGTAGTTAAGGAAGCTAAGTCCTCAGAGTAACTTGATTGAGGCAATTTGATCCAGAAATTTGTTTGAATCAAAGTACTCAGGCCCGTTTGATTCTTTGTCCATTTTGAGCTCGAATCTCGCCCAAACTTCAACGCCTAGCGGTGCTTGGGTTTTGGGTGTAGGCTAGGCTCACGCTATGCAAGAATTTTTACCTGACCCGATGTCTGCATAATTAACAGCCAAACCAATAGAGCTGAGGTAAATAATGCTGAAACAACGATCGAACCTTGTTGTTACTACTCTACTGGCAGTATTTCTTGTGCCTCAGCTGGGGCTATCCCAGCCCTACGACACACGTGTTTACACAGTAGCCACGACTCCGTGGGGGCATCCTGATTTTCAAGGTGTATGGGATCGTCGCACCATCACTCCTCTAGAAAGGCCTGAACGACTCGCGGGCAAAGCTTTTCTGACAGCCGAAGAAATAATCGCCTACGAACAAGCAAGCGCTGCTCGGCCCGATGGCAGACCATTGGATGCCCGCCGAGCAGGAATCTCAGTGCATGATCCGCAAGATTTGGACTATGGTTCAACAGTTCTTGCCACCGGACAAACCTCTTTAATTGTCGACCCGCCAGATGGGCGCATTCCCGCTTACACTCAAGCTGCCGATGAGCGCGCAGCTATCGCGGCAAAACTACGTGAGAGCAGGGGTTCTGCCGACAGCTGGACTGATAGGAGTTTGAATGAGCGCTGCCTCACCTGGGGAATGCCAAACGGCATGCTTCCACAAGCGTACAACAACAATATTCAAATAATTCAGACTCCCAATGAAGTGATGATACTCACTGAAATGGTGCACGACGCTCGCATAATCCCCCTCGATGGCCGCCCCCACCTACCTAAAAACATTACTCAATGGCATGGCGATGCTCGGGGTCACTGGGAGGGTGAAACATTAGTAATAGAGACGACAAACTTCTCTGCAAAATCTAGCTTTCGTCGCTCAAGTTCAAACCTACAATTGGAAGAGCGCTATACAAGAACCGACGAAGGTATGTTGCAATACGAATTTACTGTCACTGATGACACTACTTGGGAGCGGCCCTGGTCGGTGTCATTTCCAATGGTTAAAAGCGGCGAGTCTCTCTACGAATTTGCCTGCCATGAAGGAAATTACGGATTGAAAAATATTTTGCGAGCAGCCCGACACCTAGAAAAACAATAACATTCAAATGGCGCCTCTATGAAAAACCAAGTTTTAATAATTCCAAAATGCATTCTTTGCTTCTTTTCATTGATAATGTTGAGTTCGGCCTCAGCGCAATCCGACACAGGCAACTGGCCTAGCCAAAATTTAAATATCGAAAACAGCCGTTACTCCACACTCGATCAAATCAACACCAGCAATGTTAATCAGCTAAATATGCTCTGGTCTTTTGAACCCGGACTTAGAGATGACATTGCTCAAGTAACCCCCCTGGTTGTGGATGGAGTGATGTATCTTCACTCTCGAGCCACGATGTATGCCTTGGATGCTACGACCGGTGAGGAGTTGTGGCGGCGCACTCTCGATTCAGGTCCTGCCAACGGTCCCGTGCGAGGGTCAACCTATGCCGAAGGCCGAGTCTACGCTTATAGAGGTGCGGATTTGTATGCCTTCGATGCAGAAACCGGCGCGGCAGTAGCAAGTTTTGGTGACTCAGGGTTTCTCAAAGTAGTGGCGCAGGGCCTGCATCATCAGTATCCAGATACGTATCCGACGGATATCGATCCGATTACAATTGGTTATCGCTTAACTACCCCACCTACTTTCCATGACGGCATCATTTATGTCGCGGCAGCTCTTTCTGAGGGGCATATTCCTGGCGGTCTGGTGATTGCAATTGATGCAACTACTGGAGCGATTCAGTGGGTATTCAATACCATTCCACAGACCCCTAGAGATTCCGGCTGGGAATTAGCGCAAGAAAGCTGGGGAACTGGTGCCCGCGCAGGTGGCGGGGTGTGGACTCCACCGGCGATAGATGCGCAGCTGCGCATGGTCTATGTCAATGCTGGCAACCCTTCGCCGGACTATGATGGCTCCGCTCGAGTGGGAGCGAATCTGTTTTCAAATAGCACTATTGCCATCGACATGGACACTGGAAAATTGCGTTGGCACTATCAGGCTGTCCATCATGACCTGTGGGATTGGGACCATGTTACCGGGCCCCTACTTTTTGATGTCGCCACCGCTAATGGCGAGCTTATAAAAGGTGTCGCTGCAGCTGGTAAGAATTGCCTGTTCTATATGTGGGACCGTGCTACGGGAAAACCTGTTCACGCCATGGTAGAAACGATAGTGCCCACACAAACTGATGTTCCTGGTGAAGTGGTTTATCCCACTCAACCAATTCCCTACACAGCCAGAGGTGTTCCAATGGATCCTCTGTGTGCAACTTACATTGAATTCGATGATCCGGAATTAGCCGCACGCAGCAAGCAACTGTATACGCCCTACTCAACCACTGAGCCTTTTATTCTTCCGCACGGCGGCTCCAGTTTCGGTTCAGCATCGTTTAGCCCCCGCACTGAATTGATCTACGTTACAGGAAAGAATGGCGCGATTACCCTCTTAGTTGAACCTGTAGGCAATAGCTTAACCCCGGGGCCAGACAGCCGTGGTCATACAGAAAACTTTTCCGATTTGGACCGCATTTCAGAAAATTATACGCCCTTACTAACAGTCTCGGCTTATAGCCCCGTCACTGGCGAACAAACTTGGCAGCGTGAATTGCCGGCGGTCTCCTCAATCGGCGCCAGCGGTAATATGGTGACTGCGGGTGATCTGCTATTTCAAGGCATAGAAGATGGCAGTTTTTACGCTCTACATGCACTTACGGGTGAGACCTTGTATCAGTTTGAAGCACCACGCACCATTCGAGCAAGCCCACTCACGTATGACGTGAATGGCAAACAATACGTTAGTGTGGTTGCTACCAATACGGTCATTACCCTCGCGCTGCCCTGAGCGGTCGAATAATATCTATAGGTTGTAACAAGAGAGAAATTTTTAAGATAGTAGAAGCTAAAAATTATTGAGAATGGGCTAGAACCTACTTGAAATGCAAAGGGGACTAAATTGAAAACTCAACTCAAAAAGTTGTTGCCTACGCTGTTTGCAACACTGGTTATTTCAGCTTCGACAGCGCAAGACAGCTGGCAAGTTCCGCGGATAGAAACAGGCGCTCCCGATCTGCAAGGTACTTGGACATCGGCCAGCATTACCACGCTTGAACGCGATCCAGAATTAGGAGAAAAATTGGTCGTAACGGCTGAAGAAGCGTTAAGGATGGAGCAGACGTCAGCTTTCAATTTGCTCTCGGTATTAGACGATGTGCCTAGCGATCCGAATCGTACCGCACCTACGGACGGGGATGCAGACGCTGGTTACAACGCATTCTGGATAGACCCCGGTAAGCGAATAGCCCGCATCGGCAAAGAATACCGAACTTCATTTATTATAGACCCAGAAAACGGACAAATTCCTTACACTGAATCCTCTGGCCGCGCGTTCTTTGATTATCGGCAAAACAGTGGCTTTGATGGTCCAGAGCAACGCCCCCTGGGTGAGCGTTGCATGGTGGGCTTTGGGTCAAGTGCAGGGCCACCCATGCTGCCTGTGCTATATAACAACCATTATCAGATTGTTCAGAATGAAAACTATGTAATGATCTTAGTTGAAATGAATCATGATGCGCGGATTGTTAGGTTGGATTCCGAACATCAAGGGGGTAATTTCAAACCCTGGCTAGGTGACTCCATTGGCTTTTGGGACGAAGATACTTTGGTGGTGGAAACAGTGAATTTTCATCCTCAACAAAGTTTTCGCTTTGCTATAAAACACACGCTATATTTGCCTCAAACAGCTAAAGTTATTGAACGGTTTACTCGCACAGCAGAAAATGAAATTCTCTACGAATTTACCATCGAGGACGAACAAGCATACTCGCAACCATGGACAGCGCAAATCCCGCTGCGGCCTGCAGAAGGACAACTCTATGAATATGCCTGCCATGAGGGAAACTATGCATTACCAGGAATCCTAGCAGGCGCTCGTAGAGTCGAGTTAGAAGATTCAAATTAAGTGGCACTTTAAAGCCGCTCATTTTATCAGCTGGCCCAAACGCTATTCAGTATTATTCTGCAACGACGAGGAAAAATAAGAGGAGACTCAAATGAAAAAAGATTTGAAAAAATCAAATCCCATCAAGAGCGAATTGAACCAAGGTGCGTTGACGCGGCGGGATTTTTTAAAGAATGTTTCAAGCGCTTCAGCCTTTTCAGCAACCTCCTTCATGATAGTGCCTCGCTCTGTATTAGGCGGGCCGGCTTATGTTGCTCCCAGTGACAAGATCAATATAGCCGCAGTTGGAGCCGCTGGTAAGGGCACGACAGATATTCGCAGTGTCGCTCACGAAAACATCTATGCCCTGTGCGATATCGATGACAACCGTCTGGCCAACACCTTAAACGAAGATTTTGCTGCATCCTTCCGAGAAAAAGTTAAACGCTATCGCGACTACCGCGAAATGTTGGACTCCGAGCCAGAGATTGACGCCGTACTGATTAGCACACCTGATCACATGCACGCCCCCATCGCCACTCATGCCATGAGCCTAGGAAAGCATCTCTATGTTCAAAAGCCTTTATGTCATACGGTCGCTGAAGCGCGCTACTTAGCACGGCAAGCAGAAGAAACTGATGTGGTAACTCAGATGGGAAATCAGGGGCACGCTGAAGAAGGCGCTAGACAAATTAACGAATGGGTTGCCAGCGGTGCTTTAGGGAACATCAGCGAAATACACTGCTGGACGAATCGTCCGGTTTGGCCTCAGGGCATTGCTAGAGCTGATAGTTCGACGCCTGTACCTGGAAGCATGGATTGGGACTTGTGGCTGGGCGCCGCCGCTCAGAGAGCTTATATAAATCGTGCCTACCATCCCTTTAACTGGAGGGGATGGGCGGATTTTGGTACCGGAGTAGTTGGAGATATGGGTGCACACATTATAGATCACCCTTATTGGGCATTAGATTTAGACCTCCCGGCTAGCGTGTCTGCGAGCTCAACTCGTTGGGGCAGAGATTACGAAACATTTCCTGTGGGCTCAAAGATTCATTTCGAATTTGCCGCGAATGCCGTTAGAGGACCAGTGAAGATGACCTGGTACGACGGTGGCTTGCTACCGGAGCGGCCTGAATTGATCGAAAATGGTCGACAGATGGGGGACAATGACGGAGGCGTACTTATCGTCGGAGACAAAAACACTCTTATGCACGGCGTTTATGGTAGAAACCCGCGACTACTTCCAGAAGCAACCCACGCTGCCACCAGCGCACCGGCGAAAGTCCTACCGCGCTCGCCGGGCATCTACCAAGAATGGCTTGATGCCATCAAAGATCGAAGTAAGATCACTACCTCAAGCTTCGCGTACGCAGCGAGACTTACCGAGACAATGTTGCTTGGAAATGTAGCACTAAGGCGGGCAGGTGATCACAAAGTTCTGAACTATGATGGCGAGAATATGAGGTTTACCAATGACGATGAGGCAAATGGCTATCTTGATAAAAATTATCGACCTGGCTTTGGTCTGGTTTAGAAAGTAATTTGTGCGAAATGACTGAGTGATTATTAACAGCTAACTCCCATTCGGGAATCAATAAAAACAAACAATGGCACAAAAACTTCTCCTTGATGCGTAACCTGACAATGACTGGTTACTATACAGCCGAGCTTGGATTTAAAGACTTGGGCTAGCAAGGGAATACGTCAAATATCTGAGATTGCGTGCCGGAGTCAGTACTAACAAAACATACGAATCACAATTGCTAGAAAAATGTGCTGACCAGTCCTAGCGAGATATTACGGCACAGTGAGATGATGATATGAATTTAATTACTTAGATTGCTGCTGCTAGAAATAACTCACTTTTACAATTGAAATTTAGATGATGAAAAAAATCGTATTGATAATGGCTGCGCTTAGTTTGTGTGGCCGCTTTATACGCAGAACACTACTGCTGAACCAGAATCGATCAATGGCGTAATGAATGGCGACCGACTGCAGTGTCAGAATACCCATTTCCTTGCAAGACCCTGATCAAGTGCTCTCTTTTCGCAATATTTGGGTACGTGAACTGTAGTATTAATTAGGCTAAAGATAATGCTACACAGATGATGTAGCTGGCTGTGTCGAGGCGCTCCGATCAACTTACTCAGACCTCTTTTGAAAATGATTTTGTATGCCTGCTACTGTGTGTAGGGGTTTACATACCCGGCCGGTAGTACTTTTTCAGGATCGGGGCGGATGCTTATCATCTCTATGCGCTCTTCCACTTCATGCCAGCCATGAAATACACCGGCAGGAACTACAATTATATCACCCTCGGATACCAACCGTACTTGACCGTCGCCTCGGGCAACGGATGTAGAGAAACTCTCTCCCACTAACACCTCAACAATATCAGTATTTGACGGAATATCTCTTCTACCTAACATCGTACCGCCGGTAACTAACACACCTGAGCCGGAAGTAATGTAGTACACCTCAGACACTTTTGTATGGACGATGCCAGTTACCGGCTCGTCGTTAGCGACAATTAGATCGCGAAACAATACACCAACTGCCACATGTGAGTTGCCTACATCCACAACTTTAACCTGACGATCAACCCTACCCTCGGGGGCGTGCAATACAGCTTGCCACTCGCTTAAATTTACATCGGTGGCGAACGAAACCGAACTCTCCTGTGAAAAAGTAGTGAACGTTGCAAAGCTGACCAACGTGACGCATATCGATACAAATAATCTCATTTTTGTCAGCATAGCAGTAACCTTGTGAGTCAAATATAAGTTTTGAATACAGAGAATACGAGCTACTCCAATAGCTAATCAAGCAGAATTTCTTGTATTGAAGTAGTAGAGATCTACTGGATAGCATAATTTAGCAATCTGACGCTGGCGCGGTTAAAATTGCTATGCTGTGAGCGACCCCTATTTTTCCTTTAGATCTATTGGATGCGCTTAGTAGGCTCTTCTCAGCGAAGCAATATATTGCTAAATTGTGGGTCCTATCATTCACTAGCGAAGTTTAGGAAGGAAGTTGACCATGAACACCTACAGGTTTCGTGCTTCATTATTTGCTGCAATGCTGAGCTGCTCTGTTTTCGCCTCCTCACTAACCAGCGCCCAATCCGAGCCACCTGCAGGTTGGGTTACTCCTTTTCCTGCATTTCGGGTGATTGGTCCTTTGTATGGGGTCGGAATGCTGGATCTCAGTGTGTTCCTTATTACCTCCGATGAAGGCCATATTCTCATCAATACAGGCCTAGCCGATTCAACCGAGGTTATCCGTCGCAATATCGAATCGTTGGGATTTCGTCTGGAAGATGTCAACATCCTGCTCACCATGCAGGCCCACTGGGACCACACGGCAGCCATAGCGGAGATTAAGCAGATAACAGATGCCGAAGTATGGGCCACGGCAAAAGATGCACGTGTACTGGAAGACGGCGGATTTAGCGATGCCCATTTCGGCGGACGTGAATCCTTTGACCCAGTAGAAGTCGATCGCATCCTTAAGCAGGATGAAATCATCACTTTAGGTGATCTGCGCATCACTGTGCATGAGCATCCAGGTCACACCGAAGGCAGTTCCAGCTATAGCTTTAAGGTGACCGAGGACGGTAGAACTTACGATGTCGCTATTGCCAATATGGGCACCGTCAATCCCGGCAAGCAACTCGTTGTCGAGCCCACCTACAGCGGAGTGGCAGTGGATTTCGCCACTACCTACAACAGGCAGAAGCAAATGGATGTAGACGTCTGGGTGGCCGCTCATGCCAGTCAATACAACATGCATGAAAAATACACCCCAGGGCAGCCCTACAGCCCAGATACATTCGTCGACCCGATGGGCTTCATCAAGGCCATCGAGAGATTGGAAACCGCTTACTTAGAAGTCATAGCGGATGAGTTGGATCAGTAAATAGGGGGAACCTCCCCTAAACTAAAAATAGAAAGGAATTGTAATGCAAGCTTTGATGATGAATACCCAACTCATGATTTCGTCGATATTGAATCATGCTGAGTGTAATTTCCCAGATGTAGAGATGGTGTCAGTAACCCTCGACAATCCCCGGCACAGACAAAACAACAAGACGTTCGCCAAACGCTGTCGGCAACTCGCCAATGTGTTGGATTCACTCGGTGCTGAGTTTGGCGACAGAATCGGTACCCTCGCCTGGAATGATCATCGTCATATGGAGCTCTATTACGCTGTCTCCGGAAGCGGGATGATATGCCACACCATCAATCCCAAACTATTCCCCGAGCAAGTGGCGTACATAATCAATCATGCAGAAGACAAAATTCTTTTTGTTGATGTTCTGGTTATGCCGTTGCTGGAAGCGCTGAAAGAACATTTATCGAAGGTGGAGACAGTCGTCGTTCTCACTACTAAAGAGAATATGCCTGAAACGACACTTACTAATGTTGTGTGTTATGAAGAACTCCTAGCAGCACAGTCTGATGTTTATGATTGGCCGCAGTTTGATGAGAACACTGCCAGCGGTATGTGCTATACCTCCGGAACCACTGGAAACCCCAAAGGGGTCGTTTACAGCCATCGTTCCACCGTGCTTCATGCGCTAGCCGGAGCTCTACCTGACGTTACCCGCGCATCGAATATGGAGACTAGCTTGCCAGTTGTGCCAATGTTCCATGTCAACGCCTGGGGCGCACCTTACGCGGCTCTAATGGTGGGAATGAAATTAGTATTGCCTGGACCTAAAATGGCTGACGGGGAAACCCTTTGCGATCTGATGAACGCCGAAGAAGTAACTTTTAGCTCTGGCGTGCCTACTATATGGCTAGCGTTACTCGATTATCTAGAAGCCAACAAAAAGTCCATTCCCAGCCTATCGCGAGTAAGTGTTGGTGGCGCTGCCTGCCCAAGAATCATTGTCGATCGTTTCAGGGAGCAGCACAACTGCATCGTTGTACAAGGATGGGGCATGACAGAAACCAGCCCACTGGGAACTGTATTCAGCTTGAAGAAAGGCATGGGAGACCTCACCACGGAACAGATTACCGACTTGCAGTGCCTTCAAGGGCGCGGGGTTTTTGGCATAGAAATGAAAATTGTGAGTGAAGACGATGCACCGCTACCCTGGGATGGCGTCGCCTTCGGTGCGTTGAAAGTAAAAGGCCCCTGGGTAGCCAGTAGCTATTACGGATTGTCCGATGTTCCTGGCAATGAAGATTGCCCTGTCGATGAAAAAGGCTGGTTTCAAACCGGTGATGTAGCGTCTATAACGCCAGAGGGATTCCTGAAAATTACAGACCGGACAAAGGATGTAATTAAATCCGGTGGCGAATGGATTAGCTCTATCGATATTGAAAATGCCGCGGTCAACCACGATGATATCGCTGAAGCTGCAGTAATTGGCCGCTACCACCCTAGATGGACCGAGAGGCCCCTGCTGATTGTTGTATTGCAGCCAGGAAAATCTATGAGCCGCGAAGAAGCACTGGAATTTCTACAGGACAAGCTGCATAAAATGGCAAGACCAGATGACGTCGTTTTTGTCGCTGAATTGCCTCACACAGCAACCGGAAAAATCAGCAAGATTGCGTTACGTAAAACCTTTGAGAACTATCAGTTTCCAGAGCCATAGAGAGGATGATAAGCCAGACATATAAAG
The DNA here is from genome assembly GCA_943789485.1 of uncultured Pseudomonadales bacterium. Lineage (GTDB taxonomy): Bacteria > Pseudomonadota > Gammaproteobacteria > Pseudomonadales > Pseudohongiellaceae > UBA9145. Next base: position 68,540 of record CALSUH010000007.1, read on the forward strand.
CCTTCTAAATTAGTGGAATAAGCAAAAAATTAGAGCTGCGCTGAGACCGAAATTATCGATATTGGTAACAAGAAAATTGCAAGCAAAGGAGACAATGTGGGCGTTTCTTTTTATGCTTTCTTCGCAGATAAAAATGGTAATTCAGAGTTGCTAATGGAAGCTACCACCTGGTGGATTAAAACGCATAAGCTAAATCATTTCGTAAAGGTTAGTACCCTCTTAAAAATGGCAAAAAATGAAATAAAGAAAATTGGGAAACTCCAATGAGTAATTATGCGAATAAAAATATTTCATCGCCCTCCTGCCCAATTGATCATCAACATTTATCTGAGCAGTTTACAGCCCCGCTTGTTGAGCCAGTCGATTTCCCTATCGAACAAGACTCTTTCGGTGTTTGGCACATACGCGGTTATGAACAAGCACAGGCTGTTTTGCGGTCAAATTGTGTACGTCAAGCTGGCTTTCAGGCGGAAATGTTAGATAAGTTACCAAGCTATATGAATCCACCCATCTTGTTCTTGGAAGGGAAGCAGCATCAAAAACAACGACGTCAAACAGCTAAATTTTTCACGCCACGAACCACAGATAGCCAGTATCGGCAACTAATGCAAGATTTCTCTGAGGAGATTGTGGCTGATTTTAAACGAGCAGGACGAGCAGATTTAAGCCAGATGAGTATGGATATGGCGGTGGGTGTGGCGGCTCAAGTGGTAGGGCTGACTGATAGTCGACGCAAAGGAATGAGTGGTCGTATTGATCGTTTCTTGCAACAAAGCCCAACTGATTTTGGCTGGACTTTTCGTCAAATTAAATCGTTTCTACGAACTCAGTTCGATTTACTTCGTTTTTACTTGTTGGATGTGCGGCCCGCTATTAAGGCGCGACAGGCTGCTCCAAAAGAAGATGTTATCTCCCACCTCTTAGCGAGCGAATACTCAAATGTCGAAATCATGACCGAGTGTATTACCTATGGTGCGGCCGGCATGGTGACAACGCGTGAATTTATTGGCGTAGCAATGTGGCACTGCTTGAAAAATCCAGAGCTACATCAACTTATGCTAAATGCCGATCAAGAGACGCGCTACGCCTTTTTGCATGAGCTACTGCGACTAGAGCCTGTTGTGGGGAGTTTGTACAGACGAACGACGGAAGATTTGATTCTGGATCATGGCAACTCAAAGCTCACCATTGCTGCAGGTTCCCTAATTGAGCTACATATTTACGCCATCAATGGCCAGGAGTCGGTAGTCGGGCAAAAGCCGTTACAGCTGTGTCCCAATCGGGAAATGGTAGAGCGCCGCCCCAAGGTCGCAGAATATGTGATGAGTTTTGGTGATGGGGCGCATCGCTGTCCTGGAGCTTATATTGCCATTCAAGAAAGTGATATTTTTCTACGCCGCATTCTCAAATTGGAAGGAATAAGAATCGAACAGTCCCCAACTGTGACTTACAATCAAACTGTAAAAGGGTACGAGTTACGCAACTTTATTATCGCCGTTGCTTAATTGCGAATCAAAGGGAACACAGCTTAGGAATAACATGGAAAACTGACGGCTAGTCAATTCCTGTTTATAAAATACCACTCTTGTTGACTAGCGTTACACTAATAAAGCCACAAGCACAGGAAATTTGTCATGCGTAATTTTCTCATTTTTTTTAGTTTTATAGGTTTCATAAGCACCCATGCTATATCGCAAGACTCTCAACTCCAATCCTATGCACTGGTCGGCGGAATGCTGATCGATGGCTACGAGGCGCCAGCTGTACACAACGCTGTAGTGCTCGTAAGTGGCAACCGCATCATTGCAGCTGGGCCTGCACACAAAGTCACGATCCCTGATGGCACACCAATAATAGACACGCGCGGCAAAACCATAATGCCCGGACTAATTGACATGCATATGCACCTGGACCTAATCGGTCACGGGGACTACGACGAATATTACACACTCCTGGGCGGCACCAGGCGCCTCGCGGAGGTCATGCCTATTGCTGCCAAGCATATGATGCGCGCAGGTGTCACGACTGGCGTTGATCTGGGCAGTCCATTTGATATTCTCGCTGTCCGCGAGAAAATTCGCGCAGGGGAAATCCCTGGGCCGCGTCTTACAATCTCTGGCCCCTGGATTACCCGTATCAAACTCGACGGTGTACCGGACAGCTATCAAATAGTCATCAACAGCTCTGAGGAGGCAGCCGCGAAAACGCTAGAATTAATAGATCAGGGCTCGGACGTTATCAAAATATGGCTAGGCCTCACACTTGAAGATATGAAAGCTGTAGTCAATGCTGCGCACAGCAGAGGCGTCAAAGTACATGCACACCTTTATAAAGTACCTGCGATGGAAATGGCGATTGAAGCAGGCATTGACGTTTTACAGCACGTAGGCAGTGCCAAAATGCCGCCGTATCCCGCCGCTGTTTTACACAAAATTGCCGAAGACCGCATTCCGGTAGTACAAACTGTCGCGCACCGAATCTGGGTCTACCCCGCATCCCTCGAAAACCCAAGCAGGCTTGATAACCCTGAACTAGAGGCCGACATTCCTGTTGACATTTATGCCGATATGCAGCGCAGCTTTAAAAATATCCGTGCCCTCTCCTACTTCAAAGACACACCGGACGAAATCCGCAACTCCACAATCAATGCACGCCAGTTCATCGACGCTAACGCCTATATGGGTGTTGGTACTGATGCAGCTAGCCCCCTGAATTTTCATACAGAAGCCATGTGGCGAGAAATGTCTGCTTTGGTTGACAGCGGCATGACACCCGCCCGCGTGATAACTGCTGCCACCAAATCCGGCGCTGAAATACTGGGTAAAGGCGAGGAGCTAGGCACCATTGAAGCAGGCAAGCTCGCCGACATTATCATCATCGACGGCGATCCGCTATTTGATATCAACGCGCTTAAATATGTCGCTGTCACGATTAAGGACGGCCGTGTTTGGTTTGATAAAAAATACACCACCGATGCCCTCATTGAACTGGGTACCGCATTTTAGAAATAGCGAGGTATTTCAACAGGGAATGATTCCATTTCCTAAAAGTAAATACAGCCTTATTGCGCGCAAACTTCATTTTGTGATGTCAAAATTGCTGTATTTTTAGGTGTACTCAACTTACTCTAACTGCAGCAATATCCAAGCAGCAGCCATATTGAACAACTGTTATAGGAATTCTCGGTGATGAAAAAGAATCTGAAAATCAAAGGCTTTGCCCTTCTTTCCATACTCCTGCCTCTATTTGCCCAAGCTCAGGATGAATCACAGCCAGTGACAATTGACGATCTCATGGCGCTGCAATCCCTATCGAGTCCGCAGATTAGCCCAGACGGTGAATGGGTGGCCTATGTCGTTCGCTCTCGAGATATGGAGGAGGACAAATCGAATACACAGGTTTTCATGGTTGCCACCAGCGGGGGTGAGCCTATTCCCATGACTGATAAGGAAACATCTGCAAGTGATCCTCAGTGGAGCCCCGATGGACGTTTTCTCTCCTTTACTGCCAGCAAAGGAGAGGGTGCTAAAACTCAAATTTGGACTTTAAACCGTTTAGGCGGTGAAGCTGTTCAATTAACAGATGTCATATCCGGTGTTAGAGATTATGCCTGGTCACCCGATGGTAGCCGGCTACTGCTAACTCTAACCGACCCCAAGCCCGCCGACTTGACCGAAGACAAAGATGACGATGATAAAGCTGTTCCCTACGTTATTGATCGGATGCAATTTAAACAAGACTATAGCGGTTACCTAGATCGCAGGCGTACACATGTTTATGTGTACACGCTAGATAGCGAAACAACTACTCAACTCACCTTTGGTGACTATGATGACTCCAATCCCGTATGGAGCCCCGATAGCAAATCTATAGCGTTGGTCAGTGATCGCTCTGACAACCCCGACCTTAACTATGGCACAGATATATTTGTTGTAAATGTAGATGACGAGGATCCCGTTCTAACTCAGATAACCTCAAATCCGGGACGTGATTTTTCCCCAGCTTTTAGTCCTGACAGCAAAAGCATTGCTTATGTAACCTCTAGCGGGCCCGACGTTGGCGGCTCTGCTTTGACACCAACAAAGTATCTTGCCGTGACTGAAATTGGCGCCGATCAACGCTCTATTTTAACGGGCAATCTTGATCGAAGTGTTTCCAGTCCTGAATACTCCAGTAACGGCCGAGATATTTATTTTCGCCTGGAAGACAGCGGTATGAACCACTTTGCCAGAGTAAGAGCGCGCGGCGGTGACATTGTACGCGAGGTAAGTAATGAGGTTAGCGTTCGAGATTTTACGCGTGGTGGCGGTAGAACAGTACTTGCAATGACCAACGCAGACACGCCGACTGAACTGTATAGCTATGATGACGATGCGTTAACACGCCTTACTTTTCTTAGCGATGATTCACTTTCTAGTGTGGCTCGTGCCGAAGTTGAGAAACTGCGTTTTAACAGTGCTGACGGCACACCGATAGAAGCATTCTTAGTTAAGCCTGTTGGATACCAAGCAGGGACACGTTACCCGACAATACTCTGGTTGCACGGTGGCCCCGCATCACAGTTTAGCTTTGGCTATAACGATACTGCCCAACTTTTTGCTGCTAATGGCTATGCTGTAATTCTGCCCAACCCGCGCGGTTCAACCGGCTATGGCAGTGAGTTTGCTCACGGTACAGTGGCGGCATGGGGTGAAAATGATTTCGACGATGTTATGGCGGCAATCGACCACGGTATCGAAATAGGCGTTGTTGACTCTCAGCGCACAGGGGTCGGTGGGTGGTCCTACGGAGGCATTCTAACTAACTACGTTATAACTCAAACTCAACGCTTCAAAGCAGCTATGTCCGGCGCTAGCCTCGGCCTAGTGACATCAAACTATGGCCATGATCAATATCAGCTCATGTATGAACTTGAGTTCGGTCTACCTTGGGAGAACCCTCAGTTATGGGCCGAGTTATCACCTTTTAATAAAGTGCAGAATATCACGACCCCAACTCTATGGATGGGTGGCGAAGTGGATTGGAATGTACCGATTAATAATTCCGAGCAAATGTATATCGCAATGAAACGCCTAGGCCAGGAAACCCAGTTAGTAGTTTATCCAGATGAACACCACGGCATTCGCCGTCCAAGCTTTCAAAAAGACAGGTTTGAACGCTGGATTAGGTGGTACGATCGGTACTTAAAGCCTGCGCCCTTGGTTAGTGATTTAGATAACTAAGGCTCAGGAAATTATAATGAAAAAATCCAACTGGTTTTCCGCTGCGATTAATTTTTCTCTCGGCACAGTGATCATACTACTCGCCTCCAATTCTGTGCTAGCACAAGGCCAAAGCGCGCTAGAGGAAATGCGCGAGCTCTATCAAATGCACACACCAAAGAATTTCGATGATGGTGGATTGATCAGTCGCTATGTGTGGAAGAACTTTGCTTCTTTCTACCCACACGCAACTATCGCCCGCACATCTGCCACACGACCCTTAAGGGTTTCCACTATGAATGCAGTGGCAAGTTTTCAAGTCACAACCGAATCGGGTGTTTCGTCGCTTCATGACTATGTAAATAGCAGCCCCTTAGTCGATGGCTTAATTATATTAGCTGGCGGCAACGTCGTGTACGAATCGTATCCAGCCATGGAGCCCTTTGAAAGACATCTAGGCTGGTCTGTCACCAAGGTCATAGTCTCGACTGCACTGGCTGCACTAGAGCAGCAGGGCAAGGTGGATATGAACATGCCCGCAGAGATTTATGTGCCTGAACTCAGTGGCAGCCAATGGCAAGGCATTAGCCTAAGAAACATAGCGAATATGGCTTCAGGGATTTCCTGTTTGGACAGTGATGGTTATCAAAACACAGAATCGTGTATCTATCGCTATGAAGAATCTCTAGGGCTCACCGCGCCGGTTAATCCACCAACAGCAACACTCGAAAATTTAACCAACATGAGACGCCATCTACCTGCCGGTGAAAAGTATGAATATGTCTCAGCAAATACATTCGTAATCGGTCTGGTAGTGGCGAACGTAACCGGTCAGCCACTTTGGCTGGCATTGCAGGACTTGGTTTGGAACAAGATTGGTGCCGAGGCCGATGGCCTGATGATGATTAGCCCCGACGGAACTCCTGCCACCCACGGAGGAATATCAGCTCGCCTTAGGGATGTCGCTCGTTTCGGACAAATTTTTACCTCAGATAGTGGACTTGGAGTTATAGGCAAGAGTTATAGGCCGGGCCTTGGTTTAGACAAAGGCATAGCCTTTGACACCGCCCAGCGCGAAGCTTTGGAGCAAATTTTTCCCGGTGATGCACCGAGTCACGCGGCTTGGCAATGGGACATGATCTGGCCTGACGGCGCCATGTTCAAAGGTGGCTATTCGGGCCAAGGAATTTTCGTAGATCCCAATCAAGACGTGGTAATCGCTTGGTATGGCACGGACAGTATCGAGGGAGAACAAAACAGCTTGCTACCCATATCCCGCCGATTAGCTGAATCAATTTTGTTCGAAAATTGAACGAATAATAAATAGGAATAGGTAGGGTCAGAGTAAAAATGCAGTTGTAGCAAGAGAATATGAGCGCGCCCTTATGCTTTTCGTCTTTTCGGCGCATCAAACTTTAGCGAATATCCTCCAGCGCAACATAATCCATATCAAAACCAAACGCTCGAGGTGAGGTCACCTTAAGAGCCGCTTCCGTTCGATAGTGATGAGTACAGCCTATGCCAAAAACAGCAACTCGCTGTCCATAGCGCATACGTTCGGCATTCAGTGGACGACTCGTCTCTTGTTCAACTATGCAAATAAGATCGGGTACCGATGCAACTACTTGATCACCTACCTTAGCTACAAGGTACTCATTTTTTATCAGTAAGGTCATCGGCTCCAAATTCGCATCAAAACTTTGCAGTGCGGCTGAACCAACATCATAACCACCAATAATTTTCCGCTCACTGTCTACTACCTTGCCAGTGTATAACCTTTTAACAGCACCATACTGCGTGTTAGCAAACAGACTAATGAGCTCTGACTCAATCGCATCAATCGAGCCATTGTGATTTCTTAACAATTGGCCAAGTTTTGTGGCAAAACTAATTGTTTTGGGAACGGCTGCTTCTGAGGCTTGCTTGCCCGTCATGCCATGCTCGGCAGAGCTGATCATGCCGCCCATTGCGACTGCCATAGCGCGAATATGCTTCTCGAACGTGAGCGGATCATTGCAGTGAAGAACCGCGCTGTTACCCCAAGAATCCATTAATACGGCGGGAGTTGGCTTCACTCCATAGAGTGGAAACGTCATCATTTGAGCTTCCGGCAACGCCCGTCCCATACCATCTCCATCAATGCAAGGCACCCCACGTACTGCTGCCACCGTAAGCGGGATAGTGCTATTACCACCACCCACTTCAAAGGGTATAACAGCGTCTATTTTCCGTCCGGTTTGCTGCTCATAGGCATCGAATGCCTTAACCGCTTCATCTTCAGTAGGTAGTTGTTCCAAGGTCACGGTGGGTGCTCCCACCATGCCAATACTCACCACATTAAAATCATCTGGTATCTCTTCAGGCGCCATCAAGTTAGCTGGGCCGTGCTTTTCAAGCAATCTTTCGGCTGCCAACTGAGAAACGTAGGGATCGCCTCCCCCACCCGTTGCAAGAAATGCCGCACCGCAACATAAATCCTTTATATCTTTCGCTGAAATTTGTTTCATGACTCCACCAACTGTTTTAATTCTCCCACGACTTTGATCCGTAGCCGCACTGCATTGTCATCCATATAACTCATTGGTGTTTCTTCTACATCAAGTACTCGAAGCGAGTTACCATCTGCTCCGGCGAGCACAGCTTTGTCTTTCGCTTCCTGAGTGCTCTTAGCAATCGCGTCTTCGCGCTTTATTTTGCTGTAACTAATAATGGACTCAACTTCTCCGCCCACTTGCGCAATAGCAGCGCCAATCGCGTTTGCCACATCTGCATGTTCGGGACAGACTACTTTGGAGGCTGAATTCAACTGCTGTGACACCAGAATCGAACCACCACCTACCAAAATAACAGGTACTGGATCGTCGCTAGGACGCATTCTATCGATCGCATCGTCAATTAGTCGATGCATTTCATCACCAGCCGCCTCAATCATCTCAGGCTTTAAGTGAGCAACTTTTTGCATGTCGCCTATAGAGTGAAGCCCTGCAGCCACAACGATATCTGTTGCCGTTACTTGATTTCCACCAAAGACCAAACCTTCAGTTACCAATCGATGACCAACCGATTTTGGTCCAACAGAAGTACCATCAGCCGAAACTAAACTACCTCCACCTACTCCAATGGCCATAATATCTGGCATGCGAAAATTAGTACGTATGCCACCTACATCAATGAAACTATTACTCTCCCTGGGAAAACCGTTTGCCAATACACCGACATCTGATGTTGTGCCCCCAATATCCACAACAATCGCATCGCTAATTTGCGAAAGCATAGCCGCTCCCCGCAGCGAATTGGTCGGCCCGCTGGCGAATGTCAACGCTGGGTAATTGGCAATGTAATCAGCCGACATCAACGTGCCATCATTTTGACTCACGAAGAAGGGACAATCTATTTGTCTCTCGATTAGAGCTTGCTTCATGCTACTAACCACAGTATCTGCAAGAGAACCTAATGCAGCATTGAGCAGCGCTGCATTCTCCCTCTCCAATAGTCCCAATCTGCCTATTTCATGGCTTAGAGTAATATTAGCATTCGGTATCTCTGCTCTTATCTTGTTAGCTATATACACCTCATGCGCGGGATTCATCGGTGAAAATGCTGCAGCAACGGCAATAGATTCTATTCCCTTGTGCGCGATATCTTTGATGACAGATCGAATTTCCACATCATCCAGGGCATGAATCTCATCGCCACTGAAGGTATGACCTCCTTTAATAGAATAGACATGGTTGCCAAGTGAATTAGCTATATCTTCAGGCCAGTCACACTGGGGTGGTATCCCTGTTCCGGTAGGTAAACACGCGCGGATAATTGCAGTGCAGCTCAAATGCTTTCGTTCAATGACAGCGTTGGTAAAATGAGTGGTACCTATCATTACAGCAGACACATCACTAGGCTTTAATGACGCGCCGAACATGACTGCATCCAAAGCGTTCACAATCCCTTCTTTCACATCAGCAGAGGTAAGTGCTTTGTGGGTTGCTAATATCTCCGAGCCAGAAAGCACCACAGCATCGGTATGGGTGCCACCAACATCAATTCCTATCTTCACAAGCTATGTCCTTCGGCTCGCTCAAAGCGTGTTGGCCACGCTTTCAAACAAAGTAAATACAATGGAATAGTAATTAGCAGCGCATCAAGACTAGCGATGCCTGTTATTGATACTTCAAACCAAAATGCTAAAACTGATATAACCGTTGCTGTAACCCAGGCCACTAAAGCGGCCTTATCATAGTCTTCAACTTTTTCTAGCATATCCAAGTCAAAGGCTGTTCGTTTAAGTAAAAAGTAATCGGTGAGATAGACGCCAGCAATTGGTGGAACGATAACTCCCAGCCATTCTAGAAAAGAGATGAAGTAATCCGCCAAACCAGCCACAGCTATAGCGGTGCCAAATATGCCGCAGAAAATCATCAACTTCCATTCAGATAACTTCGGCAGTATGACCGCAACTGCTAAGGTTGTACTGTAAAGATTAACGCTATTGGTTGTCCATGTAGCAAAGACGAGAATGATAAATGCAGAAAATACAACACCCAACATGATCATATAAGCCATAGGATCAAGCAAGCTTGTTGCAAGCGCAGGAAACACAGCAATTAGCATCGAAAATGAATTGCCAAGTCCGTTTCCAAGAATTGATGCCGTGATGCAGTCTTTAGTATTTCTTGCGTAACGAGATAGATCAGGCATCAACACAACACCAACTATAAGGCTTCCAATAATTGTAGAAACTGCCGTTGAGAAATAATCAGGATCGTTTCCTGGAATATCGAGTAGGTCGCTAAAACTCACCGATGCCAAAGACAAATTGGCAACATAGATGAGGAATAGAATTAGAAGAGGGACCGCAAATAAGGAGAGTCGGTCAATCGCTTTAAAACCGAACAATGTTGTCATTAGGATTAGGGCGCTAGAGACTAATGTTAGGAGCCAAACAGGAGGCGAATATCCTAGAATCTCAGAAAATGCTATTTCTAGTGTTTGCCCAAAAAAACCTGCGGTGACAGCAAACCAGCCAATAAGGGTTAGAGCAAGCAGAGCATTCACAAAATCTGCGCCACGGCGACCAAATACGAATTCGATGATGAGATAGCTACTAAGCCGAGTTTTTGCTCCAACGATCGCCGCAGGAATCGACATTGACGCCAGCACCAAACTGGCGATACCAATTGCCTGAACTGTGCCGATGACACCGAGATTATTTGCCGCCGCTGCCCCCGTGTATAAACTAGGCAAAGTAAGACAAATGCCGAAGATAACCAAACCAACTGACCACCCAGAGACCGTTTCATCCTCACGAACCTTAAGGCGGGCGCTCTCATCAAAAAGACTGGTTATATCAGTCACTGAACTCTCTCTTCATATCAATAGATTAGGATAATAGTTCATTGAATAGGTGATGTCTCGCTCAATATAAACCCTCTATCTGCGTTCGTGATTTCAATATCTGATGGTCAATCCCATAGCGAAAAATCATGGAGTTGGAGTGACTACATACTATCCCTTGTACTCGCCTCATCAGGAATCAAAACGGTCAGAGAATTTTGATCTTTGCATTTGGGCAGGCGTAGTAAAATTTAGAGCAGTTGGTAAATTTTGAGAAATTAGAAAACTAATTTTGATTGCCTAATTTCTCGGAATACCATTTTCGTTGTCGCGCGTATTCCCAAGAAGGGTTTGGGGAAGTCTTTCTTCGAGAAGACCAAATCGAAACGCCCTTTGCTTTTAGAAACCGAGAGCTTATATTATAAAGAGAAGCGCTCTCGCAAAAAATGAGCTACTCCGTCCTCATAGTTATTCCTTATAACGGCGTTAGCTAGCTGCTTAATATTAACTTTCGCATTCTCTGGAGCGTAACTTTCGTCAGCGAGTTCAAACATACTTAAATCATTGTCACTATCACCAAAACAAATTACGTTGGTGGCTCCTAATCGATTTTTTATAGTAGCAACAGCCGCGCCCTTACTCGCTGCACAGTGATGAATATCGACCCACCTAAATTGATCACCCTCTATAGCTGGCCCAGAATAAAAAACTAGGTTAGGCTTTTTTTTAAGCTCTTGCAAAATTGGGTTAATTGCTTCAGCAACACCAATCATACTAATATTTGTAACTTGGCTAGTAGCAGTCAATTCCTCGATAGGTAAAATTTTAGCGTCGGCGTGACAATAGCGCGTATTAATAAGATCTTCTTCTACTTTATGGCGCGGAGCAGAATGATAAATAAAGTAATGCTGATCATCGATAGCGTGAACAAAAGGAGTAATTTCCTGTGAGATAGCAAGATCAACCACGGTCGAAATTTCCTGACTGCCAAGCAGGTGCTCAAGAATCAGCTCCTGAGACTTGGGATCCCATATCGTTACCCCATTATTGTATATTTGGGGCAAAACAAAATCGTGATTTTTTAGGATACTCTTTGCCGAGAGCATAGTCCGCCCCGTCGCTACGGTATACGCTATGTTCTTTTCATCTAAAAGAACAAGAGTTTCTTTCGTAAACGGGGATATCTCGGAAGCACTATTTAATAAAGTTCCATCTAAATCAAAAAAAATAAGATTCATAAAAATTTTGTGTGTCTCGGTTACGGACTAAAACTTAGCCTTATTTTGAAATTTAATTTAGTTAATGGCGGGGAAATTTACCACCCAGTCGGACTAGTCGAGCCCGATGAGCTAGAAGCAAAACTGCGTCGGCTAACAGTCAAATAAGCTATCGGATATAGGAACATTACCTTCCCGCACTGATTCGCCACTTTTGACTACAGATCAAATTTGGCGCGCCCAGAGAGATTCGAACTCCCGACCAACTGGTTCGAAGCCAGTTACTCTATCCAGCTGAGCTATGGGCGCGTGGAGACTGGATTATATACACTTAATTTGATTCGGTCACTGCATAGCTACAAGTACGCCAACGCCCAGCGTAGCTAGCTTTTTCTCCCTCCCCCCTATATGCTTCGCCCGATTGAATTTTGTCAAAAGTAATCGGGGGATTGCATGTCAGATTTAACTGCAGGTGACGCTGCTCCAAATAAGACGCAAGATGGTATGGGATTTTCGGCGGCACCCATGCCTGCCATTCGTAAGAGCTTGGAAGTCATAGGGTGGGGTTTGGTTGCGATTCTGGTTTTGACGGGTCTATCGGCTATCTTTGCTAGGACAGGCTTCATGGTTGGTGCGTTTTCTGAGCCAATCGCAAATCCGGAAGAGGTGTTCAATGCCTTCGATATTCGCTATTACACCAATGCACTGGCTACTGTTCTGCATCTCGGGCCTGGATTCTTTGTGATGGTTCTCGGGCCACTGCAGTTCATGCGTAACGTGCGTAAGAAGCACATCAAGCTGCATCGCATCAGTGGGCGCATTTTTGTACTTTGCGGTGTTATTGGCGCCTTCTCCGGCATCGCCATCGGCGTATTCGATCCCTTCATGGGTGTTGGCGGTCAGGGCTTTAATGAGTCCATGGCTACAGCCTTCTTCTCTGGCTTTATATTGCTCTGCTTGATCATGGCTATTGTGCGCATTAAACAGCGCAATTTTGGTCAGCATCGCGAATGGATGATTCGCGCCTTTGCTCTAATGTTGGCAATAGCTACCGAGCGCTTAATGCTGACGGTCTTGATGTCGACAACAGAGATTGGGATTCCTGTGTTATTCGGCACTACATTCTGGATGGCAGGTGTAGTGAACATAGGTTTTGCAGAACTATGGATTAGTTTGACTCGCACACCTGGCATTGGCGCACACCATTGGAAAGACATCGATGCAAAAGCCGCTTAGGTTTAATCAAAAGAAGCACTGACAACCTCATCATGGCAAACTCACAGAAAAAGAAGCATCTGCTAGCGTCATTCAATTGGCGATGGCGCCTGTATTTGTGTTGGCAGACATTGCGGAATCACTGAACGTGGTCTCACCTGCGATTGAGCTATGCAGTGGATCGTGTTCGTGTCGGTGTTTTTTCCCGCGCGATGTTATTAGTGATCATGGGACTGATCTTATTCCTAATTAAAGTGCGCCTATCCACTCGCAACATTGGTCACGGCATCACTAAAATTCTAGCCAAAGAAACGAACAGCGCAAACTAACTTTAGCTTATCGCTTTCACTGTAGCTGCTGCCTTCTTCTTTTCTATCGCCTTTCCCATCGCCGTCTTTATATTGCTATCTAAGTTTCTCAGCGTTGGACTTAAAAAATAGAAGCCCGCTACCGTCACGATAAGCAGCATGCACGCACCGAATAGCGCATTCGCTGCGCCGATACTGTCCGCAGCAATCGCTAACGGAAATACGCCGATAGGCGTAAGCGCAAAGGACAGCATCATGAAGCTACTCATGCGTCCTCTTACGCTGTCATCCACGAGTATCTGCACCGAGGCATTGTTGATAGTCTGGCTCGCACTGACGCACATATTGGCTAGCAAGAGCGGAATCAGGGCTAGGTAGAAGCTGTCTATCTCCACGAATATAGCGAGTAGCACACCGAAGGCTGCCGTACTGCCTATCATCAATTTAAGGCGCGAAGCCTTGTCGCCGCGGCGTAAAATCCAGATCGAACCCAGCACACCACCTATTCCGCCTACCGCCATTAGCGTCCCGACACCGCTCTCGCCTACGTCCCACTGCTGCTCTGCCAACATCACTAGAATGCTTTGAAAAGGCATGGCTAGCAGCATCGGCACCAAACCAAACACGAGGCAAAGTAGTATGGGTCGATTGCTGCGCACATAGCTAAAACCTTCGCTGATATCTGCCAACAGTTTCTCTTTCGGCTTGTCGGTGGGGTTGGATCGACTGCGTTGTACGCCAAGCATGCAAAGAATGGCTGTGGCATAAAGTAAAACCGAAAGCATATAAGCAGCTGTCGCCGAATATTGGGCCACTACTACACCCATGATCGCCGGACCGATGACCCGACTCAGATTCATCACGCCACTGGAAAACGCTATGCCACTCTGCAGTTTTTCCGGGCCGACTACTGTCGCCGTGATCGCCATGCGCGCGGGCATAATGAATGGAAAGGCACAGCCCGCGACGAAGGCGGTACAGAGCATATGCCAGAATTCCAGACGCTCGGTAAGTAGCATGATAAGAATGAAGATCTCGTTAGCCATGATCAGACACTGGCCGATAATCACGAGTTGCCTGCGCTCGACTCTATCGGTGATCGCACCTCCCACCAGAGAGGCGAAGATCATCGGTATCGCTACCACTAAATTTATATAAGCGAGCGACGTCGCCTCGCCTGTGAGATCCCAAGCGATGATTGTGCGGGTAAGCATCTGTCCTTGCATGGCAAAGAAGAAGGCCGCGTTGCCAAGAAACAACCAGCGAAATTGCGCTATGGAGAATACAGCGAAGGGGCTGGATTTGGCGGCAATAGAATCTAAAGAGGGGGAAGAAATACTGGCACTCCTAAGGTGTGCGCGCAGTATAGGTCTTACTCTGTTCAAACAAAAGTTTTGTTCTTTGATCTGATAAAAAAGCCACGACTACTCCTAATTCGTACCCTTCGCTGCCATAACACCCCCAAATTCCTTGACCTAGATCTTGTTCAGGTCAAGAAGTAAGATCAAAATACACTGAATCAAGGCAATGCTCAGGCTCGCTATTTTGTCATAATGAGGAAAATATCAGCTGTATGTGTTGCTATTTATATGCAGTAATTACCCTAAAAAGGACGCTATACCATGAAGAAACGCTGCTGGTGGCCAGGAGAAGATCCTGTGTATATCGCCTATCATGATGAGGAATGGGGCGTACCCGTGCATGACGAGAGACTCCTGTTTGAGTTTCTCTGTCTCGAGGGTCAGCAGGCCGGCTTAAGCTGGATCACCGTGCTTAAAAAACGTGATCATTACCGCAAGTGTTTCAGGAATTTCGAGATAGACAAGGTGGCGCAAATGACCGACAAGTCTATCGAGAAATTGCTTTTAGATACTGGCCTTATTCGCAATCGCCTGAAGCTATATTCTATTCGTAGCAATGCGCTTGCCTTTAAAAAAGTACAAAAAGAATTCGGCACCTTCGATAGTTACATCTGGTCTTTCACAGGCGGTAATGTGTTGGACGGCAAGCGCAAGACGCGCAAAGAGGTGCCTGCTACAACCGACATCAGCGATGCAATGGCGAAAGATCTCAAGAAGCGCGATTTCAAGTTCATCGGTAGCACGATATGCTATGCGCTCATGCAGGCGGCAGGACTAATCAATGACCACACTGGTAATTGTTTCCGCTACAAAGAACTAAAAAACTAAGAAGGTGCTAATTTGACCACGAGCCTCAAAGCTAAAAATAGCTGTGCCTTTTATCACTATCGCTTATAGTGGCTTTTTATTCGCTCACAAGTAATGATTGATTGCTGCTTATAACATTATGTTGCACAGGGTTTTCTAAGACACTGTATCCTGCAGTTCTGCTATAGCGGATTTCAGCGTTTCCCGATTCGTTGGCACAAGTTGAAATAGCAGTTTCTGACGACCTAGATACTCGAACACGGTAATGATTACGACCACATACCTTGTCGTAAAGGTTCAATGTCACACTACTTCCAGTTCCATTGGCTATGTACCAGTCAACCATACCAAATTCAGGTGGCGCACTTGATTGACAGCCAAATAGCAGAAAGACAAATGAAAATAAAATCGGGGGTTTTATTTTTAAGAATACAAAATGAGCTAACATAGTGAATAGAAACCCTTTAACAGAGACTAGTCAAAATCTTCCTGACTGGAAAACTGTGCGTAGGCCACCGAATTGAGCTCTTGCGCACGATTGCCAAAAACTACCTTGTGCAAATTATCAGCGATGGAATTCTGAAAATTATCCATGTGCATATAAGCTACAGCACCACCATCGGTGGGATCCAACGCCAATGTCTTCAAATCGCGACGGTGATCTTCGGTAATAATAATCACTGGCGTAGGGCTGCGAAACGGACTGCGTTTCTCTTCGCTGCGTAGTTGAAAGATAAATTGATCCCTAGGCTTCTTGTAAGGGTTCCAGCCAGTTACCACACAGGAAATTTTATTTGTAACCAGACCAAAAAAGCGATTGTATTGGTGAATCGCCTCTCTGGCATTGGTTTCATTGTACGTATTGATCGTAGTGTACAGCCCCGTATGCCCAATTAGCGCTGCTGCCTCATCGACTAAGGTATTGTTTAGATCGTACAAGAGAATGACAGGTTTGAGGCTCATGGTAGTAGAATTCTTAACCCGTGTTTTAATTACTTTAAGTAGTGCCTATTCAGTAGCGCTCATTCAGACCGGAACACCACATTCGCAGAGATATCGTCGCGAGTAGTTTGTGTCGCGTTTGCATCTACCGAAGTATCCTCGTAGCCAAAGCTTATACCGAATAGAATTTTTGTACCATCTGCGATTTCGAAGGCCTCCCGTACCATATCAGGATAGTTGCGCATTGTGCCCATAGGACAGCTATGTAGCCCAAACGCCACCATACTTAACATGAGTGACTGTGCGAACATCCCTACATCGATCGCAACAGTCGGTCCAAAATCTGCGTGCATCCCAAGAAATGCGATGTGCGGTGCATCGAAAAACTCGAAATTACGCAGCACCGCTCGCATCCGTCCTTCCTTATCGCCCCTGCCTATGCCCATCTTGGAATAAAGCGCGACGGCGCATTCAACTTGTCGGGTACGGTATTCGTCAGAAAAATCGCCGCGGTAAGGATAGTCGGGGTTCGGTGTAACTCCCCCGGATGTTGCCTCAACCATCTGCCTTCTCAGCCGGTCTTTTAATGCACCCGAAGCAACAAAGACCTTCCATGGCTGCACATTACAGTTAGACGGTGATTGCTGCGCAATCTCGAAGATTCGATTCATCACATCCTGCGGTACTTCTTTGTCCAGATAGCCCCGCACCGAATGCCGAGCATAGATCGAATCGATCAGCCCCATATCCGAGTCGGCTACGTTTGACTTAACTGCTTCCTGCTCATTTTTCATGCGTCAATACCACTTTCAATATCGGAGATTGTTCTTCGCTCATCATGCCTTGAGCGTTCGGACCAAACTAACTAGCTCAGTATGCGACCGCCATCAACGTCAATCGTAGTACCTGTCACGAAGCCGTTCTGCATAACGAACAGAATACCCTGCGCAACTTCTTCGGATGTTCCCGCACGCTTAATCAGGTGGGTTGCAGTCATTGCTGCTAGCTTGCTCTGTTTCTCATCACCCATCCAATCAAACATCGCGGTGTCTACCGTGCCCGGCGAAACCACATTGACACGCACTGGTGCCATCTCTACAGCCAAGCAGCGCACTAAATTCTCAACCGACGCACCAACACAACTTAACGGCGACTGGGCAGGCTTAATCTTACGAGCCGGCGAACCGCTAACAAGTGTTATAGCGCCATCTGCGGCAAGATAAGTAGCACCAGTTCTAACAACCTTGGCATAACCCCAGAGCTTATCGTAGGCAGCCTTGAACTGATCTTCAGTTTGCTCGAGGAAAGGCTTAAGAGTTCGCTCTCCGCCCACTGCTGCTGAAACTAGATGATCGATAGTACCTACTTCTTTGAATATGGCCTCGAGGCTGGCCGCATCGTGTGTATCTGCCTGCCGCACTTCGAAGCTGCCATTGGCGACTTGCTTCGCGGACTCGATATGTCCTGCCGAGCGCCCTGCAGCCCAAACGTTAGCGCCTGCTGCGGCAGCTGCCTGCGCTGCTGCAAGTCCAATACCTGCTGTACCACCGATAATTACTACATTTTTGCCGGTTAAGTTATTGCTAGTCATTCCTTTTTCTCTCCAATGCTTGTGCTAGTTATTCTTCAAATTGTTTAATTCTGAGTGCTCGTTAGACAGCGATTAGAAAACGCGGCCTGGATTAAGTATTCCTTGCGGGTCCATCGTGTGCTTTAGCGCCTTCATGAGTGCAACCTCCGGTTCGCTCTTGCTGTACGGCAGAAACTGTTTCTTCATTAAGCCGATACCGTGTTCAGCTGAAACGGCACCGTGCAACTCCTGTATTAGACCATAGATGATCTCATCAATCTGTAGGTGTAGATCTCGCGTATCCGGTCCCACATGAATAATGATATGTACATTGCCATCGCCAATATGCCCGAATAACCCGAATATCGCATCGGGCCATTCAGCGCGAAGTCTATTTTCAACTTCTTCGCCGAAGTAACCCATGTCGTCAACGTTTAGACTCACGTCATAGGTATGCATATAGCCAACGCCTGGAGCGACTTCCGCAGCCGCATCGCGCACGGTCCAGAGATTTTTAATCTTCGTGTCCGAGTCAGCTACTATTACCTCCTCGATCAATTTTTCCTCACTCGCCTGCGACAAGACTTCGAGAAAAAGGTCGCTATCCTTCTCGGCGTGCGAGCCCATACTCTCTATGAGCACATAAAAATCATAATGATCGTCCATCGGCACGGTGGCATGAGGCACGTGCTGATCAATAAGCTTGTAGGTGTTATTCCAGATAACTTCGAACGCACTAAGGTTTGCGCCCAGGCCTGCCTGAACTTGTACCAGTAGATCTGCCACCTTCGCAAAATCGTTGACCGCGCACATCGCCACAACTTGACTGCTAGGTTTTGGAGATAGCTTCAGTACCGCGCGAGTGATAACACCCAGAGTGCCTTCGCTACCGATGAACAGTTGCTTTAGGTCGTAGCCGGTATTGTTTTTTCGCAGCTTGTGCAATCCGTCAATGATCGTACCGTCAGCTAGAACCGCTTCTAGCCCTACTACTAATTCTCGCATCATCCCGTAGCGTATAACGCGATTCCCTCCAGCATTCGTGGAGAGATTGCCACCAATCGTGCAACTGCCTCTCGCGCCGAGATCTAGCGGAAATAACAAGCCGTGGGCATCGGCCTTTTCTTGAATAGTTTGTAACTCTGCGCCAGCCTCTACCGTCATAGAACTAGTAAAGGGATCTACCTCTACCACTTTTTTCATACGCTCGAAACTGAGTGATATTTCTCCTTCTAGCGGCGCGGCGGCAGATACTAATCCTGTCATACCACCCTGCGGAGCAATCGGCTGACCGGCCCCATGGCAGGCTTTAAGAATCGCAGATACCTGCTCGGTGGAATCAGGTCGCAGCAATAACAAAGGAGGAATAGATCTGGCACCCATCGCATCCTGATAGTTCTTCGACTCGATATCCGCACCCTCACGGTATCCAGCAAGACCGACGATAGCCTTCAATGACTCGATTAATACATCACTCTCACAAACAGCCATAACGCTCTCTCAATAGCAGGCACAAACGAGTATGAATAATAGCACATACAGATCGCAGCGGGCCCAGCAGCCACTGTTACAGTATTGCGTTCGGCAGCCCGAAATAATGCTGTTAGAATCGATTACTGACGAAGGCTCAGACTCATTGCATTTCAATTCTTGCACTGCGCCAAGGCAAGTTCTTACAGAAAGGGGTTAAATCATGAAGAGTTTTCTAGTGGCAGCGATTGCCGCAGTGGCAATAACTAGCTGTACATGGGTACAACTCACAGCCGAGGGTGAAAATGTCAGTCTTGTCGGTGTCGATCGTATCGGCAATTGTGAACGCGTCGGGCGCGCCACCTCAAAGACCTTGGGCTCAATTGTGACCGTTGAACGTGGCGGCGAAAGCCTGCAGGAAGAACTGCTAACTCTGGCCCGAAATGAAGCAGGACGCATGGGTGGAAACACCGTTGTGCCCGAATCCCTCATTGATAACGGGCAGCAAGATTTTGGTGTCTATAACTGCCCGAGATAGGACAGACACTGACCCTCAGCTAGATTAGCCCTCGCTCAGAGGGCTGTATTTCCCATTGCCAAATGAATTAGCACTTGGTCTTGTTCAGGTATTTGGATATTTTTCGAAGCCATATCAGTTCCGGCACGTCGCAAGATTCTCGGCCTTCTCAGAATGGGTGAAATGTCGGCCGGCGAGCTGGGTAAGCATTTCGATATTAGCGGCCCTTCCAGAACCCATCATCTAAGTAAGTTAGAGGCCACCGACTTGGTGATTGTGAATCGAATGTGCCAGCGCATTAATTATTCAATCAATACATCTTTTTTCGATGATGCCGCACAATTCGTCATCGGGTTTTTTCAAGAAAAAACGGAAATTGAAAAAAAATCCATACTGCTGATGCACTAATTTTTGCTTGTCTCGCCGCATCGTTGTCGTGGGGATAATCATCTATCACGGACTTCCTGAAACCATTCCCACTTAGTATAACTTTAAAGGCGTGGCGGGAAACTACGCGCCTAAACGGCTCGTGATCTTGATAATGCCGATTTCCTTTGTAGTATCTATCGTTGTGGTTAATCTCATGGTTCATTTCTCGACCCCAAAAATTCGCTATAATTAATAGCCTTCGGGCAATGGATATAATGGTTTTTAGTGTCGGCCTTGTGTTGCTGATATCACATGTGGGAATGATGGTGAGCCTCGGCAATGCGGATATTTTTCATCCGTATTTCGCCATTACAATGGCCTGCTTCCTTATTATTTCAGGTAATGTGATTGGCAAGACTAACAGAAATTTCATTCTTGGCATTCACCTACCATGGACCGTAACGTCTATGGAAACCTAGCGCGCCACCCATAGCATGGCCGGAAAATTGATGGTCATACCCGGACTGTTGCTTCTGGCTTTTAGCTTCTCCTGACCTTCTGTGTTATTGAATCTAACCCTAGGATTAAGCTGGATGCCGTCCAATCATTCGTCTTCTATATCAAAAATGAGAGGAATCGCATAAATAAAACAGGGGTCAGCTAGAGAAATTCACCAATCTGAGCGATACTAGGCTCTGAGAAATTGCCACTTTGAATGAACCAAGTACAAGTTATGACCGACCTATTTACTAGTCCAGTTATCAGTCAATACTAAGGCCATTGCCGGCAATTCAGAGAAGACTAGCTGCGAGGCCGCCGCGTAGCGAAATTCTGATTTTACGTGTACACATACTCTATCTCGGGTTCTAACCATGGAAAAAACTCTACTTTCTCTCACCGATGCGTTCGCTCAGGCGCCTTACAAGGTACTGAAGTACAAGAGCTTTGTACTTGCCGGCTTGATTGTTATGACTTCCATCATGGTTTACGGTATTTATACCCGCACCTCATTGGACATGACGATTGACAGTTTTCTGAATGACGCTGATCCTGCCACAATTGCACTCGATGAATTTCGCGAACAGTTCGGCAGCGACGAGTCCGTATTCCTCGTCTACCGAGCGAAAGATGGAAACGTGTTCTCCAGAGAATCTATGGAAGCTGCACAGCAGCTAACCGACGATCTACGCAACTGGCAGTCGCTGGATCGCAGTCAGTATCCCGAGTCAATAAACGGCATTACCCTCGAGTGGGAAGAGCTAAATCATATCCGGCGTGTACGATCTATCGCCAATCTTCGCTATCAGCAAAGCGTTGGAGATAGCCTGCTTTCAAATCGCTTGGTGCCGAGTTCGCTGCCTATCGAGAACGAAGAACTAGGACAGATACGCGGCAACGCCCTCTCCCAAGAAGACTATCTACTTGCCTTCTATTCTGAGGATACCGAGTACGGCGCCATACTTATTCAGACAGACTTCGGCACGAAGCCTGTAGAGGGCTTTGTGTCGGCAGTCGATGGCTCCAACGTATCGCTAGATGACAGCTTCGGCGCCTTCGGCGGCGATGAGACCTTCGATTTGGAATTCAATGAAGACATAGAAGTACAGGAAATTGAATTCGAGGCGGTCGACATGCTTGGCTACACCGCTTTCCATGTTATGTCCAAGGCGATCTACGAGAAGTACGAAACACAGTTCGAGTTCTTTCCAGTCGGCACACCTCCGCTCATGGGGTTCATGCTCGAGATGCTCGACGAGATGGTGGTCCTCGGTATAATTCTGGTACTGATTTTTACACTCCTGCTATGGATACTGTTTCGCTCGTTCAGCGCAGTGATCTGGCCACTCGTTACAATCCTACTAAGCATAGCTTGGGCATGGGGAATACCCGCCTGGACGGGTGTCGTCTTGACGTCGATGATCTCACTCACGATCATGTTGATCTTCGCCGTGGGCATTGCCGATTGTGTCCACGTAATGAGCGCCTATTTTACGTTCCGCCGCGAGGGCGAAGAACATTACATAGCCCTTTCCCATGCCTATCGTAAAACTGGCTTAGCCATATTAGTCACTACCGTTACCACCATGAGCGGTGTTTTGGCCCTAGGGACATCCGACCTCGCGATGATTCAAGTATTCGGATGGACATCTGCCATGGGCGTATTTCTCGCCTTCTTCTTTACTATCGTTCTTCTACCGATACTGCTCGATCTCTGGCACCCAGGAGACCCTGATGCGGACGCAAGCTTTGCAGACAAGTTAGGCAAGCGTTGGCATAGCCTATCGATGCGTGCGAAGCAAAGCATAGCCGTGGTCTATTTCGCCGCGATATTTACGTTACTAGGACTAGCCGTTGGTAGCTACATAGCCTTGGTGACCATGCTTACCTACGTGGTCGTCAATTGGCAGAAGCCGATCCTCGATGCCGTACCAGCAATCACTGCCCGCTACCCTTATCTCATCATGGCCATCTTCGGTGGCATCTTTGTTACCTGCCTTTACGGCATGAGCCAGATCCGTATCGACAGCAACATGGCAGAACTCACACGGGAAGACTCCATCATTCAGCGTGCCTATGCCGTGGTGGATGAGAACATGGCAGGCTCACAGAGCATGGAGATCGTCATCAACACCAACACCATCGATGGCATGATGAACCCAAGGCTATTGCAGGCGGTTGATGAATTACAGACCCGTATCGAAACGAGATACCCGGACCAGGTATCGCGCACAAATTCTTTGGCGAATATCGTAAAGGAAACTAACAAGGTCATGAACGATGATGACCCTGCCTTTGACCGCATTCCCGATTCACAACTGATGGTTTCGCAGCTACTCTATCTTTTCAACAGCTCCAACCCAGAAGATCGTCGCGCACTGGTATCGGATGACTACAGCAAGTCACATATTTCGATTAGTGCTTACAATGCCGGGTCCTATCAATACCAAGCCTTCTTTACAGAAATGGAAGAAGAGATCACGGGCACCTTCGCTGGGCTCGAATCTGAATTTCCAGAATTACAGGTAACCGTTACCGGCAGCATGGCGATGATGATGCGCATGGCGGATGATCTTGCCCGCTCACAGTACGCCAGCCTGTTGCTGGCGCTGGGAATCATCAGCGTCATCATGATAGTGACTCTAGGATCATTTCAGGGCGGCTTGCTCGCCATGATTCCGAATATGATTCCTGCCGTCTTGAGTTTTGGTCTCATGGGTCTGCTCGGCCTGCCACTCGATGCTGACACACTATTAATAGCCCCTATCATCATCGGCATCGCCGTGGACGATACGATTCACTTCATGACTCACTATCGAATCGACCTAGCACGCACCGGCAGTATCAGTGAGGCATTAGTCAGCACAATTCGTGACGTTGGCCAGGCAGTAATGTTCACCACTATGATCCTGGCGCTCAGCTTTGCCCTACTAAGCTTCTCAGGGCACTTGGGTATGGCGAAGATGGGGTTCTTCGGAGCGATCGCGATATTCTTTGCCCTGCTCTGCGATCTATTCTTGATCCCAGCGATGATAATTGTATTCAAGCCGACGTTTGGTGTGAAGGACGCGAATACAGAGATCGATTTTTCAAAAGCTACAACAGTACACTCGTAGAATTCGATAAATACAGGAGATAAAAATGCACGGTAAACTTCTAAGCGACGGACTAGTAAGCCTAGTTGCAGTCCTGCTTCTAATTCCACTGCAAAGTATTGCACAGGATCTCAGCGGAAGAGAAATAATGGAGAAGCTGGAAGACAATCGCCGTGCTACTTCGAATTCCGCGCTTTCTCGTATGCAACTGTCGACCTGCAAGTTTGGCGTGCGCGAGGGGAAAATTACCTGTGCCGAACGGCCACGCGTCAAATCTTTAGAGTCAGTTGGCAAGGGGTACGGGGTTGATCTTAAAGACACCCGCTCGGTCGCAATACTCTTGGATCCACCAGCTGAACGCGGTATCGGCATGCTAAGTTTTATCTATGACGAAGGCGCGAGAGATAACGAGACTTGGTTGTACCTATCGGCGTTAGGCCGAGTAAAGCGCATCGCAAGCGGCAGCTCGGACGACGAAACTGAACCTGGCTCAATGTTCGGATCCGAATTTACTACTGAAGATCAGGACACTGGCAAGCTAGATGAATACGAGATCAACCTCCTCGAAGAGACAACGGAATCCGGCCGCGAAGTCTGGAAGATCGAAACCATTCCCAACGCCGAACGTGCTCGTAAATCTCGTTATTCACGCACCGTACTTTATGTCGACAAAGAACGTTTTGTAGAACTCAGGATAGAAATGTACGACCAGTACGGCAAAGAAATTAAGCGCATGCTGGGCGCACGAGTCGAACTGATGAACGGCATCTGGGTGGCACGATCTACCACGATCATGAATCTTGTAACCAACCGACTTTCGAACATGGCCTTTCTCGAGATGCATACTGGCATCGACGTGCCCGACGAGTTTTTAACGCAACGTACGCTAACCGATGCCGCCTTTAGAGAGACCGAACTCGAAAAACTGCGCGCACAGATTGATTAGCCGAAAAATCGCGAATGATAGAGCTTAAAAAATTCGCTGGCTTCACCGCCACCACTCTCCTTGTCGCCCTAAATCATGCGAGTGCGCAGGACGACGTATTAGTACTCGATGACGATATCCAGTTCGAGGGCGATTTCACCTTTGACGACGACCTCTTTGGTGCCGCCTTCGACGACGACAGTTTAGCCAATGCCAGCTCCTGGCTCGACGATTTTACTATCAAGATCAGTCAGCAGTTCTCCGGTCAGGTAAACAATCATTCAGTTGATATTGCTCCCGGCTTTTCCCTTCCCCGCGAGGCTGACTTAGAAACCAACCGGCTTGGCGCCAATATCCGCTATCAAAATGCCTTCGCTCCCGGCTGGCTCTTCCGCGCCAGCGGTCAGATTAGAAACTATTGGAAAGACGACTATGAGTATGAAGCCGCGGGAGACAAAGTCGATACCGAATATCGAGTCAACGAATTCTTCCTACAACGCAGCTTCGGCCAACACAGCCTGAAATTCGGTCGCCAAACGGTTGTCTGGGGCGAAACCGTAGGCAATTCGGTACTGGATGTTATCAACACTACCGAGTTTCGCGACTTCAACATCATCGATATCGAGGATGCTAGGCTAAATCAAACGATGTTGGTCTGGGACTATTTTGGCGAGAATTCCAATTTCTCTAGCTTCGTCAATCTCTACCCGGAATTCAATCCGGCGGCAGTACGAGGCAGCCCCTTCTTCTTCGAGCCCCAATTCAATCTTACCGACTACGATCGAGACAGCAGCATGTTATTTGAAGCAGGCACGCAGTGGCGCAGATCGTTCGAAGGCAGCGATATATCTTTCATGGCCGCGTATCTCTACGAGAATCAGCTGCGCTATGAAGACCCTGCAAACCACGTAGGTGACGCTATAGCGGAGACCAACGACTTCTTCTTGTTGGGATTCAGCGCAAATCGCGCTATCGGTAAATTGCTGTTAAATTTTGACCTAGCCTACAGTCACGACGTACTAGCTGACAGCTTCAGCTTCCCAGGAACAGCGAGCCTCGCCAACCCCGTGAATCTAAAGAAAGACCAGATCGGCACCTCGATGGGTTTCGAGTACGCCATCAGCAACGAACAGAGCGTCAGCCTAGGCATACAAGCACAGATGTTATTAGATGAGGATGAGGGCTTGCTGCCTGGACAGTCACTGATAAACGACGGGGTATTTGGGAGCTGGCTGATGCGCTACAGCAATACGCTGATGAATAATGACTTGGTTATCTCATCGACATTGCAAGGCGATCTAGCTGCGAATTCCCTGCTGGCACTTGTCGGTGCAGACTACACCGTCAATGACAACTGGGCAGTTGGCGGTCAAATAATAGCCATTACCTCGAACGAGGAATCACCATTACTCTTCTTTGCCGAAGACATCAGGCTCTCTGCAACGATCACTTATTCGTTCTAAGCACACCGCTGCTGTAATCCAGCAACCTGAAAAAATCTAGAACTTAATCGGCCTCTCGAAGATGTCTTTATCGAACTCATTTTCCCAGTTGGCAACGGCTGTTGAAACCGAAAGATCGCCACCAATATTTACCGCTGTGCGCAGCATGTCCAAGGGACGGTCGAAAGGCAAAATGAATCCAATCACAATCGCCGTCTGTTCTGGACTCATTCCTATGGTCTGTGTGACCGCGGCGATGAGAAATAGTGAAGCACCGGGAACAGCGGCTGTACCTATAGATACCAGTGTTGTGGAGCCCGCAATCAACACATAATCCGAAAAAACCAAGTCGATTCCAAAAGCCTGAGCGGCGAAAACAGAAACTATACCCACATACAGTGCAGTGCCATCCATATTAATCGTAGCGCCTAGAGGTAGAACAGTAGAGGCGATTATCGGTCGAATACCCAAATTTTCCTCGGCGACCGACATCGACACGGGCAATGTTGCGGAACTTGAGGAGGTAGAGAAGGCGACTAACATAGCGTCACGCGCTCCTCGAAAGAACATGATCGGTGACAACTTCAACGTAAATTTTATAATAATGAGACCATGAACTATAAATAGATGGACAGCCGAACCAATTAAGACGGCAACCGCCAAGAGTATTACATCAAGCAACGCCCCAATACCTTGAGTTCCCGCCACAGAGGCTATCAAAGCGAACACGCCAAAAGGTGCAACCTCCATAATCCAATGGGTTATGCGCAACATCATTTCGCTACTGGATTCCATCAGATCGGCGACAGGTTTGCCTTTTTCACCTATTGTTAGCAAACTCACGCCAACTAGCAGCGCAAAGAAGATAATCGCCAGCATATTCCCTTCGGCGAGCACAGCTATTGGATTATGTGGCACGATGCTCATCAGGCGTTCGGACAGTGGAATAGCCTCTTGGACCTGCTGAGGAACAGACGTAGAAAAATCTACACCAACACCGGGCTGCAAGATTACCGCAAGAATCAACCCTATTGTGATAGCTGCCAAGGTAGTCGCCATATAAATAGCCAGCGTCTTAACGCCAAGCGAACCGAGCTTATTCGGGTCACCCATGGACACCACACCCGAAATCAATGTTACGAAAACCAGAGGTACAACTATCATCCGGATTAGCCTAACAAATAGGGTGCCGACCCAAGCAATGCTGTCAGAACCTGGACCCCATATCATTCCCACGATCGCGCCCAATATGAGCGCCGCGAATATACGTTTCCAAAGAGCTATTTCAAACCAGGTTGCTACCATCTTTTTTCACCAATTATTTGTCTTCTATTTTCTCGGTATTAGCGACCCACTAAACGGTGGTGCACTAATAAAGAGAGGGAGATTTAATTACTGCTTGCTAGAAGACTATAGAAGTTCATACCATAGTTCCAGCCCCATACCCCACACCCTAGAGTAGCCAAAATGGTCCAGTGGATCCAAGGAACCGTAGTCGACAATATTCATTGGACAGAAAACCTCTATTCACTGAAGATCGACGCCGATGTAGACACCTTCATAGCGGGCCAATTCACCAGCTTAGCACTGGAAATTGACGGCGAGCGCATTGACCGTCCCTATTCCTTTCTGAGCGCTCCAGACCAGAACCCCCTGGAATTCTTCTTCTATACCGCTACGGGCGGCGTCCTCTCAAACGCCATGTTAAAACTGCAGGCCGGCGACCCCATCTGGTTGAAAAAGAAGCCAATTGGATTCTTCACCCTAGCGGCCATACCCGACTCAAGGGATCTATGGCTGTTCGGAACAGGAACGGGAATCGCGCCCTTCTTCTCTATACTTAAGACTCAGGAGCCTTGGGAGCGATTCGAAAAAGTGATTTTAGTGCACGGTGTTCGCGCCAACGCTGACTTGCGCTATCAGGAGCTTATCGAAAATATTCAACGCGATCACGGGGATCGCTTTCAGTTTAAGGCCTTCGCGACTCGAGAAGATGTACCTGGCGCCTATCGCGGCAGAATCCCCGCCGCTATTACCGATGGCTATCTAGAAAGCGTCTGCGGCCTAAACCTCTCGCCCGCGAATTCTCAAATTATGTTGTGCGGCAATCCCGACATGGTGAAGGATTCGGTGAAGGTCCTTGAGGAGCGCGGGTTCAAGAATAATCTTCCCGGCACTCCCGGCCAGATAACTGCCGAATATTACTGGTAGCTAGTCACTATTTTCCAACCGCCTAAGCTCACGCCCATACCGGAATCATTGGCAGATCAGGCACATGAGCTTATTGGCGCGTCTGGCTATTTATTTATCGCCTTGCATGCATTAGCCGCGCTATATCATCCCTACTCAGTTAAGGAGACTTCGCTTCGCCATATGCTTCCTTGGGGTTAGCGTTGCAACGTAACCACAGACATTAAACATCGCATATAGTTTGGGGCTTAGTTTACGAACGGTCTTTGAGCGGTTTACTTATTA
Organism: uncultured Pseudomonadales bacterium; assembly: GCA_943789485.1. Taxonomy (GTDB): domain Bacteria; phylum Pseudomonadota; class Gammaproteobacteria; order Pseudomonadales; family Pseudohongiellaceae; genus UBA9145. The sequence goes on from CALSUH010000007.1 coordinate 97,283, forward strand.
CGAGTTTGCGGAGACCACCTCTGGCATTGCATTCTTACGACTTTGCTGGAATCACTTATCCTTACGAATTCTCCAAGCATTGTTCCCAACTCTATTTTCGTAAACGAAATAAGAGAAGCTTCAGTATTTCCTTTCATTCGAACAAAGCTACTTACAGTGACATAACCATTTTCCCATTCGTGGCTATCCCACATTGTTTGAGTACCAGCTTCCAAATAACGAACACGCTTATCAATTCCAGTCTCGAAGAACGACAATATCTGCTTAATACCATTGTTCGAAGGCGTGCACTCAATAGCAAAACCCCTATCGCGGCCATAGGAAACTGGAATCGCTAGTGTACAAATCAAAATCAATAGTAATTTCTTCAATTTTCCATTCTCTAGCAGTGTTCTCAATTTTTGATATTAAGGCCTAACTAGCAGGTCGCGACTAGTAATTTCGTTAGCGTCGCCGAACTCTTGGCAAAAGTATTGGGCATGCCCGGCTATAGCTTTTCAGTTATTGATCATCCTGTAAGCAGTGCCAGCGATCAGGAGTTGGAGGCTAGAGCGTTACAGACCATGGCAGTAATTGATGAGCAGATTTTTCTTTAGCTTGGTTAAAATGTCAGCACCCTGTTACTCGCCAACCTGCACGTGCTAACTGCATTTGTAAAACTGAATTATCCGCTTGCGTTTCCTCGAGTGCCTAGTAACAATCCCCCTTACTTTTTTTCAATCGCAGGAAATTAACTATGTCTGACAGCGCCAGTAAAGACAACCCCGAACAAGCCGAGTTCCGCCAACACTGCCGCGATTGGCTATGCGACAACACGCCTGCCGAACCTTCATTCAGGCTACCAATTTCTGCACTGGAGATAATGACTGAAGAGCAGCTGACATACCTTAAGGATTGGCAGAAATCAGCCTATGACGCTGGATTGGTAGGTTGTGACTATCCAATAGCTTATGGCGGAGGTGGACGGAGCAATTGCCAACGCATAGCCAACGAGGAAATGCATAGGGCTAAAACGCCTTATATGCCGAATATTATCGGCCTGGGTATGGCAGCACCCACTGTGCTTCAGTACGGCCAAGAAGAGATGAAGAAACATTTACTACCTCGCCTCTTCTCTGGCGAAGACATTTGGTGTCAGGGCTTTAGTGAACCAGGCTCAGGTTCAGACCTTGCCAGCGTGCAGACCTTCGCTCAGCGTGACGGCGATTCTTGGGTAATTAATGGTCACAAGGTATGGACTTCCTTGGCACACTTCGCTGCATGGATGATTATCTTATTACGGACAGACAAGACGCAAAAGCACGGAGGCCTATCCTATTTTGTTGTGCCCATTAGCTCTGCATTGGATCAGGGCGTGAGTGTGAAGCCACTCATTAAGATGACTGGTGAGACGGGGTTCAATGAAGTGCTTTTCGACGATCTTCAGGTTGACGATGGCTTACGTCTAGGTGCGCTCGGTCACGGCTGGCAGGTTGCCACCACGACGCTCTTGCACGAGCGCGATGCCGGCGAATTGGTAACACCACGCTCGGGAGGCATGAAGAACGCAGCAACACATAATGCCAACACTGCAAATCTGATAGATCTGGCGCGCAACACACAATACAACGGCAAAGCTGCAGTGGAAGATCCGTTACTGCGTGACCGCATTATGCGACAGCTTATTCGAGAGACCGCGCTGGAGGAGAACCAACGACGAACTCGTGTACCGGCGTTACTAGAACATCCTGCACGCCTGCAATTGCAGAACAAACTACTTAGGTCCGAGATTGCTCAGGAGACCGCTGCACTGGCGCTTGAAGTCGCAGGTGCTAGTGCCTCGCTGTATTTAGGCGATCAGAATGCTCCCGCCGCCGGCCAATGGCCGCTTGCCTATATGAGCACCTATGGAAATACTATTGCTGCAGGTACTAGCGAAGTGCAACGCAATATTCTGGGTGAGCGCGTGCTCAGCTTAGCTAAATCGAAGTAAAGGAAAATAAGGATTAATATGGCACAGCCCGATGACTATGGTTTCTCTGAAGAGGCCTCTCTGCTTAAAAACTCCGCTCGAAAGTTCTTTAAAAACAATTTTTCTACGGACAAGTTGCACCGAATGGTGGCTGACAATTCTGATTATTCCGGAGCTTCTGAAAGCCCCTGGGATAAAGAACCTCTGGCAGCAACTTCTAGAATTAGGCTGGACCTTGCTCGCAATTCCAGAGTCAGCAGAGGGACTAGGCTTGCCAGCAGTCGCTGTTGCGGGCTTGGTGGAAGAGGCCGGAAGAGCCGCCTTTCCTTGCCCGTTGCTGGCAACGCTGAATGCGACTTATGTGCTTGCCGCTTGCGGTAATTCCAGCAATGCAGCACTCAAAGAACATCGCGGAGGGAGCCACTGCCACACTCGCGCTGACTAATCGAACAGGTTCTTGGCAACCCCAAGACACTGAGGTGCTTGTCACTGATAGAAAGCTGAATGGTACAGCCTGGTTCGTGCAAGACGCGCGCAAGATTGATCGGCTTTTAGTGTGCGCAAAGAAAGGCACAGGGCACTCACTGTATTGGGTGGCAAGCGACGCACCTGGAATTTCAGTGCACGCCGATAGGATCGTTGACCTCACACGGGATCAAGCCCATGTCGAATTTCTCGATGTAGAAGCTGAGGAAGTTTGTGAAGATGGACTCAAAGCACTAGAGCAGGCATTCCCAGCCATCTGGACGATGCTCGCCGCTGATGTGATCGGAGCTGCGGAATGGCAATTACAAACCACGACTGAGTACGCCCGCACGCGCACGCAATTCGAACGCCCCATCGGCTTCTTCCACGCAGTGAAACATCCACTAGTCGATGTAATGATACAGATAGACGAGGCAAAATCCCTAGTTTATAACGCAGCCTGCGCGATCGATCACGAACCACGACGCGCAGCGGAATACGCCCACATGGCCAAGGCTTCCGCGAGTGAAACTGCTGCGTTTGCCAGCAGCCGATCAGTACACTTCCACGGTGGCATAGGGTACACCTGGGAGTGCTTCGTACAGTTGTATTTCAAGCGTCAGAAACACAGCCAATTGTTGTGGGGCGATGCCGCTTGGCACCGGGCTCGATTAGCAGACATTGTGCTCGGGGAAATTGGGCTGAATTAATAAACGGGGTCAGAGTAAATATACAGTACTGTATATTTACTCTGACCCCGTTTATTCCTCCGTATCACTAGTCCCATTTTGCCGGAGTTTGAGGTAATCTCAGGGTTACTATCAACTCCATAAAAACGTCGAGGCGAGCAGAACATGAACATTAAGCCCCTAAAAAACCTCTCTTTAGTCTTTGTCACCCTATTTACAACATTTGTTGCCAACTTGGCATCGGCCCAGGATATTCCGTGGGCCTCCAGTGCCGAAGAAGTGGGCATGTCCAGCGAGCGTCTCGAACGCATCAACCAAGCCATGCAGCGGCACATTGAGGCCGGCAACATTCAAGGTGCAGTAACCGTGGTAGCTAGGCGCGGAAAACTAGTGCACTTCCAGTCACATGGCCTAATGGACGTACCCAACAACCGTCCCATGACTGATGACAATGTGTTCATAATGATGAGTTCCACCAAACCGGTGCTGGGGGTTGCCGCCATGATGATGATCGAAGAAGGTCTGATACGCCCCACCGATCTAGTCTCAAAGTGGATTCCAGAATTTGAGACTATGCAGGTGGCGGTACTCGCGGACTCCTATGAGGAGAACATCAGCCCGTTGCGCGTCGTTCGAGAAAACCTCCCTGAACACCGACTGGTACCCGCATACCGTCAAATAACCGTGCATGACATTCTGACCCATACCTCTGGCCTTGCAAGCAGCGGTCTAGGCACGGCAATATCCACGCCTGCAAATCGCAGCCCGGGAGCAACGCTTGCAAACACGGTACCTAAGTACGGCAATTATGTTCTTGATTTCCAGCCTGGTACTCGCTGGCAATATAGCGGGGGGCACTGCTTTAGATGTGATCGCACGCATCATCGAAATTGAATCCGGCCTGCCTTTCGACCAGTTCGTGAAAGAACGCATTTTCGAACCCCTAGGCATGAACAACACCTGGTGGAACGTTCCTGAAGAATACGCAGACCGAAGGGTAGTAATCTCTGACCGGGATATGGCACCCTTCTTCGATACACCCGATACCACTTACTTTTCTGGCTCCTACGGGTTCAACAGTACTGCCGCAGATTACCTGCGCTTTGAACAGATGCTGGTTAACGGCGGTGAGCTATTCGGTAACCGACTATTAAGCCCACGCACCGTTCGCATGATGGGCAGCAACCAATCCGGCGACCTCTATAAAGGCATTGGACTGAATGTAAAGGGACAAGGGTTTGGCTATACCGTAGCTGTAGTAGAAAACCCCATAGTATCAAATACACGCCGCAGTGCCGGGGCATTCGGCTGGGGCGGCGCATTCGGCACACGTTCATATACCGATCCGGCAGAAGAGCTAACAGCAGTCATTATGTTGCAACAGCCCTACCGAGCCGCACAGGATGATTTTGAGAATGCTGTGCAGCAAGCGATCATTGACTAGAAGCCAGCCGGAACAAGCGAAGTCAAAAAGACAGAGGGTCTTATTGTTAATCAAAATTTAAAAGTGGTTAACAATAAGGCTGGCAGGGAGAACTACCTCCCAGCTCGGGCAATTGAACCTCAGCACTCATGGTGAGCGCGCTGGAAATAGGAACTTAAAATGCAAAAAATAAATTCGAGTTACTTTTCCCTTGGGCTATTTTTACTGTCCCAATCTGCGCTGGCGCAGACCCCCATGGATGCACATTCCTCCAACTCCTGTTTACTCGGGCAAGTTGATCAGGCGTGGGTTGAGGGTGCTGAATTTATTATGGGTGACGACTCAGCCTATAGAGAAGAAGGCCCGGCTCACGCAGTTGCCGTATCGGGATTCTGGATGGATGCGCACGAAGTGAGCTAATGCACAATTTGCCAAATTTGTTGAAGAAACGGGCTATATCACTGTCGCCGAACAAAGCCCTAACCCGGCGGACTGGCCAGCGGATGTGCCCGCAGAGTTTCTGCAGCCTGGTTCTGTGTTGTTCGTTCCGCCTCTTGCAGGACAGCCCGCAGACAATTGGTGGTCTTGGGTGGCGGGAACTAACTGGCGCCATCCAGACGGCCCAGATAGCAATATCACGGGTAGAGACAATTATCCGGTTATTCATATCGCCTTCGAAGACGCTAGAGCCTATGCGACGTGGGCGGGACGATCGTTGCCAACCGAGGCACAATTTGAGCTGGCGGCACGCAACAAAAGAGACAGCCGGTATGCCTGGGATGGCAATGAGCTTGCCCCTGATGGCCATCATCATGCCAATACCTGGCAGGGCTCATTCCCTGTGGAACACGCATCAGAAGACGGTCATGTTGGCCTGGCGCCGGTTGGCTGCTTTGGGTCAAACGATTACGGCATTTATGATCTTATCGGAAATGTTTGGGAGTGGACTTCCAATTGGTACTACCCCGAACACGACCCAGCTGACACCTTGAATCCAGAGGGTCCTTCGCAGCAGGAAAGCGTGAGCCGCAATCATGGGAATGCCGTAGCTCGAGTAATTAAGGGAGGCTCCTATTTATGCGCCGAAAACTATTGTCTTCGGTTCAGGCCTGCGGCTAGAGAAGCACAGGATAGCGGACTTGGCACCAGTCATATTGGCTTTAGGACAGTACTAAATCCTGAATAGAAAATTTTTGGACCGAACGCAAAGGCCAAAACCAAAACTGAACTAGCCAGTTTTCCTGCATTATTGTTCATTTATATTCTTTCGTGAGCAGGCACCGCTAAGGGGTGATGACTAGACCTGTTCCTTTGATAAAGGGGAAAATTTATTCTTTTTATTTAGAGAGTGAATATTTTCGCAAAGCCATGCCTGCTGTGAGTGAGCCATAGATATTTCCATCTCTGTCGGCAACCACACCCTCCTGACTCCCGCTCGCATCGGGGTCCTGAAGAAACAACATCACACGGCCATCTCTCACATTCCCGACGCGAATACCTTCTTCAAAACCGGGATTAGATTGTGCTGTGTTTGAAGATGAGGAGTCGGCGACATACAGCAGGTCATTGTCATCGATGAACATGCCGCTGGGTCGGCCAAATTGCGTCCACTCGTCGAGAAAGTTGCCGGACTGATCGAAAATAAGTACTCGATCGTTACCGCGATCGCCAACAAATAACCGGCCCGCGGAATCCATAGCCAATGCGTGAGGCGTATGAAACTGATTCGGGCCCTCGCCAAATGACCCCCAAGTCATGAGATAGTCGCCATGGGAGTCAAACTTCACGATGCGAGCGTTTGATCTAGGGCCATGCCCGTCACCGACAAAGATGTCGCCACCCGGCGCAACGACTACTGCCGATGGCATATTGAATGTGTCTGGGCCGTCGCCTGGGATACCGGGTTTGCCCAAAGTCATGAGCAATTCGCCTTCGGGACTGAACTTGAAGACCTGATGACCCTTGGCTTCGCTAACAGTATCGATGTCACGTGAGCCAACATCATCTGTTACCCAAACATTTCCACCTCTATCTACAGTCAAGCCATGAGGACGCTGAAACAGGTCTTCACCGAAACTGAGAAGATGATTGCCCTGCCGGTCGAATTTCATAATTGGGGCAAGATCTGACCCTCGGCAATTTTCGGCACCGCAGCGATCAAAGACCCAGAAAGACGAACCATCCGGGTGAATTCCCAAGCCCGAGGTGGCACCGATTGACCTGCCCGGTGGCAGTTTGAAGAAAGCCTCGTCGATGCTGTAGTCATTGCTGGGCGTGAAACGCGCATCCGTGACCTGGGATAATGCAGCAACAGAAAAAAACAGCGAAAAAATTACCGCTACTCTCTGATGGAATTTAATATGGTTCAGTTTTGGCATAATTGAATCGCTCGTTTTACGATGATAAAAGGCTATATTATTCCACATGTATTACACCTACACTCCCTTCGACTTCGATGGTAGTTCCCCATTGATCCGACAAGCGCGCAACACGTTCCAGAATTAATTGGGCATGACTCTCTTTGGCCATCCGCGGAATACCAAGCTTTGAGTCAGGGCCGTTTATCCCCAACTCTATCGGGTAAAGTCGCACCTCTCGTAGAGCACCGTCTTCATAATGGCTAACTGCAACCACGCTTTCCAAAGACTGGGTGGATCCGCCAAAATTTCGGGAGAACTGCTGCAATCTTCTTTGTGGGTCTGCATCGGCAGCACCGACAACCAGCTCCAATTCCCACTGTGCTTCTCGAAAAAACTCACCCAGACCATAGAAAATCGGTTTGCCTTCGTAGATTTCAATGCCGCGTAGTGTTTGCACTCCCGTGCCAACAAAGGCATCGGCTCCGGCATCGATAGCCTGATGCGCCAGATCCACATAGAACTCGGGCGGGCGCGTGCTCAAATGCTGAAACTCCACGACCGACTCACTCTGATGGATGTGAGCGGCGGCAGTAACGAAATCTCCAAGCTGGCGGGCATTGCGAATATTCCTGAGCATGCGATCCACGTCATTGCCATTCAAGGTATACGCAACTGTGCCTGGAATTTCATCACCCCGAATTACTCGATATCTGGGGTCATTGCGTCCGGAACTCGAGGCAGGAATGCTTATACCCGTATCGGGCGAAGCGTTGGCTACGGGGCGCGGATTGTCATAGTTGTCTCGGTATTCCAGGAATCCCTGACGAACTTGCTGCAGGGCATCGTACTGCTGCTGGGATACTAAAATAGTCTCTCTATAATTGAGCATGTTGAGACCGGGTCTTCCTCCCAGATTTCCATTGCGAGATGTTGCCGCAAGTCGATAGTGTTCTGGAAAGATGGGGGCATGAGCGCCGACTAACGCGGCGCGCCCCTTTGCCAACTCAAGATAAGCCGGTGCGGCTGCTTCTTGCAGGTTTCTACCGCTGCCCGCATGAATAATGCCTGCTTCGTCCAACAAAGCGTTCGTTGAAAACATGCCCTCGAATTCGGAATCAAGAAGATGGTTCTGGGCACGATTGACCATGTCGAAGCCCATCAATTTGAGATCGGCTGCGACCTCATGACTGCCTACAAAGCCATTGAGGGGGCCATCGAATTCTCGCAAATTCACCAACTCACCCTCCATGTTTGCCACTGCAAGATCGGCATTTCTTATCAAGTCAAAAACTGCCTGCACTTTGGGGTCGACGAGCTGAGATGCGGGGCGGCGTATCATCAAGTCACCAACACTTGCCAGAACGAATTCTCCCGGCATGGTCATTGCCCGATCTCTATCGGCAAGCGGCGGAAAATCCGTCTGGGCTGATAGATTGATTGAAAGGCCACTCGATACTGCGAATACAAGTGTAATTAAACGCAAGGCGACTCGGCCTGCCCGACTCTGTAATTTACTAGCTTTCATAACTGCTCCCAGGGTGCCTTTTTAGCTATCTGTTATTATCTTTATCTGGACTTATCTCTGCCTAGTGGCAGTAGCGCAAGCAGAAAAAAATTCGCTACGAACTTCCACTCCTTTTCTGCTAGCCACGCCTGCTCTGTACAGGACACATTGGTATGTCTCAGCTCGAGGATATCTCCAGGCGCAATACCCGGGTTTTCAAACAGCGCTCGAATCGTCGCTAAATCAGGATTGAAGCGAAGATCAAGCTACAGAACTTGATGAGCCCAAGACTCAGAGCAAAGAACAATCGACAGCGCAAGCAAAGGCATTAGCTTAAAAAAGTGTTTCATAGCGAGATTCCTTTTTTAGACATAGGCATGACCCTAGTCAACGTTAATTCTTGTCTAGTTTTCATCTTATAGTCATTCAATGCTATTGCGGCAATCTCAAAAAAATTACTCCTTCATTCTTGAAATCACATCTATTCTGGTCTCGGGATTAGCGTCATCACCCGGGTCATGAAAGAAGCCCGCTGCTACGCTAACCGAAACTGCTGGACTGGTCTCAGCGAGACAGGCAATGACATGGTTATCCGGGTCATCATCTGCGAGGATAAGTGGGTGCACGGAATCCCCGTCACTAAGAAGAACCGATATAGCTGTTCGCTGGGCCTCGGCAAGAGCGGCACCCTGGGCTCCGGTAACCCCGCCTTCCCAAGTTAGCTGAACTGCTTGTGCGGTCTCGATTGGGCATTCCCCTTCAAGCCCTTCAGTATCGGAAGCGAAGCGCTCGGCAAGCACGAGGCTGGGCCCAGCTGAGAGGAGCGTCACCTTTTCACTTCTCAAGCCCACCAGTGAATTTCCATCGACATCTTCGAGTTGTTCCACAATTTCAACACTGAGCGGCAGTGCATCGTCGACACTAAAGGCCCCAATAAGAAGCACAGTACGCTTCTCGAGCGCCTCTGTCGCAGGTCGCAATGTGGCACACAGTGGAGTAATAATTTCACCAGAGGTAGTTTCAACTGCAAAGGCGATTGCAGAAACTGATGCACTATTTATCTGCACAGAAAAGGTAACGGGCATTCCATCCTGGCCACCAGCAGGCGGCATTCCACACAATCGAGTTGCAAGTGGCGGCAAGGGATCAAGCCCGTGATACGCAGATAGAATGCGCATCTGTTTCTCACTTTCTGTTATTTTTTCCTGCGCGTCAGCAGCAACAAAAAAGCAGAATAAGGATAGTGTTGTGAATAATTTCATAAGTTATCTCGTTACAGTGTGCGGCTGTGAATGTGCACTCAAAAAACTAGTGAATCAAGGCCCGTAACTGTAAACCCTCAACCGTCCCGGCACATCTGAACCTGCGATCGCCACAACCAGATACTGGACGCCGTCGATAGCGTAAGTCATTGGGCTTCCGGTCTGTTGCGCTGGCATGGATAGGCTGCCTAGTTGCTTGCCGGTAAGTTTGTCATAGGCTCGCAGCAAGGCTTCTTGCTCGCCATCAGCATTTGTATAACTGCCACCGTCGCCGGCTATCACAAGTGTTTTGGTAACCAGGACACCTACACGCCCCGCTTGTCCGGTAGGTGGAATATCGAGCCCGGCCAGTGCAGGATGATTGCGAATAGAATCCGGCGTCTCACCATGCACAACATCCCAAAGCTTTTCACCCTCGTTCAAGTCCAATGCCACGATCTGTCCATAAGGTGGTTTGATTAATGGCAAACCCTCCACACTCAATCGCGGCGCAGTTCTCAATTGCAGATTAATATAGTCCATGTCGGAGCGCTCGGGACGACTGCTCATAGACATTCGGCCCACATCTGACTTGCTAAAAATATACATGAAGCCGGTTTCAGGATCGACTGCGCCTCCTGGCCAGTTGGCTCCTCCGGTTTGCGAGGGCATGAACAGCGTGCCGAACGTACCGTCGTCGGCCTCCGCCAGAGACGGAGGCATATAGATCTCGCCATAACGGTACTGAGAGAGTATCTCTCGTGCCTTGGTTTTCAACTGCGGCGTAAAATCAATTAATTCATCGTCGCTGAGCCCTTGGCGAGCGAACGGTGGAGGTTTTACAGGAATTGGCTGAGTAGGAGAAAGTCGTTCACCGGGAATATCGGATGGAGGCACCGGTACTTCCTCGATCTCAAACAGAGGCTCTCCAGTCGCCCGGTCGAACACGAAGGTGTAACCCTGTTTTACTGTTTGCACCAGAGCAGCGCTGGTTTGCCCATTAATAGTTAGATTAAGGAGCATTGGCGCAGAGGGAATATCCCAATCCCACACGTCATGATGTGTAGTCTGAAAATGCCATTTTCTCTCACCGCTTGTGAGATCGAGTGCAACTATACTGTTGGTGAATAGATTGTCTCCGTGCCGATGACCGCCATAAGAATCCCCGGTAGCAGTTTCGGTAGGCAGGTACACCGTATTTAGCGCAGCATCGATTGTCATCTGTGCCCAAGAGCCGCCATAGCCCGTATAGGACCAGGAGTTATTCAGCCAGGTATCATTGCCGTACTCACCGGCCTCGGGAATAGCATGAAAGATCCAGAGTCGATTGCCAGTGCGCGCGTCGTAGCCGCGAACATGGCCTTTTGGCTTTTCCCGGCTAGTTGGCATCCTGCCCGCACGGAACGCCGAACCGATAACGATAACGCCATTGGCAACGATAGGTGCGGCATGGAGTCCTACTTCACCTGTTATGAGGTTCAAGTCCTGATCGAACTCCTGTTTTAAATCTACAATGCCATCGATTCCAAAGTTCTCGATGCGTTCTCCGCTCGCCGCATCCAGCGCAATCATCTGGTAACCGGGTGTTACATAAATGATACGTCCCCTGTCGCTGCCATCATCCCACCATGCCAGTCCGCGACCTGACAGCCGGCGGGGAGCATTCGACGCACGCTCTCCTTCATCGAGACGGGACATCCAGAGAATCTCTCCGCTCGAAGCATCCAAAGCAACAACAGCTCGCCTGTTTCCAGCAGTGGTATAGATAGTTCGATTGACCATTAAGGGTGTTGATTGAAAATTAAACTCTGGACTAGGGCCAAAGCTACTCGTGTCGAATTCCCACGCAACCTCTAACTGGTTAAAGTTTTCACCAGTGATAGTGTCCAGCGGAGAATAACGGGTGCTGGCCAAGTCGCCGCCATAAGTACGCCATTCCTGATCTTGGGCTTGAGACTGTTTGAGTGTGGTTATTGATAAGAAAATGATTGAGAAAGCAGTTAGCTGCATACGCTTTTTTTGGAAGGTGCTGCGGGTGATTAGCATGAATTACTCTCTCAATATTGCTGAAAAAAGTTCCGAGCAGCTTGCAGCAGCTCGGAACTTAACGCGATTGTTCAACGATTTCTTCGCGTGTTTGCGCCTCTGCCCGGCGCTATTAGCCCTCTTTGACGAGTGACCAAGATTGCGTGCTATTCAGTCACTGCCTGCGAGAGAACGTTGCTGCTTCACTTCTCTCTCGGCAACCATTTTTTCATAGCCTTCATCGTCTAGGTGTGTAACAGCAATCCAGGCGTGAGTCATTTCATCGCCGGTGCGGCTGCCGCCCACAACCCACATATCAGGGTCCGGGTTGTTGGGGTTGTCCGCTGTGTTGTCATACCACTGCTTCAGCACCAGAACCGCACCTGCTGGCAGCAGCGGTGCTACATCGGGGTCGTAGATATGATTGTGATGCCAAGTAGCACTCCATTTGGAGATTTGGCTGACCGGCACAGTACGTCCGGTTTCTGGATAGAAAATCTCCAGCGAGGCGGCATTCATGCGCAGGTGACCATGGGGCTGGAAACTATCGATACGCACCGGATGATCAAAGGTGTGGAAGCCCTGAGTCATTTGATAGCCGTTGGGTGGAATCACAAGATCCCCCTGTTGCTCTATCCGGTAGTTCGTCAGGTCCTGCCGATAAACGCCTTCCTGCTCACCGAATTCTTCGTCATGGAACCACAGGCCGATTTCAACCACGTTGTCCTCGATCATCTCGCCCTTGGCAGTTGCACCGACGCCACCGGGGAAATTATGGATATTCCATTGTATTTGAGCCCCGGAAGGCAGGGTCCTACAGACATCGCCTGGCACTTTCTCACCCCATTTGCCCATGGCGTATTCGGTGAGCATGCCATTTCGGCGAAGCTCACCGTATTCATCTTCGATAAAGATGATGGAATTTGCGTGATGGACTACCGCCGCTGCATCTCCGCGAGGCTTCACCTGAACTGCCTTAATGCAGCGCTCTGCAACTGCCGCTGTTACTCTGGGGTCAACAATCTCTCTTATCCACAGGTCATTACCATTAGCAGGGACATCATAAGAGGATGAAGGCACGATCAGGTCCGGTGCGCCAAGTTCGGCTTCGAAGTTCCATTGGCTTGGAGTTTTAACCTGAGCAACAGGTGGGTTCACGTCAAGATCACCTCGAGGGGAGCCAGCATTCACCCAGGCCACAATAGTATCGATATCATCTTGCTGCATGCGCCAGTCGCCGACTAGATTCTGAATACCAATGCCGTGATCATAGGCGTAGGGCGGCATTTCACGGTTAGCTACCTTGAGTTGGATAAGCGGAGCCCAAGGGCGCACCTGTTCAAAATTAGTGAGCTGCATGGGGCCAATGCCGCCTTCTTGGTGACATACCACGCAATTCTCATTGATGATTTGGGCGACATGCTCGTTGTAGGTGAACGGCTCTTGAGCGAATACGCCCTGAACCCCAAGCAGTGCAGCAACCGCGACGAGTAATTTGCTAAGTTTCATATGCTTTACCTCTCCAATGTGCTTAATTCGCTGGACTTAGTTTGCAGCTCAATAGCATAACCCATTTTCAACTAGAATCCGCAAGACAAGTCCGGGACATGTCGGCACTATTTTGTCCAAAATACTGGATAATTCCCAGTTTCTAAGATATTTTTTCGATTCCATAACTACGATGCTCACTCATGCAAACAACAAAAATTCTTGCTCTACTGTCGGTATCACTATTCATTATAGATTCAGGGGTTCACAGCCGCGCTCAATCCCCTTCAACGTCAGGAATAGTTCACGGCGTGCGCAACGATCTGCCTCAGCCCTATGAGACACTACGCAGTTGGGGCGAATTACCAGAAGGGTCGAAATGGGCTGCTGTCACTGCCGTGGAACCGTCTCCCGATGGGCAGTTCATCTATGTCATACACCGCTGCATTGACAACTCTTGTGAGGGTCGCAGCGAAGATCCAATTCTCAAATATGACTATGACGGCAATTTGCTGGATTCTTTTGGTGCAGGGCTGTTTGTTTTCCCCCATGGCGCTTCGGTGGATTATGAAGGCAATCTGTGGGTCACCGATGCTCGCAGTAACGGTAGCATTGGACATCAGGTTTTCAAATTCAGTTCCGAGGGTAATATTTTGATGACAATCGGGCAACAAGGGCAAGGCGGCTCAACACCGGGACTACTGTTCAACCCTAATGACGTTGTTGTTGACCCTGACGACGGCGACATCTTTATAGCGGAAAGCCACCGAGGCGGGAGAAATAACCGAATTGTGCATTATTCGTCTGAGGGAAGGTTCATTAAACAATGGGGAAGCAAAGGATCAGGGCAAGGAGAGTTCAGCGAACCCCATAGCATAGCAATGGATTCCCGGGGACGATTGTTTGTTGGCGATAGAGACAACAATCGCATTCAGATTTTTAGTCAGGATGGGGATTTTATCGACGAATGGAGACAGTTCGGCCGCCCCAGCGGTATTTTTATTACTCCAGATGACCAAATTTATGTAGCCGACTCGGAATCCGGACCCGACACAGGTGCAGGTGAATTAACGGGAATAAGAAAGGGTATCCGCATCGGTTCTGCCGTTGACGGCACAGTCACTGCATTCATTGAAGATTTGGAACCGCTGCGGGACGATCACTCAGGCGCCGAAGGTGTTGGCGTGGATGCTAATGGAAATGTTTACGGTGCGGTGGTCAGACGACAGATGTTAGAGCGTCATGTGCTGCGATCAAATTAAGATCTAGTGCCTGCTACCGAATCCTCATCCACAGCACGATCTAATTCTGGTTTCGAAGAAGGTACTCGAATTAGGAATGCCGGAGATGATCGAACTACTCTGCTTATTTTATTCCCAATTAATGATAAAAAAGGACGTTACGAGAAAGCATTACAAGCAGCAGCACGCATCAATTCAGCCCCTTTTAAATCCCACTGTCATAGAGTTCATACATGAAAACAAAAAAAGCACTAACTCTACTGCTGTACTCATTATCTGTCTTGTTCTCAGCTGCGCAGGCAGCAGAACCGGCCAAGGTCATTGCCACCCGTCTTGGTGATGGCCCTATCATCACGCCTGAAATGGATGCTCGAATGGGCGGCAATATTCAGGGGCCTTCGTTGATTAAGGTACCTGATTGGGTAGAGAATCCGCTTGGCAACTACTACCTGTATTTTGCTGATCACCGCGGCACTTACATGCGTATGGCCTACGCCGATGAAGTTACTGGTCCGTGGACCGTCTATTCACCAGGCTCACTAAGACTCGAAAACTCCTTCTTTCCCACTACCTGCCCACCCTGCTCACTTGCACCAGGGCGGACCGCGCCGCTGTATGCACATATCGCCTCACCCGACGTGCACGTGCGTGAAGATCTTCAACAAATAGTGATGTACTACCATGGACGAGGTGAAGGCAGACAATTCACACGTGCAGCTGTGTCTAAAGACGGTATTCATTTCGAAGGCAGAGAAGACGAGCTAGGCCCACACTACTTTCGCGTGATTGAACACGATGATTACTTCTACGCCATGAGCATGCCTGGCTTCCTGCATCGCTCGCCCGATGGCTTATCTAAATTCGAAGCAGGCCCTCGGTTTTTCAATGCCGACATGCGGCACTCGGCCCTATTGATCCGTGACAATCGCCTCTATGTATTTTACTCCCAGGCTGGAGAACAACCGGAACGAATTCTACTTTCCACCATTGAATTAACAGATAATTGGCTGGAGTGGACGGCGACTGATCCAGTAGAAGTGCTTCGCCCCGAATTTGGCTACGAGGGCGCTGACCTGCCAAACGAACTATCCAGAAGAGGTTATATCGATGTGCGAGTGCACCAGCTTCGTGACCCGGCCATCTATCAAGAAGGTGATAAAAGCTATTTGCTTTATTCAGTTGCGGGTGAGAGCGGCATCGCCATCAGTGAAATTAGTTTCACTGATTAATAACTGATGTCGACTGAAATATTTTTTAAGCGCCGCTTTCTTCTCATCACTCAGTAAAATTCAACAATAAAAATGGAGACCCCATGAACTCTCGCCACTACCTTTCGACTCTGATTACGCTGATGCTGCTGTGGTTTCCCTTCATAAATACTCACGCACAAACCACGCTATCACCCAGCGATCATTGTCGGAATTTTTCGGCGGATGCAATTGTAAGCTTTGCTGATCAAGACCTGGCCGAAGTCGTAAACGATGCGCTGGGATTGGATTCGCAGGCTCCACTGACCTGTGGACAAGCAGCCGAGTTAGAGCAACTGATTGTGGGGACTACGATTGAGCGCGTAGTTTATGGCGGCACCTTACGACCCTCGCCAGAAAAACCTTTCGAGAGTCTGGAGGGCATCCAAAACCTTACAGGTTTAACCAGGCTCAACCTAATTAATCGCCTCATTACTGACATTAGCCCAATTCGCACTTTGTCTAATCTCGTTAATTTGAACTTACACACTAACTGGTTCAGCGACCTTAGCCCCGTGAGTGAATTGACCAATCTCGAACAGCTTGTCGTTAGTGAAAACCCAATCTTCGATATTAGCCCACTGGCGGGACTCACCAAACTACGAAGGCTCCATGTACATGGTCTGTACCCCCGTCAACTTCAGCATTATCTCGATATGGATGACGGACGCGATCCCAACGTAGTGTTCAATGGCATTACTGACATTAGCCCGCTTGCAGGGCTTACCGAAATGCGCCTGTTGCGCATTCACCTCAATGCCATATCCGATATTGGTCCTCTTGCTCATCTCACCAAACTCACTCATCTGCGAATTTATGAAAGTGAAATTAAAGACATCAGTCCTCTCGCGAACCTAAATGAACTGACCTTGTTGTGGGCCAATAACAACCAGATAGAAGACATAAGTGCACTAAGTGGTAAGCCCGCCTTGGTGCAACTTAGCCTGAATGACAACGCCATTGCCGACGTTAGCGCCCTTCAGGACTTGATCAACTTGAGGTATCTGTTTCTCAGCAATAACAACATTGATGACATAGCGCCTCTAAGAAGACTCCACGCACTGCAAGTCCTGCGTCTCGAGAATAATGACATCACCGATGTGAGCGCCCTCGCCGGACTCAATCGGCTTGAAGAATTGAGCCTGGCTCAGAACTGGTCCCTGTATAATGTTCAACCACTGCTGCTGAATGAGGGTATTGGTGAGGGCGACGAAATCGACCTCCGCTTCACCTATGTGCCCTGCTCCGACATGAACGCTTTTGCCAACTTGGGAGTCAATTTGCTCAGAGTCACCTCGATAAATGGCTCAGCCTGCGATGGCCGAAGACTAGAAGACGATCAAAATTTCTAAACATATCCAATTAACCAGAGTTTGAGATAACCCCAAACTCAAATGACAAAATAGTGCGTTCGTATTTATTCTGATTTGCGGTACTAAAGCGTTAGAATTTAAACAAGGAACATTGAAATGAAGCACCTTACTATAAACTTGTCTTTAACCGCGCTGTCGCTTGTACTTTGCTCTGGGGCTTGGGCTCAACAAATTCTGCAGCCATCTGACAACTGCCTAGATCATAACGCTTCTGACATAGTGACCTTTGCAGACGCCGTGCTGGAAAATGAGGTGCGTGAAGCTTTGTCACTATCACCACAAAACACGCTTAGCTGCAGTCAAGCCGCGCAGCTAAAAAATCTGGATGCTTCTGGCGTAGGTGCGAGACGATCAGTTTCAGGATCTCCAGAATGGAGAGACCCTGAACACCTGTTTCATGACCTCTCCGGAATACAGAACCTTACAGGTCTAACCGACCTCGCTCTCCGAAACCGCGGCCTCTCTGACATTAGTCCACTGGCCGGGCTTACGGAATTGATAAACCTAAACCTACACACCAATTGGATTTCTGACATCAGCCCTTTGCGTGACATGACTAAGTTGATCAGATTGCGTATCGCCGAGAATCCCTTGACCGATATCAGCGCCCTGGGCGAACTTACTGAACTGAGAGTGCTTCGAATGCATCGTCACGGCAACTTCATCGGCGGACAGAACCCCAGGACGCATATGGGAGCGACAGGATTGCTATTTACTAATGCCGTTACCGACATTAGTCCATTAGCAAAACTTACCAAGCTGGTGGACCTTAATATTCATACTCAGGATATAAGCGACCTGACGCCGTTGCGTGGCCTGACATCTCTGATCGAACTGCGACTAGCGGCTAACTCGTTCACTGATCTCAGCCCACTACGCGGACTCAATACCTTGCAGTTCCTCGAGCTTACCGGCAACAACATAAGCGATATAACTCCACTTAGTGGACTTACAAACCTGATGCAGCTCGATCTTCGATTCAATCCCGAGCTAAGCAATATACAGGCACTATTTGAAAATCCAGGCATTGGCGCTGGAGATATTGTCGAGCTAAGACATACCAACGTGTCATGCACAGATCAGGCGCTACTGGCAGAAAAAGGAGTGGAGGTGCGCACCGAACTATTCTCTTCTTGCGCCACAGCCACCAGACAACGATAAGAACTAGCAACTCAGCATCAGAGCAAAGAACAAATGAGAGAGCCGCTAAAGATAATTTTATGGAAAGGTATTTTATATCAAGGTTCCTTTGGTAGGCTGCGGCAAGTCAGATTTCTTTCGAGTAGGAAATCTTAGTAACATCAGTGAAGTCTGAACCTAACTTAATTTGGTTATATGCGGAGTTATATTCCTAGTTATACGCTTAGACCAACCCCCTGCGCGACATCGAACACGAATAGGTATTGCTATTCGTGGCGCAATGCTTCCACAGGATCCATATCCGCAGCACGAATGGAAGGGTAGATACCGAAGATCACACCGATCAGTGCCGAAATGGAGAAAGCCAAGATCGGTGCGAGCGGCGTGACTATCGTGGTCATGCCCCAGAACGCAGAGATGATGAATGGAATCACGATTCCTAATACCACACCAATGAGGCCACCCACGCCCGAAAGAATCACCGCCTCAATCAGGAACTGCATGATGATGTCTTTGCGCTTAGCACCGAGCGCACGACGTATGCCAATCTCCCTGGTTCGCTCGGTCACACTGGCAAGCATGATGTTCATGATACCGATGCCGCCGACTAGCAGAGAGATACCAGCGATGGCGCCCGCTACAATCTGATCGCGAAGCGCACTCTCCTCCGCCTGCCGCAACAGAGCGAGTGGTACCTCTATGGCGTAGTCGATATCCTTGTGTCTGCGCTGCAGGATTTGATCGATGATCTCACCCACCTCGATGACTCCATCCTGCCCTTCCACCTGAATTATCGCTTCGTGCAGCTCCACGGTCTCGGATTCGACGCCACCTGCCGTCTGGCGTGTAGTGGTCTCACCGAAACGACTCTTGGACGAAGTGAAAGGTATAAAAACTCGGCTCGGTGCGGAATTGGAACTGCCTGCCTGATTTTGGCCTAGATTCGAAAACCCCTCAGACTCCATGATGCCGACAATATTGTAATAGTCGCTGTCGATTCGTATGGTCTTGCCTAGCGGGTTATCTATGGGAAAGAGCGCCTGTGCTACTTCATCGCCAAGCACAACCACATTGCCATGATCGCGCATCTCCGACTCACTGAAGAAGCGCCCAGCCCTAAGATTGTAGTTACGCGAGACGGGGTAGTCTACTGACGTGCCGACCACATCGGTGTTCATATTGAGGCCGCCATTCCACACATTTTTCTTTACAATACGTGACGCAATGACGTTGCTTACGCCAGGAATCGAATTTCGGATGGTGGTAATGTCGGCTGTGGTTAAGCCGTAGACGATAGCCTGAGGCGGACCGAAGCCGCTGCGACTACTCTCCTCCACCTCGGCAGGTTTCACACTTTTCACGAGTATATTGCTCGCGCCCAAGTCACGAAATTGTTGCTGCGCCTCGTAGCTTGCGCCCTCACTAACTGCCAGCATGGCGATCACCGCCGCCACACCAATTACGATACCCAGCACCGTAAGCAGAGATCGCAGCCCATGAGAGTAGATACTCTTAATACCCACTTCGGTAATTTTCTTGAAGCGAATGAAATTGAATCCTGTAACGAGACTAGGGCTTCTGTTCAAACGCGAACCTAATTTAGGAGAATTAAGCGTTGCGCCGGTCATCGCTCTCCACCAATCCATCACGCAGACAAACCAAGCGCTGCGATCTTTCTGCCATTTCATCAGAGTGTGTCACCATGATCAGCGTCTTACCCTGATCATGAAGCTCATCGAATAGATTTAATATTTCCGCGCCGGATTTAGAATCGAGGTTTCCTGTAGGCTCATCCGCCAAGATAATTATCGGGTCGACCGCCAATGCCCGCGCGATCGCTACGCGTTGCTGCTGCCCGCCAGAGAGTTCAAACGGTTTGTGATCTACCCTGTCGTCCAAACCAACACGAGCTGCTAGCCCCATGGCAATCTCGTGACTGTCTCCCTCGGAATAGCCCTGATAGAATAAAGGCATCTCGATATTTTCTAAGACATTTAATTGTTGAATAAGATTGTAGGACTGAAAGATGAATCCGAGCCTAGCTCCACGAATGCTAGACAACTCATCGTCTTCCATCTTCGATGTGTCTTGATCACCGAGGAAGTACTTACCTTCAGTTGGCTGATCCAAACAGCCGAGAATATTCATCAGCGTCGACTTACCACAACCCGATGGACCCATGATGCTGATATAGTCGCCTTGATAGAAATCGAGACTGATTCCGTGCAACACCTCAACCGAGAGCGCACCCATATAATAAGTCTTACGGATATCATCCACGCTCGCAACAATATCCTGTCCGCGAATCGCGGTAACATCGCTGTTAGTATTTTCAGATGATTCGGTCTCAAGCATAATTTCGCTCTGTATTGGCCGGGGTTTCTACTAATGCAACTTATGCGCCGGAGGCATCTCTCAAGCTTTGCTGTGGTGGAAGCAGAAGCACTTCCTCGCCCGCCTCCAATCCACTTAGGATTTCGATATAGGAATCGGAGAAGGTGCCTACCTCGATTTCTCGGCGCTCAGTTCTACCGCGGTTAGAAACATAGACGACACGCTCGTCGTCGAAGTAAGTAACCGCCTGAATAGGTACGTAGACAACATCTTCGAGGCTTCGCACCAAAATATCGATCTCAGCACTCATTCCAGGACGCAGCCAATCGTGTGTGCCATCAATCTTGATCGTTGTCGGATAGACTTTTAGGTCGGGGTTCATGAAAGAGTTTGCAGAGTCAGCGACGACAGCCACCTTTATGACGACGCCAGTTAATTGCTCATCAGGAAAGGCGTCAACTGACACTTTAACCAGTTGACCCACGGCGACGCGCTGCACGGCAGACTCATGGATATTAACCTTGACTGCCATCTCCCGCATATCTGGAATGGTCAAGATAGATTGTCTCTCTCTAACGGTAGCGCCTTCCTGAATAGCTTCCTGGCTGTTGCTGCGATAACGCATAGAGTTTTGATCAGCCGCACCGTAGACGACAAGGCCCGGTCGCTGTGCAATGATCGTAGCTAGCTCGATCTGCTCGTTGACATCCATCAGCTTAACTCGCTCAAGATTGAATTTTCGCTCAGCAGAGCTATAGCGCGCCGCTTCTTGTGCCTTCTCTGCAATATTTTCTTTTACCTGACGCTGATAACTCATCACCGCGTTCTCATAATCAGATAGTTTTTCTTCTGCCTCTTTCGGGAACGTGTACTGAATATATAATTTCAAAGATGTTTCTTCTTGTTCCATCTTATTGTTGGCTTTATTCAGATTTAGCTCTTCGGCTTCTAATTCTGTTGGCGTTATAAATCCGCGCGATTCTAAGCGTCGCTGCCCCGCGATTCGGTCCCGCGACAATAACAGTTCTTCTTGGGCCACTTGTAAATCATCTTGCAGAGATCGCAGCCGTTGCTTTGCCTCGCCGTCTTCCAATATGTTGATATCGGCATACTGTGTGAAGTCGAGCTTACCTCGAATCGCCATGTATCCGTCATCCATGAGCAGGTTTGGTTCGGCATCCAGTGTCCTACTAGTGCTCGTAGGCGCAGCTGTTCGCAGAGATAGCGTCTTCGGCTCGCGCGCTACAGGTGCGCCTGCTTCCGCAGTTGGCCTTGGAGCATCACCGCCGGGTCGCCCACGGCGACCACTAGGCCCGCCTTGACCGCTCTGCCCAAAGTTTTGCATGCGTTGCAACATGTCTTCAGGCAGTGTGCCGCCATTGTCTGCCATAGCCTGACGAATTCTTTCCTGCATCTGTGGTGGCATGGAATCGAGATTGAAAGGTAGCTCTGTCGTAGCTGAGTCAGAGACCGTGTTGGGAGCTGACTCACCGGTTAGTGAGTCAGCTAATTGTGCAGCCTCGAAGTCAGCTTGCTCGGCACGAGCTAGGCGCTCTTCTATCTCGAGTTGCGCAACAATCTCGGTAACAATATTGCCGCCTAGGAATTTCTCGAAATCCAATCTTGCGAAGCGCATGTCCTGACGCGCGTCATTTAAGTCCGTCATATTTTGATTTAGTTGAATTTCATATTCTGCTTTGCGTTCTATATAGCTGGCTTCCGCAGTCTCTACTGCGATCTCCTGATTGAGTTGCTCGTCGATTAATTGCGACGTATCAAGCTCAACCAATATCTTACCGGCGGTTACATCCGCGGGCGTAACACGATAGCCTTCCTCAACAATGCTGAGGATCTTCACTCCTTCGCGGCCCTTAACGCGAGACCGAATCTCTTGCGACTGCAAAGCCTCTAAAGACCCGCCTTCCAATACGGTTATATCTAGATTTCCGCGTCTAGCTTCGAAAGTAATACTGCCGGCAATAGTGTCACTCGAGTTACCACCGAAAGAAAACAGCAAGCCTACCAAGACCACCACGCAGGCAGCGATAGCATATTGCGTAGGTTTTTTAGCCGCCAAGAATCGAGCCCTCTGCTCAATAGCTTGCACTCTAACTGGCTCGGGAATTTTTCCCCAAAGTTGGCTAACAAAAGCATTCTCTATTACACCAGCCTTATCTTGACTCATTAACGCCTTCCTCCCACTGCCCGCTATCGTCGACATACAACAAACCCAAGTCTCGCCAAAATTCCAACTTCGATATATTGTGATCCACGATCGAGCTAATTAAATCCGTTTGTGCCGCTGTTAGATCGTTCTGCGAATCTACCGTATCCTGAATATCTCCTAGCCCTAATTCGGCTCGCAGCTCGGCTTCTTCGACTCGGCGTTCGTTGATCTGAACGCTGGTTAGATTTATTTCATAATTTTTTCTAGCTTGGTTCATGCGCCGCCAAAGGTCGACTACATCCAATTTAATATTATCCATGTCTAGCAAATAGTTTCGCGTCGCAACTTCGTAGTCGATCAACGCTCGACGATAACTATTTCTATCTAACTTGGTATCTAGTGGTAATTCAAAATCGAGCCCAGCCGAATATAAAGCATTCTCAAAATCTAGCTCACCCAAATCACCGTCGTTGGCATCTGGCACTCTAGCGACAAGGCTCAGGTCCAGTCCTGGCTTCATCGCATTCGCCGCAACCTCGATTTTCCGGGCACGATCCTGAACGCGGTCTAGCCCATTATACAAGTCCAGACGGGTCTGCACAGCGAGGTCCATGGCCTGTTCGAGGTTAAGATCCGGACTATCCATCCCTGTTTCTGAGATCAGAATCATCTCATTGTCGTCAAGGGCTATATTCTCCTCCGCCTTCAGGCCTAGCAGTATCTTGAAATCATCCAGACTTCGCTTGTATCGCGTGATGGAAGAAGTCCAACGCAGATCTTGCTGGAGAGATGACTGCTCTAGTCTGCCCACCTGCAATAAGGTGCGCAGCCCCTCTGCCTGAAATGCCTGCTCACGTTCTAGCGATAAGTTGTTTGCCAGAAGGCCTGCGTAGTTATTTCTAGTAGTCTCTCTGTTCAGTAAGACTGAGTAGTAAGAAGAGGCAACTCGTACCGCAAAGGTCTTTCGAAAGCGTGTGAAATCTCGCAAACGATAGAGCAGGTCACGCTCCGCCTGCATTAGGTTCTCGGTTTCTATGTCGCTACCGAAGTCTCGCAGCAACGGCTGTGTGAACGAGCCGATCAGTGCGCCAGTTCCAAGCTCGCTGACATCGCCAGTCAGGAATCGGGTAAAATTATTAGTAAGATTTAAGGCAATTGCCCCGCCACCTTTAAGTAGATAGCGCGCGCCTAAGCTGGTACTCGCGTCCACTCTCTCACTAGCACTGAGCACGCTCATACCGGTCAAAGCCTGCATGTCGGTAACGAATTGATCTTCGGCATCCCATTGGTAGTCCGCACCGCCGCTTGCAGAAAAAACCGGCGTATAGCGATAGCGATCGAAGGTTAGCGCGAGTGCCTCGAGATAGAGTGCCTCTTTCTGTGTTTGATATGCCTGGCTATGCTGAAAAGCTAAATCCAGTGCGACATTCAGGCTGAGGATATTCGCGCCGAGTTCGCTGTCTGCCTCGTTGTCTAGGAATTTGTAGCTATCCACATTTATGGGGAGGCTACTCAAATCAATGTCTTTCTCCTCATTAATCCCTATTCTCTGCGTCATCCCAGGAACTAGATTGGTCTTCTCTGCTATGGCTTCATAGGTTTCCCTATCCGCATCTTGACGGTAGGAATTAGCCGTACAACTCACCAACGCGCCTCCAGCCAGAAGCACGATTGATAATTTAGCTATTTTTTTCAAAGACTTAGCCAGCATTGCACGGTATTTCCACTGAATATCGAATTAACCAGGGAATTATACGCCCTATTCAGCGGAATCCGTCTATTTTTACGACCGATTGAGCCCTGAGCTAGCGGGATAACAATCTGATTTACATTCATTTTCCGGAAAGCCGAGGTTCAGCCACATTCGGCTCACTGTTTGCTTGCATCACTTGCTATTATCTGGACACTATCTGGATTCTTCTACGCTTCATAAACACTAAAAGAGCAATGTATTCTAAGCACATCCCTGGCGAACAAAATAAGAGATGAAAAAGAGGCTACGTGAAATTTAAACCCCTACTCGGATTCGGCGTGTTACTAGCATGCGTTGTCTGGCTGGCGATTCAGAACCAAAGCTTACAGCAGCATCTCGATCTAGCGCTGAGTTATCAAAGCCAGCTACAAGAACTCTCCCAGAGCAATGCCCAGCAGCGCCTGCAGTTTGCGAGCGAGATAAGCGATTTGAACGAGCAGCTCTCCAGCGCGACTGATCAACTGAGTAATCTATCAAGCATCCTGCAAAAAACGCGTCTGCAAGTGGACCCGAATTATGACGCCCTCTTGCAACAAGCACGCGATGAAGCCGCGCAGCAGACTAAGCAAAGACAAACGGGCACCAATGGAACAGCATTCGCCGCGTTCACCGACCCAAAAAACGCACGTACGCGCGCCAATGAAAGCATGCCTAAGTTGTACGACAGTTATTTGAATTCACTCGGTATTCCAGGGACCGAGAGGCAGCGAGTTATGGAGACACTGGTGAATTTCGGCGCCCAGCGCTACCAAATGTTAGACGCGTTATTAGCCGGGTCAATGACCCCAGATCAGGCCGTCGAGCTGTATGGCGCTAATGCGCTATCTGAAAACCTACAGAATTCGCTAACGGCAACTCAGCAAACCGACCTGCGTCAATACGATCTGCTGCTCAAATTCGATACCCTGCGCGAAGTCTATCAACAGTCCCTGCGAAACACCGGAACAGCTCTGGCGGGTGCTACTCAGGAACAAGTTACTCAGGCATTGATCGATGAAGTCGTCTCTGCGGAGAATAATTGGGGCGCATTGGTTGCCGAAGATGGCAGCATGCGCAGTGCGTATAATGGCATGCTAGCCGCTTTTGACCGTGCCCGTGACATTCTAGAGCCGGACCTCAATACACAGCAACTGGAGCATCTCGACAGGTTTATCGAGACTCAATCCAGCGGCATAGATGTGATACTGGAAGCTTCATCGAACGGTAGCGGCAGAGTGTCTATCACCCAAGCTCGCGTAGGGCTCGAAAATCTACCCCACTAATGCTTCAAGACAACTCTGCTGACTTACATTTTTTAGCAGAATACCATACATTAGGGGGCTTGCGACCGCGCGCGCGTGGTCCTCAATAATCTCATAACGGAGTCTAGATATGTCTGAATTACGAACAGCAAGGGATTGGAAGCGAAGTAGCCTACTCGCTATTTCCCTTCTGACGTTGGTTGCCTGCAGCGATAATGGAAGCGCTATAAATACTACAACCAATACATCTGCTAATAGCGATATGCAGCAAGCCAGCACGGCCGCACTTGGCTATAGCAGAATAAACGCTGCGGATGAGAATGATCCGCTAGACGCACAGATATACGAACTCGACAACGGTCTGCGCGTATACCTGACTGAAAACCATGAAGAACCACGATTCTATGCTGAGATCGCCGTTCGCGCGGGAAGCAAGCACGATCCCATAGATGGCACAGGCCTGGCCCATTATCTTGAGCACTTGCTGTTCAAGGGCAATCAGAACCTAGGCAGCCTTGACTACTCTCTAGAGAAACCACACCTGGATCGCATCGTCGAGCTATATGAAGAGCACCATGGCGAGACAGACCCTACGAGCCGCGCAGAAATCTACGCAGAAATAAATAGCGAAGCCCAACTGGCCGCTCAATATTCTGTGCCAGGAGAATTAGACAAGCTCTACAACAACATGGGCGGTAGTGCATTAAATGCGCACACTTCATTTGAAGAAACCGTCTACAAAATCGGCCTTCCCTCGAACCGACTCAGGCAATGGGCAGAAGTCGAATCCGACAGATTCGTCAATCCGGTATTTCGTCTTTTTCACACTGAATTGGAAACGGTCTATGAAGAGAAGAACCGTTCACTAGATAGCGCAGGCCGCATAATAGGAACCGCTGTCAACGAGACCTTATACAAGGTTCATCCCTACGGGCAACGACCCACAATTGGGACTGTTGACCATCTGAAGAACCCTTCACTGGTTTATATCCAAAATTACTTCGATACCAACTATGTGCCTAATAACATGGCCATCTTCATCAGTGGCGATATCGACCCTGTCGAGACTATCGCGCTGATAAGCGAGAAATTTTCCCATTGGGAAAGAAAGCCCATCCCCGAAATTGGCCCGTGGGTTGAAGAACCTTTACAAGGCGCGGAACGAAAAACGGTGCAATACCCAGGCGAAGAGCAAGTACAACTGGCCTTCCGCACGGCAGGCAACGGTAGCGAAGATAAGGAAGCACTTATCTTAGTGGATATGATTCTGGACAACAGCACCGCCGGACTCATCAATCTGAATCTGAATCAGCAACAACTCGTTTCTGGGGCTGGTTCGTCGCCACTATTCTTAAACGATGCCGGCTCGCAGAATCTATATGGCGTACCGAAACAGGATCAAACTCTTGCTGAAGTGGAACAGCTCCTTCTCGATCAACTAGAAATAATTAAGGCTGGTGAATTTGAAGAGTGGATTATCCCGGCGATCATCAATGACTTTAAGAAGAGCGAAAAGGGCAGCCTGGAATTCAATCAGGCGAGAGTAAGCATGATGCGCGACTCGTTTATTCAGGGTTCGCAGTGGGAGTATCACGTGGCTGAACTCGATCGAATGAGTCAGCTGACTAAGAACGACGTCGTAGATGTCGCCAACAAGTACTTTGGCAATGACTATGTGGCCGTCTATAGAATCGACGCGCAGAACGAGATTCCCGTCGTTGAAAAACCGCAGATCGATCCTGTGAACATTGACTCATCGCTTCAGTCTGAGTTCGCCTCGCGCATCTTGGCGATGGAATATGAAGAAATAGAGCCTACCTATGTAGAGGCAGACCGAGACTACCGCGTCATCGAATTCGCTGATGGCGTGCAGCTCTATTACGCACCTAATCCTCTCAATGATTTGTTTTCCTTCTCAATAAACATAGACGTGGGCACAGAAGAGAACGCAAAATTAAATCTAGCTGCCGCCTTAATGGACGTTGCAGGCACGAATAGCAAAACAAACGAGGAGCTGCAGAAAGAATGGTATCAGATGGGTACCGATTTCAGATTCGGCGCTGGAGAAAACTCATCGGGCATCTCTATCTCGGGTCTCGACGAACAATTCGAAGCCTCACTAGCTCTTGCTATGGACCTAATCAAGAATCCTAGCGTGGAGGAGCAGACGCTGGAGCAAATGAAGGGAATCTTGCTAAAATCCAGAGAAGATCAGAAGAGCTCTCCACCCGCAATTTCCAGAGCACTGACTCTCTACAATCGCTATGGCGAAGAATCTCCTATGCTAGAAGCGCTCACGCGCGAAGAGATAATGGAATCGACCGTCGACGAGCTCCTCACACTGCCGGCCGAATTGCTGGACTTCAAGCATACCCTCTCTTATACCGGCTCAATGCCTTTGGAAGATTTGGTAGAGGTGCTTCGGCGCCAACACCCAATAGCTGGCGAACTTGCAGATACGCCAGACTATCGCTTCCGCACAGCACGAGAGTTAGAGGAGACAGAAATCTATGTTGTGGATCAACAGACCGCACAGGCGCAAGTACGGATTGAATTCCCAGACGGCGTATACGACCGAGATGACAGCCTCGTAGCTTCTATCTATACCAATTATTTTGGTAGCGGCATGTCCAGCGTAGTCTTTCAAGAATTGCGCGAGGCACGAGCTCTCGCCTATACCGCTGGCGCGCGCTATGCACAAGGTGGCAGGCTAAATGATCAAAACATCATGCTAGGCACCATCGGCACACAGACTGACAAAACTGTTGATGCACTAAGCGCCTTTCTCGATCTGATCGACAATATGCCTCAGTCCGACGAACGCTTCGAGACCTCGGTAGAATCTCTCATGAATCGCTACCGCACCTCGAAGATTAGTTTTCGTCAGGTTATCGGTGCAGTACGCGGCTGGGAGCGCCTCGGTATCCAGAGCGATCCGCGTAGAGAAAGTTATCAGAAACTGCAAACTGCCAGCATGGACGATCTGCTGAACTTCCAGCAAGAACACGTCAAAGATAGGCCTAAGCTGATCTCAATAGTCGGCGATCTATCGATTCTCGACGAAGAGGAACTTGAGCAGTTTGGTACGATCAAAGAAATCCAGGTAGACGACTTATTCGTAGAGTAAAATGACTAACTTGGCGGCAGGTTTTAAGCTGCCGCTAAGTTTGAATTCAAATGTTCTTACGCGCAGAGTTACCAGCGAGCACCCTACTGCATGCCAGCCTTATCCGTTACGGGACTAACAAAGAATTTCGGTACATTTGCGGTCCTCGATAATCTCAACCTACAGATCGAAAAAGGATCGATACATGGCCTGGTTGGCCTGAACGGTTCCGGCAAAACTACGACTATTGAGTGCATACTGGGCCTTCAGACATACAATTCAGGCAATATCACAGCGCTAGGACAATCACCAAAGCAACTTCACCTTACTAAAGGCAAGCTCGTTGCCATTTTCGATAGTCCGAGCCTGCATCCCAACTTAACTGTGCGCCAGTGCTTACAACACGCCCTACTACTGTGTGAAAAACCAGCACGCAGTGCTTGGGAGATAGAAAAAAAGCTGGGGGTTAGTCGCTTCAGCGATTTCAAAATAAAGAATCTTTCGCTTGGCAACAAGCGCCGGGTGTCAATTGCGCAAGCCCTCTTGGGAGACCCCGAAATTGTAGTCCTAGATGAGCCATTCAATGGACTCGACGCAGAGGGCGTGGACGATGTGCTGGAATTGATCAGCACGCTGAATCGAGATCATGGCACTACGTTTTTACTATCGAGCCATCAGCTTCCTTACCTGGAACAGATATGCAGCCATATTGCGATTCTGCACCATGGGAAAATTACTCACAGCGATACCATCAGTAATTTGTTAGGAAATACGCAAACCACTTTACAGATCAAGACTCCTCAGATCGAAGCTGCAAGCAAGGTGCTGGAAAACACCTTAGGTGTTGAGTTGCTCAACATCGATGCGGACGGCTACTTAAACATTAGTATCTCAGACTCTGACTCCATAGCTATCAATAAGACGCTAGTAGAAAATCAAATTCCAATCGCAGAGCTAATTCTCAAACGCGCATCGCTCGCTGGACTATTTCGCGAGATTACCAGCGAGGAGGCGAAATGAACGGCCTGCTGGTAGCCATCAAATCGGAAATCTTTGTCGCGTTGCGCACCTTCGCGAGCAAGCTTATCGTGACAGCACCCGCTCTGGTAGCCGCCACACAATTGATGCTCGTAAAACTCACCGAGGCCGGTCAGCAGACACGAGATAGTATATTAGGGGGTGGCAGCTTCGAGCAGTCGGTGGCAAACAATGCCTATGGCTTTTTCGTAGATGGACTGATTACCGGACTAACCATGCTAGGGCTGCTATTAGTCGCTCAGGGTGCTTACAGTTTTAGCTACGATCGCGACGTTGGCAGCATTCGCCACCTATTGATCAGGCGCGTAAGCCGCAGCAGCGTGCTCACTGCAAAACTGATTCACCTACATTTATTAGCTCTGTTGTCCGTCTTACTTCTGCTAACTACAAGCTACCTGCTAAGCGGGATGCTCTGGGAATACGGTGCGATAGTTGAAGATGGTTTTGAACTGATCAGTGAGCAGGAAATTCGTGAGGAAATAGGGTTAGGTCTTCGCTTGGCGCTAGTGCCCTTGCCAGCAGCCATTGCCCTCGGTCTATTAATCTCGGTGTCCACGCAATCGGCAACCCAGGCTGTGACTACCGCGCTGGGCATTACACTAGCGATAGATATCTTCAAGGGACTGCTCGGTGATATGGCTAACTATCTGTATGCGAGCTTTCAGCCGTCCTTGATCGATCAGTCTTACTTACAATCCGTTAGCCGAATAGTACGCGGCTACTCCGATGTGTTAATAGACGATAGCGTGCTGCAATTGAATATGTGGGTGCCCTTTCCAGCACTGATATTGTTCTTTGCCGCTGGCCTATGGATCGTGCAGCGAAGGAAAATATAAGCATGTGCACAATTACAATAAAGCGCGGTATCTCGATATTGGCCCTCCTCCAACTATCGCTGCTAACAGGCTGTGTAAGTTACGAGCCTGCCATTTTAGTACCTGCGCTAAACTTATCAACAGAAGACATTACACTTGCAGACATGGCAGGCGCCAGCGGTGCCAGAATAGATTTCGGTGTCGAACTTGGCCTGAATGAAAGTGATTCCCTCAGCAATATCGAAATACTGCCCGGTGTTCGTGTTCGCGGAATTTCAGCCAATGGTCCTGCTGATTCAGCCGGAATTCAGCTAGGCGACATTATCCTTAGCATCAATGGCACATTAACCAATCATCCCGACGTTGTTGAATCTCTACAACAGCAGACGCTAACGATTGAGAACACGCTTTTCAATGTACGTAGAAATACTGTAGTGTTTGAGGCTACCGTGGTGCCTCGCACTGTTAACAGCAATGCCGCTCCTCGCGAGCTGTATAGAATCGATCCCATCGCGAGTCGTGCCGCTTATCGCACCCAGATGGTCAGCATCAGTGGGCAGCCCAGTATCGCTGCTGCTCGGGTTGTAGAAGTTTATCAAACCAGCCCGCTCCGAGGCGCAGCGATCGAAGCTGGCGATATGATCTTAGCCGTGAACAATGTGCCTCTTAATTCGGCGCAGGATCTAGTCAGTCGATTTAACTCAGAGTTTGAACTCGGTGAAACGGTAAACGTAACCGTCTTTGACGGCGAATCAGTTTTAGAAAAACGCTTTGATCTTTGGGATCCAGGTAGACGCGTGAGTACAATATCTTTCGGTCCCCTGATTCGATATCAATCGTCGGTTGCGCCAGATTCGACAAATTTCTCGCTATTGGATCTCTGGCTATTTTCCTTATATAGCTACAACCGAGTAGACCAGGAAAGATCACACAGCATTCTTGGCCTACTAAACTATAGCAGCGACCTAGGCGAGCTGATTGAAGAAAAGAACTAAGGAACGTTAAATCAAAGTGACGCTCAGAAAACCATCAACAGAAGGTTGGATAAAATCTACGCTTCCGAGCTTTATCATCTATGCGCTGCTATCCAGCGCTACATTTGCACAATCCAATTATGTTGCCTTCGAACTGGACCGTGAGAACAATTGGGATCGACAGCTCGCATTTGAGGACCTCAATGGAGATGGACTCAAAGACATCATTCATGCCGATTACCAAGCTGGGATTGGCCGCGAATTACATGTTTTTCATCAACAGGCCGATGGGAGCTTCTCCACAACCGCGCAACGTATCGAGATTAAGACCGAGATAATAGCGGTCGCTTTTGCCGATGTCAGAGCGACGCCTGGCAGTGAACTCCTGCTGATCTCAAACTCTGGCGTGTTCAGCCTCTCCTCCGCACTCGAAGGTTACGGGGGCAATATCAGGCAGTTGCTGGAGTGGGAGTTGATTGCCGCCGTACCCGATCTAGAACGAGTACAGTTTTTGTCCGATCTACAAGATATAGACAAGGATGGAGAGATAGACCTGCTACTACCCGGTGATGGCGTCTATGGCCTATTCAAAGGCAGAGGCAATGAGATCTTTGAGCTGGTGTCCACGTTCAGCACAGACAATGAAACTCTCTCAGCCGCGCAACGAGGCCGCGACAGTTCAGGTATAGATGCTCGAATCGGTATCAATGCCGAAGAGGGTGTCATTATCGAATTAAACGTCGAGTCCGATTCCTATTTCGCGGATTTCGTCGAGCAATGGAATGCTGCTGAGGAGCCGGCACGTTCTTTGCTACGTGCAGAGAGCTGGATGCCAACTGCAATCATCGCGCAGCTAAATGAAGACACGCTTTCCGACATCGCCTATATCAATCAGGGTGCGGACGGTCTCGGGCAACTAAACTTTCATTTTCAGGATGCTGAGAATGGTTTCAACAGCGAACCAGATTGGAAAAGTAGCATAGATACACGAGGCGATATGCAACTCGTCGATATAGACAATGACAAGCTGCTCGATCTATTGCGTGTAACCGGAGAGGGAAACGAGCGTAGTGCCTATTTTTATCGCAATCAGAGCGGCTCTTTCGATCTCGAACAGCCGAACCAAGTCATGCGTTTCTCAGGCTACGATGTGCGACTCAATGTAATTGCACTAGAGCAAGGTTCCGCCCCACTATTAAATGTTAGTTACTATACAATTCCTGTGGTCGACGCGATTCGTAACGCTAGCATCAATCGTTCCCAGCTGCTATTTGGCAGCGACGATGCAGGTGAGAATCAATTTTTCAACCGGCGCCCCGATTCCAGGCTCGACGAAAGTTTTTCGGCAGCGAATGTGCGCGGTCTATCGGAGCAGATGTCACTGCAATATGACATCGATGGCGACGGTCGCAAGGACGCTATCTTTGTTACTGAGAATGGCACGCTTGCTGCCAAGAAAATCAACGAAGACCTGACTATCCAAAGCCAACCCTTCTGGGAATATGTCTCTCCAAACACTGTCTTTGAATTTCAGGTGTTGCAACTGAATCAGGACAGCAAGCCCGACCTATTGCTACGCCACGGCACCACAACCACATTCCTGGTGGGGGCACCATGATTCGCTTGGTCGCATTTACTCAAGTGCTGTCTGGCATCAGCTTGATGCTTAGCTGGGCAATAGCCCAGGCTGCTGAGTTGAATTTCAATCAGCAAGAATTCCAGCTGCCGTTGGAGACAGAAAATCTCATTACTGCCGACCTCGATGGGGACGGATTGCTCGAACTCATAGCAGTAGTAGGTAACGGATTGCAGATCTATTTTCAGACCGAGAGTGGCTTCGATTTTGATAGCAATAACAGCATCGAGTTTCCGGGTCAGTCCATTGGCTGGGACCTAAGCACGCAGTACGGCGTTACTGGCAGCACAGCGATCATCGCGCTGATCGATGGCAAGGAAGTCTTAGCCTGGTCAGCCGAAAATCAAACATTGTTAGCGCCGCAGACCCTCAAATCAAACTTGAATGGTTATTTGAGCAAGGGAGTGAATCGTCTACATTTTTCAAGAGACATAAATGCCGATGATATCGACGACTTCCTGATTCCCGGTGCGGGTGTAATCAATCTTCACATAAGTAACGGGCGCGATGCCTCCGGAGACTACGATTACCAAGCGCCTCTTAGCGTGCGCTCAGAATTGCGCATGCGCACGAACCTAAACGAGGAAAGCATAAAGCGACGCACCGGCCAGTCTATTCGTATTCCTATGATGGAACTGAGAGACGTTAATAGCGATGGCTACAATGATCTGGTCTCTCGCACAGATGAAGAATTGAAAGTCTTTATCGCCAACGTGAACGCCGCCGCTTATTTTCCCAATGAGGCGAGCTATTCTCTGAACATTCTGGAGATAGAAGAAAGGCTAGGCGAATTTGATATCGAGAATTTAGATTTCTCCAATCTGACCGGACTACTGGCTCTTACCCACGAAGAGATACTCGACGATGTCGACGGCGATGGCATTGACGACCTACTACTTCGAGAAGGTGGCAAGGTTTCACTTTTTGCCGGCAGTGAGCAGGGCATGAGCTTCGCAGAACCTCGCCAAGTCCTTCGATCGGGCGGCAATGTGCTAAGCACTTTCTTACAGGACGAGAATGAGGATGGATTAAAGGATCTCTGGCTATGGCGAGTTGAAAGCATCTCCGTGGGCGACATCTTTGTCTGGCTAGCTTTGTCCGGCAGCATCGCGATAGAAGCCTTTATCTATCCAAACGGCGGGGAAAGGTTCGCACGCCGGCCTTCGCGCAAGATAACTATAGACCTAAAATTTCCTTCGGTAATTAGCCTGACATCAACCTTCAGAGACATTGAACGAGAACTCGACGACGCTCGCTTGGAGGAAGAAACCTTTAGCACCCTCGCCAGCCTGGACGACAATATCGATCAGCAAGACCTAATTCTGATGGTTGGCAATAAAATTCAAATCTTTTTGAACAGCATTCAACCCCAGGACCTACTCGACAACGATTCAGATTCCGATTTATTTCTCGGCGCACTGGACTATTCCCGGCAGCGCGACAACTACGAATTCAATATTCGTGATGTTATCGAAAACATCGCTATAGGGGGCAATCGCCACTTAGACGCAGTCGCCGAAAGAACAGCCGACTCTGTAATCGAGTTGAGCCAGAGCGTCGTGAGCGGAGATATAATTCCCGTTGCGCTCAACAAAGATGACCGCGATGATATCATCATCTTTACCGAGACCGGCGGTAGTCAAATTCGAGGATTGCTGCTACTCTCAAATTGAAGCAGTCCTCGTTAACCCTGTGGAATTTAGACATTCTAGGCAGAAATCATGAAGCACACAGTCTGGATAACCCTAATAATCGCTGCGGTAGTAGTCAATGTAGCTGCCGAGCTCGTGTTCTATTTTGGCGGCGTCACTATCGCCATGTTCTACCGCATTGTCTTGATAACCGGCATCACAATCATTTCTGCCATATTTGTTGGCGCGATATTTTTGGTAGGCGTATTGGAAGCAGAGAAGCCGCTGTCGGGCAATGTTCGTGACACACTCGGAGCTGATAAGAAAACGGACTAGCTATGAAGGTGTCTATTGTTCTCTTATTCGCTGCAATTGTGCTCGGTGGTGGATTCACTTATAACGAGATGCAACAGAACAACTTACTAACTCAGCAGATCGACGACTATGTGCGTCAGAACTCCCAACTGCTGACACAGATCGAAAACAACAGCTTAAAAAATAGTGAGTCCGCCAAAACGCTTCACTCACTGCAAGACGAATTGAAGAATCGTGAAAGCCAACTAGCCGCCCTTTCGCGCCAGCTCGAAACCGCG
Organism: uncultured Pseudomonadales bacterium; assembly: GCA_943789485.1. Taxonomy (GTDB): domain Bacteria; phylum Pseudomonadota; class Gammaproteobacteria; order Pseudomonadales; family Pseudohongiellaceae; genus UBA9145. The sequence goes on from CALSUH010000007.1 coordinate 132,718, forward strand.
CAGCAGCAAATCGACCCTGATTATCAACGAATCGAATTTCGCATTCGTCAACAACTGACAAACGAGATTCAAGCAAGTAACAACACGCCAAACCTAGACCCAAGAATAGCCCTACTCAAACAGCTCTCTCAACTCGATCCGATGGTAATGGGAGAAATCATGGCGTTGAATGCACAATATGGAGAATATATTAAAGGATTGAATGTTAGCGAGGAGCGAGAGGAAGTAATCATCAATGCGCTACACAACATGATCGCGGATCAGAATCAGGCACGAGAGCAGCTCATGCAAGAGATGCTTACCGACCCTCAGTCGACCGGACGCGACGACCTGCACCGGTTGATGGAAGCAACATCCAGCCCTGAAGCACAACTAAATGCTCTTTCCTACGACCTCACAGAGGCAGAGCTGAATGCTTTCAGTGAATTTCAAGAAGAGCAACAGGACATCTTTTCATCTTTTGAAATATTCGGCGGGCCTGTCAATGGACCGATATTCCTTGGCGATGATGTAGTTCAATTTGGATCCGGGCAATCCGGCGCTATTCAAATATTACCCATCAATCCTTCCAATTAGACTCCTCCACCAGTTCACACGACGAGTAACTCGACAAGAGCGACCGTGATTAAATTGACTGTCGCGACCATCACTCCACGTTGTGCTTTAGCAGGAAATATGGTTTCATCAATTGCCGTTCTCTGATTGATAACACGCAATTTTTTTATTTATATTTCAATTAGTTAGAAAGAACCCGGGCATAAAAAGAAGATGAAAAATAGCGCACTGGCTCTCGTATTTTTATTACTACTTACTTCCTGCAGCGATGAATTAAATCGCGCACGTCCCTATATACTGACTACCGCCACCACAGGCGGCGCCTTTTATCCTGTCGGCGTTGCCCTTGCCACCATTGCGCATTCACAACTCGCGGATACCTTGGGCATATCTCTCACCGCGATTAGCTCCGCAGGCTCGCTCGAGAACGTAAAGCTGCTGCGCGACAATCAGGCTCAGTTTGCCATCCTGCAGGGGCCTTTTGGCGCCTGGTCATGGACTGGCGAAGGGCCAGTAAGTTCACCGCAAATCCATATGCGCAGTGTTAGCGCCCTGTGGCAGAACGTCGAACATTTTGTTCTGCTCAGTGAACTCACAACGACGGGCGAGATCATGGATCTGGACACTCTAGACGGTGAACGTTATGTATTAGGCGCTAGAAACTCCGGAGCCGAACAGACCGGTAGATTTATTCTTGAGACGCTTGGCATAAATTACGAAGAAAAAATGAGTCTCGGTTATATGGGTTATGGTCCCACTACTAGCGCGATTCAAGATGGCAACATAGTCGGCATGAATATCCCCGCCGGCGCGCCCGTCAGCTCGATCACACAGGCCTTTGCCCTGCTCGGCGATCGCATGAGGGTACTCAACTGGACACAGGAATCCCTCGACAAGATAAACGCCCGTTACCCACTATGGGCTTGGTACGAACTTCCCGCGGGCACCTACCCCAACCAAGATGAGTTGATACGCACGGTAGGTTCACCTAACGTCTTGGTAACGCGTGCTGACATCCCAGATGACGTCGTCTATAACGTTACAAAAGTTATCTGGGAGAACTTGGCTACGCTGCAAGAAATTCACGGAGCAACTAAAGACATGCGTCTCGAAATCGCTATCGACGGATTGGGCGCCCCTCTCCATCCTGGCGCCGTTCGTTATTATCGTGAGATCGGGCTGGAAATACCTGAGCGCCTCCTGCTCGAAGAAACAACCCCGACCACAGAACAAGCTGAAGGAGTGTAGATTAGTTCATGAAATCTAACTATCTACGTTGGGCCGCGTTTTTCTTCGCCCTGTTTCACATTTACTGCAACGTATTCGCTAGCATTTCAGAGCTTTGGCTCTCTGCCATTCACTTTGGTGGTTTCTGTGCGCTCTGTGCGCTCATAAGCAATGAATCACCCACCGTGCAACGCAAGTCAGCCACTTACTGGATCAATATCCTCCTCGCTGCTACAGCCGTAGCGACCTCAATCTATCTGATCCTATTTGAGAACGCGCTATATGCACGAGAAACTGAGTATATTCTCAGCGACTATGTCTTCTCCCTAGTTGCCATAGGGCTAGCGATAGAGTTTACGCGGCGCACAACGGGCTGGTTTATGCCTGTGCTAATTTTGCTTAGCCTCTCCTATATATTATTTCTAGGTCGCTATATTGGAGGCGTGTTTTCCTTCCCCGGGCTCAGCCTCGAGACTGTGTTATATCGTAGCTTCTTCACTAGCGAAGGCATGTTCGGACTCACCGCACAGATATCTTCTACTTTTGTCTTCATGTTCATTATTTTTGGATCATTCTTGCTTCGTTCCGGCGCCGGCGATTTTATAGTCCGACTAGCGCAATGCTTAGCTGGTCGCTACACCGGCGGCGCAGGATTGGTTGCCGTAGTCGGCTCCGGCTTGATGGGCTCGGTCTCTGGGTCCGCAGTTGCCAACACCGTCTCCACCGGTGTGATTACGATTCCGATGATGAAGAAATCAGGATTCCCTGGAAAATTTTCGGCAGGAGTTGTCGCGGCCGCGTCAACCGGCGGCGCGCTAATGCCGCCAGTGATGGGAGCCGGCGCCTTCGTTCTCGCAAGCTATACACAGATCCCCTATTTGACGATCATCGCCGCCTCTACCCTACCGGCTATCCTCTACTTTCTGACCGTGTGTTACTTCGTACGTATCGAAGCAAAGCGTCTGGGTTTGACACTCACACCCGCAGAGGATACGGAGAAAGTCTCGACTGTATTAAAAGAAGGCTGGCATTTCATAATACCCATGATCGTTTTGGTAAGCTTTCTCGTAATGGGTAGAACTCCAACGACCTCAGCCGCGTTTGCCATCATCAGCGTCATCGGCGCCTCTTGGCTATCTTCTACACCTATGCGGTTACCGGATATATTCGATGCAACGGTCGAGGGCGTAAAGACCATGGTATCCACAGCCCTGCTGTTAGTGGCCGTTGGCATCATAATCAATGTTGTAACGACTACCGGTGTGGGCAACGCCTTCTCGCTTATGATCGTAGAGTGGGCACAAGGCAGCTTACTCATAACACTCATTCTAGTTGCCTTAGCCTCGCTAGTACTAGGCATGGGCTTACCGGTAACGGCCTCGTATATCGTATTAGCGACGCTCTCGGCACCACTGATATTCGACCTAATCTCACAATCACAATTGCTCATCGCATTGCAGGCTGGCGACCTACCTTCCAACGTAGTGGCGACCCTCAGCCTGTTCGGCGGTGATCCACTAATCGCACTGCAAGAGATGCCGCTAGAGATGAAACAGCTTATCCGTCAGGAGATGCTGGAGCCTGAAATGCTCACCGGTATGTTGCTGAGTGCCCACTTAGTAATCTTTTGGCTATCGCAGGACAGTAATGTCACGCCACCTGTGTGTCTGGCATCGTTTGCTGCAGCCGGGATAGCAGGAACACCACCTATGGCCACTGGACTCACTAGCTGGAAAGTCGCTAAAGGCCTGTATCTAGTACCTGTGCTATTCGCCTATTCACCGCTAATCTCGGGAACCTGGCCGGAACGCATAGAAGTCTTCATATGGTCTTGCATGGGCTTGTATGCTCTTGCTGGCATTCTACAGTGGCACCTTGAAGCAAAGATTAACGCAGGTATCGCTGCTCTACTTTTAATCAGTGCCACGCTCTTGATGTGGACCCCGTTTCCAATCATCTATCACTTCGTGGGTGCCGCCATCTTGTTCGGCATTGTCTTCATGCAAAACCACGCGATAAAGGCTGCGACCGACAGTCCGGCCTAGCTCGAAAAAATAAAAAGAATACACTTTTCAATACACCTATCATTCTATTCAAGAGTAAATCATGAGTAATCACACAGCTAAACAAATACACCTCATCAGCCGCCCTAGCGGCATGCCCACTAAAGCGAACTTCAAGCTACTTGAAGTTGAACTACCTGCGCCAACCGACGGCGAAGTGTTAGTCAAGAATCTCTACATGTCAGTCGACCCTTATATGCGCGGTCGCATGCGCGAGAACGCGGTCTATGCCGAGGCTTACGCTATTGATTCGGTCATGTATGGCGGCGCTGTGGGCGAAGTCATTGAATCTGCCGACCCCTCACTACAAGCCGGCGATATCGTTCTCAATTCAGCTGCATGGCAGGATAAATTCATCGCAAAGGCCAACACCGTTAGTAAGGTGATTCCTTTTGATCCTGATCAACTCTCACTCTACCTAGGTACACTAGGAATGCCCGGCCTGACCTCCTATGTCGGCTTATTTAAATATGGAGAGCCGATCGAGGGCGAGACGGTCTTCGTCTCCGCAGCCTCTGGTGCCGTAGGCGCTAACGTTTGTCAGATAGCGAAGCTCAAGGGCTGCCGTGTCATTGGCAGCGTCGGCAGCGATGCGAAAGGACAGTGGTTGTTAGACGAATGTGGCGTAGACGCCGTCATTAATTACAAGACCTGCGGCGATATAAGCAAGGCTCTAGCTCAGGCGGCACCTGAGGGCATAGATGTCTATTTTGAGAATGTTGGCGGCGACCATCTCCAGGCTGCGCTCGAGGTTATGAACCCTTATGGCCGTATTGCCGCTTGCGGCATGATCGCGAGCTACAATAATGCCGAACCCGCGCCGGGACCGAATAACCTGATGCTGATTGTCGGCAAAAAAATCCGTATTAATGGCTTCATCGTGTCTGATCACGGCGCTATGCGCGATCAGTTCTTGAGTGAGATGATTCCATGGATAGCAGATGGAAAAGTGAAGAGTCGAGAAACTGTATTTGAGGGCATCGACAATGCGGTTGACGCATTCCTCGGTCTGTTTAGCGGCGAAAATTTCGGCAAGATGGTTGTGAAGCTATAATTCTTTACCATACCGCGTTAGATATCGATCTAGCGCGTTAGCGAACTTTCTCTTATCGGTCTCGCTCATTTGAGCGGGGCCGCCAGTATGAATACCACTGCTGCGCAAAGTGTCCATGAAGTCTCGCATATTGAGCTTCGCTTTGATGCTGCTTGCAGAAAAAACCTCTCCACGTGGGCTCAAGACTTGCGCACCCTTGGTTATCAACTCATCCGCTAAGGGAATATCATTAGTGATTACCAAGTCATCCTGCTGCACCCTACGCACGATCTCATCGTCCGCCACATCGAATCCCTGACCGACCTGAATCGCAGTGATGTTTTTAAAAGGAGGCGTCTGCATGGCTTGATTCGCAATCAGACACAGAGGCAATCCAGTGCGTTCGGCCGCGCGGAATAGAATCGCTTTTACAGGCTTTGGACAGGCATCAGCGTCGACCCAGATCGTCATGAAAGAATCCTCGTACTCTGCCCTGCTGTTCTTCTAAAAATTGTCATAGTCCAGACAATGGCAACTCATTATCCTTCAAGTCCTCGACAGCCAGATTATGACTCAAGTAGTTCGAGCCAGAAAGGTTTGCGAACAAAGTTGTCTTTACAAGCTTGTCCATTATCGGCCCTTTAACTTCAGAAAAGTGCAGCTTGATGCCAATCTCGCTCAGTGTCCGATTAATTTTTTCTAAAGTCTGCAGCGCGCTCATATCGATCGCATTGACGGCGGTGCACATCAAAATTACATGCTCTAGTTTGGGCTTTTTTGCCATCAGGCTAAAAACAAGCTCTTCAAGAAAACGTGTATTTGCGAAGTAGAGGCTCTCATCAATACGGATCGACAAGATATTCTCGAAGGTTTCAACATCATGCCTCTCTACGTTTCTGAAATGCTCAGTTCCAGCAACCCTGCCTATTACAGCCACGTGCGGCTGCGAAGTCTTGTACAGATGCATCAAGATCGAGGCTAGCACCCCAGAAGCTATACCGATCTCCACCCCCACCAACAATGTCAGGAACAAAGTGATAGAAACAGCAACGAAATCGGCTTTTGAATACTGCCAGGACTTGCCTAACGCCGAAAAGTCTAACAGCGGATAGACCGCCACCAGTATTATGGCTGCCAGAGCTACCTTTGGCAGCCAATACAATATGGGCGTGAACATCAAGGCGACGCAGGCGATGAGCACGGCGGTCATTAGACCCGCCGCTGGCGTCGCCGCACCCGCATCGAAATTGACCACCGAACGGGAGAAGCCACCGCACACCGGGAAACCGCCTGAGAATGACACCGCAATATTAGCGGCGCCCAAGCCAATTAATTCTTGATCGAGCTCGATCTGTTCCCTGCGTTTAGCCGCCAACGTTTGGGCTACCGAAACTGATTCAACGAAGCCAATTATGGAAAGTAAAACGGCGGACCAGAACAAGTCGCGAATCAGCTCCAGTGAGAAATCGGGAACTGTCAGCCCAGGCAGCCCTGCCGGCACAACGCCAAGTAACTGCACGCCCTGCTGATCGAGCCTGAAACCATAGCAGAGCAAACCAGTTAGTACGGCAACGATGACAGGCCCACTTCGAGAGATGCTGGTTACGAGCCTGCCACCCAAGCCCATCTTGGTGAGCAACGAGGCAAGTCCTGTTCTACACCAAACAATAATCGCTATGCAAGCCAAGCCAAGACCCAAGGTAATCCGATTGATCTCGCCCATCGAACCGCGCAAAGATGCAAGTAGCTCAATAATATTCTGGCCGCTCGATGTCGTGCCGAGTAGATGCTGTACCTGACTGAGTCCGATTATAATCGCGCTGGCAGTGATAAACGCGCTGATGACTGGATGGGATAAGAAGTTAGCCATGAAACCAAGACGCATCAGCCCCAATAGCAACAAGAAGACGCCACACAGGAACGCCAGAGTCAGAGCTGCAGCAACAAGCTGTAAAGGATCACTGATTCCCAATTTTGCCAAAGCGGCGGCTGTCATCAACGAAAGCACGGCGACTGGGCCAACCGAAAGCGTATTGCTCGTGCCAAAAAGCGCATAGATACAGAGACCAAAGATACTCGCGTAGAGTCCCACTTGGGGTGGTAGGCCGGCAACCAAAGCAAGGGCCAATGCCTGCGGCACTAACATAATCGCCACGATAACCGCAGCTAGGGAGTCGTCAATAAGCTTTACTTTGTCGTAATCTCGCCCCCATCGGAGAATGGGTAAATACCGCGAAATTGAAATTGTTCTGCTCAAGTAGTTACTCAACTTATTAAGGATACTTCTTATCTAGATCAAAACACTCAACTCTAGGGAGCCTCTTCAACTGGTTTTCTTCTTACGATTGATCAGTCCTGCACACTTTACACAACCGAATAGCACAAGGTCTATGGCGATTGTTAGGAGCAACGCTATAGCTAGGCCCCACTCAACGGCGAGCATGTTTAACGGGACCGTATAGCCATACTGTTCGAAAGTTTCGTCTATAAATTCATCATCAGCATAGAGGAGTACGTGCATCGCCGCGGTCAGGATATTGCGGGACAGCGCCTCTTGCTCATTAGAAATACGGTTATATCTGTCCACGATGCCTCGTATACTCTGCGCATCGCTTTCGAATACCAAGTCGTTGCTCTTCGCGTAATAAGTAATTAGCGCTTCCATGTCGCCAGAGAAAAGCAGATCAGCAGTGGATTTGAAGCCACTAATATTAGCGCTGACTTCGAGGTAATGCGCATCGATTCGCCGCTCGTACTGAGCGACGAAATTGGGAACCTGAATACCTAGCAGTAGACCACCCGCAAAAATAAAAAGCCGGCTATAAGTTTTTAGTAACGAAAGGATCATGACTCACAGGGTCCCTAGTCAGAACGAATTTACGCGCCGAGCGGCTCCATCACTCTACCCCACCTATCCTTGTGAAAGCAGATTTCTCAAATCGATAATCGCGGCATTCGCTCGTGATATATAATTCGCCATAGCAAGGGAATGATTTGCAAATACGCCAAACCCTGAACCATTTAGAATAATCGGAAAGAAGATCGATCGCTGGCTCGCTTCCAATTCTCGAATAATCTGGCTAAGACTAGCCTCAGCATTCTTGTCCTCCAATACATCCTTAAAATCTACTTCAACAGCTTTTAGAAAATGCATCAAAGCCCAAGTCGCTCCGCGCGCCTCATAGAAAACATCATCAATTTGCAGCCAAGGTGTCTTAACCGATACCTCGGAGCGTACCGGCGTAGATTGCGCAGCAGCCGTCTCACCAGATATGTCCGTATTCACTCGGCTCTGCCTAACACTGGCGCTTAATCGTTGCGACAAACTACCGAGTCTAGACTCGACGGCCAACAACCAATCTGCCAGGTTGTCAGCTCGCGCATAAAACTGAGCATCAGTGTTCGCTGGGTCGGAAATACGTGCCAAATACGAATCGAGGCGGCTTGTCGCCTCCGCGTATTCGCTTTCTGTTGCTGGAAACAACCAGCTGTCATTGCTGAAATGAAATTTTGGTTCACTGATGATTAGATCAAGATCTTCTGTTGATTGAGACTGTGAGCGACTAAAGCTTTCACGAAATGTGCGCGCGAGATCCCGCATCTGTACTAAGGCACCGAATTCCCAGTTTGGGATATTGTCGAGATAGATGCCAGGCGGAGAAACATCGTTGCTAAGATAGCCGCCAGGTTTGTTCAACAGCGTTTCTGCAACCGTTATCAATGCGACTGTTGTGGTGCTACCCACCACATAGTCATTACCTACCAGCGCAAGCTTCTGTGCCGTCCTTTGCTGCACAGAGAAAGCGGCAGGCTCGCCGCTCCAGTAGAAGCCTAGCAGTACTACTAAAATAACTAAGAAACCGAGGCCTGTAATAGATGCCCGCTTAAGCATGCCTCCATCAGAGGAGAAGGAGAACGCTGAGGCAAGCCTAGTTTTCATGGAAGTCCAGAACATAGGCACAGTTTAGCACTTCGAGATAACTTAGTGTATTTCCACTGGGACGTACCGCAGCGGGGCAGAATGGCACTATATTTTTAGATTCTTGTAGGGACGGCGTGATATAGGGGCATACTGATAGCTTAGAAACTTATCGGGCTCATTTTTGTCGTGAAACTTCTTAAGTTACTAAGCATCAGTAGAGGACGCCAATTGGTAACTAAAAACGAAAATAGGATTTTGGTTTGTAGTTGGCGACTAAGTTTTCATTCTAGATTCACAAAGTTAACTCTATCTGCGCAAAACCTTTCTTCTGTGTCCTGTTAATACTTTCTGGAAACCAACAGGGGACAGACCACGTTTAAACGATTGGGTTTGCCGGGGCTTAGACTTCTCAAAAGAACCGTGGTCTGTCCCTGTTTTTCAGGTGAAGTTACTTTCATGGAGCATACCGATTCCCCTTTCATCAAGACTCCGACCCGAACGACCCAGGCGACCCGATACCCGCCCACGATGCCAGTAGCTTCATCTACATTCACCCTTTCTGCCGGGGGAGGTACCGCCAGCGTTTTGACGATGTTTTCTGAACCCGGTGAATATATGGTGCGCGCCCGCGTAGATAACTGGGCTGCGCCGGACAGTGGTGGTCTATTCCAGTGTTGCTGGAGCAATGCTTTTCAGCGTGTTCGTGTTACTGAGTGAAATGAAACTCTCTAGTTTGAGTCAGGCAAACTAAAGGCAAGATATTTTGAGCCAGAAGGTGTCCCTAATTTTCCTCCACCTGCGGCAATTACCACATATTGTTTGCCATCTACGCCGTACATGGATGGCGTTGTAAAGCCGGCTGCCGGCAGTTCAGATTCCCATAATAGAGAACCGTTTTCCGTATCATAAGCCCGAAACATTCGATCTGGTGTTGCGCCTATAAAAATTAGACCTGACGCGGTCACAACAGGGCCGCCATAATTTTCAGCACCCCAATTTAAATCCGGGTGGCTTGGGTAATTGCCGAAATTTATTTGCCAGTCGATTTCTCCTGTTGCCAAGTCTATTGAGTTTAATGTGCCCCAAGGAGGAGAGTTTCCTGGCAAACCTTCATGGTCTCTCACTTGAGTATATCCCGCGAATGTATAATCGATTTCGTTGTTATCGCTAATCAGGCCTTCAGATCCCGGGTTGCGTATGAATGAAACGATTGCGTTTCTTTCGTGACTCTCTAAGCTTTCAAATCCTGGCATGTTTCCTCTGCCTTGGAGGACCAGGTTATTCGTCTGAACAATAGAGAGTCGTTCATTGAGACGATCGAGACTTGGGCCGCGATCAGTGCCTTCTCTATTTGCGCCGTGACACAACCCGCAATTTTCCGCGTAAAGCCCGCTACCGTATCCTGCAGGTCTCTCATAAACTTTCAATATCCCGCCTATTTCTGTAGCGTTCAAGATAAGCTTATGCCCATTGGGATAGTAGGCAGAGCCGCCCCATTCCGCTCCTCCGTCATAGGCTGGATATAAAAGTGCTCCTTCGATTGATGGCGGAGCCCAAGGTCTCTGGTCCAGTGGTGCAATTAGTTCTGATACATAATCAACTGCTGCGGAATTTCGCTCAGTAATTTCGAATTCTTGGCGGGTGAAAGCGACGGAGGAAACTGGTTGGGTTGGCGAAACAATCTCACCAGTAAGTTGACTTGGTATACCTGTTGCCTCATAAATTTCGTAAAGAGATTCACCGGTATCTCGATCGAAAAGAAATAAATGACCAGATTTAGTCGTTACTGCCACGGCGTCTATTAATGAGCCATCTCGCTCTAATTGAACGAGTGTCGGAGGGGAGGGGAGGTCTCGATCCCAGAGATCGTGACGAACAACTTGGTAGTGCCAACGATACTCACCAGTTGACGCGTCAAGTGCGATTAAGCTATTTGCAAACAAGTTATCGCCCAACCGTGTCGCGCCATAAAAATCTGGATTTGCGGAACCAGTTGGGACATATAGCATGCCCCGTTCTTCATCAAGAGTCATTCCCGTCCAATTATTAGCACCCCCGGCATGAGCCAAAGATCCTTCTTCCCAGGTTTCCGACCCAAGACCACCTTCTAACGGCAGACTGTTGAATCGCCAAACTTCTTGTCCGGTGTGGACGTTAAGAGCTCTAATCATCCCCGAATGGGAATTAGCACTTTCTGAAGTAGAAAAACCAAGAATTAACTTATCTTGAAAAACGACGCCAGGAACGCTGGTGAAAAAGGGAGCGTCTTTCTCGGCGGGACGCAGGTCTATCCTGCCGTTGCCACCGAAACCAGAAATAGGTTGCCCGGTGTCGGCATCTAACGCGATTAGCTCTGCCCCAGCAGTATAGATAATGCGCTTATCATCGTTCTCCTCCCACCACATCATGCCACGCTGTGATGCGCCAGGACCGCCAGTGTCATAGCGCCAGAGTTCTTCGCCTGTTGCAGCGTTTAGAGCAAAGGCTACCAGTTTCGGAGAAAGTCCATAAAGAATCCCATCCACAATAATGGGACTGGTATACATGCTGGAACTGCCTTCTCGTAATTCGCCAGAATCATAAGTCCAGGCAAGTTCTAATTGAGAAACATTTTCTTGGGTAATTTCAGTTAAAGGTGAGTAGTGGGATCTTCCCGGATCGCCCAGGTAAGTATCCCAATTTTCATTGAGGGCACTGTTTTGCTGAGAAGATTCAGAAGAACAGCCAGTAATTATGATCATTAGGAGGAAGATTTTTTTCATGTCATTTCTTCTAAATTAGTTTTCAGATTACTTTTTAATTCCTTGAACTATCGACTTTTTAAAGTCCACTTTGAACTATCCACTTTGAAAATAATTTGCAGCATTATTATGCATTAGATACAGAGTATAAGTAGAATAAAGACTATCTCCAATCAAGTCCATGTCCCCCCTTCTTTGTAAAAGCTCCTCCCGCTAGCTCAGCCAACTATCAAGAACCCCCCAAAACCGACCAACCGAGCAGTCCACGAACCCGCTGCTTCCTCTCTTTTGAGCGGAATTGAATTTCAGCCCGACACCTGCCCCGCCGCCTTCCGTGGCAGCAAGTTTTATACCTGACTTGAGACTTTAGGTGACATCAAACAAGCCTATCTGCGGCGGCGCTCGCCCTGGGGTAAACCGGGGACAGGTAAACCGGGGACAGACCACGTTTTAAACGATTGGGTTTGCCGGGGCTTAGACTTCTCAAAAGAACCGTGGTCTGTCCCTGTTTTTCAGGAGTCGTAAACTCACCCCCGAAATCGCCATCCACCTGCCGTCGCAATCTCTATATTCTTCATGCTCATACCCACTGATATCAGACTTTTCGACCGATTCGGAACTGGTATCCATTCCGCATGTATCGCATCATCAGACAACTGAGTTGAATCAACCGCCCTACCCGCTCGTCTTAGGGAGCAAGCTGTCACCCATGTATCTTGCACGTTTTCATCATCTTCAGTGCTGTGGGTCTACTGACCACCCTCGGCACCCCACTCTCTGCTCAGGCTCCAGCCTCATTGCTCGGCAGCTGGCAGATCATCAACACTTCCGGGGCGGAAAACCGTCGTGACGAAGCCATCGATCGCGTGGTCGGGGAATTGATATTCATCGCCAGACCCATCGCGCGCCGAAGAATGAGCGGCGAACTTCCCGTCCATCAGCGCGTGATCCTCTCCGAAGTCAGCGCAGGACTCCGTGCTCAGGTTGGCCCCCTACGACTTCACGACCCAGCGGATGGGTCGGTCCATCGGATCGAGGGACCCATGGGAAAATGAGGTCAGGGTAAGCCAGCAGCTCACGGAAGGCCGACTTCGGCAGGTCTTTCGCGCCGAAAACGGTGTGCTCTATCCACGAGTTCCGCCTCAACGAGGCCGGCGACCGGCTGTCTTTGCACATTCGGGTCACGTCACCTCGTCCTCCCCTCAGACGGTCGGTACCGCTACGACTACCGCCGCGTAGGCAGCTAACGACCTCCGGACGCGTCGTGACTCGCCTCGTCCGTCTCTGAGCCCCAGCAGCCATGGCCGAACCTCGCCCGGCCAGCGAAGTCGCACTCTCGCCAACTCGGCTCGCTCCTCGTCGGTCGAGCTTTGCGCAAATATCACGAGATCTTGTTCCCGTTGCTCAAGGCTCAACTATTGTTGGGGCGCTTTCGGCTTATGTAAAATCTGGCGATCATTTACTTATTGTCGACACGATTTTTCCTGCGACTCGCAACTATTGCGAGAAACACCTGCGGAAAAACGGTGTTAGTATCGACTATATTCCATGGCAAACAACTGATGTCACCGCGTGGTTGAAAACAAACACCAAAGCGCTGCTCGTTGAATCTCCAGCATCCCAAACTTTCGAAATAATGGATCTTCCTAAACTGTGCGAGAACGCACACAAGCAAGACATAATTGTTATCGCAGATAACACCTACGGCTCAAGTTGGCTCTATCAACCGTTGAAGCTTGGCTGTGACGTTTCTGTTATTGCTGGAACTAAATACCTTAGCGGCCATGCAGATGTGATGATGGGAGCTGTAGCCGCGAAAGGTCGTGCCTGTGCAGCAATACGATCTCTCGCCCATATTACTGGACAAACCCTTGGACCAGATGATGCCTATGCTTGCCTACGAGGCATACGTACTCTTAGCCTGCGCATGGAACGTCATGGCGAAAATAGTATTGCCCTTGCTAACTGGTTCGGTGAGCGCCCTGAGGTGACTCAAATATTGCATCCCGCACTGCCCGATCATCCTGGCCATGAAATTTGGCAACGGGATTCCAGTGGCTGCAATGGATTGTTGAGCGTGGTGTTTAACGAGGGCTTCGAAATTGAACCGTTTCTTGATCGATTGAAACTATTTAGCATAGGCGCATCGTGGGGTGGTTTTGAAAGTTTAGCCCTAATCATTACACCTCAAAATTATCGACAATTTAGCGAATTTCAACCATCAAACCCAATAGTAAGATTTCACGCCGGTTTGGAAAACTTAGATGACCTTATCAATGATCTTGATCAAGCATTTTTAGGCTCTTTATAGTTTCACCGTAATAACGAATAAGCGACAGACCGAGCCGAGTACAAGTAGAATAAAGACTATCTCCAATCTGGGCCCCAACTACCTGAATACTTGATGTATCATCAAGCAGTCGTCCAACGCATTAATCTAATCAACTAAACAATCAGTAAGAGTCGCAACCTACTCGACAGGAAATATCATGAGAAGAGCCGCCATTGTCACGCCTTTACGGACCCCGGTTGGAAAGTATCAGGGATCATTACAATCATTCAATGCTGAGGATCTAGGCGCGCTGGTTATTCGCGCTTTAGTAGAACGATCTGGCATTGATCCAGAACGAATCGAAGAAGTCATTTTTGCACAAGGCTATCCAAACGGTGAAGCACCCTGCATTGGTCGTTGGGCGGCACTAGCTGCCGATTTACCTTTACATGTATCCGGCACGCAAATCGATAGGCGGTGCGGAAGTGGGCTGCAAGCTGTTGCCAATGCTGCAATGATGATTCAAACCGGCGCGGCAGACGTTGTCATTGCCGGTGGCGCAGAGAGTATGAGCAACGTTGAATACTATACAACCAACATGCGCGCAGGTGCACGCAGCGGCTCTGTGACATTACACGATAGGCTCGAACGTGGCCGCGTTAGATCACAACCTGAAGCAAGATTTGGCCATATTTCTGGAATGATCGAAACTGCAGAAAACTTGGCGCAGGAATACCAAATTAGCCGCGAACAAGCTGATGCCTACGCCATGCAATCACAACAACGCGCGCAAGCGGCTTGGGATGAAGGTAAGTTCGACAATGAGCTCGTCACTATCGCGGTGCCTCAAAAAAAGAAAGATGACCTGATCTTCGATCGCGACGAAGGTGTTCGAGGTTCGACCACAATGGAATCGTTGGGAAAGTTACGCGCACTCAATGAAGGTGGGATTGTCACCGCGGGCAATGCGTCCCAACAGAACGACGCGGCAGCCGCGTGCCTTGTCGTTGCCGAAGATAAGTTAGAAGAGCTCAATCTCAATCCGACGGCTTGGTTTGTCTCTTGGGCCGCCAGCGGCTGTCATCCTGCAACAATGGGTATTGGGCCAGTACCTGCCGTTGAAAAACTCTTTGCACGAAACAACATCAGTTGGAAAGATATCGACTTGGTTGAGCTCAATGAAGCCTTCGCCTGTCAGGTACTCGCTGTTCTAAAGGGCTGGGGTTGGGAGGACATGGACAAGCTGAACGTCAATGGATCAGGTATTTCACTGGGACATCCAATTGGCGCCACAGGCGGACGCATCATGGCGACCATGTTGAACGAATTACACCGACGCGAAGGCCGCTACGCATTGGAAACGATGTGTATCGGTGGCGGACAAGGCATTGCTGCGCTATTTGAGAGAGCCGTTTAGAGGATTTTTTAGAGAGCTATCTAGAAAGCAGCTCTAGATAGCTGTTCTAGATGATCTAAAGGGGGACAGCTAGATCTAAAGGGGGACAGCTACAATTTAACAACTTAAAGAATTTCAACATCAAGGAAGAGAATAGGCATCGTTATATTCATTTAAGTCAGCATCTTAAAAAACTATACTTTCGTTATTGAGGATGGAAATGCATCTCTGCCTACATTCTTGGTACACCGCCAAAAATAGATCAGGCTCCTTTCCCCGGCTCTTCTCAAACTCTAGTCATGTGGGGATATTATTGAGCAAATAAGGATAGTCAGCCATTGGCTTAAAGGCCAATATTCGTTAATAATGAGCCAATCAACTATTCTCATTTCGGTGAAATTCAAAGGCATAAAGCTGTCCCCCCTATTACTACTTTTGAGCGGGTTTTAACCTTCAGACGTATTACTCCGCGACCCTATAAACAACAGAAAAACTGAGATATCCCATGGCACTTCATTCAGTACTGGATCTTGCACCCATTGTTCAAGGCAGCAATTCTGGCGAGGCACTGCAGCGCTCTCTTGATTTGGCGCAGCACGCCGAGGGCTGGGGTTATAACCGTTACTGGGTTGCTGAGCACCACAATATGCGCGGTATTGCGAGTTCAGCTACCGCTGTGGTTGTGGGTCATCTAGCGGGTGGAACCTCCACTATTCGTGTTGGCGCAGGCGGCATTATGTTGCCTAACCATGCGCCTCTGGTGATTGCAGAGCAGTTTGGCACGTTGGCATCTTTGTTCCCGGAACGAATAGATTTGGGGCTGGGACGCGCACCCGGCACTGACCAAAATACGATGAGAGCATTGCGACGAACGCTCACCGGTGATGTTGATGACTTTCCTCGTGATGTCGTTGAACTACAACACTATTTGAAAGAGCCTCAGCAAGGGCAGCGCGTGATTGCGACGCCAGGTGCAGGTACGGATGTACCGTTGTGGATTCTTGGATCGTCACTATTCGGCGCACAGCTTGCTGCGATGTTAGGGCTGCCATTCGCTTTTGCCTCTCACTTTGCTCCGTCTTACATGGATGCAGCTGTTGAGATTTATCGTTCAACGTTTAAGCCATCCGAGCAATTGGATAAGCCGCATGTGATGCTAGGTTTCAACATCTGTGCGGCACCGACGGATGAGGAAGCGACCTTTCTGCGATCTTCGTCGTTACAATCATTTGTGAATCTGAGAAGAGGTACGCCAGTGCAGTTGCCACCGCCGGTAGAGGGATATGAAGAATCTCTGTCACCCGACGAGCGGCAAATGGCTGAGGAGGTAGGCCAATGTTCAGCAGTAGGGTCTATTGAATCTGTAGAGGCAAAAGTCCGTCAATTTTTAGCCCAGACTGGTGCTGACGAACTGATGATTGTTTGTTCTGTTTTTGATCACAGCAAACGGCTGCGGTCTTATGAGATTGCAGCAGAAGTGTTCAACAAAATTTAGAGGGAAAGAGGGACACTGATAGTTTAATAGCTTAGTGATCTACTAATTCCAAGTTAGACCTCAGTCCAATCGATGAGATGGACTGGTTGAGAATGCTAATAGGGTTCGGTCCTCGGCGGCAAGCTGGGCCAGAAACCGGGGATAGTATTGTTCCACAATCTGATAGAGTAGCGTTTGTTCGGGACGGTGACGTGTATGCTGGGGGGCAGCTTCATGGCTACTTAACCAGACTGTACCTTGTAACATGCTGGAATCCTTTCCAGTGCGTGTTAGTTCAGTGTAGTTGGTTCAGACAGGAACCCTAACTAACTGCCCTGCCCTGATCTGAATGCGTGCAAGCAACCTGAGCTGTGGTACATCTTTCCTGTGTGCTATTCCACTCCTTACGCGCAGTTCTCCAGCACCGTTAGGTGAGTTCTTCCTTCTGAACCCGCAAAACTAAAAAGCCATCCTAGGGAGGGCTTTTTAGTTTGGTACGCCCAGAGAGATTCGAACTCCCGACCAACCGCTTCAAAGCCAGTTACTCCTCACCCGGCATCCTTAGACGAATGCCAAGGCGACTCGAGAGCTCGATATTACCGCGCAGTCGATAGCCGGATACCGCCTCGCGCATCACCGACACCATCCATCTCGCTAAATCATCATTGGGCGCAGTAATCAGAAAGAAGGCTTCGTGCTCTCTCGTCTGTCTGGCGATATCGGCAAGTTCATTCTGAGCCGCCTCAGAATGAGCCGAGTAGTTTGGATAGTCCAGTTTGAAGAAGAGATCGTTAGAATTCATCTCCAGTCGAAGAGCCTGTGCCGCACTATCTATCCCCGGATGATTAGGGTCTACGAAACGAGCCCTGCCCAAGAGGGTCTCCGCCTCATCGAATATACCGCGACGCATCGATTCTTCCGCCAGTTGCAGATACCGCACTACGATATCTTGCAGCCCTTCCAATGCGAGCTCATTCCGAGGATCCATAGCGAGTACGTGCTTGAATCGACTATGAGCATTATCATCGACTGGAGTTAACAGCCTATCTTCACTGAGCGCCTGTAACGCCGCATACAAGATATCAGGAATCATACTCCGGTTATCTGCACGACTCGATCCGGTAAAAACCTCGGCATCTGACAACACCCGAATGTCCAGTGGATCGTTCGCTGAGCGAGGCTCCTCTGCCGCCGGTTCGAGCGGAGGTGCCTGGCAGCTACTCAACAGCAGCGCAGCCAACGGGGAAAATAAAAACCTACGAGACTTCATCGACATAAGGTTCAGGTCACAGAATTAATTTACTAGTTCTGAAAAGGGAATGAATTCAAGATTATCGCCGATTGCGACCGCTGTATAGGGCGGAACGACGCCTAAGCCGTCTGCCTGGCTTAGCGACGTAGCCACTCCTGAGCTTTGATTTCTTAGTGCCTGCAGGGAAACCACTCCATCCCCACCTTGCGCTAGCTGACAACGTACATATTCCTGTCGCTCTCCAGACTGGGGAGTTACAAAGCCTGATGCTACTCGAAATGTAGACGGTGCGGCTTGCGTACCTCCCAACATACGAAGCAAGCAAGGCCTAACAACTAACACAAAGGTAACGAAAGCAGATACGGGATTGCCAGGCAAACCGAAGAATTGAGTCGCCGCGATCTTACCGCAGGCAAGAGGCTTGCCCGGCTTTATGGCTAACTTCCACAACTGTAGCTCCCCTTCCTGCTCAACCACAGCCTTTACATGATCTTCCTCACCAACAGACACTCCTCCGGTGGTAATTACACAGTCACTGCGCTCGGCTGCAGCCACTAGCGCTAGCCGGGTTCCCTCGAAATCATCCGCTACTATGCCGCAATCAAGCACTTCTACCTGCAAGCCTTTCAACAGTGCATGCAACGTGAAGTAATTCGAATTGTAGATCTGACCAGCTTCCAACTTCGTGCCAGGTTGCACTAATTCATCGCCGGTTGTTAACAGGCTCACTCGCAGTCTTCTAGTAACATTGACGGACTCCAAACCGATAGAGGCAAGCAAGCCGATGTCTTGCGGCTTTAGCCGATGACCCTTTGCCATCATCACCGCGCCCGCTTGTATATCGCCTCCTGCCTGACGCAGGTTCTCGCCAGGCTTTATATGCTGCTGTAGCACGCAAAGGACATCGCCATTGGCGTTGCAGTTTTCTTGCATCACCACCGCATCTGCTCCCTCAGGTACTGGGGCGCCTGTAAAAATACGCGCGGCCTCGCCCGATTTTAGCTGTTGGCCTACTTCGCCCGCTGCAATTCTCTGAGTAATCTTCAGCTGAATATTTTCAGACCCTAGGTCGGTGCTTTTCAAAGCATAGCCGTCCATCGCGCTATTGCAGTATGGAGGAACATCAATTGGCGACACACAATCACCCGCCAAGACTCTTCCTGCCGCCTGCTCTAGGAGCACGCTTTCCTGCCCAGTTATCAATGGTAACAACGGCATCAGTTGTTCTAAGGCTGTGTCAATTGAGGTCAGTGACATGTCTTAACCTCTACTCAAAGGATAGATAGTCATGAGGTGATACCACTCTCTGATTCGTTTAGCTCACTACGAAGCCGACCTACATACAGCGTCTTAATGGTCTCCTGCAAATTTCCGTGCCAGGACTTCTGCTTAATGCCAAAGGTATCGAATATTTTCTTACTGGAAAGCGTGGAGTTGGGTAGTTCCGGCAGCCGCGGTAGATTCTCGCGAATAGTAGTGTTGTCCAGCAATTGATAAATTTCTTCGTCGTGATTTGCAGCGTACTTGAGAACCTGCCTAGCAAATTCGATCTCCTTCTTAATCTCCAATCCACTGTAATGATAAGTACCCCAGACATTCGCGTCACAGTCCACCTGCTGAGCGACTGCCAATATCGCTGAGGCAATATCAGTCGTTGATGTCGGACTAAACCTACGACGCCAAACTGTCAATTCACCCTTGTGCTTCTTGATCGAATGAATCCAGGATTTGATTAGACCTATTTTGTGCTGACCGAAGAGCCAACCTGATCGCATGATTATATGTTTAGGATGATCTCTTACGGCCTGCTCGCCGGCCAGTGTGTAATAGCCGTAGACACCCTTAGGGTTTGTTTCGTCATTCTCGTTGTACCCTAGTTTTTTCTCACCATCGAACACATAACAGTTGGAAAGGTGCAGCATAGGAATATCGAGCTGATTACAGATCTGGGCCAGCATAGCCGGCAGCAGTGAATTGATTCGTTCACAGCGCTGTTCGGAGGACTCTGCCCGCTTTAGCGCGCTGTGGTTTCTGGAAATAAAGTCAGCCATGTTGATCAACTGCGTAGGGGCAAAGTCGGTGATCATCTTGGCGATTGAGCCCGCGTTGACCGGCTCGAAGTTCTTATCGGCAGGCGCGAGGAAACGAATCTTGTTTTTCCGCAAAATTTCGATCAGGCCTTTGCCTGCTGGACTATTCGCCCCTACTAAGAACAACTTCACTGCTGAGTGACTTCCGTTACTAAAATGTGTTGTTAGAGATCGTGGTTAACTATCTAGGTGCGTAGAGTCTGATCAAACGTGGCTCGAGTCAAGAAGAAGCTGGGCTAGAGCCAAACCGAGAGAGTTGGATTTTAACTATTTAGGCCGTCCTACCGTTGCGGCAGACAGCCCATAAAAAGTTCGACTGGGATCTGAAAATCCCTAGAAAGGTATATCGTCGTCGAAGTTGTCGAAGTTTGCAGGAGCCGCTTGTGGCGTTGCCGATGTAGATCTAGCCGCTGGAGGTCCGCCGCCCTGACCTTGTCCTTGACCCTGAGATTGACCAAATGTGTTGTCGCCAGCGTTTCCGCCGCCGCGCGAGTCTAACATCTGCATCTCTGAGGCAACAATTTCAGTGGTATAGCGCTTAACACCGTCCTGTTCCCAAGATCTAGTCTGCAGGCGACCCTCTATATACAACTTGCTACCCTTCTTTATGTATTGCTCTACGATCTCGGCGAGGCGATTGAAGAAAATCACCCGGTGCCATTCCGTTTTTTCCTGCTGATCCCCCGTAGTCTTATCCTTCCAGGTTTCGCTGGTCGCGAGAGAGACATTCGCCACTCCATTGCCGTTTGGCATGACCCTGAACTCCGGATCATTGCCTGCGTTTCCAACCAGAATAACTTTATTTACACCTCGACTTGCCACTATCTGTCTCCCCGACTAAAACCCGTTGTATCACTATTAATACCCAGTTTAGCGCCCGGATTAGGACTTACATAACTAGGTGTTGCATTGCTGTTAATTTGGAGCCTGAAATTGATTCAGGACTTCACACCAAGTGTATATCAAGCCCGCACTCATTAGAAATTTTCGCCGAAATAAACTTCATTGCTTTTAGTCGCAAGCTGTCCTTTACTCAAGCCTCCCAAATTGTCGATAATGCTCGGTTTCGCCTACCGCAGTGAGTGAGTCATGGATTCGATTGTCGTACGGGGTGCACGCACCCATAATCTAAAGAACATTAACCTCACTATCCCCCGCGATAAACTCGTAGTCATCACCGGGCTGTCCGGCTCCGGCAAGTCATCACTGGCATTCGATACCCTCTATGCTGAGGGTCAGCGCCGTTATGTCGAGTCACTTTCGACCTATGCGCGCCAGTTCCTATCGATGATGGAGAAACCGGATATCGATCATATCGAAGGTCTCTCACCAGCAATTTCCATCGAGCAAAAATCCACGTCCCACAATCCACGTTCTACAGTGGGCACGATTACCGAGATTTACGATTACCTGCGACTGCTCTTCGCGCGAGTAGGCGAACCGCACTGTCCAGAGCACAATATAAAGCTACAGGCTCAGACCGTCAGCCAGATGGTGGATAAGGTCATGGCACTTCCCGAAGGCAGCCGCATTATGGTGCTCGCGCCTATTATCCGCGAGCGCAAGGGAGAACACCTTCACGTCTTCAGCGAGTTGAACAGCAGCGGCTTCATACGCGCTAGGGTTGATGGGTTGGTCTGTGAAATAGAATTTCCACCGGAGTTGGAGAAGAACAAGAAGCACTCCATTGACGTGGTGGTTGATCGCTTGAAGATCAAGCCTGGACTGGAGCAGCGCCTCGCAGAGAGCTTCGAGACTGCCGTTCAATTAGCCGACGGCTTAGCGCTAGTCAGCATTACCAGTGAAAATGACGAAAAGCCGCAAGACGATCTCGTGTTCTCTTCCCTGTTTGCCTGCCCGCAATGCGGACACAGCATCTCGGAGCTAGAACCGAGGTTATTCTCCTTCAACAACCCAGCCGGCGCCTGCTCCACCTGCGATGGCCTAGGCGTAAAACAGTTTTTCGACGAGAGTCGCATCATCACCGACGAGACATTGGCTTTGGCAGAGGGGGCGATTCGTGGCTGGGATCGTCGCAACATCTACTATTTTCAGATGCTCACCTCCTTGGCAGCTCACTACAACTTCACAGTCGAGACACCATTTCAGAAACTTTCTAAGAAGCACCAAAATCTCATCCTCAGAGGAAGCGGCAAAGATGTCATCGATTTTCACTATGTGAACGATCGTGGCGATACGATCACGCGCAGCTACCCCTTCGAAGGCATCTTGCCCAACATGGAACGCCGCTACCGTGAAACAGAATCGAATTATGTCCGCGAGGAACTGGCGAAATACCTTAGCTCGCAATCCTGCCCCGACTGCAGCGGCACGCGCCTGAGGAAAGATGCTCGATACGTACTAATCAAAGGATTAAACCTGCCCAGCATCACCGGGATGACAGTTGCGCAGTCGGCCGATTATTTCAAGAAACTTAAACTCTCTGGCACCCGTGCCCAGATCGCGGAAAAAATTCTAAAGGAGCTTCAGGACCGCCTAAAATTCTTGATCGATGTGGGACTTAACTATCTAACACTCAATCGCAGCGCAGACACGCTCTCAGGTGGAGAGGCGCAACGCATTCGTCTCGCCAGCCAGATTGGCGCTGGCCTGGTCGGGGTGATGTATATCCTAGACGAGCCTTCCATTGGACTGCATCAGCGCGACAATAACCGGCTGCTGAATACCCTCTTCCATCTTCGCGACCTAGGTAATACCGTGATCGTGGTAGAACACGACGAGGAGGCGATCGCGAGCGCGGATCACATCATCGACATCGGTCCTGGTGCTGGCGTACACGGCGGTGAAATTGTCGCTGAGGGTACGCTAGCCGACATCATGAAGTCGAAGAAATCTCTAACCGGAAAATTTCTCTCCGGTGTGGAAAAAATTGATATACCAAAGAATCGCGTGCCCTACGACGACAAAAAGCTGCTCACCCTAAAAGGCGCGACCGGCAATAACCTGCAGAAGGTAGATCTAACTATTCCCCTAGGGTTATTCACTTGTGTCACCGGCGTATCTGGATCGGGAAAGTCCACACTGGTCAATAACACCCTATACCCAATCACTGCTACGAAATTAAACAAGGCTACCACTCTCAACCCATCACCCTATGAAGAGATAGTGGGGCTGGATCAGTTAGACAAGGTAGTCGATATAGATCAAAGCCCGATCGGCAGAACGCCGCGCTCGAATCCAGCAACCTATACTGGCATCTTCACCCCAGTGCGAGAACTCTTTGCCGGCACCCAGGAGGCGCGAACGCGTGGCTACAAACCCGGTCGCTTCAGCTTTAACGTAAAAGGCGGCCGCTGCGAGGCCTGTCAGGGAGACGGCCTCGTAAAAGTCGAGATGCATTTCTTGCCCGATGTGTATGTGGCCTGTGAGGTTTGTCGTAGCAAGCGCTACAACCGCGAAACCCTAGAAGTGAAGTACAAGGGGAAAAACATCAACGAAGTATTAAATATGACTATCGAAGACGCACGCGTGTTTTTCGATGCCGTACCGGCGATAGCACGTAAACTTCAGACCCTCATGGAAGTAGGCCTGTCCTATATCTGCCTAGGGCAGGCAGCGACCACACTCTCCGGCGGCGAGGCGCAACGCGTCAAGTTATCGCGAGAACTCTCCAAGCGGGACACTGGAAAGACTCTCTACATTCTGGATGAACCTACGACAGGACTGCATTTCCAAGACATCCGGCAACTGCTCAAGGTGCTGCATCACCTTCGCGACGCTGGCAATACCATCGTCGTCATTGAACACAATCTGGACGTGGTAAAGACCGCGGACTGGGTGGTCGACTTGGGTCCGGAAGGTGGCAGTGGTGGCGGCAATATCATCGCCGAAGGCACGCCCGAAGCGGTGGCTATGATAAAGAAGTCGTATACTGGGCAATACCTAAAGAAAACACTAAGTAAGCAGAGCTAAAGGCGATTATCACGATGGTCAAATCTACAAATTCACTGGCTTTCGGTGCAATCAGCACAGCGCGAAATTGCTCGCTCGCCCTTGGCCTCTTTTTTGTGTGCCTTGCAGCAAACACTCATGCACAGTCAGATGCGTCTGCCATTAATTTTGGCGACAACGCAAGCAGTTGGGCGAATGACCAGGAATGCGACGATCCTCGCTTCGCCGGGGAAGGCATGGCGCCCACTCTTGTCGAGACTGACCGTTTGCATGACGCGAGCGATTGCAGGGCTCTCTATATTGCTGGCTCAATTTACTTAGCAGATGCCAATTCCGCTTCCAGTAGTGCCGGCATCGACTTTGGTGACGACGCCAGCACCTGGGCTAATGATGAGCAATGCGATGATCCAAGGTTCGAGGGCGAAGGAGTGGCCAACACGCTTCTTGAAGACGATCGGCTACACGATGCTACAGATTGCCGCGAGCTGTTTCTTGCAGGATCTATTCGTCTTATTGAAGAGTCAACGTCAAACGGCAATGGCGGCGTAGACTACGGTGACAATAGCAGCACCTGGGCCTTCGATGGACAGTGCGATGATCCACGATTTTCCGGGCGCGGCATGTCAGCCCTACTACTAGACACAGACATGTTTCATGATGCCGCGGACTGTCGCGAATTAGTTGAGATAGGCTCTATTCTCCTACTACCAGGATCCAACGTTATGCTCGGCGGACGCTTCGAACGCGGCAGTCTCCGCGCGGGCGACAACACCCGAGCGAATGGCAGTTATAGCGACAGCTATTCTTTCATTGCTGACCGAGGCGATTCCACGATTGTCGATCTGCGCTCGGGCGAGTTCGATACTTTCCTCACGGTTCGAGCTCCTAACGGCGAAGAATTCACCAACGACGATTATGAAGCCAGCTTCGATCGCTCATTAGTTTCTATTCCTAGGACAGAGACGGGAGTTTACGAAGTAATCGTATCAAGTTATGCCGAGTATGAAAGTGGCGGCTACACACTAGAATTCACAACCGACGAAAGACCGCTGGAATCTCTTAACCAGCAGATTAGTGGTGTGCTGATCGATGAGGACAACACATTCACCGATGGCGAATATTATGACAGCTATGAGTTTGAAGGTCGGCCCGGTCAATCCGTGACACTCGATCTACGCTCCGATGACTTCGATACTTATTTGATTCTCAGACAACCAAACGGAGAAACTTTGGCCAATGATGATACTGATGGCTCGAATAGTCGAATCGAAGCTATCCTGCCGGAGGCGGGAAACTATGAAGTCCTTGTTAGCTCTTTCACAGGTGGAGAGACCGGCGAATACCGGCTGAACATCGCAGAAGTAACTGATCTGTCGGCAGGCGCCGGTTCGGAAGTTGCTGCGGGCAGCCTACACGTCGGCGACTCGGTATCTGGAGATTTAGTTGACGGCGATCAACTCGCGGAGAACGATGAGTTTCAAGATAGCTTTTTCTTTACCGGCAATAGCGGCGAGACGATAATAGTCGACCTTACCGCTAGTGATTTCGATACTGTACTCAGTCTACAGACGCCGGCTGGAGAAATATTCGAGAACGATGATTATGAAGGCAGCACGGATCAGTCACTCTTACGGCTAACACTGCAAGAATCAGGACGCTATCGCATCCTCGTGTCATCTTATAGTAGCGGTGAAACTGGCAACTATCAGCTCGCCGTTCGCCCCGCCGATGCCCTCAGTTCAGTTTCCACAGACGCTGCTTCCGGAGCGCAGGTCTATGGCATATTCGCGGGAATAGCGGACTATCCCGGCACAGGTAACGATCTCGATTTAACTGATCAGGACGCGATACGAGCTCGCGATGCACTGATAGCTGGCGCCGGCATGAATGCAGACAATGCCTATACTCTGCTCAACGACGGTGCTACTGGTGACAATTTCCGCGCAGCCCTGAATAGCATCAATGCGGACATCGGCGCCGACGATACTCTGGTGATCTTCTATTCGGGACACGGGGACAGAGTGCCTCGAGCAGCTGGCCCGAACAGCTCCGATCCTGATGGACTGGATGAAACTATGGAGCTCTACGATGGCCCGATGTTAGATGACGAATTAGCCACCCTGCTGGACAACAGCAACGCCGGCACAATTTTATTGGTGATGGATTCCTGTTTCAGCGGCGGCTTCTCCAAAGATATCATTTCCCGACCAGGTCGCATGGGTCTGTTCTCCTCCGAAGAAGACGTTACCTCACAGGTCGCATTCAAGTTTCAGGCGGGAGGCTATCTCTCTGTCTTCTTCGACGAGGCAATTCGGGAAGGTTATGCAGATAGAGATGAGAATGGCGACGTGACAGCTATCGAGCTAAGCCAGTATTTGCACGGCCGCTATCGTGCCGATGTAAAATCATTGGGCACAACCAGTTATGTGCGTACCTCCGGACCGCAGTCCGCCTACCAACACCTAGTCGTAGATCGTGGCGGTATCGGGCCCTATAGTATTTTATTTAACAGAAATTGATCAGTAGAATCTAAAGAGCAAGAGGCGGTGATAATTAGCCTATAGGGTGAAATCAATTTCAATCTAATGCAAAAACCCAAATGGCCGCACCACCTTTTGGTGAATCATTTATTGGCATACCTTCATCTTCAGCAAAATATCCGTACATTCGTGTCCAGTCATTAACATGATAGCCAGTTTGGCCCACAACCAATGCGATATACTGTTTGTCGTTTACAGAGTAAGTAGCTATTGTCGAGCTCGGAACATCATTAAGAAGTGACTCCCATAGCACTTCACCAGTTTCCTCATCCAGTGCTTTAAACCCGCGATTTAGATCGCCAACAAAAACTAGTCCACCTGCCGTCGCAAGTACCGAGCTAATAATAGGGCTGGGTTGACGGTGCCTCCAGGCAAATTCTTGCTCTGACATATCAACTGCCTGAATCCGCCCCATACTACCGTTGCTGTCTGGATTAAGAGCGGCGGCGAAATTGACGCCCGATGTTACTACTGAATATCCCTCTGTACTGGCGATTATGCAGGCCTCGTTCAAGGGAATAAACATTCGATTCGTTATCGGATTAAAGGCTGAGGGAGGCCAGCTCTTTGCACCGTAGTGATTCGAGCAGATTAGGCTGACCACTTCCGGATTCGGAATTGTATCGGGGTTAATTGTCTTGTATCCAGTCTCGGGATCAATCGCAGAAACAACATTCTGCAAACCCATATCGATGGAAAACAAATATTCCCCAGTTGCTGCATCGACAGCATCGAGAATACCCAGCTTGCCAACATTAACCACTGCTTTACGGGTTTCTCCGCGGAATGGAATATTTACAATTTGCCGCTCGAATGCCCAGTCTAAATCCCATTGATCGTTCGCCAAGTGCTGGTAATACCACGCCAACTCACCAGTATCAGGATTCAAGGCAATCGTCGCGTTGGTATAGAGTGCATCATTGGTAATTCCATCTCTATTAACCGGGTATAACAATGGTCCTGTGTCGTAAGTTGGCGCCACACCAAAATAAACTAGATTGAGTTCTGCATCGTAGGCGCCTGCGTTCCACACTGAGCCACCACTTCTTTCCATCATGGTTAAACCGTTCCAGCTATTACCCCCCGGTTCACCAGGTCGCGGAATTGTGTTGAAGCGCCACTTCTGCTCGCCTGTTTCAGTATCAAGCCCGAGTACCCAGCCACCCTTCGCGATGCGTAGTGAGGTGATTCCCTGTATGACCGTATCACCAATAATCATCGGCGCCATGCGCAAATGATAACCAACTAAACCTTCTTCAGTTTCTATTTCATGATCCCAGATAAGCTCCCCAGTCTTCGCACTCAACGCCAGAACATGCAGATCAGAAGTAGGCACATAGACTTTGTCATCATGCAGGGCAATCCCCTTTTTTTGGCTGGAGGGAACAGACGACTCATGCTGGTAACGCCATAACAGCCCACCATTGGTAGCATCAATTGCAAGAATTGTGTCGGGGAACGTAAATAAGAACATCACCCCGTCGTGAACAATCGGGCCGGGATTATTTGGCCCCGCTTGCAATGGCATTCGCCAGGCTAGGGAGAGATCATCAACATTGGTTTTATTAATTTGATCAAGCGCACTAAAACCCTGATTGTCATAACTGCGCTGCCAAAGTAGCCAATCCTCCTCTGGAGGATTATTCAACATTTCGCCAGTTACTGGAGTTAATTTCGCCAGAATTTCTTCTGCCCCATCTGCAACATTGGTCTCGATCAGAACTCTCGGCCCGTCATTCATCTCGGGCAGTAGGCGATTCGATTGAAAATCAACTCCCGGTGCCAACGCTTCTGAGTCTGGGTTCACTCCATTGTAGTCAAGAATATAGGCTGTAATTTCTTCATAGGCTTGATCATCGAGACCTGTAGCTGAGCCGGGGGGCATTCTACGCAATTGAGTTGCAAGTTGGTCTATCGACACGCCACTCCAACGAGCAGCAAAATCAGGGCCTGATAAGTTTGGCACGACTGTGGCGCCTTCAAGATTCAACCCGTGACAACTCGCACAATTAAGTTCGTAGATTTTCTTGCCAGAATTCGCCTGAACCTCAGTATGAACTAGTGTCTGCTGACTATTCGCCTGGCCACCTAAAAGGGCTGTGACCAGGAAAAGCAAAAACGTTTTTAGGGTAACTGGTAGTCTGATTTTTTTAATGCTCATGATAACGTTCCAGTACTTTTTCTGATTGCTAAACTCTGGCTGCCCATGCAAGGCAGCGTTCTCCACAGAATTCCAAATCCAAGTCTTTTTGGATCTTATCTAGATAAAGCAGAACCACTGAGAGTCGCACAATTAGACCGGAAAATGCAATTCAAACGAGCGCGACATCCTCCACCAACTAAGGCCTACGGCTGCATTCCCAGCCCTGAAGTACTGGGTATTTTTACAAGAATTGATTAGTGTTATTCTGGCTCTGCTCTATGTCACCCTAGTTCGCCTAGGTTTATGCGGAAAACAAACTGATTTGGGTTGCTGAGGCGCCAATAAAATTCGGGGAAGCAGAATGAATTATCCGTCACCCACTTTGCAGCGAAATCGAAGTCGTGTTTTCGCAGCACTCCTAAGTGTTTTTGCCACCCTGTCTCTATTTAGTGGTGCTATGTATTCTCAGAGTCAGAGTGAATGGCAGGCACTGCCTGATATGCCAGTTGGGAAGTGGGAACCTGGAACCGTTGTTCTCGATGAAAAACTGTATGTCTTTGGTGGCTATACCTTTGGCGTAGTAAGCAGCAAACGCGCAGAGATATTCGATCCACAAGACGGTAGTTGGACCTTAATCCAAGAGCTTCCCAGTGCTATTACTCATATGAACACTGTACTCGATGGACGCACTGTTTGGTTTGCGGGGGGGTTCAAAGATGGATATAAGGGGCACGCTATCGCAGAAGTGTGGAGCTACGATGTCGATCAAGATCGATATACCGCAGCGCCTCTATTGCCAGAAGCTAGAGCCGGCGGTGGATTAGCCATAGTAGGCCGAAAGATGCATTACTTCGGTGGGCTAATGAGTGACCGAGACACAGATTCAAGTGATCATTGGGTGTTAGATCTGGATGAGTGGGCAGCGGGAGCCGCTGCCTGGACCAATGCCGCCGCCATGCCGGTACCGCGCAATCAATTCTCAACAGCAGTGCTTAACGGAAAAATATATGCCATTGGCGGCCAGTTTCATCATGACAGCGAGCAATTGGATCAGCCTAGAACAGATATCTATGATCCGCAAAATGATTCCTGGAGCATTGGGCCCGACCTCCCTAAGGGGCATTCTCATGCTGAAGGCGCAACCTTCGTCCACAACAAGCAAATTTACATGCTCGGTGGTCACACCACTCCAGCGGGTGGTACCAAGTCTCACGATGCTGACATATTGCGTTTAGTAGAGAGTGGCCAGTGGCAAAAAATTGGCGAGCTACCAGCGCCCGTGTCTTCAGCAGCCGCTGCGATTATTGGCGATCAAATGTTCGTTGCCGGTGGTGCACATCCTGGTAGTACCGTTATAGGAACAATGTGGGTTCGTCCCGCACCTTAAAAGAAAGTATTATTCGATGGAAACTGAAACGCAAACTTATCGGACTAAGACCTTGAACACAGGATAATCGACCGAACTCGCGTTTTCTAACTTTCGTTCCAAGTAGTCGTCAAACATATTCCAATAAGCCAAGCCGTCGTCTGCCTCGGGCTCTAATAGATAGAAAATTAGATTCGCAAGTCGGTTATCCATAGCCACATAGTAGTCGCCTGCCGAGAAGTCTTTGCTTTCAGGCTCGAACGCCCCTACTAAGCGCGAGTTTCGATGATTGTTCTGCACGAAGTTTTGCTTTTCTATCTCTGTGACCTTAAAACTCTCTCCACCGAATTCCTGATCCTGCCCTAGCCTGCTGACCTCGATCCCGTGCTGGCCTAATTTGGCAGCAAGCACCTCGAGTTCCGCCGGAAACACATAGGCTACCGGCACTGTAGCCGACTTTATTGCCTTGAATGCATTAAAATTCTGCACCCCTTTTATCTCGACAATCTCCGAGCTGCGCACGAATTGCTGGCTACCATCGGCGGCAGTATAGGGAATATATTTGTAACTCAGCAAGTCCAACGGCTCTTCCAACGCCACCATTTCGAACTGAACACCATTCTGATAGCTGCCAGCGTTGTTCGCTATTTTTTCCACGACTCGCGCATCAGCCTGTCGGTTTATTTCTCGGATCTCGCCAGCATGCGTGTTCGCGTACTCGAGTATTTCATTGACGAAGGCATTCGCAGCGTGAACCCTTTTGTAAAATCGATCATGCGCAAACGTCTCGCTCAATATGGCCATACGATTTCTTAAACCCATATTATTTGTTAGGTAGCGCGGCGCATGGTGGTAAGTTCGCAATTCAGTAGGCGGCCAATCTCGGTAATCGAATCCGCCATACCAATCAAAGTCCAAGTTAAATTTCTCTTTAATAGATTGCCGTATCGCGGGCAGCATAACGCCGGCAGTATAGTCTGATGGAGCAGCGTCCCCCGCCGTATGGTAAGCAGGCGCGTAGGTGAGCGAGTAGCCATGCCAAGTGCCGTTGGTTGTGTGTAGATCCACCAATAGATCTGGATCCCAGCGCTGTATTAGGTTCGCATACAGTGCCGCTGTCTCGACGGTATCGATAATCATGCCATCTCGGTTGAGATCATAGCCGTGCGCGGTACGCTGACCCGCGAGAAGTGGGCTCATTTCTTGCGAGAGTCGCGAGTCGCCACTCATCTGATCATTGCCATCAGAGTTGTAGACTGGCAGGAACAGAACTATCTGGTTTTCTAAGAGATGTTGTTTGTCGCCGTGTAAAATTTCGCGCATCGCGATTAAGCTAGCTTCCTTTCCCTCAACTTCTCCCCCATGAATATTACCCTGTATGTAGACCACCAGCTTACCCGATGCTCTAGCCTCCTCGGGCGTTCTTACAGGCGGATCTGCCAGGACCAGTAACGGCACATTTTTGCCTTCCAAGCTCGTGACTAGCGTTTCCCGATGTAGTAAATCACTGCTCGCCTGCAGTGCAGCAACGACTGACAGGACCTCGGCAAATGTGGAGGTACGCTCAAAATTACTCAATTCGGCGGCCGTCATCATCGCCTCTGAGAAACCACCACTTTGAGCGTTGACGGGTGTTTGGCAGACCAACCCGATCAAAAAAGGCAAAATTAGATGTTTCATACGCTAGTTCCAAGCTGCTACGGAATGAGTTTTAGTGGTTGCACAGCCCACAATACAGCGGTGCAGGCCATAGGAAAGCTAATCCAGCGATGTGGATATAGCAAGATCAATTCTACAACTGTACGGCCTAGGACTCCTCAATCTGCATCGTAGCCATGCAGCGGACACCTGGATATTGTAACAGTGTGTGATTTTTGCCGAGCAGTCACTAGTAAGCCCCGTATTTCGGGCATTCGCGAGGGATAGGGCTCTCGGGACTTGTTGCTTTTTACGGCAAAAACTAATAGCCTCAAGGGTAGTTATATTAGTGGTAAATAAGCATGCAGATTGTAAGAATTTGGCATGCACTCAATTACAACGAAAAACGGAGCAATGTCAGTGAATTCCAAACTAACACGCAGACGTTTTATCAAGGGAGTTATCTTCTCTGGTGCCGCCGCTACAACTGGCACGGGAATTTACCTCGCAGCGAATGCCCAATCTGGACAATCTTCTGCGGAACGCTTGATAACACTCAACGTTAACGGTCGCGAACGACGCGTTGATGTACTTCCAACGGAAACGCTAGCCAATACCCTACGCTACAAGCTCAATATGACCGGCACCAAGATCGGTTGCAACCGCGGCGAATGCGGCGCTTGTACGGTATTGGTCGACGGCGTCCCAAATTACGCATGCTCAGTGCTAACGCAAAATGTGAAAGGCAAGGAAGTCGTATCCATCGAAGGCGTTAAGGACAGCGATGGCACTCTGCATGCTGTGCAGCAGGCATTCATCGTAGAGAACTCCCCCCAATGTGGTTTTTGCACACCGGGTCAAGTTATGTCGGCGGTGGCCTTGCTCAATCGCAATCCTCGCCCTACCAGATCTGAAGCCATCGCCGCTATGTCAGGAAATCTCTGTCGCTGCGGAGCCTATGAACATTATCTTAATGGCGTGATGCGCGCCTCGGGGCAACTAGCATGAGCACTCATATAGGTAAAGATTTTATACCGCCAGACGTACCCGGAAAGGTAACTGGCGAGATTAAGTATGCAGAAGACTACAAGCGAGAAGGCATGGTCTTCGCCCGTTTGCTAACCAGCCCTATGCCTAGTGGCCGGGTAGTAAACATCGACGCTTCCGAAGCACTTCGAATGGACGGCGTGGTTGGTGTTTTTACAGCGGACGATTTACCGCCGGTCGCTCCTCCGGGAAACCCGGCATTGGCATCGGAGTATGTAACTTACGTCGGTCAGCCAATTTTAGCCGTCGCCGCGATATCTGAAGAGATTGCCGAGTCGGCTATCGACAAGATTCGCATTGACTTCGAGCGCCGCGATTTTGTCGTCGACCCTATCGAGAGCCTTAGCCCAGGTGGCAGCAATGCCTACCCCGAAGGAAACGTGCTCGTCAGGACGCGTGAAGAAGGGCCCGAAGGCGCTCCGATCGTAGGAGCTGAGATTCGCGATATCAAGTGGCCACAATCTGCTATCGACGCGATCAAGTCAGGCACTGAGCCAGTCGGTGGCGAGTTCACTACCGAATGGGCTTTCGGCGACCTTGATGCTGGTTTCGCAGAAGCGACACATATCATCGAAGAGCCATTCGTCACAATCGGTTACGCGCATCATTCTCTCGAAGCGAGAACAGGTATGGCTTACTGGGAAAATGGCAAATGCTATTTCCACGGTTCTTCGCAGAGTCAAAGTGCAAACAACGCCGGTCTTGCCCGCATGTTAGGCATCGATTTGGCAGACCTGGTATTTATCAATGAAGCCACAGGTGGTGGATTTGGTTCCAAGATTGGTCCTTACCCGTTTATGGCAATTACCGGCAACTTCGCACGTGTTCTAAATCGTCCCGTACAACTGCGTATCACGCGTGAGCAAGAATTTTACATCGGCTCAGCGCGCTCCGGCATGCAAGGTTGGATCAAGGTAGGCGTTAAGGATAACGGCAAAGTAACTGCTGTTGACCTAGTTATCGTGAACGATGGCGGCGCCACCGGCGGCGGTAGCGGTAACTCTTCGGCACAGCACGTCACCGTAGCTTATCAGCCAGAGAACATGCGTTATCGCGGCATTTCCGTCTATACCAACACAACGCCTCGTGGCGCACAGCGCGGACCGGGTCAGAACGAAATGGCGGCGGTACTCGCGCCAATGACAGACAACATCGCAAGAGCAATCGACATGGATCGGGTCGCGTTCCGCAAGGTTAACGTCCTGGACAGTGACGGTTTTCAAGGCGGCAGTCAGGGTCCTGTTACCAGCGCATTCGTACGCGAAGCTCTAGATCAAGGCGCGCGCACATTTGGCTGGGATGAAAAGCTCGCCCTGCCGAAAGTGAATGGCAGCAAGGTTCGCGGCATAGGCGTAGGCATCGGTTATCACGGTGCAGGCGGCAGAGGCTATGACGGACTCTTGCGTATCGCACCCGACGGCAGATTGTTTATCCACAGTGGTGTCGGCAACTTAGGAACGTATTCCTACGCAGGCACTTGTCGTGCTGCAGCGGAGGTTCTCCAAGTGCCTTGGGAGCGTTGCGAGATTGTCCACGGCAGATCGGACAAGCATCTACCTCACAGTTCTGGTCAGGGCGGTTCTAATACCATCTTCACCCACACTCGAACGAATTGGGTAGCGGCACAGGACGCGATCACCAAGCTCAAAGAAATCGCCGCAAACGACCTCGGTGGTTCAGCGGATGACTACGTAATCGGTGACGAACGAGTGTATCAAAGCAGTGATTCCAGCATTGGATTGACGTATGCACAGGCCGCGCAACGAGCGATGGAGCTTGGTGGAAAGTATAGCGGGCAGGAATTTCCTGACGATATCAACCCACTGACTCAGCTTGCTGTTCAAGGCCTCGCTGGCAGCGGATTGATCGGCGTTGCTAAGGACAACATCCCGGGGCAGGGTCAACCTCCTGGCGTAGTTGTTGGTTTCTGCGAAATCGAAATGGACAAAGACACGGGCAAATTCGAGATCTTGGATTACACCGCGATTGCCGACTGCGGCACCGTGGTACATCCGAAGAACTTCGACAATGCCATGCGCGGCGGCGCCGTCTGGGGTGTCGGGATGACCGCCTTGGAGCGTCATGTCTACGATCCACAGAATGGCCTACCAGCAAATACTGGCCTGTACCAGAACAAGCCACCGACTTATTTGGATGTAAATCTGAATACCAAGATGGGCGGTGTGAACATACCTGATCCTCAGAATCCAACGGGAGGACGGGGCATTGGCGAGCCAACTCAGGGCGCATCTGCCGCTGCATTGGCTAGCGCGATATCCGATGCGCTGGAAGGTCATCTGTTTAACACAGCACCGACCACGACGGATATGATCATTAATCACTTGGCTGGTAATTCCTACAGCACCAAGTCCCTTAAAACTAACACTTTCTAGAGGTTATCTATGCCATCTCATGACGTAATGCCCAATATGGAACTGTACCAACCGGTACAGGTAGAAGATGCCCTAGCTATCGCCGATCGGCTCGCCGATAGAGGCTGGTTAGTTGGGGGCGGCCAGGATACCTATGGCTGGTTAAAAGATAGAGCAAAAGACGCTGATGCATTAATCGACCTGAGTGCTATCGAATCACTCCGGGGAGTTCGCGAAACTGCGGACGGTATTGAAATCGGCGCTCTTACTACAATCACAGAAGTTGCCACAAACAGCATTATCCAGAACAAGTTCTCCTTGTTATCCCAAGCTGCTGGCGTAGTGGCAAGCCCACAGATTCGCAACATAGGTACACTTGGCGGCAATGTCTCACAAGACGTTCGCTGCTGGTACTACCGCCGTGGTCTGTCTTGCTATCGAGCTGGCGGTAACCTGTGCTACGCGGACACACCTCAGGGTATGAACCGTGATCACTCGTTGTTTGAAGCTAGCCGCTGTGTTGCTGCCAGCCCATCAGATACTGCGCCTGCTCTAGTTGCGCTGGATGCCACCATGGTCATTCGTAGTGTTAGCGGTGAACGCACGCTTGCAGCCGAGGATTACTTCGTTGGCCCCGCTAACGATATTTTAAGCACGACTGCGCTGCGCACAGGTGAAATTCTAACAGCGGTAAGAATTCCAAACACTTGGGCCAATGCCTCATTCTACTTCGAGAAAGTTGCAGACAGAAACGTATGGGATTTCTCTTTGGTTAACGTTGCGGCCGCCTTCAAGGTTAGCGGTGGTGTTGTGGAAGATTCCCGTATCGTTTGTGGTGCAGTACAGTGCACACCACGTCGCGTGACAAACGTGGAAAATGCAATTCGAGGCCAAGCGAAGAATGCTGCCACTGCAGAATCTGTCGCCGAGATGGCAACGGATGGCGCTCGCGCACTAGCTCACAATGGATTTAAAATTCCATTAATGCAAAATCTGGTGAAGCGCGCTATTAGTGCTTAGAGCACTTGGTTCTAGCGAACTTAAGAGCCTACAAATAAAAAGGAGTGCGATCTTAATGATCGCACTCCTTTTTTTCTTGCGCATAAACTAGAAACATTTAACAACGCCGCACTGAGACACTATCAAAAAATAAGTCCAATGCCTGCTGTAAGCGTATCGATTGCAAGGTCGCCACCTAGGGTTTCGCTCTCCGCCACTAAGTGTGAACTCCCTCTTGATCCATACAGAAAGCCCACCTGAAAACCGTCATCATTGTCAGCACCCTTGATGCTATTCCAGCAATACCTTGCATTAAATTCAAGCCTGTCTGTCCAGTTATCCCGAAACCTGAGGCGTAGAGTATCGACATCAACCTCACTGTTGCTGAACCCCCAAGTATTTTTTGATAGTTGACGAGTCAATACTCTAGCTATCTAGCATTTAAAATGAATAAGCAAATTTACTAGTAAGGCGATTATTTTTGTGAGGTGGTCACTCTACTATTTAGTAACGCGTATTCTTAGTAGATAGGGTGTAGCTCGTCAAGGAAACCCTCGCGCTTAAGAACGTCTCATAAAATATCCTTTAAATACCAGTAGCGGTATAAGTAAACACCAAGTTCGCTAAACTTCTGTTGCTAGATAAATTATAGCAGTAGCTATCATCTAGAATATGATTAATGGTGGAGCAGCAACTGCGTTTTCCGGCGGTGTTATGTATTTTCGTAATTCTCCCCGGCAAAATTGCCATCTGAATTGCCTCTGTCGATCACAGCCCAGACCATCTCAGAGAACGAGCGACAGCTTCACCTTATAGCCATCAGTCTCGACATCGATACCTCCTAACCAATAAAACTAAACTCTAGTTGAGAATAGGACGGAGATTCATCCTCTTTATCTGCCGATGACAATGAGACTGTGGACCCCAGAATGAATGCCATGCTTAGTATCTTGCATTTCATGTCCTCAGGTCTCTGTAGTAATCATGCTGAAGCTCACCGCTCAGATAATGAAAAGCGAATGGCTTACCAAACACTCCCGCCATAAAGCTATTATAAGATTCATGGGTTTGACCGGTCATAGATTCACCATGACGAACTCAGACTGAATGATAAATTAGTCAGTGACCAAGTGGGCTCGCATCTGATAAGTTTGAATTACTATGATCAGACTACTAAGTGTTGCCGCATTATTCATTTTACTCTCAGCTGAGCTCGCCCTATCTGCGGAGACTGAGCTGACTAATGTTAGTTTCTCCGATGTACTCGCGGTCCCCTATCGAGAGGCTGACCTCACTCACAACTACGGTGAGAATCAATTTCAGTTTGGTCAACTCTGGTTGCCTGCAACGACTCCCGCTCGAGCAAGCCTCGTTCTAATTCACGGGGGCTGCTGGCTAAATCAGTTCGACATCATCCATAGTCACGGCCTGAGTTCCGCACTTGCAGATGCCGGCTTTGCAGTCTGGTCTTTGGAATATCGGCGCACCGGTGATGAAGGTGGCGCCTGGCCGGGAACCTTTGAAGATATTATCGCCGGCATCAATAGCCTGAACGATATAGAGGGAATAGAGTCAGAAAATTTGGCTATTTTAGGCCATTCAGCAGGCGGCCACCTTGCCCTGCTTGCGGGCGCTCAATCGGAACTTCTTGATATGGAACCTGATCTAATTGTAGGACTGGCTGCCATTTCGGATGTGGTGAGCTATGCGGCCGGCAGCAATACCTGCCAGACTGCGACGCCTTTATTTATGGGGGGCGATATTAGCGACCGCGCACAAGAGTACTTCGATGCCAACCCAAGCAATCATGGCCTGCATGAGAACACAGTGCTATTACAGGGAGATGTTGACGAAATTGTTCCTCTTTCACAGGCGACATTGTCAGGAGCGAGAACTATTATCAGCAGTGGAGCCAATCATTTCGACTGGGCCCATCCCGGCACCCTTGCTTATCGTCACCTACTAGAGTTACTCGATGAACACTTCTAGCACCCTGCCTCAGGAAATAAGAGAACTAGACCAGTCCGACCCCCTTTCCACCAAGCACGATGAGTTTCTTGTCCCTGCAAATATCATCTATCTTAATGGCAACTCGCTAGGGCCACTGACGAAAAATTCACAGCAACGTGCGCAGGAAGTTGTTCGGGAGCAATGGGGGAAAGGCCTTATCGCAAGCTGGAATACACACGCATGGATTGATCTGCCCTTCACCGCAGGGGAGAAGATCGCAACGCTTATTGGCGCCGCGCAGCAGCAGCTTGTTTGCTGCGATTCGGTTTCAATAAATCTTTTGAAGGTCTTAGCAAGCTGCATGCAGATGCAGCCTACGCGCAATATTATCTTGTCACAGAAAGAAAATTTTCCCACCGACTTGTATGTTGCGCAAGGTTTGGAGACGCTGTTAGGGCCAACCCGCTGCATATTAAGAACGGTCGCAGAGCCGGAGCTAGCTCAAGCGCTGGATGAAGAGGTAGCTGTGTTGTTTCTCTCACAAGTAAATTTTCGCAACGGCGACAAGCATGATATTGAACGGCTTACGTCATTGGCCAAAGCGAGAGGAATACTTGTCGTCTGGGATCTATCTCATAGTGTCGGCGTACTCCCCTTAAAAATGGATGAATGGGAAGTAGACTTTGCTGTGGGCTGTGGCTATAAATACTTGAATGGCGGCCCCGGAGCGCCGGCTTTTATCTACGCAAACAAAAAACATCATGCCGCCATAAGGCAACCTATTCAAGGCTGGATGGGCCATCGAGAACCG
Source organism: uncultured Pseudomonadales bacterium (assembly GCA_943789485.1). Taxonomy (GTDB): domain Bacteria; phylum Pseudomonadota; class Gammaproteobacteria; order Pseudomonadales; family Pseudohongiellaceae; genus UBA9145. Next base: position 171,521 of record CALSUH010000007.1, read on the forward strand.
TTTACTTTCGATCCCGATTACAAGAATGCGGCAGGCGTGGCGCAATTTCTCACCGGCACGCCACCAATTCTATCGCTCGCGGTATTGGACAGCGCGCTCGATGTCTTCGAGGATATCACAATCACCGATATCAATAGAAAAGCCAATGCTTTAGCTGAGCTATTTTTAGATTTAGTGACGAACGACAAAGACCTGCATTGCCTGGCTCTAGAATCCAAGGCGGATTCTGCATTACGAGGAACACAACTGGCGTTCTCACACGCAGATGCCTATGCCATTAGCCGTGCCTTGAACAAAGCTCGCGTTGTAGTAGATTTTCGCAGCCCCGATATTATACGCTTCGGGTTTTCCCCCCTATTCCTTCGCTTTGAAGATATCTGGCGAGCAACTCAGATCATAAAGGAAATAGTAAAAGAAAAAACGTACCTAGCTGATGAGTTTTCTCAAAAACTCAAGGTTACGTAGATCGTCGCAGGAAGAAAGAAAGCTGAAAAAGGCGAAGACTTGACGCAGCTCAACCTTCAACGACTATTTCTGATTCTCTCTCAAGTGTCGCTGTGAGATTTCATAAACCGAGCTAAACCAGACTGGCTCATCGTTGAGATTCGGCACGAGTTGAAAAACTTCACCGCCTCCCTCCATGAATTGTTCCCGGTATTCGATACCTATCTCATGAATGGTTTCTAGACAATCTGAAACAAACGAGGGAGTGACTACGGCTATTTTCTTACAGCCAGATGCAAGTAATGTTTCTAGGTGATCATCGAGATAAGGCTGAATCCAAGCCTGGCGACCAAACCGAGATTGGAAAGCGATAGAGTATCTTTCCTCGCCCCAGCCTAAGGCTGCAACGACATTCTTGGTAGTCCCAACGCACTGCGCTCGGTAGCAGAGGCGATTCTTGTCTGAGATCTGCTCACAGCAGCTACCGAACCCACAGACGTCGTGACGGTCTGCCTTCTTTATGTTCGACTCAGGCAGACCGTGGTAACTGAACACGACATGATCCACTTGCTCTTCTTTAATATGCTTACCAATGAGGTCTGCCCAAGCTCGGACGAACGCGGGCTCAGCATAAAGGTCATTGATGAATTGTAAATTGGGATGGGTTTTCCATTTGGCTGCTGCCTGCTTCACCTCATGAAATACGGATGCAGTTGTTGCTGTCGAGTACTGCGGAAAAAGTGGCAGCACTAGGATTTTAGATATCCCCTTACTCTCTAGCTCTGCCATTGCCTCGGGTATGAATGGCTGGCTATAGGCCATGCCGTTAAGCACCAACACATCTTCTCCGGCGCTTGCATAAGCGCTCTGCACACTCGCTTGTAGCCTATCGGCATAGACCTTCAACGGTGATCCCTCGTCCATCCAGATGGTCGCGTAATCCTTAGCGGTCTTTGGGGCGCGAAATGGCAAGATGATAAGATTACGCAGTAACCACCGACCCAATGGATTCATATCGAATACGAAAGGATCCGAAAAGAAACCTTTATAGAAGTCTCGCAGACCCTTGGCAGTTGGTTCGGCTGGTGTACCGAGATTTAGCAATAAGATGGCTTTTGACATAAGGTTACGACTGATTTCCTGATTGTGGCGACAACCCATTACTACGTTCAATCCCTGTAAACAGGATCAGTAACAGGGCAAATATCTGCGACGATGCTTGTGCGGGGATGGTAAAGCGAAACCGCCCCTAGATGCCAGTAATTCGCTTGCTTACATTGGACACTTGTAGCGTCAAGCAGACTTCAAATCGCCTAAGCGTCAGTAGACGGAGCCCTGTCAGGCCGATATGACTACGCATATTCCACAGCTTTTCTGCCGCTAGTTCCAAGCCTATGGTGAACAGGAGGAAAATTATGCCGTAGTCGCCAAAGTGCAGCACCTGATCCGCATCTGTCATAACTCCTATTGTAGGATGACCTAAAACGATGTCGGCACACAAATAACCTAAAATTGATCCTAGACCGATCTTCTTGAAAAGTGGGACTGCTATGACGGCTGCAAGAAGATAATACAGCGCATTAATCAACAGACGATCGGTATAAATAAAGACCTCAATTTCGGTGCTTAGACGGTTATTACGACGCAAGGTGAGTTTTGTGCAAGTCAAAATCTCGCCTAGACAAGTGCCAATTTATTTTGCGGCGCAAATGTAGTTGAATCGAGAGCCTTCTAGGTCGATTCGATGGCTTGAACGGACCCTTAATTTGATTTCACTTTTCAGTTACTAATCTATGCAGCTTTTCATTCAATTCAAAAATATTCAATGTATCCCATAAACCGCTATATAGCCCGTAGCCACTGGCCTGCAGCAATTTGAGTAGTCTAGTAACAAAAACTATTAAAATGTGCTGCAATCTTATTGGAAACCAGTAAACTTAGGAGCTCAGGACAGATTTCCTAGTAGTATAAATTTTAAATAAAGAGGAATAAGACGTGAAAAGACTTTTGGGATTAGCCTTCGTAGCAGCTATTGTTGCGGGCACAGCAAATGCCGGCGAACGAGTTGGTGATTTCGCTTTGATCGACCATCAAGGTGCCATCCAGCACATGGCTTGGTACAACGATCACAGCGCTGTAGTCATCATGCCTATGACGAATAGCCAAGACGACGCAGCAAGTTTAAAAGCACTCCAAGAGATATATGCTGAGCAAGGCGTTCAATTTTTCTTACTAAACCCCGGCTTACATAGTGATCGCGCCCTAATACAGAGCGAAGTTACGGCCTTGGGCCTAGATCTTCCAGTATTGATGGACGACGCCCAACTCGTAACTGAAATGCTAGGTGTGAGCCACGTAGATGAAGCGGTTCTTTACGATCCAAACAGTTTCGAGCTGTTGTACCGTGGCCCCATAGACGGTATGGAAGCTTCGCTCAAGGAAGCGCTCGCTGGCGAAAATTTCGAGATGGTGTCTGTTGCAAGCAACGCCCCTGCAATCGAATTTTCAAACCTAGATGCACACGCAAATCTTTCCTATGAGAACGATATCGCACCAATAATCGCCGAGAATTGTGCTAGCTGTCACCGCGACGGCGGCATCGCCCCTTTCGCCATGGATAGCAGTCTTACCGTCCAAGGCTGGTCACCGATGATTCGCGAAGTGGTTATGACTAAGCGCATGCCCCCAGGTCAGGTTGACAACAAAGTCGGTCACAAGATGAAGAACGAGATGAATCTTAGTGACATCGAGATGCAAAAACTTGTGCGCTGGGTAGACAGTGGCTCTAAAGTGGACAGCGAGAACGACCCCCTAACAGCTCTAACATGGCCAACTGACAAGTGGTCCCTCGGCGAGCCTGACTTAATTGTAAAGGTTCCTGAGCAATCCATTCCTGCAACAGGCGTTGTAGACTACATGGATATCCCTATCGATCTTGGCCTGGATAAAGACGTCTGGATTAAGGGTAGTGAAGTTGTTCCTGGCGATCCGGCCGTGCTTCACCACATTATTACCACGGTTGTCCCGCCAGAAGGTGCCCCTGATTTTCAGCAAATCCTAATGGAATTACTAGCATCCCTGCCAGCTGAGAAAGCACAGTCGATTCGCGCTACGCTTTTCGCCGCGGTAGCATCAGGCCAACAGCCCGACATCGGCGCGATCTTCAAGGAAATCCCTGAGTTTGATATAGGCACCTTCCTAGGAAGTAGCGATCCAGACCTAGGCTCTGTCGCCGGCTATGCTCCAGGTAACAATATTTCGCTTAACCCCCCTGGCGTTGGCGGCCTATTAAAAGCTGGCACCACTCTTAATCTGCAAATGCACTACACCACTTCAGGTAAAGAGACTACTGACTCGACTGAGATCGGCATCTACTTCTATGACGAAGGTGAAGTGCCTAACGAGCGAATGTCAGGCGGCGTAGGCAATGCCTTCTCAATCGCCATTCCTGCTCAGGCGAAAGATCATGAGATGGAGCTAGTGACACTTGTTCCTGAAGATGCGGAACTGTATAGCCTTATGCCGCATATGCATTTCCGCGGTAAGCGCATGAAGTTCACTGCACAATATCCTGACGGCAGCGAAGAATTGCTGCTATCGGTTCCTGCCTACTCCTTCAACTGGCAGCTAGCACATGAATTGGAAGAGCCTCTCTCAATTCCTGCTGGCACCAAGATTGTTGCAACTGGCGCGTTCGATAACTCTTCACAGAATACATTCAACCCAGATGCTAATACTGAGATCAACTGGGGTGAGCAAAGCTGGGAAGAGATGTTCATGGGATTCTATACTTGGAAGAACGTAGACCAAGGTGGTTCTGACTAGTTCAGCACCTATAGTTAGAAAGAAAGACGAAAACAAAAAAGGGTGAACTCACGAGAGTTCACCCTTTTTATTATTCTTATAGGAAACTATCTATCCTGAGGCATCATCCTACTGAGTTCTCCTTTTTTATCCTTCGAATAAAGTAAGCAATTTTCTAAAGAGCTACCCTACTGCACTCGTGGCGGTGGAAGCGTCCAATCGCAGCCTTCGCACTCCGGCGACCTATCATTCTCACTCATCACCGCGAAGATAAAGTCACGCCATACTTCGTTTGGCTGCCATACGGTATTCATATCTTCCTTGGCCTGCGCAATTGGCACGTCCTCATAGATTACTCGATAGAGGAAACTAAACGCCGTGGCTCTGGCATTGACCTGACAATGCAGTAACGTCTTCTTGTCAGTATTGCGTTGCATGGAATCGGCAAATGCATAAAAATCTGCGGGCAAAGGGTTGTCGAAATCCACCGGCACCTGCATATACTCCATGCCAAGACCTTTTATTACCTGGTCCGCATCCGTCAACGCATTCTGATTGTTTGTGAAGGCTATATACACGATTCTCTCGAAGCCGTGCTCCGCTATCGTCGCAAACTGCTCGCGGCTAGGCTGCCCTGCACTGGCGAAGGTTGGACTGTATTGGCGGAAATTAACGATCTCAGCCAAGGCAGGATCAGCCTCCTCTACTGCGTAGCTGTTGCAGGCCATAAACGGCGTGAGTATTAGTAAACTCGATAGAAGCTTATTCATTGTTTCTCCAACTGTGTTTTTACATCTGAGGCGTTATTTAATTACTGAATACTATAGCAGAGGACTCGCGGGGACTTCTATCAAAATGCGCCACGGCATACCCTGAAGAGAACAATTACATTTGAAGAGACGACAGATACTAAATCTACTATTCGAGGGAATAATTTTTCTAATTATTTCAGCATATTATAGTAGAAACTAATATTCTGCTCTGAAATGAATCCAGATCGACGGCATCTTAGAGAAGACATTTAGCAAAAGGATAGCAGTATGTCTAAATAATTAATTCAGTGAAAGCCTGATGCTGAGTAAGATAGAATTTACCGCTACTGCTAAGGACATCGTTACCACCAAAATATGTTAACGTGGCGGCTAACTTACAGTTGTAGCCTAAAGGGTTTGTTAAGAGCAAAAAAGGCTTAAAATTGGCTTAAGAAAGCATCGCTAGAGTACCCACTTTCATTCACGCTAAAATAGGGTCAGTCCATGCTTCGAGAGCACCCATACCTGATCAGATCCGTTCTTCTTCTCTGGCTCTTAGCCCTGATTGCCCTTTTAATTCAAACACTACCGGGAAGTGAAACGCTTATAGTCAGTGGTTTTCTGATTATCACCCTAATAGTGTGGTCTGCATTGCTCTGCCTTCCTATCTATACGCTCGCTGCTATCACTCTTAGGTTCAAACACCTACCAAAACTGTACATCATGCTATCTCTTTTGGCAGTTCTGACTGCCTATTCTCTGCTGGCATTCCTAATTGCCAACTTCAAGCTCTACTCGCTGTATGGCTTCTATACAAACTTCTTCGTGTTGAATCTAATCTCCACCCCTGGTGGAATCGAAGCCATGGGGGTATCTGCTTCAACATGGAAGAGCGCCGTTATTGCCGGAGTCTTCGGAGTCATAGCCTTTGCGTTTCTGATCAAATTTGTACCAATGGAGCGAGTAATCCCCAGCTGGCTAAAGAAGAAACACATGCTTGCAACACTACTTCTTTGTTTCACTACAGAAAATTTTATTTACATCTATGCCGACTACACCAATTTTGTTCCTGTCCTCAATTCCGCCGACAAGGTCATGTGGTACCTGCCAATCACGGCTGGCTCATTGCTCAGCGACCTAGGTGTGCCGCGAACAGAGAGGCTTGAAGATAAATTTTCCTACTCAAGCAAGACTGGTAATCTGAACTATTTCGACCCTGCATTACTAGTTACGTCAGATTCTGGCGAAAAATATAATATCGTGTGGTTGGTGGCCGAGTCCTGGCGCTCCGACATGGTCACCCCCGAAATCATGCCAAATACCTACAAGTTTGCCAATGATCAGCAGTGGTTCGAAGATCACTATAGCGGCGGAAATGGAACGCGAATGGGAATGTTCACGCAATTCTATGGCCTTTATGGCCATTATTGGTTCGATGTACTTAGAAATCGGCGCCCACCCTTGTTAATCGAGCAGCTGCGATCTGAGAACTACCAATTCAAAGCGATAACCAGTTCTGCTTTTACTTACCCGGAATTCGACAAGACAATTTTTAGTAGTTTACCCCCTGAAAACCTTCAGGAATTTAACAAAGGCCACGGATGGGAAAGAGACCAGAAGAATACCGGCGACCTAATTTCCTTTATAGAAGAAAAAGAAGGAGAAGACGATCCATTCTTCGCGTTTATGTTTTTCGAATCAGCGCATGCCAATTATTACTTCCCAGATGAAGATATTATCGAGGAAGACTACATCGAAGACTTTAATTATCTCACCGTCGACATCGAAGAGAGCATGCCACAGATTAAGGCACGCTATACCAACGCCACACATCACCTAGATCGGCAACTGGCCCGCGTCTATAAGGTGCTGGAGGAAAACAATCTCATGGAAAATACGATCGTCGTGCTGACTGGCGATCACGGTGAAGAATTCATGGAGAATGGCCGCTGGGGTCATAACTCCACTTTTAGCCAGCCGCAAATTCGAGTGCCAATGATCATCCATATACCTGGCATGGAAAAGAAGCGGCACACAGTCGCAAGCAGCCATCTCGATATGCCAGCTACTATTTTAAACGCACTCGGACTGGATCTGCCGGCGAAACGACACAGCTTCGGTCAAGACTTATTCGACCCTGATTATAAACGTAACTTTCTGGTAGTCAGCGACTGGCATGGGAATACGGTGATAACGCCTGAAGTCAAAATAATCTTCAGCATAAAGGGTGCCGCTTATCAGGCAAGTAGCACCGATATAAACGATCAGCCGATAAACCTGGCCGACGAGAAATCAAGTTATCAAGCGGCGTTGGCAGGGTACTTACAAGAACAGAACCGCTTCTACCATTAGGCTCTGAGGAGGCTATGCAGGGCTTTTTTTGAAAACAGCCAGTTGCAGTGAGTGAAGAAATCCTGACCTTTTAACCGTACCAAGAAGCTCGTAGTGATGCGGTTCAAACAGACCCTTAAGGTGGGAGAGAGACATCGGATTTTGTTTAACGGATTTCCCAGTTAACACCTTGCGTAATCTGCGGCGCAAGGACGTTACCGAGTAAGTCGAAAAGTAGGAAATAACTACGTATTTAGAAGAGACACGGCAGAGTTCAGCAATCAATTTTTGCTGATCGCCGACTTCCTTAAAATGATGCAAAAGCCTAAAGCAGACCGAGGCATCGAACTCACCATCTGCGAATTGCATATTGAAGATATCCTGCCACTGCGCCGTTTCTTTGAAGCTTTGATCGCTCAGCAATTCATTGGTCAATTTCACAGCAGACTCGCCCAGATCCACGGCGGAAACCTCGAACCCCTTCTGTGCTAACCAAAGGCTTAGCCGCCCAACACCACAGGGTGCATCCAGCACAGCTTTTACCTCAGCGCTCGGCACCATCTGAAATGCCTCGCTTACCATCTGCATCTCGAACTGATGTTTTCGCGGCTTACGTTTAGTGTAGAGTTCAGCGCTTACTGGGTCAGATTTAACCCTTTCATAGTTTTGCATAATGCATCGTATCCTTAGTGACGAGAGTCATCCTTTCAGAGCTGTGCCTGTAATTCAGAAATGAGTTTTTCATGCTCCAACTGATAGGGGCGCAATAACATCTCGGTTACCTCGAGAGGCGCCGACTTGAGATGCTTCAGCAATTGGCTAAGGTCGGCAATTATAGCCTTGCGCACAGAGCTCTTCTTTCTGGAGCGCTCGAAATCGATTAGTTTAATTGTGGCGGTCTGTTGATCGAGAAAAATATGTTTCGGATATAAAGCACCGTGCTGAATTCCCTTGTTGTGCATTTCGAGCAACTGTTCGCCGCAGCGATACAGCAACCTTTCGAAAGATGGTGATAGTTGACAACTTGAAAGAAACTCTTTCAGGGAAGCAACACCGGTATCGGCAGTAACCAGCAGGCCTCTAGTATTTCCTGCCGCCTTATTTACTCCCCAACATGCCATATCGATAGCCGGCAGACCAAGCTTTTGATTGCGCTTAATGGCGATCACTTCATGTTCAAAGGTTAGCGCGCCAAGTGGTTTGCTTATTGAATAACGGAATTGATTTACCTGCCGCTTCACAAAGTATTTTCTCTGCGAATCGCCATCTGGCAGAGTCAGAACTGATACACCGCTCCAACCGCCTCTGCGGTAATTGATATCATCTACAAAGATAGACGGGAGATCCCAGAAATCTTCAAACCTCGAATACCCTCGACTTATCAAGAATTCACTCTGAGATGCTGACTCATAGGTAAGACAAGTAGGCGAAGACGCTTGATCGATTTTGTGGACAGCACTATACGCCGAGCCCTTTTCTGGCAAACGATTTGTCAAATTAGCGCCCCGATCTCAGCATAGTTATTATATAAGTAAGATAAAACAAGTTTCTTAGGAGAGTCTGAAGCTGAGCCCGCCATCATTGCACAACTAGCTGCCCTAGTTTGCTGGCAGCAGGTCGAGCTTCTCGTACAACACCGTTTCTATTTTTTCTCGCGAGTAGAACACGGGAAACACCTTATCGTTAGCCCACAACTCGAACAAATTGTCATACAGTGGACTGTCTGGGTCTCCCACCTGTCCTGGCGTGTTCATGCCCAGTGCGTTATCCCAATCGCGGGTATCGATAAAGATTCGAAACGATGCTCCCGATGTCTGATTGTCGCCACTGCCGGTCGCGCCCACGGTAAAACCATTACCACCTCGTGGCGCAGGGCCAACTTCTAAACGACTTCTTATCTGATCACTCACGGCAGCACCCAGTGGATGACGAATGAGAGCATGTTTGTATTCTGCTTGTCCATACACCCAGTTCTCCATGTTGCGGCCAAACTTTTCACTTAAGGTAGCGACAGCCTGCTTCAGCGTATCTAAGACAAATTCATCCCTTCCCGCGATTGGATCGTTGCCAAAATCACCATCGGGTGCCAATAGCATATCGATCGTTGTCTTCATGCCGACATTGAGAAAATTACTCGCCACCTCCGGCACCTTTAGTGAAGCAATATTATCTAGCAGCTGCCGCTCGAAAGCCACGTAGATACCCGCCTGTACCGAGTCTTTGTCCAGCTTAAAATCCCAGTTCAGCAACATCTGACGCGCTGCTTCTACCTGCCTATCATCGGCTGGCAAATCCTTAAAAAAAGGCACTAGGGAGCGCGCAGGGATCGAGAGATAATCGTGCTGAAATTCGATCATGTCTGTCATATTGAACTTGCGCCCTGAACTCAACAATTCGCTGCCCCGAGCCCAACGATAAGGGTCGGTCCAGGTATGCGCTATCGCATCCAGATGTTCATAATCAGGCGGCGTGTAATTGCTGTTCGACGTCTCGATATAGCCAACCTCAGGATTAAATGCGTTTGGCTTCTGTTTGATCTCGAGATAACCATCCCATTCATAACGACCATCACCTGGTACTGGCACGAGACCACTGAAGTTTCTTCTAAGCGGCGCAATTCCCACTGCCTGCCAGCCGATATTTCCATCTCGATCTGCCCAGATCATGTTCTCTCCAGGAATATGACTGTAATTCGAAGCATCTCTAAACTCTTCCCATGTTTTTGCCTGATCCATACGTAGCGATGCTAGGTAGGGTGCACCGCCTACCTCCATCCATGCTGGTCGTATCGCATAGGCTAAGTTCTTATCGTCGTCCTCGAAGCTTACCGGACCATGGCGCGTGTATTTGAGTTCAACCGTGACTGCTGCTGCACCCTTGACCTGGATCACCTCCTCGATGACCTGCATGTCTTCCCAACCACCGCGATAACGATACTGATTTGAATTAGCTGGATTCGTCTCGTAGACCATTAGGTCTTCGCCATCGGTACCGAAAACCGTTAAGCCCCAGGAGCCTTGCTCGTTATGCCCGATGGAAATACCCGGAATTTCGGGTTCTCCCCCGCCGATCACATTCCATCCTGGCCCCACCAGATGCGCCCAATAACGCAGCGACGGAACCGACTGTGCACGGTGCGGGTCATTGATCATCATCGGCCAACCGTCTTGAGTGAGGTCACCACTTACCACCCAGTTATTGCTCCCAATGTCGTCGAGGTCATGCTTCTGTAGATTGCTGTCCTCAAGTGTAATGGTTGAGGCGATTTGTTCGAAGGATTGTGATGAATTGCGGTTACTCGAGGCAACAATATCGTTTGGCTCGAACTTCATACTGCTGCGATACGAGCTATACAGATGCAGGATATCGTTCTCAAGCAGTGACTCACAATCGATCATTGAATCAAGCGTTAGATCTGGGTCACTAGGGTGAAAGTATTGCAGCTCGCGCACAGCATCTTCACCGATAGCACACACAGCTCTTCCGACACTTAATTCTTGGGCTATATTGCCCAGCAAACCTTGGTGACGAGAGATGACTACTTCTTCTGTCCAGTGCTGTGGCACAATACCGAGCAACTTAAATGGCAATGGCAATGAATCAGGATCATCTAGCGCTTCATCTATGTACGCGTTGACGCCATGCACAAAGGCAGTAATGATATCCACGCCGCGCGGATGATAATGATTCATCTCATCCTCCATCGGACCACGAAACTTAAACAGACGAGTGCCATGGTCTCTGTCGATCATGCGCGGACCAAAAAGTGCAGCCGTGGTTCCCGTTGCCTGCGCACGCCAAATCTCAAATTGAAATAAGCGATCTCTAGCTGCACTGTATCCCTGCGCAAAGAACAAATCGTGTTCCGTTTCAGCATAGATATGTGAGATTCCCCACTTATCTTTGAGTATTTCCACAGGCTGATCTAGCCCCTGTATACTTACAGAGCTCGAGTTTTGCGCCAGAACTAAGTTACAGATAAGCGCTAAAGTAGAAGTGGTTACGATCTTGGCGAACAACTTGCTTGTCATCTTGAATCACCTTTGGTCTTGTGAGATTTTCGAGAAATTTTTTACCGCTCTAACCATTGAGCTCAAGCCTACAACTCAGTGAGTAATTGAAGGGCAAATTGCGCCTTTTCTTTAGGCACGAATACATGGTCGTGATAATAGGCAGCGATCACATTGGCGCTAATACCTTTTGCCGCCAGCCTACTCGAGACGGCGGCAGTGAGCCCCACCGCATCTAAACTGGAATGCACCAGTAAAGTAATGCAATTAAATACTGAATTATAAGCTAGTCCGGCGTCATCAGCCGCCTGCTTGTCTAAAACCAGAGTCAGGCCCTCCTCTTCTTGATAAGATGCTAGCGGCTGCAATTCAGCAAGGTCGCCGTATTTCAGATTGGCTGCTGTGCAAAATACGAAGTCGCCGGGAAGCAAACTCGGCTGCAATAGAGAAAGCAACTTATCCAAGTTTTCTTCACCCTGCATTGAACTCGCCCTCTACTGCTCTGTCTGCTGCTGATCGTGTTCGGCTCGTCGCGCTCCAGCCAAAATTCCACTCATCGCATAATTGCCTTCATGACAGGCAAATTCATAGACCTTACTCGGCGTCGAAAGAAAACTTAATTCGCCATGCCAAGGCTGCGAATAGTAGGCAGGGTCATCGACAGTGAATTCGTAGACGATTTGCTCCTCAGAGACTCGAGTAAACCGCTCTACCACCTGCCCACTGCTTGTAAGACTGATAGCCGCCTCTTCCTGCATTGGGCTGAAATTTGTAGTCTCCACCACGAGTGTGTCCCCATCCCAATGCGCGACAGACTCTCCAAACATCGGCGCTAGGGTAGCCATCTTGTGTTCAGAATTGATAGGGATGATACGCGCATGGCTGATCATTTCGGTGCGTAAGACTATGTAGTCTGCCGTCTGCACAAATTCGTAGTTATTATTGTAAAGACCGTTGATCATAGGAGGGCCTGTACGCAGACCAGTACTAATACAGCGCTCTGCCAGCGGTCTGCTCTGTGGACCATCGAAGCTAGAATTTTTTTCTCTGAGCAGCGCTTTTCGAGCCCGCCCTGCATCGTTGTAGGGGATGCGCCCGTCGACGGGATCAACGATCCAAGCGGTGCGATGTTCACCGTTTATCAATCCAAATTTAGTGCCGGGATCTATCCAAAAGGCATTGTAACCTCGACCTCTACCCAAATCGGTGCCATCAGGCAATTGTCCGGCAACCATATTGTCGTCCGTCGCTAAACGCACGTTCTGCGGATGATCATCAGTAGCGCGAATCACTTCATCGTTGCTAAGGGTTGACCCGGTGTAGCGCACATTACGCTCGAGGGTGGTGATGGATGCATTACTCCAAGTGCCCTGCAGGTCTGGCTTACCGTTGACAGTACGCGGCGGTTCGTAGACCTGCCCTTGAGCAACCTGATGCAGCAGGATTGATAGAAGCAGCACAGAGATACGGAGTCGGGATGTGACTTGCATTATTTTCTCCCTTGTTTGCAGTATGCAGCAGCTTGTTGTACCACTAGCGAGCTCAGATCTCAAAAATATTTTGGCTGGAATCCGCTAGCTGAGCAACGATCATCGACATAACCGGCGACCCGTGGGTCTCCTGCCCGGCAGCGCTAGGGTGATGGGAAGGCATCATAAAAGGTAAACGCCCTCGGGTTTGGACCCTTCATTTTTAACAGATCCAACGTTTGCTGCGCTTGATGTAGTGTTGGAAGCGTATCGGCAGGTATCCACCACAAAACCGAATAGGTTTCTCGCAAAATCTCGAACCACTGCTTCCTCTTCGCCATAATCTCAATATGAGCAGAACGATAGACATAGTTATGCAGGGATTCGATGTCGACCCAAACTGACATATTGACAAGTACATCCGCACCAAAGGGGCGAAAGCTTGTGGCGCTTCCCTCTTCATCTTGCAATCTCCATACGAAGCCGGGAGCTTGATCAGCCAGCGCATTAATCCGATCTAGATTCGCAAAGAATTCAGTGAGCTGAGGCGATTCTGCAGGTGCCAGCATCTGTGCAATATTCAGCTGTGCGATATGCCAACCGCTCATGAGGCAGTGCTCTGCATGTAGTCCTCGTTTAACTGCACAGCGCGCTTAGCTGCGTGTTGGGTTTGAAATCGCGACGCCTATCCTTCGAAGGCGGGTATTTTCTCTACCGTTCCAAATAGCATTCCCCAACTCAGCCTGGCACCTAGATAGACATCAACTGCTGTGAACCGGTTCCTACAGATGAATGGATCTTCGGCTGGCGCCAACTCAATGAGGCGACTATGCCGGCTATCAAGCCTTCAACGTTCGTCATATCGACGCCTTGTTAGTGGCAAAATAACCATCGGCCCAATTACGACCAGGCCTGCATTTACAGCACCGCCGATAATTACACCTGAGATTATCCCTAGTCGGTTTCTTATCGAGTTATTCAAAAAGCTTACTCTCATAATTGTAGCCGTCGTCTGCGCGACTTTCTAAGCGATCATTTTAAATGAAGATAGCCGAAAATTTTCGCGCTCTGAAACTAACTGTTGACTCTATGCATGCTTGGATAGGACCGGGCTAGTAGCTAGACGAGGCGTTCGCCATTGCCGATGTCGCCAGCAACCACAACACAGGGGTCCGGAACGGCCAATACCACGGCGCCGTCCTTGTCATAGAACCCAGTAACTAGACACTCAGACATTATCGGGCCGATCTGCTTTGCTGGAAAGTTGACCACCGCCATGACCTGTTTTCCTATCAGGTCCTCCTTCTTATAAAGCTTCGTAATCTGGGCGCTGGATTTCTTAACGCCAATCTCACTGCCAAAATCTACTTGCAGCTTGAATGCGGGTCGTCGCGCCTCGGGAAAATCCTCCGCCGCAATGATCGTACCCACCCTAAGCTCTACTTTAAGAAAATCATCCCACTCTATCTGCTTCATCGTCCCGCCTGTGTCTAAACCTGCCCTGTTTGTTCCAGATAGTAGCACTTACGACTCGATTCTTTCGATCATCAATTGAGCTAAGTATCGCGTCAGAGTGCTATAAAGCCAGAACTAAATTAGAAGAGAAAACCCTTTGAAAAAACTAAAGGCACTAGTTGCTGTGCTTGCCACGATATCACTGACTTCCTGCGCTGTCCCCAGCTGGGTGTCTCTAGTCGATGCGCAGCCAAACGAAGTATTGATGCCTGGCGAAACAACAACGCTGCAATTCTTCACGAATAGTCCAAATTTCGATACTGAGGTTGGTTTACAGGCTAGTGCTCAGTATAAGCTTAAGATAAATTTACTCAGTAATTGGGTGGACAGCACTGTCGGTAAAAATGAAAAAAGGCAATCTCTGGATCAGTACGGTTTTGCCGACAGCGTGATGCCACTCCCGGCGGTTTCATTGCTGAAACGTTCCAGAGAACATAATTGGTTCGAATTGATGCTACTGCAGGCAAACTGCAAACGTAGCAGTTTGATCGGGATTTCCGATCTAACTTTTGATGAAGCTAGTGGTAATTACAACTTCGTCGCAACTTGTGACGGCAAACTCACCCTGTTTGTTAATGATAGTTATGGCTTCTACGGTAATAATTCAGGCTTCGCCAGCATTTCTCTGTCTAGGGTAAAGTAGTCGTCACTCCTACTAGGAGTGAACGATGCACACGCTACAGCAGGTACTAAAGCAGAAAGAGAATGACGACATCTGGTCGGTCACACCGACCAATACTGTCTTCGAAGCGATTCAAGTTATGGCAGATAAGCGCGCCGGCGCTTTACTGGTTATGAACGGCGCCAAACTTGAGGGCATCATCTCGGAGCGGGACTATGCGCGAGAGGTGATCCTTAAAGGCTGCAGCTCAAAGAAGACCTTGGTCGGCGAGATCATGAGCTCGAATGTCATCACCGTAGCCCCCACTGACAGCGTGCAAAATGCATTAAAGGTGATGTCCGAGCATCATATCCGCCACCTTCCTGTCGTAGATAACACAACGGTAGTCGGGGTGGTTTCAATCGGGGATCTTGTGAAGGATGTAATTTCCGTGCAGCAATCGACAATAGAGCAGCTCGAGAGTTACATTCGGACTTAGTTGTATTCTCAAGGCAACGGCCCGCGCGTTAACTGGAAAGTAGCATTCGGATCTACGCAGTGCTTGGGTTTTAAACGGCCCTAAGAATCTACCTGCTCAACACTAAATCCACCCCCGTTCTGCTGCTTAAAACGCAGAACCTGATTGATACAACTTGGCTGCTCATCAGCCACATGGGTCACATACAGAATATTGGTCAACGACCTTTCTGCAATCGTATCTAACACGCTAAGTATCAATTGACGATGATAGTCGTCCAAACCTACACAAGGTTCATCCAAAATGAGTATACGGGGCTTCTTGATCATCGCCCGAGCAAGCAAAACTAGCCGCTGCTGACCAAAAGATATCTCGTGATAATACTGTTTCTCCCATTGCGCCAGTCCTAGCGCCGCTATCCAGCGCTTAGCTAGATCAACCTGTGCAGTACCACTGTCGTCATACAAACCGACCGAGTCGAAGAAGCCGGAAACCACAACGTCTAGCACTCTCCAGCCCTTACTATATTTGTTGTGTAACTCGTTCGAGACGATGCCGAAGTGTTTCTTGGTTTCCCATACCGTTTCACCACTGCCTTTTAAACGACCGAATAAAAAAACCTGCTGCCCATAGCCCTTGTGATTCTCCCCGTCGATTAGAGAGAGCAATGTCGATTTTCCACAGCCATTGGGACCTTCTATTACTACGTGGTCTCGGCTGGTCATGACCCAGTTCACATCGACCAGGACTTTGCTATCGCCATAGCTGGCTTGTACGTCCTCCAGTCGGATTAGCTCTTCACGGAGCTTGCTTACCGAAATTTCGTGAGTAAGAAGCGCATCCAGGTTCGCAGCTTCCTGAATTCCCAAAGCAACGACATCCGCAAATTCCGAAGTCTGCAATACTTCTGCGAGCAAGCCCTGCCTACTTATTTGCATCGCCGCGCCACAGCGCTGCATGACTGCCATATGGCTCACGCCCGGCAAGATATCCTGCGCCCGCCTGCACAACTGCAGGCTACTGAAATGCGCGCTCATGGTTTTTTCAATCGTGCTTGTGATCTGCTCCCTAGAATCTCGATCAATACTCTCGAGAGGATCATCCAGAATAAGTAACTGCGGCGAGTCGTCACGGTAAGCATAGAGGGAACGCGCGATGAGCACCTTGCGAGTCTGTCCCGACGACAGAAATCTAATACCTTTATTTAGTACCTCTGCGAGTGCGAGCTGTTCAATTAGGTCGGCCAGTAGCACATCGTCCTGGTTCTGCCTCGATCGAGACGCGCGAATTAGATTTTCAACCACAGTCCCTTTGTCCTGCGCATCACCGCTGAACTCACTGATATCGAGCCGATTATCTCGCGCCCAGAGGCGCTGCTGCTCCTCGAAGGAAACGATATGCAGATCAAGGGCAGGATCAAAATTTGGGCCATAGCTGACATAACTGCTAGATTCGGGGCGCTTAGCGGCTAGCAGATTAGCCAGAAGCGTCTTTCCGCAGCCATTAGGCCCGAACAGACACCAATGTTGGCCCGACTCGATAGTAAAATGCTCTATCGCCAGCAACGCTTGTCTGCCTAGGCGGCATTGCGCATTATCTATTGAAACTAGTGTTTGCATGAGAGCGATGTTGCCACAGTCCTTGCGAAGTTTCCTGCCTTGATGCCAGCTAGCAGCACCCTTTAATTTCCCGAGAACAAGCGCAAAGGTTTAAGGCGCCATGTTGCAATTCAATATCTGGGTCAGTAAGCTTCGCGCTATGGACATATACCCTCTGGACATAGTCAGTTTCTTTTGGTTTCTCACCTGCTGGGTAGGCTATAGTCTGTTCGCGCGCAAGCAGGCAAAGAAGCGGAATAGCCTCTCTAGCGTGCTGTACCGATACCGTAAGGAATGGGTACTGAAGCTCTCGAAGAGCGGTATGAGCGAAGTAGACTCTGACCTGCTCGGCAGCCTAGAGCGGCAGGTCTCATTCATGGCCTCGACATCCTTACTCATCTTAGCAAGTCTTGTTACCGTGCTCAGCGCAGCCAGTGAAGGCTTCATGGATATGTCATCGCTCCAGTTCGTCGATGATGTTTCTCTGGAAATCGTTCAGATGAAATTGCTATTGATGATTTTTATTTTTGTGTATGGCTTCTTCACCTTTAGCTGGGCGCTGCGCCAGTATGGATTCTGTTTTATCTTGTTTGGTTCATCCTTCAATACGGTCAGATATTACAAAGGTGACAAAGAATATCAAGCGCAGGCAGTGCCTCGGGATTTTAAGGCGGTGGCGAAGGTGCTGGACCGCGCCGCGCACAGCTACAACTACGGAATACGCGCTTACTATTTCGCAATGGCCGCCCTAGCTTGGTTTATTAATGACTGGTGCTTCATCGCTGCCTGCGCAGTAATTATATTCGTGCTTTATCGCCGCGAATTTAAGTCTAGTTCATTGCAGGCCATGGTCGACGCCAGACAGATTAGCAACGTCCATGATGAAGACGAAATTAAGTTCGACTAGTTATGATTCGTTTACTACCCCTCAACTGGAAACAAGCAAAATTGATCAACAGAAAAATCATCCGCTTGCACCGCTAGATCTCTCGCTGCTTCGGCTGCCAGCTAGGTGCGCGTCAGCGCCGGACTTAGAGCAAGCTTTCGCCTTGACCGCCACCTTAACCAAGACTGCTATCCCACCCTTCAAAGCCTACCGAATTACATCGTGAATCGCTTTCGTGGCTAGCAGCTTCGTGAAAGCATCTTCGATAATAAAACTTGGGTCGCTAAGCTGCTTGCCACTATACATAGGCTCACTGCGTCGGTCTCGATGAGGCGTCCCGCTGACGGGTGACTATTTGCTGGTAACGAGCTTTCTTACTAGTCGTCTGAAGAGGCTGTTTGGTTTTGGAATCTGATAGTCGGCGCTTTCCGGAATCCAAAATGGATCGCGAAAAAAAGGCCTATCTGTCGTACTGTTCATTGGCGTGTAGTATTTACAATTGGCGAAGTAGTAGTGTGTAACCTGCGAGTGCCGAGACCTCGTTAAATCTTTCTGCGGAGCACCACCGTGCAGGAGATTAGCATGCCAAATAAGCGCCTCTCCCTTCTTAATGGTTCCATATTCTCCTTCTAACTGCTCCCTCTCAACTACCTGCTGAATACGCTTCTCGTATTTTGAATAGTTGTAATAGCCCGGTTCCAGATCGAAATCATGCATGGAGTACTCGTGTAGCTTTTGACTTCCCGGGTAGTACAGTAGCGGGCCATTGTCTTCATCGATGTCTTCCAAGGCTACCCAAACGCCAACCATAAAGTTGCTCGGTATCGAGTTGAAGTGGATCGTGTCAGAGTGTGTGAACTGCCGCGTACCGACAGGAAAGTTTAGCGTTTGAAATGGCAGTGCTTCCCTCTCCAGTAGCTGCTGCAGTGCAGCCGCTATATTGTCGTTCCTTGCCAGCTGTCTGACTTCGTCGACTGTCTTCCATCCGTCTTGGATTCTCGCTGGAAGTGTCGGGTTCTGCTGATAGTCTTCAGGATAGAGCGGCTGAAGTTTCTTCTTGATGCTATCGAGCATAGACTCGTCGAGATCAAAGTCGGCAATTAGGTACCCACGTTCATGGAACTGGGCTACTTGAAACTCAGATAAAACAGCATCGCTGCTTTTTGTAGCGCTTTCTTTTTCCATTTCTACTAAGGCCTCTTGCCTAAGGCGCGCTGCATCACCTCGTTCTGGATTGTCATCATATGACCGATTGAGCGGCGCCAATATTCGGAATTATGCGATCCATGATTCTGCATATAGTCAAACGGCACATTGTTTAGCATCAATAGCTGAGCCATCTCGCGTGCTACTTGCACTAGGCCATCCTCAGTTCCAGAATCCATATAGATGTGCGGCATCTGGCTTCTGGGAACCTCATAGATAATCGCAAAAGGGTCGTAGGCCTCGGCTTGCTCAGCAGTTGCGAAGTCGACTCCCTTCGGGGTGCGCTCACCCTGCGTGCTAAAACCCTGCACATCGATAATTTTCGAGATAAAAGCGTCTGCCTCATCGATTCTGGCCTGGCGCTGAGGATCTGCTGGGGCGGCTGTTCGGTTTGCGCCAGCGCGGATTGCCGCAGCAGCTGAACGCGCATGACCCAAAGCGCCACTAGTGCTTCCTATAGAGACAAAAAGTTCGCTGTGCCGAAGACCCAGTGAGTAGGCTCCAAAGCCACCCATCGACAGACCTGCGATTGCTCGAGCTTCACGTCTTGGTTCCGTGCGATAACGCTTATCCACCTGACCGATCACATCATTGACAATGTAGTCTTCCCAATTGTTCGTCTGCCCCGCAGTGCTGGAGGCATAATTAATAAACCAACTGTTACCCGCGTCGGGCATTACAACGATTAGATCATTCAATTCGCGCGCATAGAATGCTGCCGCCAAATTTCGCCCCCATACCGTGTAATTTTGCATGTATCCATGCAGCAGGTAGAGAACAGGATAGCGCACATCACTGCGGTAGTAACCCTCAGGCAAAACGATATCGAACTTCATCCGCCTATCTACTGCAGGACTATAGAATTCGACTGTTTCTAGCCCGGGAGGAATTGGCGCCGCTACAGGTTCTAACGTACTGGCGTTTTGAGCAGCGGCCTGCCCTATTATCAATTGCGCCAAGAGCGCAATGCCAACCAGGAGTGGTTTGAAGGAATCGATCTCTTTCATGGTTCTTACTTGCCGCTCAGCTCTCATTAATAATTTTGTGATAGCTGCCAGTTTAGCGCAAAAAACGAGAGGCTTCCCGCGTTTCTAATTCGCAGAATAGGCGCAGGGTGTGTATATTCTAATGCGATGAAAAAGCAAACCCTGTTGCACCTTAACAAGCGCAAGCGCGCCTGCTTGCTATTACCAGCCATTGTTTTCTACTCTTCTTTAGCTGGTGCTGCATTGGCTCAGGATGCGGGCGAGCAGCTATTCCTGAACAACTGCGCAGAATGCCATCAGCGTGATGGCAAAGGGATACCGAATATCTATCCCGCGTTAGCGGGCAGTGAAGTGGTGCGAGGAAGCGGCGTTGACGTGGCACTAGTGATGCTCATCGGCCGCGGCGAGATGCCCTCCTTTGCCGGCTCGATCGCCGATGAAGACATGGCGAGCATCATCAACTATGTCCGCAATGCCTGGGGAAATAACGGCGAAGAAATCTCCGCGCAAAGGATTGAAAAACTTCGGTGAAACTCATCACCAAAGTCCACCGCACTATTCGAAACGCACCTGAGGTGAATTTTTTCGCCGCCTAAAGACGGAGCAATTATTTATCCTGTAGTATGCAAGACATTTGCACTTCCCTCTACTCGGAGATTTAACCGTGAAGCTGCCCAGCCTTAGAATTAGCCCCAGATCAATGGCAAATCCTGCTGTTTTAATCAGCCTATTCTTTAGTTCTCAGGCATCTGCGAACTGCAACTTTTCTGAAGATACCGAAGAGATCGTCCGCGGCAGTGTCTATAGTGAAACGAATAACAATGACAGACGTGACAGATTCGAAGCCGGCATCGCCGGTGTAAATGTGAGCAACGGCTGCCAGGTGGTGCAGACAGATGGCGGCGGCAATTACCAAATACCGATTCATGCGACGCAGATCCTGTTCATCACTAAGCCTGCCGAGTTCGATCTACAATTGGACGAGAACAATCTTCCGCAGTTCTTTTATAGACACTATCCTAATGGCACACCAAAAGAGATCGCCGGCACATCCATAGAATGGGCCTGGCCCGTGATTGAACCCACAGGCCCGCTGCCCAGCGTATTGAATTTCGGGTTGATTCCAAGAGAACAATCGCCGAGTGAGTTTACAGCCCATGCGTTTGCGGACACTCAGGCAAGATTCGAGATAGGTCAGGATATGCTGCGAGAGGACTTGGTCAATCCGTTAATTGGAAATCCCTATGGCGTTGAATTTGGGATAACCGTCGGCGATGTGGTTTATGACAATCTCGGACTCTACGATCGCCACAAAGCGATGATGGCATTGATGGATATTGTGCAATGGAATTTGCCTGGCAACCACGACATCAACTTCGCCTCTCCAGATTCAGTTTTTGCTAACGAGACCTTCAAGAGTCATTTTGGGCCGACGTATTACTCGTTCAACCAAGGCAACGTCCATTTCGTGGCGCTGAATAACGTCGAATATGCCGGCGACGGCAAGTTATTTGGCAACTCTGGATACCGCGGGTTTATCCCCGAGCATCAATTACAGTGGTTAGCACAAGATCTTGCTAACGTTTCCTCGGAGAAACTCATTGTTATTGCGACCCACATTCCACTAATCAGCGAAGCCGATGACGGCCTATCTGAATCTCATAGCGGACCGAATACCGAAAATTTTTCTAGCCTGCTGGATATCCTCGAACCCTTTTCCAATATTTATGGCATTGCAGGGCACGACACCAGCAATAGCTGGAAGGTCGAAGTGAACCATAACCATAGCTGGCAGGGACGGCCGTGGATTGCGCATACTCTGGCCGAGGTTCGCGGCAGCGGCTGGCCTAAAGGCCTGCGTGACGCAAGAGGCGTTAGAGACTCAATAATGGAGGATGGCAATCCTAACGGTTTCTATGTCTTAAGATTTGACGATAATGCACTTACTCCCGATTTTATCCCCTTCCCGTTCGGGCCCGATGCGGCGCAGCGACTGCGCATCACCCTCGATCCGCCCCTGTCCGAGACCGAGGGCGACAGCATTAATCGCGGAACCGCACGCACTGACACGAAAGTAGTTGTGAATCTCTTTGACGGTGGAGTACGAGACTCGGTATGGGCGTTCATAGATGGTGGCGACCCGCAACCTATGACCTATACAGTGCGAACAGACCCCTTCGTAGAAAGACTCGACAACAAGTATCAGGACACGGACAGTGAATATAGCCCCGCTGCGCGCTCTTCCCACATCTGGGAAATGAATCTACCAGATGGTTTAGGCGAAGGTTTACATACTGTAGAAATTAAATCCGAAGATGAGTTTGGTCAACAGCGTGCTGGGGCAATGACGTTCGAGATTCTCAACCAACAAATTTGATCTACTTGAGATTCGATAGCACCGGCATCTCGATCTTCAATACTTGTCGCGTACTACGCAGAATCGCCCAGAGAATGCTGCCATCGGCAGAGCGATCCCAGGCAATACCCTGACCATTCAGGCCCGGCATTCGAACTGTGGCAAGCCAATCTAACTCCGACCCAACTTCTGGTAATGCCATGACATAGAGTTCCGGATCATCGTGTCCGCTGAGATACAAATAACCGTCGCCTCCCCAGGAACCGCCAGAATTACTCATCGGCGACATTCTTCGCAAAATTTCGGCAGGCAGCGACCAGCTTTGCAAAACTTCAAAGTCATCATCAAATTGCACCATGACAGTATTGCGCGTCTCTCCGTAGGGCTGCGTCATTTCTCTTTGCACAATGTCGTAGTTCGCGAAGGCGCCCCACCATGAACCGTTGTACCTATCCAACCAAGTGAAAGACCCCAACATAACACCGAAGCTATGGCTTTCGATGTGCTGCAAGTTATCCATATCCCACACTTCGACAGAACTCGTCATTGGCCAGTCCGGATAATTCGAATGAGCCGAGTACAATTTTCCATCTAAGACTACACCGCTGTCGAGATGACTGAGGGGGCTGCTCAATTGTGAGCTGTCATCCCACTGCTGCAATACCCTGCCCGTGTTTTTGTCATGCCGGGTTAGGCGCACATTGCTTATTGCATAGAATGCATCGCTGCCTACCGCGACTGCCTGATAAGCATTGTCGGCATCGAATCGCTGCACGATCTTGCCATCGAATTCCGGTGGTTGAGCAAAAACGCTTGAAGCTGCAAGCCCGCAGAGGCCGTGAATAGCCAGTGAGGTTAAGTGCTTAATAGAAATGCGCTTCATGAGATTTTCGCCTTTAGCTCAGCTTCGCAGATAGGAAGCGCCGTTCACATCGATAATCGTACCGGTAGAAAATTCGGCGCCTTCGGAGGCTAGAAACAGGACGGCGTGGGCAACCTCTTCAGGCTCAGCGACACGATTGAACGGGCTCTGCGCCTTGATCTGTTCGCCTTCAGGCCCATTCAATCTATCAGCGGTGAGTTCGGTATTGACAAAGCCCGGCGCCACTGCACCAACGAATATTTTATACCCCCCCAGCGCTACAGCCAATGACTGGCTGAGGGAGTTAAGCCCCGCCTTGCTGGCGCCGTAGGCCGCCTTCGTTGGCTCTCCACGAAACGCGCCACGGGACGTGATGTTGACAATACGACCGCCGCCCTGGTCGATCATATGCTTTGCGGCACAGAAACAGATGTTGGCGGGGCCGATAAGATTAGCGTCGATCGTTTGCTTCCAAGCTTGTTGCCAATCTTTGTAGTTGGTGGTTGGCAGCGGGTGGTAGATGCCGATGCCGGCATTGTTCACGACGATGTCCAAGCGGCCGAAGCTCTCTATTACAGCATCAAGCGCTTTCTTGACCTGATCTGCGTCGGCGACATCCGCTTTGAGTGCTAGGTGAGTGTTTCCTTCAAGCTCGGCCAGAGTCTTATCGGCGCTCACCTGATCACTGCGAAACAGCACAGCTACTCGCGCACCCTTTTTCGCAAACGCAAAAGCGATCGCCTTGCCGATACCTCGAGAGCCGCCTGTAACTAGCACCGTCTTATTAGTAAAATCCAACCTAATATTTCCTCACTTGTTGCGCCGATCCATGTTAAAAATTTAACAACTAAACTATCCCATCCATCTTTGCCAAACGCTGAACTAATTCCTCAACTCTAGTGCTATAGCCCCACTCGTTATCGTACCAACTAATAACCTTCACCATACGATCTTGCATTACCTGTGTCAGCAATGAATCAAATATACTGGAGTGGGAATTGCCGATAATGTCGCTACTAACTATCTCATCGACGGAATACTGCAAGATACCTTTCATGGGCCCGCGCGCGGCGGCCTGCATTGCCGCGTTTATCGATTCGACCGTGACATCTGAGTCAAGCTCGAGAACAAGGTCTACGATGCTGCCATCGGGAATGGGCACACGCATCGCCAGGCCATCCAACTTACCAGCCAGTTCGGGCATAACCAGACCAATCGCCTTCGCCGCCCCAGTTGAAGTCGGCACTATATTGGTAGCGGCGTTACGCGAACGCCGCTTGTCGCCAGCATGTGGCGAATCTATTAGTCGCTGACCCGACGTATAGGCGTGCACTGTAGTAAGCAAGCCTCGGCGAATTCCAAAGGAATCGTGTAACACCTTCGTCAGAGGCGCCGCGCAGTTCGTCGTGCAACTCGCATTACTAATAATCGTACTGAAAGGTGTAACCACATGATCATTCACGCCGCTCACTAGAGTTGCATCGAGAGGATCTTTACAAGGCACAGTGAGCACAACACGTTTGGCGCCGCCATCGATATGTTTCTGCAAATCTACTAAATGTCTGAAGGCGCCGGAGCTTTCGATGACATAATCGACTCCCAGTTCCTGCCACGGCAGTTTCGTAGGGTCTCTTTCGCTCAACACTTTGAACTTGTCGCCGTCGATTTCCATCACGTCGCCAGCAAAGCTCACCTCACCGGGAAACACGCCATGCGTACTATCATACTTAAATGCATAGGCGAGCTGATCTGGACTGGCAAGGTCATTCACCGCAACCACATCATAGTGTTTACGTAGTTTCGCGATACGCATGATGGTTCGACCGATTCGACCAAAACCGTTGATAGCAATTTTAGGTAACGCCATAGAACTTCTCCAAGACTACGCTATGCCTATTCAGCCAACATCTTCTCAGTTAGCTCCCAAAGTTTCATTGCACCTTCTTCGCTTACAGCCCAGGGTGCAACATCGCAGAACCTGGGCGAGTCCTGCGTGGCAAGATTAGACACGTCGCAATCCTCGCAGTAGAGGCCGCCGGTGTCGGCAAGCGCATCACTGGTTGCGGCCCACAAAGTTGTGCTGCAACCCTGCGTAGTCGACTTGAACAAGGCAGCAACCTGCTCTGAGATATTGCCATCGGCATCAGTCCAACCTAGGGCCATCATCTCTTCGTTGGGCAGGTGCCGTTGCAGTGGCGTAAGAATACCACCCGGATGAACCGAGAACGCTTGTATACCCTGATCTCGATACTTCATGTCCATACCAAGCGCGAACAAAGAATTGGCTGTTTTTGCCTGCGCATACGCAGTCCATTTATCGTAGCCGACGGATTCGAAATGCATATCGTCCCAAAGAATATCGCTGCGGCGATGCCCAATAGAGGAGAGACAAACCACGCGCGATGAACCAGCGTTCAGAAGTAGTCCGCGCAATTTTTGAGTCAAAACGAAATGCCCTATATGGTTGACAGCGAGTTGCGATTCCCAGTTATTGCCGACCCGCGCTTCTGGGCAGGCCATAATGCCGGCATTATTAATCAACAAGTCGAGTTTTGATTCGCGCTTTGTTACCGATGCCGCATAGCCACGAACGCTAGCTAGATCGGCAAGGTCCATCGCATCAACAATTACTTCACCTTCTATGTCCTTTAAGTTTTCCTTCGCTTTGTCAGGCGTACGTACCGGCACATAAACTTTTACGCCACTAGCAGCTAGCGCACGAGTTGTCTCCAAGCCAATACCGGAGTAACCGCCGGTTACGACCGCGACTTTGCCTGACAGCTCTTTGCCGGCCAAAATTTCGCCAGGTTCAGGTTTTTCGCTAAATCCGGAATGTAATTTCTTCTGCACTCGTGTCGGCATGTCCAACCTTCTATTAATGGAACTGAAACGTCCCCTTATGATAACTGTATTACTTCTACGTTAACGGAATCTCAAGCAACTGTGAATGTATTCAGACCGCCGCTAGAGACAACGGTTCCGCTGCTAGCCAGGAAATCATCCTGCATCATTTTCCGCAGCGTTGACTCATCGCTAGCCGTGTTGGCGATAAAACGCTGATCAGTTTCAAGCAACCTTCCAATGACTATCCCGCTTACAGGATTCGTCTTGTCGAAGCAGACCGTGTAGGTTTCAATATTCGCTACACCATTAGGTGCTTCGATAAATTCTGGGCTAGGCATGGCGTTGATCTGGGTTTGTATTTTAGCATTTGATTCTCTTTGCCATTCGCCGCGTAGTGGCGTAGCAGAATAAATACCCGTAGCGTGTTTCGATAGGCGCCCACCGTTTGCTGTTATCAGCGCGTACTGCTGTGGATCGGCACGCAGCAGCGGGATTGCGGTCGCGATTGCATGCATCGAATAGTTGTTTCCTGGCCCGCCAAAAAATGGCAGTCCGCCGGTTAGCGTTAAGCCTCGCGGATCCGAGTAAGACAATCCTAGAGCATCACATGCAACCTCAACAGCCGATGGAAAACAAGAATAGATATCAATTAAATCTATGTCCTCAATTGTTTTACCCGCCATCGCAAACGCCTGCTGGCTATTTGCTGCAATGGCAGGCGAGGAATGAAGGTTAACTCGATCGCTCATTAGCAATTTCTCGTTCGCTTCACTGCAGCCATGCAGAAAAACCCATTTCCTTGGGTCGATACCCAGCTTTTTTGCCTTTCCTACCGAAGTCATGACAACAGCCGCGCCTTGATTTACAGCATCCCGTGAATTCATAAACTTCGGATAGGGAAAACATATAAAACGATTTTCTTTGCTAACACTCGCCAGTTCGGTTGCAGAGCGTCTCGTGCCGTAGAAAGAGAAAGGATTATTTGAAGCAACATCAGTAAAGGGTGCGAACAGCTCTCCCATTGCTAACAGATGCGCATCAACAGACCGGCCTTTATCTTTTCGAATGGCGTTCTCGAAAAGAGGGTAGGCTTGAATTGGTGCGATCAATCCATGAGCTATCTCATGAGCGCTTGCTAGGGATTCGCCTATGCCGCGGTCTTCCTGTGAGCCTGAGCCCTCTTCTTGCCAATTCAGTTCAATATTGCTTCGCAGCGCCAGCTGGGCTGTCCGTATGGCCTCGGAACCGGTAAGAAGCGCGACAGATACATCGCCACCACTTATGCGCTGCGCCATTTCGTTGACTAATTTTTGCGGCGTGTTTCCACCAACATTGCTATAGATGGCATTCGCTGGATTAGCACCTATTCTTCGTGCTACCGCACGTGGCGGATTTTCGGCTCTCCCGTTTGAGGCGGTTACACGTGGCCTTGTGTAGGAGTCCTGGAATATTCGAACCACGGCAAGCGTATCTATTTCTGCCGCGAGCGCGCGTTCGATACCCGTGTCGGCCAATGCCGCCTTTGCCGCCTCAGCAGCGATTCCCATCGGCGAGTGCGCCAACTCAGGGTTAGTCTGTCTGTCTGTGAACTGACCGGCTCCAACCAGTATTGGTGTTGAATCTAACAAGTGAAAACCCTCTCTAACAATTAACATAGAAGTCGGCTCTTGGACTAGAGAACTTCCCCAACCAAGTTCCATTGAGAGCAAAAAACACGACTTCGGTTGATATTCTAGCTGAGGAAAGCCTAGCCCACCTCGATAAAACTTAACTTATCTCTCAATGTCGTCTACACCTAGTGTGATCAACCTTATTCGAGCTTTCATTTGGCTCTCTCTTATTCTAGATGACGTATTGGAGGCATTAGAGATCTAAATTCTACGCCCCAGCTTCCTTCTCGCCTATTAAGTACCCAAACAGCTGGCCCGGTTAAATAATGCTCCGCGTTAGGCGTAAAGCGTTCAAAACTCAACTCTACAATCACCTGATTTTCTGAAACATTCACGACTTCGAAGTCACCTAACGCGCTGCTATGCCAATTTTCTCTCTCACGCATGCGCTCAAAATTCATAGTCACGATCGGCGATGCAATATCCTCCGCCAAGATGAACTGCCCTGCGCTCAACATGATTTGTGGCACACGGTTCACTTTCAGAAGCGCCGCATTGTCAGCTGCGTTGAATGCTACAAAGAATTCATCAACCAAGGCTATAGCCGCTTGTCGGGCATCAATCAGCACCGCTTCATCAGACTCCGGGCTCAGTTGGCCCGGCGCACGGTACTGCATCCCCCAATGCCCTTCATCATTAGTCACTACATAGAATACATAGCCACTGCTAATCACCTCGCCAACAGCATTGAGGCGACTGTATTCAACTTTGAAATTTACTTTTCGATCCGAAGATTGCCCAGGAGTAATCTTGTCAAATGTACTGCGCGCCCATCCCTGCTGCTTCATCTCTTCGAAGTCTGTGATGAACTGCCTTGGAGCATTCGCAACTATTAGCCCAATGGGCGCGTGTGTAATGTGGGGGTAATTCACTGTCTTTTGAATGGCGCTATTATCTGCCGTATTCCATGCTTCAAGAAAACGCTCTAAGGCGGCCCTGGCTTCCATTTCTGACTCCTGATTTGGCTGAGCGTTCGCCGTGGTAGTCAGCAATACCAACGGAGCAAGCGCACCCAAAAAATGCTGAATAGTGTTCACTCGAAATCGCCCCTTGTGTCCAAGCACAGAGCTAAACCCAGCGCCTAACCTTCTTCTTATACGCTAGGTATTCTTCCCCAAATTTTCCCTCTAGATAGGCTTCTTCTTTTGCAATCGCAACGTGATAGAGAAAAAAGGCTGCTGGAATAAAACTAACGAAAATCCAGAGGCTGTTGCTGGCAATTCCAATACCGATGTTTATCAGACAGAAACCAGCATAGATGGGATTACGAGACCAGGCGTAGAAACCCGTTGTTACAATCGAGGTAGTAGGCTTCCACGGTTCGATAGCAGTGCCTGCACGTCTAAACGAAGTAGCCACGAGAATCGCTATAGTGATGCCAAATAACACCAGCAAGTAGCCGAAGATTTCAATGGATTCCGGGATGCCTAGACGCAACGGCCGTAGATATTGCAAACCCGCGCCCAAGAGGATGCAGCTCGCAAATATCGCAGGAGGCGGGAATTTAACCGCCGCGCCTTTCTTATCTTGCTTATCTTGAATTGATTCCTCATGCAATTGGTCATTCATAGCTCACCCCATTTGATTCGATTCAGCCTGATAATCAGTATATACCCAACAGGTATTGGCGTATGCCCAAGACATACTAGCGGAATAGTCCAGCCTAGCTGACAGCCGGCCTACCAAAATCCGGCATTTCGAAAAGGCAAATGTTGAGCCCTCGTTCGGGGTACTTGTCTTTGAATTCTGGCGCGACAGCCATCTCCCCGAGATAGACTCCCTCAGGATTGTGCTTCGCGAAGAGTTCTTGCAGATAATCACTACTCAGAAAAGGACTATTTATGGTGGCGATGACTTTCGCACCCGGCGCACAAAGATTGTGAAGCTTCTTCATTACCGCGCCGTAGTTTTTTGCTGAATCAAAACTTCCACTCTGGCGCATCGGCGGATCGATAACCACTATATCGTAGCGACCAAATTGTTTCATTTTCCCCCAGGACTTAAATAGATTGTGCGGAACCGAGTGTACATTGCTAAGATCTTGCCGGTTAAGGGTATGATTGCCCTCTCCCCACTTAATACTAGTCTTACTCATATCCACGTTGGTCACTAATTTCGCACCGCCGGCAATAGCCGCCACAGAAAGCGAGCAGGTATAGGCGAATAGGTTAAGTACATTGGCCTCACCAGAATTCTCTAGCAGCCAGTCGCGCAAGCAACGCATATCGAGAAACAAACCACAATTCTGCTGCGTGCCGGGATGCACGTCGAATAATAGATTCCCTTCCTTTGCGACTATCGGTCCTGCCGCTTCGCCATAAATGGTCTGCGCCGGAGCACCGCGCTCGAATCGGTTCTGCAGTACTATCGTACGGATTTGCTTAAGCTCATCGGCCCGCAGCAAGATTTCCGTCAATCCCTCAATATCGTCTATCGCCGCATGGGCAGTTATCAGAACCAGTGGTCGGAACCAATCGATGCAGACATGTTCGAGGCCGGGAAAGAGATGACCTCGACCATGAAAGATCCTGCGCGCATCGGACTGATCGCTTGCGAAAAAAACCGCTGCGAGTTTTTCTATAGCGTCTGTATTATTAACAGTCAAAAGATCATTACTCGGGGTCTAGCCGCTTCGGTAGTAGCAGCGCAGGAATGTTGATTTAGGAA
Organism: uncultured Pseudomonadales bacterium; assembly: GCA_943789485.1. Classification (GTDB taxonomy): domain Bacteria; phylum Pseudomonadota; class Gammaproteobacteria; order Pseudomonadales; family Pseudohongiellaceae; genus UBA9145. The sequence goes on from CALSUH010000007.1 coordinate 202,000, forward strand.
ATTTTGTCACTGATGACAGTAAATAACCACAGCTTCTAATTTTTAATTTTCCTATTATGAATCTCGACTGACCCATAGTCTGCCATAGGTTGCTGCACTCCCAGTTGCTTCAAAAATGCCTCAACATCATCGAAGGGCAAGCCTTTAAGCGCGGCATAGTCAATATTCCACCACTCGCTCTTCATAAGACACACAATCTGCTCCATAGTAAAACGCGTGCGCACAACCTTACCCGGATTGCCGACCACGATCTGATAGGGTTCAACATCCTTGGTAACTACGGCATTACGTCCTATAACGGCGCCGTCACCAATCTTTACTCCCGCCATCACAACTACATTATGAGCGATCCAAACATCATGACCTATACTGGAGTAGACACAGCTCGCCTCATAGGCTCCGCTTACAGACATGCTACTAGAAACCCAATCGATCGGATGATTGTCTGTAGGCTGCCCAAGAACCACATTGCGGCCAATAGAACAGAATCTACCTATCGATTCGAGATGCAATATCTCTCCGCCCTCGCGCATGTAACTGTAAGCGCCCATGCGAAGCGGATGATCCGCTTTAGGCAATCGAACTTGAACATCGCCCAGTCGCGAATGCTCCTCCATGACCAGCTGAGATTGCGCACTAATATTGCTGAAATCTTGAATACGGATACCGAGCCGTTTCGCCTTCAGTTTCTCAAGCTTATTTAGAATACTTGGCACTTAATTCAGTGACTCCCTTGCTTTCTTTGCGTTCATAGCGGTGACCGAGCGCGATGCTCAAGCTACCAACAGGATTGAGCATCTACTTTGCGCGAAATTTAACGGTGTCACGCAAAATTGCCTGCTATCGTCATATAGTAGCAATAGAATCTATTAACTATACGGTATACTGCCCCGCAATGAGTAGTGCACACGACATTTTACATTCCATTTTTGGTTTTTCGTCTTTTCGCCCTCCCCAAGATCAAATAATCGACGCCCTTATCCTCGGCGACGATGCATTGGTTTTGATGCCCACTGGCGGCGGTAAGTCGCTGTGCTATCAGATTCCAGCACTGGTACGAGAGGGTTGCGGCGTTGTTATTTCTCCTCTGATCGCATTGATGCAGGACCAGGTAAGTGCAATGCGATTACTGGGAGTACGCGCCTCTTTTCTCAACTCTACTTTGAGCACCGCTGAAGCCAGAGAGATCGAGCGCGCCCTGCTTGCTGGCGAATTGGACCTACTCTATATAGCACCAGAGCGGTTTACTCAGGCAAACACACTAAGACTGCTTCGTGAAGCCCCGATCTCACTGTTCGCCATTGACGAGGCTCATTGTGTCTCGCAGTGGGGGCATGATTTTCGAGCCGACTACCTAAAGCTCAGCCTGCTACACGAACTGTTTCCAGAAATTCCGCGCATCGCACTTACAGCGACCGCAGACGCTAGAACCCGCACTGAAATTATCAGTCGATTACAGTTAGAAGAAGCGGGGCAGTTCATCGCCGGCTTCGATCGCCCCAATATCTGCTATCGCATCGCGTTAAAACACAATGCGAAACAACAATTCTTGAAATTTTTGAAAGACGAACACGCGAACGATGCGGGCATCGTGTATTGCCTCTCGAGGAAGAAGACAGAGGACATCGCCTATTGGCTGCAAACCCAGGGCTTCAACGCGCTTGCTTATCATGCTGGACTGCCTGCTGAGACTAGAGCGGATCATCAGAGTAAATTCCTGCGCGACGAGGGGGTGATCATCGTTGCCACCATCGCCTTCGGCATGGGAATCGATAAACCCGATGTGCGTTTCGTCGCTCACCTGGACCTGCCGAAGACAATCGAGTCTTACTATCAGGAAACCGGTCGCGCTGGCCGTGATGGTGAGCCTGCCGATGCATGGATGATCTACGGTTTGCAGGATGTCATTAAACTGAGGCAGATGATGGAAGGCTCAGCTGGCAGCGAAGAATATAAGCGTGCGGAGCAGCACCGCCTAAATGCGATGCTGGGCCTGTGTGAGATTACTAGCTGTCGTCGTCAGGCCCTTCTTGGCTATTTTGACGATGAAATGGAACATGCTTGTGGAAATTGTGATTGCTGCCTCGAACCGCCACAAACTTGGGATGGCACTGAGGCAGCAAGAAAGGCGTTAAGCGTCACCTATCGCACTAATCAGCGCTTCGGGGTGAATCACCTCATCGACGTGCTTCGCGGCGCCGAAAACGACAAGGTATTTCAATTCGATCACCATCGGCTTGCCTCCCACGGCATCGGCCAGGAACTAGACAATAACCAGTGGCGCTCGGTATTCAGACAGTTGGTCGCCAGAGGCTATTTAAGCGTCGACCTGGAGCGCTTCGGCGCGCTTCGGCTAGAGGAAAGTTGCCGGCCCTTGCTACGCGGCGAAGAGTCAATTCAACTTCGAGTTGATGTTAAGCAGAAAACAGCGAAGCGACAAACCAAGACACCACTTGCCGCCGATGTCGATGTCGCCCTATGGGAAGCACTGCGTGAATGCAGACGGCAATTTGCCGAAGATAAAGGCGTGCCACCCTACGTGATCTTTCACGACAGCGCTTTGCAGGAGATGTGCGTGAATCTGCCCCAAGATATGGATGCTTTTGGCATGGTGAGCGGCGTGGGAGAGAGGAAACTGGAGAAATACGGGCCGGCATTTTTAAGGGTTATTACAGATCATCTGGCTTAGGTGATTGCTGGGGGCTCAATCAGTTAAGTTCAGCATCTTTAGTTGGCACGGCTCTGGTTTTCCTCAAAAATAGAGATTGCAAAGGTGCGCCTTAGTTGGCACGATTAAGCAATCTAAAATTATAAAGTAAGGAATCCCGATGGTCAGTCGAAATCCCTCCAATCAAGTCGTAGCAACACTCTTGAGCCTATTCGTCATTCCGTTTGTAGCAAATAGTCATGCTGCTGAATTGGACCGTATTGGCACCTTCGATTTCCCAACGTCAGGCTCACCTGCCGCTCAGGAACATTTCATCCGCGGCGTGGGCTATCTACATAGCTTTGGCATGGTTCAGGCCCAGAATGAATTTCGAAGCGCTCAGGAGATCCAACCTGATTTCGCTATGGCCTATTGGGGCGAGGCATTCACCTATCAGCATCCTTTCTTTGGCCAGAAGGACGCCGGTCCTGGCGAAGCCTTAATGCGCCTAGGTGCAACTAGTGCGGAACGGCTCGCCAAGGCACCCACGGATAGAGAAAAGGGCTTTCTGCTAGCAGCCGAAGCCTATGCGCTGACCGTTGGAGGCATGCCAGAGAGACGCATTGCCTGGATGAATGCAATGGCCGAGCTCTACGCAAAATATCCCGATGACTTTGAGGTCAAAGCCTTCTACACCGCGTCCATGCTGTCCGGTGCGACGGCGTCTGGCGCAGATAGGCAGCGCATCAATATGCGCGCCGGCGCCTTAGCTTTGGAAATGTTCAAGGAGAACGACAATCATCCCGGCGCAGCTCACTACGTAATACACTCCTTCGACGATCCAGTCCATGCGCCCATTGCGTTGGAAGCGGCAACTGCCTACGCCGATATAGCACCCGCCGTATCTCATGCCCGTCATATGCCCACTCACATATTCATTCAACATGGCATGTGGAATGAAGTCTCTCTCTGGAACGATTCCGCCTTCAACGCAGGGCTAGAACTGTGGAGTGAGGGTGATCCCACCGGAGATATGAATCACTCCTCTGACTGGGGTCAGTATGGCGATCTGCAACTGGGTGACCTCGAGAAGTCCGAGAGATGGATCAAACGCGGCCAGATGGTTCTTGACAACGCCCCCAGCAGCACACGCGCAGCGGGCACTGTTAAGACGATGAAGGCAAGGCACATTATTGAGAGCAAGCAATGGAAATTACAGCCTTTCACCGATGATCTCGATGCCACCGAATTGCTCGCACTGGGTCTAAGCGCCGCTCACCTTGATGATTTAGCACTGGCAAATCAAGTCGTAGCGAAATTGGACAAAATGCTAGCGGATAGTCCTGATAATGAGCAGCTAAAATTAATACATCACGAAGTTGCCGCTGTAACTCTCCACAAGGAATCTATGCAGCAAGCTATGGTTGATGTAGCTAAAAGGCAGCAGGCTATAGAGCTGATTCAAGCAGCTATGACAATTAGAGAAGGTCAACGAGCACCAAACGGCGCTGCTACTCCACTAAAACCCGTGCATGAATTGGCCGCAGAAATGATGTTAGAAATGGGCATGCACGACGAAGCAGCAGAGCTATTTGGAACTTCATTGCAACGTTTGAAAAACCGACCTTGGTCACTTCTTGGCGCTGCGCGCAGCCACAAGAACTTGGGCGAGCAAGGCAAAGCCTCAATGATGTACGAATCCTTGTTAGCTGTATGGAGCGATGACAGTCACTCTGCTGTTCAGGAAGCGAAGCAATACCTAGGTTATTAGTCGCTAGGTTGCCAATAAATAAAATGCTGTCTGAAATAAAAAGAGAACATCTATGACTAAGCAGGATTTAGAAATAGTAGCTGCCAATGGATTGATCAACCGACGCCACCTTCTTGGCCTCGGTTTGGCAGGAATGGGCACAGTCGCATCCACTTCCTTACTAGGCGCCGACGCCGGGCTCAATCTAGAAATTCCAGGATGGTCTAAGCAACCTGGAGCCAACGCTAGTGGCTATGGCTCGCGCTCTAGGTTTACCGACGACATGCAGAGAATGTCGGGCAACCCCAATCCACTTTATCCTGGTGGCGGGGCATCGCGCTCACCCCTGCATCAATTGCAGGGATCGATCACGCCAAATAGCCTTCACTTTGAGCGACATCATGCAGGCATACCCGATATAGATCCGGCTCAGCATAAATTGGTTATTCATGGATTGGTACGTCAGCCTCTGGTATTCAGCTATGAAGACCTGCTGCGCTATCCGATGGTTAGCAAGATTTATTTTCTTGAGTGTTCAGGAAATAGCGGCTCTCTGTTCGGCCCTAATCCTGCCGATGGCAGCGCACAGAGTCTGCATGGTTTGGTTTCTGGCGCCGAATGGACCGGCATCCCGCTTTCGACTCTGTTAGACGAGGCGGGAGTAGATTCCGATGCTCAGTGGATCAACGCCGTAGGCGCAGATGCAGCCAGCATGGGTCGCTCTATTCCTCTCAACCGTGCTATGGATGATGTAATGCTGGCACTGTTTCAGAATGGCGAACCAGTGCGGCCTGGTCAGGGTTATCCGATGCGCCTTTTCGTACCGGGTTGCGAAGGCAACATCAGCGTTAAATGGTTGACGCAAATAAAACTTACGCGTGAGCCGACTCACTTTCGCGATGAAACAAGCAAATATACAGACACCCAGCTCGACCGCAAAAGTCAGCAATTTACCTTTCCTATGGGTATCAAGTCAGTCATCACAGCACCCTCAGGACAGATGAAGTTGGAAAGACAAGGCATCTATCAGGTGACAGGTATTGCATGGTCTGGTCGCGGCAGCATTCGCCGGGTCGAAGTTAGCGCAGATGGCGGGCGAACCTGGGCCGATGCGATGATTGATTCCCATCAGAGTGAGAAAGCCTTGGCGAGGTTCAGAATCCCGTGGCAATGGTCTGGAGGCGATGCTGTTCTGCAAAGTCGAGCTACAGACAGCCAAGGCAATGTTCAGCCAACACGCACCAGCCTCGTAACAGAGAAAGGCAATATCAGCACCTATCATTTCCACGGCATTCAGAGTTGGGCCGTTAACACGGCAGGAGATGTTGCCAATGTTTACGCTTAAGAAGCTTCTAAGTGCAGCAGCGGTTTCAGCAAGCCTAGCAACAGGCCTATCAGCTGTAGTCCAAGCCCAATCGCTTGGCACCCCAATAAATGAGAGCCAATTACAGGGTTTCGATCTGATCGCACAACCCGACGGCAGTGGCTACCCGGCAGGCAGCGGCACGGCAATGCAGGGAAAGGCTGTCTTCGAGAGACGCTGCGTGGCCTGCCATGGCATGAATGGAGAAGGAACAAACGCGAACACGCGCCTAGTAGGTGGCGACATGCAGTCCGAGGAACGACCGATCCGCACAGTAGGCAGCTACTGGCCCCATGCCAGCACGCTTTTCGACTACGTGCAGCGAGCCATGCCTGCAGACGCACCTAAATCACTGACCAGCGATGAGGTGTACCAGGTAATAGCCTATGTACTGCATTTAAACAGTATTATTGAGGACTCCCTAGTTCTGAATAAGGAAACCCTCATGCAAGTCGAAATGCCCAACAAGGACGGATTCATCGATAACAGCCAAGCCCTCTAAAACACCCTCTGGGAGCCTCCAAAGCTAGGTGTGACCAACTGTCACAGGAGGTTCCCTAGCCTCGCAAATCCAAGTATGATCCTCTCGCCTTAGAAATATCACTCAAGAGAGGATCCAATGAGAAAGTTTTGGTTGAATTTGTGCCTATTGTGCACTGCAGTAGCATTGTTGTTTTCAAAATCAGTAAGCGCCGCCGAGTCCGGGCTAGTCATGCCCCTTATCGACGGTGAGCCGAGCTTCGCCGACTTCCAGAATATGACCCCCTCTTCAGTATTGGCCCGCTCTATGGCGAAGGTCGACAGTTTCGTTCAGCGCGAGCCCGAGCCCGATGAGCCTTCCGCACAACGCACCGAGGTTTACATCGGCTACGATCAGAATGAATTGCATGTAATATTTCTAGCCTTCGATACGGATCCAGATCAAATTAGAGCAAACCTCTCATCAAGAGAGAATATAGATGGCGATGACCATGTCGAGATATCCTTCGACACATTCAATGATCAACGCGCTGCTTTCTCATTCAGAACCACTCCGCTAGGCATTCAATGGGATGCACGCTGGACCGAAGGCTCTTCGCGCCGTGCGGGCTTCGACACCACATTAGAAATGGTATGGGAAAGCGACGGACAGCTTACCGATCAGGGCTATATGGCAAAAATGGCTATTCCGCTGCGCAGCCTGCGATTCCCAGATAACTCAGAGCAGAATTGGCGCATTCAGTTCGGCCGCAACATCCCTCGCTATGGCGAAGAATCGTACTGGCCCCCTTACTCTGTAAACGTTGAAGGCCGCTTGAACCAAACTGCAACACTTACCGGGATTCGCGATGTGTCTCCGGGAAATAACTCACAGATCATCCCCTTCATCTTCGCGAGAGAAGTTGATTCCCTAGACCTCGGCGCAACAGGTGGTCCCAAATTCGATCAGAGTTCTGAACAAGATCTAGGCTTGGACGCAAAGTTTATTTTCAATGATTCGATGGTGCTCGACGTCACTCTTAATCCAGATTTCTCACAAGTAGAATCGGATCAGCCACAGGTAACATTGAACGAACGTTTCGAAGTGCAGTTTCCAGAACGTCGCCCTTTCTTCGTTGAAAACGCCGACTTTTTTGCAACGGACTCGACACTCGTTTTTACCAGAAGAATCATAGATCCCGAGGGCGGCGCACGCTTTACTGGCCGTGCAGGCAACTTTGGCTTTGGTAGTATTCTAATCAACGATGAGGCCCCCGGCCTTAATCGAGCTGATAACGACCCACTAAGAGGCGAGAAAGCTAACGTTGCGATCTTGCGTGGATTTATGGATATTTCAGATCAAGACCGCGTCGGAGTGCTACTGACCAACCGCGATCTCGCCGACGGTCACAACACAGTAGCAAGCATTGATGGCCGCTTTAAGCTCAACAATAACTGGACTACTCAGCTTCAGTTCGTGGGCACCGATAGTGAGGCGTTCGATGGCAGCTCGGAAACAACTGGCTACCAGCGCAATATTCAAGTGAATCGCGCGGGCCGCTCGTTCAGCAACCACACACATTTTATTGAGACTACTAGCGACTTCCGCGCCGAGTTAGGCTTCCAATCTCGTTTCTTCCGTTCTGACTCTTCGGGTCTGCACCAGCGTGTAAACTTTAATTTCTATCCAGAAGATTCCAGTCTCAACAGATGGAATGCCAATCTGTTTGGTGTCTACATCAATGATATCGGTGGCGATAAAATCTACTCACAGCTTGGGCCAGGATTCGGTGCGAATTTCGATACAAATATCTTTAGCGCAAGTTATACGGAGTATTCCGAAACGCTCCGGCCGAAAGATTTTACTGGCATCATGACGAACCGAACCTATGAATACGAAGATTTCAACTTCGGCTATAAGAATACAACACTAAACACCTTGTCGTTTAGTGCGAGCCTCAGGACTGGAACAACCCTGAACTTGGTACCTCCCAGAGGAACATTGCCTAGCATCGCAGACACAACTCGATTCAGTGTCGATATGCTTTGGCGTCCAATCGATAGACTTCGCATCTCGAATACTTTCTTCCATACAGAACTGCAAACTAAATCTGGCGGCACAGACATCTTCACTAACGATATTTTCCGCAGTAACTGGAACTATCAGTTCACTAAGGAATGGTCGCTACGTTTCATCGCACAGTACGATGAAACAGATGCCGGTCCAGCATCAAGGTTAGTCGACGATGAGAACCTAAACTTCGATATACTTCTACGCTACGTGATCAACCCATGGTCTGCGTTCTACGTTGGTTACAACACGAACCAGAGTAATTTCGACATCGTCGAGATGGAAGGCGAAAGAGAATTGGTGATAGCCAATGATCTAAAGAATGATGGAGACCAGGTCTTCATGAAGTTCTCCTACCTATTTCAGCGCTAAATTCTTTGCATTGATATTTTGCAGTGGGCTAACGTCAATCAGGCCCACTGCAACTGAGAATAGCCCGCCCGCCTTACTGTCACAAAATATTACATAAACCCCAGAGCGACGCCTATCGCCCGATAGGTCACGGGCTATGCTTGAACGCGTCGAAAGCCGTGCGGTCCGGCATCATTTCGATGAGAATATTCGTGACCAACACAGCGATGCACTTCCCCCTGCAAGATAAAGGCGCCACTCACTCTTGGCGTACGTTGGCAGTGGTTGAGCGAAGCGTTTATACTAGGCTTACTTCCTTATCTTCGGGGCTGCACCAGCAGTAAGACATTTCACTAGCCTAAGCAATAAGCCCACCAAGAGAGCTAGCCGGTGAGCGTAAATCCAATCGGGAAATGGAAAATGATAGAAAGAATAGTTCGCTGGCAGCAGCCAGTCATAAAACAGGCTTTGATCATCTCATCGGTAGTACTGAGCAGCTTTCTTAGCTCGGGCCTATCTGCGCAAAATACTGCCGAAATCAGCGAGCAGTACCCAGAGGTAGCTGACCTGTTTAATGCCTTCGATGTCACGCAGGCGAAAGCTCTCGAAGAAATTGCTGCAATCAATGCCGACCCTGCCACACAGCAAGTTCGAAATGAATTGCAGATGAATATGAATATGCGCGCCAGCATGACCATGCGCGAGATGATGGCATCCGGCATGATGACCCATGAGGCTGCTATGGAAATGGGTATGAACAACGGCCCTCATCACGATCTGGAAGTTTCAGCACGAATGCGCCTGTTAGAGGTAATGCGCGGCAAACATAGCAACGAGTCAGCCGAGGCTGCCTTTGAAAATAGCTCGGCCATCAGCCGTCACACAGCCGAGGTGTTTAAGCACGGACGAAATTTCGAAGAAGCACTGTTTACCATCTATATCGATGACGACGTAGATGACAAACTCGCGGCCGTTGCTGGTGCAATCGAAAACTATCTTAGCGACGATCAGCACTCTGTAGCCACCGTACCAAAAGAGAGCGACTACCTGCTAAGCCATGATCAAGCCAATGGGCTTAAGACCGCATTTCCACTTCTAAGGGGCTTCATGTGGACTCACCAATGGCTGCAACTTGCTGCACTTGAAGCGGTGATACTGCAGGGACTGGATCCCCAGTTCAATGGGGGTATCGATGTGGCTCTTGAACGCTTCTGGAACAAGATTGGCTCATCCGGTGGTATGACCATGTTCCCAGCCCCTGGTGAGCTGCCTATGGCACCAGCTATTGCGCCCGATCTCTATAGCCAATCTCCGCAGGCGGCGATTATCCTAGATAACCTAAACCTTCTAGAGACTGTCATCGCCGATATCCTTGCCTTCCCCAACGCTGAGAATCGCGATGCGTTAATGGATCAGGCAATCGCTTACTTTACCGGCAAAGACAGCAACAATGCCCAATCGATGGATTATCTGCTATTTGCACTTCGAGGCGGAATCTACAATCAGGGTGGTCCTGCAGTTGGTGAACTCATGCAGTCGGAGAGAAACCGCGCGCGCGAAGCCATGGACATGCAGCACAACATGATCATGTCCTCTCCCCAATAAAAATTTGGATTACAATAAGGGGTTGGGCCGAAAGGCCTAACCCCTTTTTTGACTGTATCAAAAGCTGAGGTCACATAGTCGCTTGCACTGGAGACAGCGAAGCGAGAAACTAGGCCTTCATGCAGTAGGACACCTCTGCCCATGTCCCTTACTAAAAAAACAGTGATTGTGCCACTAATCCTAATTAGCACTGTTCTCACAATTGCGCTTTTACGGCCCGAATTAGTTCTTAGCACTCTTGCTAAACCTACTCTCTCCAAGCTCGGCTTTGAAATTTCAGCACTGGAAGTGAACCATCTAGGCGTTAATTCACTAGCTCTAGAACGATTAGTTCTAATCAACAAAGAGCAGCGCATCGTCCTAAGCAGATTACATGCACAATACTCCCTGTCGCAGTTTTTCGCAGGCACGGCGCAATCCATTTCCATAGGCAACATCGAATTACGATCGCTTTCGAGTCCAGACTCACCGCTAGACGAGGCCGACATAACCCTAGCCGCGATGTTAGATGCATTCGATGCGCTGCCTGTTAGCGAGATAACTCTTCCTAATATCGAACTACTTACTAGTGATCAAAGCTACCTAATAGGTTTGGGCCTGCAGAGTCCGCCCCTGAGAATAGTAGGTGAAGCACAATTCGAAGCGCTGCAAGACACAGTCATCGAATTCGAAGTCCAGCGTACCAACCCAAAAAACCTGATTGCCGAAACTAGAACATTGCTAGCTGAAGTACTAGTCTCGGAATCCAAAATAGACTTGACCATCGCTGAGAATGCCATCGCAGTGACTGCTACCAGTTCATTATTTACCGAGCCCTTGCAGGCGCAACTCGAGGTATTTATACCCTCATCCACAGCGATTATGACCGAACGCCTCTCGCTGCAGAGCAATTTCGAAGTGAAGGAACTATTCGGCAACACCGCTATCACACAACTAAGCCTCGTTCTCGACAGCCCGAATTCACATTTACAGATACTTCAGGAAGCAGACCTAGTCAGCAATACTATGCAACTGCGTCTACCTCTGAGCGTACAGGGCAACATTGCGACATCGACAGGCGAGATGCAACTTAACCTCAGTGAGATTTATGGCAGTGGAAGCTGGGCCCTAGAAGACGCGACGTCGCAGAGCGAACACAGTTTCGAGAATACACAGCTTCACTGCACATCCTTCACGAGTTGCGATATGCAAAGCGACTGGCAGAGCGATCTCATCAGCTGGCGCTATGGAGAATACATTGGGGAAAACACCCGCGTGACTGCCCCGCTTAGGTTCAACTACTCCAACGGTGAGATACGCTTGGCTGCGGACTTGGTACAGATTCTCGTGCCGTCGGTTAGAACTTCTGCCGAACCTGTAATTTCAGAAATAGCAACTAACTTGCAGCTTTATGAATTGGAATTTCGTGTAGGCGATGTGATCAGCGGCGGATTCAACTTCAGCAGTAGCGAGTTTCGCCTAAACAACGCCATCGCCGACATTACCAACCCTGCTTATTCCGGCAAGCTACAGCTCGAGAAAGATACCCTAACCGGCGTAGTAGAGGTCGACATAGATCAGCGACTGCGCCTTGGCATCGGCCTACAACACTTCTTCTTGCGTGACACCGGCGATGTTGTCCTGAAGTTGGCACCCTATGAATTTACAGAAGCAGGGCCCCTCTCAACATTGCTAACCCCGAAGGAGTTAGAGGCTGATATTGTCGCCGGCCAGATCGAAGGATTGGCCAATATTTCGTGGAGCAAACAACTAGATAACTCATGGCGTTTCGGCGGGCCGATAGCCCTCAAGATTGGCCAGCTAAGCGGCTACTACGCAGACTATCTCTTCGTCGACCTGAATACTGACTTATTTGCTGAGGCGACCACGCCACTAGGAATACAGGTTTCTAATCCGGCTAGCGCGTCTCTAAGCCGCATCGATACAGGCCTGCCTCTCGAGGGTCTTTCCTGGCAATACCGTTTCAACACGCTAACTGGCGAGATACAGATCTTCGACTTCAATACCAGCCTGCTGGACGGCAAACTGAGTATTCCCGCGGCAAGTTACAACTCTGCAGGTGATCGCCAGCAGGTTGACGTGGTACTCGCCGAACTGAGGGTGGATTCTGTGATTGCGCTAGCGGAATATCCCGGGCTCGAGGCAGATGGCCTCATTAGCGGCTACCTCCCCTTCATCATCGAGGGCAATACGATCAGCATTGAGAAGGGCTTAGTCGGAGCGCTAAAACCAGGGGGCAGTATCCGCTATACGCCAGCCAACTCGGTTCCAAGCAGCGACCCGGGCCTACAATTGGTCAACGATGCGCTTTCCAATTATCAGTACCAGACTATGGATACCGAGGTTTTCTACTTCGAGGATGGCGAGTTGTTGTTAAACATGCAGCTTCAGGGCAGCAACCCAGATATGAACAACGGACAGGCGATAAACCTTAATGTAAATATCACCGACAATATTCCCTCGCTACTTAAGAGTTTGCAGGCTAGCCGAGTCATAACAGACGAATTAGAGCGTTTTGTCAGCCAGCCGTAACTAAACCTTATTTCGCGGCCTAATAGCACAAGCGCAAAATCTTAAGCAAAGATTCAGGTTTAGCGGATATAATAGTATCAATACTGAAGATATTTAAATTGGATAGAAACAATGCAAAGCAATAAGTTTCTTAAATTTCTACCTACCAGAAGTGGCGCCGCGCTATTAGCACTAGCATTCGAAGCGTGCACGCCCACTATTCAGGTAGCCGTGCCGAATGAGCCGATAACCATCAATCTCAATGTCAGAATCGAACACGAAATCCGAGTTCAAGTGGAAAAAGAATTGGATGGGATTTTTACCCTAGACAGCGGATTGTTCTAAAGAGAATACACATTATGAAGAATGCCATTTCTAAAACATTACTAGTAGCATGCATGATGCTCTTAGTGCCTATGAGTTTCGCGTTAACCTTGCAAGAAGCGAAGAACGAAGGCCTGATAGGAGAGCAGCGCGATGGTTATATTGGCCTAGTGATGGGTTCCGCCCCGGCAGATGTAATGGCCTTGGCACGCGATGTAAACAATCAACGCCGCGAACTTTATCAACAGATCGCAAGGCAGAACAGTCTCAGCCTGGAACAGGTGACAGCTCTAGCCTACGAAAAGGCAATTGAAGCGACCCCTGTTGGCCAGTATTTACAGAATGCAGCTGGTAGCTGGGTAAAGAAGTAACAACGATTTCTTTGGCAGAGTGATCTTACATGGGGTTGTAGTCCGCCGTGAGCTTCGCTCAATCGCTAACCTCGCGGGCATACAATGTAAGTCGCAGTGTTTGCTGGTATGGCCGAATGCCCTTGGAAGATTGTGAAAATACGCCTGCTATTGTAGGGTACTCTGATGATCCCACTAAAAATACGTTCACACATCGAGCCCACCATGAAAATAAAAAAATCAAGAAGACAGTTCCTACAATCATCCGGGGCCTTATTACTGAGTGCCGCCGCTAGCTCCCCGAAATTGGCGTTCTCTGCAGCGAACTCATCTTCAGAAGACTACTGGGAGATGGTTCGATCCCAGTTTTCCTTTACGGAAAATGCGGTGCCGATGAATGCTGCAAATCTATGCCCTTCTTTCCGGGCTGTTTCTGAAAAGGTGGCCTTGTTGACAGCGGACATCGACCAAGACTGTTCTTTTAACAATCGAGCGAAGTTCAATGATTTGCAGGAAAACACACGCACTCTTGTGGCAGACCAACTTCACGTTAACCGCAACGAAATCGCTCTGGTGAGAAATACCAGCGAAGCCAACAACATTATTAATAATGGCCTGCAACTACAAAGCGGTGATGAGGTGCTAATTTGGGACCAAAATCATCCCACCAACAATGTCGCTTGGGAAGTACGTGCTGCTCGCTTCGGTTTGTCATTAAATAAAGTGGCAACACCAAGTAATCCTAAAAGCACCGATGAACTGTTAGCTGCCTTCACCTCACAAATAAATTCACGTACCAAAGTACTTTCTATAACCCATGTGTCAAACGTTAGCGGCGTCAAATTGCCGGTAAAAGAAATAGTGAATATGGCAAAAGCACGTGGTATCTATGTGCATTTAGACGGCGCTCAGGTATGGGGGGCTATGTCTCTAAACCTCAAAGAACTTGGAGTAGACTCTTTCTCGGCCAGCGCTCATAAGTGGTACATGGGTCCGAAAGAAGTCGGCATACTTTACGTGCGAGAGGAGAATATAGAGCGTATTTGGCCCTCGGTCGTTGCACCCGGCTGGGGCGACGGCCCACAGACCAGTCTCGAAGGTGCCCGCAAATTTGAGTCCCTAGGACAACGCGACGATGCCGCTCTCGCTGCTCTTGGTGTCGCTGCCGAAATTCATAATACAATCGGTGTAGAGAAAATCGAGCGACGTGTTGTGCAGCTCGCCCAACAACTAAAGACCGGCATCACCGATGCCGGGTTTGAACTGGTCACCCCTATGGACCCAAGCCTAAGCTTTGGAGTCTGTATTACCAAAGTTCCCGCTGGTGGCAACGGGTCTATTTTGAATCGTCTGTACACAGAGCATGGTATTGCCGGTGCTGGCACTGGAGGTATCCGCTTATGTCCGACCATATACAACACTAGTGAGCATGTCGAAAGGGCCATCAAAGGTGTCAGAGCGCTGATGACTTAGTTAACCATTTCTGAATATTGAATAGGTTTCTGATTTTGGCAGATGAACTCGGCGTGAAATGAATGGCGCTCCTTAGTACAGGATGCTAGGGCGCAGTTTGTGTTTGTTCGTATAGACGCGCATATAACATCGGTAGAAATCTAGCGATTTTCAGGGTTTAGGAAGTGCTGACTGAATTCTGATCGAATTTTTCTCGATTCGAGAAATTTAGCGACCTGAAATAAGAGATCTGCAGCGAGCTGATCAAGAATCTTACTCTTCTACTTCTACAAGCTTTACGCTTATATCCTGAGAGATAGGGTAGACCGAAGGGCCGAACTGATTGTAGACCGCCACATCGGCAGCATCTCGACCATAACCGATAGCGACATAGCCCGGCGTCATTTCCTCTTGAGTGGCATCGAAAGCATACCAACGCCCGCCAACATAGGCTTCGAACCAGGCGTGCATATCCATTGGCACAAGGCCGTAGTGATAGCCAACTACCAGCCTTGCTGGAATACTAATAGAGCGACACAGCGCGATACCCAGATGCGCAAGATCCCGGCAAACACCAGATTGCTTTTGATTCACTCTTATCGCCGATATCGGATCGTCGCTGCTTCCCGGGATATAGCTAATCGTCTCACGTAGCCAAGTCTCGATAGCCGCAACCTGATCATAACCTAACAGTTTTCCTGCCGTGATCTCGACAGCCATCTGATTGAAGCTTTCCGACTCACAATATCTGCTAGGCAATAGAAAATTCAAACCTTATCGGGCAACCTGTGTATATCGACAAAGGGAGCACCTGGCGCCTTATCAACAACATCACTAGTCATCACTTGGGCCGCCGTGTGTATTCTGAAATTCCCAGGTGGTGCCACCAATCGCTGACATAAATTTCCATAGGTGTCGGTAAACTCCACCACAGGAACGCTAGGGGTAAGCTTGTATTCCTCACGACTAATCCACTGCTGTGCGCCACTGCGTGGACGCAGCATTAAAATGAACGGCGTTGGCACCAAAATCTTAAATTCGAAGTCACAGCTTGTAGCTAACCACATGGTTCAGACTCCGCAGTGTCCAATTTAGTAATTGTGTAATGATGATGAGGCTTCACGACTAGGGGATTGCAGTGTCGAGCGATTCGCTTCTCCTAATCATACAAGTTTTTATTCCCATAGCTAGGGCTTTCGATATGACCAGATTCTAGTCGATCATGCTCTGATGAACCATCGCCTTGAACTTCGAGGCGATATTGTAAGCACCAGAGGGTTGAATTTGCAGCATGATAACTACACTAGTTCCCGACACCGGATCTGCCCAGGAGAATGTACCGAGCGAACCACTCCAACCAAATTCACCGTTGTTGGTGCCATAAGCGCTCATGGTTTCATCCACCACAACTGCCATGCCATAGCCCCACCCACGATCCAGCATTGGGTTATTTGGATTCGTACCAAAGGGCATAAGTGCCTCGGGTATCTGATTCTGGGTCATAGACTCGACAGTATTGTTTGCAGAATCCGTTCTCCATCGAGCTCACCCCCGTTGAGCAGCGCCTGTAGGAAGCGAAGATAGTCAGGCACGCTGCTTACTATGCCCGCGGCACCTTCTAATAGCGGCGGGTCTTCAGTAATAGGAATAGCCATCTGTGGCAGCAGGCTCAGGCTTCTGTCTTCGGAGGACACACGATAGGCTCGCGCTAAGCGCCCTGCTTTCTCGTCGGGAACGTAGAATGCCGTATCTGTCATTTTAAGCGGAGCATAAACATGTTCATCGAGGTAATCATCGAATTCCTGCCCAGACACTAACTCGATAACTCGTCCCAATACCGTTAATGAGATGCTGTATACCCATTGCTCGCCTGGATCGCCTATCAATGGCACCGCAGCGACCTTCTCGACAAGTTCTGCCAAAATATCCCCTCGAGAGCGAACTTCGTTCTCTCGGTAGAGCGCGCCGAATCGGTGACTGAGGCCGGCGGTGTTCATCAGCAGATCCTTCGATTGTCATCTCGCGCTTGCTAGCACGAGTTTGATTAAAATCCGCCGCCGCAGGATCAAGGAAAACCTGCATTCCAGCGAAGCTGGGAATGTATTTGGAAACCGGGTCGTCAAGCTTCATCTTGCCCTGCTCGACCAGCTGCATAGCAGCTACGGCGGTAATCGGTTTGCTCATCGAACGAATCTGAAAGAGTGAGTTTTCCAGCATCGAGTTACCTTGTTCGATTTGGTTCCACCCCATGCTTTCCAGATAAACAATTTTTCCGTGGCGCGCCACACCAGCGACTAGCCCTGCCACTCGTCCATCTTCCACATGTTGCGCTAGCATCTCGTGCACTAATGCGAGCCTCTGAGCAGAAAAACCTAGATCTCGCGGGCTGCTCCTGGGGAGACCACCGTCAGGGGCTGCCAGACTCGCTGTACTCAACGCAAGCATGCATAGGAATAGCAGTGTGGGTTTTCTATTCATGTTCTTTCCCGTAGGTAGATGGGTAGGTCGCTCTCTAGGCTGTGCGAAATACTGATTCCCATTGCAAGCCATATCGGGTGCAATGTCAAAGATAAACTGGCTATGCGGTCCATGATCGGTCGTTGTGAATATCGCTAGCTTCCAGTGACAGCCGTTCCACAATGGGGCTAGAATGGAGCGATCAGTTTCTTCGAGAAAACCATCCTAGGACATCCATTGTGAAAAACAAACATCAAGACATATTAGCGACTATCGGTAATACACCTGTTGTGCGTATCAATAAACTCGCGCCAGATCATGTAAACCTGTTCGTGAAACTAGAAGCGTTTAATCCGGCAGGCTCCGTGAAGGACAGACTAGCACTAGGCATCATCGAGGATGCAGAAGCTAGCGGGGATTTGCAGCCAGGCCAGACAGTAGTTGAAGCTACGAGTGGCAATACAGGTATCGGTCTGGCCATGGTTTGTGCACAAAAGGGATATCCGCTAGTAATTGTGATGGCGGAGAGCTTCAGCGTGGAGCGTCGCAAACTCATGCGTTTCCTCGGCGCCAAAGTAGTTCTTACTCCTGCCCCCCTGAAGGGAAGCGGCATGGTCGCAAAGGCGAAAGAACTCGCCGACACTCATGGCTGGTTTTTGACTCGTCAGTTTGAAAATGAATCGAATGCTCGCATGCATCAGCGCACTACTGCTGTGGAAATTCTTAGAGACTTCGAAGATGAGCGTCTAGACTATTGGGTAACAGGCTTTGGTACCGGGGGAACGCTCAATGGTGTCGCAAATGTTCTTAAAGAAAAAAGGCCAGAAACAAAAATAGTTTGCTGCGAGCCTGACAATGCACAGCTGCTCGGCAGCGAGATGCCCCAGCCTGAAGCACCGGCCAGCGGACTCCCACCCAGCCATCCTGCATTCAAACCTCATCCGATGCAGGGCTGGACGCCGGACTTTATTTCCCCATTGCTAGAACAGGCTGTAAGCCGAAAGCACATCGACCAACTACTGGCGATCTCCGGAGAGGACGCGATTCATAGCTCTAGACTTCTCGCACAGAAGGAAGGCATCTTTACCGGAATTACCGCTGGCGCCACATTTACTGGCGCATTGATGATTGCAGAACAGGCCGAGCCGGGTAGCAATATCCTTTGCATGTTGCCGGATACTGGTGAGCGTTACCTTACTACGCCTCTGTTCGAGGGGATCGGTACGGAAATGAATGCAGAAGAATTGGAGATCGCCGCGTCTACGCCAAACTATCAGTTTGATAGCCCAGCATAGTAACGAAGCTGCAAGGATCCCTCTGCAACGTTCAGCGCAGCCATTGCCCACTTAGGGCAATGTGAGAGAGTCAAAGCAAATGAAATGACTCGTTTGCGCTAGCTTTTGACACTAGACATACTAAAAAAAGCCAGGGATGACTTTTTCAATATCGACTAGATAGTTTCATCCAGACTTGTCTTATAGGTTTCGGTCAGCATCAGCACAGAGATCAGAGAGAGAGCTGATGCTATGGCGATGTAAACGGACACCCAAAATATCGAATATTCTGTCCATAAAATAGTTGCTATGGTCGGAGCGAATGCGCCACCTAGGATCGCTCCCGTTTGGTAGCCCAGAGATGCTCCTGAGTAACGAACTTCTGTACTAAATAACTCGGTAAAAAAAGCTGCCTGAGGACCATACATCATTCCAAGAAACATCAATCCGCCACTAAGACCCAGCACGATAAGCCAGAAGTTCCCTGTATCGATTAGCGGGAACAAGGCAAATGCCCAAACTCCAGTGAGAATGGCTCCCAGCATAAAAATTCCCCGCCTACCGTGTTTATCGGAATAAGAGGCAGCCACGAACTGTGCGGGTACCTGTAAAACCGAAGCAAGCAACACCGCAAAGAGCATCTGGTCCCTCGTCATTCCAGCACCGTCCGCATCTGTTCCGTAAGCAAGCACAAAACCAATCAATATATAGAATGAGACTTGGATTGAGAGGAACGCGCCTGCGGCTAAGGCAATTCGCTTGGGATACTTCGCTATAGCTTCCAACACAGGTGAACGCCTTACGACGATTGCTTCTGGCTGTTCAGCCTGCTTCTTCTTTTGCAATTCCTGCAGCTCTTTAAAGGCATCAGTTTCTTCCATATGCAGCTGCACATACATACTGATTCCGATTAATACGACGCTCGATATAAAGGGGATGCGCCAGCCCCAATTCATAAACGCATCCTCCGATACAGAATAGCTAATCATCATGAATGCCACGTTGGCAAGGATAACTCCAACTGGAGCACCGGCCTGGGCGTAGGCGCCATAGTAGCCGCGCTTGTCAGCTGGCGCGCTCTCGGTGACCAGCAGCATCGCTCCGCCCCATTGACCGCCTATCGCTAAGCCCTGAGTAAAACGCAGAAGGCTAAGCAATATAGGCGCGGCAATGCCGATAGTGGCAAAAGTAGGTAGTAGCCCGATCAGCGTGGATGCGATGCCCATCATCATCAATGCAATAACCAGCGTTCGTTTGCGTCCAACGCGGTCACCGAAATGACCAAATAAAATACCACCTAAAGGCCTAGCGATAAAACCGAAGGCGAACGTTCCAAAGGAAAGTATAAGACCCATTGTTGGCGTGCTATCGGGGAAAAATGCAGAAGGAAAAACAAGGGCTGCAGCCGTGGCATAGAGAAAGAAGTCGTACCACTCGATACTGGTGCCGGCTAAGGCAGTCAGTGCGACTTTACGCATGTTCGCTTCAACATGCGCTGACTCTTCAGAACTTACATCGGTTGAGGTGCCTGAATCAGCAACCATGGTGCCTCCAGTTTTGTCTAATTATTAGTAGTGGTTTGCGATTAAACCTGTTCAACAGCATAACAGGAAATCCCGCAGAGCCGCATTAAAATGCGTCGAAAGCCCACTAATCCAGTATGATTAGCAAGATGTATTACGAACTAGTCAGACTATTGCACTTCGCAGCGATCTTCACGTTCGCCGGTGCCTTAGTCATAGAAAATATGGCCATCAAGCCACAGATCACAGGGGAGGATGCTCGTAACTTAGCGAAGGTGGATGCTGTTTGCGCAGTGAGCGCTCTCTTCGTTTTACTCTTCGGCCTCGCTCTATGGCTATGGGTGGGAAAACCTAGCGAATTCTACTCTAGCAATCCCCTATTTCATGCCAAGCTTGGTCTGTTTACCCTGATGTTTTTGTGCGCTATCACTCCCACGGCCTTTTATAAAAAACACAGCAAGTCCGAGGAAGAAGTCATCGAAGTACCTCCGCTGCTGAGGCTTTTATTGAGGTTTCAGCTAGTACTACTCGTGTTAATCCCTGTGCTGGCCCTGCTGATGGCAAGAGGCATCGGGATCAGTTCCTAACACACTGTTAAAAACTATTTTCCTATCGTTTGATCCCAATTCAACGACTGATATTTTTCCAGAACCCGCATCAAATCTTCTAATGGAATTGCACGCAGTTCTCCACGCGAACTGCTTATAGTCGCTGCCTTGAAGATAGCATTGTAGATCGCCTCCTCGGTAGCCTCTGCTGTTGCTGCAAACAGCGGTGTCATCGATTCGTTTACTAACACCTCAAGCAGAACTGGCACTTCGCTAACGCGGGGCTTACGTACATTCGGATTAGTTGAGAACGCAATGACATAGTCACCCGAACCATTACTGGCAAAGGAGCCTGTGCGCGCCAACCCCATCATGGCGCGCCTCGCTACTCGATCAAGATTGCGTGCAGTGAGCGGCGCGTCTGTGGCAACAACCATCATGATCGAACCGTCCTCTTTATCTGTGTCTGCAATTGGCTCTAAGAAATCGCGATAGGCGTAGCTACCCAATTCCCGCCCTACCGGTGCGCCATTAATTGACAACGCACCGCCGTAATTTGTCTGCACCAATACGCCGACGGTGTAGCCACCTAATTCCGCAGGGAGCACCCTTGAGCTAGTACCGATACCACCCTTCCAGCCAAAGGCTTGCGTACCCGTGCCTGCGCCGACACTGCCCTCTTGAACAGGACCTGCGCTTGCACTATTCAACGCGGCGTAGACTTCCTCTTTTTGAATTGGGTCTGCCCACATATTATTCACGCGAGCATCGTTAGTTTCTCCTACTATAGGATTTAGCGTGTGTTCACCCATTCCGGGTTGCTCGTACATCCATTGTTTAAGCGCATTCGCCGCACTCCATACACACAGCGTGCAGGTCAAAAGAATCGGCGTTTCAATTTCACCAAACTCGCGTACCTGAGTCTCACCGACCATTTTCCCATAACCGTTGCCCGTATAAATCCATGCTGGAATGGGATGGGTATAGAGGTTTCCTGGCGCAGGAATGATTGCCGTTACGCCGGTGCGAATATCATCACCTTCAATAACAGTTGTATGCCCCACTCTCACACCGTCAACATCAGTGATCGCGTTTAATTCTCCGGGCTGGAATACACCCACCACTACACCCGCCTCACGGGCCCGCGGTCTCGAATCGGACTGAGCTAACGCAAATGGAGTTACACAAAGTAGGGTTAGCACTGCTAGATTTCGAACCATTAATTTACTTTGCATTTCGCGCCCTCATTAATCGTTTTTCTAGAAATGGGATCAGGTCTTCATCCTGAGTCGATTTTCAGTATAGCACTGCGATAAATCACTGCGGATCGGATAAGACCCGCGGGGCCTGATTGGCCTGAAAAAAAGTGAGGCGTTCGCTCAATCTGTTATTCTCTGGGTTTCCATCACTTCACAGACAAAGACTCTAGGACCCTAAAATGAAGAGAAAGTATGCCCCTCTTTCATTGAACTCATCGCTCAGTTATTCCGTCGTCTTCGCATCGATGCTGTTTGCATCGGCTTGCCTAGGTCAGGGTCTGGATACACGAGCACTCGAAGTGGCCTTATCCGGGCCCGATAGAGAGGTTACCGACTTTGTGCGGGACAGCGCTCGAAAGCCGGTTCAGGTTCTTGAATTTCTTGGCATCCAGACAGGCATGACGGTATTGGACCTGTATGCCGCTGGAGGCTACTACACCTTCATTCTTTCCAAAGCCGTAGGTGAAAAGGGCACTGTGTATGCGCAGAACACAGAACGCGGTTTACGCTTCGTGGAAGATCGCCAAAATATTTCTCAGGGCGAGGCGCTTAATGCCAAGATAGAACGAGGCAATCTAGCCAATGTTGTCCAAATCGTAAGGCCACTCAAGGAAATCGGCTTGGCAGATAACTCCGTGGACCTGATTATCGTAGCGCAGACATTGCATGACTATTACAATCCCAACCCCGAACGCGCAATTCAAATGCTTCAACAACTTAGGCTCTTGCTGAAACCTGGAGGCGTACTTGGTATTACCGACCATGTAGGTGTAGCCGGCGCAGACAATACAGACCTGCACCGAATGGAGATTCAACAGGCGGTGGAACTCGCTGGGCAGGCTGGCTTTGAGGTGGAAACCAGCGAAGCATTGCGAGTCTCCACGGACGACCATAGCCGCAGCATCTTCGACCCACGGCTCAATCGCAGCACCGATCGCTTCCTATTGAAGCTTACCAAGCCTCTGTAAATACCTTCATCGAGCACTGACTTTAAAAGGGAGCACAAATGCCATGAATCGCATGGAGTTGACTGCGCATTTTTGGTAACCTCAGCGTCGCATAAGCAAACTATTTGCCACAGCCTCCCCTCTAATAAAGACCGACTAGAGAGCTATAAAAATGAAAACAACATGCAATTCGACTTCTCTGTTTAGCCCGGCCAAATTGCCACTAACACTGTTGCTGGCCTGCTCTGCTATTTCTTTATTCTTACTACTCCCACTTAACGCCAGCGCTCAAGACCCCGACTATGTGGTAGCCAAAACGGTAGATGGGGCCCCCGACCTGCAAGGCATGTGGACTAGTAACACCATAACCCCTTTCTCTCGCCCAGAAGAATTTGGCGACAAGCTGGTACTGAACCGCGAAGAAGCTATGCAGCTGGAACAGGCCGTGGCCGACTACACCACAGAGCAGGACCAGCCTAGCGATCCAGATCGCATACCTCCTGTGAAGGATCGCATCGAGCTCACCGATAGCTACAACAATTTCTGGTTTGACGACGGTACACAAGTTGCACGCTATAACGGCGAATTTCGCAGCTCCTTGCTAATAGACCCACCGAATGGTCGTATGCCTGCGTATACACAGCAGGCGCAAGAACGCTTGCGCGTTGCTGCTGAACTACGAGCCTCGCGCGGCGCCTTTGCAGGGCCCGAGAGTCGTCCCCTAGCCGAGCGCTGCCTGATGTCATTTGGCTCGAGTAGTGGGCCTCCCATGCTGCCTATTCTGTATAACAATCACTATCAGATCGTACAGTCACCAGGTTATGTGATGATTCTGGTGGAGATGGTTCATGACGCACGCATTATTCGTATCGATGCCGACCCGCTGCCAGATGCATTTCGCCCTTGGATGGGAGACTCAATTGCTCATTGGGAAGGCGATACGCTTGTCGTCGAAACGAGCAGATTAAACCCTAGCCAAAAATTTCGAAACGCGACAGAAAGTTTTCGCATCACCGAACGCTTCACACGTGTGTCTGATAAGGTAATGAACTACAGTTTCACCGCAGAAGATCCAGACACCTTCGTCCAGTCTTTCTCGGCCGAGATGCCAATGAACCTGACCGACGATATCCTCTATGAGTATGCCTGCCATGAAGGTAACTATTCACTTCCGGGAGTGCTTGCCGGAGCACGACTAGACGACGCCGAACAATCCGATTAAATGCTGACGAACAACAGAAGAGATTTCTTATGAGCAAAAAGCAAAAACAGGGTATACATGCACTCACTAGCAAGGACCCAATCGCGGCGGATCGATTTATATGGGGCCGCGAAAGCGACCCATTAACGCGTCGTGGCTTCCTAAAGAAAAGCGGTCTGGTTGCTATGACTACTGCGCTGGGCATGACCATACCGTTCTCGCGCTTCATGCCTGCGGGCCTTATTCCTGCAGCCTTTGCAGCTGAAAGCTCGCCGCTGCAGATACCCGGCAAAGACGGCCTCATCGTGCTCAACGATCGGCCCATCAACGCAGAGACTCCTGCACATTTACTCGATGACGATATTACGCCGAACAATCGCATGTTCGTTCGCAACAACGGTGTAGCGCCGCAGGCAATTGATCCCGCTACTTGGCAACTAGAAATTGGCGGCGAATCTGCTGAGCGCGCCGTGACTTTCACCATCGCCGAGCTTAAAGAACGCTTTGAAACAGTCACATTGCAGCTGCAGCTAGAATGTGGCGGTAACGGGCGCGCCGAATTTGTGCCAGGCGCGAGCGGTAATCAATGGACTACCGGCGCCATCGGCTGTCCTACCTTCACAGGCGTGAGACTACGCGATGTGCTTAACTATTGCGGCGTACTCTCCGATGCAAAATACATTGGCTACTACGGGGCCGACACTCATCTTAGCGGCGACCCAGACCGCGACCCGATATCTCGCGGCGTACCCATCGCTAAAGCGCTAGAGCGAGAATCACTCATAGCCTGGTCAATGAATGGCGAGGACTTACCTTTGCAGAATGGCTATCCTCTGCGCCTCGTTTGCGCTGGCTGGCCGGCTTCTGTTTCAGGGAAGTGGTTAAACCGAATCGATATTCGCGATCAGGTCCACGATGGCGAAAAAATGTCTCCACCTTCTTATTCAGTCCCCGCCGCACCGGTCGCACCAGGTACACGTGTGCCGAATGAAGACATGCGCGTCATCGAATCGATGCCGGTTAAGTCACTCATTACGTTTCCGGAGTCGGGCATTACTCACGATATAAGGGATCGAATGACTGTGCGCGGTCACGCCTGGGCGGGCGACGATCAGGTAGTCGGCGTCTTTATCTCTATTGACTTCGGCGCCACATGGCTACCGTCTGCACTAGCAGGCCCTGCCAATAGATTGGCGTGGCAGAACTGGGAGACTTGGGCGCAATTTCCTGAGCCTGGTTACTTTGAGGTGTGGGCTAGAGCGATGGATGTTCAGGGCCGCTCACAGCCCATGGTAGTACCAGGCTGGAATCCTCGCGGCTATTTGAATAATGCCTGTCATAGGGTGGCCGTACAGGTCGTGTAATTTAGGCCTATCGATTTGCGATATTGGAATTAGAAATCATGACGAATAGAATGAAATTAATCTGGCTGACTTTGATTACGCTGTCACTGCCGCTACTATTTACGAATGCAAGCTCGACTGCGCAGGGAAGTGTGGCTGTAGGCGAATTGATACAAGAAGAAGGCTGGCAGCTAGTACGCGACAATTGCACTGAGTGTCACTCAAGCCAGATCATCGTTCAGAATTCAGGAAATCGAGAAGTCTGGAAAAGTCGAATCAAATGGATGCAAAGCTCACAGGGACTGGGCGAACTAGGCCCCGAGCTAGAAGGCTCAATACTCGACTACCTAACTTCAAACTATGGCCAAAAGACAGCTTCGCGTCGACAGGCGCTGCCTATACATCTCATGCCAAGCACCCCTAACTTGTAAGCGAGACAATGAGCAGCGATCAACTT
The DNA here is from genome assembly GCA_943789485.1 of uncultured Pseudomonadales bacterium. Classification (GTDB taxonomy): domain Bacteria; phylum Pseudomonadota; class Gammaproteobacteria; order Pseudomonadales; family Pseudohongiellaceae; genus UBA9145. The sequence continues at coordinate 227,892 of CALSUH010000007.1, forward strand.
TCCATGTTTGAAGACGATAGCCCCGCAGCTGAACTGCCTGGGGCGAAATTCAAAACGTTCAGTGTTTCACTGAGCAGAACTGTGGCCGCACCTGCAGAGAAAATCTTCGATCGCTGGCTGATACCCACCTTCGTAGGTAGCTGGATGTTCGGCAATCATGTCGGTAATGAGAAAGTAGTTGATCTACAAAACGAAGTTCGCCCCGGAGGTTCCTATAGCTATCACATCACGCGCAATGGCAAGGAATTCTTACAAGATGGCGAATACCTAAAAATCGATAGGCCGAAACGACTGAGTTTTACCTGGCGCGAGGCCGCGAAGAAGTATGCTCACAAGAGCAAAATCAATTTAAGCCTTGATACTCAAGATGGGAAAACGAAACTCAGGCTATCGATGCAGATTGACCAAATCCTAGAACTCTATGGCGACGAAATAAAGCAGCAGTGGTCGGAGCGGCTCAAAATGTTAGCAGCTCAAGTTAGTAAGTAACCCTCCTATTAGCACACTCTGTTTCTGTGCTTGTAGCCTACTGATTCAAATAAAGAATCGGTCACGCAGGCGACTGAAAATCCTCGTGTCGGTGCTTCGAAAGCTACGGCAACAGCGCAGACGGCGGAACGCCGCCCGTAGGCTGAGAGTTTTGATTTAATGAAGTAAAGGGGACGGAGGGATTTATTTTTGATCAATCTATGCATAGATTGATCAAAAATAAATCCCTCCGTCCCCTTTATTTCTGTAAAAATACTTAGCGGCTGATGCGATTACGCCCCCCCTTTTTTGCACGATAAAGTGCCTCATCAGCTGCTTTTAGCACTTGTTCAGGCTTTTTGAGTTGGGTGTTGCGTTCTGCAAGCCCGATACTGATGGCGACTGACAGTGGTGGTGTATTTCTTCCTTTGCCTCGATGGGCTTTGTGCCTGTCTTTATCTTTGCTGTTATCATTTTTAGGGCGTTTCGCAGTGCGGGCAATCATTTCATAGTGATCGATAACCTCACGCAACTCTTCTAGATGATCATTGACTTGATCCATGCTCTTGCCAGGGAAGACAACAGTGAATTCTTCGCCGCCAAACCGAAAGGGCTTTCCGCCGCCAGTCACTTTGCCTACTTTGGTGGCAACCATTCGTAGCACTTCATCACCAACATCGTGGCCGTGGGTATCATTGAATTTTTTAAAATGGTCAATATCCATCATGGCAATGGTGTAGTGTCGCCCAAGACTTAGCATTAATTGATTTAATGCCCGCCTTGAAGGAAGTCCCGTCAGTTCATCTCGGTAGGCCATGTGATAAGAGTCCATTAAGACTGACAGCACCACCATAAGGCTACAACTGGATAACAAAAACGGCACCATCATGTCACTTTGATAGCCACTAGCCATACCAAGAATACCGAGTTGGCATCCAAAAAAGATTGATTGCAATGAATCGTTTAGCACCAGTGATAACAGTAAATGAAGCAAACATACGCTAGCGGTGATGATAAGTAGGGTATTCGGTAGCTTGTTATAGGCCTGCCAGTCCGACGGCAAGGTGAATAGAGGGGTGTTGATGAGTGAAGCTAGAGCATCAGAGTGTTGATGGCTTAGGTAAGCAAAGAACGCAACTTGAATGCCAATAAAACCCACACGCAACACACCGTGTATGGACAACAGGTTTCGATCTTTTGTCAGACTGAATAACAGCCCATTGATCATTGCAGCACTAATGAGCAGTTCATATTGAAGTGTCGTGAGCAAACTTTGAAATGAATCGCTAAGTAAAGCGACAGTGATAAGCAGACCCAGTAACAAAATATAGCGACTACGTGAGAACTGTATGCAAAGAAACAGGCCAATCGTAAGAGAGATAATGGGCAGCGTGTTGCTGAGGAGTGATTGCCATTGTTCAGTAAGTACAGAGAAGTTAGCGATAGCAAACCCAGCTGCGGCAAGCAATAACAGGGGGATTAACAGTTTCCCTATGCGGCTGGTCAAGACACTGATCAATGCACGTCCCTCGATGTTGGTAGTTAAGCGGCGCCGCTAGCGGCAAAACATCTCCATCCACGACATTCTTCTCCACGACTTCTCTGACCACATCCACAAAGGATCGATGGTTAAGATAGAACGTATCCAGCGCCTGACTTTGATAAATTCGTACATTGAGCTTTACAGATGGCGCTAGCAACTGCGCTTGACTAGCGACCAATACCTGATTGCTGCGCTGCGCGGATCGTCTGCTGTGCTGCTAGCGGCAAAATATAGCCATCCGCAACGTTTTTCTCCACGACTTCCCTGACAGCATCAACATAGGAGCTGTGGTTAGGATAGAGCGTATTAAGCGTTGCCTGATCAAAGGGCTGATGCGAGCCATAGAGAAAACAGAAGCGATTGCTGCCGTTGTTCATACCTGTATTCTTCGCCGTCGCAACAACGTGGTCCGCGAGACGAATTCCACCCAACACATTGCCGTATTCATCACGGGCGAATTCCACCTCTGGCATCATACGCTTTAACTTCAAGGGTTCGGCTGTCGGTGGTGCTGTGTCATCACGAATCCATACGACCAAATGCTCGAACGCAGCATTCATCACATCACGAAAGGGTACGCGACTATAGGTTGGCAAGTCGCAGCCTTGATCCCGTGGCAGCACATTCTCCAAAGACAGACCCTCGCGCAGGTTTCTCACTTTGCCGTATTCAATCTCGAAGGGGATGTCTACGTGGGAGCTTCCCGCCACTTCCCACTGGCGAAACGTGTTGGTATCCGGCTGTGGTGATGCCGCTCGGCGCGGCATGTCCGTCTCTGCCATGATCTTAAAAATCTTTACAGGCTGATCGTCTCTAATCCGACCGCCGCCGCCATGCACCATCACGCCGTCGTAAACTGGGTCTAGAGGATGCACGTTGTTGAGGTAGGTCGCGAGGCGGCTTGCCGACTGAGAATGACCGGTGGCGATGATCTGCTCGGCCCTGAGCCCATCTAGAATATCTACTTCGCCGTTAGCTGGAGAATCGCCAACTCTATATATAGCTTTTCCAACCGCGGAGAATATATCGTAAGAAAGCTCGTCTCGAGTCGCCATGCCATCATGAGTTACATCTAACGACCCGTAGCGAACATCGCTCCACTGCTTCATAGTATCGATACCCATCTGTTGAGCTGAAACTACAACATAGGCATAGCCGTTGCGAATGAAATGACTACCTGACTGCCACCAATCGATATCTTTATCCGGACCGCCGGTTACATTAATCCATTCGACGATGACGATGCCGTTAAATGCAGAGGCTTCGGGCCGGCGAACTATCAGACGCGTCTTATAGCGATGGTCGCTATCGACAATAGAGGCATTCTCTAACTGAGAATCACTGTAGCGATTCGCCCTGCCCTCAATAAAGTACTCTTCCTCCACATAGCCGGCATCTTCAAGCTCAATCGCGCTCGCACTGTAGATAGTATTGAGAGTTCCGCTGCCTGCTTTATCCGCAGGAATTGGGCCACTGATGGTAGCCGACGGCACCTGTGCAATCGCCTGATGGGCGAATAGAAGTAATGCAGCTGCAAGTTGAGTTAGATTCCAAATGTTTCGGTTCATACATTCTCCCTATTACTTACATTGCAAAGAAAAGCTTATTGCCAAGAGCTAACTAGCTCATCATAGTCAATGGTTATGCCCTGCGGCTTCTCATTAGCTAACTTTGGCTTAGGCGCACCGGGTTGGCTCAGCCAATACTCTCGAGTTTGTGGCTCATTCAGTCGCGGCCCACATTCACCCAATACGTCTGCCCTCTCCAACCTCTGCATCAAGCGTTCCTGGGCCACGGCAAGCGCCGTCAGCGCTTCCTGTGGCGTCTTGGCGCCAGAGGAGGCGTCACCGATGTTCTGCCACCAAAGTTGCGCCAGTCGCGGATAGTCCGGCACATTAGTACCAGTAGGTGTCCACTGCACTCGAGCAGGTGAGCGATAAAACTCTACCAAGCCGCCGAGTTCCACCGAACGTTCACTGAAACTCTCATGGCGGATATCTGAATCACGAATGATGGTGAGTCCTATATGGCTCTTCTTGAGAGAAACCGTCTTCGAGGTAACGAACTGGGCATACAGCCATGCAGCCTTCGCTCTGTCTACCGGCGTCGACTTCATCAATGTCCATGCTCCGGTATCTTGATAGCCCAGTTTCTGTCCTTCTTCCCAATATGCTCCATGGGGTGAAGGCGCCATGCGCCACTTAGGCGTGCCGTCGTCGTTCATTACCGGCAGGCCTGGCAGAACCATATCTGCGGTAAAAGTTGTATACCAAAAAATTTGCTGAGCTATATTTCCCTGCGCAGGAACCGGTCCCGCCTCGCTGAATACCATGCCAGCAGCCTCTGGTGGTGCATAGCGTTGCAGCCAATCTACGTATTTAGTAACTGAATACACCGCCGCTGGTCCGTCCGTCGCACCACCGCGCTCAACAGTCGAGCCCACAGGCCGGCAGCCATCAACTCTAAGACCCCATTCATCCACAGGCAGACCGTTAGGAATACCCTTGTCTCCGGCGCCAGCCATCGACAGCCAAGCATCAGTAAAGCGCCAACCTAGAGACGGATCTTTCTTGCCGTAGTCCATGTGACCATAGACTGTCTGCCCATCGATCTCGCCGACATCGTTACTGAAAAATTCAGCGATGTCCTCATAGGCAGACCAGTTCACCGGCACACCCAGCTCATAGCCGTACTTATCAGTGAACTGCTGCTTCAAAGCGGGGTTTGTGAACCAGTCGTATCGAAACCAGTAGAGATTAGCGAATTGCTGATCCGGCAATTGATAGACCTTTCCATCAGGGCCGGTGGTAAAGGAGATGCCGATAAAATCTTCTAAATCTAATGTGGGCGACGTGACATCGCTTGCCTCCCCCGCCATCCAGTCGCTCAGATTACGCACCTGCTGATAGCGAAAGTGTGTGCCTATCAAGTCGGAGTCATTTACATAGGCATCGTAAATATTTTCACCTGATTGCATCTGCGTCTGCAGCTTTTCTACTACATCGCCCTCGCCTATCAGGTCGTGAGTTATCTGAATACCTGTGATTTCTGTGAATGCTTGAGCTAAAACCTGCGCCTCATATTCGTGAGTTGTAATGGTCTCTGAAACTACCTTAATTTCCATGCCCGCGAAAGGCCGTGCCGCGTCTATGAACCACTGCATTTCTGCAAGCTGTTGTTCGTTATCGAGCGTGGAGGGCTGAAACTCAGGAAGCCACCGCTGCGCATCTTCAACATCAGCCGAACTTGTCACAACCGTTGATAGAAATACCGCACAGCTGAGCAGCGTTTTTGGAAACCTTGTTTTTGGAAACCTTAGTTGACGAGCAATCATGCAAAACCCCTTCTAATTAATTTCATCCACGACTCACTGCGCAGAACACTACAAAAATTCTTCTCTAAACGAAGCGAAAAACCAACAAGGCGTAGACCGCGCATGCAGCAAGACCCCACCACAGGCTCAAACCCACTAAGGTCAACCAAGCCATACAAATAAACGCACTACCAAGCAAAGAGACGAAGAGTCTGTCTCCGCGGGTGGTTTCGAAGCGCAGAATACCGAGGCGCGGATCTCCACCTGGGCTAAAATATTCCCAGATCGACATAGTGAGAAGCAGCGAGGCGATCACTGCGAAGAATATCGCCGTAGGCTGTGTCCAAGCCATCCAAGAGAGATCCATTGATACCTTCTAATCTGTGGTTATATCGGTATTTTAAGAGGCTTGAGCTTAGCAAAATTTTACCCTCACCCCAATTGTTTATATACCGCAGACCTAACCGCTAGTTGAGTTTGCTCCTATATACCTGACGCGCCTGCTCAAACTGCGCGAAGACGTGAGCCTTCTCAGTTTCGGAACGCCAGCCTGGCCATGCATCGGCTAACTCTTGCAGCTTATCGATCCAGCGGATCGCATAGTCAACCGATTGCGGGTTCCGAATCGGCTGATCGCCCACTTGAAACCATATTGGATTAGTGAATGCCTGCACATAACCGACGTCTAAAGGAAAACGCTGATCTCTTTCCCCTTCTGTGCGCAGGTGACACCAGCCGCTGCGGTCAATTGAATACTCGAAGGAAATATCCAAGCTGTTTTTGTTTCTACGCAGTGGAAAAGTCTCAACGAGTTCCCCATTACACACCAGCGCTACCTCTTCAAGCTCAGTGATAGAACGCAGACGCCCGGAGATTGTGACCTCACCACCACTGGCGGGTAATTGAACAGTATCCCCAGGCAATGAATTACCAATTTGCATCTCCAGCAGAGGGCCGGAACTTACGAAGGCGCGCCCGCGCTTCAAACCGGTAAACCAGGCATCCATATCCAGGCCGAGGTTGCCGGTATAGACATAGGTGCGGTAAGAGCCAATCAGCTTGCTACGGTGAAGTGAGGATATCGAGTCTTCACCCCCTGTTGCCGTTACTCGCAGACCATTATTCCAGACCGCGTAAAGCGGATAGAAGCCCGATGTCGCAGAGTCCGACCATTCCAATGCATCGGCAGTACCCAAGGCCGCGTCCACCATGAAACCCTTGCCACCGCCTAGATTACCTTGCAGAGGATCTTCCTCTCCCAAATAGGGATGCACATAGCCGGTTATCGCACCCTGCGCCTGCGCCTTGCGGAGCATATCGGTGTTACTCGGGTACAGGCTCTCTACAGCCGTACCCTCGTAGCCGGTCACAAACGGCGAAATTAGGTGCTCGCGCATGCCAAACATAAACACGTGGCCGTAGAATGGAGGCCTATACTCCTGACCAACAACCACGATCTGATCTTTCTGCGAAATAGGGTGCTGCCCACCACCGGGCACGAAAAATTGATAGTCGAGGATGCGGTTGTCTTTATTTGCCACCTGCTCGAGCACTAAATCCTGATCCTCAGAGCGCGACATCATCATTAAGTTCTCTAGGGTATTGTGCAGATTGCCACCGTAGTTTGCATGTACATGGGTAGAAGCGCTATACCAACCTTTCGCTCCCATGTCGGTCATCTGTTCTAACTCAACAGTCAGTTGAGCAACTTCACCTTCTTCAACTTCCACCTCGACGCTTTGTGGAAGATACTCAAAACCTTTTACTATATTTAGCGAGGTCTCTCCTACAGGAAGCGTTAGCGAAAACTCGCCAGCGTTGTGAAATATCTGATCGCCTCGTGTACCGGCACGGGCATACGCGTCGTTTGGCGTGTAAAACTTGCCATCGGAAGCTTTCAGGTGAACTCGATTGTATGTGGAGTCGCCGCTACTATCTACGACTCGCACTTTCAAATATCCCATAGGACGTTTGAAATGCAATTCACTCATTGCAACACGAATCAGTTTTCCGCCATACGTCTCGAGTAGCTGCAGCTGCGGCAGTCCATCCTCGTTAGAAATAAAAGCAATCCATTGTCCATCTGGCGACCAACGTGGATGAAACGCATCATGCTGGAAAAATGTCATCTTGTAAGGTTCGCCGCCTTGGGTTGGCTGCACATAAAGGTTATTGAATTGATCGGCAGAGCCGCTGGTAGAGGTATAGACGAAGCGGCGACCATCAATCGAAACATCCGGGCGCGTACGGTATAGCGTCTGCTCAGCGAGCACCGTAGTAGCCTGCAGGATTCCATCTTCTGCAGCGGGTACACGCAGCACATTACCCGAGCCTAGCGGCACATTCCTATTCGATACGATCAGCAATTCATCGCCATCAGGCAACCATGCCGGCGTGATGTGCATGTCGCCACTCCCGAAATAGAGTCTATTACTGCCGTATTCATTGTCACGACTAACGGCTATCGGCTCGCCTACCCATTGCCCGTCCGAGATTCCCCTAACATACACATTGAAGTAGCCACTGGGGTTGGTCGAGACATAGGCAACTTGACTGCCGTCAGGTGAAAAAACCGGGTCTGTATAAATAGCCTGATCGTCAGTGAGCCTATGCGACTCACCCGTCTCAATGTTTAGAATTTCGAGCTGAATACGTTGGTGTTCATAGTCAGCCGTATAGATTATCCATTGTCCATCTGGCGACCAATCAGGCGAGGAGTGATAGGCATCGTTGTAAGTGAGCTCATAGGCTCCGCCCGTTTGCGGCTCAACTTTCCAGATACTTCCCTGCATTGCAACCGCTATCCACTCACCATCGGGTGACCAGTCTGGCGCCCAAGGTGTCGCACTCGGCGAAGGCGGAAAATAGAAATTATGCATGTAGTTTCCCCCGCTACGCGCAGCCGGATAGAAACGTGCCTGTGCTGTGATCTCGACACTTAAGAAACTCACAGCGATGAATAGGACTAGGGAATATAAGCGAATTGGCTTCATAAAAATTCGGGCTCCACAGTGCTGGGATAGAAATTATTGTTATGCGTGATTAGACCAAGACTATACCAATATTCGCCGGATCGCATTAGTCATTGGGAGGCTTGAGGACGAGCATCATTCTGGTGCGGGGGTTGGCCTGCAGCGTACTAGCCACTCAAACCCTATAGCCCAACTGAAATTATCAGAGTTTAGAGTTTCTTTGGAGAAAGCAGCGTCTTTTAAAATACGAGCGCGCAGCGTGCCGAAGAGGTTAACCGAGTTAGGGCTACACCCGACCCAAGGCAAACCCCTTAGCTATGTGATTTCTCACGAAGTAAATCACCAACGCACCAGGAATTATTGTGAGAATACCCGCGGCAGCAAGAACCCCCCAGTCAAGACCGGAGGCGGAAACGGTGCGCGTCATAACAGCGCTGATAGGCTTCGCGTCGGTGACGGTTAGAGTGCGCGCGATGAGAAGCTCGACCCAGGAAAACATGAAGCAGAAGAACGCAGCGACACCGATTCCCGAACCGATAAGTGGAGTAAATATTTTAACGAAGAAACGCGGAAAAGAATAACCATCGATGTACGCAGTCTCATCTATCTCTTTTGGCACACCCGACATGAATCCCTCAAGAATCCAAACCGCCAGCGGCACATTGAACAGACAGTGAGCGAGTGCTACGGCAATATGTGTGTCGATCAAACCGAAGGCCGAGTACAACTGAAAGAATGGCAGGACGAAAACCGCTGGGGGCGCCATACGATTGGTAAGCAACCAAAAGAAAAGGTGCTTGTCCCCCAAAAATTTATAACGCGAGAAAGCATAGGCGGCCGGCAGCGCAACACTGATGGCGATAACCATGTTCATCACTACATAGGTAAGCGAATTGATGTAACCGTTATACCATGACGGATCGGTAAAAATCGTGATGTAGTTGTCCAGCGTGAAGTCCTGTGGCCACAGTGTAAACGTGGACAGGATCTCCCGATTGGTCTTAAAACTCATGTTCAGCAGCCAATACAGAGGCAACATCAAAAACACTATATAGGCGGTGATGCCAGTGCGCTTAACTTTGAGCATGCTATTCCCCGAGATCGCCATTATTGCGCACCTGGGCCATTCAACTGTTCATCATTGTCGTAGCTCGTCATCACCGTGTAGAAAACCCAGCAAACCAAAAGGATGATGAGGAAATAGATAAGCGACATAGCCGCAGCAGGGCCCAGATCAAATTGGCCCACCGCCATCTGCACCAGATCGATAGAGAGAAAGGTCGTGCTATTACCTGGCCCTCCTCCGGTCACCACAAACGGCTCGGTGTAGATCATGAAGGAGTCCATGAAGCGCAGCAGAACCGCGATCAACAACACACGCTTTATCTTCGGTAGCTGTATGAAGCGAAATACCGCCCAGCGCGAGGCGCCATCGATCCGCGCTGCCTGGTAGTAAACTTCGGGTATCGAGACGAGCCCTGAATAGCACAGCAACACCACCAATGAAGTCCAGTGCCAGACATCCATGAGTATCAGCGTCAGCCAAGCATCCAAATTATCTTGTGTGTAGTTGTAGTCTATGCCGAGACTGGCAAGCCCGTGGCCCAGCAGGCCGATATCCACTCTTCCAAACACCTGCCATATGGTACCAACCACGTTCCAAGGAATTAGCAATGGCAATGCCATTAGAACGAGGCATACGGACACGCTCCAACCACGTTTCGGCATCGCCAGCGCTATCAATATACCCAAAGGGATTTCAATGGCTAGAATCAGGCCCGAAAACAATAGCGTTCTTAATAGAGCGTTATGAAATCGCTCCGAGGAGAGTAATCTCTTGAAACCATTCCGTGCCGACCCAGAAAAATTCATTGTTCCCAAACGTATCCTGCACAGAGTAGTTAACCACTGTCATTAGCGGGATAATCGCGCTGATGGCAACTAAGATCAACACCGGCATTACCATAAACCAGGCTTTGTTATTCTGAACCTTCTGGATACTCATATTGTTTAGTCTCCCCTACCACTGCCGACTCTGTAGTCGTCTGCATAGAGATTAATGCGCACCGAATCGAAGGAAACGCAGGGATTCTCGGGAATCGCGACGCCGTCCTTAACTAAAGCACACAGCGCAGTACCCGCTATCTCGCCGCGCACAATAACGTGTCTGCCCACGTCTTCCAGCGCAGTGACCGTAAGTGGCATACCCTCGCTTTGAGACAATGTAATATGCTCGGGGCGAATACCCAACTCGAAGCGGGCGGCAGGGTTATCGACAACTGTATTCAAAGAGAATTTCTTCCCGGCGAATACCGCTTCGCTTCCATCGATCTGGCAGGGCAGCACGTTCATACCTGGCGAGCCAATAAACTAGCCAACAAACGTGTGCTCCGGACGCTCAAACAACTCCTGCGGAGTTCCAATCTGAACCACGCCCCATCATACATAACAACAACTGTCGGCGAATTGAGCGCCTCAGTCTGATCATGGGTCACATAGATCATCGTATGCCCAAATTCATGGTGAAGTGATTTGAGCTGTGTGCGAAGTTCCCACTTCATATGAGGGTCGATCACAGTAAGCGGTTCATCAAAGAGCAACGCGTTCACGTCTTCACGGACCATGCCGCGACCCAGTGAAATCTTTTGCTTCGCGTCCGCAGTTAAACCACGCGCACGGTTGTTCAATTCCGCTTCCATGCCGATCATGGCACCGATTTCCTGAACACGTTTAGCGATATACTCAGGGCTTGCGCCTCTGTTCTTCAAAGGAAATGCAAGGTTATCACGCACGGTCATCGTGTCGTAGACAACAGGGAACTGGAATACCTGAGCGATATTGCGATCCGCCGTTGAAGCCTGGGTCACGTCGAAATCATCGAAGAGCACTCTCCCCTCGGACGGCCTAAGCAAGCCCGAGATGATATTTAATTAGCGTCGTCTTGCCGCAACCGGATGGCCCGAGCAAGGCATAGGCACCGCCATCATTCCAGCTCTGCTGCATGCTACGCAGCGCGAAGTCAGCAGCCGAGGGATAACGATGAGCCAATGATTGTAGTTGTATAGATGCCATTTTTAGCTTTTTATTGTCGAGTGCCATTCAACAAGCGCGTCGTCGCTGTCGAACAAAAATAGATGCAGTAGTTCTACATAAAATACCACCGTACTCGCTACTGCAAAATTCTGCACGTCGTGGAGCAGCGCGACCCAGGGATTGTCTTCCATAGAAAAATGCACGAACGTCTCCGAGCCAGTCAATTCTGTGACTGACACACTGCCTTTAACCTCTATGTCATCCAGACCTGCTCTTTCGCGACTAAGATGATGCGGCCGTACCGCCAAAGTGTAGCTTCCGTCGGGTATCTGCTCGATGTTGAAGCCAATTTGTTGCTGACTCCTCGTGAATGCTAGCTTACCTGCAACGCATTCAACCTTCGCGCTGTTCAGCGGCGGATCTGAAAAAATCTCCGCCGAACGCAAGTTGACAGGCGTTCGGTACAGCTCCAAAGTCGAAGCAAACTGTTCGACCCTGCCCTGATGTAGACACACAGAATTGCCACCGAGCACGAGGGCCTCGGTAGGCTCAGTGGTCGCGTAGACCAAGACTGCACCCATGGCCGCGAATAAGGCCGGCAGCTCAGCACGCAGTTCTTCGCGTAGTTTGTAATCGAGATTTGCCAACGGCTCATCCAATAACACTAAGTCGGCCTTCTTAACGAGCGCTCGCGCCAACGCGACCCTTTGTTGCTGCCCGCCGGAAAGAGTATCTGGGGTGCGATCGAGCATCTGTGTCATTTGCAGCAAATTCGGCTACTTCCGCCACTTGCCTATTTATCTGACTCTTTTCAACTCGAGCTACCCGAAGCGGTGAGGCAATATTCTCAAACACCGTCAGCGAGGGATAGTTGATAAATTGTTGATACACCATTGCTACGTTGCGTTTCTGCACAGGCATACCCATACCGATACACCATCGAAGAGCAACTCACCACTATCGGGTTTATCGAGGCCGGCCATAATGCGCATCAGGGAAGTCTTGCCGGCGAGCGTGGGGCCGAGGAGAGAGAATATTCATTTCGCCGCGCTGCATACACAAAGAAATATCATCAAGGAAAACCTCCTCTGCCTGATGGACGTGTAAGTGTTTCGCAGCTCAAGCATTCAGTGTTTCCATTTCCTGGTTCGCAGAAAAAGGACTGTTCTATGTAGTTAGCTGAGTGAGTCACGTTCCGCGCGTGAAAATTTAAGGCCTAGTTTGCTGCGTCGCCAGAGAATATCGTCCTGCCGATTTCGCCCATTCTTCCCTACACAGATAGTCAACTTCTCTCTGGTACAGGTTTGTGGCCAAACTTCACCCCCAGATCGTTCATACTTGAAGCATCACCGAGCACATCAAAGCTTGAGAGTACCGTAACTGTCCAACAAACGGTTGATAAAGTCCGAGCCCAGCCAGGCATACTTGAAGAGCATTTTTTTGAAATAGATGCTCTGGGAGATTAAAGTCGCCCCCAGGCAGCGTTGCACCCTTAGTCCACGCCGGACCCATAGCCGGCAACGCCTTCCTTTAATTTACTCAATACATCTTCAGCCAGGACTCGATAGGTAGTCACTTTGCCACCATAGACTGAGAGTATTGAATGTGGATTCGCTTCCAATTCTAAGTTGTAGTCTCGCGATACTTTGCTCGCGATAACTTCTTCATCGTCTATTAGCGGTCTCAGGCCTGCCAAAGCTATACACAACATCGGAATGCAAGATCGATTTCTTGAAATACAGATTCACAATCGAGAGTAGATAGCTGATTTCTCCTTTAGAGATTTCTACACGCTCCAGGCTTCCCTTGTGCTCCGCTTCAGTCGTGCCTATCAATGTATAGTCTTGCAACCACGGAATTACAAAAATTACTCTGCCATCATGATGCTGCAACATAAAAGCCTGTGAGCCAGAGTGCAGGCGAGGCACGACGATATGACTGCCTTTGACGAGGCGAATTTCATGCTCTGTCTCTTTATTGCTGAGTTGTTCAGATAAGGCGGCGACCCAGGGCCCTGTCGCATTCACGATAACCTTGCAGTCGACTTCACTATCAGTATTGCTAGTGTGATCGTGAAGGGTGACGCGCCAGCCATTATCTAGAGACGTCATGCCCATGCATTCTGTGCGCGTGAGTATCTGCGCGCCGCGCTGCTTCGCCTGCAGCGCATTCAATACCACTAGACGCGAGTCGTCTACCTGTGGCGTCCCAATATTCGAAGCCGCTAGTAATTGCTGAATTGAGCGGGCCTTCAGAATCTATCTTGATGGAACGCGAGCTCTCAAAACGCTTTACCTCGCGCCAAATTGTCATACAAAAACAGTCCGCTGCGAATAAGCCATGAGCTTCGCGAGTGTGGCAATTGAGGAATGTGAAAGGCAAGCGGCTTAATGATATGTGCAGCCGCTGCAGCGAGCACTTCACGCTCTTGCAATGACTTTCGCACCAAGCCAAATTCGTAGAATTCGAGATAGCGCAAGCCGCCGTGGATAAGCTTGGTACTCCAAGACGAAGTTCCCGAGGCAAGGTCCAGCTTTTTCGCAGAGAACAACATCCAAACCGCGACCCGCAGCATCAGCAGCGATGCCGGCTCCATTGATGCCCGCCACCGATTATAAGGAGATCATGCATAGGTTTTTTGACTCAGATACTCTTGCTTGGAAGCGGCTTAATTTAGCCTACGAACTTGCCCACGAAATAGACAGTTAGTGTAACATGAGGAACTGTTTTTCCCATGATTCAATCCCTGCAAAGCAATTAGATTCTTGTAAGATTTAGAAAATTGGAAGGCAAGGGGATAGTACGAAATTATTGAAGAGAGTATAGGCATGAGCAATTGCATTCTCGCGATCGACCAGGGCACTACCAGTAGCCGCGCCCTGATATTCGACTCTCAGGGTAATAGACTCTCCGTAGGGCAGCAGGAATTCACGCAGTATTTTCCTGACAACGGCTGGGTAGAGCACGATGCGATGGAAATTTGGCACAGCACTATCGCTAGTTGCCGCACCGCACTCGAAACCGCCTCAATTACAGCTGATCAGATTCGTTGCATAGGAATAACCAATCAGCGCGAGACCACCATCGTGTGGGACAGAAAGACAGGCCTTCCAATCTACAATGCAATCGTTTGGCAGGACCGTCGAACCGGCGACTACTGTGAAGAATTAAAAGGCCAGCATTTGGAAGAAAAAATTCAGCACAAGACCGGCCTGCTAATTGATGCTTACTTTTCTGCAAGTAAGATTCACTGGATACTGGAAAATATTGCGGGTGCCAGAGAGCGAGCTGAAAAAGGCGAACTGGCTTTCGGTACAGTCGATTGTTTCCTGCTGTGGCATCTCAGCAAGGGTCGTAGTCACCGCACCGATGCTACGAACGCATCCAGAACACAGCTTTTTAATATCCATACTCAGCAATGGGACGACGAGTTACTCGAAATTTTCGATATACCCGCCTCACTCTTACCAACTGTTGAGGATTGTGCCGCTGAGTATGGCGAGTGTGATGCCGAGTTCTTCGGCAGCGCCATACCGGTAACAGGAGTGATTGGCGATCAACAAGCCGCCGCATTCGGGCAATGTTGCTTTTCTGCCGGCATGGCCAAGAGCACCTATGGCACCGGTTGCTTCCTCTTGTTGAATACCGGCAATCAGGTAGTCCAATCTGAAAATCGCCTACTAAGCACGGTTGCCTTTTCGACTCAATGGCGAAACCAGTTATGCCGTCGAAGGCAGCATCTTCATGGCAGGTGCTACGATGCAGTGGATTAGAGACGGCTTAAAACTCATAGAACAGGCCAGCGACTCTGAGGCGTTGGCGGAGGAAAACCAGCGAAGACCTAAGTGTCTATCTGGTGCCTGCTTTTACCGGTCTAGGGGCGCCCTATTGGGACCCAGAAGCGCGAGGGGCCTTGTAC
This sequence comes from uncultured Pseudomonadales bacterium, assembly GCA_943789485.1. GTDB lineage: Bacteria > Pseudomonadota > Gammaproteobacteria > Pseudomonadales > Pseudohongiellaceae > UBA9145. The sequence continues at coordinate 243,140 of CALSUH010000007.1, forward strand.
GGCCTCACTCGCGATAGTGGCGTAAAAGAGAGTGGTCACTGCCGCCCTGCTCAGTGTCTGCTATCAGAGCAAAGATCTAGTAGTCGCGATCGAAGCAGATGGAGGCACCGTGGCTAGCCTTCGCGTCGATGGAGGCATGGCCAACAATGACTACGTGATGCAAAAGTTGTCTGATCTGTTAAATCTAGAAGTACTAAGACCCGAACTCACAGAGACAACCGCCCTGGGTGCGGCATATATCGCCGGCCTGCAGGCTGGCATCTTTAAATCGCTAGAGGAAATAAGCGCGAAGTGGAAACTAAACCAGCGCTTTGAGCCGGGCAAAAATGATGCCTGGAGAGAGAAAAACTATGACGGTTGGTTGGATGCCGTCTCGAGAACACGAACCAATTTTATTGACAGGGAAAATTAAGAATGCAGCTGCATTTAATTCGGCACGGAGAGACCAACTGGAACAAAGAACGGCGGGTTCAGGGTCAAAGCGAATCGCATCTAACGGATTTGGGCATCCAACAGGCAAAAGAGCTTGGGCAGCGTATCGGCCACCTAGAGTTTGATAGGATATATTGCAGCAGTAGTCTACGCACGCGACAAACTGCTGAGCATGCATTCTCTAAGTCAACAACTGAGATTAATTATCTTGATGAGCTACGCGAAATATTTCTCGGCCCCTGGGAAGGCCATCTCTATGAAGAACTTGCAGAAACAGAGCCAGAGTCTCATCGCCATTTTTGGGAGCAGCCTCATCTATTTCAAGTAAATGGCGCCGAAAGTTTCTTTGAGTTACAGCAACGGGCAATCGATGCCGTGGCGGAGATTGAGGCCACACACCGCGCGATTTCTACAAAGGATAGAAAAGTCGCGATAGTAAGTCACGGAGCATTAATAAAATCTTATCTTTGTCACATCGAAGGTCGTAGTATGGATCAGCTCTGGGCACCACCAAGAATGCACAATTGCGCCCACTCCATCGTCGCTTTCAGTTCAGACGATGCCACCGCCAGCCCTACTATTTTGCAGTACGCCGACCAGCCATTTAGCAAGGCATAGCTTATGACTACCGACACTGCCGATCAGTTAAAACTGAGACGGCGACTAAAGATCAGCGGACTCGCTAGCCTAGCATTAGGACTCGGCTTAGGGTTGCTCACACTCGCCTCCGCCGCCGGTATCTGGCTTGGCTTTTGGGACTTCCGGCGCGGGTTTTCGCTTCTTGGTACAGCCAACCAAGCTGGGCAATGGCTTGCTTGGGGCCTGCCTCCTAATTGCCGTTGCCTCGCTCATAGCTAGTCAGTTTTTCAAAATTAAGAATGCTGGCAAATTCGTGAGCCTCGCGGCAATTGGTGCTTTGCTAGCCTGGGTTGCTTATCTTATTCCAGAAAGCTTCCGCCCCGGCGAAGGGGTGAACTACCCGCCGATTCACGATATTTCCACTAATCGAGTCAAACCCTCCTGAATTTGTTTCGGTAGCAGCTCTGCGCGCCGATGCACCGAACACATTGGTCTATGGCGGTTCCAACAATATGACACCGCAGCGCCTGATCGAACTGACGGATGAGGCCTACCCAGATCTAATTACACGGCGCTATAGCCAATCCGTAAACGTTGTTTTCGAAAAGGCGTTAGCTGGTGTCGATGATTTGGGCTGGGAGCTTGTTGCAGCGAATGCCTCCGCTGGCAGAATTGAGGCTACTGACACAACATTCTGGTTTCGCTTCAAAGACGATGTGGTTATCACGATCGAACAACAAGGAACCGATACTGTCGTTGATGCCAGGTCGGTTTCCCGTGTAGGCACCGGCGATGTAGGAGCAAATGCGATACGCTTGCGTAAACTGTTTGCCCTGCTTGATAATTAGACTACTTAAGCAACACTCCACAAGGTAGAGATTAGTAAATCTATGCGCTTAGAAAATAAAACAAACAACATGCTCTGGTTTATTGCCATTGTATTAACTGTGTTGGCTCTATCTCAGCTAATTGGGTACTGGGTAAATAGCACAATTGCACAAAACACGACGATCCAGTGGAACACGCTGATCCACTTCACTCACATCCGTAATCATGGCGGTGTGTTTGGCATGCTGCAGGGGATGGGCTGGGTATTTGCTGTGATTAGCATCGCGCTTTTGATAGGCGTAAGCGCCTATCTCTGGTTTAGCCCAATGATCAATCGCTATGAGTATATCTGCTTTGGCTTTATAGTCGGTGGCGGCGCCAGCAACATACTGGATCGAGTTGTGTATGGCAGTGTGATCGACTTCATCGACATACAACACATCCCCTATTGGAACTATGTATTCAATACCGCCGATGTGATGATCCACGCCGGCATCTGGCCCCTGCTCTTTTTAAGCTTTAAAGCTAGCAAAGATGAAACCAATTCGAGCAAACTGATTTAGGTATAAAACTACAAAATTTCGCGCATAAAAAAACCCGACGGCCGTAAGCGGTCGGGTTTTTTATGCGTTGTTGGTTCTAACTAGCTGGTGGCTTTAGATTCTGTAACAGACAGTATAAACATTATCTCCATTGTAAACAGCCGCCAGTGCTGTGTTGGTTGGGGCTGTGTTTGTAGCAGTAGCGCCAAGAGTAGCTCGCAGATTACCTGTAGCACCTAGACCATCATCAAGCTCATTATCTAGAGCAAGAGCAGAAGAACCTGGAACCTGACTCAGGCACACTTTAGTACCTTGCAAACCACCGCCCATAGTGGCAGTAGTTACACCCATGAATCCGCCCCATGCGTTTAAAGGCAGAGCCAACTGAGCGGTATCTGCAGGATTACCTGCGATAAAACCAGCCGCCCTTAACTGCTGCCAGAATGCCTGAGATTCGGTGGCACCAACAAATGTTCCAGCAAGGTCCACTTCTAAAGTTCCGTCAAGATCACCAGCGATAACTCCTGTCCAAGAAGCTCCGCGAGCCGTTAGCGCGGCGGCAACCCCATCATCACCTGGCAGGCGCTTATATCGATCTTGGTAGGCGAACATCGCAGCAGCTGTTCCGTTCATGTCCTTAGCGGCCTGCTTCACTCGAGAGTTTTCAATCAACTCCTGACCCTGCAATACACCGCCTACTAACAAACCGATTATTACCAATACAATGGCAATTTCGATAAGCGTAAATCCTTTCTGTTTCTTCATGTTCTTAATCGGACTATTCATCAAATTATCCCCTTGAGATAAAAATGTAAATATTTAACATTCAATACTATCGAATCTACTTCTCTAATATGGCCCCATCATATAGGTCGGCCGCAAACCTCGCAATATGTAGTTTTTTTTACAAATTTTGGGAGGGTATCACTAACAAAAAAGGTAATTTTCACCCCTGATCGCCCAAAATAGCCCTGCAGCCCCCTGAATTGGCTGCCTTGCATGATAAATTCAATACCTAGCTCATCGTTTTCCTGCTCCAAAAGAGCTATAAAAAGGCGCTCCGGTCATAGACAAGTCCTGCCGTTGAGGTCTTTTAGGGATACTTTCAGCCTGTATCGGCGCTGATAATGGGGTTTTCGATTTTTAGGTCGGCCTCTAGGTGCGACGATTCTGGTCTATATAGTTTCCAGAAAGTTTGTCGCAGATGCTATTTGGTGGCTGATTGTTTACCAACACCTGAGCGCCCCTTAACTATTTATCTATAGATTGTCGATGTCAGCAGCCTTTCTATTTAGGTTCAGGAGCGCTGCGTTTCCAGTGAAAATGCAATTCGAAAAAGTGCTGAGCAAGTGCTCCTTGTCCTTAGGCGTCTTGTCTACTTACTCGAAGGCAAGGCTGATAAATTGCTCGATGTTTTTCATCCCGTGCTCTAGGAAAACGCTTAGTTTCGCAGTCCGTGTGTAGCCAATGGTGGGAAATATTTTTAGGGCAATTGACCCGCGCTGATCATTTTTGTGAAAAAGATGCTGGACGACATCCAAGTGATCAAATCGTCAAACGTATCTTCAATATAGGCGGCATCTACAAAGTCTAAGTCCGCTGGCATGTCGTAACCATCCAATGTGGCTTCTCCAGAATTCTCTGATGCATCCACGTCCGCCGCATCAAATTCGGCCCAGTCTTTCCCTAGGGAAAGAATCACAACAGGCAAACGATCCGCAATGATTGTTGCACATGCTGCCGCATCACAAAGCCGCAAGTCTGGAGTGAGATTGCCCATTGTGAAGCCAGTGCCTAGAGCAGTTAGGGCAGCACTCATACCAAGCTGGTTAGTGAATGCATTCCCATTGGCACTGGTGACAGAGTAACGGTATGCGCTTAACCAGCTATCCAAAAATAGACCATCGCTATTAATCCTGCCAGAGAGCCCTAGTGTTGCCGAAGGAACGAATCCATGCATTGTGGAACATACAACACCAGTACGTGCTTCTGCGCCATTGCTTGTGGGAATTGCGGGGCAAGGCAAATAACCATTTACTTGGGCAAACCCGTAAAGTGCATCGAGAATGTCGTCAAGTTGATTCTGTGTCTCTATTCTGTTGTTTACTTCTTGCGTACTGGCTATTGAAACCAACAAACCACCAAGCAATGTAGAGATTATAACCATGACAATGGCCAATTCCATGATGCTAAAGCCAGAGATTAAACGCTGGAATTTAACTCGCTTGATAGTCAGCATCGCAACCCCGTTTATACTATTGCCGGCGGAATAAAATCTAGCGCGGAACTTATATCGCCACAACTACCGAACGTTAGTGAAGCGCTATCATCAGTTATGGTTAGATAGTCAACTGCTTTTGTTAGAGTGTCATCGTTTCCTAGAAACCAAGGTGTAGCGAGGTCAAAAGCATCTACCGTGGAAAAATACTGGGAATTGATCAGGTGATAGGCATCCAACTCTGCCTTTACGGCACCCACCAGCACCTTGGCTATAAATGTAAATATGTCATCGAGTGCAATTACCTGCACTTTATCATTGAAATTATCTAGTCCTACAGGGTCATGGGATACAAAACTGGGCGCGCCAACTCCTACAAGAAACAGCAGGGAAAAAAAAGTCAGACAAACTACGCCTCGTTGCTGATTATCAAGCACGGTGCTAGTCCTTAATCTAAAAAGAGAATTCATAGATCTTGCGCTGCCGCGTCCAACACAGCTTGATATTGATAAGATTCATAGAGCTGGCCCGTAGTCAGATTCAACACCTGACCCGGCTTAACATCGTAATTGGCACCGGATCCAGAATCGCGGATACGCAATTGCCCCTGACTGAAGGGAGACAATAATTCCATGTTTTCCGGCAGGTTACCCTGATCGTAAGCGATATCGTTGACCCATACGGTATAACTGCCATCTGCCTTACGCATGCTGCCACCTAGCACATAGATAAGCTCTTTTTCTTCATTAATCATTACTATAGGAATAGCAATGAGGGGCTCCTCAACCGGCTCTTCAATCACCACACCAGAGGCTTCCTGAAAGCGCAACCGGTCCAGTTCCGCACGCATTTCTGGCGTGGAAAAAATTCGTTGCAGCGATTGGGCTGAGAGTTGTACCGGCGTACTAATCCAAGCGACAAGCACAAGACATAGTGGAAATAAAAAAACTCTGTGGACGCTGTTTTTCACTTTAGGGTTCATAAACTCTGTAGTAATGCTCTAGGTATAAATCATCAAAAAGACTGCCCTGCAAATTCATCCCGCTAGATGTTACCTGACTGTGGCTCGCGTGCGAAGGTGTACCAAATAAAACCACAGCGCGCCATTTGATGCGGGACAAGCTCTAGCGCCATCACAGGGTCAAGCGAAGTTACGGTAATCGTGCACGACGTCGTGACCATTAGCCTTTCAGCATTGAGGAACGCATCGAGGAAGCGAGAAAGATCTTCCTCGTGCAGCAACGGCAAGCCCACCGTTACTAAACTGCTCCGAATAGATATGAATTCTTCGGGAAACTCTACACCGCCTTCATAGTCTAGCATATGACTAGTCTGCTCTCTGATTCCCACATCGATGGGAAACAAGCCAAAGTTTTCCCTTATTCTTCGGATATCCTCGAGTAAAGATATTCTATCTTCTGCATCTAGCAAATGCTTTTCGACCAGCGAATTGAAGCGGTCGATATTATCGACGATAATTTGTTCCGATTCTTCGATCTGCGCCACTTCTTGTAAAATCGCATCAAAATTAGATCGCGAATTGATTTCGAGCCGACTCATTTCGCCGCGAAAATACAGCCCCCCCCTATATCCACCTATAGCAATAACTAAACTAACAGGCAGGGCCACTAGCCACCATTTTAACCAGGCTAAGTCTTCTCTAAGATTTCGCCTTCTTACTGCCATCTAAGTCTCTATCCTCAAACTCAAGGAAAATTTCAGAATCAAACTCGCCACCGCCTACTACTGCAGTCACCGAAGCATTGGGGCCGGTTTTCTACAGGCAGACGAATTGCTGTTACGGTAGCTCCTTCGATAGTAGATAGGGAGTCCATAAACGCGCGCAGGCGTGAATCTGAATTCTCATAACCGTTGCTACCCAACTGAGCACCGTATAATTCCAACTCTATGGTCGCATTGTTCGCCAGAATCGCAGTGTTAATATCTGAAAACTGTTCATCAGCAATTAGTTTCCCAAACTATAGAGGATAGGTTGATCGTAGGATGTTGCGCCACTACCTGAGAGATTTCGCTGAGCAGCTCCATAGGGTAATGATTCTGATCGCCTATCAAATCGTAATTATTAACTACCAGCGCCATTGCCTCAGAAGGAATCGGAGTGGCTGGAAACTGCGCTGTCAACTCATCGTATTGCTGCTGAACAGGCTGCATGTCCGCTGTTATGGCTCTATAGTTAGATTGGCTTTGAAGTGTATCGGTGAGCACGGGAGCACTGACCATTCCCCCTATGAAGAGAACTAGTAGGCAGCCTAGGGCAATTAAATTTCGCTGCATCCTTAGCTTTGTATAGCGCATCGCGCCCGGCGATGCATAGACATTCTCGAAACCCCCAGAACGCATACTCCAATCGAGACATAACAAGATTGCAGTTATTTCGTTCTGCGGCCCGTCATATTTTTCAATCGGCATCAGGTCGGTAGAATTATGATGAATGACAGCACTAAAATTCTCACTGGCCGGCTGATCCAAAAAGGCATCTTCTTCGAGGACAGGCGAAACAACACGCAACTCTGGCGCATTTGTATTTTGTAACAGTCCGATTCGCTCCAAATATCCTACAGACTGGAGGCGTCGCATCCAGAATAGCCTTTGCTAGGTCAGCCTCGGGGTCGATAGGTAACGGAGTTAATCGGCTAAACATTAATTGGTTGCCTGAAATCAGCGACTGGCGGATACCGTTTCGCTGCCAGTTTACTAAGAAAAATTCTTCACTTTTCCCGAAACCGAATTTCTTAGAAAACTTGCATATAGCGAAAGCGGGGGACGTTATACCCTTAATAGACACTTGCGAATCCAGCAGAACTCGAAGCCAGGTGTCAATATTTTTGGTTTGGGTTATCGCACTGAACAGAACCCTATCGTCGCGGCGTCCGACTTTTTCTCTACCAAGAACCTTGGCGGAACGAAACTCCATATTACGAAAATTCTGCTCAAGCTTCCTATTCAAGAATGACTTTCTGTCGTAGGCGCTTACATGGACAACCTTCTCTACAACAAAGTCTTCGGCAGGAGAATCTATAACTAAGGATATATTCTTAAGCGACTCATCGGCCAATATAAGTTCTAAATTTCTGATAACCAGCATCATCGTCGATAAATACGGCCAGCTTCATCAGGCGGTCATTATCTAGGCCATACACTGTTAAGCCCTCAAAATTTATGAGAACTATACGCTTCCCTGATGATGAGCCGAAACCTAACATTACTTTCCCTAAATCGCCATATTGCTAATGGAGCTGTAAACTGGACCCATGACTGACAGTATCACCCAGCCTAGAATGGCACCTAAAAAAATTGTCATTACTGGCTGAATCATGGCCTGTACTTTTTCAATTGAATTCTTTAATATCACGCTCGTAAAAATAACTTACGTTCAGTAACGCCGTGTCCAAATGAGCGGTAGACTCACCAACTTTTATCATTCGTATAACTAAGGGCGGAAATAGTCCTGTGTTACGAAAGCTTATGGACACTCCCTTACCTTCCTGTATCTCATCGCGCGCCTTACTCAAGGCATAGCGAATAGCTGCATTGCCCGTCGCAGCCTCGGTAACCTCTATACACTTTAGAACTGGGATGCCCGACTTGTACAACATCGCAAATAAATTGGCGAATCGCGATAATAAGATTTTCTGTAATACCGGTCCAATCTGCCATACTCGCAGCTTGAACGCATCGACTTGATATCGAGCCTCATCGTTCACGCTGACTAGTAATTTAATAGTCGCCGCTACGGCCAATGGCACGAATAAAAATAGATACCAGAACTTAACGAAGAAATTCGAGGTAGTTATCAGAAGTTTCGTATGCACTGGCAATTCCTGGCCTATTCCCTCGATAAAACTTACCAGTTGGGGAACCAGATAGATCATGAGGAAAGCCACTACTCCCATCACAACTGCTGTTACGAATGCTGGAAATATGAGCAATTTCTTAGTCGTGTTGATCAATTCATCGTGCCATTTTATCATCTCGTTCAGCGAAAGAAATACATCGGGCAGTTGCCCGCTCTCTTCGCCAGCGGCAATCAAGTTAACAAACATATCATCGAAAACTTTGGAGTGCTCCGCCAGAGCCTGTGATAGCTTCATACCCCCTTCGATGTCATCAATTACCTGCCCGATGATACGCCGAAAACTTGCCTGATCAACGCTATCACGCAAGTCCACCAACCCATCGATTATCGATACGCCAGAACGGGTCAATTGCTCCATGTGAAAGCAAAAATTGATTAGATCAATTCGTCGAATCACCCCTTCACCGAATAGGCCTCTCTTTTCTTCGACAAATTTACACTTGATCAGATCCAGCCCCATTCGACTGAGTTGATTTTCGAGATCATTCTCGTTCGCGGCATCTAATGAGCCAAACTGATTGCGACCCTTGCTATCGATCGCTTTGTAACTAAAGAGTGACATAGGGCCATTAATCTCCTAGTCTATCGCTGAGATCTACAATTCGAGTAATTTCATCCAGGCTAGTAGTGCCATCGATAACGCGTCGACAGGCATCGTCAGCAAGTGTCTTGAAGCCTTCCTCTGCCGCTGCATGTTTGAGAGTATGAGCGGACGCATTCTCCGAGATAAGCTTTCGGAGAATATTACTGGTCTGCAAAATTTCAAGTATCGACGTACGTCCTTTGTATCCAAACCCATTACACTTACTACATCCAGCGGCCTGATATATCTGCACTTGGGTATCATTTGCATCGAGATTGAGCAGAGTACGCTCCAAATCACCAATTTTTTGCAGCTTCTTACATTCAGAGCATAACCTGCGCACTAGCCGCTGACCGATAATACCGATCAGATTCGCTGAGAGAAGGTCCGGCAGCACGTCGAGGTCAGTCAGTCGCGGTATTGAGCCGACCGCGGAATTAGTATGCAACGTTGAAAATACTTGGTGGCCTGTCATTGCCGCACGAAATGCCATTTCTGCTGTTACATCGTCGCGAATCTCGCCCACGAGAATTATGTCTGGGTCCTGCCGCATCATCGAGCGAATGCCTTCCGCGAAATCCATCTTGGCCGCTGCATTGATCGAGGATTGACGAATCATGGGCATCGGATATTCAACTGGGTCCTCTATTGTCATTATGTTGATGGATTCTGTGTTGATGTGATTCAACACAGAATAGAGCGTGGTGGTTTTACCGCTACCCGTAGGGCCCGTCACGAGAATCACGCCCTCCGGCTTGGCCAGCATCATCTTGATTGCATCTATATTTTCTTCGCTCAAGCCCAGCGATTCCAGAGGGACGATGCCCTTGAGCCTGTCGAGGATTCTCAGCACTATGTTTTCACCGTGTATAGTGGGCTGCGCGGCAACTCGAAAGTCGATCTGTCTACCGATTAAAGTAAGAGAAATTCGCCCATCTTGTGGCGCTCTCGACTCGGCTATATTCATGCCACTGATTACCTTTAACCGCACGACCATCGCCGCCCAATAGCTCTTATGCAGACTTCTAATCTGACGCAGCACACCGTCGACACGGTAACGAATTCTTATGAAGGCTTCTTCTGGCTCGAAGTGAATATCCGAGGCACCCTGTTGTACTGCATCTGACAGCAATGCGTTGATAAGGCGCACCATGGGATGTCGGTATTGGTCACCTTCAGTCTGCTGATTTTCTAGATCTTCCTCTCCAGTTTCTATTTCTTCCAAAATCCCGTCGATGGACAGGTTGAAACCATAGATTTCTTCGATGGTGCCGGCTATGTCGGCCTCGTTACCCAGCGAAGGTTGAATCTGCAGTGCGCCATCATGCAGGGCGCGAATTTGATCGAGCGCAACAATATTGTAGGTGTCCGGCATAGCTACCCTGAGCTCATGCAAAGCCGAATTATAGGAAAGTGGCAGTACCTTATAGCGACGCGCGAGTTCTTGCGGAACCATTTTTATCGCTTCGGCATCGATTACCGAACCGGTAACATCGACAGTAGGGTAGCCGGTGTTCTCACTCAAGGCATCTCGAATAATAGAATCTGTTACGAAGCCTAGCTGGCTGAGCACGGCGCCTAAGCGCTTACCAAGATTCTCTTGCTCTAAGAGGGCAATCGTCAACTGATCCCGGGTAATAATGCCCTTATCGACCAAGGCATCACCGAGTTGCTTCTTAGCAGCAGGTTTAGGTTTCTCACTCATCATTGCTAGTTCCTGCCATGTTTGTGAGGCGGCTTCTAAGCGCAGTTAGATTGAATCCCGCTGGATGATTCGCTGAATAATCTAATGCTTCTCGATAATAGTTCTGTGCCGGCTTAGTTTGATTCAGATGCTCTAGGCTCACTGCCAGATTAAACGCGTAATCAGGATTGACCAAGCCATTTAGAATCGCGTCGGACTTAGCCAGCTGCAATGCTCTGAAATAGGCTTGCTGAGCTTCGGACCAGCGTTGGTTCGATGCTAAAAAATTTCCATAAGCATAGGAAAGTGCGGCAACATCTGGATGATCATTGAGCAGACGCTTAAGTTCAGCCTCTTGTACGGAGGGGCTGCCCGCCGGTAATAGCTCCATTAATCCTGCACGCGCAATTGGGTCGCTAGGATTGCGCGCTAATAATCTAGAATAGAGATCCAGAGCTTCTGTTGTGTTTCCATTTCGCGCCGTAATAGTAGCCAGACCTAACAAGGCGTCGTGCTGCCTAGGTTCGGCAGCTAGTGTCTGACGATACAAGGCTTCCGCCTGATCGACAGAGCCTTGCTGATAGGCGACATAGGCTCTAGCCACGTTCGGATCGACTATTACAACAGACTCCTGCTTGGTGAAGCTTATTAAACTTGTAGGCTCCACCAATGCCGTCGATTGAACTGCTATGCCTGCAGCAGGCTGAACTGTAACCTCAGATTCAATGGTAACTGCTGAAGCATCAGCTACTGTTGTCACGACTGTTTCAGGCTGAGGCGTCTCTTCTGCTATTGTATCGGGTTGTAAGCTTTCCACACTTCGGCTCGTCTCAGGCACAGCTACGATTTCAAGCACTGGGGGTGAGATGAGAGTATCTACTAGGGACGGTGCCGCAGCAACATTGCTAGTATCCGCAACTGCTGGGATAAATAATTGCCCTAGCGTACTATCTCCAACATTACTCGCTGCCGTCTCTTCAGCTTGAGCTACAGTAACAATGTTAATGGACATTTGATCCCCCTGCGTTTCTGAGGAGACTCCACTACCCACAAAGTCTGTCGTCGCGTAGCTTTCGACAGGGATATTGAACGTTGACTCACTATTTATAGACATATAAAAATAGGCGCCAAACGCTACAAGGAAGAGGGCCAATGCACCGCCCGCTACGGCTTTACTATTGAGATTTTTTAGTAGCGGAGACTTTTTTGCTGCGAAAACACCGCGTGCTGCTTTTCGCACTGGCTCGTCTGTATCTCTGGCTTTCCCCGCTACCTTGCTGATCTCGCGAGAGCCCTGCTTCGTCCCAGAATTTTTTGTATCCGATGCTACCGCTATTGCTGTATCTGGCGCAGCCTCATCGTCTTCAAATGCAATTACAGTCTCAAGATTGGGTGCAGAATGCTTAGAAGGTTCTTCCATAGCTTCCAAGCTGAGCCCTATTTCAGAGGCGGGAAATTCTTCCGAGGGTTTTTCGACCACTATACTCCCCTGCTGTTTTTCAGCAGCGGCAGCAGGAACTATCACTTCAAATTTATTCTCTTGCGCTGCCGTCTTCTTCGCTTCCTCGGCTTTGCGCAGCGCGTCCATCAATAAACTCATGGGGTGGTCTCAGTCTTCGTAGTTAATTCGTGGTGACGTCGTCTTTAGAATGTTAGCTGAGCATTCCGGCCGGTATTAGAATTTGAATCCGTTGGTAAATAGCCTCTAAAATCCTCAAAATCACCGTCTATACTAGGCTGCTTAATAACAACCGGGCGAATGAAAATAATTAGCTCAGTCTTCATCAAATTCTCATCTTTCTGGCTAAAGATATTGCCTATTATTGGAAGACGGTTCAGCCTGGGCAAACCTGAATTGCTATTCTCGACCGTGTCTTGCATCAAACCGCCTAGAATTGCTATCTGCCCGCTTTCAACTTTGAGAATGGATTCAATCTCACGTATTTGAATCTCCGGTATCTGGTTAATGACGTTCTCCTGAGCCAAGGCTGGGTTCGGGTCATTAACGTAACGAATTATGCGGGATATAGTCGGTCGTACGTTCAACGTGACTTGATCGTTCTCACTTATCTGCGGAGTCACCGCCATCGTAAGGCCGATGGGAACACTATGGACTTCACTAGTGAAGACGGCAGGAGTTCCAGGACCGGCCGCACTCGACGCTATGCCAGGCTCGACCGAGATCGTAAAATAAATTTTGCTATCAACAACTCTGAGCATTGCCGTTTGATTATTCAGAGCCATAATCTTCGGGCTAGACAATACTTGCGTGTCACCGAATTGAGATAACAGTTTAACCGTTGACGTGATCGCATCAGGCCCTGCCGACTTGTCTATGGTTAAGACATTTGTTGGCTCAGAAACCAAGTTTAAACCCAGCAAATCTTGGGTAAAGCTTACCTGCCCGTTATCTCTCGCGAGTAAGGACCAATCAACTCCAGACTGGAATCGATCATTCAGATTCACTTCAACGACGGTCGCCTCAATCAGGACCTGATAAAGAGCTCGAGTGCGAACCGCCTCAATAAAAGCAAAGACGTCTTCGTGCTGGCGGCTCGTTGCACGAACAGTGACCAGCCCGCTCTCTGGACTCATTATAATAGAGCCGAGACCATCACCTTCCTCACTATCGCTGAGTATGGTCAATAAATTAGATTCCAGCATCTGCCAAAAGTCATTATTCGAAACCTGACTTAGCGACGAAGTGGAAGTATTGGTAGCATCGCCTCCTACACCGGAGGCTACCAAAACCGCAGACTCCGCATTCCTAGCAACGTTGACATAATCGATGCGGTAGTTACGCAACTCTGGCAAGTCAACTTTTACCGTCAGATAGTCTTCACGCTCGAAATCCCAAACTATTGATACCTGCCTAGAGAGCCGATCAAGAATTTGTGGCAAAGTCTGGTCGATCGCGTTCAGGCTAACAGAGCCAGTTACTGAGGAGTGCACATCGATATTGATGTCGCGCGTCTCTAGCCATGGCGAATAAAAGTTGCTTAACCTCGACATCTTGCACAACCACCGAATAGAGCTCCAAAGGAACTTCCAATTGCGGGGCAGTTACTGCGGGCAATGGCCTGACGATATCTGGAATATCCGATTCAGGGGTCACTTCAGGCGCGACGAGGTGCCTGCCATCAGCGGGTCGATCCACAATGGAGTCCACGAGGTCAACTTGCATTGAGCCACAGGCCGGAAGCAACACTAAAACAAAGGCTATGCTCAAAAATTTTCGATCAGGGCTCAACATACAGATCACTCCAGGATCAGGGCAGCAAGGCTATTGATTGTGTCTGTGTTGCACTCAACACGGCTCATATTCTGCACAAAAGGTTTGTATTCATAGATCGTAGAGGGGAGCCCCTCGATAAAATTTTGGGCAAGGCTTAGACCGTCGAAATGCCCATACTTGATAGACCAATAACTGCGCTTGCTGGACATACAGACATAACTATCAGACATCAAATCATGCTCATCGAGCACTTCTAGGAATGATTCTGCAAATTCTAGGTCTCTAGCTCCCCCAGAAAGGAACTGCACGGTATACCCGCTACCTTCTGAATTCCTCAGCCAGCCACTAGAAGCAAGTACGCGATTCTGCAAATTGCCTCTTGTTGCCGATCTACCGAAGCTCATTTCTGCGGAAGTAAGTTGCTGCGCTGCTGGCCTGGCCACTATGTTATTAACCCAACTAGGCTGAACAAACCCCTTCTAACAGGCTAGGGCTCATGCTCAATGGGCGCGACTCCCTCGGGAGCGACCACAATTCGGCCTCTGCCAGTCCGCTCGGCGCTAACTGCTAACTGCGCTGCGGCATTGGCTGTATTTGCTGCTACGCTTAGATTAGCCTCATCAACAAGGTGCACAGCAAAGGGCTGGGGCTTCTGAGCTTGTGGTTGCTGCTCAAGAACCTTGCCGCCAAACTGATCAGTCACTTGCGACTGCGTTGCTATACTATCCGCGCGCGGCCAGACAACCACTGCAACTATTAACATAGCGGCCAACATACCCGCACTAACTACACGCACTGGTGAAAAAAGAGTACGCAGCGCAGCAGATAGGTAGTCGCTATCACAGATGGCCGCCCATACATGATGCGCAGTAATAAGCGCAGATGTGCCCCCGTTTACTTCATTGCCGTCTAACACATCCTCGGCAAATGCAGCCAACAATGCCTTATCTACAAGTATATTAATACGTCGAGTGAGACCTCCCGAAGCCTGTGAAACTAGCCACTCGGCTCTTCTAGTCAGCAACTGTGGACAGGGGCAACCTGCAGCACCGAGACGAAAACGTACATACTCCGACAGTTCTCTCTTAGTCAGCGGATTCAGGTGAAAACTATGAGTGATACGCTCACGAAGCTGCCGAATATTCTTCGAACTTAGATTCTTATCCAGCTCAGGTTGACCAAAAAGAATAATCTGCATCAGCTTGTCGACTTGTGTTTCGAGATTACTGAACAGTCGAATCTCTTCCAGGGTTTCTACTGACATACCCTGAGCTTCTTCGATGATAACCAGGACTCGTCTATTTTCTGTGTGTTGCTTAATAAGGTAATTTTGTAACTGCTGCATAACCAGCAACTTCGAAGTATCGCCCCTCACTGGCAGCTTTAATTCAAATGCAATAGCATACAGAATTTCATCTGGACTAAGCCTCGGGTTAGCAAGGTAGACAATTTCGGTGGTTTCCGGCAAACGTTCTTCCAACATACGGCAGAGCATCGTTTTGCCGCTGCCAACCTCGCCTACTACCTTCAAAATTCCTTCGCCGCCCTCGATTGCAAATAGCATCGCATCGAGCACCACACCCCTACCCTGATTGCCTCCGGAAAAAAACAACGAGGTATCGGGAGTAATACGAAAGGGATGTCGTTCGAGAGAAAAATAGTCCAAGTACATTTTTGCGTGGCTCCTGCCAGATACAGACTCTAGGCTCAGACGCATTTCGTGCGCCCAACACCAAGGCCTGATAAAAAACCAGTTCTAGTCAGTAGTATCGGGCAGGTGCAGGAGAAATTGATCAAAATTGCTGTATTTGGCAGACTTTAACCAGACGGGAGCGTAATTGAGGCATATTACGGGAGAATCAGGAATTTCAGGGGCTTATTTCTACCCCTAACTCGAAATCTGGGAGAATTTGCGACTCATTTTGGGCATCCTCAATCCAAACAGATAAAGCGGTATTTTGTAGCATTGTTTTCACGTATTCCTGACTGAATTTGGAAAGCTCGATACCATAAGTAGTGAAGCGCATCACGATAGGCGCGAACAGACAATCGGCCAAAGAAAACTCACCAAAGAGGTAGTCGCCGCGCCCAAAGAACTGAGCCCTAGCGTCGCTAAACAGCTGATCCACCCGCCTACATTCTGCTTCGGCTGCAGCCGTGATCTCTAATCTCTTCCGAGCTCTGCAGTTCATAGGCATCTCGCGCCGTATAGCCATGAAGCCAGAATGCATCTCGCTACAATAAGAGCGGCATAGGGCGCGCTCCTGAATTTTTGAGGGCAAAGCGGAGCCTTGTAGATATCTTTCTGACACGTACTCACAAATAGCCAACGAATCCCAGATTGTGCTTTCACCGTCCTTCAGCACAGGCACGCGGAGCGTTGGTGAATACTGCGCAAGCTTCTGCTGGTACCCATCAGTGAAGAGTGCAATATTAATTTCCTCGAAGGTGACACCAAAGTGCCTCAACAAAAGCCAGGGACGCAGCGACCATGATGAATAGTTCTTGTTGCCAATAACTAGCTGCATAGTCGACTCCCTCTTCCCTACTACCCTAAAACTTCATTTATCCTAAGTCCTGTATAACACACCCTGCTCCACTCCAAAAAATCCAAAACTACTTCAAAGCAATAGCAAAAGAAAATAAATATAAATAGAGTTCAGGTATCCTATTGAGCAGCGATAACTGTATTTGACTAACGAGCAAAAAATTTACATATCATTGACTTTGATTGATATTTTCCTTTTCTCGGCCTCTGCTTCAGCAAATAAGGCGAAATTTTAAAATTGGTACAGCTTCTACTCAGGAAATTTCTGTCTCACTAGTTTGGTTCTGCAGAAATTGACCAACCTAATTAAACTTCCTGTGGTTAGGCCTACTCCTGTCAGTACTAGCATGCAGGCGAATAGCATGGAAAATGTAACTTCTTCTGCTAGAAAAAGATTCGCCCAAAACAAGCTGAATAAGGGAATCATGAATGTATTGGTAACCGCGAGATTCGATCCTATTCGCGAGATGAGTCTATAGAACAAAACGAAAGCAAAGCCTGTACAAATTATCCCTAGACAGAGGACACTCAACCAGATCGAACCGGTTGGCATGCTCTCGGGCATTTTCCAAAGAGCAAGAGGCAATAGAGTTAGCGAGGAAAAAATCAGACTACCTGTCGTAATTGCAACGCCACTTACTGTAGGAAGGTACTGAGCCATCAGGTTTATTGCTAAGCCATAGAATATCGACCCTACTATGCCTGCTGCTATCGCCAACAGGCTTGCGTTTGAGGATACCGGTCCTGAGTAAACTACCATTAATAACACTACTCCAGAAAAACCGATGAACATACCAACTATTGCTACTAGTGAGAGTCGCTGCTGCCAGAAAGTAAACGCGATAATGGCAGTAAAGAAAGGAACGGTGGAATTGATAATCGAAGTAAATCCCGCCCCTATGCTCAAAGTAGCATAAGCCAGCAAGCAAAATGGCACTGTCATATTGCACAGACTAAGAAGGAAAATAGGACGCCAATTCGACAAGATTTCGTGCGACTTACCCAGCACGATACAAACGGGCAATAGCACCAACAAAGCTGAAGCCACACGCATTTCAATGAGAAAGAAAGGGCCAAACACAGGCGAGCTAATTCGTAGGAACAAAAAAGAGGCTCCCCAAATAGCAGAAAGCAATATAAGCATTAGATAGTCTTCTAAAGCGGGTTCACTGAGCTGCATTATCGGGAAACCTATTCTGCGTAACCGCAGTGGGAGTTGTGCGCGAGATAGGAATAGGCCGTCAAGTGAATTTACCGGACAGCCCGCTAGACTAACTAAGCCGAGTAGACCGCTTGTGCCGCAGTCACTGCCTTACTAACCTCTACTTTTATGCCTTGGGTAGCGAGTACGTTGCCTAGTGCGGAAATACAAAACAATACATTGCTTTTGTTACTAGCAAAACCCATCAAACCAATGCGCCACACCGACCCTGCAAGCGTGCCAAGGCCAGAGCCAATTTCAAGATTGTAGTCGTTTAATAAGGCGGCGCGAACAGCCGCATCATCCACTGAAGTTGGGAATGAAACTACATTTAGCTGAGGAAGACGGAACTCCTTATCCACCACAAATTTGAGACCCAACGATTCTAGACCTACAACCAAGGCGGCGTGATTCAGATCATGTCGATCCCAGGCGTTCTGCAAACCTTCTTCGTGAAGAATCAATAAGGATTCGTGCAGGGCATAAAGAGAATTCACCGGTGCCGTGTGGTGGTAGGAGCGCTTCGCATCGTTACCCCAGTAGCCCATGACCAAATTTAGATCGAGAAACCAACTCTGGACCTTCGATTTGCGCTCACGTATTGACCGAGCCGCACGCTCAGAAAAAGATACCGGAGACAATCCCGGAACACAGGATAGACACTTCTGCGTCCCTGAGTAGATCGCGTCGATACCCCATTCATCAACAAGCAGCTCAATGCCACCTAATGATGTCACGGCATCGACGATAGACAGACAATCGTACTTCGCAGCCAGACCGCAAAGCGCCTCTACATCAGAGCGAGTTCCTGTTGAGGTTTCGGCATGCACAAAAGCTATGGCCTTGGCATCCGGGTTATCAGTCAAAGCTTGTTCGGCCTTGTCGATATCAATGGTGCTGCTCCAAGGGTCTTCCACCATGATCGCCTCGGCACCACAACGCTGTACATTTTCTTTCATGCGCCCGCCGAAAACGCCGTTCTGACAGATAATAACCTTATCACCGCGCTCAATCAGGTTTACAAATACTGTTTCCATACCCGCAGAGCCAGGGGCAGATACCGGCATTGTAAGTTCGTTTTCTGTTTTAAAGGCGTATTGCAGGAGTTGCTTGATCTCATCCATCATCTGGATAAAGGCAGGATCAAGATGCCCTATCGTAGGGCGTGACAAAGCCTCAAGAATCCGTGGATTAACATCGGAAGGACCGGGTCCCATGAGTGTTCGAACGGGCGGATGAAATGATTTCATTGCGTGCTAACCTCTGAGTGCTCTTGTAAAAGTGGTTCTGTATCGCGTCTGGGGAAAAACAGAACCCATAAAAAAGCCGAGTATAACCCGGCTTTTCTGTAGACTATTGAAAAATAACGAGTTAATCGTCAGTAGATTCCACCACTGAATCATCAGCTTCGGCATTTGGCCGACCTACCAATTCGACATAAGCCATAGTCGCTTTGTCACCGGCGCGATCGCCACACTTGAGAATGCGGATATAACCGCCGGGACGGTCTGTGTAACGCGGACCTAGTTCGGTAAACAGTTTACCCACCGCAGCTTTGCTACGAGTACGACTGAATGCCAAGCGCCGGTTTGCCACACTGTCCTTCTTTGCCAAAGTAATCAGCGGCTCAGCAACGGACCTAAGCTCCTTGGCTTTGATTAGTGTGGTTTTGATGATTTCATGCTCAACTAATGAAATAGCCATATTTCTAAACATGGCTTGTCGGTGCGAACTATTTCTATTTAGCTGGCGACCACTTTGTCTATGACGCATAACTCGTTACCTTATCTAAGGACTGAACTTGTTCTAAGCTGCCCGATCGTCTGATTTAAGACTGGACGGAGGCCAATTTTCTAGACGCAGACCGAGTGATAGTCCACGCGTAGCCAACACGTCTTTAATCTCTGTTAAAGACTTCTTACCTAAGTTAGGCGTCTTCAACAGTTCAACTTCTGTGCGCTGAATAAGATCACCAATGTAATAAATATCTTCAGCCTTGAGGCAATTCGCAGAACGTACTGTCAATTCAAGGTCATCGACCGGGCGAAGCAGAATCGGATCAATTTCATCTTCATGCTCTTCCGGCTCTGCAACGATTTCACTTTGCAGATCAACGAATACCGCTAACTGATGCTGCAAGATTGTAGCTGCACGGCGAATAGCTTCTTCTGGGTCAATAGTGCCGTTAGTTTCAACATCGATAACCAACTTGTCGAGGTCAGTGCGTTGCTCAACACGAGCACTTTCAACCGCGTAAGATACTCGAATAACTGGCGTGTAGGAAGCGTCGAGGAGAAGCCTTCCAACACTACGAGTCTCATCTTCTTCAGAAGCTCGACTATCTGCTGGAGAATATCCTCTGCCCTTACGAACAGTTAGGCGCATGTTCAGCTCGCCATTCGCATTTAGGTTTGCGATAACATGATCTGGATTCATGATCTCAACATCGTGGTCTACAGTAATATCACTTGCAGTTACGATGCCAGATCCTTTCTTGTTTAGAGTAAGAACCGCTTCATCTTTATTATTTAGGACTATGGCGAGGCCTTTAAGGTTAAGAAGGATTTCTATTACATCCTCCCGCACGCCTTCTATAGTGCTGTACTCATGAACAACACCATCTATTTCGACTTCTTCAACTGCAGCGCCTGGCATAGAAGAAAGTAAGATTCTTCGTAGTGCATTACCCAATGTATGGCCAAAGCCGCGCTCTAGCGGCTCTAATACAACCTTCGAGTGACAGGAGTCGAACTCGTCGACCTGTATCACTTGCGGCGTTAAAAAATCTGATAAAGAAATTTGCATGAAACCCACCCTTTGTGTGATTGTCACTACTTAGAATATAGCTCGACGATTAGGTTTTCGTTGATCTCTGAAGGCAGATCTTCACGCTCAGGCTTGCGCGTGAACTGACCTTCTAACTTGCTTTGATCTACTGTTATCCAATCGATCGGATTTCGCTGCGAAGCCAATTCCAATGCTGATTTAATTCGTAGCTGTTCTTTCGCTTTCTGACGAATAGCAACAGAGTCACCTTCAGAAACGCGGTAAGAAGCAATATTTACCACTTCACCATTCACTGTGATGGATTTGTGCGCAACAAGTTGACGTGATTCGGCGCGAGTCGAACCAAAACCCATACGATAGACAACGTTGTCTAGACGGCATTCCAATAGCTGCAATAGATTTTCACCCGTCGCACCTTTGATTCGAGCCGCTTCCTTATAGTACCCCCGGAACTGCTTCTCCAGAACACCATAAGTTCTTCTAACTTTTTGCTTCTCTCGAAGTTGCACACCGTAATCAGAGAGGCGACCACGACGGGCGCCATGCTGGCCAGGAATCGTATCGGCCTTGCACTTACTATCTAGTGGGCGAACGCCGCTCTTCAAGAACAGATCTGTTCCTTCACGACGGGACAACTTACATTTTGGGCCTAAATAACGGGCCATAGTCTATCTCCTGTGCTCTTTGACGATCAGAAGAGCTTCTGCTTACTTATCGTTTAAACGCGACGCTTCTTAGGGGGTCTACAGCCATTGTGTGGAATAGGCGTGACGTCAGTAATATTTCCAACTCGAAGACCGCAATTATTCAAGGCTCTTACAGCCGATTCGCGACCAGGACCAGGACCGTTAACCTTCACGTCCAGAGTCTGCAATCCATAGAGTTCGATCGCCGCTTTTCCTGCCTTCTCTGCCGCAACCTGAGCCGCGAAAGGCGTGCTCTTTCTGGAACCACGGAAACCGGAACCGCCGGCAGTCGCCCAGGCCAAAGCATTACCCTGACGATCCGTAATAGTAATGATCGTGTTATTAAAGGATGCATGGATAAAAGCAAGGCCATCAATAACAGCGTTGCGGGTTTTTTTCTTAGTCGACTTTTCTGCTGGCTTAGCCATAAATTATTCCATCTAACTCTAAATATCGATTCGGGGTCAGAGTAAAAATTCTGAATCTCTTTCACAATTTTCACTGAACTGTGAAAGAATTTTTACTCTGACCCCAATTAGTATCACTTACGAATTGGTTTGCGAGGACCTTTCCTTGTTCTAGCATTTGTTTTCGTGCGCTGACCCCGAACTGGCAGAGAACGACGATGACGAATACCACGGTTGCAACCTAAATCCATAAGACGCTTGATGTTCATGGATACTGCGCGTCTGAGGTCGCCCTCAGTAGTATGGTTCGCCACTTCCCCGCGAATGCTGTCCAATTGTTCAGGGCTGAGCTCACTAGTCTTTGTTGACGGCATGATTCCAGTCTTGTCACAAATCGCACTTGCGGTAGTTGGGCCAATTCCAAACACATAACGTAAAGAAATAACGATGTGCTTGTTATCAGGTATGTTGACTCCGGCAATACGTGCCATAAAAGGTGCTCCGTTCTCTACTAATCTTGCTTACGAATTCGGTCGTGCCAGGATTAACCCTGACGTTGCTTGTGTCTTGGCTCAGATTTGCAAATTACTCGCACAGAACCATTACGCTTAATTACTTTGCAGTTTCGGCAAATTTTCTTAACAGATGCTCTAACTTTCATGTTCGTTCTCCATTATTCTTTAAATAGTATCTGTGGACATAAACAACCAGAGAGTGACTAAATACCACTACGTCCGTAGTTACCTAACTTCGATTTCTTCATCAGGGAATCATACTGATGAGACATTAGGTGCGACTGCACCTGGGACCAAAAGTCCATAGTTACAACCACCGAAATCAATAGCGCCGTGCCACCGAGGTTAAAGGGCACATTGGCAAACATTTGCATAAAATTGGGTAACAAACACACCAGTGTGATGTACACAGCTCCAAACATAGTCAGCCTAGTGATTACACCGTCGATGTACTTTGCGGTTTGCTCGCCAGGTCGAATGCCAGGAATAAATGCACTAGAACGCTTCAAATTCTCGGCAACATCGCGTGGATTAAATACAAGTGCTGTATAAAAAAAGCAAAAGAATATAATCATCGCGCTAAAGATAATAATGTAAAGAGGCTGACCGGGGCCGATGAGAAAAGCTAATTCCTGCAACCACTCCGAACCCTCAGCCTGACCAAACCAGTTCGCAATACTGGCAGGGAATAACAAGATACTACTGGCGAAAATTGCTGGTATAACACCCGCCATATTAATCTTAAGAGGTAGATGGCTAGCTTGAGCTTGATACATCTTCCTCCCCTGCTGTCGCTTCGCATAGTTGACGGTGATGCGTCGCTGCGCTCTTTCTATATAGACGATACAGGCGATAACGCCAATCGCAATCAATCCCACGACTAGCAATAACACACCATTGATCTGTCCTTCGTACGCCTGTGTCAGCGATGTACCGATAGCGGCCGGAAAGCCCGCCACGATGCCTGCGAAGATCAGCATCGATATGCCATTGCCGATGCCTTTTTCTGTTATCTGCTCACCCAGCCACATCAGGAACATAGCCCCAGTCACTAGAGATACAATCGCTGTCAAGTTAAAGGCAAGACCGGGTGCGTACGCCATTGGCGATAAAAGCCCAACTGTCATACCGGTTCCCTGAACAGTCGCTAGCGCCAAAGCACCGTAACGCGTGTATTGGGAGATTTTACGGCGACCAGACTCACCTTCTTTCTTTAACTGATCTAACTGCGGGCTTACCGCAGAAAGCAACTGCATGATAATCGAAGCTGATATATAAGGCATAATGCCTAGAGCCAAGATGCTCATTCTTTCTAGAGCACCACCACCGAACATATTAATCATATCCGTGAACGTGCCTTCCTGTGCTGAGAAAAAAGACGCTAACTGCAATGGATCAATTCCAGGCACAGGGATATGTGTACCGATTCGGTAAACAAAAAGAGCAAACAGTAGAAACAATAGACGTGACTTCAGTTCGCCCAATCCGGCGCCTATGTTTTCTGGATTTATATTTGGTTTATTTGCCATTGTCTATTTTACTAGTTCGCTATTCTTATGCCGCAGTAGCGTCGTCATTTTTAGCCTTAACAGGCTTCTTCTTAGCCGACTTGGCAGGCTTGTCAGCCTTCTTCGCCAACTTCTTAACTTTTACAGGAACTTCTATATCGATGACCTTGCCGCCGGCAGCTTCGATTGCTGTTCGCGCGCCTTTAGTTGCACCAATCCCTTCCAGAGTAACGGCCTTAGTCACATCACCGGACAACATTACCTTCACTCTCTTCATCCCGGCAGTAATTAGGTTCGCCTTACGCAGCACTTCAATAGTGATAACCTCTGCATCGAGCTTGTTCAATTCTGATGTGCGAACCTCGGCTGAAACACGACCTATACGAGAGCTAAAACCGTACTTAGGTAAACGCATTTGCAAAGGCATCTGACCGCCTTCGAATCCTGGTCGAACTGTACCGCCAGTACGAGACTTCTGACCTTTGTGACCGCTGCCAGCAGTCTTTCCCGAGCCACTACCGATACCGCGACCCACGCGTTTCTTAGCTTTATGGCTACCAGGAGCTGGGCTTAATGTATTTAATTCCATCACAATTTCCTTAGTCTACGGCGACCATGTAGCTAACTTTGTTAATCATTCCGCGTACCGACGGAGTATCTTCCACCTCGACGGATTGGTTCATGCGACGCAGGCCCAATCCTCTCAAGCAAAGCTTGTGCTTTGGAAGTGTGCCGATCGGGCTACGTACTAACGTAACTTTCACTGTCTTTTTCTTCGCCATTTTTTTAACCGCCTATCCTTAACCCGTCTAGTCTTTAACCGAGTATCTCTTCGACTGACTTACCGCGTTTTCCGGCAATGTCTTCAGGTGAGCGCATGTCTCGCAGACCGTTGAAGGTAGCTCGCACTACGTTAACCGGGTTAGTTGAGCCATAACACTTGGCTAGTACATTCTGTACACCCGCCAACTCTAGAATCGCTCGCATTGCACCACCGGCAATTACGCCAGTACCTTCTGATGCTGGCTGCATGTAGACCTTAGAAGCGCCGTGTTTGGCCTTTATTGGATATTGCAAAGTATGCCCATCCAAACTCACTGTAATCATGTTACGACGTGCCGCTTCCATAGCTTTCTGAATCGCCAAAGGAACCTCACGTGCCTTACCACGACCAAAGCCGATGCGGCCATTGCCGTCACCAACTGCTGTAAGCGCTGTAAAACCAAAAATACGTCCACCTTTAACCACTTTCGCTACACGGTTAACTTGGATCAGCTTTTCCTGCATGCCTTCTTCGTTCTTATCAGGCTGGTCTCTATATGCCATAGTTGAAAACCCTTAAAATTCCAATCCGCCTTCACGAGCTGCTTCGGCAAGAGCCTTTATGCGGCCGTGATAGGCATAACCTGATCGATCAAAAGCAACTTTCTCAATGCCAGCTGCTTTAGCTCGTTCAGCGATTAATTTTCCGACCTTGCCAGCTGCATCGACATTGCCAGTCTTTCCACCACGCGCATCTTTTTCAACAGTAGATGCAGAGGCCAAAATTTGATCACCAGAAGCCGAGATTACCTGCGCATAGATATGCCTAGGCGAACGGTATACGCACAATCTATTTACGCGTAGTTCGCTAATCTTTGCTCTGGCTCTTTTTGCCCGTCTAATACGAGCTACTTTTTTAACGTTCATAGCTATCTGTCCTATTTCTTTTTCGCTTCTTTTCTAAATACACGCTCATCAGCGTAGCGAATTCCCTTACCTTTATAAGGTTCGGGCGGACGAAAATCTCTGATTTCCGCAGCGACTTGACCTACTAACTGCTTGTCAGCACCCGAGATCACAATTTCTGTTTGTGAAGGAGTTTCCGCAGATACCCCTTCAGGGAGCTGATAGTTGATCGGGTGAGAATAGCCAACAGTAATATTAAGTTTATTACCCTCAGCCTTGGCTCTATAACCAACGCCTTGTAGCTCCAATTTTTTTACAAATCCTTGGCTAACACCAACCATCATGTTATTGATTAGTGAACGAAAAGTACCAGCCATGGCATTTGCCTGGCGCGATCCATCTTTCGCGGAGATATTAAGAATTTCTCCATTGTGTGCTACCGCAACAGAATTATGCAGCGCCAAGCGCAGGTTTCCCTTGCCGCCCTTTACCAAAACCTCAGTATCACTAACATTTGTTTCTACGCCTTTCGGTATTTCTACCGGGCTATTTGCTACTCTAGACATAATATTGCTCTATTGACGATCTTAGCTCGCATTCGCGAGGTTCAAGATCGAGTATCAACACCAATTAGAAAACTGTACAAAGAACCTCGCCGCCTATTCCGGCCGCGCGTGCTTGCGTTTCAGTCATCAGGCCTTTGTTTGTAGACATTATTGAGATGCCCAACCCGGCTCTAACCTTTGGTAAATTTTCTTTACCCTTGTAGCTGCGCAAACCCGGTCGGCTTGCTCGCTTAATTTCTTCTATTACTGGCTTGCCCTGAAAATACTTCAGATCTATATTCAGGATTGGCTTGCCGCCATTTTCATCAACCTGATAGCTCGCAACATAACCTTCGTCTTGTAAAACTTGTGCTATTGCGATCTTCATTTTAGAAGAGGGCATACTAACCGTTGGCAATTTCGCCATCTGCGCATTTCTAATGCGAGTTAAAAGATCTGCTATGGGATCTGACATGCTCATAATTCTTCTCCGACTACCAGCTGGCCTTGGTTAAACCAGGCACATCACCGCGCATGGCTGCTTCGCGCAACTTATGACGGCACAAACCAAACTTACGATACACTCCATGAGGACGGCCTGTAATCTGGCATCTTCGTCGCTGACGAACTGGGCTGGCATCACGAGGTAGTTTCTGCAACTTAACCTGAGCTTCCCATTTTTCCTCATCACTAGCATTAGCATCATTAAGAACAGCTTTTATAGCAGCACGTTTGGCTGCGAATTTCTCAACTGTCTTAGTCCGCTTGTTCTCTCTAGCTATCATTGAAGTCTTAGCCATTATTAAGAATCCTTTTCTTCATCAGGTGCAGGCGCATCTGCCGCTGCAGGTGTTTCGTCTACCACATCAATGGCCGGCGCCTCTGGCGCTGCCGCAGATTTTTTCCCATCAGCTATAGGAGTTAAACCTCTAAAGGGAAAGCCCATCGCCCTTAATAGCGCTCGACCTTCATCATTAGTTTCAGCTGTTGTAGTAATTGCGATATCCAGCCCACGCAAAGTATCGATTTTATCGTAGTCGATCTCTGGAAAAATAATCTGCTCAGTAACTCCCATAGCATAGTTGCCACGACCGTCGAAAGATTTAGGGTTCAGACCACGGAAATCTCTGATACGAGGAATCGAAATGCCAACTAGCCTTTCTAAGAAGTCATACATACGCTCACCACGAAGAGTAACCTTACAACCTACCGGCCAACCTTCACGAACCTTAAAAGCAGCGACCGACTTTCGAGCCTTAGTAATCACTACTTTCTGCCCGCAAATCTGGGTTAAATCATTAGCCGCATTTTCAAGAATTTTCTTGTCTGCCAATGCTTCGCCAACCCCCATGTTCAACACAACCTTAGTAATTTTAGGTACGCGCATAGGATTGTCGTAGCCAAATTCTTTGGTTAGAACGGGTACTACTTCTTTCTTATAAAATTCTCTAAACTGAGCCATGCTTGGCAACCTACCGTTATTAATCTATGTCTTGACCGTTTGACTTAAAGACGCGCTTCTTATCGCCGTCTTCAAGCACCTGAATACCAACGCGGTCTGCCTTGTTAGTCTCAGAATTAAAAATAGCAACGTTCGAAATACTAAGCGCTGCCTCTTTCTCAACAATTCCACCAGCCTGGCCTGCGTTAGGGTTTGGCTTAGTGTGACGTTTAACCATATTCACACCATGAACGATTACTCGATCAGTACCAACGAGACGGGAAATAGTTCCGCGTTTACCCTTGTCTTTGCCAGTGATTACTATCACTTCGTCATCACGTTTAAGTTTGCGCATTTCCTGCCCTTGCCTCTCTAACTCTATTCTTTTGACGCCTAAAGTACTTCTGGCGCCAATGAAATAATCCGCATAAATTTTTCAGTTCGCAGCTCTCTGGTAACCGGACCAAAAACACGAGTACCGATTGGAGCATTTTGTGCGTTCAACAAAATCGCCGCGTTATCGTCGAAACGAATCTGTGAACCATCCCCACGTCTAACACCTTTCTTGGTGCGTACGACCAAAGCAGTCAATACCTGGCCTTTCTTTACCTTACCACGTGGAATCGCTTCCTTTACGGTAACTTTAATCATGTCGCCAATGCGAGCGTAACGACGATGGGACCCGCCCAACACCTTAATACACATTACGCGTCTAGCGCCGCTGTTGTCCGCGACATCTAAGTAAGACTGCACTTGAATCATCGAGTCACTCCAGTTGCATTCACGCCTCGAATGCAAACTCTTAATCTAAAGCTAATTTAAACTTGCGCTGCCCGCTCGTCTATTGACACCAAAGACCAAGACTTTGTCTTGGACAGAGGACGGACTTCCTTGATTGTTACTTCATCGCCGGGCAAACATTCGTTGTTCGCATCATGCGCATGAATTTTGGTAGACCGTTTGATGATCTTTCCATATACCGGGTGTGTTACCCGACGCTCTACGAGCACAACAATGGACTTGTCCATCTTGTTGCTGATTACCTTCCCAGAGGTCGTACGAGCGGTTTTCTCGATGTTTTCAGTAGCCGACATATCTATAATCCACTTCTCTGTTTTTCGGTGATTATGGTTTTCACGCGGGAAATATCCCTGCGCACAGCACCAATCAAGTGAACCTGGCTCAACTGACCAGTACCATTCTGCATACGGTAGTTAAACTGATCTTTATGAAGATCCTGCAATTGCGTCTGCAATTCCGCTACCGTTTTTTCTCTCAACTCACTGGCTTTCATTACATTACCGTCCGCTTTACGAAGGCTGTTTCGAAAGGTAATTTGGCGGCTGCCAAATCAAAGGCTTCGCGAGCCAAACTTTCGTCAACACCTTCCATTTCAAACATAATTCTTCCTGGCTGAATTTGGGCTACCCAGTACTCAACGTTACCCTTACCTTTACCCTGCCTAACTTCGAGAGGCTTCTGTGTAATAGGTTTGTCTGGAAATACACGAATCCAAATTTTCCCGCCACGCTTTACGTGTCTAGTCATTGCTCGACGAGCAGCTTCGATCTGGCGTGCAGTCAAACGACCACGTGATATGGCTTTTAAACCGTAATCACCAAAATCTACGTTGCTGCCTCTATGTGAAAGACCACGGTTGCGTCCCTTCATCATCTTGCGAAATTTTGTGCGCTTTGGTTGTAACACGTCTCTTTACCCTTGGTTGGTTTTTGCAGGAGCAGGAGTAGGCACAATTGCCGCATCCAGATCCAAAACCTCACCTTTAAATACCCAAACTTTTACGCCGATCAAGCCATAAGTAGTGCTTGCCTCAGCAGTTCCGTAATCGATATCCGCTCTAAGTGTATGTAAAGGTACGCGACCTTCTCTATACCATTCAGACCGTGCAATCTCAGCACCACCTAAACGACCACCCACTTGTATCTTAATGCCTTGAGCTCCCTGGCGCATTGCATTCTGTACAGCACGCTTCATGGCGCGACGAAACATCACACGACGCTCTAGCTGGGAAGCGACACTGTCTGCCACCAATTGCGCATCTAAGTCCGGCTTGCGAATTTCTTCGATATTGATCTGCACGGGAACACCCATCTTTGCAGTCAATGTATTACGCAGCGATTCAACGTCTTCGCCTTTCTTACCAATCACAATCCCTGGCCTAGCCGTGAATATTGTAATTTTAGCTGTTTTCGCAGGACGTTCTATCTCAACTCTGGAAACGGACGCACTTGCTAACTTCTTCTTGATGAAATCTCTAACAGAAAGATCCACCAGCAAGTTAGCTGCGTATTCTTTTCCCTCGGCATACCACACCGAAGTGTGCTTCTTAACTATGCCAAGACGTATTCCAGTTGGATGTATTTTCTGACCCATCTGATACCCCTAGCTATCTGCGACTGTGATTGTTATGTGACAAGAACGCTTGAGAATTCGATCAGCGCGACCCTTTGCTCTCGGCATAATACGTTTCATTGTCATGCCCTCATCAACCATAATCGTTGATACTTTCAATTCATCTACATCAGCACCTTCGTTGTGCTCCGCATTGGCTATTGCCGAATTCAATACTTTTTTGATAATTGCAGCGCCTTTCTTAGGGCTGTAAGTCAACACCAGCAAAGCCTCTTCAACAGCCTTGCCGCGTATTTGATCAGCTACAAGTCGCGCTTTTTGAGCGGAGAGACGTGCACCTTTTAACCTTGCTTGAACTTCCATAATTACCGTGCCTTCTTATCAGCGGTATGACCGCGATAAGTGCGAGTTGTAGAGAACTCACCTAGCTTATGACCGACCATGTCTTCATTAATGGAGACTGGTACATGCTGTCGCCCATTGTGGACGGCGATGGTCAAACCAATCATGTCCGGAGAAACCATTGAACGTCGAGACCAAGTCTTTATTGGACGCTTGTCATTATTCTCTGATGCGGTCTGCACTTTCTTCATTAGATGAAGATCGATGAATGGACCTTTTTTTAGCGAACGTGGCACTAGTGAATACCTCTACTGAAGCCTTAGCGGCTTGAATTTCTGCGACGAACAATCATGTTATTCGTGCGCTTGTTAGTTCTCGTTTTAAAACCCTTAGTCTTCGTTCCCCAAGGTGATACTGGGTGACGACCACCGGAAGTTCTTCCTTCACCACCACCATGTGGGTGATCTACTGGGTTCATGGCAACACCACGAACTGTAGGTCTCACACCTCTCCAACGCTTAGCACCCGCTTTACCAAGTGAGCGTAGTGAGTGCTCAGAGTTAGACACTTCACCCATAGTCGCGCGACAGTCACTCAACACCTTGCGCATTTCGCCAGAGCGAAGACGAAGTGTTGCATAGTTGCCTTCTCGTGCAACTAACTGCAAAGAAGTACCTGCGCTACGAGCAATTTGCGCGCCCTTACCAGGCTTCAACTCGCAGCAATGAACCGTACTACCAAGTGGTACGTTTCTAAGTGGCAAACAATTGCCAACTTTGATCGCAGCATCTTCACCAGACATAACCACATCGCCGGCTTTAACTTTGCCAGGTGCAATCATGTAGCGACGCTCGCCATCGGCATACAATAATAATGCTATATTCGCGGAACGGTTTGGATCATATTCCAAGCGCTCAACCTTAGCTTCGATTCCATCTTTGTTTCTCTTGAAATCGATGATGCGATATTTTTGCTTGTGTCCACCGCCTATGTGGCGTGTGGTTATGCGGCCTCTGTTATTTCTGCCGCCAGATTTTGACTTAGCCGCCGTTAGAGGCGCATAAGGCTCACCCTTATGTAGATCCGGATGAACAACCTTGACGACAAAACGGCGTCCTGGTGAAGTAGGTTTACACTTTACGACTGGCATGACTTACCCCTTTACCCGATGTCCGCAAAGTCAATTTCATGACCCGCTTCAAGTCTGACATACGCCTTCTTCCAATCTGAGCGACGTCTAATTTTTCCCTTCGGAGTGCGTTTGGTCTTTCCTTTAACCACTAGCACCTGCAAGTCAGCAACAACAACTTTGAAGATTGTCTCTACAGCTGTCTTGATCTCTGATTTTGTAGCATCTGTCGTGACCTTGAACGCGTACTGGTTATTCAACTCACCCATGATGGTGGTCTTTTCAGATACGTGTGGCCCGAGAATTACTGAATAAATTCTTTCAACGTTCATGCCAACATCTCCTCTACTTTCTTCAATGCGGAGACAGTAATCAGCACATTTTCGAAGCCGATCAGGCTGACAGGATCGAGACCAGTAACATCCAACACATCAACTTTATGAAGATTGCGAGCTGCTAGGTACAGATTCTTTTCTACTTGCTCGGAAATAATGAGAACGTTATCTAGCTCAAATTCTTTTAGCTTGTTAACGAGATCCTGAGTCTTATGTGACCCCAGTTCGAATTCGCTAACCGCGAACAGCCTGTCATTGCGAATTAGCTCTGACAAAATACACTGCATCGCACCGCGATACATTTTCTTATTGAGTTTTTTCGAGTGATCCGCAGGGCGTGCAGCAAAGGTAACACCGCCGCCGCGCCAGATCGGAGAGCGAATGGTTCCGGCACGTGCTCGGCCAGTACCCTTTTGACGCCAAGGCTTACGACCGCCTCCACGAACTTCAGAGCGAGTTTTCTGTTTGACTGAGCCCTGTCGGGCACCAGCCATATAGGTCACAACAGTCTGATGGACTAAAGGCTCGTTATAGGCCTTGTCGAAAGACTCGTCTGAAAGTGAAACTGTTTCTTTGCCCGTCTTCTTGCCGGGCAATGCAAGATTTAATTCCATTGCTTACCCCTTGGCCTTAGTCTTGACGGCTGGACGTACGATTACGTTTGATCCGGTAGCACCTGGCAGTGCGCCCTTAATAAGAAGAAGATTATTTTCCATATCGACTCTTACTACTTCTAGAGACTGGGTTGTGTGCCTGACATTGCCCATCTGACCCGCCATTTTCTTACCCTTCCATACTCGACCTGGTGTCTGACACTGACCGATAGAACCCGGGGCACGGTGAGATAGAGAGTTACCGTGAGTGGCGTCCTGCATTTGGAAATTATGTCGCTTAACGCCACCCTGAAAACCTTTACCTTTCGAGGTGCCAGTTACATCTACCATCTGGCCAACTTCGAACTGATCAACCTTGATCTCACTGCCCGCTTCAATCTCAGTGGTGTCCACTGTGCGGAACTCCCAAAGGCCTGAACCGGCCTCACAGCTCGCCTTAGCGAAATGACCTGCCATGCCTTTTGACACGCGCGAAGAACGACGCGATCCAGTAGTAACCTGAATAGCGCTATAACCGTCAACATCGGGAGTCTTAACTTGTGTGACCCGGTTAGGCTGTACTTCCACAACTGTAACGGGGACAGATGTACCCTCTTCAGTGAAAATGCGGGTCATACCGCTTTTCCGACCGACTAATCCAATCGACATTTTAGTAAACCTCATCGTGCAAGGGGCTAAACCCGCTATGGCCGCTGACGCGTTACACTATATTCACTACCGCTGGGGTAGCTAATAGTTCAGTGCGCCAAATCTTTTAAAAAGGGCAAAGAGGACTGAATGCTCGTTGCCTGGTTATGTTTAACTCAGCCTGACTAACCCAGACTAATTTGTACTTCCACACCGGCCGCAAGATCTAGCTTCATCAACGCATCAACGGTCTTTTCAGTTGGTTCGACGATGTCTAGTAAACGCTTGTGGGTGCGGATTTCGTACTGATCTCTAGCATCTTTATTTACATGCGGTGAAATCAATACAGTAAATCTTTCTTTATTCGTTGGCAGTGGTATCGGTCCGCGGACCTGAGCACCAGTGCGACGTGCAGTATCAACGATTTCTTGGGTAGATTGATCAATCAGACGATGATCGAAGGCCTTGAGGCGGATTCTGATACGCTGACTTTGCATCTACTTAGAGCTCCAAAAAATCTTTAAAATTAGTAAGTTACTGACCGATTATCATTCGGCTTTTAAATAATAGCCAAATGAGGGATGCGAATCTTAAGGTTTTGACCCTATTCTGTCAAGGAATAACCGTCTGAAAGCCGCTTTTTCTCTGTCTTTCCGGCGATTAGGCGCTACCTTTAATTAGTAGCCCAAAATTCAACTTAAACCTCGCTTTAAGGCTTGGGAGTCAATTAATCCCCTATTCTCTATCGTGACAAAGCCAACACCCCTAGGGAGCTGGCTTTAGCGTACAAAGAATCGATTTTATTCGAATATCTTAGCTACAACGCCCGCGCCTACTGTACGACCACCCTCACGGATAGCAAAACGTAGACCTTCATCCATCGCAATTGGATTAATCAAGGTAACAATCATGTTCACGTTGTCGCCCGGCATTACCATCTCAACGCCTTCTGGCAACTCACACGCACCTGTCACGTCCGTTGTACGGAAATAGAACTGTGGACGGTAACCTTTAAAGAATGGCGTATGACGTCCACCCTCATCCTTATTCAGGATATACACTTCTGCCTCGAACTTCGTATGAGGTGTGACAGATCCAGGCTTACCCAGCACTTGACCGCGCTCAACTTCCTCGCGCTTAGTACCACGCAATAGAACACCTACGTTCTCGCCTGCACGGCCCTGGTCCAATAACTTGCGGAACATCTCAACACCCGTACAAACTGTCTTCTGTGTGTCTTTAATACCAACGATGTCTAGATCGTCACCAACATTGACAAGGCCGCGCTCGATTCGGCCTGTTACAACAGTACCGCGACCGGAGATTGAGAATACGTCTTCGATTGGCATCAAGAAAGGCTTCTCAACGTCACGAACCGGATCGGGTATGTAGCTGTCTAGAGTCTCAACCAACTTCTGTACCGCAGGCATGCCGATATCAGAGGTGTCGCCTTCAAGAGCCTTAAGAGCAGAACCAACAATAATAGGTGTGTCGTCACCTGGGAATTCGTATTGATCCAATAACTCTCGGATCTCCATCTCTACCAATTCAATCAATTCTTCGTCATCAACCATGTCCGCTTTGTTCATGAACACAACGATGTAAGGAACGCCAACCTGCAAAGATAGCAGGATGTGCTCACGAGTCTGTGGCATTGGGCCGTCTGCAGCCGAACATACCAAGATAGCGCCGTCCATCTGAGCCGCACCGGTGATCATGTTCTTTACGTAGTCGGCGTGACCTGGACAGTCAACGTGAGCGTAGTGACGATTGGGCGAATCGTATTCAACGTGAGACGTGGAAATAGTAATACCGCGCTCTCTTTCTTCTGGCGCATTATCGATCTGCGCAAATCTCGTACTTCACCCCCGCCCCATACTTCAGAACAGACCCGAGTCAAAGCCGCTGTTAACGTCGTCTTGCCATGGTCAACGTGACCAATCGTACCCACGTTTACGTGTAATTTATTTCGTTCGAATTTTTCTTTAGCCACAATAGCACCTCGTTCACTTCTAAATTATTTGTGTGTTTATAATTAGTATCTAGGATGTTTGATTAATTATACCTTCAGCTATATTGTTAGGCACCACTGCATACTTATCGAATTCCATCGTATAAGTAGCTCGACCTTGAGTCGCCGAACGCAAGTCCGTCGAATAGCCAAACATTTCAGACAAGGGAACCTCAGCATTGATTACCTTACCCATAGAGCTGTCTTCCATGCCCTGCACCATGCCACGACGACGGTTCAAGTCACCCATCACATCACCCATATATTCCTCGGGCGATACAACTTCTACTTTCATCATCGGCTCTAGCAAAGCCGCATCAGCTTTGAGCGCGCCTTTCTTCAAGGCCATTGAACCTGCAATTTTAAACGCCATCTCGCTGGAATCCACATCGTGGAATGATCCGTCGAAAAGAGTGACCTTCATTGCAAGCAAAGGATAGCCAGCGAGACAGCCATTCTTCATCTGCTGCTGCACACCTTTATCTACGGCTGGAATGTATTCTCTGGGAATCGTACCACCAACAATTTCGTTCACAAATTCGTATTCTGAATCTGGATCCAAAGGCTCAAGTCTCAGCACCACGTGTCCATACTGACCGCGACCACCAGACTGCTTAACGTGCTTTCCTTCGACTTCTACGATTTTTCTGATTGTTTCACGGTAAGCCACTTGTGGCTTACCAATGTTCGCCTCAACGGAGAATTCACGACGCATTCTATCTACCAGCACGTCAAGATGAAGTTCACCCATACCTGAAATAATTGTCTGGCCAGATTCTTCGTCTGTCTCGACTCGAAATGACGGATCTTCCTGAGCCAATTTACCCAAGGCGATGCCCATTTTTTCCTGGTCTGCTTTAGTCTTCGGCTCAACCGCTACCGAGATAACAGGCTCTGGGAATTCCATCTTCTCAAGCGTCACAACCCGGTCAATAGCACACAGTGTTTCACCGGTTGTCACATCTTTGAGGCCAATCGCAGCAGCGATGTCGCCGGCCAATACTTCCTTGATTTCTTCACGCGTGTTCGCGTGCATCTGCACCATACGACCAACACGCTCTTTCTTATTTTTGATTGGGTTGTAAACAGAATCGCCAGAATTTAGCGTACCTGAGTAAACTCGGAAAAACGTCAAAGTACCAACGAAGGGGTCGGTTGCGATCTTGAATGCCAAAGCCGCAAACGGCGCATTATCATCGGCTTTACATTGCGTAACAGCACCATCTTCAAGAAGGCCTTCAATGGCCTTAACTTCCGTAGGCGCAGGCATATAATCGATTACCGCATCAAGCACTGCTTGAACACCCTTGTTCTTAAAAGCCGAACCACAAAGTGTAGGCACTATTTCACTCGCCAATGTGCGAATACGAATACCGCCCATGACTTCTTCTTCGGTCAGGTTGCCAGTCTCCAGATACTTATCCATAAGCTCTTCATTGGCTTCTGCTGCCGCTTCAAGCATGGTTTCACGCCATTCATCAGCTAGATCTTGCATGTCAGCAGGAATATCTTCGTAGTCGAAGGTGGCACCTTGATCTGCTTCGTTCCAGCGAATCGCCTTCATCTTAACGAGGTCGACAACGCCCTTAAATTCGTCTTCCGCACCGATAGCCAACTGCAATGGAATCGGGTTAGCGCCTAATCGTTCTTTCATCTGGTCTACAACCATCAGAAAGTCAGCGCCGGCTCGGTCCATCTTGTTGACGAAAACCATGCGAGGCACTTCGTAGCGATTAGCTTGGCGCCATACTGTTTCCGTCTGGGGCTGAACACCCGAAGAGCCGCAAAGCACAACTACAGCGCCGTCCAATACACGTAAAGAACGCTCCACTTCAATAGTGAAGTCAACGTGCCCCGGTGTGTCGATGATGTTAATACGGTGTTCGTTGTACTGCTTACCCATGCCGCTCCAGAAACAAGTAGTCGCCGCAGAGGTGATAGTAATACCACGCTCCTGCTCCTGTTCCATCCAGTCCATAGTCGCAGCACCATCGTGTACTTCACCAATCTTATGTGAAATACCTGTATAGAATAGAACACGTTCAGTAGTTGTAGTCTTGCCCGCATCTACGTGAGCAACGATTCCGATATTGCGATAGCGCTCCAATGGATGCTTTCTAGCCACAGCTTATGCTCTTTATATATAGAATTAATTCGATTCGAATTAGTTTGCCTACTACAACGCATTGATTAGAAGCGGTAGTGTGAGAACGCTCGGTTGGCTTCCGCCATGCGATGCACGTCTTCGCGCTTCTTAACCGCACTACCCTTACCCTCAGATGCATCGGATATTTCACCAGCCAGACGCAATGCCATGGACTTCTCGCCACGCTTACGGGAATGTTCAACTAACCAACGCATGGCTAGGGCATGGCGACGCTCGACACGTACTTC
Source organism: uncultured Pseudomonadales bacterium (assembly GCA_943789485.1). Lineage (GTDB taxonomy): Bacteria > Pseudomonadota > Gammaproteobacteria > Pseudomonadales > Pseudohongiellaceae > UBA9145. The sequence goes on from CALSUH010000007.1 coordinate 280,249, forward strand.
GACTGGCACCTGATAGGTAGCACCACCGACACGGCGAGACTTAACTTCGACCATTGGAGCTATGGCATCCAGAGCCTTCTCGAAGGTTTCGAGAGGATCGCCAGGAGTTCTAGCTGAAACCATGTCTAATGCACCATAGACGATACGCTCGGCAACAGACTTCTTACCATCGACCATCACGTGGTTCATAAATTTTGCGAGGGTTAAACTACCGAACTTTGGATCTGGCAGGATTTCACGTTTTGCAACTACTCTTCTTCTAGGCATTTGAGACCTCTATGTTTATTCAGGTTGATCCAGGACTCTAAGCCACCTCAATAGTGGCTCACCTGGCCTTACTCTCACTCATCGCTTTATTAAAGAGTCTCGATGAGACGCGTATCCTTACGCTTGTAGAAGCATTGTCAGATAAATTTATCCGACAACGCTATGACTCCACATTCTAGTGCTTGCTGCTACTTTGGCTTCTTAGTACCGTATTTGGAACGGCTCTGCTTACGATCAGCAACTCCCGAAGTATCCAAGCTACCGCGAATCGTGTGGTAGCGAACACCTGGAAGATCCTTGACACGACCGCCTCTGATCAGAACAACGGAGTGTTCCTGCAGGTTGTGGCCTTCACCACCAATATAGGAAGACACTTCAAATCCGTTAACCAGGCGCACACGGCACACCTTTCTCAAAGCCGAATTAGGCTTCTTTGGTGTAGTTGTGTAGACCCTAGTGCAAACACCACGCTTCTGAGGCGAGCCTTGTAACGCAGGTACGCCGCTTTTGACGATTTTGCTGCGTCGGGGTTTACGGACTAATTGGTTAATTGTCGTCATGTTTTCCTTAAAACCTCTAATTTTTTTGGGAGAAACCACTTCCTATCATCTCAGTCTCTCATCGAAACGACCTTAGTCGTCGCTAGGTAGAGCTTAGTCAATAGAAAAATCGGTTCTCCGTCTCTCTTCATTAAATTCGGGTCAGCTTCCTAAACGGGTCACTGTAATGCGCCAAAGCCCTTAGAAATAGCCTAAGGAAGCTCCCAGAATAAAGGATGCGAGAGTTTAATGATCCCACATCCTCTAGTCAACTATTTCCAAGCATTGCTGCTTGTTTGAGCGGGCTCTCTAGCCTTAAGCCTTGATATTAAGGGCTTCGCTCAATGCCGCTTCTACATCGCTTGCTGTCACAGAATCTGAATTAAGCTTGTCCGCGTAGGCCTTCTTTCTGGCCGCGTGATACGACAGACCCGTTCCTGCTGGAATAAGTCGTCCAACAACCACGTTTTCCTTCAAACCCCTTAGGAAGTCGCGCTTGCCAGTAACCGCCGCTTCTGTCAGAACACGAGTAGTCTCCTGGAACGATGCTGCCGAGATGAAGGATTCTGTTGCCAAAGAAGCTTTGGTAATACCCAGTAACATGCGCTCGAAACGAACTTCCTGCTTCTCTTCTTCACGAAGAGTGTCGTTAACTTCGAGGATCTGCGTATACATTAGCTGCTCGCCCTTGATCAGTGTCGAATCGCCAATATTTGTCACTTCGACCTTACGCAGCATTTGACGTACGATAACTTCAATATGCTTGTCGTTAATTCGCACACCTTGCAGGCGGTAAACTTCTTGAACTTCGTTGACGATATATTGAGCTAGCGCCTCAACTCCTTTCAACCGAAGGATGTCGTGAGGAGCTGGTGGGCCTTCAGAAACAACCTCTCCCTTCTCGATATATTCACCTTCGAACACTGTCATAGTGCGCCACTTAGGAATCAGCACCTCGTAGTGATCGGAGCCATCGATTGGATTAGCACCGTCTTTAGGTGTGATGACCAATCTGCGCTTTCCTTTTGTTTCTTTACCGAAACTTACCGTACCGGAAATCTCAGCCAAGATAGCTGGCTCTTTGGGGCGACGAGCTTCGAACAAGTCAGCAACACGCGGCAGACCACCGGTGATATCACGAGTCTTCGAGCCTTCCTGCGGGATACGGGCAATAACATCGCCAATATTCAAGTCAACACCGTCATTCAAGCTAACGATCGCATTTGCTGGCAGAAAGTAGTGTGCAGGGTGATTCGTGCCAGGGAGACAAATTTCCACCCCCTGCTTATCCACAACTGTAACACCAGGGCGCAGCTCTTTAGCGGAGGCGGCGCGCTCGTTTGGATCGATAACAGAAATACTACTAAGTCCTGTGATCTCATCCGTCTGCTCGCGAACCGTAATGCCTTCTTCCATCGCTGCGAAAGCCACTCTTCCCGCTACTTCCGAAACTATTGGGTGAGTATGCGGATCCCAAGTAGCTACGACCTGCCCGGCTTCTACATCGGACTTCTTACCGACGGTTATCAAAGCACCGTAAGGGAGCTTATAGCGCTCGCGCTCACGACCATTGGAATCATTAACGATGAGCTGACCGGATCGAGATACAACAACTAGCTCACCCTTAATATTCTCTACCGTCTTCATATTATGTAGGTGAATTGTACCGGTATTCTTAACCTGAACGCTGTCAGATGCTGTTGCTCTTGACGCCGCACCACCAATGTGGAAGGTACGCATCGTAAGCTGTGTTCCCGGCTCACCGATCGACTGTGCAGCGATAACTCCCACAGCCTCGCCAACGTTAACGACATGGCCTCGGGCCAGATCGCGACCGTAGCATTGGCTACAGATACCGAAGCGAGTCTCACAGGTTATTGGCGAACGCACGTGAACTTCATCTACGCCACCAGTCTCCAATTTTTCTACCATGCGCTCATTGATAATAGTGCCTGCCTCGGCAACTAATTCACCCGTTGTCTCTGACACCACATCAGCGGCTAAAACACGACCCAATACTCTATCGCCTAACGGCGCAATGATATCGCCACCCTCGATTACTGGTGACATCGTCAGACCTTGATCGGTACCACAATCTTGCTCGGTAACAACCAAGTCTTGAGAAATATCAACTAGACGTCGAGTCAAGTAACCAGAGTTAGCCGTCTTCAATGCCGTGTCTGCCAAGCCTTTACGAGCACCGTGAGTTGAGGTGAAATACTGCGATACACTCAAACCCTCTCGGAAGTTCGCTGTGATTGGTGTCTCAATGATCGATCCGTCTGGTCGTGCCATCAAGCCGCGCATGCCAGCGAGTTGACGAATCTGGGCGGGGGAACCACGAGCGCCAGAGTCGGCATATACGTACACCGAATTGAATGACTCTTGCTGCTCTTTCTTTCCGTCCTTGTTGATTACCGGCTCCGTCGACAGACCTCCATCATAGCCTTAGCCACAAGGTCGTTCGCGCGGGACCAAATATCGATAACTTTATTGTATTTTTCACCTTGTGTGACTAGGCCGGAAGCGAATTGCGCCTCGATTTCTTCCACTTCGGTGTTTGCCTGACCAATGATCGTCGCCTTCTCATCAGGAATGACAAAGTCATTAACACCGATGGATGAACCGGAACGTGTTGAATACTTATAACCGGTGTACATCAACTGGTCAGCAAAGATAACAGTTTCCTTCAGACCGACGTCGCGATAACAGGCATTCAAAATCAGCGAGATTTGTTTCTTCGCCATCTTCTGATTAACCATAGAGAAAGGCAAGCCTTCCGGGACAATGTTGAAAAGCAACACACGACCCACGGTGGTGTCTACAATAGCTGTCTCACGGACGCGATCACCTTCTTTATTGCTATAGACATCTGTAATTCGTACTTTGATGCGCGCTTGCAAGTGAGCATTACCTGTTTCGTAGGCACGCTGCACTTCTTTTGCGTCGGCGAAAGTCATACCTTCACCCTTCGCATTCACGCGCGAGCGCGTCATGTAGTAAAGTCCCAACACCACATCCTGCGAGGGAACAATAATTGGCTCACCGTTAGCAGGTGCCAGAATATTGTTCGTGGACATCATCAGCGTACGCGCTTCAAGCTGTGCTTCCAGTGTAAGTGGTACGTGTACCGCCATCTGGTCGCCGTCAAAGTCAGCGTTGTAGGCTGCGCAAACCAGCGGGTGCAATTGAATTGCCTTGCCTTCGATCAGCACGGGCTCGAATGCCTGAATGCCGAGTCTGTGCAAGGTAGGTGCGCGGTTAAGCAGCACCGGATGTTCGCGAATAACATCCGCTAGAATATCCCAAACCTCGGCAGTTTCGCGTTCAACCATTTTCTTCGCGGCTTTAATTGTAGTAGCGAGCCCACGACGCTCAAGCTTGCCGAATATAAACGGCTTAAATAGCTCCAGAGCCATCTTCTTGGGAAGCCCGCATTGATGTAGCCTAAGCGTAGGACCAACAACAATCACAGAACGACCAGAATAGTCCACTCGTTTGCCAGTAGATTCTGCCTGAATCGACCCTGCTTACCTTTAATCATGTCGGCAAGTGATTTAAGAGGACGCTTATTCGATCCTGTAATTGCACGGCCACGACGGCCGTTATCGAGAAGCGCATCAACCGCTTCCTGCAGCATACGTTTTTCGTTGCGCACGATAATGTCTGGCGCGTTCAAGTCCAGAAGACGCTTCAGACGATTGTTTCTATTGATCACACGACGGTAGAGATCATTTAGATCTGAAGTCGCAAAACGACCACCGTCCAGAGGTACAAGAGGACGAAGATCCGGTGGAAGAACAGGCAGAACTGTCATTACCATCCACTCCGGCTTGTTCCCAGAAGCGTTAAAGGCTTCCAAGAGCTTCAAGCGCTTAGAGAGCTTCTTCAATTTTGTTTCAGAATTTGTAGCGGGTATTTCTTCGCGAAGACGAGCTACCTCCTCATCAACGTTCAGGTCCTTCATCAATGCCTGAACCGCTTCCGCGCCCATCTTGGCATCGAACTCATCACTAAATTCTTCCATCGCCTCGTAGTACTGCTCATCCGTTAGCAACTGCCCTTTCTCAAGAGTAGTCATGCCTGGGTCAGTAACCACGAAAGACTCGAAATAGAGAATGCGTTCTATGTCACGAAGAGTCATGTCCAACAACAAGCCGATGCGTGAAGGAAGAGACTTAAGGAACCAGATATGGGCTACCGGACTCGCTAGTTCGATATGACCCATGCGATCACGGCGCACTTTTGAGAGCGCAACTTCTACGCCGCACTTTTCACAGATAACACCGCGATGCTTAAGACGTTTGTACTTACCACACAGACATTCATAGTCCTTCACTGGGCCAAAAATCTTGGCACAGAACAGACCATCACGCTCTGGCTTAAATGTTCGATAGTTGATCGTCTCTGGCTTCTTAACTTCACCGAACGACCAGGCACGAATCATCTCCGGTGAGGCCAAACCAATTTTAATGGAATCGAACTCATCTGATTGTGATTGAGACTTAAGCAACCCTAATAGGTCTTTCATTCTAACTCCTCCACCTGCTGCTTTCGCGAGCAGGCTTTAATAATCACTAATTCTTCATTTGTCGTACTAGCTAGCGCGAATTGGTTTATTTAGTACTGACGTCCAATTCCATATCGATCGCAAGCGATCTAATTTCCTTCACTAGCACATTAAATGATTCCGGCATTCCCGGCTCCATTCTGTGGTCACCATCGACGATGTTCTTGTACATCTTCGTTCGTCCGGCAACATCATCCGACTTAACGGTTAGCATTTCCTGCAAGGTATAAGCCGCACCATAAGCTTCGAGCGCCCACACTTCCATCTCTCCGAAGCGCTGCCCACCGAACTGTGCTTTACCACCTAGTGGCTGCTGCGTAACCAAGCTGTACGAACCAGTCGATCTAGCATGCATTTTGTCATCTACCAAGTGATTCAATTTCAGCATATACATGATGCCAACAGTTACTTGACGGTCAAAAGACTCTCCCGTTCTGCCGTCAAAAAGTGTGACCTGACCACTTTCATTAATGCCGGCTAGCTCTAGCATGTCTTTGATTTCAGACTCAGCCGCTCCATCGAACACAGGAGTGGCCATCGGAACGCCCGCACGCAAGTTACCCGCAAGCTCCAAGACTTCATCGTCACTGAAACTTTTAATGTCTTCAGTGCGCTCACCGATCTTGTTGTAGACTTCGGTAACTAGCTTTCTAACTTCTGATGCCTTCTTCCTAGCATCTAGCATCTCGCCAATACGGTTACCCAAGCCCTTAGCCGCCGCACCTAGGTGCGTCTCTAAGACCTGACCAACGTTCATTCGCGACGGTACGCCTAACGGATTCAACACGATATCTATCGGCTCACCCTTCTCGTCATAAGGCATGTCTTCGACAGGCATAATTACCGAGATAACACCTTTGTTACCATGACGTCCGGCCATCTTGTCACCGGGCTGTATACGGCGCTTAATAGCGAGGTAGACTTTAACGATCTTCAATACGCCAGGAGCTAGATCATCACCTTGAGTGAGTTTCTTTCTCTTGTCTTCGAAGAGCTCGTCTAGATCTACTCGTCTCTCTTTAAGCTGCTCATCTGCACGCTCTAATTGCTTGTTCACTTCATCATTAGACATGCGCAGCTTGAACCAATCTTCCTTCGGCAGCTCCTCGAGATAGTCAGCGGTAATCTTCTGGCCCTTCTTCAACTTCGGGCCACCAGCTACAACTTTTCCTATCAGAGCTTGTTGTAGACGCTCATAAGTTGCGGCCTCTACAATTCGATATTCATCATCGATGTCTTTGCGAACCTTAGACAGTTGCGTCTCTTCAATCTCCACGGCCCGTTGATCTTTATCAAGACCATCACGTGTGAATACCTGTACGTCGATTACGGTACCCTTAACACTTGTAGGCACACGCGAAGAAGTGTCTTTTACGTCCGAGGCTTTCTCACCGAAGATTGCACGCAGCAACTTTTCTTCTGGAGTTAGCTGCGTTTCGCCCTTAGGCGTAACTTTGCCGACCAAAATATCGCCAGCACTAACTTCAGCACCTATATACACAATGCCAGACTCGTCCAGCTTGCTTAGGGCGCCTTCGCCTACGTTTGGAATATCCGCGGTAATCTCTTCGGATCCAAGTTTGGTATCGCGAGCGACACAAGTTAGTTCCTGAATATGAATAGTGGTGAAGCGATCTTCCTTAACCACTCGCTCAGATATCAGGATTGAATCTTCGAAGTTGTATCCATTCCAAGGCATGAATGCGATACGCATATTCTGCCCTAGTGCTAACTCACCCATATCAATTGATGGCCCGTCTGCCAAGATGTCGCCACGACCAATCTGGTCTCCATCTTTGACCAACGGTCGCTGGCTAATACATGTATTCTGATTAGAGCGGGTGTACTTAGTCAGGTTGTAGATATCCACACCCGCCTCACCTGCGTCTGTCTCTGCATCGCTCACACGAACGATGATTCTAGCCGCATCGACGCTCTCGATGACGCCACCACGGAACGCAACAACACATACACCTGAATCGGTCGCTACATTGCGCTCCATGCCCGTACCAACCAAAGGCTTCTCAGTCTTTAGCGTCGGCACTGCTTGGCGCTGCATATTCGAACCCATCAGGGCGCGGTTAGCATCGTCATGCTCTAGAAAAGGAATCAATGCTGCCGCAACTGACACCATCTGTTGTGGAGCCACGTCCATATAGTCAACTTCTTCGCGTGGCTTTAAGAGTGTTTCACCCTTGTATCGTACGGTGACGAGCGTATCGACCAAACCCTTCTTCTTGTCCAAAGGAGCGCTCGCCTGCGCAATGACAAAATCACTTTCGTCAATCGCTGATAGATAATCGATCTCATCTGTAACTTTGTTGTTAACCACCTTTCTATAAGGGCTTTCAAGAAAGCCGTAGTGATTTGTTCTCGCATAAGTTGCAAGCGAGTTAATCAATCCAATGTTCGGACCTTCAGGCGTTTCAATTGGGCATACTCGACCGTAATGAGTCGGGTGTACGTCACGTACTTCGAAGCCCGCTCTCTCTCTCGTGAGACCACCGGGCCCAAGTGCCGATACGCGACGCTTGTGAGTCACCTCTGACAGCGGGTTATTCTGATCCATAAACTGGGAAAGCTGACTGGAGCCAAAGAATTCCTTGATCGCTGCAGCCACTGGCTTAGCATTGATCATATCTTGTGGCATCAGGCCCTCAGAGTCAGCCATGCTCAAACGTTCTTTCACTGCGCGTTCGACACGAACCAAACCAACACGAAATTGGTTCTCTGCCATTTCACCAACAGAGCGAATACGGCGGTTACCTAAGTGATCGATGTCATCCACTGAACCGAAACCGTTACGGATTCCGACCAGAGTCTTCAGCACGTCGACGATGTCTTCCTTACTAAGGACCATCAAGCCCTCGGACTCAGGACGACCCAGCCGGCGATTAAACTTCATTCGACCAACTGCAGAAAGATCGTAACGCTCTGGCGAGAAGAATAGGTTAGAGAATAAGTTCTCTGCAGATTCCTTCGTAGGTGGCTCGCCTGGACGCATCATGCGATAGATTTCGACCATAGCTTCCAACTTGGAAGTGGTTCCATCGATGCGCAATGTATGCGATACAAATGGACCGCAGTCCAGATCGTTAGTATAGATAGTCTCGAACGTTTTTACGCCGGCCTCGAAGAACTGCTCTATCAGCTCTTCAGTGATTTCAGTATTACAGGCTACTAAAATTTCCCCAGTCTCTTCGTTGATCACATCGGCAGCAAGCGCGGCACCAATAAGGTACTCATGCTCGATTAGCAACGTAGTTAACTTCGCTTGCTCCATGAGGCGTACGTGGCGTGAAGTAATACGGCGGCCAGCCTCCACGATTTCCTTGCCTTTCTTGTCATTGATCGGAAAAGTAAGCACTTCTCCACGCAGACGAGCAGGGATTAGATTCAACGAAATAGTCGACTCTTTATCTTTACTTTTCGTCGTAATCTTAAAACTATTGTTGTCGTAGAACATCTCAAGAATTTCTTGAGATCCATAACCTAATGCGCGCAGCAATACCGACGCAGGCAATTTACGGCGACGGTCAATTCGAACATAGACCATGTCTTTCGGATCGAATTCAAAGTCGAGCCAAGAACCACGGTAAGGAATTACCCGTGCAGAGTAGAGTAGTTTTCCTGAGCTGTGCGTCTTCCCACGGTCATGATCAAAGAACACACCCGGAGATCTATGCAACTGCGATACAACAACACGCTCCGTACCGTTGATAACAAAAGTACCTGAATCAGTCATCAACGGGATCTCACCCATATAGACTTCTTGCTCTTTAATATCTTTAATAGTTTGTACTGTTGATTCCTTATCATAAAGAATCAACCGAACCTTAACCCGCAAGGACACTGAATAGGTAGAACCACGCAATTGACATTCTTTGACGTCAAAGGCAGGCTTTCCAAGGTTGTAGCTAACATATTCCAGAACTGCCTTGCCGGAATAGCTGACGATAGGGAATACAGATTTGAACGCGGCATGTAGGCCTTGTTCCATACGTGATTCGACAGGCACGTCAACCTGAGTAAACTGTTTATAGGAATCGACTTGTATAGATAAGAGGTAAGGGATGTCCATCGCACTTGGCAATTTGCCGAAGTTCTTACGGATACGTTTTTTCTCTGTATACGAATAGGCCATTGGTGTGTTCCTAGCGTTGTGTTCTATTGGCATTAACTACTAGCAGAATTTTTCTGCGATTTGCATGGCCTGCGTCTTAACGACTTGGCCAATGCGCGGCGATTAAGCCGATCTGCTTTTACTCGAAATTACAACAAACTAACGCCAGGTGCGTTGAGGCACCCGGCGCTTGTCGCTTTATAGCAAAGTGCTTACTACTTAAGCTCAACGGTTGCGCCAGCTTCTTCCAAAGCTTTCTTGGCTTCATCCGCATCTCCCTTAGGAGCAGCTTCTTTAATAGTTGATGGCGCGCTATCAACTAATTCCTTAGCTTCTTTAAGACCTAGACCAGTGATTCCACGTACTGCCTTAATGACGTTCACTTTCTTTTCGCCAATAGAGGCTAGAATGACATCGAATTCAGTCTGCTCTTCTGCTGGCGCAGCATCGGCTGCTGCCGCTGGAGCTGCAGCAACTGCAGCTGCTGCTGAAACACCAAATTTTTCTTCCATTGCTTCCACCAGTTGAACTACGTCCATTACTGACATGTCTGCAATTGCTTCTAATACATCTTCTTTGGAAAGAGCCATGACTCTTGTCTCCTACTTTCTTTAAATTAATTTAAGTTGTTTTCTAACTTTCTACTACTTCTACAATTTCTAAACTGTTACGAAGGAACTAGGCTGCTTCCTGCTTCTGGTCTCGAACTGCTGCAACAGCACGTGTTGCTTTCGAGGGAACCTCTATCATGGTTCTGGCGAGCTTCGTTACAGGCGCTAACATAACGCTCATAAGAATGGACAGCGCTTGATCGTGAGTCGGCAACTTGGCCAACACGTCGATCTGATCAGCATCCAATAACTTGCCACCTACAGAGAGTGCTTTGATCTCGAAATCTTTTTCCTGTTTGGCAAAATCCTTCAGCACGCGTGCAGCGGCGCCAGGGTCTTCCTCTGAGAATGCAAGAATCGTAGGTCCGACTAAAACTTCCTGAATGCATTCGAATTCAGTACCTTCAACTGCTTTTCTAAGCAGCGTGTTTCTTACAACACGAAGATAAACATTATTCGCTCTAGCATTCTTTCGAAGCTCAGTCATATCACTAACGGTTACACCCCGATAATCGGCGAGTACCGCAGACAATGCACTGTTAGCAGCCTTATTGACTTCCGAAACAATTTGTTTCTTATCTTCTAGTCCAATAGCCACTAGCTAAACTCCTTAATATGGTCGATTTCTCGACCGCGATTTAGCATGACACTTTCGCGCCATACCCTTGCTATTCGGTGATTAAAATCTAGCATTACACTAAATTGGGCTTCACCATCTGCGTAGGAAATTAAGCGAGCCAACCCAAATTGGGCGGTCACACCTACGGTCTTTGACAGCTTCGCTTTCGCGAAACCCCAAAGTCTGTTGAAGAGAGAACACTCTCTTCGAATCTTTTACTTGTAAACGGAAATCTCTTTCCTGATGTTAAAGAAGCTCTAGAGATGACTGGTCAATCTGCAAGCCAGGACCCATCGTCGAAGAAAGAACAACCTTCTTTATGTAGACACCCTTAGCTGCAGATGGCTTGGCCTTCTTTAGGTCTGCCAATAGCGCTTCAAGGTTCGCCTTAACCGCAAGGGCTTCAAAGCCCACTTTGCCGATCCCGCCATGAACGATACCGTTCTTGTCAGTCCTGTATCGAACCTGACCGGACTTGGCGTTCTTAACTGCAGTTTCTACGTCTGGCGTAACTGTTCCGACTTTAGGATTAGGCATCAAACCTCTAGGACCGAGAACCGTTCCTAGCTTGCCCACTACACGCATAGCATCTGGTGTTGCTATAACTACGTCGAAGTCCAAGTTTCCTGCCTGAATGGATTCCGCTAGATCATCGAAGCCCACCACATCGGCACCGGCAGCCTTCGCCTTTTCAGCATTTTCGCCCTGAGCAAATACCGCGACGCGAACGTCTTTGCCTGTGCCGTTTGGTAGAATTGTGGAACCGCGAACTGCTTGATCCGATTTGCGCGCATCGATGCCGAGGTTCACACAAACGTCTAGAGACTCGCTGAATTTCTTTGAAGCAAACTCTGTGATTATCGCAACAGCTTCTTCAACTGAGTAGGCTTTGCCTGCCTCAACCTTTTCAGCTACTTGCTTTTGTTTTTTGGATAGTTTGGCCATGTTACTCCACTCCCTCGACTTCTATGCCCGCGCTGCGCGCGCTGCCTGCAAGTGTGCGAACCGCAGCATCCATATCAGCAGCAGTAAGATCAGCCATTTTCTGGGTCGCAATCTCTTCTAATTGTGCACGGTTTACTTTGCCCACTTTTTCAGTGTTTGGACGTCCACTTCCTTTCTTAAGGCCGGCTGCTTTACGCAGTAGCACAGAGGCGGGAGGCGTCTTCGTAATGAAGGTGAAGCTACGATCTGCATAAACAGTAATAACCACCGGAATAGGCAGTCCAACCTCAACGCCTTGAGTCTGCGCATTGAATGCCTTACAGAATTCCATGATGTTTACGCCGTGTTGACCGAGAGCCGGACCAACGGGTGGACTTGGGTTAGCTTTTCCTGCGCCAACTTGCAGCTTTATATAAGCCAGTACTTTCTTAGCCATATCTTTCTCCTTTGGGTTCAAACGTTCGATTAAGCCTCGCAGCTAACCAAACTCCCCGGCGATTCATAACAAATGTTAGTGAATCGACTTTGTTTTAAAAATGGGGTCAGAGTAAAATTTCCGCTAAATGCGGCTAAATATTCCCGTATTTACGCTGGAAATTTTACTCTGACCCCGACACTTCTAGCTCTTTTCGACCTGCCCGAACTCAAGCTCTACCGGAGTCGCACGGCCGAAAATTAATACAGCAACGCGTAATCTGCTCTTCTCGTAGTTAACTTCCTCAACCGTGCCGGTGAAGTCATTAAAAGGACCATCTGTAACTCGAACCATTTCGCCAGGTTCGTAGATCGTCTTGTGAGTTGGAACCTCTTCGCTATCCTCCATTCTCTGGAGAATCTTATTCGCTTCTTTATCGGTTATCGGGGCAGGTCTCTCTGCCGTGCCGCCAATAAAACCCATGACTCTGGGCGTGTCCTTAACCAAGTGCCAAGTATCGTCGTTTAATTCCATATGAACCAAGACGTAACCCGGAAAGAATTTGCGCTCACTCTTTCGTTTCTGACCACCGCGCATTTCTACAACTTCTTCGGTAGGCACCAACACTTCATCGAAGTAATCCTCCATTTTTCGAAGAGCAATTCGCTCTCCCAATGCAAGCATCACTTTCTTTTCATAGCCTGAATAGGCATGAACTACGTACCAGCGCTTTGCCATTTTTTGCCTCTAGCCGATCATCGATGAAATAACGCTGTTTAATCCCCAATCCAGTAACCATAAAATAAAAGCTACAATGAATATGACGATAAGGACTACGATCGTAGTCTGCGTTGTTTCTTGTCTTGTTGGCCAAACAACTTTTCTTATTTCAACTCGCGCATCTAGGCATAAGTTGACAAAAGCGCGCCCGCGAATAGTCTGAGCGCCAATCCATCCGGCCACGCCGGCAGTTACAAGCAAGCCTAGCGTTCTAACCAATAATGATTCCGTCGCGAAATAAGAGTTAGCATAAATAGCACCAGCCACAATCGCTGCTACGACCGCCCACTTGAGCAAATCTAATTTACCGTCTTCGCCTGCTATTTTTTCGGACATACTATTTACTATTTCTCTTAGTGCTAAATATCTAGTTAACAACCACCGACAGTGACCTTATCTCTGCCTATCCTCTTCCCTATGGCTTGCGGAAGAATTCCTGCCTTTAGTTGGCAGGCCAGGAGGGAATCGAACCCCCAACCTGCGGTTTTGGAGACCGCTGCTCTGCCAATTGAGCTACTGGCCTACTGTTTCTCTAAAGATCATCGGTGTTTCTTATTCTCGCTGGTAATTAAGGGTGGTCAATACGACCTTATTCTTCATTTACTTCGAACGAAATATCGTAAAAACACTAAAGACGACTAAGCCGAAGTACCCTTTTGAGTGCTTCGGCCAAGTAAGCTGTGTTTTGCGATTTTATTCGAATATCTTAGCTACAACGCCCGCGCCTACTGTACGACCACCCTCACGGATAGCAAAACGTAGACCTTCATCCATCGCAATTGGATTAATCAAGGTAACAATCATGTTCACGTTGTCGCCCGGCATTACCATCTCAACGCCTTCTGGCAACTCACACGCACCTGTCACGTCCGTTGTACGGAAATAGAACTGTGGACGGTAACCTTTAAAGAATGGCGTATGACGTCCACCCTCATCCTTATTCAGGATATACACTTCTGCCTCGAACTTCGTATGAGGTGTGACAGATCCAGGCTTACCCAGCACTTGACCGCGCTCAACTTCCTCGCGCTTAGTACCACGCAATAGAACACCTACGTTCTCGCCTGCACGGCCCTGGTCCAATAACTTGCGGAACATCTCAACACCCGTACAAACTGTCTTCTGTGTGTCTTTAATACCAACGATGTCTAGATCGTCACCAACATTGACAAGGCCGCGCTCGATTCGGCCTGTTACAACAGTACCGCGACCGGAGATTGAGAATACGTCTTCGATTGGCATCAAGAAAGGCTTCTCAACGTCACGAACCGGATCGGGTATGTAGCTGTCTAGAGTCTCAACCAACTTCTGTACCGCAGGCATGCCGATATCAGAGGTGTCGCCTTCAAGAGCCTTAAGAGCAGAACCAACAATAATAGGTGTGTCGTCACCTGGGAATTCGTATTGATCCAATAACTCTCGGATCTCCATCTCTACCAATTCAATCAATTCTTCGTCATCAACCATGTCCGCTTTGTTCATGAACACAACGATGTAAGGAACGCCAACCTGCAAAGATAGCAGGATGTGCTCACGAGTCTGTGGCATTGGGCCGTCTGCAGCCGAACATACCAAGATAGCGCCGTCCATCTGAGCCGCACCGGTGATCATGTTCTTTACGTAGTCGGCGTGACCTGGACAGTCAACGTGAGCGTAGTGACGATTGGGCGAATCGTATTCAACGTGAGACGTGGAAATAGTAATACCGCGCTCTCTTTCTTCTGGCGCATTATCGATCTGCGCAAAATCTCGTACTTCACCCCCGCCCCATACTTCAGAACAGACCCGAGTCAAAGCCGCTGTTAACGTCGTCTTGCCATGGTCAACGTGACCAATCGTACCCACGTTTACGTGTAATTTATTTCGTTCGAATTTTTCCTTCGCCATTTCGACTGCCCCTATCTATTCTAAGCGTCATCAATTAATTTTGAGTTAAATAGTTCTTTCTACTTCTATATAGAAATTACAATTGAATCCAATCTTGTTACTTTAATTCTCATCGGTTCTGACCAATGAATGGTGCTCACACTCGGAGTTGAACCGAGGACCTCTTCATTACCAATGAAGTGCTCTACCGCCTGAGCTATGCGAGCCGCACATTAGTAATCTCAGCCCCCTGTCCTGCAGCGGCATTAGTGTCGGCTTGCTCATGCTTTAAACAAGCCACTCAGACCGCCTAATCATCTTTCTAGAAGCTCCAATTTTTTAACTAAATTGGAGCGGGTAGCGGGGATCGAACCCGCGTATCCAGCTTGGAAGGCTGGGGTTCTACCGCTGAACTATACCCGCCTACAAAAATCTACTCCCCGAACTACAATGAGTTGGTGGAGGGGGGTGGATTTGAACCACCGAAGCTTGCGCGTCAGATTTACAGTCTGATCCCTTTGGCCACTCGGGAACCCCTCCAACATGAACTTCCAAGGGTCAAAAGCCCTGGCACTCTCACTCAGGAGCGGCATTTTATGGGAATTGACTCCCTTGTGCAATCGTTTCACAGACATTTTCTGTAATGGTCAAATTGAGCCGACTTGCCACCAAATCTAGCCATGCGGGGTTTTCTAAAACATACCGCTCCAAAACTTGCAGTTGAACTTGAATTGCGCCAGTAGAACGCGGGATTTCCTCTATCTCTGGAGCATAACCTAGCTGCTGGACCCCATTCCGCGCGGCCTGCGCATCACCCTGCTGAGAAAAAACACCCAGCGTAATCCCGTTTTCCAGCATTCCACGGGTGATTAAGTCGCTTTCCATCTCCATTTCAGCCGCTATAAGACCCTCTCTCAGGCCATCTAGGATAATAGTTGCGATCCCTCGCGAGGAAGCTGGAGGTATGAAAACCCGATATTGTGAGCTCAGCGGATCGCCACTGAGACGGACATTAGAAGAAAATATGGCCTCACCCATCTCAGCGATCAAGCTGGAGGCATCATCGATGGTGCTGAAACTCTGAATTGTAAAGCAAGTCAGAGCGGGCTGAGCCGCGGACTGCAACTCATATTCACTGATCAGAGTTAATCCGCTATTAAACAGAAGCCGAGGAGTGTTAGGCACTGGCGCGGTAATGCGCTGCGCTGAATAGCGAACCCAGGAGAAATATCCGATATTAGCCAGCAGGAGAAAAATGGCTATATAGCGCATGGCCTAAACCCGTCCTCGAGCGCTGTCAGGGTTTGGGCAAGCTACATCGAGACCATCGAGAACAAGGGAAGTGACAATCTCACTATGATCTAGGCCAGCTAAGCCATGCAGCAAACCAGCATCTCCGCCTGCAAAGTAAATTTCGACAGTACCGGCTCTGCCCAATGACTCACTGTGCTGCTTTATTGTTGCCAACAATGCCGTCACAGTTCCATTAAATACGGCCTCATCTGTTGAATGACCCAAACTTTGGGAATATACGCAATAGTTGCCACTTAGCCGAATAGCCGTGTTCGACTCGAGGCTGCTGCGCATTAGTTTTAAACCGGGGATAATATAGCCGCCCAAATGCAACCCCTGCGCGTCCAACACATCGATAGTGAACGCGGTGCCACTATCTATAATCATGCACGCCCCGTCCGCCCTGCGATAAGCGGCCAACATCGCTAGCCATCTATCTATACCGAGCCTGCTGACATCCGCATACTGATTGGTCACTCCCCCGCAGCTTTGGGTTACCGCCGCCTGCACTAGTTCTACTCCGTGCTTTACGCGCACCCAGTCTTCTAGCTTCTTATTAATACCGCCCCCGCGCACACTGCACATACGCGCCATCGATATTACAACCTCTAGCTGTGGAGCTCGCTGTAATTCATCAAATCCGGACACATGGCCTACGCCGACCACAGCCAGATCGTCCGCTGCGAGCAGTCGCCATTTGATACGTGAATTACCTACATCAAGCTCTAATATCATGCGCTGATTAATACTCATTCTGAAAGCGGGTGCAACGACGGAAATACTTCCCCGCCATTGATCAATTGTATGCCCTTCGGCGTTTGTAGTAGTAATGAACCACCTGAGTCTACTCCTAGCGATTTACCGATGAGACGACTGTTACCCTTTTGAATTTCGATGTCATTCATTCTGTAACAATCCAAGCCATTCCAGCGCTCTTCGAAAGACGAGAATCCGCTGCCTTCGTATTTCTCCAGATTTCGGCACAGCTGATTCAAAAGCGCGGCGAGCAGAATCACACGAGAAGGCGGTTCATTCATAATGTTATATAAGTCGGTTACAGGCCGATCGATGCTATCTAGCAAATTTGCTGGCAGCTCGATATTCACTCCGATGCCGAAGACAACAAAACGTGAATTCTCTTTGTGCTGCAATTCCAAAAGGATGCCGGCTAGCTTCTTCTTCTCAAAAAGAACGTCGTTCGGCCATTTCAGTTGAAGGCCTTGTGCGCCTAATTGATACAGGGCTTCGACTACGCTGATAGCGGTGACAAGAGATAGAGCCTGCAGCGCATTGGCCTCCATCGAGAAACGACGAGTCAGCGATAAATAGATACCTGCATTCTTTGGACTCAACCACTGACGGCCCCGGCGGCCCCTTCCCGCTGTTTGCGAACTCGCAACAACTACTCGATTCTCAATATTGCCAGATTGAATCTGCCGCAGCGATTCAGAATTTGTAGAATCAATCTCATCAAAAATTTGAATCTTGCTTATAGATTTCTCAGGCTCAAGATTTAGCAAGTTTCGAAGTGTTTGTTCGTCCATAGGTTTAGTAGTAACTCAGGCCTTCAGTCTTAGTTTTTTAAAAAGGAAGCCTACCGTCAAACTCCCAAATAGTTAACAAACTAAGGCTTCCTAATAAAAAAGGAGCGTGGATATTGCTTTGAACAGCATCCGATCGCTCCTTCTTCCAATGAGAACTAACTACTGAATAAAATTCAGCGTTACTACTCTTCCGTGCTTACAGTGTCCGCCGATTCAATAGCAATCTCGCCACTTCTGATCTTCGATATTACACCTAGCGCTTCCAGCATAACCATGATGCTAGTGATCATCACCAATATTTCGATAACAACCAATGCCCATTGACCATTCTGATAGTGACTGACGATATACCAACAAGAGGCCCAAAATGCCATTACGAAGATAAAAATCATCGGCATTAAAATAGCTTTTGTCGGGCGTCCTAATCGCATCAGATAAACGGCAATTAGCAGCAAGGTCATCGAAGCCAAAATCTGATTAGTGCCACCAAATACAGGCCAGATCAATGCGCCGCCGTCTCCGGGATAGTTACCCGCGGACACACCGAATGCCAACATCAGACAGGCAGCTATAGCCACCAGTGTAGCGATGATGTTGTTCTTAAACGGTGCGATGTTATAGATGCTGCCCCATTCCTGAATTATGTAGCGCTGCAGGCGTAAGCCCGCATCCATAGTAGTACCAGCAAAAAGCACCACCATTACCGCTAGCATGGTTTGAGAGAAGGCAATGGGGATGCCCCAGCCTGTTGAAATCAAAATCGCACCGCCGTCGATAAAGCCTTTTTGCCCAGGGCCACTCGCGTAACCAGAATAGATCGCATCCCATTCCGCACCCGTTGCAGCGTAGAGAGACCCGGTCACAGCAACGATTGTTATCAACGCCAGCGAACCTTCACCAAGCGCACCAAGATAACCAACAAAGCGCGCGTCCTTCTCATTGCTCAGCTGCTTAGAACTGGTTCCGGAAGCTACGATACCGTGGAATCCAGACAAGGCTCCACAAGCAATTGTGACGAATAGAATTGGCCATATAGGCGGCGTATCAACAGCCAGATTCGGATTAAACGCTGGTGCAGAGACATTTGGCAACGCGATAAATACCGCGCTGTAGAGAACGAACAAACCTAGGACTAGCTGCGCACCATTGATGTAGTCACGTGGTTGCAACAACAGCCATACCGGCAAACATCGAAGCAATACCTGCATAGACAAACAACAGGATAATCCAGTTGCCATTGGCACCCAGACCAAAAACATCACCTGGTAATTCCAGAGGCATCACACTGCCGACGTAGATCGTGAAGTAGAGAATCGCAACACCAATTACAGATATCAGCAGTAGGTTGTAGTTTTTACGAATCAGTATTCCGATGCATATAGCTACTGGAATTGCAGCCCAGGCGGGGAATACCGATGACGGGAAGATAACCATGTCTGTCGCAATGATGGTCGCGAACATCGCGTTAACCAACACCAACAACAAAAAGATGATAACCATGAACAAAGCAGACGCACGCTTACCAATGACATCTGAGGAAAGAGCACCGATTGACTTCGCGCCGTGGCGGTTACTTGCCCACAAGGCTCCCATGTCGTGAACACCGGCGAAGAATATGCTGCCGAATGTCACCCACAATAAAGCCGGAACCCAACCCCAATATACCGCGATCGCAGGACCTACAATCGGTGCCGCACCGGCTACAGCCGTGAAGTGAGCGCCCCAAAGTACATACCTGTTAGTGGGTACATAGTCGATGCCATCGTTGATTCGATGAGCAGGAGTCACATAATCAGGGTCTAACTGATAGATTTTCTGTGCGATGAATTTGGAATAGACAAACCAGCCAAAAGAAAAACCGACTAGACCGAAAATGACGATGAAGATCGAGGACATAAAGCGCTCTCCAGGATTATTATTATGAAATCTAAGTTTGGCATCATAGCAAGTTAGGGGACAGCGATACAACGGAAAGTCTTGTAATTACTGGCTTTTTTAGAGGGCTCACAGCTGGTGCTAGCAATCGAATCCTGAGCCCTTTGCAGTGTAAGGTCATTAATTAATCCTCTGGGCCAATACCACTTATTATTAAGCAAAAAAAAACCCGGCCATCTGCATGACCGGGTTTTTCCTAACTAAACCAACGCTTAGTTAGATGGTGCCGCTGCATGGTATGTCCAATAACCAATAAACATCTCATCCCAGCTCTGCAATCCAAAAACAAGCTCCTGAGAAGGGTCAGGATTAGCTGGATTGAACTCGGAATTATCAAAAGCACCGGTAACGTGCACTTTAGTGCCCGCCTTAATCTGGACTGGCTCTTCCAATTCATAAGTCGGCTGCCATGCGTAGCTGTAGTTTGGCACACTAAGCAGGTCAGTCATTGTGCCATCTTCATTTTCCATGGCAAACTTCATGTCCTTGCCACGGAAGTGCATGTGAGCACGCAGGCCTGTTACCACTACGTCCTCGTCGAACGTATATTGAGCCGCTGATTCGTAGTCCTGGTCGTACGCAGGGATCTTGAACTGTGACGCTACCGAACGCGTGAAATTCTCGTACTTAGGTGGCTCGTCATACATATACAGACCAATAAGTGTTTCATCCGTTGTTGCTTTACCGTTAGTTGTAAAGTGAAACTGCATGGACAATTTATGATCCTTAGGAATGTACACGCCCGTCTCATCACGGAATGTCATCGCGTCGACCTTTCCGGGGGCATAACCCTCGAGGAAACGGCGTGCAATCGAAGTTGTGTTGCCTTCTCCACCGTCAAAATTCTCGGCAGGCGCAGTAACGTAAGTGAGAAGGTGATGAAGAACTGACTCGTCACCGGGGATAAATTGAACCGCTTTAACCCACATGTCTTCGTCGAAAGGAAGCTCAACGTCCACATCGATGTAGTCGAGAACTCCAGTGGCAGGAATTTCCATCTTCGGTGCCTTAATGATAAAATCAGGCTCACCTAAGCTCCACTCTTTCCAGTTAGGCAGATCGATCTGTGTTAACGGGTCAATAGCAGATTCACCACGAGGTGCTCCAGCATCGATCCAATGAACTAGAGTCTGCAGGTCCCCATCTGTCATATAACGTGCATTGTTGAAATGACCAATGTTTGGGTCAACCTGTGTAGGTGGCATGCGCTTAGTAATCAGCGTTTCGCGAATCATCGGTGACCAGCCCTGCAGCATCAAATGGCTGTCCATCGCGAAGGGACCAATTCCACCCTCGCGGTGGCAAGTTGCACATTGCTCAGCAATAATTGGTGCAACTTCTGTTGCATAGTCTGGTGTAGCGCTTGCGTGAGTTTCTCTAGCCGGAAATTCGAGGTCGCAACCCACAGCATCAATAATCCTTGTACTGACTATTGTGCCAGCCAATTCGCCAGACAATGTAGCTGGCGCACTCGCTACCGGGCCACGGTAGAGAATAGTAAGGCGCTCTGGGTCAAGGATAACGATCTCGCCAGCCTTCGTAAGAGACAGAGTTTCAGAGACAATCTGTCCGTCGTCAAGAAGCATAGGTAATTCCGAACCCAGTGCCGCTTTGACGGATCGAATCACCTCAATATTTGCTTCTGCCGACGAGTTGATCAACGCAAAGGCGATGCCCTGATCGTTCCATTCTGACGCCATAGCCTCTAGGCTGGCTACAGAAGAATTGATAGCTGAACAGCTGTTATCGAAAGACATTAATACTAATGCCTCTTTATTGCGGTAACGGCTCAACTGGTGAAAATCACCGTTGCTATCCATAAGCCCGAAATCACCCACTCTATCAGGCAGCGCCATAGCTGAGACAGATAGAACTGACGTGATCAGAGCGATTAAAAATCCGATTAATTTATTCATTTTCCGTGCTCCAAGAAGCTAGCAAATAAGCCATTTGTATTTGCAAACGTATTTATTGGCCTAAGCAGTCTAGCGCAGGTGAGCAGAAATGTGCAGTCTGAAACATTACTTTTTGTAACAAAATAGCGCAGATGCAAAAAGGTCTAGCACTGCTTATAGCGAGGCTTCGCCAGAAATTCGAGAATCAGATGCAGACTAGGAGGCTTCGCACCCATGCCACAGTAAAAAAGGCCGAAATCGGCCTTTTAAAGGCGGTCATAGCGAAGACCGTAAGTGGCGGCTAAGTGCGTGTCTACTGGCTGGTCTTATTGTAGGAAAGATAGCCAATAAACATCTCATCCCAACTCTGCGCGCCTCCCGTGACAACAGCCGCTGGATCTGGGTTGCCGAGATTATATTGGGAGTTATCAAAAGCGCCTTCGATCATTACTCTGGAACCTGCGGGCAACAACATAGGCTCCGAGAGTCGATAGGTTGGTTGCCAAGCGAAGTTGTAATCAGGCACATTAATGATCTGGTCTTTTGTACCATCTGGGTAGACGACGCTAAAGCGCATGCGCTTGCCACGGTAATGCATATGCGGGCGCAGTCCGTGCAAAACCACCTCGTCCTCAAATACATGAGACGCCCGCATCTCATGATCGGATGCGCCCGGTGGAATTTCGATGTTAGCTCCGCCATGGCTTAGGGAATAAGTCGAGTACTGGTAATCGGGTTCTTGGTCGGCGAAATAGAGACCTAGTTTTGTACTATCTATCGCTTCTTTTCCAAATGTTGTGTAATGCAGAGACATTTGCACCGCCGATCCCTTTGGTACAAATACACCTGTTTCTTCGGGGTACGTTACCGCCTCATCTTTGCCCGGAGCATAGCCTTCCAGAAATTCTCTGTAGTTGTCGTTTTCGCCTTCAACGATTTCTTCAGCATAGTCGGCTGGAACGATATAGCTCAGCAGGTGATGAAGTACACGTCGATCGCCGGGAAGGTGCTGCACAGACTTAACCCAGACGTCTTCCTCGAAAGGCAGATCGATAGTGACACGCTCGTAGTCTAAGACGCCGGTTGCTGGCACGGTGAAAGCGGGCACGTCAACGATGTAGTCGGGTTCACCTAGCTCCCATACGGAATTAGGCGGCTCGATTAGCGTGAGAGGATCGACTTCACTGACACCACGAGGCGAGCCTGCATCTATCCAATGAACAAGCGTTTGCAACTCTTCAGCATCCATATAACGAGCATTAGTAAAATGTTTTACATTAGGATCAACTTGAGCGGGCGGCATGCGTTTAGTCATCATGACTTCTTTCATCATAGGCGACCAACCTTGAACCATCATATGCGAATCCATCGCGAATGGCGCTATGCCTCCCTCTACATGGCAGCTAATGCACTTCTCTTCCAGTATTGGAGCAACCTCAGTCGCATAGTCAGGCGTATAACTGGCATGCATCTGTTTGGCTGGGAATTGCAGTTCACAACCGACCGCATCGGTAGTGATTGTTTGCTCGATTGAGGCAGCATCATCGGCAACCGCCGCGGACAACACATCGGCAAAAACGGTAGTCCCTGCTACGGCCTCAATATTGAGCGCGGGACGTGCTTGAACAGGGTCAGTATCTAGGCCCCCGCGGTAAAGAATCTGACCGCGCGAAGGCTCCAATACTACTATCTCACCAGCCTTGCTCAGACCGAGACTTTCGGCAACAAGCTGGCTATCATCTAACAAGACCGGTATATCGAAATTGTGCAGATTGTCCATCAGGCGAACATCGGCGGGACTATCACTGGCGTCAGAATTCATGGCTAGGAAGGTAATGCCTTGTTGCTCCCAAGTAGTCCGTAGCAGACGATACTTGTGCAGCTGCTCAATGTTTTCGATACAGCTCGCCGCTGTAGCAATAATGACTACCGCCTTGCTGTCGCCATATTTCTGCAATTGGTGGTAAACGCCGTCATGATCGATTAGAGCGAAATTTCCAGCTCGCTCAGTGCCAGCATGGGCTTGAATCGCGAAGATACTGCTTAACAGGACAAGAACCACTGCGCTTAGCTTTTTCATTTTAATAGCCTTTCAGTTAGCAAGTTATCAAGGTCGCGCGTCAGTGAAAGAGTAAAGCGGCAACTCCTCTTTAGAATTCACTTCGCACTACTGCAATTAGGCTACGGCAGAATCCGCTTAGATCAGGATTCAAGCAATGTCCGGTAGCCTAACGCAATCTGCTTATTAACAAATATCTATAGACTGCTAAGTTTTGTGACAAATTGAAACAGAATAGGCGAATCTCGCCACTAACTCTTATTGATTCAGAATAGTAGAGATGTTTAGCCGGCTCGAAGACAGGTATAACACCGGCACCAGAGCTAGCCAAATACTTCTAATTTAGCTCTGGTCGTCGCGGCTCTCGACATAACTGGCCATGTTCTCAACGAGCGAGAGTCGACGGAAAAGTTCGTACATCCCCCACAGTGCGAGCCCGATAATGATTAACATCATGCCCCAGCGCATTAAACCTGCGAAGAAGATCGAATCGAGGATCGGCATCTGCATTTGAAATTGCGCTAGTGTATTACCTCTATCGAGCATCCAGTGCCAAGCACTGTGTGCCACCAAAGCGGACAGCAGAATAGTGCCAATGCGCTCTTGAACGAAGAAACGAAACAGAATGCGCAGCAGAGGAATAACCAGAATGAGCACAAGGATCTGACCAAGTTCCACACCAACATTGAACGCCAGCAATGAAGAGAATAGATGTCCGCCAGCAAACTGCAGCGTGTCGCTAAACAGGAAAGAAAAACCAAAGCCGTGTACCAAGCCAAAGCCAAAAGCAGCCACCCACCGGTGCTGCAGTTTTGCACCAACGATGTTCTCAAATGCCATGTAGACAATGGAGAGCGCTATTAGGGTTTCGATCAACGGTGGGAACCACAGCGCGTTAGGCGCCATACCAAATGCCGAACTGATAAGAGTAATCGAGTGGGCGATAGTGAACGACGTTACCACTGGAATTAGCGCCCGCATGCTGCGCAGAGGAATCACGAGACAGAATAGAAACAACAAGTGATCTATGCCGTCTATAATATGCTCGAAGCCCATATTCACAAATCGGAGTGCGGCCTGATACCAGCGTGGGTCCAATAACACCACACCTGGATTACCAAGGTAGTTGAATACGCGTTCTGCACCGGATGGCAATAGAAAGCGCAGCACCGTGGTGGTCTGATTCGACAAGGTGCCTATCTCAGGATTGATGGAGAATTCAGACTGATCAGACGCGATGGGATAGGTCACCATGACATCCAACACACCCTGTCGCCAAAATAAATCCACGGAATCTTCCAGCCGTGGGCTGAGAATATTTTCTAAGGCATCATCATAGGTGGTAAAGGACCGGTTAGAGGGTAGCGAGACGCGCACGGTTTCCAGTTGCTTCTCGGTCAATTCCTCACCGTTCTCATAAAAGCGCATAGATTCAGTGATATAAACACGAGCCGCATCATTCAGAGCGAACTCCGCCTCGGAAAACTGAAGATAGCCGGGGCCTCGCAGCGGAAAACTGATCTCACCAAAAGCCTCCATAGGCACACGGAGTAATGCCGTCAATTGATCCCCTTCAGGTTTGACGAATGCATATACAGTGACACGGCTGGGAATATCGTGCGCCAAACTCAATGATGGCAGCAAGAAAGCGGCGAGCAACACACACGGTGTAATGAATTTTTTAAGTAAAACTAAGCCTAATACAGCGTTGATTTTATTCATAATTTCTTATTTATTATTAATGATTTCAGTTAGATAGCTAGGGCATAGTGAATCTCTGCTACAGCCTCAAACGCGCGTCAATCGCTATCCACTAAAGGCTGTTACAAATACTTACACCAAGCCCCGGATAATTTTGCTTGTGAGTATACTGTCTCCAAAGAAATGAGTATACTCGGTGTTGCTCTGGAAGAGTTAACCCCCCGTAAATTGGGCATTTGGAGGAAAATAAGAATGAAAAAGAAACTAATTGTAGGTGCAACTCTGGTCGTTGCATTGGTTGTTCTCGGTATTGGACAATCGAAGATACAAGAGCCAAGCATCGCCGCATCTAACGATGTAATGGCACCACATTTTCTCGTGGACCCATTCTGGCCTAAACCACTCCCAAATCATTGGGCAATGGGTAACACAATCGGTGTTGACGTAGACGAGAGAGATCATATCTTCATCGTTCACAGAAATGACGCGTCTCAATTCGGTGGCAACACTGAAATTGGTCTACAAGGCGGCGTCGCAGAATGCTGTACTCCTGCACCACCAATCATTGAAATCGACATTGAAGGCAACATCATCAATGCCTGGGGTGGACCTGTTGAAGGCGCTCCTTACACTTGGCCTGCATCTAACCACGGTATCGAAATTGCCCCTAACGGTGACGTTTGGATCGGTGGTAATGGCGCGGGTGACTCACACGTTCTCGTGTTTACACGTGACGGCGAGTACATCCGTACAATCGGCATGCAAGGCGAAGATCGCAATAGTAACAGTGAGACGCATTATGGTCGCGTTGCTGAAATCGCCATTGACGTTGAAGCCAACGAAGCCTACTTCGCTGACGGTTATCAGAACAAGCGCGTTGCAGTTGTTGACGTAGCTACCGGTGCGTTCAAGCGTTACTGGGGTGCTTACGGCAATACTCCAGACGATACGGCTGACGTAACATATGTTCCTGGCCAGCCTGGACCGCAGCAATTCCGTGGCCCGGTTCACTGTGCAGAGCCATCAAATGACGGACTTGTATATGTATGTGACCGTGGTGCTGACCGAGTTCAGGTGTTCCGCAAAGACGGTACTTACGTAAGAGAAGTTGTTTACAACCCAGCCACATTGAACCAAGGTTCAACCTGGGACATCGCTTTCTCACGCGACCCTGAGCAAGAGTTCATCTATCTTGCAGACGGTCAAAACTTCAAGATTTCTGTAATCGATCGTGAGTCAATGGAAGTACTTTACACTTTCGGTCAAGGTGGCCGTCAGCCAGGTACGTTCTACGCACCTCACAGTATTGCCACTGACTCTCAGAACAACATCTATACTACTGAGACTTATGAAGGTAGCCGCGTACAGAAATTCCTTTACCAAGGAGTTCGCCCGGTAACAGTAGTTGATCGTGCGCCAACTTGGCCAGCTGACGAGCTGTAAGAAACTTTTCAGAGCGTTTTAAGATAAGCCGTATCGAAGCAATTCGATACGGCTTTTTTATGTGCGGTCTATAAGCATCATGTATAAAATACTGGGGGCAGGAGAAACGGCAACGATCTTGACTACTGTCTACTCGGTTCTCATTCTATAGGAACCATCTATAAAGTATTGAGCACAGGAGAAACGGCAACGATCTTGACTACTGTCTACTCGGTTCTCATTCTATAGGAACCATCTATAAAGTATTGAGCACAGGAGAAACGGCGTTTCGTCTCTACTACTCTCAATTCGGTTCTGGTTCTGGTTCTGATACTTGATCATGTTTACTAGGTCAATTATGCTCGAAACTCAAACAAATAAGGTTAATTGAGAAATTCGATTAATCACAACAACCATCATTAAATCAATAAGCGACGAGAGACTCATCTCCATGAAAATTCGATACCTGATTTCACTAAGTGCAGCCTGCATTAGTTTATTCTCCATTTCCGCTCTTGCCGCGGAAGACATTGTCATCAACTACGAAAAGACTGGCAGCCCCCGCGCCGATCTAAGCAACATGAAAGTTAGTTTGCACATAGCCGAGTTTACCGATGGCCGGTCTGTAGAAAACCCGCGCCTGATTTCAGATGCTCAGCTTTTGGGTAACGATGGTTTTCAAGCGGAGAAGCCGATCGCGGAAATAATTCAAGGCGCCATGCAAAGCGGCTTCGTCAACGCAAACGCAAATCTGGTGGATGCAGATGGTGATATGTTCCTGCAGGGAAACCTTACGGCCCTTGATGCCAAGATAATCGATCGTGGCGGCGTTGAGACGTTAGAATTAACACTGCGCACCTCTGTACAACTAATGAGTGGCAGTCGCACGGTGTGGCAGACAAACCTCTTCGGTCGCGGCAGAGCTCCTACCAGCGAAGGCATGCCGGCCACTGTAAGTGCTGCTCTGGACAGACTCATTAATGAGCTCATCGGCGATGACTATTTCCTAGCTGAGATTCGCTAGAAATTTGTTTTAGTCATTCTAACTTTAGACCCTCTGCCTAGAAACAACCCAGGCTCGTATCCAACGATCCCAATACTAGTCTAGGGTTTTCTGGGAAAAAATCTAATCCTGTAGCCGTTTCAATTTCATTGATAGTAGCTGTGGTATCGCAATGATGAACGTGTACGGGTAAATCTTGATCGAAGATAAACGCCGTAGCCCGATTATCTGCCGAGGCTACAATCTTGAAAAATGCATCTGGCACCCTGTGCTGAATCTGTGTTGCCAAACTGGCAGCGACCGGTGTGTCTCTAAAAATAGGCCCGGTCAAAACATACACTTCTCGCTCCCTGTTAACCAAATTTCGAATTGACCATTCCAAGCCATACCATGCACCTAGGCTTAAATTCCGGCTAAGTGCCACCGCATTACTCATGTAATTCACTTCATTCCAGTAAGGAGTGCCTGCAAAATTAACCAGCGGTACTAATTGCGCACGAGTAAGTCCAGCCTCTTCGGCATTGATAAAATCCGCCGCACTAAGCGTCTCCTCGACGAAATCATCGATCATGACTGCGCGCGATAGGCTCGAGGCAATTCCTATTGAGCCGGATGTAACCCGATAAGCAGCCCAATCAGCTACCTTGTTGCGCGTATTGTATGAAAGTGCATAGATAGGACGAAGAATCAGGTGATTCTCTACGCTACTCCCTGCCGGGCAGCCGGACAAGCAATGCGCTATACGCAGCTCAGCAGCCTGACTTTGCGACAGGGAGGCAATCAGCAATACTGCTAGAGCAGCTATACTAGATAGGTAGAGAACGCCTGCCGAGAACGCCGGATGCGCTGGGAAAATGACTACATCTGTCTGTTTAGAACGTTTCAAAAGCAAGCTATCACCTCACTGAGGGTCTGAAAAGACGCGGAGCTCAGATGAATTCTAACGCCTCTAGCCCCCTGAACTCCAGCACCGGTTAAGCATTAATTCGAGACTGACAATGGCCTAATTTTGCTCAATGAAGCCGCTACAGTCGGCATTATGTGATTCCTCATATTGCTAACACTTAGGCTGTTTTCTGAAATAGAAAAATTGAGCATCCCGCAAAAACACTGAGAAGAAGCCCAATTCGGTGAAAAACAACTTCTCGATTATTAAAATTCACTCTCTTTTTAATATTCGGGAAGTATTCCTAGGATTTGCACTCTACTATGCATCCTAGGTCAAAAAGCAGTACCCTATTTTTAGGAAGTTTTTGGAGAGAAAAATGCTTAGATTTTCAACCATTGCCAAGATCGCAACCGCATCACTGATGACAGTTTTCGTTGGCATGTCCGTCAACGCCGCTGATCGAATTAGTGATTTTTCATTAACTGATTCCGAAGGCCGTTTTTTCCAACTAAGCCGCCATGGCGATGAACAGGCTATTGTTCTTTTTTCCTACGATCCCGAAAGTAGAGACGCAGGTCGTGCCGCTGCTGCTCTAGCGGATGTTGCTGAGCAATTCGTAGGGCAGAAGGTCGAATTCTTACTGATCAATTCAACTGGTTCCGCTGACAAGCTGAGCATGCGAGAAGCAGCAGAGAAAAAAGACATCACTCTGCGCATCCTCATGGATGACGCACAATTAATAGCCGAAGAGCTTGGTCTTAGCCGAGTTGCAGAAGCAGTAATTATTGACCCGACCGCCAAAGAGGTTGTTTACCGCGGTGCACTTAACGATCGCTTTGCTGAAGGCAGCCGCGCAAGGCGCGCCAAAGAGCATTATGTTGCCGACGCACTAACCGCCCTTATTTCTGGCCAAAGCATCGCGGCCGAACAAGTTGCCAGTAAGGGTGACAAGATCGACTTCTCAGCTAGCGCTGCTGTTGTCGCTTCAGTTTCCTACGCTAACGACGTTGCCCCTATTCTTAAGGAACGCTGTGTTTCATGCCATATGGAAGGCGGTATAGCCCCTTTCGCAATGAGTAGCCATCAGATGGTTCAAGGTTGGTCGCCAATGATTCGTGAAACGCTTTACACCAAGCGCATGCCTCCGGGTCAGATCGGCAATGAATTCGTCGAAAGCTTCCACGGCGTAAATCACATCACCATCGAAGAGACTCAGAAGCTGGTTAGCTGGATCAATGCTGGCTCTCCAAACAATGACGACTCAGACCCTCTTGCGGAATATCGTCCGGAAGTTGTTAAGTGGGCTAACGGCACACCTGACATAATCATCCCCATTCCTGAGCAACGCATCCCAGCGACTGGCGTTCAAGACTATCGCAACTTAATGCTTCCTCTTGATCTCGATGATGACATCTGGGTAAAGGCCGTTGAGTTTGCACCAGGTGACACTACTGTACTTCATCACATCATCGCCTTCTCTTATGGCGCGAATGGAATGAATGAATTTGAAATACTGAATCAGGGCATCGGTCTTGGCGCCTACGCTCCAGGCAATTCTCTTAATACCTACCCAGATGGTGCTGGCTACCCGCTAGAAGCTGGTGGTGGCTTGATGCTACAAATGCACTACACCACTTCTGGTAAAGAAGCTGTAGATGCATCAGAAATTGGAATCTACCTTTGGGACGAAGAACCGGATCGCCCTATTCGTGGTGGCTCAGCTGCAGACCTTAAGATTAGCATCGAGCCATTCGAAGCTGATCACGAGATGGTCGCAACTAAGACGTTCCGTAAAGATGCCTTCCTGACAATGATAGGACCGCATATGCACTACCGTGGTTCTGATGCGAATTTCAAACTCGTCTACCCTGATGGCAAGGTCGAGGAAATCCTCAACGTACCTAATTATCAGTTTAACTGGCAGAAGACTTATGACTTTAAAGAGCCTAAGTTCCTACCTGCTGGCACTGAGATGGTGTTCAGAGCTACATTCGACAACTCGGCGAATAACCCATTCAACCCTGACCCATCGTCAACGATTTCGTGGGGGGAACAAACCTGGCAAGAGATGTTCTTCGGTTTCTTCCGCTATGTGGATGCGGAATCAAGCGAGGGTGAATAGCCTTAGCTAGCTGTTTACAAAATCCCGGTCATTGTAAAGTAACCGGGATTTTTCGTCTAAAACTCCTGAAAAAAATCCATTAAGGACTACTACGGCCTAAAGCAAAAAGTGCGCGACTTCAAAGCGCTATGACAGCTTGCAGGGAAGTTGCTAGTATCAAGACTCCTTCATCAATTAAATAAGAATCCGGAAACAATGAAGAAGCTATTCCTTTGTGCGCTAGCCTTGTCACTGGGAGCCGCCCTGAGCGCCTCTCTTGTCGCTGATACAACCCTCTACATGAACGTCAATGGCTACACGCTCAACGCGAACCGCGAGCTACAGCAGTTTAACGCCATACAGTTTACTGATGACCGTGTTGATCGTGTTTTCGCACAAGGCGAAGAGTTACCAGAACAGACAGACCTGCTTATCGACGGCGATGGTCAGACGCTAATACCCGGGTTAATCGATGCGCACGGGCACATTCTAAGTTATGGCCTAAGTCTGTTGCGAGTTGATTTGGTGGGTACCGAGACAGAGCAAGCTGCAGTGCAGCGCGTCGTAGACTTCGCCCAGAATAGCGAACAGCTCGAATGGATTCAGGGGAGGGGGTGGAATCAAGTGTTGTGGGATAGTAACGAGTTCCCATCGGCATTGAGCTTGGACGCGGCCCTGTCAGACAAACCGGTTTGGCTCAGCCGTGTCGACGGTCACGCGGGATGGGCAAACAGCACGGCTATGCAACTAGCCGGAGTCGACCGTCGAAGTGAAGACCCAGACGGCGGTCAAATAATTCGTGACGAGGACGGAAACCCAACCGGCGTATTTATCGACAATGCTATGGCTCTTATTCGATCACAGATTCCAGCAATCAGTAGGGAAGAACAAAAATTCGCTCTGCGCACAGCGATGCTCGAATTGGCAAAACAGGGCTTGACCAGCGTTCACGATGCCGGCGCAGGAAGCGATACAATAGAAGCTTACAAGCAGTTGCTAGACGATGGTCCTCTCCCCATCCGCGTCAACGTAATGTTATCCGCGGGAGACAGTTCCTATGAGCAGCGCCTCGATGAGGGACACTACCGCAGCGCAGATGATACGCTGACCATGAACAGCATAAAAATCGCCGCCGATGGAGCATTGGGTAGCCGTGGTGCTGCTATGATAGACGACTATTCCGATCAATCAGGGCACACAGGTCTTTTATTGCATAATCCGGAACGTCTTGAGTATCTTATGCGTGCGGCCATGAACGCTGGCTTTCAGGTGAATACCCATGCAATCGGCGACAATGCGAATAAGGCTGTATTGGATAACTACGAGCTGCTCATCGCCCAAACAAACTCTAGAGATTTGAGGCACCGAGTAGAGCACGCACAAATTTTGCGCTATGAAGACATACTGCGCTTCGCAGAGCTCGGAGTAATCCCTTCGATGCAGGCAACACACGCCACCAGTGACAAGAACATGGCAGTCGACAGGATAGGCGAAATACGGATCCAGGGTGCCTATGCTTGGCGCAAGCTAATCGACGCTGGCGCGCTGATAGCTAACGGGTCAGACTTTCCTGTGGAATCACCGAACCCCTTCTTCGGGCTGCACGCAGCAATTACTCGTCAGGACAAGAATAACCAACCTCCAGGTGGTTGGTTCCCCGAAGAGAAGATGACGGCTATTGAAGCCTTCGCCAGCTTCACCATCGACGCAGCCTACTCGGGTCATCAGGAAAAACTCCTTGGCACTTTGGAAGCGGGCAAGAAGGCAGACTTTATAATTCTGGATAGAGATATGTTCGCGATCGATGAGAGCGAAATCTGGCAGACAGAAGTAACACAAACATGGGTAAACGGGCAACGTGTTACAGACTAGCTTGTAGCTCGCACTTAAGTTACACATTGATGATGCTTCGCGGCACAGGTGAACGACTATGAAAAAATACCCTCTATCAGCATTGTTGTTGATCACACTACTTGCAGCCTGCTCACCGCCCTCACAAGAAACTGACTCAGCAAGCCAAGCTATTTCATCCTTACCGCAAGTCGACCCAGCTGAGCTTGCCCGCTGGGAACAGCGGGCAAGCAACGTTACCATCAGCAGAGACAAGTGGGGAATCGCTCACATCTACGGACAGACAGATGCCGATGCCGTATTCGGCACACTGTACGCCCAAGCCGAAGACGATTTTAATCGAGTCGAGACAAATTACATCAATGCAATGGGCCGCTTAGCGGAGGCTGAGGGAGAAGCCGAACTGTTTCGCGACCTACGCATGAAGCTGTTCATCGACCCCGCCGATATGCAGGCACAGTATGCTCAGAGCCCCGTGTGGTTGCAGGCACTGATGAATGCGTTCGCCGATGGCCTCAACTACTACCTCTACAGCCACCCCGAGGTGACACCAAAAGTCATCGATCGTTTCGAGCCGTGGATGGCGTTGACGTTCTCAGAAGGAAGCATCGGTGGTGATATTGAGAGAGTCAATCTTCGAGAACTACAACGCTTCTATGGTGACGGCACTTTAGTCGCGCAACTCGAATCTATTTCCGATGGCGAGCCACGCGGATCCAATGGCTTCGCGATTGCCCCTTCGAACACTGTGAATGGTGAGGCGCTGCTTCTAATAAACCCACATACCTCTTTCTTCTTCCGCTCGGAGCTACATATGGTCAGCGAGGAAGGATTGAATGCCTATGGCGCCGTTACTTGGGGACAGTTCTTTATCTATCAGGGCTTCAATGAGAACGCAGGTTGGATGCACACTTCGAGCCGCGCCGATGCAATCGATGAATATCTCGAAACCATTGTGCAAAAAGATGATGGCTACTATTACCTGTTCGGAGATGAGGAACGAAAACTAATAGAAAAAGAAATTATCCTTCCATATAAAAATGGTAATGATACCGACGAAAAAATATTCACTGTCTATCATAGCCATCATGGACCAATAATTCGCGAACAGGATGGGAAGTGGGTAAGCATTAAACTCATGCAGGAGCCGATTAAGGCTCTCACCCAATCCTACACCCGCACCAAGGCGCAGAACCATGAACAGTTCTATGCAAGCATGGAACTACAGACCAACTCATCGAACAATACAGTGTATGCCGACTCCGATGGCAATATTGCTTACTATCACGGTAACTTCGTTCCGGTTCGCGATACCTCCTTCGATTGGAATAGCCCGCTAGATGGCAGTGACCCGGCTACGGAATGGAAGGGTCTGCACCCTGTCGATGAGATAATTAACCTGCTGAACCCTCCCAATGGCTGGATTCAGAACACTAACAACTGGCCATTCACGGCGGCAGGGGAATATAGCCCACGAGTTGAGGACTACCCTCCCTATATGGCAAACAACCCGGAAAACCCTCGTGGTGTACACGCCGTTCGTGTCTTGCAGCAGACAAGCGACTTCACAATAGACAAGCTTATCGAGGCTGCCTACGACCCCACCCTAACGGCGTTTGAAGGCTTAATCCCCGCACTCCTAATCACTACGGCTGCAGACCAACAAGACGAGCTTACAGCCTCGATTCAGTCGCAAACGCTGGAGTACATTGACTTACTTCGAGGCTGGAACTACAAGTATTCGCTAGACTCAACCGCAACCACCCTCGCGGTCTATTGGGGACAGATACTGATGAATGAGGTATCCGCCGATGCCGCCGCGGCCGGTATTAATATCTATGAATACATGGCAAACAATACGAGTCGCGCAGAAAAACTGCGCACCCTGCGCAGTGCAGCCGAGACGCTAGAAGCCGATTTCGGTGACTGGCGCGTTCCTTGGGGAGAAGTAAATCGCTATCAGCGATTGAACGGCGATATCGTACAGGATTTTAACGATGAGGCAGAAAGCCTGCCTGTTGCCTTCGCCTCGTCGCGCTGGGGTTCGCTAGCATCGTTTGGTAGCAGAGCTTATCCAGGCACTAAGAAGATGTACGGCACCAGCGGTAACAGTTTCGTCGCAGCCGTGGAGTTCGGCGATAAAGTTACCGCAAAGGCTATAACGGTAGGCGGATTGCACAATGATCTAAACTCACCGCATTTCGATGATCAAGCGCAGATGTATACTCAGGGTGAATTTAGAGACGTGCTATTCTATAGAGAAGATATCGAGGCGAATCTGGAAAAAGAGTATTCACCCGGGAATTAAATTAATGCAGAAAAAACCGGCAGTCAGTCAGGCGCTCAAACTTGTCTGGAGGAATATTCGCCTGAACACTAAAAAAAACCCGACAAATATCAAGGCTTTTTATCAACGGCTTGACGCTTAGCCTGCATCAAGCCAGCTGGCAATTGCCTGTTAGTATCCGACCGCAGCGCCATCGCCACGGCGAGAATCAGCCGCACCTTCGAACAAACCGTTCTCATGATCATGGTAAACAGCCATAGCTGCGCCCTGTCCTCCGCGCTCTGTCACTCGGTGGCCCTTCTCTTCATACAGGCGAACCGTATCGGGAGATAACCCGCCGGTCTCGATGCTGGTTACATCAGGCAACCACTGGTGGTGAATACGCCCTGCTTCCACAGACTGCGCTATATTCATTTCATGATCGATGACATTTAATATCACCTGCATGGTGGTATTGATTATCGTCTTTCCACCTGGGCTGCCTGCCGTAAAAACTGGTTTGCCGTCCTTCGCAACGATGGTGGGCGTCATGCTAGACAGTGGACGCTTCTCTGGCTCGATCAGATTAGGAGCCGTACCAATTAATCCACGCGTAGTAGTGACACCTGGCACGGCATTGAAATCACCCATTTCGTTGTTGAGCAGATAACCTCCTCCCTCAACCACGATTCCAGAGCCGTATCCGAATTCCAGCGTATAGGTCATGCTGACCATATTGCCTTCTTTATCGACAATCGAGAAATGCGTAGTTTCCTCGCTCTCATAGATCTGCGCGAAATCTGCGGGGCTACTCTCAGATGCCGAATCCATGTCGATGGAAGCACGTAGAGTCTCTGCGTAGTCTTTATCCATCAAACGTTGCAGCGGCATACTTTCATTGAAGTCAGGGTCGCCTAGGTGTTCTGCACGATCTGCATAGGCACGGCGCATAGTTTCGGTTAGAACATGCAAGTAGTCAGCGGAATTGTGACCCATGTCGGCAAGATCAAAACCTTCAAGTATGTTCAACATCTCAACCAGAATAACACCACCAGAACTTGGTGGTGGCATGCTCACGATGTCATAGCCCCGATATGTGCCGCGAATGGGCTCGCGCTCTTGTGGCTCATACTTGAGTAAATCTTCCTCGGTGATAATTCCACCAATGTCTGCCATGAAACCCGCTAGGCGTTCGGCGTTCTCACCTTTGTAGAATCCGTCTGCGCCATTGTTTTGAATAAGCTCCAAGGTGTGAGCTAAATCTGGCTGACGCCAAGTTTCGTCCATCTCGTAGAGCGAGCCATCAGCCTTAAAGAATTTGGCTGCGGAGGAAGGGTACTGGTCAAAGCGGCCCTTGCTTCTGGCAAATCCAGTGTAGAGAGAATAACTAATGGGAATGCCATCGCGAGCCAGCTTAACCGCTGGGGCAACAAGTTCGGCCCAAGGCAGGCTACCAAGCTCTTGATGTGCCTTCCATAAACCGGCAACGGTTCCTGGCACACCTACTGCTAGGGCTCCGATATGGTTTGAGTTGGCGACAACATTTCCATCGAGACCCAGATACATACGCTCGGTAGCAGCAAGTGGCGCCTTCTCTCTGAAATCAAAAGTAGTCGCATCGCCATCATCGCCGTGATAGACCATAAATCCACCGCCACCAATATTGCCCGCACTAGGCCAGGTGACTGCTAAGGCGAATGCAGTGGCGATGGCAGCATCAACTGCGTTACCACCGGCCTTAAGTGCCTCTACACCAACTTCGGATGCTAGTTTAGAAGAACTTGTCACAATGCCGTTCTTCACTCGCAGTGGCGTTCGACCCCCTTCTGAAAATGAAGTCGAAGTCAGTAGGAAGCTGAGAAAAAATACTAGGCTCTTTAGGGTCTTGCAGCCAAACAGTTGATGACTCATTACATTGCTCTCAAATAGTGCGCTAGGTTAAATTGCTTTTTTACAATCAGATGATTTCAGAATTTTTGCGTTGCTACATATTAGGACATAATGACAGCAGAAACAGAGCGCTTAGTAAAGGTTAAGAAAATTTAGCTTTGCGATTTTTACAAGGCCTGTGAAATGCACATGACCCGTTCGGTCGCTCTTGCTCTGAAACCATATTCTGAGCACACCTCGGCGTTACGGCGCAGTAGACATTACCGTTCCAAGTCGACGAGGGTCAGCTGCACCTTCCAGTCCATTTTCGCCTACTAAGATAACATGCAAACCAGAGTTTTCGCCCTGACTTTCTCTCACTTGGTACCCATATTCCGTCAATGCGGTTGACAACGCTGGGCCTGGCTCCACCCCGACTTCTACGCGCACGGATTCACCACGAGCGATGATATTGGGAAAGTTGATCGCTGACTGCACTGACAATTGCCAGTCGACAATGCCTACTAGAGTCTTGGCGGTATAGGCGGGAATGGAATTGCCTCCGGGAGAGCCAGTAACCATAAATAGGTCATTGTCTGCGTTAAGCACGATGGTAGGTGACATGGAAGAGCGGGGTCGGGCACCGGGACGCACCATGTTCGCAGCTTCCGGCTTGCCTGGATCATACATCCGCGCAAAATCTGTCATCTCGTTGTTGAGCACAAAGCCAGCTGCCCAGCGTTTGGATCCAAAGGCCGATTCCACTGTCATGGTGGCTGAGACTGCATTGCCTTCACTGTCCACGATAGAAAAATGCGTTGTGCCGGCAGGCTCACGGGTACTGTCTTCGGCAAATACTGCAGCACTGCCATTTCCTAAGACGAGCATAGGGTCACCATGGACCGGCACTGCGCTAGGCGCTGGAGGATTGTTAGCGCGAGAGTCTAAATAACGTGAGTCAGTTAACTCCGCTACCGGCACATCTACATGATCCGGATCACCAAAATAATAATCGCGGTCAGCATAGGCGAGTCGCTGAGCATCCACGAAGGCCTTAACTCGCTGAGTAATCGTGGGATTGGGTGGCAATAATTTATCATAGAGGTTGGCTATCATAATCTGCATAGCACCGGATGAGGGAGGGGTCGCCGCGCAAATATTCAGTTCGCGCCAGAGACCACATACAGCAGGCCGCTCTATTACTTTGTAATTCGCCATGTCTTCCATGGTAAGAGTGCCACCGTCATCTCCTGCCTGTGCGGCAGCCACTATAGACTCCGCAATTTCGCCTGTATAGAACGCCACCGGACCTTCGGTAGCGACGCGGCGAAGAGTCGCAGCATACTCAGGGTTTCGATTCAGTGCGCCGGCTTGAAGTGGCTTGCCATCAGGGTAAAAGTATTCTGCCGACCCTTTATTCTCATCAAGGCGACTGCGGCTTGCCATAGCAGGGAGATAACTCGCCATTTTGCTAGAGACTTCAAAACCTTGCTCGGCGAGTTGGATAGCCGGTTCAAACAGGTCAGCCCACGGTAACTTGCCATAAGTGTCATGCGTGCTTTTATACAGTGCTATGGCGCTGGGTACGCCGATTGCATTGCCACTTTGGTTTGCATCGAAATAGCCCATGGGGCGGTCGCCATTCATGAACATGTCAGCACGAGCACCGCTGGGGGCCGCTTCACGTCCGTCAAAAAAACGCACTTCCCGGTCAGACCGTTCGAAGACCAACATAAAGCCCCCCCCTCCAAGTCCTGAGCTTTCCGGTTCAAGCAAACCAAGTACGGCATGCGCAGCGATAGCAGCATCCACTGCATGCCCCCCACGCGACAGCATCTGAGCTGCTGCCTCGGTGGCCAGCGGATTTGCCACCGCGGCCATAAATCCATAAGACCACGAGTTTTCCTGTGTCGATTCGTTGCTAATCGTAGTTGTCTGTGAATAGGCGGTGAAGGAACTTGCCATCAGTAGAAGTACGGCAGATTTTGAAAAAGGAACTCGCATAGTAATTCTCAGCACATTAGGCTATTTTCATTATGTTACTAACGGACCTTAACTCTCTGCGTAAGGACTCACATTTACGCCATAATACCGTGCCTACTATCGAGAAAACATCGGTTTAGCGGGCAAAACCTCCTCTTTATCTGGCTTACCCTCGCCTGTTGTGCGATTTACAAGGGTAAAGGCCTACGAATCGGTCATTTTCCCATTAACCCATTGTAATCAGGCAATTCTAAGTGCTAGTTTTACTGACTCCATTCATCAGCGATGACTGCGCAGTACTAAGCGCGTTTTTCTCAATCAGCTCGCTTTGATTTATAGAGCAGCAATAATTTTTTAACCTAACTTTCAACACACCAATGAGACTCTACAACTATGGTTTCCCACCTAAGATCACTAAAGCTAGTTACAGGGATTACTTTTTTTGCGGCTTTTCTGACCGCTTGCAGTGAAGATGCCGTTCCAACTCCGAGCTCTGCGCCGATAGCCGACCCAATCGCTAGTGCTGTGGTTGAGACCGAACAACAGCTAGTCGAGCGCGCTCTCGGCATCCACGAAAGAGTCATCACACTAGACACTCATGCGGACATCAATACGAGCAATTTTACGTCCGAGGTTAACTACACGTCCAACTTAGATACCCAAGTGAACCTACCTAAGATGGAACAAGGTGGCTTAGATGTGGCTTGGTTTATCGTCTACACCGGTCAGTCTACTCTCGACGCAGAAGGTTATGCGGCAGCGTACGCTAATGCCATCGACAAGTTCGATGCCATTCATCGCCTAGCAGAAGATATTGCACCGCAGCTAATCGAGATTGCCTATACCTCAGATGACGTTAGAAGAATCATCGCACAGGGTAAGAAAGTCGCAATGATTGGCATCGAGAATGCCTATCCCGTTGGCTTAGACATGGCCAACATAAAAGATTTTCAGGAACGCGGCGGTCGCTACATGTCCTTAGCACATAACGGACATAGCCAGTTCTCTGATTCGAATACGGGCGAGCGCGACAATATTTGGCTACACAATGGCTTAAGCGAGATGGGAAGAGAAGCTGTTGCCGAGATGAACAGATGGGGAGTTATGATCGATGTATCTCACCCCTCAAAAGAGGCCATCATGCAGATGCTGGATCTCACTCGTGCGCCTCTAGTAGCCTCTCACTCTTCCGCTCGCGCGATGAGCGAACACAGCCGCAACTTGGATGATGAGCAATTGCTGCGTATCAAGGAGAATGGTGGCGTCGTTCAAACAGTGGCCTTTAGCAGCTACCTGAACGCGGACAAGAATGCGCTATTTAGTGAAACGCGAAGTAAGCTGATTGCCGAAATAGCCGCAGACCTGAATTTTGAAGTTCTCAGCTTTGCAGAAATTGGCGCCTTGAGTGAAACACAAAGAACAATATACCGCGGCTTCATGGATCAGGCTAATGCCCTAGCTGCACCTCGTCTGGAAGCCGAAGTTAACGCGATAGCAGCACCGGTTGATGTCGTGGATTTTGTGAATCACATCGACTACATGGTTCAGCTGATTGGGCTAGAACATGTGGGTATTAGCTCAGACTTTGATGGCGGTGGCGGCATCAGCGGCTGGAACGATGCATCCCAGACAGCCAATGTGACTATCGAATTAGTTCGTCGTGGTTATAATGAAGAACAGATTGGTCTGCTTTGGAGTGGCAATCTCTTAAGAGTGCTTGACGATGTGCAGCGCATAGCAGCCGAGATTCAAGCGGAGTAAACTCTTTACAATGGCCTAGCTTTATTGAACAGCAGTAACCGACAAAAACAAAAAGGTCGTTGCAGTAAACAAACGACTAAGGAGCCAAACATGAACACTTTTACAAAGTCATTTGTCACTGTAGCACTAAGCTGTTGCACCCTTTTTACTAGCTCAGCCGACGATGGCGGCTCTACGATAATGAGCAAGGCAGAAATTGATGCAACACTGAACCAGGGTCTCGCCAACTTAGCGACTGGCAGGACAGTGAGTGATATCGTCATGCGCCACATCGGCGTTGGCGAGCAAAACATGGGCGTATCAGTCGTACAACGAAGCAAGGTCGAGTCCAATGGCAGCGAAACTGGCATCGCACACGTCGACCTCGACGAGATCTACTATATCGTAGCTGGCGAAGGCACTATGGTTACCGGTGGTGAGTTTGTCGACAAGCAGACCAGCGTAAGCGCATTGCTAGGACCAATGGAGCGCGGAGAGATTCGCGGCGGCGTGCTACAAAAAGTTAAACCAGGCGATATTGCAATAATTCCGAAAGGTATGCCTCACGGCTGGCATGAGATGACGACCGATACGATAAGCTACATCATATTTCGTGGCGACCCTAACAAGGTAATGGAAATTAAAACTACAGCGGAATAACAAACTGCAAAAAAAATTAAAAAAGGGATGTCGATTAACGGCATCCCTTTTTTGCAGCGGAATTCGCCCTACTAACGCGCCGGTCGCGCGTGTGCCGCACCTCTAAATATCGCATTCATCAGCATAACGTTAAGGCCATCCAGGTAGGCACGCACGGTTGGGTCCTGTGTAAAGGCGATAACCTCGCCCGCACCATACGACTCTGACACTACGAAAGGCTTATAGGCAAGTTGCTTGCGATTCTCTTCCCAGATATAGCCGCTCGCGAGCAAGTCATCGGGACCCTGAAATCGAGCAACATTAAAACCATCGCTGAGGCGAACCGGCGTATACACATCGCTGCCTCGAACCAAAACGTTAAGCACAGGCGCTACCCCTGCACTAAGCCAATGCTCCTGATCTACATCGGCTCTCACCAGCACACCGGCGACAGCATCTGGATAGTTCTCGAGGGCATGAGTTTGCGCTTCATATTGGTCCAATGACGTTAGGTATTGGCCGTCTACAGCAGACTCCTCTGTCTCATCTGCATTTTCGGTTTCAGCAACCTCCTCCTGGAGCACGGCGCGCTCGCGCCGAATGGAAAGTAGATTTACATCCGGGTCCGCCAGAAAACGCGTCGCATTGCCGAGGCTAATGATGACACCCCCCTGCCTCACCCAAGTCTTTAGGTTTTCGATTCCCGAGTCGCCAAGCACTGACTTGTAACCCGCACCATTCATTATAGGCAATATAAGAACCTGGTATCGATTGAGGTTTGCAGAACGCAGCTTTTCTACTCGTATTGCTGTAATCGGGAAATCAAATTGACGCTCGATAACGAAGCGCGTATTGCCGGCACTGTAAGAAGCAGTAGGCACATCCCAGGCCATGGCGACTTTAGGCTCGTTGTGCCTTACAACGTTGGCGCTACCGAAGCTTGGCCCATCCGTTACCCAGCTATCGCTAACGGCGACCACATTCGCGCCAGTTTCTGTAGCCAGACGGTATACCGTGTCATGTACTAAGCTAGGGTTATCGACGATATCGAGAATTAGCGTTCCAGCGGGATATTCATTGCCAATATTCGTAAACGCCTTGTCGTTGCTCTTTACTGCTAACCCTTCGCGTAAAGCTCTTGCTAGAAATTTCACCGCCGGCGCTGAGCCCCATGGAACAAGATAGGAAACGGAGGCACGGCCGCCTGTCACACTGCCCGGCTGCACGAGATCGGTACCTACAAGTTCAAAATCACCACTTGGGATGCGCCCGCAGATATCTGTTTGGACGTTCATCATCAGTGGCAACGACCATGCCGTAACGTCATAGATCTCATCCGGCAAGTTGCGCG
This sequence comes from uncultured Pseudomonadales bacterium, assembly GCA_943789485.1. GTDB lineage: Bacteria > Pseudomonadota > Gammaproteobacteria > Pseudomonadales > Pseudohongiellaceae > UBA9145. Next base: position 322,525 of record CALSUH010000007.1, read on the forward strand.
CGCGGCGCCGCTCCTGCTCCGCAAGAAAGCCTTCTTCCATGCCAACTTCAGTGTCCAGCAAGGTGCGGATGAAGCGCTTGGATGGCTGATCGGTACGAATCAAGTAAGAACCCGGTTGGTAGGATTCGCCACAGGCATTGAACGAAGATAGTGCACGCTGCACTTCAATGTCTTGCCGACTTAGCAAACCGGCGAGTTTATTTGCAGCAGCTTGATCTGTCTGCACTGGCAGAATATAGGCTCGAATATCTTCATTCTCACCCTCTTCAATGGCGCTAACTCGGTATTCATAGAATTCTTGAAGAAACTTTTCTCTGTTTTGTGCAACCGTTTCAGCCGTAGCGAGTGAAGTCACAAAGTGATTTCTAACGGTATAGCGATAGTGCAAATCGTTGCCATCATACTGCCTGACTACTAGTCCGCGAGCGGAAGCCTGCTCGTAGGTCATCGCTATACTGCCAAAATATGAGGGCCAGCTGGCACCGTAGCCAGGATAGAAGGCGTCATATACCTCTCGAGTAAAGTAGTCGAAGCCAAACCTATCGAAGTAGCGCGCGTTATTACGCCCAAACAGTTGCAGGCTTGAGCGCTGCGCCTCTGCCAGATGAGGATTGTACGGTATCGCCTCCGGAGCAAAAAAATAGGTCCCATCAGAACCCATCTCATGAGCATCCACATACGCGACTGGATACCATTCCAACATTGCCTTAGTCCGACCCTGAGTCTCTGGCTGTGTTTGTATAAACCAATCGCGGTTCATGTCAAAGAGGTAATGGTTTGTTCTGCCACCCGGCCAGGGTTCATCATGCTCTGCCGAGAGCCTGTCTGAGTCTGGCAGCAGGCCCTGAGCAGTTACGAAATTATGAATGAACCGATCGCGCCCATCGGGATTCTGCATCGGGTCTATAACAACAATGGTATTTTGCAAAATCGAATCCACGCGGGCGTCGTCTAGCGATGCGAGAAGATGATAGGCAGTCAGCATTGATGCTTCCGTTGAAGATATTTCATTACCGTGCACGCCATAAGACAGCCAAGTCACCGCCGGCTGCTCAACTATAATTTGATTCGCTTCGGCCTCATTGGTAATACGCGGATCGGCTAGGGCCTGCATATTAGTCTTTGCCTCAGTCAAATTTGCACTGTTTTCAGCACTAGATATTACCGCATAGATCAATTCTCGATTCTGCCATGTACGTGCATATTCTACGATTCCAATTCGATCGGGCGCTGCTTCGGCTAGAGCATGGAAATACCGTATTGCATCGCGATGCCAGGTGATTCGCTCACCCAGTTGATATCCAAGCACCTCACGAACAGTTGGGATGGCAGGATCATAATTGGCTTCGGGCCAGTACTCGAAGTCATCCTGCGCTTGAAGAGGCAGACTGATGCTGAATACTAGTAGAGTCGCTAGGGAAAGTGATCGAAGATGCATTGTATCTCTCTCGGAATTGGGTTTAATTCAATTTTGCGAATCTGATTCTACACCTCGCATCAATAGACTAGCGTTTTTCTGGTCCCCAATCTACTGAATCTAGAACACTACTCAGCCGACAAAAGTATTGTGTCACTCCTATGCAGCAGGTATAAACGAAGTCTCAGAAAAATATTTAGCGATAGCGAAGAAATTATGTCAGAGCAAACCCCTACTACGCTTAAAAATACGATTGAACTCGATTTCGAGGAGCTATCCACAGGCGAAATGAAAACCCGGGCTATAGACTTTAATACGCTAATGCAAAAAAGAAGGACGGTACGTGACTTTTCCCCTAGAGAGGTGCCGCGAGAGGTAATCGATGCCTGCCTTACAGCAGGTGGCAGCGCTCCTAGCGGCGCGCATAGACAACCCTGGCACTTCGCTTTGATCAGCGACCCCAGTATCAAACGAGAGATCCGCACTGCGGCAGAAATAGAAGAAAAGGAGTTTTACGGAAAGCGTGCGCCTCAAGACTGGCTTGATGCGCTGGCGCCACTTGGGACAGACTCGAGCAAACCCTTTCTCGAACACGCGCCTTTTCTCATAGTGATTTTTGCGCAAAAATTTAAACTAGATGCTCAGGGCAACAAGCTCAAGAACTACTATGTGACAGAATCAGCCAGCATTGCAACCGGCTTGTTAATCGCCGCACTGCACAATGCCGGTCTAGCAACCCTGACTCATACGCCTAGCCCGATGAAATTCTTGAATACGATTCTAGGAAGACCAGTTACAGAAAAGCCTTTGATGGTAATCGTAACAGGCTACCCCGAGAAGGGAACTCGGATACCGGATATACAGCGTAAGGCTCTGAATGAGTTTGTTAGCGTTCATGAATAGTAGCCTGCTATCGAAGCACCATTGAATCCACACTAAACTCTTAAGTTCCTTTTGCTATCAAGATACTCCCGAGCCTGGCTATATCCACATTGATTTTTAGCCGCAACTACCATTGGCCACTTAGGGTCTATTGACAAATACTATTTCTAAATCTGAGAAAAAAGTGAATAGTAATAAAGTAAGAGGCTCTAGTAGGTAGGTTTTCTTAAGAGATTACGTTATAAACGTCTTGAGCATCTTCTCTTTTCAGGAGTACAAATTGCAAAACATTCGACCGATACTTCTAGTTATTGCGATTGTAGGTAGCTGCGGTTTACTAAACCCTGTAAATGCTGCTGAATTGCTCCGGGAAGTGCCTGCAGGCGCTCAAGCTCTGTCTTTGCAGGGAGAGGCACTATATGCTGCAGAACTTAATGACAGCGCGCGGCTAAACCTTGAAACCGCACAGACTAATTACGAGTCGGATCCGAACGACGCTGACAATATCATCTGGCTTGGTCGGCGCATCGCCTACGCTGGAGACTATCGTCTTTCGATTGAAATATTTTCCGAGGGCGTGGAAAAATTTCCTAAAGATCCCCGCTTTTATCGTCATCGTGGGCATCGCTACATTTCAATTAGGGAGTTCAATCGAGCGATTTCTGACTTAGAGACTGCCGCTGAACTGATGCAGAATTTACCCTCGCAAGTTGAACCTGATGGTTTGCCCAATGCCCAGAATATCCCGTTAACAAGCACTCAAGGCAACGTTTGGTATCACTTGGGATTAGCCTATTACTTGAAACAGGATTGGCCAAGGGCACTCACCGCTTTTCGCAATGGATATAACTTGGGCGGCTATGATGATAATCTCGTTTCGACTGGCCACTGGATTTATATGATCCTTCGCCGTATGGGAAACGAAGAGGAAGCTGCTATAGCACTCAATGAAATTTCCGCTGACATGATCATCATCGAAAATATGAGCTACCATGAGCTTTGTCTTCTTTATAAGCAAGAGATGGAAATTGAAAGCATGATGGCGGCTAATGGTGATGACCCTAGTAACGCCGCAGTAGCATATGGCATCGCAAATTACTTTTATTACAATGGGCACAGAGAACGCTCAGACGAATTATTGCAGCTTATAGTATCCGGTTCTAGCTGGAGTGCATTTGGCTTTATTGCTGCCGAGGCTGATATCGCTAACCCGCGACGTTAGCGCCTGATCCAATCAGAAACTTTAGAAACGAGCGGAGACGCCAAGGACCAACACGCCTCCTACAAGTAAAGGAGCCATGTATCTCACAATAAACTGCCAGACACTAAACATCGTATCGCTCAATCCAGAGAGTTCAACACGCATCACTTCTCGCGGTGCTATCCAACCTGCAAAAACTGCGATTAATATCCCGCCAATGGGCATCATCACCTGCCCTGAAAAGAAATCTATTTCTTCATTTATGTGCGGATAGAACGCGCTTACAGCGCCTACCGCCCAGGCGATTACGCCTAGCGTCAGCACGGCAGTCTTACGCTGCAAATGCAACTGCTCTTCGACAGCTACAGCAGCAAGCATCAACATCGCAATAGAGGACGTGAGTGCACCCAAAGCAGCGAGACTAAAAAATAGTCCGCCAACCACAGAGCCAGCGGGCATTTGCAAAAATGAATGGGGCATGGTGCTGAAGATCAAACCCATACCCATGGCCGGATCTAGGTTGAACTGGAAAACAATAGGAAAAATCATGAGCCCAGCCATAAGGGCCACAATGGTGTCGGATGTTGCAATGACCAGGCCGTCATTGGCAATGTTAGCCTTCTTGTCTAAATAGGCGCCGAAGGTCAACATAGCTGCGCCACCAACAACCACAGAGAAAAATGCTTGTCCAAAGGCGGCCAGCATAACTTGCGGCGTTAATTCTTCAAAACGAGGGCTAAGCAGATAGTCGAAGGCAGCGCTCGCGTCACCGTTTCTGAGGGAATAAACAGAAAGCAACGTGAGCATGATAAAAAACGCAGGCATACTTAGTCGAGAGAAACTCTCAAGGCCCTTGTGTAATCCGCGCAGCACAATAGCGACAGTTATCACCATGAATAGCGTTTGCCACAGAAACACACGCACAGGTGTCGCATAAATCTCTGGCACTGCACCTTCGACAAAACCGCCGCCAAATCCAGCCACGGCGTACGCTAATACTCGTCCCGATATAACACCGTAGATGCATAGCACCATATAAGTCGCTAAGGCTCCAATGCCACCGACAAGGCCCCACCAAGGCGAGCGGCCAGCAGAGCGAGCCATTTCTTTGGTTGAGCCAACGGCAGACAAGCCCATATGTCGGCCCACAGCAAGCTCTCCGATTAGCACCGGATAGACGATACCAATAATGCACAACAGATAAACAAGCACGAAAGCCGAGCCGCCGTTCTCCCCAGCCTGAAAAGGAAATCGCCACAGATTACCGAGACCAACGGAGGCACCAATGCCGACCATCAAAAACGAAAAGCGATTTGTCCAGCGTGCCGTTGTAGGTGAAGGTGTAGGTGAAGCCATAGAAGTCTCTTTATTTTTTTTAGCAGAAATCTCAGAATAAAGGGCTTATGCCTATAAAAAAGGCCCCGGTAAAGATTTTTATCGGAGCCTTCAAAAACAAGAATATCGACCTACTTCTTGGATTTCGCTTCCTGTCTTTCTTTTTCAGCTTCAACAACAGCTTCAGAGACTGACCTTGGGCATTGCTGGTAATGAGAGAACTCCATAGAGAACTGACCGCGACCTGAGGTCATTGTTCGCAGGCTGCCAATGTAGCCAAACATTTCAGAAAGAGGCACGTCTGCCTTAATGCGAACACCTGTGGTCCCCGTATCCTGATCTTTAATCATGCCGCGACGACGGTTTAAATCGCCGATTACATCGCCCACGTGATCGTCCGGCGTAAATACATCTACTTTCATGATCGGCTCGATTAACTCAGGTCCGGCTTTAGGCATTGACTGACGGTAAGCGCCTCTTGCAGCAAGCTCGAAAGCGACTGCCGATGAATCCACTGCGTGGAAGCCACCGTCAAATAGTTCAATTTCTATGTCCAAAACCGGAAAGCCCGCTATTGGGCCGTGCTCCATCATGCCTTTGAAACCTTTCTCAATGGCAGGGAAGAATTCTTTCGGTACGTTACCGCCCACAACCTTGGAGGTAAATACATAGCCGGAACCTGGTTCACCGGGTTTAATATGGTAATCGATCTTACCGAATTGACCGGAACCACCTGACTGCTTCTTGTGAGTATAGGTATCTTCAATTTCCTGCGTAATTGTCTCACGGTAGGCGACCTGAGGTGCGCCTACTTCCAACTCAACACCGTAAGTACGATTCAAAATATCGACCTTAATATCGAGGTGTAGCTCGCCCATTCCTTTGAGAATGGTTTCACCGGAATCTTGGTCTGTCTCAACCCGAAAAGAAGGATCCTCCGCTACCATTTTGCCAATCGCAACGCCCAATTTATCAACACTACTCTTGTCTATGGGCGATACCGCAATTGATATAACCGGGTCGGGGAAAATCATGGGCTCCAGCGTACAGGGGTGATCTTTGCTGCATAAAGTGTGGCCTGTTTGCACATTTTTCATGCCAACGATAGAAAAAATGTCACCGGCTTGCGCTCTATCAATTTCATTACGGTCATCGGCATGCATTTCTACCATACGGCCAATGCGCTCGGTTTTACCTGTAAATGAATTTAAAATGGTATCGCCTTTGTTTAGCACGCCGGAATACACCCTAACGAAGGTTAGGGCGCCAAAGCGGTCTTCCATGATTTTGAACGCCAATGCGCGAAATGGTTCAGCCTCAGAAACCAGGGCTAATTCACCATTCGGTTCGCCTTGCTCATCGGTTAAAGGCTGAGCCTTAACTTCAGTTGGATTGGGCAGGTAATCAACAACCGCATCCAATACCAATTGAATACCTTTATCTTTGAACGCAGAACCACAATAAGTAGGGAAGAAGTCCAAGGCGATTGTGCCCTTGCGGATGCAGCGCTTAATGTCCTCTATCGACGGCTCTTCGCCATCTAGATAGGCCTCCATCAGGTCATCATCTTGATCGAGAGCCATTTCAATTAATTTTTCACGGTATTGCTCTACCTGATCAACCATGTCTTCAGGCACTTCCCCAACTTCGAATTTTTCAGGGTTGCCCGGATCAGGCCAAATATGTGATTTGCGTGTGAGAAGGTCAACTATACCTATGAAATCTTCTTCAGTACCGATGGGTAAAACCATGACCAGAGGGTTTGCGCCGAGAATGTTTTCGACCTGACCAACAACTTTGAGGAAGTCTGCGCCTACGCGGTCCAGCTTGTTAACGAAAATAATGCGCGATACTTCTGAGTCATTAGCATAGCGCCAGTTGGTCTCCGACTGGGGCTCAACACCGCCCGAGCCACAAAAAACACCTACGCCTCCATCCAGCACTTTAAGCGAGCGATACACCTCAACAGTGAAATCAACGTGACCTGGGGTATCTATAATATTTAAATGGTGATCTTTCCAGAAACAGGTCGTCGCCGCAGACTGGATAGTGATTCCGCGCTCTTTCTCCTGATCCATGAAATCCGTTGTTGCTGCGCCATCATGTACTTCTCCGGTTTTATGGATTTTACCGGTTAGCTTAAGAATGCGCTCTGTGGTCGTGGTTTTCCCGGCATCAACGTGGGCGAAAATACCTATGTTTCTATATAGTGATAAATCAGTCATTGTGCTGCCCAAAGGTTAGTTAATAAGTTAGGGGAAAAACGGTGCGGCATGATACTAGATTTTCATAGTTAAACGCGAGGGGAAAATAAAGAAAAGATCATCGTAATATTCTGAATCTGGCTCAAAATATTGTTCCTGCTCATAGAAACAAGTGGGGACACGGCTAAAATAGTAAAAAATGGTCTAGGATACGACCCACATACAAGTTAACCGAATCACCAGCCGATCCTACCACGCCGCGGAAGATACTCTGCGAAATCGCGCTGAGTACACTCACCTGCGGTCTCGCACGCCACATAGAGGTTCGCTAGCTGACCGAGGTATTCAGACTGAGCAAGAGCACCGATAGAAATTGTAGCTGCCCAGCTTAATTGGCTTGAGTAACGGGCACCAGAGTCTGGCGAGGCTCCGCCTACGAAGGAGTGTTGGCCGTCGCATGCTAGCTGTGCGAAAGTCGGAGTGCTCGCTAGAACAACAAGCGCTGCTAACACATTTATAGCTGCTCTTTTTAACATCAACTGCCGCCGCTAATTCATTTCTCATTAAGCTAGCCTGAATCCGATTATCGATGACAGCCCATAAAAAAAGGCCTGCGACTTAGTCCACAGGCCTTTTTTTAATCGATCAAACGTCTACTGAGGCGGATTGCCTCGAGGCGTGCCTGGCTTGCGCCATTCGCCATACAAAAACTCTTCGGCAAATTCAGCGCACTTGAATTCGAGTAGCTGCATACTGTCCGCAACATGACGGTAGAGTGGAAAACTAATTGTCCAAGGTGCTGTGAAAGTATTTGGATCAGTAATAGTCGCTTCGTACTGAACGTGGTCCGCGCCTGTCGCAGTCCAACGTTCCTCGACTACCATTTCGTAGCTGTGGTGATTACCGGAACGATCGAACCATGTATCAGGCATCTGACCAGAAACTCGAACTACCAGCGTATCGCCTTCCCAATGCGCATTCGAATGTCCCATCCAAGCGTCAACCTGCGACTCAAGTTCTGGCTGATCAACGTAGACGATGCGATTCGATTCAGCAACTTCATAGGCTATAAGAATGACGCCTTCAGATTGCACTATCTGAAAAGGAAAAGGCATGTAATTCGCGCGAGGAACGCCCGGCATATAACACTTAGTCAATGGATCATTTTCTAGTGCGTTAGCTTTGTTCGCATCGCGAATGCGTCGCGACTGTTCATTGTAAGGAATTCTCCCGCCTTCAACGATTCCTAAGCCGGCTGGCGTTGCCGAGATTGCTCCCATCAAACCTGGGTGGGGGCCTTCTGATGCAGCATGAGGCTCAACATCATAGTGCGCCGATGTCATCGCCTGCCATATGCCGCTAAGGTCTGGCTTGCCGCTAGGTGTACGTGGAATCTCACCACTTTGCGCAACTGCCTGAGTGACGGAGAAAATGCCCACTAAAGTGAATAGTCCAAACTGCGCTATTTTTTTTTGAATTAGAGTTTTCATTTACTGCCCTTAATTGTTTTTGTCTTTTAGCTAATATTTAGGATTTACAATCCAATTACTATCTATTCCTTATTGTTCGCCTTCTGCTTCCCGGCGATCTTCCATGCGCTTGCCGCGCAAGATATTGAACATGCCGTAGTTACCCTCATGGCATGCATATTCGTATAGCTGACCCGCCACTTTTGTCATTGGTACGACAGCGGTAATCTTGTCGGTAAACGTAGCAGGATCATCAATAGTAAATTCGTAGTCAACGGTACCAAATGCTGTGCGGGTGAACTTTTCGGTTAATACTAAGTCCATGGTATCCCCAGTACTTGAAAACGTCTGACGTAGGCCATTAAAATTCTTCGTCTCTACAACTAGCGAGTCACCTTCATACCAGCCGCGAGAATCGCCCGACCAAAGTCGAATATCATCTGCTAATTCTGGCTTGTCCCCAAGACGAACGATGCGCGCATCGTGAATCATCTCAGTCATGATGACGGCGGTATCCTTGTTCTGAAAAATTTGTACATTGTTGTTATAAAGGCTAGGTGTGAACGGAGGGCCAGAGTTGAAGCCAACTAAGCATCGTTCAGACGTGCCTCGATCCTCAGGCCCATCCTTAGCGATACCGCCAACTACGAATCTAACTGGTCTAGTACTTGGAATATCCGGACCCAAGCCACCGAACTGTCTCTGTGCACCTTCTACAGCAGGGGGAAGTCGGCCGTTTAGCGGGTACACAATATGCGAGGTTCGAACTGTATCGCCTATATTCGCCATCTCAAACCAGAAATCGTTGTAGCCACCGGGGTCATCCGTAGCAGAAGGAGCTTCTGGGTTAACGACAAGTTTCGCCGCAGCCGCATCCGCTGCAATTGCCCGTGCTTCTTGCCGTGCAATAGCTGTCTCAACCTCCTCTCGGGTCAGAAATTCCTGCTCTCCAAACTGCGTGGGACGCTGCATGGGCGTACTCGAGCTGAAGTTCCAAACACCCTGTAAATCTGGATGGCCATATTCGGTTTTAGGTGCGTCATAGGTAGCCTCCTGAGCTAGGGCAATGCTACAGAAAGCGCCTGAAAATGCTAAAATTAGTGGTAGTGAAGATTTCATTCAACCCCCTACAGGTTTATCATGCTGAGCCCGTAATTTAGAGGTTTAGAGGCTAAGAATCAATAGAAATACGGCTAATTCACGGAGTTATGGGATTACCCGAGTGAGCGTCAATGACGCGCTCCCTGGGAGATTGTACACCCTAGGAAGGCCGAATCCTCAAGGAAGAAATCCGCAACCGAATAGGGAACCGAATCCCTAAGGGATTGTTACTTCCTAGTAAGCCGCGCAAGCAGGCTGGAAGTATCCCAGCGCGCGCCGCCCATTTTTTGTACCTCTGCGTAGAAACTATCTACCAATTCTGCCACGGGCAAATCAGCGCCGTTATTTTTTGCCTCGGCAATAGCAATTCCTAAATCCTTGCGCATCCAATCTACGGCAAAGCCAAATTCGTATTGGTCTGCGAGCATAGTTTCAAAGCGGTTGTCCATCTGCCACGAGCCCGCCGCACCCTTGGAGATAGTCTCTATCAGCGCCTCGCCATCAAGCCCTGCCTTCTGCGCAAAGTTAAGACCCTCGGCGAGACCCTGAACGATACCTGCGATACACACCTGATTTACCATCTTTGCCAGCTGCCCGCTGCCCGCAGGACCAAGTAATTTACTGAATTTGGAGTAGCTTTCAAGCACAGGTTTGGCAATTTCATAGTGCGAATCTGCGCCGCCAACCATTACCGTCAATGCCCCGTTCTCGGCACCGGCCTGCCCGCCAGACACGGGCGCGTCCAGAAAGCCAACGCCCTTCTCAGCCGCTGCTGAGTTCAGTTCTCGTGCTAGCGTGGCCGACGCTGTCGTGTGATCAACTAATAGTGCGCCTGGGCGCATAGCCGACAACGCACCCGCATCGCCAAGTAAAACCTGACGCACATCGTCATCGTTGCCCACGCAGCTCAGCACGACATCGCAGCCGTCCGCAGCCGCGGCTGGTGTGTCCGCCATGCTTCCCTTGTATTGGTCTACCCAACACTGCGCTTTTTCGGCAGTACGATTGTAAACACAGACATCTATGCCAGCATTCTTAAGATGACCAGCCATAGGGTAACCCATTACTCCAAGCCCAATAAACGCAGCCTTCATTTGTAACTCCTTATCAATTATTTGTCTTCAATCACTTAATTTCTGTAGACAGATAAGCCGCGGGCGAAGGTTTCAACAATCGCTATGTCTTCCAAGTCCAGAGGATCTACCGTTAAGGGATTCTGCTCGAGAATAACGAAATCTGCGCGTTTACCTACTGTTATAGAGCCCTTCTCATCTTCCTCAAAATACTGATAGGCGGCCCCCTGTGTTACTGCGTAGAGCGCCTCCATAACTGAGGCACGTTGGTCAGGCCCTAACACGTAGCCGCTTCGAGTAAGACGATTCACCGTGATGGAAACAAGACGCATGATATTCGGCGGCACGACCGGCGAGTCATTATGGACAGTATAGGGAATACCGAGCTCGACTGTTGCCTTCACGGGACTTATGAAGCTTGCCCGCTCCTCACCGAAACTAAGTCGATGCCAGTCGCCCCAAAAATAGGGATGAGCCGCATAATAAGAAGGAATAATGCCTAGCTCTTTAAACTGAGTCAGCTGATCCGGTCTCGCCAATTGTGCATGAATAGCAACCGATCTATGATCAGGCAGCTCATTTCCGGAAACGGCCTCGGCAATGCCATCTATCATCAACTGAATAGCCGCATCTCCATTGGCATGCGCCAAAACAGGCACGCCTCTAGCTAACAAACCTGGCATTCGCGCCTTATAGGCTTCGGGACTGTAGCTAGGATAGGCCACATAGTCCGCACTCTGCCCGGGAGGGCCTTGCGTATAGGGCTGTGACATCCACGCGGTTCTACCTTGGGGGGAGCCATCAAGAGTAAATTTAACTCCGCCAACACGAAAACCGCCCGTGTAATTCTCATCATGGCTTACCGCCTGCAACTCCTCATCGCTTAGCGGGTTAGCCATAATAAATGCTACGATATCTACAGCATATGGCTCTGCTTCGGCCTCTGCCCGCATCAAATCTGCATAGGCAGTGCTCATGTTCGCGTCCTGTATTGTAGTAACCCCATAACCCGCATAAATAGCTATGGCATCGCGCCTCAGCTGACTCAATTCCTCCGGCCCCATATTGCCGGTAGAGCCGGGAAACGCTCCCATCGCTGTCTCCTCCATTACGCCGTCTGGTTCGTTACTTCCTGCTCGGCGTCGAATTATTCCACCCTCCGGATTTTGCGTTGAGCTGGATAGTCCTGCCTGTTCCAGAGCCATGGTGTTGGCCGCTAGCAAGTGTCCTGACACATGTCTAACTACAATCGGGTGATTTGTTGAAGCTCGGTCTAGATCATCGCGATTCGGGTGCCGCCCTTCCGCCAACAGGGAGTCGTCATAACCAAACCCAAACACAAGATCACCAGCGGGAATTTGCTCCGCTTCGATACGCAGACGTAATGCACGCACGATATCCTCAATACTGGTGACGCCACCGACTGGCGGAGAGGAAAGGTCTAGAAGAGCAGCGTAACGCGATACGCCGGAAAAATGACCGTGCGCATCAATGAAACCGGGAAGCAGGGCTCGATCACCCAACTCTATTACACGAGTATCGTCTCCTCTTAACTCAAAAACCTCTGCCCGCGAACCGCTAGCAACTATTCGATCGCCGCGCACGGCAACTGCTACTGCATCGGAGGCGTCCATCGTGATTATGTTCTCGCCAGCGAAGATGAGATCGGCCTGTTGCGCAACTAAATTTGCGCTGAATATCGATAAAAGCAACGCAGCACTGGCAACGATTATTTTTGTTCTTTGTTTTAACAACACAACAGTTCTCCGAGGGTAGCGGATCGATTACCTAGTCAATTACATAAACGACTATGCAATAGAAACTAGAAAGCAGATCCAGAATAGTAAATAATAAATAGTGTAGCGTAATTGGGCAAAGTGCAATATTAGTGATTAACCCAAATAGCGCCTCACGACTAACTTAGAGTCGACTGCCAGTTTTGCTGCAATACCATCAGCAGCTCATCCACAGACTGAAATCTATCTGTCGCCTCTTTCTGCAGGCAACGCATCGCAACTTTCTCGAGCAGTGGCGGCACATGTTGTTTGGTGACCTCTGAGGGGGGTGGAGGTATATCGCTAAGCACACTCTCAACGATATGATGAATCCGCTCTCCATTGGCAGGACACTTGCCCGACAGAACTTCATACAGTACTGCACCAAAGCTATAGATATCTGTGCGCGAATCAATGTTCGGGTCCTTATTAATTTGTTCAGGTGACATATAGTGCACCGTCCCCTGCACCTTGCCCTGCCCGGTTAAGGTGATGTCATCAATATCTGGCGACTCAACATCCACGTCCTCAACTGCAGTGCCGTCGGGATGCCATACCTTGGCGAGACCCCAATCGAGTACCAACACCTCGCCATAGGGACCCGCCAATATATTTTCCGGCTTAATATCCCGATGCGCCACGCCGTGGCTATGGGCATACTTCAGTGCATAAGCAACTTGGGTGAGTAGCTTCATCAGTTGAGTGAGATCATAGCGCTCACGATAATCTAAAATTTCTCTTAGCGTGTAGCCATGCACCAACTTCATAGTAAAATAGGGATTGCCTTTCGTATCGCGACCAAGTTCGTAGGTTGGCACAGTATTGGGGTGCTGCAACATTGCCGTTACGCGCGCCTCTCTAATCAATCGCTGCTGCTCGATCTCATCATTTGCGAATTCCGGCTTCAGCGTCTTGTAACAAATGAATCGCGATAGATGCAGATCTTTACACGACTTAATCAAAGACTTACCACCTGTCGCTAGGGTGCTAAAGAATGCATAGCGAGTTCGCTGATCAATTTTCTCCGGCAATGGCTTGTCTGTTTCCTCGAGAAAAACTGAGCCATAACTTTTGGGGGGTTCTGGAAATTCCAACATATCTAAGAAACCATCTCGATCTGCGTGCTAATGAACTGGCTAATAAATTGCCAGCGGACTAAGGCGTAGCGCTGAAAATTAACAGATAATGCACTCAAAACACAGCGACACAAGTCTGAAGTTGATTAATTCTACTGTCAGGGTAATTGTAATGAGAATGCAGAACGCTATGGTTATACTGACGACATAAGTACTGGTAACATAAATCAAGGGTTAAGAATTAACTATGCCAAATGGAAAAGAGCCGGTAGTAATCGAATCGAGTTTTTACGTCCGCTATGCCGAAACTGACGCCATGAGCGTAGTCCACCATGCCGGTTATTTAGTCTACTTTGAAGAGGCGCGCAGTCACTATATGCGTAAACTCGGCAGCGACTATGCGAATATCGAAAACGATGGTTTTCGCCTGCCGGTGAGCGAGGTAGGCCTGCGTTACCTAGGAAGTTTGCGCTATGGCGACATTGTGAAAGTTCGCGCTTGGGTTGAGGAAAATAAAAGCAGACGAATTCGCTTTGCCTATGCAGTGTGTAAGGAAGGAGATGAATCGATTCTGGTAACCGGTTTTACTCAACATATTTGGACAGACCACAATGGCAAAGTTACCCGTGCACCCCAGCGGTGGGTAGACATGATGGCCAGCTAAGTCCTCACAGGCACAAATCCGCGAAGGCTTCTCACGCGCTGAGCACCTTTCCTACAGGGATAATTGAGCCAGAGTGTGGCTTGTTGGTTGATCTCGACCTTTAAGCTTGGAAATGTCTACGCCCGCGCTCCCCCGGAAACCCGCTGAAACGCCGCTATACAGCTAATATCGACACCGGGAAACGCCCTTAAATTGGGCAAAAAAACGCCATGAAAGAAGTGCCCGAAAAAGTCAGACTTGTTGCTGTGAGGACACCCACGCGCCATGTCGTGACTGCCTTGGAAACCTCAACTGTGCAGATTGATGCGCAAGCGATGCTGTTCAAAAACGCTAAATTGCGCCACTTCGCGAGAAAGTCCTAGCGATTGCCGAAGGCTGTTTGGTCGGCAAAGCTAGGGAGGCGTCATCAGCAATCTTCATGATACCGCACAAAGCCAAGAAGCTGACGCGGTAGCGAACTCACTACAACCTTAGTTCAAAACCACGACCGGTTATCATCAATGCCCGGTTACAGGCTACTAATGATCTCAGAGAAGATTTCATTCACCGGGTAGCCCCCGGCTGTCCAGCCTAACCGCACAATGACTAGATCAAGCGATGGGATTACCATGAGGTATTGCTGCCGATTACCTTGAGCTGAATAAGCATCAGCTGGGATGTCGGACCAACGCAGCTCCTCGTTACCTTGATTTAGCCACCACTGATAGCCATAGGCTCTCTGATTCTCAGAGATATTTGCTGTTGTTGCTCTGCTCACCCAATCGTCAGTCATAATCCTCGCCCCATTAATGGCCCCGCCGTTCAGCATCAATTGACCTATGCGAGCCCAGTCTCGCGCCGATGCGTACAGATAGGAGCTGCCCATGAATACACCGCTGGCGTCGACCTCGAAAACTGGCATTCTGGAAACCCAGCGTTTGATGAATGCTCTCGTCATGTAGGCATCGTAATTTCCTTGAGGTGCCGCCGGCACCTTGTCGAAGTACACGCGCGCCAGCAAGTTTCGCCGTGCCCGAGCTGTAGTTGAACCGTCGTGCCCGGCGCATGCAGACGCGGCCTTGCCCATTGACGAATTCCGAAGATGAAGGCTCGGTGAAGAGCATCGCAGTCGCATCGTCGCCGGGATCGTATTCCTCGGAGAAGGCGAGCCCATCGGTCATGGTTAGCATATCGCTGATCCGAATCTGTCGAGCGTTCGTCACCCTGCCATGAATTCAAATCCGGGCGTGCGCCTCGAGGTCCAGCTACCCCGCGGTATTCCAGATTCGCCAGCATGACTGCCGTCAGGCTCTTCGCCATAGACCAGCCCAGCAGTGGCGTGTCTGCATCTGCGCCCTGCCCGTAGGCTTCGGCGACCACCCTGCCCCGGTGCGCCACCAGAAGGGCGCGGGTGTTGAGGCCCGCCGCGTTGTCGGTAGCGAGCAGCTGCGCGAGCAAGTAGCGCTTCCATGCTCTGAGTCGGCAGTGCACCTACCGTATCTCCCTGCTGGCCACGGCTGCATCGCTGGCCGAGCACTCGCTCTGCCTGCAACGAGGCGCGCTGGTCAAAGCCTGAGTAGTCGATCGCGCAGCCGATGTTAGGCTGCTATAGCTCGCCGTCTTCTTGCTCAAGCCGAATAAAGAAGTCGTTACACTCTTCTGCGCTTCGTCGTACTCTACAGTTAGCCCCTGCAGGATTCCTGAGTACTGAACCAGGTCACCGAAAGACTGCTGCTGCGAAAATCTGGAGACATAACGCGCACTGCAAAGCAACTTAGAGCCTATTCCTGTGGCCACTCCCGGTGCTGCCATTAAGTAGGAAGGAGGAAAGCCTGCAAAAGAAGCTAAGCCCACCAATAGGGCAAGACAAGCAATCAAACCGAAGAATATTTTTTTCATGATTTCAATTTCAACGACTTAGCCATGTGAGGATCAGAATTCTCTTAATTTGCCACCGGAAAGAAATAAGATCAATCCGACCACGCCTGCAGTCGCTGCTATCCAATAGGACAGGCTGTACAAGTTAGCATTGGCTGCGACTGCTAATCCCAAAACTGCGGGCCCGGCGGCGGTCCCCCAGGAAGACATGAGATTTGCCACCGCGAAAATCCTAGCATACTCACGAATACCGAAAGCCTCAGCGATCAATAGCGGCTGCAGCATCAGCAGGTTACCCACGGTGGCGCCGAACAAGGCGAGACCGAGGCAGAGCGTGAGCACGTTCATACCTAAGGCGAGCACGCTCAGAGAAACCCCCTGCAGAATCATCATGCCAATGGAGAATAGTCGAATTGACATTCTATCGACTAGCCAACCACCGATTAAGCGACCGACGATGCTGGCAATAGGCAGTATCGCAATCGCCATAGCAGTCTGTGACTCGCTTAACAATTCTCTCGCCAAGCCGTATTGGTGAGCAATGCCTCCAACCTGCGCCATCATCAAAAATATATAGCCGATGCTGATGCCCCAGAAAAAGCGCGTACCACGCGCCTGCTTAAAGGTAATGCCGTCTGACCCCAAGTCCCTAGAAACGGCAGCCGCTTTGCCATCTTCGCTTCTCTGTTCTGTGTTGAGTGGCGCCAAAATAGGTGGGGACTCCTCACCATCCGGCAGCAAACCCATCGACTCAGGGCTCGCCCGCAACCAGATCCAGGCGATAGGAATTACGCCTACCATGTACAACAATCCCATTAGCGGGGCGGCAAGTTCAAAGCTCAAGGACTTAACGAGTAACACGCATAGCGGTGTCAACACGACGCCACCTAGAGATAGACCCGTAGAGGCTATAGACAAAGCCATAGCTCTTTTTCGATGGAACCAACGCGTTACCAAGGTGGTAGCTGGAATCAATGCAGAGGCAGAGAAACCCGCTCCGAAAAATATAAAGGCAAGATACAGCTGCCAGATCTCTTGAACGAATGCCAAGGAACTCAATGCGAAACCAGAAATTATAGCCCCAGCACTGATGCAGATTTTTGGGTCATAGTCTTGCACCCATTTCGCGACCCACAAGCCAGTTATTCCACCTGACAGGAAAAACAGCGATACTGCGAATGAGGCTGTCTGCACATCGAAGTTGGGATTCGCAGCCAACTCCGTGAGATAAATGGCATGATTATAGAAACTCAAGCCACTGGTAATCGTCAGCTGAGCCAAAATGGCGAAGACAATTTTCCAACCATAGAATAAGGGAGAATTACTATCAGTCATAACTGCATAGTTAACATCGTCGAAGAAAAATCACTTGCTGCGGCTTAAAGTAGCGATAACCAACAGCAATCTATAAGGGCTCGATGCACTGCACAGGGAGCGGTGGTATTAAAGTATGTCTAAGCTGTTTATACCCGAGCTCTCGTTCTATGTCACTGCTTGTAGAATGTGAAGTAGCCGGTAAACATCTCCTCCCAGCTCTCCAAGCCGAAGGTGACCTCTTTGTCTGGATCTGGATTCGACGGGTTCGAAATAGCGAGTTGTCGAAGGCGCCGAGCACTCGCAGCGTGCTGCCAGCAGCTACTGAGCTCTGCCTCATCTCAGCAGGTAGTCGGGCTGCCAGCCATAGTTGTAAGCGGGAACGCTGAACAACTCGCTGAGTCAGCCCGTCGGGGTTTTCTACTACAAACTTCATGCGCTTGCCGCGGAAGTTCATGCTGCGCGCGCACGCCGGTGACGACGATAGTACCTTGCTCGACCTTCTGCTCCGCCTGCAGCTCAAAATCGTTGGCGTTCGGCGGCAGCAGGAAGCGGCTTGCGACTGCTTGCGTCAGCCTTTCTTTCAGGTTCGGCTCATCACTGAAATACAACCCGAACCTGCGTTTCGTCAACCGCAGACTGACCGTTAGTCACGTAGTGAAACTGCATCGACAGCCTGTGCCCCTGCGGGACCAGCACGCCCGTCCCCTCGGCGAACTCGATCGCGTTGGTCTTCCCTGGGAGGTAGCTGCCGACGAAGCGGCGCGTGACAGACTCGCTTATCCGTGCGCTCGGCTCCCCAGAAGTCCTCCTCCGGCGCTGTAACGAACGTCACCAGAGTGGTGCAGCACCGACTCGTCGCCTGCAATGTATTGAATGGCGCGCAGCCATTTGTCCTCGGTGAAAGGGCAGCTCGGCATCGTCATAGACATAGTCCATAACGCCGGTTGAGGGAACCTCATTCCTTCGGGCCGGTCACGATGAAGTCCGGCTCCCCATAATGCCCATTGCGGTACGGTCTTGCTGCGAGCGAACAGTCTTCCAAGGGGTCGGCCTCGCTGTCGCCTCGCGTGGCGCGCGGTTGTTGATCCAATGCACCAAGCGTCTGCACATCATCCGGATCGAGATAGCGCGCCGACTCGGAGTGACCTATGTAGGGGTCGACCTGCGTCGGTGGCATGCGCTTGTTTAAGCAGCACTTCCTTGATCATCGGTGACCAGCCGAGAACCATGATGTAGCTGTCCAGCGCGAAGGGGCCCACGCCGCCCTGGCGGTGGCAGTCGGCACAGTTCTCGATGATGATAGGTGCGCTATCTCGCTGGCATAGTCGGGTGGCTGACTCGGCATGCTGTAGCGCTTTCATGGGGTAGTCGATGGCGCAGCCTGCTCCGGCTTGCCGGATCGGTGTCGCTTACACCCTCGCCTGTGATCATGCGCTTAGGGCCGATTCAAGTTCGTGCCGAGGGCGGGCCCTTGTAAGAACAAGCGAGAGGCGCTCGGGGTTAAGCACCAGCACGTCCCCGGCGTTCTGTCAATTTTCAGCGTTTCCGAGACCAGTTGGCCGTCGTCTTCGAGTATTGGCAGGCTCGGTGCCCAGGTCATCTCAAGCTCGCGCTCGCTCCCGAGTCTTCAGTAGTCGATTAGGAGAAATTCGAATTCGCTTCCGGCGAGTACTGCATGTGCAATGCTCCCTTATAGTTCGCTTACGTAGCGCGTCCATCGATCGCACACTCATCCGAGTACGCCATGAGCACCAAGCGCCTTGCGATGCTGATACCGGCTCAGTTGATGGAACGTGCCCTGCGCTGTCGAGCAGCGCAAAGTCCCCTACCCGATCGAGCGCCGCTGGGGCGAGGGTCGATGCAGCACTGAGCAATAATCCCACTACTAGCCGTAGCGAGCGTTTTCCTACGGCCCTGTGCTAGCTCAAGGCGAATCACATCTGCTACTGGCTGACTGTCTGCGCTTCAAATCCACGACTTAAGTTTCCTAGGTGCAATTGTATGGACTGGCCAGATGGGCTCACCAATAGACCGCCCAGAGGCGGTTTTGAGGCCCTGCCAATCTGCTCGGCTGTCTGCTTCGCTAAAATTGACTGCGCGAATCCTCTCATACTCGGGGCGATGCTGACAATTGCGCAGCTTGTTACATTTTGTTTAAAACAAGCCCTCTAGCCCGCGGGTTCTCGGCGGTTGCGAACTAGACTCCTACGTACAATGACGTTTATCCTAGCGTGCCTGTTTGAATGGACTTCAGTAGTTTGGCTTTAACTACTGATTCTTCGCTCTGGCAGATTAACAATAAGAGTAAGACAGAAATTCGTACTTATCGAACCTGATCTTTGAGGAGAGAACATCGATGCGACAGTATCAAAAAACACTTTGCGCTATTAGCCTTTGCCCTTACCGCAGTCTTTAGCCTCCAGGCACAAGCCCAATCTGCAGACAATGGCCGTTTCTTGAGCCTTGCGCCACCTACTGGCCTGCCCATCATACCTGTCATGGAAGGATGGATTTCTAACCCAGACGGTACAGCGAGCTTTTCCTTTGGCTTCATTAACCGAAACGATGAGCCAGTTGATATCCCTGTCGGGTCGGCGAACTACATCGAGCCCGCCAAATACAGCGGCATGCAGCCCACACATTTTCCGGCAGGACGTTCAACGGGCATGTTCACGGTAACTGTTCCTGAATCTGAAGCCGGCGATGACATCTGGTGGCATATCAAGACCGGTAGCGAAGAAGCCTTGAAAGTCCCTGGACGATACGGCATAGGCGCATACGAGCTAGACTTCATCCTTCCGCGCCCGCAAGGCGCCATGCAGCCACTCGCCGGTTTC
>CALSUH010000008.1 GCA_943789485.1 uncultured Pseudomonadales bacterium
GTTCCCAGAGTATGCAGTGCGGACCAGACATTTATCTGACATGGCCTAGGTTTATATCCGATTTTTTTATTGGTTAGTTTTGTCACCCAATGAGAAGGTTGCCCGTCAGATATCCCGTCTCAAGAAAGAAATTGAAATGACCGTCGGTCAGTTATATAATGATTTGGTGATCAGCTAATGGCCGAGAGCTGTCAATCAATCTTAGCCAGGTATCTAAACAAAAAACAGTATGGAGATACT
This sequence comes from uncultured Pseudomonadales bacterium, assembly GCA_943789485.1. Classification (GTDB taxonomy): domain Bacteria; phylum Pseudomonadota; class Gammaproteobacteria; order Pseudomonadales; family Pseudohongiellaceae; genus UBA9145. Next base: position 241 of record CALSUH010000008.1, read on the forward strand.
CATGAGTTCAGTCGTTGCGATTAATCAGAGAGCGAGAAGCGCAGAACAAAAGGCGCTGCGGCGACACGCAGTACTAGAGGCGGCCGAAACGTACTTCCTTGAGGTTGGGTATGAGGCATTCTCTATGTCTAAACTCGCCAAGAACATTGGGTTAGCCAAGGGCACGCTGTACCTTTACTTCCAAACTAGGGAAGAGCTTTTCCTGACTCTTTATGAGCAAAGCCTGATTCGATGGAGTAAGGTTTTCATCGATGACTTATCTGATTCGATGACGAGTAAGGCGTATTCCCAAAAACTATTTAGCACTGCCTCGGCAGATGGCACCTTCTTACCTTTACTTATCAGGCTTGAACATATGATCGAACACAATGTTGCCATTCCCGGCTCATCAGTTCTAAGCAAGTGTTCATACATCAGGTGAGGCGCTTGCTGAGGCCACGTCCATCTCACTCAGATTGAGTGAAGCGCAAGCGATAGAGGTGGTAAAAACAATGGGCGTCCTCTCTGATTGGTGCAACCCAAGGGGACCAGGGTCCCTCACTGGATAACGAAGAGTTACCTGAAGATGTTCAAAATCTTATCGTCAGTTTTTCGTCCGAGCCTCTCTTTATTAAGAATGCTGTTCGCATCATAGAGGGCATTCGCGCGGAAGCTGCATCCATATTTAAGCGAATCAAACCCCTAGGCAATCGCAATCAATAGAAAAATACAGACCAACCTGAGATACAAATTATGAGCACAGCTAACACGCAAAACGTCACCAAATTAGACACTCAGAACCTGAAGCACTAGTCGAACTGCAGAGAAGCAAGTTCCGTGCTGAGGGCGAAGTCACCTATTCGACACGGATTGACCGCCTAAAGAGACTAAAGGCACTGATTGTTGAAAATAAAACAGAGTTTGCGGAAACGACCAAACGCGAATTTGGCGGTGCACGATCCTATGAATTCAGTTTGTTCTCAGAGTTCGCGTCAAAGGTCGAAGGCATCGACTATTCAATGAAACATTTGAAAGCGTGGATGAAACCTGAAAAACGAAAAACCAACAAGCCGATGAATTTTTTGGGCGGAAAGAGCCAGGTCAGGCATTTCCCCAAGGGCGTTGTTGGCATCATTTCTCCTTGGAATCTGCCCTTTGGTTTGACTGTTGCGCCTTTGACCAGTGCGCTTGCTGCAGGTAACCGAGCGATTACTGAAACCTTCTGAGTTCGTTCCTGAAACAGCGGCACTGTTCGCCGAAGTTGTCCCCAAATATTTCTCAGAAGATGAAGTCGCAGTCGTAACCGGTGGTGCAGATATTAGTCAACGATTTGCGGAGCTGCCTTTCGATCACCTTCTGTTTACCGGGTCTACTAATGTCGGCGCAAAAGTAATGCAATCAGCCTCAAAAAATCTGGTTCCCGTCACGCTAGAACTTGGCGGCAAGTCACCTGTCATTATTGGCCGTAGCGCAAAGCTTGATCTGGCGGGAACACGCCTTACATTCGGTAAGCTTTTAAATGGTGGTCAATTATGCCTGTCGCCAGACTACGTTGTCGTGCCGAATGAGCTGGAAGAGCAGCTCATTGCGCGGGTAGTTCATGAGGCACAGTCGATGTATCCAAACATCACCGAAAATGAGGATTACGCGGGTGTTATCAACGAAAGACACTTCGCCAGGTTACAGAACTACATTGATGACGCAGTTGCCAAGGGCGCTAAGCTTACGATTGTTGGTGCTGATAAAACTCGTGCGTCTAAAGACAATCGTCGTATGCCCTTACACATTTTACAAAACGTCAATGAAGATATGTTGGTGATGCACGAGGAAATATTTGGTCCTATTCTTCCCGTAATGACCTATTCCGATATGACTGAAGTTCCAGATATGATTGAACCCCGCCGAAATCCGCTTGCCATGTATTACTTCGGCAAAGATAAAGCGTGAGCAGGAGTATTTACTAAGCCATGTGCAAAGTGGTGGTGTTTGTATCAATGATATTACGCTTCACTACGTACAAGAGGACCTGCCATTTGGTGGTGTTGGCGCTTCTGGTATGGGTGCCTATCACGGCCCGGAAGGGTTTAGAAGCCTGAGCCACGCCCGCGCGATTTACAGTCAAACTATGATCGATGTCTTGCCTATCATTGGTGCGCGTCCGCCCTTTGGTGAAAAGTTTCGCAAGAATATAAGCAAAATTCTTGGCCCAATTTAAAGGTAAAGCCAGAGTATTTTGTACAGGCTAAACGGTTGAGCTTGCACTTCAAAGCCATGAAATTGACTTGGTTTTATCCCGCCACGGGAGGTAATAAGTTGCGTAGCCGCCGAATAATCAAGGTATTTTTAGGAGGGGAAGCAAATATGAAAAGAGCACTGGGAGAGTTATCGTGACTAAAAATCGACAATGGCTATTAGCCGAGCGACCTTATGGAATGGTTGGTCCGCATAATTTCAAGTACGCCGAAACGCCGATTCCTGAGCCGAAAAGTGGTGAGGTGCTGGTAAAGAATCTTTTCTTATCATTTGATCCTGCACAACGTAACTGGATGGTTGACCGCAAGGCTTATCTACCGCCAGTGGCCATCGGAGAGCCTATGCGGGCAGGTTCTGTTGGAGAAGTCATAGAGTCGCATCATGACGATTATCAAGTGGGCGATCTCGTGCAAACGACCGGCTGCTGGCAAGATTATGTGGTTGCAGCCCCCGGTGAAGGCCCAATGGGCTTGGTTAAATTGCCAGCAGGGGTGTCGCCTGAAATGATGTTGTCTGTGCTAGGTATAACCGGGCTCACGGCGTATTTTGGCTTGCTGGAGATTGGTCAGCCTAAAGCCGGTGAAACCGTTCTTGTTTCTGGTGCTGCAGGTTCTACTGGCTCGTTTGTTGGTCAGATCGCAAAAATTAAGGGTTGCCGTGTCGTAGGTATTGCTGGCGGCCCAGATAAGTGTCGATGGTTAAAAGAGACTGCCGGCTTCGACGCCGTCATCGACTATAAAAATGAGGATGTTAATGCGCAAATTGCTCATCACTGCCCTGACAAGTGGGACGTATTCTTCGATAACGTAGGCGGCCCATCCTCGAGGCAGCCCTAGATCACGTTAATCTGCGCTCTCGGGTTGTTCTATGCGGGAGTATCTCTGGCTATAACGCGACTGGACCGATACCCGGACCCTCGAATTTGTCGAACCTGACCATTAACCGAGCGCGAATGGAAGGATTCGTTATTTTGGATTACATGCCGCGAGCGATGGAAGCCATTCAAGATTTAATGGCTGGATTTCATCGGGCCAATTAATTTACCAGGTCGACTTACAGGAGGGCTTTGAAAATATCCCTGCCACTTTACAGCGGCTTTATGCCGGGCAAAATCTTGGCAAGCAGCTACTCAAAATAGGCTCCTAGAAATAACTAGCAGGATTGCAATGACACACATCATACACAAGCAACGTGAGGAATTACCTGAGTTAGAGTCGATATTTGAGATGAAGGTCTAACAAGTTGCAGGACCAATGAACAGGCTAAGTTCCACTGTGAGACCTGATAAAGGCGTGCCTTACTCGGGCTGGTTGGCAAAGTACGCCGCTGTTTTTAATATGTCGCGCTCTTCTGTAACACGTTTAAGCTCTTTCTTGAGTTGCCGTATTTCAACCAGCTCTGCCGCCAATTCTTGATGTTTAGCAGGGTCAGCGCCGTATTTTTTTCAGGCATAAAGGCTGTGTGTTGTGACGCCAAAGCGGCTTGCCACTTCTGTAACACTGTGGCGTCGCTCAACTACCTGACGAACTGCTTCTACTTTAAATTCTTCTGTGTATCGATTGTTGCTCATATTCACCTCTCTTATAGCCATTTTGTATAACTGAAAGGTGTTTAGTAAAGTGATAGCGATTCAGGTGTTTCAGTCCCTCGCGCGCTCCTTTGGTAGAATATAAGTAAGTTGAAAGGCTTGTTTGTAGGCCGGGCTGCTAGGTGATGATTAAGTACCGTTATTGCGCTACGGGCATCATCAAGCGCTTAGGTTTAGTGCGTTGCCAGCTGCCGCAGCATACTTATAAAAAGCAGAACAAGAACATGCGGCGATTGAGAACCATCTAAGACAAGAATTTCAGTGGCACAGGCAAACCAAGTTTGGTGCGGTGATGTAACGTATATATGAGCTGAAAACCGCTGGTCGTATCTAGCGGTAGCAATGGGTTTATTTTTTCGCAAGCCAATAGGCAGGGCAATATCACATTCACCCAACAGCGAGGTGACAGGCAAGGCTTTAACTATGGCCTTTGAAGCAAGAGGAAGACCCCAATCCAGCAAGCTGCTGGCGGGGAATAGTTGCAAATCGAACAAACCACCTAGAATCAACCCGTTTAGATCACTAAAGGTGTGACAAACTCTGTCAAAGAAGCGCAGGAATGCGGGTTTCAGAGCACTAAAAACAAAGATATAGCAAACCCTTGCTACTATTGAAGCTCTAAGCTGAATTGATATTTTATCTTGATAAGATGTAAAATATATTTTACTATATGTAAAAATATTTATACATTAAGTTGGATGATAGGTATGTCGTATAAGGAAAAAAGTTTACTTGCCTCTTTGGGTGCTACGCTAATAGTGTTTGGATGGTATTTTTACCAATTTTTTTCAATTCAAATGGTTAATATTGGGCATGAATTTACGTTCAATGACATTTTTAGACCAATTATTCTAATCGTGATATTGGAGATTATTATTCAATCTTTCTTGGCAGGAAGGGATAAAAATAAAGAAGATGAAAGAGATGCACTGATTGAATTAACTTCTTACAGAAATGGTTATTGGGTCCTGAGTATAGGAGTATGGTTTCTATTGATACAGCTTTTGTATGTTGGAAGTGGTGGTTGGTATGATATTTTTGGAAATTCATCCCCCGCATTTATATCCCATTTGTTACTACTATTTTTTGTTCTAGCGGAAGTGACTAATTTCATCACCCAACTTTACCATTACCGCAAAGGTATTTAAGTTGTCTAAGCGTTTAAGTAACAATATTAGAAAATTAAGATTTGAGGCAGACGAAATGTCTCAGCAAGCTTTAGCAGATAAAGTGGGTGTAACTCGGCAAACAATATTAGCCATTGAAAAAGACAAATACTCCCCATCCTTAGAAGTTGCTTTTAAAATATCCAACGTATTCAAGACATCTTTGGAAGATGTTTTTACCTATGATTAGCGACATTTTATAGAGGCAAACCTTGCCACAAATTAGGTTGAAATAGGGAATATGATAGTAAAAACAGAGAAGTGCTGTGACAAGAATACGGCAAGGTCAGATTTATACTTCTGTATCCCTTTTTTTATAAGGGTTCCAAATCGTGCAACTATTGAGTGGAAATAGGTTGGCTTCTATTAGAACAGCCTAAAAGGATTTACGATGAGCTATATGCAACTCACCTATTTACATCTTGGCACTTTAGCGCCGGCCTTCATCTTGGGAACGTACTTACTCATTAATCGCAAGGGCACCCCAGCCCATCAGTTACTTGGCAAACTCTACATGGGATTAATGCTATTTACTGCTACCGTGACCCTCTTTATGGAGGCTCAAGTAGGCCCTTTATTTTTAAATCATTTTGGCTACCTTCATTTACTAAGCTTGTTAGTCCTGCGCACCGTTCCCTTAGCCTATAAAGCGGCAAGGTGCGGTAATATAAAAGCACACAAACGTCATATGATTGGTTTGTATATTGGAGCACTGCTGTTGGCGGGCGGCTTCACACTGATGCCTGGGCGCTTAATGAACATGTGGCTCTTTGGCTAATCTAATCGCCTACTGCCAAGGCTTGCAGTACAGCAGTTCAACCATTAGCAATGTATTCTATAAGAAACAGAATGAAGAAAATTACAGGGAAAATAGCAGAGGATGCGATTAGTCAACTTGCCGCAATTGGGCAACTGATAAGGCAGTATCGTAAGTTATTTAAGATAAATGCAAATGCCGCCTCCGCGACTGCGGTCATACCCCGCGTGACACTGCACCGTATTGAGATGGGTGAGGCCACCTTGAGTATAGGTGCCTACCACAATGTAATAAGCGCTCTAGACCGACGTGACCTAGGTTTTGAGGCTAAGAGTGGCAGAGTCAGTAGGCTGCCTGTTCGTATCTCGCTAGCAGACTATCCCCAGTTAAAGCAGCTTGCATGGCATGTTCAGGGAGTTGATGAGCTATCTCCTGAGGCCCATTCGATCTATGAGCGTAACAAACGCTTCTCGGATATTGGAAGGCCTAGTGAGCGCGAGCTTATAGGGTTACTTAGGAATGCGTTTGAGGGAGTGGTGACTTGATGGTTAACCGTCCACATCAGCAACGAATAGCAAAAGTACTTGAGTCGCTCGAGGCAGGTTTGCTTAAGAAGTATAACTGCTTATTCGCTAGGTGCGCAGCAATAGCCCTGCGCCACGCTGAGGACCGTGAATCGGTTGATACGGTTTTTTTGGCCTCGCACTTAGCCCCGTATCGGCATCTGCGCACTTTAGCTCGTGAGCAGGGTGTTCAAGCGCTAATGAAAAGCACCGACACCGGCCAGTTTCAAACATTGAACTCAGCATGAAAATATTTTCAGTAAAAAGCATACCAATTGTTTCGTGGAGCTCCGATCACGCTTTGAGTTTTCGGCCGCGGATTCTAACCCTGTGCATTTTGTGTACAGGGTTGACGATATTTGGCATAGGCGATGCTTTGTTAATTGCGTCAGGGGCGGGGAATAGCCCGTGGACCGTTTTATCTCAAGGTGTTTCACAGATTAGCGGCTGGAGTATCGGTGTAACAACGTTCCTCACGAGTCTTGCGGTGCTACTGTTTTGGATACCGCTTAAACAGAAGCCGGGCATAGGCACCATTCTTAACGTAGTACTAATCTCTATAGCGATCGAGGTTTCCCTGCCGTATCTCCCGCAGCCCGATAGCTATGGGTTACAGGTCGTCGAAGCGGGCTTAGGTATTCTTCTAGTTGGTTTTGGAAGCGGACTTTACCTGATAGCGAATCTCGGTCCGGGGCCACGCGATGGTCTGATGACAGGATTGCAGCGAGTCACTAATCTACCCGTGGCGAGGGTGCGCACAGCGATAGAGGTTGCGGTGGTGTTTTTTGGCTGGTTGTTGGGTGGGACCATAGGACTGGGGACTTTGATGTTTGCCTTTGGGATTGGGCCCGCTGTCTCTATGGGCCTTTATGTGGTTAATTATTTCTCGACGCGGTCGACTTAACTGAGCTATGGCTAACGAATTAGGCTCAGAATCGACCATTCACGAACGCTGGATGCGCGAGGCTCTAATCCTTGCAGAGCAGGCCGCTGAGGCTGATGAGGTGCCGGTGGGTGCCATCGTTGTCCACAATGGTGAAATAATAGGAAGAGGCTTTAATCAGCCAATTCGCAGCTGTGACGCAACCGCGCACGCTGAAATCGTTGCCATAAGAAGCGCATCACAGTTGCGCAGTAACTACCGTCTGCCCGGCACAACTGTCTATGTTACGATTGAGCCTTGCACGATGTGCTTGGGGGCAATGATTCACGCCCGTGTAGACAGGCTCGTTTTTGGTGCAACAGAACCGCGTGCCGGAGCTGTCGTGAGTCAGGGCTCGTTAATAAAGGCAGGCCATTTTAATCACCAATTGTCATTTATCGATGGGGTGCTGGCCGAAGAATGTTCTTCGCTAATGCAGAGCTTCTTCAGGAACAGGCGAAAAGGTAATTAGCTTGCCAAATCTGGGGCCAGCTTGTATAAGAATCCCCTAGCCTATTATTCAAGACAAAGTAATCTTTATGACGATCGCAGCAAATGCACACAAGACATTACTGCTTTCAGCTCTGCTACTGACCCTAGCAGCATGTGCTGCGCGAGCCCCCTACAAAGCCTATCTCGGTGATCCTAGGGAGGATATGCAACTTGCGACCGTGCAAGGAGGGAGTTTTATTCGTGTCGAGATGTTGAATCGCTACCTTGATACCATCCGCTTTATCGAGGTTGATGGCATACCCGTTACCAATAGCGATCAACACCGTTCAATCCAAATCACGCCGGGATTTCACGATATCAAAGTCTATTTCTCTTGGGACTTGGGTAGCCAGCGTGGATTAGCGCCGGCGATGGTGGATTATTCAAAAAACAGAGAAAATATAAGCCGCACTCTTCGCTTCAACGCCCGGGCCGGTGAATCCTACTCGGTCATGGCGACTCCGGTGTTCGATGACACTCGGCATAACATCACCAGCTTGTCGTATGTGGACTTTTGGGTGGAGAATGATGAGGGTACCGACATCGTTTCTAAAGAAGCAGGTCGCTATCAGCCGCAGCCATAATCGGGCGTCCTGCCTGCCGTAATAAAACCATAAAATTCCAGCACATTTTTCTGAATTCAATAGCCAAATCCATTATCATTGCCGCTTTATAATAGCGCTCTAACGTCGTCTATTCACGCCACAAATTGGGATACAATCGATGCAGGTCATGTTTGGAGCAGCCGCTCTTTCTGCTTTTAAATCTTCCAAATTACTACTCAGTCTTCAGGCCAAACTCCCCCAGGTTAACGCGTTTAGCGCACAGTTCGTTCACTTGCTAGACTGCACACAGAAATTGAGCAACTCCGATTCTGAAGTGCTGCGCGCGCTACTGCATTATGGCGCCGGTTTGAGTTCAGACAGTACCGTTGCCGATCCCGCGTTGCTATTAACTCGAGTGGTAGTGCCAAGGCCAGGCACGATTTCGCCTTGGTCTAGCAAGGCTAGCGATATCTTGCATAACTGTGGCTTGGTTAGGGTGGATAGAATTGAGCGCGGTACCGTATTCACCGTTACCGTTGATCGCCCCCTGAGTGGGTCCGAAGTGGCAGTGCTCGATGACCTGCTCCATGACCGTATGACCCAGGCAATACTTGAGGATGTCGAGCAGGCCAGTTGCCTGTTTCGGCACGCGCAGCCGCAACCGCATTCTTCTGTAGATGTCCTGGGCAGGGGTAGAGATGCACTCATCGATGCGAATACCGAATTGGGACTGGCGCTCGCTGGCGATGAGGTCGATTATTTACAACAGCAGTTTACAGATCTAGGCCGCAATCCAAATGACATAGAGCTGATGATGTTCGCTCAGGCTAACTCAGAGCACTGCCGGCACAAGATCTTCAATGCGAATTGGACTATCGATGGCCAGCGGCAAGCGCATTCCTTGTTCGATATGATTCGCAATACTCACAAACAGTCGCCTGAGGGTGTGTTGTCTGCTTACTCTGACAATTCAGCGGTGATGAAAGGTCACGACAGCGCGCGCTTCTTTCCAGATCCTGATTCCAAGCAGTACGGCTTTGTTGCAGAGCCCGTGCATATTTTGATGAAGGTGGAAACACACAATCATCCGACTGCGATAGCCCCGTTCCCCGGTGCATCAACCGGTTCAGGTGGCGAGATTCGTGATGAGGGCGCTACCGGTACCGGATCCAAGCCGAAGGCAGGATTATCTGGCTTTAGTGTTTCCAATTTAAAGATCCCAGGGTTTTTGCAGCCCTGGGAAGAAGAATTAGGCAAGCCCGCGCATATTGCTTCAGCGCTGGACATTATGCTCGAAGGACCGATAGGCGGAGCTACATTTAACAACGAATACGGTCGTCCCGCTCTGTGCGGATATTTTAGAAGCTTCGAGCAGGTAGTCGCGAATGAGGCTGGCCAGGAAGAAGCGCGTGGGTATCACAAGCCCATCATGATCGCCGGCGGTATCGGTAACATTCGTGAGCCGCATGTGTTGAAGAGTGAAATTTCCGTAGGTTCTCAATTAATCGTATTAGGCGGGCCAGCTATGCTGATCGGTCTCGGCGGCGGAGCTGCATCCTCGATGGCATCGGGTTCGGGCAATGAAGATCTAGACTTTGCATCGGTACAACGCGAGAACGCGGAGATGGAGAGGCGCTGCCAGGAGGTCATCGACCAATGCTGGCAACTGGGAGACGACAACCCAATCGCATTCATCCACGACGTGGGTGCCGGTGGTCTTTCCAATGCGCTGCCGGAACTCGTCAAAGACGGGGGACGGGGCGGCGTATTCAATCTGCGTGATATTCCCAATGCTGAAAGCCAGATGTCTCCCTTGGAGATCTGGTGTAACGAGGCGCAGGAGCGCTATGTCCTAGCGGTTGATCCTGAACATCTGCCTCGGTTCACTGCTATTTGCGAACGTGAGCGTTGCCCGTTCGCCGTCGTTGGCGAGACTATTGCAGAAGAGCATATTCGCCTCGATGACTCGCACTTCTCCAATAGCCCAATCGATCTGCCGATGGAACTCCTCTTTGGTAAGCCACCGAAGATGCACCGTGAGGTGAAGTCAGCTCAGCTTCCCAAGACATCGTTCGATGCTAGCGATCTAGATTTACACGAGTCCATAAAGAGAGTGTTAGCCCTGCCTGCGGTGGCGAGTAAGAATTTTCTAATTACGATAGGCGATCGTACTATTACCGGGCTAGTTCATCGCGATCAGATGGTTGGTCCTTGGCAGGTCCCCGTAGCCGATGCGGCGGTGACAGCTACCGCGTATTGCCATTATACCGGCGAGGCCATGGCGATGGGTGAGCGCACCCCTATCGCCTTATTCGATGCGGCGGCATCCGGTCGTATGGCGATCGCTGAATCACTTACAAATATAGCGTGTGCCTCCATCGAAAAAATTGGCGATATTAAGTTGTCGGCAAACTGGATGGTAGCGGCTGGTCATGGTAGCGAAGATCAGAAGTTATTCGAAACCGTAAAAGCCGTGGCGATGGACCTATGCCCGCAACTCGGTATCTGCATACCCGTAGGGAAAGATTCGATGTCCATGCGTACCGTATGGAACGACGATGGCAATGAAAAAAGCAATACGGCACCTTTGTCGCTTATCGTTTCGGCTTTTTCACCTGTGAATGACATACGTAAGACCGTAACTGCGCAGCTGCAGACAGACCAGGGCGATACTAGTCTTCTGCTCATTGATTTGGGAAGAGGAAAGAACCGACTCGCGGGCTCGGCGTTGGGTCAGGTCTATAGCCGCATGCAGGGCACAGCACCGGACTTAGATAGACCTTCCGATTTGATTGGCCTGTTCAACTTTATCAACGATTGCCGACACGAGAATTTATTGTTGGCCTATCACGATCGATCTGATGGTGGCCTATTCACGACACTCGCTGAGATGGCATTCGCCGGTCACTGTGGTGTCGATATCCAGCTACAGGCCCTGGGTGCAGAAGATAATGTGCTTGCTGCCCTATTCAATGAAGAATTAGGCGCGGTAGTCCAAGTAAGGGAAAAACAATTAGCGTCTGTTATGAAATATGCAGATAAAAATGGTTTGTCCGCTTGTGTGCATGAAATAGCTAAGCTGAACGATAAAGGGAAAATTAGCATCGCGCTTGGCGAGAATGTTTTATTCACTCAGGGCAGGACAGAGCTGCAGCGGCAGTGGGCCGCGACTAGTTATCATATGCAGAGCCTGCGTGACAATTCGGTCTGCGCGCGCGAAGAATACGATCAGCTACTTGATACCGCAGATCCTGGTATTTCTATCGAGCTCAGCTTCGACTTGAACGAAGACATTACCGCGCCTTATATCAATGTGGACGCGAAGCCGCGCATCGCCGTTCTTAGAGAACAAGGTGTTAACGGCCAAATAGAGATGGGTGCCGTGTTCGATCGGGCACGTTTCGAGGCCATCGATGTTCATATGACAGACCTGATCAGTGGCAGGGTGAGTCTTAGTCAGTTTAATGCGCTAGTTGCCTGCGGCGGGTTTTCCTACGGCGACGTGCTCGGTGCCGGCGGAGGCTGGGCGAAATCAATACTTTTCAATCCTGAGCTGCGCGCACAGTTCGAAGCCTATTTCACAAATCCAGATACGCTAACGCTAGGGGTCTGCAATGGCTGTCAGATGATTTCTTTGCTGCATGAATTAATACCTGGCGCAGATCATTGGCCGCGTTTTGTGCGTAATCGCTCGGAGCAGTTCGAGGGTCGTTTCACATCTGTGCGGGTAGAGTCGAATAATTCTGCCTTTCTCGAAGGAATGGAAGGCTCGCGCTTTCCTCTAGCTGTAGCTCACGGTGAAGGCAGGGCAGAATTTGCTCAAGCCGGTGACCTGAAGAAACTGCAGTCGGGGAATAGTATTGGGCTACGTTATGCCGACAACTATGGAGAGCAGACCGAGCGTTATCCTGCAAATCCGAATGGCTCTTGCGACGCTATAGCCGGAATTGTCAGCCAAGACGGTCGCGTCACTATCATGATGCCTCACCCGGAGCGAGTTTTCCGCGCGAGTCAGAATTCTTGGCACCCAAGCGACTGGGTGGAAGATGCGCCAAGCATGCGCATGTTTCGCAATGCAAGAAAGTGGTTGGGGTAGGTTTTCTCTCGATTCCAATCGCTAATTTTGAGGATCAACAGAGAATGAGCGATAGGCAATTACTCAAGATCGAATTCTATGTGCCGGAGGAACAGCTACAGCAGGTTAAGCAAGCTATGTTCGATGCCGGTGCAGGCAAAGTAGGGGACTACGACAGCTGTGCCTGGCAGGTTCTTGGTCAGGGGCAATACAAGCCTGGCAAGGCCAGCAATCCTTTTAAAGGCGAACAGGGCAACTTAGAAACCTTGAGCGAATACAAAGTCGAGATGGTTTGCGCTGAGAAGTACTTGGCGGAAGTTGTAAAGGCTATGAAGGGCTCGCACCCCTATGAAGAAGTCGCCTATTCAGTGATCCGCACCGAAGTAGTTGAATGAGGACTCGCGTGGTTTTCTATGCAGAGAAGCTCGAGCTAATTAGGTTCGTCGTGAAGCTTCTATCCTCTGCATGATGCACATCGAACATGCGCACTGGAAACCGATTTTTCCGTAGATCGTCGAAATAATGCTCCAGCGTGCTCTTCACTACTGGAAACGCGATTTCACGCCATGGAATTTCCGCCTCGCTAAATAGTGCAACTTCGGTTGATTCTATACCCGCCGCGAAATCGAGATTCGCCAATTCGGTTCGAAAGAACATATATACCTGGTTTATTTTCGGCAGGTTGAACAGGGTATACAGGCTATCGCTCTTCACGATGACGCAAGCGCCTGCTTCTTCGGTTGTTTCTCGTATGGCACCATCAAGACTGGACTCACCATTTTCCATGTAGCCTGCTGGCAGAGTCCATTTTCCAGCGCGCGGTTGAATAGCCCGCTTGCAGAGTAGGACTTTGTCTTCGAAGAAAGGCAGGGTGCCGACGACGTTCTTAGGGTTTAGATAGAAAATAGTGTCGCACTGGGAACAGCAGTGGCGAGGTTTATCGTCGCCTTCAGGTATGCGAAGAATGAGGGGGCCTGCACATTGATGGCAAAATTTCATGGATTGCACCGCGTGTTAGTTGCAGCTAGTAGAAGCTGCCATTAGGTGCGCTAGTGTACTGCTTTAAGGGCCTCGGGAAAACCGCTGGCCCCATCCAGATTGAAACAGAACACTCTAGATACGATTAATCTCGCAGTGTAGACGGAATCTCCTGGAGGTCATGTACGCTTCGATCGCGCGCAAGCGTAATTCCATAGTGTTGTAGATTTCTGTACATTTATCGCGTGAGTGCAGAGTGCTCGAATCTTTCTCAGCCTGTTCGTCATGCTCCTCGGTAGCAAACTGTTGTGTTGCATCCTTAAAGGCAGCATAGGCTTCATCGGCCGCGCCTTCCGCAAATTTCTCGTAGTCATCGTTAACATAGCTGTTACGATTTTTTCTTCTAGCTTTTCGTTCCACTTTTCGTTGCTTGCGTCTGGCTCGACGTTCTTGACGAGCACTAGTTGGTGCATGAGGGTCTGCTTCGAAAACGAATAGGCAGATTATATAGGCCCAGAAGGTAAAGGGGCCAAATACAATTAGTGAGAACAATGTGACTGCTCTTACGGCGAAAGCACTTACCTCGAAGTAATCGGCGATACCGCTGCATACGCCAGCAATGCGCTTGTTGCGCTCATTTTTGTAAATGGGCTTACGGTAATCCAATTGCTTGAAGTGCTCGGCGGTGCTGTCACTCTTAAAATAATTACGCATCTTATCTGCTGTAATATCTTTGTCGAGACAGAAGTAAAGCAGGAAATAACCGATGATGAGAGTGGGCCAGGATATGACACAGATTACAAAAATTACACGGACCAGAGCGATTGGAACGTCCAGCCAATTTGCAATACCTGCGCAGACTCCAAGCCAACGTGCGTTACGCCGATTCAGTTTTAATCTACTCGTGCCCGTGTTCATTCTGCTCCCTCCAATCCGGAACTTCCGCGTCCAGTATCGATTCGAGAATATCGATACGCTCTGTTAGCGATTGAGCCATCGCTGATAGCTCGTCCATATTGTATTTGCCATCTGGTTCGATACGCACAGAGCGTTTCCCTTTCCTCAGTAAGAATATCCACAGTGTGATGGAGCCGAACACAATGGCGAGTATCGCTAATATGAATTCAAATACAGCCATCTTTATGCCTATTGGTGTTTAAGTTTAGTTTTTAGTTCTTCAAGTTCTTGGTCTATAGATTCTTGCTTCTCGAGTTCGTCGAACTCGCTCTGCAAGCCACGCTTTTCGATGTGGATACTATCCATCTGACCTTCCATTTGATCTATCTTCTTTTCGTAATACTCAAATTTGTCCATGGCGTTGTCAATAGAGTAGCTGTGCAGTTGTCTATTAACATTGAGTCTGGACTGGGTTGCTGTGGTGCGCATGACAATCGTCTTCTGGCGAGCGCGCGCATCGTTGAGCTTTGCCTGTAGTTGCTCGATCTCAGTGCTCAGCTTGTCCAGAGTTCCATCAAGCTTGGCTAGGTCTCTTTCAGTGATCTCGACGCTTGAGTTGATGTTGGATTTTTCCAGCAGAGCAGCCTTAGCTAGATCCTCTCGCCCCTTGGATAGTGCGAGTTCGGCCTTGCTTTCCCAGTCCTGTGCCTGCTTCTTAAGTTGCTCGGCGCGGCGGGCGAGTGTTTTCTTTTCGGCGATAACCTTGGCTGTGCCGCTACGGACCTCAACCAATGTTTCTTCCATTTCCTGAATGACCATGCGGATCATCTTCTCCGGATTCTCCGCCTTATCCAGCAGGGAGCTGATGTTGGAATTAATGATGTCCGACAGTCTATTAAATATACTCATTGTTGATACCTCGAATGTACCGTTAGTCTCTAGTGCCATGCAAAGGCAGGCTTAGTTACTAATTAGCAGATAACGTGCCAATAATTAGACTATTATAAGTCATTGATAACAAATGGTTTAATTCTAATGGTATTTACAAATAGCGGTCGATATTGTTAAATAACTTAACTAGTGGTCATTTTCACTACTCATATCACGTTTTGCCCCTCTGCTTTGATCAGGCCTACAATAAGCAGGCGAAAGGGCGGATAAGTTATTGTAAGCACTTGATAGTAAATAAAATTATGTCTCAACAAAAATCAGCCCCAAGGATGATCGGCGAGTCTGCCAGCTTCCTTGAAATGCAGGAGCATATCTCCCACGTGGCACCGCTGAATAAGCCGGTTCTTTTCGTCGGTGAGCGAGGTACTGGTAAAGAATTAGTCGCTGCGCGACTGCACTATCTTTCTCAGCGATGGGAGCAGACCTTCCTGAAGATCAATTGTGCGGCGATGAGCGAAACCTTGTTAGAGGCTCAGCTATTCGGGCACGAGGCCGGGGCGTATACCGGCGCCACCAAGCAACGCAAAGGTTTTTTTGAGCGCGCCCATGGCGGCACTTTGTTCATGGATGAGCTCGCCAATACGCCGATGCCCGTGCAGGAAAAAATACTCCGAGTAATAGAATACGGTGAATTCGAAAGGCTCGGTGGCAATGAAACACTTCACGTCGACGTAAGAATCGTAGGGGCAACTAACGAAGACCTTCCCGACCTGGCAAGCCAAGGTCGATTTAGAGAAGATCTATTGGACAGGCTCGCGTTTGATGTCGTGACGTTGCCTCCGCTTAGAGAACGTGCAGAAGATATTTTGATTCTTGCTGAGTATTTTGCCGTGGGCATGGTGAAAGAAATCGGCGGAGAATACTTCGCTGGATTTTCCGATAAGGTAGAGAAGGCTTTAGGAAAATACTCCTGGCCTGGAAACATTCGACAGCTAAAAAATGTCATTGAGCGAGCGGTTTACCAAAATGGCGACGGCCATATTACTCAGCTCGTCTTCAACCCCTTCGAATCACCTTATCGCTTAAGGGCGAGTGCGAAGGTTCAAGCCGAGGAAGGCGCGGGCAGTGCAGGCAAGAGCTGCATATCGCCCCCCGACTTATCCACTGCGGATTCTTTCGATTTCAAGAGTGAGGTGCAAGAGTTTGAAATCAATCTTCTTAATCAGGCGATGGAGCAGAATCAATTCAATCAGAAGAAGGCGGCCGAGTTTCTGAACTTGAGCTATCACCAACTGCGCGGCTATCTGCGCAAGTACGATTTACTGAATTAACCGGTAATCTTCTTTACAAATTTGTGTGCCATAAAAAAGGCCGGTGTTGTTAACAGCACCGGCCTTATCTTTGTCTGAAAATTCTAGCTGAGACTAGCTAGTCTAGCATTGCCTCGTAGACGGCACGTTGTGATAGCGTGAGGTCCATAGGCGCACCGCGCGGTCCGCCACGTACTTGAGCCATATACAGCATGAAGAAGTCGTTTACCGGGTCGACGATAAACACCGTGCCGCCAACTCCCTGCCAGCCGAAGTTGAATGGGCCATCGTTGTCTGCTCCAGGGATAGGTTGTAGGTGAAAACCAAGCCCCCAATCACCAGTTGGCCCGAAGAAGAATGCATCGCGATTCACTTCGTCGCCGATAAATTTTTGATTCATCGCATCCAGTGTCGCCTCGCTAATGATGCGCTCGCCGTTGTACTGGCCACCATTGAACAGCATTTGGGCGAAGCGTACATAGTCCTCAGTCGTTGAGTGCAGCCCGCCACCGCCGGATAGCATTGGCCGTACGTTGAGTGGATCGTCCATTTCGCCATGAATAGGATTTGCGATTCGATCTGCTTTAGAGCTGTCTACATAGAAGGTAGTCTCATCCATACCCAGCGGATCGAATATCCTTTCCTTGAGAAGTGCGTCTAAGGGCTTGCCTGCAGCAACTTCTATAACTGCGCCGAGCACGTCGGTTGATCGCGAGTAGTGCCATTTTGTGCCTGGCTCAAAGCGTAAAGGAAGGGCGGCTAAGTTCTGCGCTAATTCGAGAGCGGTAATATCGAAACGTAGTGAGCCAGCTCCAAAATATTGGCGACCAAGATCGCTTTGCGGATCGAAGATGCCGTAGATCAAACCAGACTCATGAGTAAGGAGATCTTGTACGGTCATTTCATTTTTCGCTGGTGTGATATCACCAGTTTCTTCATCGATGACCTTCATGTTCGCAAATTCTGGAATATATTTTGAAACAGGATCTTCAATGGCTATTAGGCCATCTTCTACCATGCTCATCGTTGCCACGCTGACGATGGGCTTCGTCATGGAGTAGATACGGAATAGAGTTTGCTCATTCATTTCTGTGGTTTGATTAGGTCCCTGAGTACCAACAGTCTCTAACACGCCAACACCATCGCTATTGCCAACGAGGAGTATATTTCCAGAAACAAAGCCGCCATCTACGGCGGCTTGCATCTGCTCACGTATGCTTTGAATCTCGGACTGGTCAATACCAAAATTATTCGAGTCAATCATCTTGATTGAACTCTCATGAGCAGCGCCGTGGTGATCGGCAATCGCTGCCGTGGTGAGGCAAACGGCTGCGGTTAAGCACAGTAGCTTGCGTGGTAGTTTGCTAAGTATCATTTGGGATTCCTCTTTAGGTCGCGCTTCGCTTTGAGCGATTCGGCAAAACAGGCGCTGCATCTCAGCGCCAATAGATGGTCTGCTCTTGGGCAGATTCGTTCCGCATAGGGCTAGGTATAGCGCTGGATACTACCCGAATAGGGCAGTAGCAACAACCGTGCTAGGTGCGCTAAATGGCGGCGTTTTCGCCGCGGTGGGGCTTTTAGGTGAAGTCGCGCACTAGGGAATTACTGATCTCGGCGGGCAGGACATCGCTGCTGTGTTGGTAGTTTTGATGGCCGCTGCGTAGCACCCATGCTGCGCCGTCTTTTGCCGCTGCGATCATGTCATCTTCGAACTCGAAACGCAGGAAATGCACCGCCGAGGTCTTCTCGTCGGTGGAGCGAGCTAGGTCTTCATTGGCGATGGGGTAAACCGGGTCGAAACCATCGATCTGAATAGAGACTAATTCTTCTATCCCGATTAACTGGCTCAAGCGAAGCTTACGTTCTGACTCATCGGGAAATTCAAGCATGAATGTTGCTTTCAGATTCTTGCCATCGGGAATCAGTGGATTGTAGGCTTCTAACTCTTCGAGGAGTTCGGCCTCGCCGCTGATTTTTTCGACGCGAATCAGTTCCAGAACCTGATAGCGCATGACCATATAGTCTTCGAAGTGGAGCATTGCATTCGGGCCTAGAGGGAGGCGCCGTGTCTTCTTATGCTCCATCATAGCTTGCCGAATCGCGGGGCGCTGTTCGGTGTAGGCTTCGATGCTCATTAGGTCGGAGATGCTAATTTTCTTCATTTGTCTTAATCCTAAATTTGGCGTATTCGTTTTCTATATGCCATATGCATGGCAGAGAAGGTCGAGAGGGTGGATAGCTTTCTGATCGTTATCCAGATTATTTTCGATATGCTTGCCGGCCACGGGGCAGTCACTGCCATAAAAATCAGGAACCTGCTCGCGGATTTGCTTAACGATAGGACGAGCAATCTTATTGGCGAATTCGAAAGTCTCTGACTTGACGCCGTAAGTACCATCGTGGCCCGAGCATCGTTCGATATTCTTAACGTTAGTCTCTTCAATAAGTTCGAGAATCTGTTTCGTTTTTGGGCCGATGTTCTGCACACGCTGGTGGCAGGCCACGTGATAGCTCACGTTACCGAGGGGATTCTTGAACTCAGTATTGAACTTTCCAGCCTTGTGTAACTTATGCAGATATTCGAATGGATCAAAGAACGCTTGTCCTACCGCAAGCACCTTCTCATCACTGGGAAACATAAGCGGCAGTTCTTGCTTGAACATCAAAACGCAAGAAGGAACCGCGGCGATGATTGCATTGCCGGCTTTCACCATTTCATACAACGCCGGGATATTCTTATCCTTGAGCTGTGTAACGCTCTTCAGATCGCCCAGTTCTAGCTTTGGCATGCCGCAGCAGTGTTCTCTTGTGGCTAGGTTTACTTTGACATTGTTGTGTTCGAGCACCTTGATCACGCTGTCCGCGATCGATGGTTCGTTGTAGTTGCAGTAACAGGTCGTAAACAGAGTGACTTGTTCGCGCTCAATGCTAGATTCGGCATTAGCTTCAGCCGGGTTGTAGATGTGCGCTGCGTGCTTCTTGCGCGCTGGCTGGTTGGTATATTCAGGAAGCTTGGCATCTTTGTGTATGCCCATGGTCTTGTCGAGCATGCCGCGCAGCACGCCATTTTTATTAGCGCCATTGACGATGGCGTTAATAACGGGCTTCGTCGCCACCTTGCCGATCATGTCGGTGCTGGTGATGACATTGTCGCGGAATTTGCTTTCGCCTTTCTTGAATTTGACGGCCTTTGCTCGCAGCATTAAGTGCGGGAAGTCGACGTTCCATTCATGGGGCGGGACATAGGGGCACTTTGTGAGGTAGCACAAATCGCAGAGATAGCATTGATCGACTACCTTGCTGTAGTCGGCAACATCGATACCGTCGACTTCTAGGGTTGGGCTTTCGTCTACCAGGTCAAACAGTGTTGGGAAGGCGTTGCAGAGACTGACACAGCGTCGGCAGCCATGACAGATGTCATAGACTCGCTCTAACTCTTTGTTAAGATTGTCTTCATCCCAGAACACGGGATCATTTTGGTTGAGCGGATGCCTGGTGGGCGCGCTCAGACCGCCTTCTCTGTTTTGATCAGACATAAGGAACTCAATTTTTTGGACTTGAAACTACGGAAATACTAGTAGCAGTGTAGAGCTTTGATTTTGAACTGCGCGAGCTTTTACTGCGATTTTTCAAATTGCTGGCATCAATTTGATGCCAGCTACTCGACTTAGGATGCTTTTTAGTCGTCTAAGGCATCCAATGCTTTCTGAAAACGGTTAGCGTGTGAGCGCTCAGCCTTCGCCAGAGTCTCCATCCAATCGGCAATTTCATCGAAGCCTTCATCGCGGGCATCTTTTGCCATGCCAGGGTACATGTCGGTGTACTCATGCGTTTCACCGGCAACGGCTGACTTCAGGTTATCTTCGGTGCCGCCAATAGGCATGCCAGTTGCAGGATCACCAACCTCTTCGAGATACTCAAGATGGCCGTGCGCGTGTCCAGTTTCGCCTTCCGCTGTTGAGCGGAAAAGTGCAGATACATCGTTGTACCCTTCGACGTCAGCCTTCTGGGCGAAATACAGGTAGCGACGATTCGCCTGGGATTCGCCTGCGAATGCAGCTTTCAAATTTTCTTCTGTCTTTGAACCTTTCAATGACATGGTGTTTCTCCTAGTGGTTTGCAATTAACTAATGCGGATCCCGTTTTGCCCTGAGGCTTGCTTGCCGCTTTGTTGACAGCAAGTATAGGATCATTAAGTCGGTGTACTCTACGTCAATTCGAATATCAAATCTAATCGATTTTTTTGAGTGCTTTGATCGTTTTTATCGATTATGATTTTAGTCATGAATCCTTCGATTAAGCAGCTTAAATACCTCTGCGCGGTAGCCGAGCACCGGCACTTCAGTAAGGCCGCAGTGGCCTGCCATGTTACGCAGTCCACCCTAAGTGCAGCAATACAGGAGCTCGAATCCCAGCTCGGCGTGAAGATATTTGAGCGTAACAAGAAGACGGTGCTGATCACCTCTCTAGGTCAGAAGCTTTTGCTGCAGGCGCGCATAGTTCTGGGCGACGTTGAGGACTTCGTAGGTATTGCTCGTGCTCATGAAGCTCCGCTTGTGGGGGACCTGCGCTTAGGGGTAATTCCAACCATAGGGCCATTCCTATTACCCGCCATTCTTTCGGAGCTTCGTAAGAGTTTTGACAAGCTGAAGCTCTATCTAAAAGAAGAGATGAGTGCACAGCTCGTTCAGCAATTACAGCAGGGGCAGCTGGACCTAATCATTCTGGCATTTCCCTTCCCGTTGCCTGATATGGAGACAGTGAGTCTGTTTAAAGACGAATTTTTGCTCTGTCTTCCACCGGGTCACGAATTAGAGAAGGTGAAGCAGGTGAAGCAGCATCAGCTGCGCGGACAGAGCCTTCTGCTTCTCGAAGAGGGGCACTGTCTTCGCGATCATGCATTGGAGGCCTGCAAATTGGAGAGCGCCGATACCGATCTTGTCTATCAGGGGACGAGTCTGCACACCCTGGTGCAAATGGTGGCAAACGGGCTGGGTATGACGCTATTGCCTGCTATGTCGATTAAGGCTGATGTGCTGGGCGATACGCATCTGCAGATCAAACGTTTCTCTAACGAGAATGTGTCCAGAGAAGTCGGTATGGCGTGGCGTAAGTCAGATCCACGCCGAGCAGAATATTTGTTATTGGCTGAGTTTGTAAAGGAGCATATCGGTCATTCGGCCGAATCGGACAAGAAGTCTAAATGAGGGTATTTGCCGTTTCGGATATCCATGTCGACTATGCAGAAAACCTAGTCTGGATTCTTAGTCTGGACCGTAAGGAATACGCAAACGACATCCTAATTCTCGCTGGCGACGTGACTGATAAGATGGCGCTGCTTGAGCAAGTATTAGTCTCGCTTGCAGCAAGTTTTAAGGCGGTATTGTTTGTGCCGGGCAATCATGAGTTGTGGGTGCGCGAAGATGATTTTGACTGTTCTTTGGATAAATTCGACGCGATCGCTGAACTTTGTAAGTCCTGTGGTGTTCATGCAGATGTTTTCGAGTTGTCTGATATTAGTTTCGTGCCCTTGTATTCTTGGTACGATTTTTCCTTCGGCGAGCCAGACCGACACCTGCGCAGGGCATGGCGCGATTTCCGCGCATGCTCATGGCCTGAGCAATTGCCTGAAAGCAAGGATGTCTCAGAGTACTTTCTTAAGCTGAATATCCCCAACCTGACTATTCGTAACAAGACGGTAATTAGTTTCTCGCACTTCTTGCCAAGAATAGATGTCATGCCTGTTGGAATACCGCTCAAGCGAAGAAATATTTACCCGGTACTTGGGAGCGAGGCCTTGGGGTTGCAAGTAAAGCAGCTCAACCCGACGATCCATGTATATGGACATAGCCACGTGAATCAATTCATCGAGCTAGATGACATACACTATGTAAACAACGCGTTTGCGTATCCGAGTGAAACATATATAGCTCGTAAGCAACTGAAGTGCATCTTTGAGTGTTAAAGAGATGAGTGCTGAATAAAATAGTCTGAAATTCACTAGAGAGAATGATGCTGTGACAGAAATGCGGATTGATGACACGGAGATTCACCTGTGGCAGTTAGAACAGGGCGATTTCGAGCTGTCTTCGTTGCAGAAAGAGTGCTTAGCATGGCTAACGAATTCCGAGCTCAAGAGGTTTCAGCGCTTTCAGTTCGATCGAGACCGCAAGCAATTGCTGCTCGGTCGCGTTCTGATGCGGATTGCACTATCGAGTTACGATAGATCGGTAGCGCCAGCGTCCTGGGATTTCACGCACAACGACTATGGCAAACCTAGCATCAGCGAGGAGCAGAATTCCGCCTCGCTGTATTTTAATTTATCTCACTCGGCCGAAAAGGTTGTCCTAGCGGTGTCGCGATTCAAAGATATCGGCGTCGACGTTGAGTGCGCTAGGAAGCCGCGGCGAGTAGAGGCGATCGCACAGCGCTTTTTCTCAGATCTAGAAGCTACCCAATTACTCTCTCTGCCAGAGGATCAGCAGCAGTCGCGGTTTTATGATTTGTGGACATTGAAGGAAGCGTATATCAAGGCTTGCGGCATGGGGTTGGCGATACCGCTACAACACTTTTCGTATGGTTTTGCGGGCGACGATAGACTCACTATCGAGTTTGATGCGCGGCGCAATGACGTGGAAAGTACGTGGCAATTTTGGCAGCTTTCTGCAGGGCCTGACTTTACATTGGCGGTTGCTGCGAAGACGGGCGAAGAGGGGCTAGTAAAGTCGCTTTCTGGATGGAGGCTGGTCGACTTAGATAAGTTTCTCGAACAACAGGTTCATGTGATTCGCAGTAAGTAGGCGCACAGCAAAGAATTTAGCTACTCCTCATCTTGCGCTTTTTTAGCCTGCCACATTTTTACGGTGCGAATTACATTGCCCTGTATTTGTACCGTTTCTGCATAGTAGCCATCGAGTTTGATACCTACTGATGAATCAGGGATCGACTGCAACATCTCTGTGAGTAAACCATTCAGAGTTTTCGCCCCAGTGTTGTCTAGGTTCCAAGAGAGGATGCGATTGATGTCGCGAATACTGGTGGAGCCATCGATAAGGTAGCTGCCATCTTCTTGAGCATGAAAATCCTTGCTGCTGTCGGCAAGGTCGGTGGTAAATTCACCAACGATTTCCTCGAGTATGTCCTCTAAAGTTACGAGACCCTTGATCGCACCGTACTCATCAACGACCACCGCCATGCGCAATTTCTTTCTCTGAAAATTAGACAGTTGAATGTGCAGGGGCGTGCTTTCGGGTATGTAATAGGGCTCGACGGTTTCGCCAAGTATTACCGCCTTGTTAACCGTCTCTACTCGAATCAATTTGCCGACACTGCGTAGGTGCAGCATGCCAACTAAATTATTGATGTCTTTTTTATAGACAGGCAAGCGCGTGTGCTGGCTGCTGCCGATTAGACTCAGAATTTCGTCGATGTCATCTTCTATATCGATGCCTACGATGTCATTTCTCGGCACTAGAATATCATTCACAGTCACGTGTTCCAGATCGAGAATGTTGAGCAGCATGCCTTGCCTGCGTCGGGGTAATCTCTCTCCGGATTCGTAGACGACTGTGCGCAGTTCCTCTGCGGAGAGTTGTTGATGGCTGTCATCAGATACTGAGTTAAAACCTAAGACCCTGACTAACGCATTTGAAACCACATTGACCATCCACACTACGGGATACAGCACCTTCAGCAGTAGAATCAAGAGTAGACTGGAAGGGTAGGCAATTTTCTCAGGATAAAGAGCGGCAATTGTCTTTGGTGTCACCTCGGCGAATATTAATACAGTAAGTGTTAGGACGACGGCAGTGATTAGTGGCGCCGGCTCGCCGAATATTTGAATCGCGATAGTAGTGGCGATTGCTGCAGCCAGAAAGTTAACGAAGTTGTTGCCGATTAGAATGACGCCGATTAGCTTGTCGGGAGTCTCCAATAGTTTATTTGCGCGACTCGCCCCGGCATGTTTATTTCTCGCAAGGTGCTTCAGTCGGTAGCGATTGAGGCTCATCATCGCGGTTTCGGAGCTGGAGAAATAGGCTGAGGCCAAGATCAGCAAGCCGAAGGAAATGAGCAGCATAATTAAGCTGGGTTCTTCAGTGCTCATTTAAGGACTATCTCGTAGAGGCGATGAGGAGATAGGCGGATAAGTATGCGTTATCAACTTATTAAGTATTCCAGAGCAAACTTCACGCCATAGAACCCGATGATAAGCAATGCGAAGCCACTGAGAGTTCCGCGAATAGCAGTTTGACCACGCCAGCCGAGTTGGTGACGGCCCCAGAGTAGTACTGCGAAAACGATCCAGGCCAAGAGTGAAAATACGGTCTTGTGAATGACTCCATCTGCGCCCCAGATATCATCGAAGAACAACAAGGCTGTGGCGATGGTAAGGGTCAACAGCATCTGTCCAACCCAAACCAGTTCGAATAGGAAGGCTTCCATGTCTTGAAGCGAAGGGAATTTACTAATCAGTCCACCGGTGTTCCCGTGTTTCAGCTGATAGTCTTGGTAGGCAAGAAAGCCAGCCTGTAAGGCGGCGATAGTAATAAAGCTGTAGGACAAAATCGAGATCAACACATGGCTGGCCAGAGTCAGGCTCATGTTTGTTGGCGGATAGTCACTACGAATGACCAAAGATGCCACGATGCTGATTGCAGCAAGTGGAAACAAGCCGAGGAAGAGTATCTTAAGCGGTTTGCGCAGGCTGCTAATGAGCACGGATAACGAGATTGATAGAGTTAGTAGAGTGCTGATTTCAAACAGACCGAAGTGAAAGCCATCGGCGCTTAAAATGACTCCGTAGGCGCTTAACGCGTGTGCTAAGACGGCTAAACCGCCGAATATTAAAACTTGGCTACGTGTTTCTTTATTTGATTTAAAATTTATGCCTTGAAAGACAGTGCCCATCAAGTAGAAGAAGACAGCGAATAATCCGGAAATTACGGTAACTTGCATGATGAATTAGGGATTGGGCTTGGCCAGAGACACATTAAGGGAGTTAATAAGTTTAATGGGAAAGTGTCGCACATGTATACTACTGGTTGAAGCCCTTTTTTAATTTGCCCAGGATTCGCTATAATGCAGCTCGGTCAATGTTACGAGCTTTTTCTCAGAAAGTGGCTCGATGACACTATTGGTCAATAGCTCGCTCAATTCACAGTTAAGAAGTCAGGTGGTAGCCCGCAGTGTTCGACAACCTTACAGATAGACTCTCAGGCACGTTTAGAAAGCTCACGGGCAAGGCCAACCTTACTGAGGCCAATATCCAAGATGCCCTTGGTGAAGTGCGTCGTGCGCTACTCGAGGCGGACGTTGCTTTATCGGTCGTCAAAGATTTTGTCGAACGAGTCAGTCTGCGTGCCGTTGGACAGGAAGTCTCATCGAGCCTGACGCCCGGTCAGGCATTTATCAAGATCGTTCAGGCCGAACTCGAATCTATCATGGGTACGGCTAACGCGGAGTTGGATCTAAAAGCGGCACCACCGGCAATTGTACTGATGGCCGGCTTGCAGGGTGCTGGTAAGACTACTACCGCGGCCAAGCTCGCGCGCTGGCTCAAGAGTGATGTGAAGAAATCGGTGATGGTGGTGAGCGCCGACGTTTATCGCCCGGCAGCCATCCAGCAGCTGCAGACACTGGCGGCTGAGGTGGGCGTGGAATTCTTTGCCAGCGATAGTAGCCAGGCACCCGCCGCGATTGCCGCAGCGGCCTTAGCCGAGGCCAAGCGCAAATTTATAGACGTATTAATAGTGGATACAGCTGGACGTCTGGCCATCGATCAGGAAATGATGGGAGAAATTCAGCAGCTGCACAATCTGCTAAATCCGGTTGAGACACTGTTTGTTGTTGATGCCATGACAGGTCAGGATGCTGCCAATACTGCCAAGGCCTTCAATGACGCCCTGCCGTTAACCGGTGTTGTGTTGACCAAGGCAGACGGTGATGCGAGAGGCGGAGCCGCCTTGTCCGTGCGTCACATTACCGGCAAGCCCATCAAGTTCATTGGTATGGGCGAGAAAATGGACGCGCTCGAGCCGTTCTATCCCGATCGAATCGCCTCAAGAATTCTTGGCATGGGCGACATGCTCTCGCTTATCGAGCAGGCCGAAAAGAAGGTCGATAAGGTTAAGGCGGAGAAGCTCGCCCGTAAGATTAAGAAGGGTAAGGGCTTCGATCTAGAGGATTTCAAGGAGCAGCTCGGCCAGATGCAGAATATGGGCGGTGTAGCCAGCATCATGGATAAGATGCCAGGTCTAGGTGCTTTGCCACCGGGTGCCGCGAAAATGGTGGATGATTCCAAATTTCGGCAGATGGAAGCGATCATTAATTCAATGACACCACGTGAACGCACCAATCCCGATGCCCTGAATGGATCGAGGAAAAGACGAATTACGGTTGGCTCTGGAACCCAGATTCAAGACCTGAACCGGCTGTTGAAGCAGCACAAGCAGATGCAGAAGGTGATGAAAAAAATGAAGGGCGGCAATATGGCCAATATGATGCGCGGCCTAGGCGGTATGCAGGGCGGCGCCGGCGGCGGTTTTCCGGGCGGGCCAGGGCAATTTCCCCGCTCTTAATGGGGGTAATAATTCAAAAAAGGACGAAGCATTTCAGGCCTTACAGTAATGTCTGACTATTTAGTGTGTTTTAGCCGCGTAACCCGCGATAATACTGTACCTGTGGGCTTCCAATCACACTCCAATTAACATAGAATACCCGCCTTTTTACCCGAGCACGTCTGTTCTTACTATAAGTGCAGCGGGCAAATCAGTCTCAGCTCGCGTAATTCATAAACACTAGTTTTTACATTGGAATGACAGGAAATACTTATGGTCACGATTCGATTGTCACGTGGTGGCGCTAAGAAACGGCCTTTTTATCACATCACAGTAAGTGACAGCCGCAATGCGCGTGATGGGCGTTTTATTGAGCGAATTGGCTTTTTTAACCCACGTGCTAAAGGTCAGGAAGAGCGTTTGCGTCTAGATCGCGACCGCATGTCTTACTGGACATCACAAGGTGCGCAACTCAGCCCTCGCGTATCAACCTTGGCGAAGGCTGCGGTAGAGACTTCTACTACAGAGGCGTGATTTTGATATCGCGTTATCTGGGCGGTGAGTAAACCCGAAGCAGATAGTCAGCGGGTAGTACTCGGAGAAATTGGTCGGGTACATGGCCTAAAGGGTTGGCTGAAGCTAATATCCTTTACCTCACCGATAGAAAATATTCTCGACTACTCGCGTTTTCATGCGCAAGTCGGGGGGCGGTTTCAGGAGATAGAGCTCGACGAGCACCGTCGTGTGAACAAAGCGCTGCTGGTCCATTTCAAGGGCTACGATGACCCTGAAACGGCAAGACTACTGACCGGTATAGAATTAATGATAGCCAATGAGGAATTGCCGCAGTTACAGCGCGGCGAATTCTATTGGCATCAGCTACAAGACCTTAGAGTGGTCAACCAGCACGAACAAATGTTTGGGCGAGTTAGCCACTTGTTAGAGACAGGCGCCAACGATGTGTTGGTAGTCAAAGCAGATAGCGAAAGCATCGATGATCGGGAAAGACTTATTCCCTATTTAGTAGATTCAGTCGTAACCGAGATAGATCTGGAAAACCAGACTATCCGAGTAGATTGGGAAGCAGACTATCTGGATTGAGCTCTCTTCATTGAATAGCGCTCATCAGAAGTGACAGAAGTTGTAAGCCAGAGGTGTAAGCGATGCAGCTTGGAATTGTCACCCTGTTTCCAGAAATGTTTGCAGCCGTAACAGAACACGGCATTAGTGGTAGGGCGGTACGCTCGGGTCTGATGAATCTCGAGTTATTTAATCCGCGCGATTATACAACTGATAAGCATCGTACTGTGGACGATAAGCCATTTGGTGGCGGTCCCGGCATGCTAATGAAGACTGAACCGTTAATGGCATCAATAGCCGCTGCGAGGCAGGCTGTAAGCGAAAAGCAAGCGACTGGCGAAAGCGCTAAGGTGATTTACCTATCACCACAGGGTCAGACCCTGAAGCAAGGTTCGATTATAGATCTTGCCAGGCGAGAAAGCATGGTGTTGCTGTGCGGTCGCTATCAAGGCATAGACAACCGTGTGCTTGAGAGCGAGATAGATGAGGAATGGTCGCTGGGTGATTTTGTGATCAGCGGCGGCGAGTTGGCAGCGATGACACTGATCGATGCCATGACCAGATTTCAGCCTGGTGCCTTAGGTGATGAAGGCTCGGCTTTGGAAGACAGTTTTAGCAATGGCTTGTTACACAGCCCTGAGTACACCAGACCGCAAAGTATTGATGGATCGGATGTGCCAAAAGTGCTGCTCAGCGGGGATCACGAAGCGATACGCAAGTGGCGGCTGAAACAGAGTTTAGGTGCGACCTGGTTAAAGAGGCCAGACTTGTTGTTAACGATGTCGCTGGAGATCGAGCAAGAAGAATTATTAGAGCAGTTCAAGCAAGACTACATGCGTGATAAAGCGTAGTAGCCTGAATTGTTAGTTAGAAAAATAGTTAGAAAAAGAGCTAGATAAAGAGTTTAAAAATTTCGATTTACCAAGAATTTGGCATCTGCCAATCGCTACAAGAGTTCAGGAGCAATTTGATGAGCAAGAGTACAATCATCCAGCAGATAGAAAAAGAGCAGATGAACAAGGAACTTCCCGAATTTGGTCCGGGTGACACAGTTGTCGTTCAGGTAAAAATTAAGGAAGGCGATAGAGAGCGCCTGCAGGCATTCGAAGGTGTCGTTATTGCACGTCGCAATCGCGGCGTAAATTCATCCTTCACAGTTAGAAAGATTTCTCACGGTGTAGGTGTTGAGCGCGTATTTCAGATTTATAGCTCGGTCGTTGATAGTGTAGCAGTGAAGCGACGCGGCGCTGTTCGCCAGGCCAAACTGTACTATTTGCGCGAACTGACTGGTCGAGCTGCAAGAATTACAGAAAAGCTGGAAAAGAAGTCGGGTTAACAAAACCTGATTTGCGCCTCGAGATAGTACTGGAGCGCTGTATTCCAGTCGATCTAGGCATATCGAATGGGAAGTCTGTCCGCAGTCTTCCCATTTTTATTGCTGCCGATAAACTCGCTATGTAGTTGATCTACGCAAGGGATGTTTGCGAAGAACAGAAGATTTAATCCGCCGCGGCTGCAGGGAATTGAATTCGCGGTGTTCTGTTTGAGCAGCCGATTATTACATGTTATAAGATAGTCGATAGACTATATAGCTTTGCGCCGCGCCACTGCCATCGCGGTCCTCAAGTAGAGGCACAAAAGGAGACAAGCCATGAGAATAACTAGTAAGCCGGTGTTAGCAATGTTAGGACTAGTTTTAACGCTAGTTGCTGTTACTGTATCTCAGGCACAGAATCGCGATCAATCACTGCGCGGCAAACTCGAGCAAGCGATAGAAGTGGCATCCCAGGGTCAGTTGAAAATTATCAGCCTGAAACCCACGCCGTTATCTACTATTTTTGAAGTCGAACTGAATACTGGCGAGGTTCTTTATAGCGATATTTCCGGTGACTATCTCTTCGCAGGCGACATGTATCGGACCGGCGACGCAGGTCTCGTGAACATCTCCACAAAAGCGAAGCAGGCGCGTAGCCTCACTAAAATCGCTGCCATTCCTGTAGAGGAAATGATTGTCTTCACGCCTGATGTGGTCAAGGCTTCCATCACAGTTTTCACTGACGTTGACTGCACTTACTGCCGTAAGCTGCACAGCGAGTTAGATCAGTTAATGGCGAAGGGCATTGAGGTGCGTTATCTAGCGTATCCTCGCGGTGGCTTACAAGCAGCTTCCTACGACAAGATGCTTTCCGTATGGTGTTCTGATGATCGTAAAAAATCGCTGACTCAAGCGAAGAATGGACAGAATTTACCAGCAGGCGACTGTGATTCGCCTGTTATGGCGCACCATGCGCTGGGCAATGAGTTGGGAATTTCTGGCACGCCAGCACTTATATTTCCCGATGGCACAGTCATCCCCGGCTATATGGATGCTGATCGCCTAGCGACAATGCTTAAGATCAATTAGTAAGCCTCTTATTCTAGGAGCCTTGGCTTTCTGCTGGGCTCCAGTATCAATTCGCTAACTCTCCTTTATAGACATCTTGCCTGCGCAGGATTGCTGGGTTTCTTGCATGTTTCCAGTATAATTCGGCGCTTATATTGAATAAGTCTGGGGCCTTTTGTGAATTCTAATTCAGCGAAGTCAATCAAACCTCATCAGTCCATTAAGATAGGCATCTGTGGTTTCGGTACAGTAGGTGGCGGCAGCTACAATTTATTGCACAACAACGGTGAAGAAATTACTCGCCGCGTCGGCTGTGCAATCGATGTGATAAGAATAGCTTCTCGTAGCCTTACAAGTAGCAATGTCGCTTCGACCGTCAAGGCAAGTAAGGACCCATTCGATGTCGTTAACGATCCCGATGTAGACATAGTTATCGAGACTCTAGGTGGCTTCGATCCTGCGTTCGAGGTGGTTCGTCAGGCATTGGCGAATGGGAAACACGTAGTGACGGCGAACAAGGCTCTTATAGCAGAGCGTGGCAGTGAGCTCTTTGCAGTTGCTGAAGAAAATGCCGTGACCCTAGCCTTTGAGAGCAGCGTAGCCGGTGGCATTCCAATTATTAAGGCGCTGCGAGAAGGTCTATCTGCAAATAATATCGACTGGTTGGCAGGCATTATCAACGGTACCGGCAACTTCATCCTGACCGAGATGGCCGAAAAACAACGTCAATTCGTCGATGTGCTTACCGAGGCGCAGCAACTTGGCTATGCCGAAGCCGATCCGACATTCGATGTCGAAGGCATCGACGCTGCCCATAAGCTAACTATCCTGGCATCGATCGCCTTCGGTATTCCCCTGCAGTTCGATAAGACTTATACCGAAGGCATTAGTCGGATCACGCCTGAAGACATCGGCTTCGCGAGGCAACTGGGGTATCGAGTAAAGCATCTAGGTATAGCCCGTCGCACAGGTAACGCCGTTGAGATGCGTGTACACCCAACGTTAATTCCGCAAAAGCGCTTGCTGGCAAGAGTCGATGGTGTGGGTAATGCCGTACTTGTGCATGGTAACGCCGTAGGTTCTACACTGTATAACGGCCCCGGTGCTGGTGCGGATGCTACGGCGTCCTCAGTCATCGCTGACGTTATGGATATCGCGAGACAGAAGCTTGCAGGATTGAGCAAACCATTGCTGCCGGCACTGGGCTATCTCTCGATGCATGATGATCTCGAAGTGGTGTCCATCGAACAGATTGAGACAGAATATTACCTGCGTATCCCCGTGAACGATGTGGTGGGAGTGTTGGCAAAGATATCCAGTATCCTACAAGGCTTTGATATCAGCATAGACGCAGTCATTCAACAAGAGCTCGATAGCACGACAGTGCCAATTGTCATTCTTACCCACAAGGCACTAGAGGAAAAATTGAATTTAGCCATTGCTGCGATCGAAGCGCTGGATGATGTGAGTGGCGAAGTTATGCGCATCCGCGTTGAGTCATTTGACGGATAGCGTAATAGCTAACTTCACGGGATACTGGCGTTCACGAATTTTAGAGCGTAAAAAAAGTAGAGAAGGGACGGCGAGTTGAAATATATAAGTACTAGAGGCGGTGGTATCCCGCAGACATTCGAACAGGTCCTTCTAACTGGCCTCGCTCCAGATGGGGGCTTGTACGTGCCTGCCGAGCTGCCTCACTTCTCCACCCAGGAAATAGCTTCGTGGAAAAAGCTTAGCTATCCGGAGCTCGCATTAAAAATCGTGTCTGCCTTTGTAGGTGACGACATACCGGCAGAGGCTTTGCGTAAGATAGTCATTGAGAGTTATGCCCAGTTCGATCATCCCGAGGTGGCGCCGCTGACTAAGCTCGCGGAGAACGACTTCATGCTGGAGTTGTATCATGGACCAACCCTGGCATTTAAAGATTTCGCCTTGCAGGTGCTCGGCCGGTTACTCGACTATGTGCTAGTAAAGAACGGCCAGCGTGTGGTTATCCTTGGGGCGACGTCAGGAGATACCGGTTCGGCAGCCTTAGAAGGCTGTAGACACTCCGAACAAGTCGACATCTTCATTCTGCATCCACATCAGCGAGTATCAGAAGTGCAGCGCAGGCAGATGACCACGGTCGTTGGTGATAACGTGTTTAACTTGGCAGTTGAAGGAAACTTTGATGACTGTCAGAGCATCGTCAAAGCCGCGTTCGCCGACCAGTCCTTCCTCCCTGAAGAGAGTCAGCTAGTCGCCGTGAATTCCATAAACTGGGCGCGGATAATGATGCAGATCGTCTATTATTTTTCGGCGGCACTTAAGGTAGGAGCGCCAGAGCAGGCTGTTTCTTTCTCGGTTCCGACTGGAAATTTCGGCGACATCTATGCGGGCTTTCTCGCCAAGCGTATTGGGCTTCCCATCAAGCAGTTAGTTGTAGCGACAAACAGCAACGATATCCTCCATCGCTTCATCAATGGCAATGAATATTCCACTACCGATTTGAATCATACTTTGTCTCCGAGCATGGATATTCTCGTCTCAAGTAATTTCGAACGCTACCTGTTCGATTTGTTCGATAGAGATGCAGAGATGCTCAGAACATTCATGTCTAAACTTGGTCAAGAGTCGCAACAAGTGTCGGATGATAAGTGGCAGCAGATGCGCGAATGTTTCTCTAGCGCTAGGGTCGATGATGCGCTCACCTGTGAAACTATAGCGAAAGTATTCAGTGATACCGGCAAGCTCGTGGATCCTCACACGGCCGTTGGAATCCGTGCGGCCAGAGAATGCAATGCTGATCCATCCACGCCGATGATCACTCTCTCGACTGCGCATCCGGCTAAGTTCAGCGATGCCATCAATAAGGCTGGACTGAATACTCCAGAGCTGCCGGCTCACCTAACAGGCTTGTTTGAGAAGGAAGAGCATTACAGTGTCGTAGAAAATGATTTGGCGGCAGTGACAGAATTCGTAACAAAACACTCACACAGTTAGGGTTCTGATGTCACGACTCGTTAAACGTAGAGCGGCAAACACCACACTAAACCTTCCCGATTCTATGCACCCGCTTCTGCGGCGTGTTTACAGTCAGCGCAATATTAAAGCTGTCGAAGAGCTAGACCTTGGCTTAGAGAAACTCATCCCTCCCGAACAGTTCAAGGGTATCAATGAGGCTGTTCAGTTGTTGATCGATGCTTTGCAGCGCCAGCAGCGTGTGCTTATCGTTGCCGATTTCGACGCAGACGGGGCGACTAGTTGCGTTGTAGCGCTAAAGGCTCTCCGGCAATTTGGTTATCTGCACACCGACTACATCGTTCCTAATCGATTCGATTATGGCTACGGCCTCACACCCGAGATAGTTGAGCTGGCAAAGACACGCAACCCCGACCTCATTATCACTGTCGACAATGGCATCTCCAGTATAGAAGGAGTCGCGGCAGCGAAATCCGCGGGAATAAAAACTCTCATCACCGATCACCATCTGCCGGGTGCTACAGCGCCGGATGCGGACGCCATAGTTAATCCAAATCAACATGGATGCAATTTCCCCAGCAAGAGTATCGCCGGTGTAGGCGTTATTTTTTATGTAATGTTGGCGCTGCGGGCGAAGCTGCGGGAAACCAACTGGTTCGTAGAAAATAGACTTGCAGAACCCAAACTCGCAGATCTTCTAGACCTGCTTGCTTTGGGCACTGTAGCGGACGTGGTCGCACTTGATCGCAATAATCGTATATTGGTAAGCGAAGGCTTAAGAAGAATTCGTGGCGGACGCACTCGCCCGGGGATTACTAGCCTTTTAGAGATTGCGGGCCGCAGTAGCGCTAGACTTACTGCCTCCGACCTTGGCTTCAGCGTTGGTCCTAGATTGAATGCGGCGGGAAGATTAGATGACATGTCCACGGGCATCGAATGCCTGCTGACAGATCATGAAGGCACAGCGTATAAACTTGCCTTACAGCTCGACGGAATGAACAAAGACCGCAAACAGATAGAAGGCGATATGCGCGAGCAGGCTTTCAAATTTCTACAGGAATTTTCATTGGAAGAGAGTGACCTTCCTGCGGCGCTTTGTATTTATGATGAAAGATGGCATCAGGGCGTTGTGGGCATTCTCGCTTCGCGTGTGAAGGAGAAATTCAATAGGCCGGTTATCGCCTTCGCAGACGCGAACGATTCAGGTAACGAAATTAAAGGCTCCGCTAGATCTATCAAAGGATTCCATATTCGCGACGCATTGGATGCTGTAGCCAGCAGTAATCCTGGCATGATCAGCAAGTTCGGCGGTCACGCGATGGCAGCGGGCCTCAGTCTTGAGAAGGACAAGTTGCAAGATTTTACCGAGGCATTCCAGAAACAAGCCGCTTTACTGTTAAACGAAGAGCTACTTCAGGTGCAGATATTAAGTGACGGAGAAATCGAGCAGAGTGAGTTCTCTATGGAGGCTGCAGCAGCGTTGATAAAAGCAGGTCCCTGGGGGCAGGAGTTCCCCGAGCCTGTCTTTGATGGTAAGTTCAAAGTAATCCAGCAGCGCAGAGTAGGGGAGAATCACTTGAAACTAGTGCTAGCGCCGGAACTTGCGTCGCAGCAGACCATAGATGCGATCGCCTTCAACATCGACAAGCAAGACTGGCCGGCTCCTGAGATGACCGATATCGAGATTGCCTACAGGCTCGATATCAACGAGTTCAGAGGAAATCAAACGCTGCAGCTTATGGTGGAGCATATAATCGCCTGGCAATAGATTTTGCTTGTCAAAAAAGATCAGTTAGCTTCAACCATTCCATAGGAATTGTTATGAAACCCTTACTACTCGCCTTCCTCTTCTGCTTAGTCCCCCTAGCCTCTTCTGCACAAGAGTCAGAATTCAAATGCCGAAATGACGACAGGCCCGCATTCACAAAATCTGTAGATGTCGCCCAGCTGAAAAAATTACCAGCCAGTGAAGAGGCCTTGGCGCTAGATGTTCGCTTCCAGAAAGATTTCGCCAAGAACCCAAGTTTGATTTCAGGTTCAAGCTACCGGAACCACGTAGACCTAACTAATTGGATCAGCCAGATCGACAAGTCAAAAGAGGTGGTGGTGTACTGTGTGGGCGGGAAGTGTAGTGGATAAGTTTGGAACACCATGGGAAATCAGCTGTGCGCAAGCGCCAAGCCAAAGTGAACGACTTACAGCCAGGCCGGCACATTACACTCACAAGTTGTGAGAGGGAGGTAGCATGACTTTTCTGACTCGAACGCTTAGCACGCTGCTAATTGTAGTGTCTGCCCAAGTTTTTGCTCAGACCAACTTGGTTACTAATCTTCCTAAAACCGAATATGGCTATCCTGACTTTCAAGGGTATTGGGAAAATCTCCATCAAACACCACTACAAAGACCCGAGAAACTTGGAGACAGACAGGCCTACTCTGAAGAAGAGGCTTTTGCGCTGATTGAGCAAGCAAGTGCTAGCCTGCGAGACAGAAGTTTACCCCTGGATCCGGATCGAGAGCCACCCCAAGGAGGTAGAGTTACTAATCAGGCAGACGATGACTTTGATGATTTTCCTATTGATATAGCGATGATTAATGGCGAATACCGCACGTCTTTAATAATCGATCCGCCTAACGGCCGAATACCCCATGATATTGTTAACCGAGCACAAACCAATGAGTTTTATTTTTATCTCGAAGACAATAACTTGAGGTTCGATGGGCCAGAAGCAGCCTACGGCGGCGAGCGCTGTCTTTTCCCCGGTCCACAATTGTCGATGATGTATCAGCGCGGCCTCTCCCCTTATACCCAGATTGTGCAAACTAAAGATTACTTAATGATACTTGGGGAGTATCCGTATCATGCTCGGATCATTCGGATTGAAAGCGATCACCCAGCGATTGGATTTGCCAAATGGATGGGAGATTCAGTGGGCCATTGGGAAAACCAGACATTAGTAATTCACACCGAGAAAATACGCAGAGAGCAGTCGTTTCCACCGATATTTTCTACGGACCATACACAGATCACAGAAAGGTTGTCACTTGGCGAAAACGGTAACATTGTTTATGAATACACCGTGACAGATCCGGAATTATATTTGCAATCGTTTACAGCGCAGATTCCATTTACGCGTATGCAGAACGGGCAGGTAATTTATGAATATGCTTGCCATGAGGGCAACTATTCTTTTGTGGGATCATTGGCTGCTGCGCGATGGGAAGATGCCCAAAGTGAAATTGATAGTGATGCAAATTAGCAAACAGGGTACTCAAATCAGCAAGGACACGCTCAAGGGCGGCCTTCAATGTAACGCTTTTCTTGTGCCGGTTAAGCCCTCATGGCCTGCGTTATCGCCTTCGTGTGGTACGCGCCGCGTTAGTTTGTAATAAAGTCCCAACTACACGCTCTTTAAATGACAGAACGGCGCGTATTTGTTACCTTTTGGCACACAAACTACGGTCTTGTTCGCGTAGCATCTTTAGCATGATTTGATGGGAGTCAAAATGCGCATTAAGTTACATAACTTTCTGATATTGCTTAGTTTTATTCTTGTGGCTGGCGGCGTCCAGGCACAAGTGTACAAGACCGATCAGATTGAGGTTGAGCTAGTTTCGGAAACCAGCAATGTGGTTCCCGGCGAAACACTATGGCTCGCTATCCGGCTCGACCCTATCGAACACTGGCACACTTACTGGAAATTTGGCGGCGACAGCGGCGAGGCGACAGAGGCTAACGCGTGGCAATTGCCAGCTGGCGCGAGCGCCGGCAACATTGTCTGGCCGATCCCTGAGTGGACTCCATTCCCTGGTAGTGACCTCGTTACATTTACCTACGAGCGAGAAGTATTCCTACCAATTCCTGTCACTGTTCCGGCAGACTACAGTGCTTCGAGCTTTGATATTCATACTAATGTTGACTATCAGGTCTGCTACGAGATTTGCATACCCGGGTCAGCCGAGTTTGACCTGTCGTTGCCGGTAAGCAGTGCGGCGCAGATCGATGAGAAGTGGCAGCAAGGCTTTGCCGAGACGCGCGCGATGACTCCAGTACCGGCAGAGCAGCACAAGCTGCAAGCCAACTTCAACAGCTTCGATGGCAAGTTCAATGTCATGGTCGAGGCGGAAGAAAATTTATTCGATGATATCGATGAGGTGTGGTTCTTCCCAGAACAGCGCCGGATCATGAAGTACGCACCCTTTCGCAAGGTCATCAAAGACGGCAAGCGCCTGCAGATTTCTACCGACCAGCACCGCCGTTTCGATACCGACCTTAGGGAGCTTACAGGGCTACTCGCTTACATCGACGATGACGGACAGTGGCACGGTTACGACATCAAGCCTCAATCTGCGAACGTGGCCTGGGACCATAGCATTGAAGTAGAGCTCCTCTCGGAGACCACTAACATAGTGCCGGGTGAGACCACGTGGCTAGGTTTGCGACTGCAGCCGGCTGAACACTGGCATACCTATTGGAAGATGGGTGGCGATAGCGGTGAACCTACTAGCGCGAACGAATGGACGGCACCCGAGGGAACGAATATTGGCGAACTGCTGTGGCCGGCGCCGCACTGGCTGCCGTTCTACGACACCGATTTGGTTAACTTCGCCTATGAGCAAGAAGTATTGCATCCCATCGCAGTCACTATTCCAGCAGACTACCAAGGCGATACAGTTGAACTATCAACTTTGGCTTTTTGGAATGTTTGCGAGCAGATCTGTATTCCTGGCGAGCAGCGGCTGAGTATCACACTGCCGGTAGCGCAATCTCCCGAGCTAGACGCTGGCAACGCGCAGATTTTTGCTACCGCTAGAGAGCAACTCCCAATAATTGATCACGGTATCAAATCAATCATCGCCGTTGCCGGTGAGCGAGTGAGTCTTGGATTCGAAGCGCCAGATGCCGTTTTTTCTGATTACACTGACGCGTTCTTCTTTCCTGAGCAGCGCCGCATAATTAAACCTGGCCCGCTTCGGGATGTGAGCATTGCGGAAAATTTGCTGCAGATAACTCACCAACAACCAAGACGCATGTTGGAAGACCTCACTGAAGTTTACGGAGTTCTTGTTCTAGAGAATGAACTAGGAGAGCGCACTGCCTACGATTTTCAGAACCCAATAGCCGATGCGAACTTAACAACTATAGCGCCTCTTGCCGCGGCAAATAGTTCAGACAGCGATGGTGGAGCTGGCGGCGGACTGCTGCTGTATATGTTATTCGCACTACTGGGCGGTTTTATACTGAACCTGATGCCCTGTGTGTTCCCAGTTCTATCGATGAAGGCACTTAGCTTCGCTAAAAATGCGGGTGAATCTGTGCACAAGCAGCGCATGGATGGCCTTGCTTACACCGTTGGTGTAATTGCCGCCTTCGTAGCCTTGGCAACAGTTCTCATCGTGTTGCGCGCCGGTGGCGAACGCATTGGTTGGGCGTTTCAGTTTCAGCAGCCTTGGTTCCTCGCGTTTATCGTGTATGTATTCTTCATGATGGCGCTCAGTCTTTCGGGTGTGTTTGAGATCGGTGCGGGCCTCATGGGCGCCGGTGGCAGCCTTGCTCAGAAGAAGGGCTACCAGGGCTCATTCTTCACAGGTGTGCTAGCAACGACTGTAGCGACGCCTTGTACCGCTCCGTTTATGGGGCCGGCACTCGGCTTCGCTCTAACCCAGTCTTGGGCGGTTGCGATGATGGTATTCGTCTCCTTGGGCCTAGGCATGGCGCTACCGATTCTCGTGCTCTCTTATATGCCATCCCTAACGAAGTACATGCCCAAACCAGGCGCATGGATGGAAACGTTCAAGCAGTTCATGGCATTCCCTTTGTATCTCTCAGCCCTGTTCTTCCTTTGGGTGCTGGGTAATCAGGTTGGCGTTATGGGTATGTCACTGGTGCTTGGTGTGTGTATCTTGCTCGCCTTCGCAGCTTGGATGTACCAGCGCCGCTTCACCATGGGTCCGATATTGCGCTCGGTTAACTACGCGGTGGGCGCCATGGCGTTGGTCGCTGCAATCTATCTGATGCAGACGCCTTTCTTGCAGACCGTATCAACGGTGCAAGCAGCGAGTGTGGATGCAGATGGCAACTCTACGCAGAACTACGAAGTCTTCAGCACTGCTCGTCTTAATGAAATACAGGCCGAGGGCCGCCCTGTATTCGTTAACATGACCGCCGCCTGGTGTATTACCTGCCTCGCTAATGAGCAGACTACCCTGAGTACCGAACGTGTCGAGCAGGCACTGCTGGACAACGACATTACCTACATGAAAGGCGACTGGACGAACGAGGATCCGGAGATTACCGCGATTCTCGAGCATTTTAACCGTCCTTCGGTGCCGCTGTATGTCCTCTACCCGGGCGACAGTAGCAAGGAGCCGATTATTCTTCCGCAGATTCTTACGCCGGGTATGGTTGCTGACGTTTTTGCCAGCATTTAGTTAGTTAATTTGGTACGTTCCATCAGGCGTGCATTGCTCAGTTGAATCTATTTCAAAGTGAGTGATAATCGCCTTCACATTTCTCTCTCTAGTCCAG
Organism: uncultured Pseudomonadales bacterium; assembly: GCA_943789485.1. Taxonomy (GTDB): domain Bacteria; phylum Pseudomonadota; class Gammaproteobacteria; order Pseudomonadales; family Pseudohongiellaceae; genus UBA9145. Next base: position 40,165 of record CALSUH010000008.1, read on the forward strand.
CACACTTGCTATGCGAATTCAGCTGCGTTTTCTGATTGCTCTATCCTTAGCTTCGGTCTCGGTTTTCGCGATTGCCGCAGAGCAAGTTGACGCGCAAGACAAATACTCTAAGGCGCATGCCGCAGCCAGTCAGCTACCACGGCTGCATAGCTTGCTGATTAGCCAGGGCGACGACCTTGTCTTTGAGCAGTATTACAACCAACGGGACCCATCGCGCCCAGCGAACATGAAATCTGCCTCCAAAAGCGTTATCTCGGCATTAGTAGGAATCGCTATCGATAAGGGGCTGATCGATTCTGTCGATGTGAAAGTAGCGGAGTATTTTCCAGATCTAATCGCCGCGAGTGATGACCCGCAGTAGCAGCAGATCACCATAGAGAACCTGCTCACGATGCAATCGGGCCTAGAGACCACGAGCAATAGAAACTATGGCAAGTGGGTTCTTAGCGACAATTGGGTCGAGTTCGCCCTTAATCAGCCTTTAGTGGCGGAGCCTGGAACTCGTATGCTGTATAGCACGGGTAGTACTCACCTCTTGTCGGCTATTCTCACCCAAGCCAGTGGTATGAGTGCTAAGCAGTTCGCGCAAGAAAACTTAAGCTCCCGACTTGGTTTCTCGATGTCGTATTGGTCGCAGATCCGCAAGGAATCTATTTCGGCGGCAATGATATGGAGATGACGCCGCGGCAGATGTTGGAATTTGGTCGCTTGTATCTAAACGAAGGCTTCTATGAGAATGAACAAGTAATTTCCAAGGCCTGGATAGAAGACTCGCACAAACCACGCGCAAGGTCACCACGCGGCCAGGGTCGCTTCTACGGTTACGGTTGGTGGCTGCGAGATCTCGCCGGCATGCAGGTTCCAGTTGCCTGGGGCTATGGTGGCCAGCTTATCTTCGTGGTGAAGGAATTGGACTTAGTTGTAGTTGCTACATCGGAAAGTACGCCGGGTTCGTCGAGGAGGGGCCACCTAGGTCGCCTCTACGACCTTGTTGAAGAGCATGTGCTCTTGCCTGCCAAAGGCCAATAGCTTGGCCGTCTCTAAGGACGCTCTCCTAGCGATCGGATAAACGGTAAACCTGACTGCAGCAAGATGCGGTTTTCATCTATCTAGAGGTAAAGACTCAGTGAAAATCAATGTCTATCAGGTCGATGCCTTTGCCAACAAGCCTTTCGAGGGTAATCCAGCGGCAATCTGCCCGCTAGCGGAGTGGCTACCTGAGCAGACCATGCAGGCGCTGGCTGCCGAGAACAATTTATCGGAAACGGCATTCTTTGTTCCTGAGGGAGATGGGTTCGCTCTGCGCTGGTTTACACCAGTAACCGAAGTGGATCTGTGTGGTCATGCGACGCTCGCTGCAGCGTATGTTCTGTTCGAAGAATTGGACTATCAGGCAGAAGAGGTTCGTTTTAGCACGAAGTCTGGAACGCTCAGTGTAAGCCGCAATGGTGATTTTCTTAGAATGGATTTTCCAGCTCAGCCACCTAATCCTTTTGAGTTGCCGATGCAGCTGGTTGAGGCGTTTGGCGCTACTCCCGAGGACTGCTTGAAGTTTGCCGACATCGTTGCTGTTTTCTCTTCGGAGCAATTGGTGCGAACTGTCGACCCGAATATGTTGCCGCTGGCCACAGCTGGACTGCCGAGGAATCATCATTACAGCAGAATCTACGGAGTATGATTTCATCGCAAGGTGGTTTGGCCCCAGAACTGGGATAGCAGAAGACCCTGTTACTGGCTCTGCGTTTACTCAACTTGTGCCTTACTGGGCGACTCGCCTAGACAAGACTACATTTCGAGCCAAGCAGGTTTCAGAACGCGGCGGTGAGGTGACTTGTGAATTGGTAGGAGATCGTGTGTTGATTTGGGGCAAGGCAGTTTTGTTCATGCGCGGCGTTATCGACATAGATATCTAGCAGACTCGATAGAGCATGAAAGCTGTGCTAAACAGCGGGATAGTCTTCATTCTTTGGTTTTTGTGCGGACCTCAGTTTCCCCGTTGCTCATCAATAGAGCGCTCTTGTGTTCATTCTCGGGCTAGGTCTGCATAAGAATGACAGAAATATTGTCTTTGCCGCCGTTTAGGTTTGCCAGCGCAATCAATTTCTTAGCGGCCAAATCTAAGTCGGCAATGTTTTCAGCGATAGTTTCTGCTATCTGCCAATCAGAAATCATATCGGTTAAACCATCGGAACAAAGCATCAATAGATCGTAAGGTAGCCGTGGTATTTCTGCGGTGTCTACATCAACGGCAGATTTCGTTCCCATAGCTCTGGTGACCACGTGCCCGACGTTTGCTTCGCGCGCTTCTCTCTCGGTATAGAAGCCTCGATCGATTAGATCCTGAACTACGCTGTGATCCTTGGTAAGGCGTTTCACTTTTCGGTTGCGGTACAGGTAGAGTCTAGAGTCACCGACGTGCCCGACATAGATGTGCGACCCAATGATCAGTGTAGCAACTATCGTCGTGCCCATGCCCTTGTAGAGTTCTTGCTCTTGCTGAGTGCGAAATATCTCTGCATTGCTTGATGAAATTGTAGTAGAGACAAATTCCAATAACTGAGCGCCAGTTATCGATACAGAAGTTTTCTGCAAAACGAATTTTTGCAGTTTTTCTAACACGAATTTGACGGTCATCTGGGCTGCGATTTCACCAGCCTTATGCCCGCCCATGCCATCGGCGAGAACTGCTATGCCAAGCTCTTGGTCGAAGCCGATATGATCCTGGTTATATTCACGGCGCATTCCCGCGTCTGTATATCCAGCGATTCTGAGTTTTGTCAGTGCCTGGGGCATCAATCCGTCCTGAGTCCTGTAATCTGATTAGCCAGCCTAGTGTAAATCTCTGACAGGCTCTAACTGGTCTTTTTCTATCCATCAAAAAGAGTGAGATATTGTACAAAAATCAGCAACAACAGTCCGAATAAAAACTCAGTTCGGGCGCTTCTCGGTGATTTATTTCGCTTTTCAGGGGCTAGAAAAGTAGCTTCTGGGCTGTCAGGGCGTGGGGTCTATCGCGTGGATTATATTCGCAGGCGTCAATAGGGTGATAATTTTGAATCCGCGTTCGAAGCGGTATCTCGCTTCCTTATCACAACACAGGTCAAGTGCTAACACCTTGATCGCTACCGACTGCCGCCAGAATCCTGTATGCCCCAGTAGACATATGCCATAACGCCTTTGCCTATTTTCAGTCGCTTTGAATAGCCACCCAATTACATCAGAATTCCTGCTTTTGCTGACTACAGGCTGCGGATTGGAGTGTGGTGCTTAACCTGATGAGGGTGGACTCATAAAAGTGTGATATTCTGCGAAAAGCCTCGGTGTTAGGGTGCCAGCACAAAACCGCGTGCAAGGAATCTACTTCAGATGAAAATACCTAGTTTTGCTATATCCACCTTCGCTGTCGTTTTGGTTCTGTACCTCCTGATCGTCGGGGAGGCCTTGTTGCTCCCTCTGGTTATTGCCATAGCCTTGTGGTATCTGATTAACACCCTCGCGGCGGTATTCGCGAAAATTCAAATTGGTGCGTTTCAGTTCCCTAGTATTGTTTGCCGCCTGGCAGCTATATTCACATTCGTGTTGTTAATCTGGGGTTTGATAAATTCCTTAGGTGGCCGTGCGGATGATGTGATGCAGGTCATTCCTATCTATCAGGAAAACCTTACAGATCGGTTTGAGAATCTTCCACTTGTTGTCGTGTCTGCTTTTCAAGATCAATTGATCACTGATTGGATAAATCTCCCCGCCTACGCGACATCGGTAGCTTCATCGTTCGCGGGTATTCTGGCGAGTGGGGGGCTGATCATGATCTACGTTCTATTTTTGTTCCTAGAGCAGGGTAATGTCGATCAGAAGATTACGGCGCTATTCAATACTTCTGGGTCAGAAGATGATGTTCGAAAGATTATCAGTAGGATTCGCAACGACATTCAGAAATACATCAGCATTAAAATGTTCACCAGTTCCATGACTGGCCTGCTCAGCTATACTTTCCTGCGCATCGTGGAAGTCGATTTCGCCGGTGTCTGGGGCCTGCTTATCTTCTTGTTAAATTTTATCCCAACAGTCGGTTCTATAATTGCCACTATCTTTCCTGCGATGATCGCGCTCGCGCAATCCGATGGTTACACCTTGTTCATTCTGGTTCTGGCAGGCATCGGTATTTTGCAGATCTGTATCGGCAATATTCTCGAGCCACGGCTAATGGGAAATTCGTTTAACCTTAGTCCGATTGTGATTTTGCTTAATCTTGGATTGTGGCAGTACATTTGGGGCATTCCCGGTATGTTTCTCTGCGTTCCTTTTCTAATTATCCTAACGATTATTCTTAGCCACTTTCCGCGAACCCGACCAATAGCGATTATTCTTTCCAGCGACGGTAGATTGCGGGTTCCCGAAGACGCTGTGTTCGAGCAATTCGGTATTGCTTCTAAGGGCACCGGCCTATTGCCTGCCAGTAAGGGTAGTGACAAAGACTGAGTTCTGAGGCTGCTTAAAAGCACCTGCTACTGCGAAAAAACCCTGCAATATCCGCGTATTACGCGCTATAATTCGCTGCTTTTTTACACTTAGCTTGCCTCATACGGGGCTCGGCTCGAAATTCAGATTTACCTAATAGATTTAACGACGAGATTCAACAATGACTAGCGCTGAGATTAGACAGAAGTTTTTGGACTTTTTTGCCAGCAGGGGACACCAAATTGTTCCTAGCAGTTCGCTCGTGCCCGGCAATGATCCAACGCTGCTGTTTACTAATGCTGGGATGGTGCAATTTAAGGACACTTTCCTCGGTGATGAGCAGCGCGACTACAACCGTGCGACTAGTTCGCAGCGCTGCGTCCGTGCCGGCGGTAAGCACAATGACTTGGAGAACGTGGGCTACACAGCTAGGCATCACACATTTTTCGAGATGCTGGGAAATTTCTCCTTCGGCGATTACTTCAAACGTGACGCCATTAACTATGCTTGGGAATTCCTAACAGTCGAATTGGGGCTGCCCGCAGAAAAACTTTGGATTACTGTATTTGAAGACGACGCCGAGGCGGAGGCAATCTGGCTAGAGGAAATGAAGATCGATCCGAGTCGGTTTTCGCGCTTAGGTGAGAAAGACAACTTTTGGTCCATGGGCGATACCGGTCCTTGCGGCCCCTGTTCAGAAATATTTTACGACCACGGAGATGACGTGCCCGGTGGCCCGCCAGGAAGTCCTGATGAGGATGGCGATCGCTACATAGAAATCTGGAATCTTGTGTTCATGCAGTACGAGAGAAAGGCGGATGGCTCTATGATCCCACTACCCAAGCCTTCTGTTGACACAGGAGCGGGTCTCGAGCGTGTGGCCGCTGTTATGCAGGGCGTGCACAGTAACTATGAGATCGATCTGTTTCAGGATTTACTAAAAGCGATCTCTGCAATCACTGGGGTGGATGACCTTAACAACAATTCTCTGAAAGTCATTGCAGATCATATACGGTCTTGCTCATTCTTGATTGTGGATGGCATCCTTCCTTCGAACGAGGGAAGAGGTTATGTGCTGCGCCGGATTATTCGGCGTGCGGTCCGACATGGTTACCAGCTTGGCGTGAAAGATGTCTTCTTCTATAAAATTGTTGCGGCTTTGGTCGAGGTGATGGGAGAGGCCTACCCCGAGCTTGTGCAGAAACAACAGATTGTAGAGAAGGCTCTGAAAGCAGAGGAAGAACAATTTGCTCGTACCTTAGAAAATGGCATGTCCATACTCGAGAGGGCGATTGCCGAATTAGAGGGAAAAATCATTCCCGGCGAAGCAGTATTTCGCCTTTACGATACTTACGGATTTCCTGTAGATCTTACAGCGGATGTCGCTCGGGAACATGATCTATCACTCGACTTGGATGGCTTCGAGGCCGCCATGTCAGTGCAGAAGGAGCAGGCCCGCGCAGCGAGTAATTTTGACTCGGTAGCGAAACTGGAGATTGCCAGTAGTGAGGCTACGGATTTCATTGGTTACGAAAACCTGCAGGGTACTTCGAAGTTGCTAGGCATTTTTGCCGACTCGAAGGAAGTAACAAGCGCGAGTGAAGGCGACGAGGTGTTATTGCTTCTTGATAGTACTGTGTTCTATGGAGAGTCGGGTGGTCAGGTTGGCGACACCGGTATGCTCACGAGTGAAAATGCCTCGTTCGAAGTGTTGGATACACAGAAGCAGGGCGATGCATTCGTGCATAAGGGAGTACTCCGCAGCGGCGCACTTCGTGTGGGCGAACAGCTTTTTGCATCAGTAGCTGCGCATGCGCGTGCTGCCATTACCTTGAACCACAGCGCTACGCATCTGATGAACGCGGCACTAAGAAGCGTACTTGGCGAACATGTTCTGCAGAAGGGCTCGCTCGTTGATGCCGATAGGCTGCGCTTCGATTTCTCGCATACCGCACCGGTATCGAATGAAGAGCTGAGAAGTATCGAGAATCAAGTTAATGAAGAAATATTGAATAACTCCTCAGTGGGGAAGGAAGTTTTGCCTATCGAGAAGGCGCAAAAGAAAGGCGCGCTGGCACTGTTTGGCGAGAAGTACGGGGATGAAGTACGAGTCGTCACAATGGGTGGAGACTATTCGGTTGAATTCTGTGGCGGCACGCATGTAAAGCGTACCGGTGATATTGGTTTGTTCAAGATCGTTTCTGAGACAGGCATCTCCTCCGGGGTGCGCCGCGTAGAAGCTGTTACCGGCAAAGGCGCACTAGCACTCATCGAAAAAGAAGAGCAGACGTTAAGAAAGGTGTGTGAAATCGTAAAGTCCAATAGTGACGACCTGCTCGACAAGGTTCAGCAGCTTGCGAATAATACCAAGGCATTGGAGAAACAACTCGAGCAATTGAAGTCGAAGATGGCATCGAGTACGGGTAGTGACCTTGCGTCTCAGGCAGAAGAAATCGCCGGCGTTAAGGTGCTGGTCGCTGTGGTAGAGGGTTTTAACCCGAAGACACTGCGTGATACGGCAGACCAATTAAAGAACAAGCTGGGTAGCGCTGTTGTTGTCTTAATGTCCGGGGCAGAAGGTAAGGTGAGCATCGTTGCTGGTGTTAGCAAAGACCTAGTAGGCAAAGTAAAAGCTGGCGACTTGGCGAACATGGTTGCCATTCAAGTAGGCGGTAAGGGCGGAGGTCGTCCGGACATGGCGATGGCTGGCGGTAGTGATATTTCGGCACTACCTGCCGCGGCGGCGAGTATTAAGCCGTGGTTAGTGGAAAGATTATAGGACTGCAAGGTGAGTACTTAATCTGCATGCGTACAAGAGATTAGGAAAGGAATTGGAATAATTTAGTTATGGCGTTGATTGTTCAAAAATTTGGTGGAACATCCGTTGGCACTGTCGAGCGAATCGAAGCGGTGGCAGACAAGGTCGTTGGCTTTCGCGAACGTGGCGACGATGTCGTGGTCGTCGTGTCTGCAATGAGCGGAGAAACTAATCGCTTATTGGCATTGGCGAAAGACATCATGGAGTACCCAACTCCCCGCGAGATGGATGTACTGCTGTCTACCGGCGAGCAAGTCACTATCGCCCTGTTGAGCATGGCGCTGGAAAAGCGCGGATTTGGCGCGCGTTCCTTTACTGGCACTCAGGTGAAAATTTTAACCTGCAATACACATATGAAGGCGAGAATTCGTGAGATAGACGCAACGCGTATTCATGCGCAGTTAGAGCAGGGAAATGTTGTCGTAGTTGCCGGTTTTCAGGGCACGGATGACCACGGCAATATTACAACACTCGGTAGAGGTGGCTCAGACACCACCGCGGTCGCCTTGGCTGCAGCGCTGGAAGCGGACGAGTGTCAGATATATACGGATGTAAAGGGTGTTTACACGACTGATCCAAGAGTTGTGGATGATGCTAGGTTACTTAGTAGTATTACTTTTGAAGAAATGTTGGAACTGGCAAGTCTGGGTGCCAAGGTTCTGCAGATTCGTGCTGTTGAATTTGCGGGAAAATACAAGGTGCCGTTACGAGTTTTATCAAGTTTTGAAGAGGGTCCAGGTACCCTGATTAGTTTAGAGGGAGACGAGAAAATGGAAGACCCCACTATCGCTGGAATCGCTTTCGAGCGAGATGAGGCGAAACTCACCATTGCTGGAGTTCCCGATGTGCCAGGTGTGGCCTATCAGGTAATCGGCCCAGTCAGTGCGGCTGGCATTGAAGTTGATGTGATTGTTCAGAACGCAGCGGCAGATGGAACGAACGATATTACCTTTACCGTTAAGCGCGGCGAATGCGATAAAGCCAAGAAGATTCTTGATGATTTGAAGGCCTCGCTGAAAGCACGCGAAGTACTAGTTGACCGAAAGATCGGCAAAGTGTCAGTAGTTGGTGTGGGCATGCGTTCACACGCGGGCATAGCCAGTAAGACGTTTAAGGCTTTGGCAGATGAGAGCATTAATATTCAGCTTATAACTACCTCAGAGATAAAGATTTCTGTGGTGATAGAGGAAAAATACCTCGAATTAGCTGTTCGTGCCCTGCATAGCGCCTTCGAGCTTGGAGATCCTGACTGCAACAAGAGCGGTGACTCATAGTACTAGATCTTCCTCGCTAGCAAATTTTGCTGAATTAGTTGGCATGCACCTCGTTAAGGCAGATACTAGTGGTCAACGGTGCCTTGCCCATCAAAAAAGGGGGTTTCTGATAATGGCTCGATGTGCCTGGGCCTGCTTGATGGATGTAAAAGAGACCTCGATCAAAGCCTTAGAAAATAAACCGCGATATTCTTAAGTTGTAGAGTGTCGCAGTTAATGGGTCTGCATTGGGCATTAACGCGTTAACGGTAAAACTGAAAAATACAAAGGAAAGAGTTAAAGGAGGATTGCAATGTTAATACTGACCCGCCGGATTGGCGAAACATTGATGATCGGAGACGAAGTGACAGTAACCGTCTTGGGAGTTAAGGGTAATCAGGTAAGGCTTGGGGTAAACGCTCCTAAGGAAGTCTCGGTGCATCGCGAAGAGATTTATCAGCGCATCCAGAAAGAGAAAGATGGGCTTGATGCTGGTGGTGATGGCGAAGAGGTGAGTGAGGAATAGTTGGCCTGTCAGTTAGCCAATCGAAGAATTTTAGAAACCAGCGAGAGCTGGTTTTTTTTGCTTGTGATTTAGGCCAATAAACTTGTTGGGTTAATGCCTTTGACTAAATAAAGCGCATGACTTCCTCTATTGCACGGTGCGCTTCCAAGATTGAAGCATCAGTATGTGGGCTTGCAGCGGCATCCGCGTTGGCAATAGTTATTTGCCCATAGGGCTGTCTGCCAACCACGCAGGGTCGCTCGTCGGATGAAGTAAATACCCAGTCCCAGGGTTCATCAAGTGTGTTGTAGGTATAAGAATAACCGTGGGGCCAACGATTTACAGCTATGCCGAAAATATCTCGCCCCGGGTCGAAGCCACCACCGCCCAATACCCGGCCGAGCTGGTCACGAATACTGCGTTCATAAAACTCGAAGCTTGTGTTGAGTAGCTCCCGTCTACCCTCTATCAGCTGTTCCTTTTTAGGCAATCCGGGAGCTGCAGGATAGCGAGCTAGACTCAATATTATCGGTTCTTCGGGGGATTCAGCATGACGTAATTCTCCCAAACTGACGGCTTCATCTAACAACACTCTGTAGTGATACATCGAAGGCGTATAGATTCGATTAATACCCAATCTCTCAAATGCCTTCCAATTCCTAATACCAACACTTGTGTAAACTAATGGACCTTTCGTGCCATAGGCCAAAGCTTCTTTCTGTTGGGTAGGCAATTCTGGAACTAGGTGAGGAATCACGGTATTCCAACAAGCCATCACGCAGGCTTTGCCACGAGCTTTATGTGTCAGTCCGTTATTCACGTAGTGCACTTCAACCGATCGGTTTGCTCCGCTGCCTTGGTGGCGTACATGCACCACAGTGCTGTTAAGTCTGATACGCGTGGATTGATTGCTTTTATCTAATAAGCTGTAATCGACTCGTGCTGTACCAACATCTTCTTGCGTGTGTCCTGGCACGGCAGCGGGGATAAGTTTTCGCACCAACAGTCGAGTGACTGTAGCGTTGCCATCTGGAAAATGAACTGAGATTTCACCGGGTAACTGACGGCCATGATGACCTCCGGGAAGATCTGCGAGCATTCCCTCCTCAGATGGATCTAAATCCATGCCAGAAAACCCCGGATTTCCTGATTGCCAGGCAAACAACGCCGGCAGCGCGTCAGCACCAACAACGAAACTGCTATTTCCTGCGTCCTTGAAAAACCACATTGCCTGCGGGTCTATGCCAACAGTATTCAAAAGGAAATCGGTATAGCTAATCTTGCTTAATCGCTGTTTCTTTTGATCGGATGATAGTCCCGGCATGTAATCTGGAAGTTCTCCGCTATAGAGACGACGTAAATCTTCTTTGGCTACCTCAGACAGCGGCGATTCATTGAGAAAATCTTCAGAGTAGCCATAGCCATCTCGTTTTACTAATTTGTCGCTACCCCATGTTTCTTTATCAAAAAAATAGGACGAGCCCAAGCCCATGCGTCGATACATGGAGCGACTCTGGGCAGTGTCGCTGAGAAAACGATCAAGGTCGACACCGATATCTTTGAGTAATTTCAAGGACGGCGCGTTGTACCGTTCGGGAGATTCTATATTGAGTGTGCCACCATTAAGTGCCATCATTCGACCGTTGTAGTGAAATTCATTGCGTTTAGCATGGCCGCCAAAATCATCATGGTTGTCGAGGATTAGGACACGAGCATCAGTTCCAGCTTGTTCGAGGAAAAAATGCGCCGCAGATAAACCGCTGATGCCGCCACCAACGATAATCAGGTCATATTCTTCGCCAGTATCACCGGCTAACGATAGATCCCAGCCGCGCTGGTCGCGCATTTGATGTCCTACTTCCCACGAGCCGTCATGGCTGCCACGCAGTCCCAGCTTCGACGGCGGGTAGTAGTCATCAGTTGATGAAGATTGCGCCGAGGAACCCGTAAGCCCAGGCATAAGGAGCGCTCCACCTAGGGGCGCTGCAAAACCATTGATGAAATTCCGCCGACTAATTGGCTGATTCATCCCAAGATCTTTATCATAGGGTTTTGTCATGGGCCGCCACTGTTTGAAGCTGTATTATTTATTTGAAGTCTATGTGACTATAAGCTCTTAGAGCGCGCCTGACAATCCATGTTAAGGCTCAAGTAACTGCTGACGAAGTACGCACAGTCACTATAAGATTGCCTATGTTGTTAAGAATCAAGAAGAGAGAATTAAGCGTTTAGAGCGCGTTAGATAAATTAAGTTAGTAGGATTGGATAGAAATAAAATGCAGAGATTCGATGTTGTAGTTGTTGGCGCTGGTTTCGCGGGCATGTATGCCTTGCACAAGCTTAGAGGGCTAGGGTTTACCGTTAAAGTAGTTGAAGCCGGCGATGGTGTGGGCGGAACTTGGTTTTGGAATCGTTACCCAGGCGCAAGATGCGACGTTAATAGCTTAGAGTATTCCTATCAATTTTCCGAAGAGCTGCAGCAGGAATGGAGCTGGTCAGAAAAGTATGCGCCGCAACCAGAAATAGTAGACTACGCCAACCACGTTGCCGATAGATTCGATTTGCGCAGAGACATCCAGTTTACTACTCGTGTCATCTCAATGGTTCTGCAAGAGTCTTCGCGCTGGATACTAACCACACACAGTGAAGAAAAATTCGAAGCCCAGTTTTGTGTTATGGCCACGGGCTGTCTCTCCAAATTTAATATTCCAAAATTTGAAGGCATGGAGAACTTCGCCGGAGAAATATTCCATACCGGTGACTGGCCCAAACACGAAGTAAATTTTGAAGGTAAGGATGTAGGCATCATTGGTACTGGTTCTTCGGCGATTCAGGCGATTCCTATAATTGCTGAAAAAGCTAAATCCTTGACTGTTTTTCAACGCACAGCCAGTTATTCGATTCCTGCACACAACGCAGCGACCAATAAGCAATATGAAGAATCTATAAAAACAGATTACGCCGAATTTAGACGAAGTAATTCACTGCGTTATGCGGCGCTCAACAACAACCCTAATCCAGTTTCTGCGCTCGAATTAGAAAGTGATGAGCGCCGTGCCTATTATCAATCACGCTGGAATGACGGTGGTCTTTCATTTCTTGCAAGCTTCAATGACATTGGTAGCAATCTCGAAGCCAATAAAACGGCAGCGACATTTGTGCATAGCAAAATACATGAGATTGTAAAAGATCAAGCGGTGGCCGAGCTTCTCTGCCCAAAAACCGTGCTGGGCTGTAAACGCTTGTGCGTCGATACCAATTACTACGGAACCTTTAACCGCAATAACGTGACGCTTGTAGACATAGGGGGGGCGGGGATAGATAAGATATCCGAGCGGGGAGTTATTGTTGAGGGTGAAGAGTTTAGTTTCGATACCTTAATCTTCGCCACTGGATTCGATGCAATGACTGGCGCGCTGTTAGACATCGATATACGCGGCAGCAACGACCTTAGCCTTAGAGAGAAATGGCAGCATGGGCCAAAAAACTACCTAGGATTAACAATTAGCGGTTTTCCAAACCTATTCACAATAACAGGACCGGGAAGCCCCTCTGTACTTGTCAATATGATTGTAGCCATAGAACAACACGTGGAATGGATCGCGAGTTGCCTCAGTTACCTGCGTGATAATTCAAAACAGAGAATAGAAGCCGAAGTGACGGCCGAAGAATCTTGGATAGAGTTGGTCAACGGCATAGCCGAGACCACGATCTATTCTAGTGGCTGCAATTCTTGGTACACCGGCGCCAATATTCCTGGAAAGCCGCGAATCTTTATGCCCTATTTAGGTTACCCGTCGTATGTAGAGAAGTGTGAAAGTGTGGCTGAGCAAGGCTATAGCGGTTTTAAGATTAATTAGCGCTGCTCTGTAGCTGCCGCTTCTATTGGTGGGGCGGCCATTAAGTGTAAAGTCAGTCAGCCTAATCCCGTCGGGTTTGTCAGCTTTGTTTACAGTTTGTAAAAGTTCCCAAACTGGAGTTCATCTAAGCTATTGTATTTATAAGGTATTAAGCTTTGGCGTGACACTTACTAAAATTATTAGCTAATGAGTCTTTGAGTTAAGGCTAGATCTAAGTAGAAATTTCCAAGGAAGAATATAAAGAAGGGTTATAGAACATTCCAATCTCGCCTGCGAAAGTGCTACATTTAGCGTCTATACCGATACATCAATAACTAAACATCAATAATGTAGATGCTGGATGACTGCGAAAAGGGATGAGAAGCTTGCCTAGCAGCCATATATGATTAATCAGTCTTGTAAATAAAGGATGGAACTATGAAATATTCCAGTAAAATTTTTTTACCCAGTCCTAGTAGCATTGTTGGCTCTTCCAGCCTTCTCATACGGCCAAACTAACGAAATCACCTTCCACAAAGACATCGAGCCGATCTTGCAGCGTAGCTGCCAAAACTGCCACCGGATTGGTGGTGGTGGTCCAATGCCATTGGTGACTTTTGATGAAGTCGCCCCCTTTGCCGGACTGATCGAATTTAAGACAGGTCTGCGAGACGAGGCTGGGGCCATGCCGCCATGGTATGTAGAGAAGAATATCGGCATTCAGAGCTTCAAGAACGACACTTCCCTGAGCGATGAGGAAATTGCCGCCATATCTACATGGGCTAGAAGCGGCGCTCCCAAGGGAGATCCTGCGGACGCACCGGAGCCACTGGCTTTCGATGACAGTATCAAGTGGAAAGCCGGTGAACCAGACTTGGTCGTCATACTTCCTGAGATTACCAAGTTAGCTGGAACCGCTGACTGGTGGGGAGAGCTGGAAACAGTGCCTACCGGGATGACCGAAGATCGATATGTAAAGTCTGTGGAGGTTGTTGAGGTTAACGACGTTGATATGACCCAACTTGCTGGTACTGTTGGCGGTCGTTATATCTTCCATCACATGCTTTGGTTCACTGCGAAATTGGACGAGGAAGGAAATCCACAGCGTTCGTTGTTCAATGCTCCTTGGCCAGTCCATGAAGTTGGGCGTAACGCCGACATTTTCGACGCTAATACCGGCCGCCTTTTACAGGCGGGATCTGCCATAGTTTCTGACTCGATTCATTTGCACTCCAACGGCAGAGATACGACAGGTCATCTCGAAATTGGCTTTACCTTCCATGAAAAGGGCTTCGAACCGAAATATAGAGATTCGATTAATTTTACCGGTAATGGGGTTGATATAAGCATTGCGCCGAATCAAACGGATCAGGAGTTGCATGCATACAGCATTCTCGAATCCCATACCAAAATCGTCTCTTTCGAACCTCATCTACACGCCCCTGGATCTCGAATGTGCCTAGAGGCGATCTGGGGTCATCAAGTCGAGACCTTGTCCTGTGTAGGTTACGACCATAATTGGGTGCGAACCTATCAATTTCAAGATGCGGCGGCACCGCTACTTCCCAAGGGTACTATTCTTCATATCACTGGTTATATGAACAATACAGAAACTAATATAAATATCCCTGATCCGCGCAACTGGCAGGGGTCTGGTAATCGTTCTACCCAGAATATGTTTCTCGATCTCGGTATTCGGGTTTCCATGAATCAGGAACAATTTCTGGAAGCCATGGAGGAGAGGCAACGAGTCCCTCAATTTAGGCCCTAACGATCACGTAGTAGGGTGTCCACTGTGTACGGCCACTCTTGTGTCACCAGTGACAGACGCTGACGATTAGATCCCAATCAGTAGAGAAAATAATTGAGGAAGTGGATACGACTATGAGTACTTTTATGAATGGTTCTGGAAGCCGAAGAAAATCTCTATTACTTGCTGCGTTATTAGTTTTTATCACCTGCTGTAGTTACCGCAGAAACTCTGCTGCATGGTGCGCCTGTGTACCCTTCATTTGAGGGTTGGCACCCAAATGCTGACGGCACCTTTAATTTGATGTTCGGTTACATGAATGAAAATTGGGAAGAAACACCTTTAGTAGAAGTTGGTGACAATAACTTTTTCTCGCCAGGAGATGCAGACCAGGGCCAGCCGACTAATTTTTTACCGCGCCGAAATCGTTTCACTTTCGAAATTACGGTACCTGCAGATTGGGGCGATCGTGAATTGGTCTGGAACTTGGATATCAATGGCGTTCAAGCGAAGGCCTACGGAACATTAAAGCCAGATTATCTGGTTGATAATATAGTAATTGCATCTGAAACGGGGTCCCTTGGGATAGGTGTCAGTAGCCCTGAGTCCAGAGCAAACGTTCCACCTTCGCTTACAGTTCAAGGCGATGAGGTGCGCACAGCCAAAGTGGGTGAAGCAATCACTCTTCGGACTCACCTTGTAGATGATGGGCTACCGAGATCCAGAGCTAGGACCGCAAGGGACGAGGAAGACCTGCATCGCGCCATGTTTCGTGCGCCTCAAAAACCCACCGTGAACAAAATTAATGCCCTATACCAGAGTTGGAATGTCTATCGTGGGGCAGGCAAGGTTACCTTCGATCCTCCACAAACTAAGGTATGGGAAGACACCCGCGTGGCAGCTAACTCGCCATGGGGAGGATTATGGTTGCCACCTGAAATTCCGGAAGATGGCATGATTGAAGTCACCGCGACCTTCGATAAACCGGGGACGTATATTCTTTGGGGGCGTGCCGATGATGGCGGGCTGTACGATGACGGTTACATTACAGTGCACGTGGAATAATCAGGATCAGTCGCGGCCCCCTTTCTGTAGAAAATAGTTTGCTCGAAAGTATAGAGTTTGCATGCAGATATTCGAAATGTAGCTACTGTAGGCAGTGTGCTGCTCGCTGATATTTATGCTGAGCGATTTATCGAATTTGCAGGGAAAGGTTCTAACAAAAAACTTTAGAAAGAACTGACGAGGGAGTGGACTTTGGACTTAATTTTTCGTCCAAGCATGAACAGACGCTGTCGGAATTTGTTGAGAGTGAGTCGATGTCTGTCGGAGAGTGTTTCTTTCTGGGAGAGAACAACGACAAGGGGCCTTTCGTAGTTGTTGCAGAGATGCTAATTGCTTGAGCTTTATGAAGTCGATTCGCTATGATCGAATCTATGTTGATTGTTCTGCAGCAGAATTTAAGTAGGCCAGGCGCCGAGAGGCGGAAGAATGCAAACTGGTATTGGTCTGTCTTTCTCCTACGAGCTTGCTGGTTCGACCAAGCATCTGGTGCAGTTTAGTCGAACCACTGACACGCAGATTTAAACTCTCCGCCCCAATCACAGTCTATTCTAAATGACTGCTTATTGCCGAAAGCGGGCCATTGTGCCGGTAATAATTTACTAGCCAGCAATAAGTCTGATAGCGATCCAATGCAGACGCTGAGTGTTTTTGAAGAATTCCCAATTTCACCTTTAGAGCACTAAACAGCGATGTTAATCGACTAGTTTTTCGGGCGTTTCATTCCACTACTAATTAAAAATTTTTGACCCACTTTAGTGTTCATCTATTAGAAGAATTGAAACGGCGGAAGGGCCGCGTCTCTTGCCTTTGCGCTACCCCACAATTTGTAACAATCAGATCTTGGAAGCCATGCAATACTGCCGCTTTTACACGGTCTTGCTAAACGCTTACTAAGCTTGCGTTAAGTAATAGGCGGCTCTTGGCCGATACTGTATAGACTCCGTGACTCGGCTACTTTGCCCATTAAAACAATGAGATATGAAAGATGAGAAGTAAATTTGGGCCCATCAAAATCGCTGGCTGCATATTCCTGCTTAATCTAGGTTCCTCAATCTGGGCGCAAGAAAGTGTAGGAGACGACTCAACTGTTAGATATCCTGCAGCCTACTTCGAACAATGGGCACCAGTTACGGCGCAGGACATGATGGACAGAATTCCAGGTCTTAGCAGCGGCGGTGGTAGTCGTGGAGGCCCTAGTGGAGGTGGCGGTCGTGGCCGACCTGGTGGAGGTGGCGGCCCTGGTGGAGGTGGAGGCGGCAGCCGAGGGGGACGCGGTTTTGGTAGTGGTAGTGGCGGCAGCGAGATCCTCATTAACGGCAAGCGCACAGCGGGCAAGAATAACAGCACCGGCAGTCAGCTGGGTACTATCACGGCGGATCAGGTCAATTACTTCGAGATCATACGCGGCACTTCCGGCGAGTTAGATGTTCGGGGCAGTGGCCAGGTAGTCAACGTTGTTTTATTCGAAGAGCTAAGTTCTGCCACTATTCAATTTGAGGCCAGCCTTCAATTGTCCGAAGACGATACCATTTCTCCAGGCGGTAATCTGTCATTTAGCGGCCAGCAGGGCGGTCTCGACTATCAGGTCAGCGCCCGAACTAATGATGTCTATTTTAGAAGTATCAGCAAAGAAAATTCCATTTTAGGTGATTTCTCGCCTAACGATCTCATTCGTGAAGACAGAGCCACCAATGGAAACAGCACTACTATCAGTGCGAATTTAGGCTATGACATAAATTCGAAGAGTAGTGCCAGATTCAATGCTCAGCTTGGTGAAGGCGAAGGAGAAACAGATCTTTTTCGTCACACTATTGATCTCAAAGTTAACCCGAATACCCTAGATAGACAGCGAGAGGATAGCCCCAGTGGCACCGAAAACTGGGAGGTTGGGGGTGACTACGAATACAATACAGAAGGTGGGGACCGCTTCAAGGTACTATATATTAGTAACTCCGCGACTCGAGAGACCACGCGAGAACGCTTCGATCAATTCGATGGCGGTTTTGAGAATAAGAATTTATTTCTGGATACCAGCAGTACGACTAAAGAACGTATTCTTCGCGGCTCCTTCACCTTCGATGTTTTCGAAGGGCAGGACATTGAGCTCGGTGGCGAGCGCGCGCAGACTATCCTCGACTCCAGCCTCGCGCTGGGCCTAGCCAGTTCAACCGGCATTCCGTCTCCGGCTTTTGGAGGCCTAGTACCCGTATCGGTTGGTAATGCAAACTCCTCAGTCGAGGAATTACGCTACGAACCCTTCGCAATACACAACTGGATTATCAACTCGAGCATGTCTTTGGAAACTTCACTTCTTTATGAGACTTCTGAAATAACACAGAGCGGTGACGTGACGAAAAAAAGGGACTTCGATTTCGTCAAACCTAAGGTCGATTTTAGATACAACCTTACGCCTACCATTCAGCTTCGGGGAACTATCGAGAAAGTGGTGGAGCAACTGAATTTCAGCGATTTCGTAGCAGCAACCGATAGCCAGGATATAAACTCGGACGTCCAGTCCGGTAACGCCAATCTTCGTCAAGAGTGGTATTGGAACTATGAGGTCAATTCCGAGTATCGTCTACCAAACGACATAGGGGTTCTAAGCGCTCGACTCTACTTCGAAGACTGGAAAGACAAAATTGAAAGGATGGATGTCTCTATATCGGAAGACAATCTGCTGAGTGCCAATGGTAACATTGGTGACGGAACCAAATACGGTCTCGAGCTGAATAGTAGTGTGCGTATGCGCATGATCGATATGCCAAATTTACTTGTTACCGCGAGTATCTCCGTCGAAGATTCGAAGATCACCGATCCTTTTCTGGGAACTCAAAGGCGCTTTCTTTTTAGCAACAGGGGCAGGTCATTGCTAGGCTTTCGCCACGATATTCCGAAGTGGAATCTCAACTACGGTGTCAGTTGGAACAACTCCTTTGACGGCAATCGTACGCGTATCGATATCGATGATATCGAGCTTTCTGCTGGCGACCCCTACTGGCAGAGCTTTGTCGAGTGGCGCGGGCCGTTTAGCATGACTTATCGTCTGAATGCGAGCCGATTGGTTAACGATGGTGAATTTTGCCGTGAACGACAACGCTTCGTTGGCCGTGTTTCTAGCGGCATTCTCGAGGAAATAGAAGATCAGTGCAGCTCTTCAGGTCGGACAATTTCTCTCAGCATGAACGGCACTTTCTAGTCTGGTATTTCTCCCATTTAGTTTTCTCACTTGGTTAATGTAACTTCTAAGTGCTTTAAATAGCATCGCCGTGCTTGGCTCGGAAGATAAAGAAACCAAGGTGTTTGAAATTCTCCCTATCGAAAGCAGCGCGTCGATTCTGAGAATCGAACGTTTGTCTTTGTTGTGAATACCCCTCGGTGTCTGTTGGTATCGATCCACTAAACAAGTTGATAGACAGAAATCCAGACGAGAGAATGAAAAATGTTGATGTGCTTAACTAGGAAGGGTTTCGTTAGTAGTTGGATCTCCCTTGTGGGTTGCTCAACTAATGTAGGTACTTGTTCAGGAATGGAAAGACTATGATTGTTGTTTTTATAGCAGTTGTAATTGATTACATTGTTTTTAGGTAAGACAGTAGAGACTACTTTAGTAAAAGTAATCTTTACTGTTTTTTTTGGTTTGGATAGTTGTAGAATCACATCGCTGTTCAAGGCCACTCGTTAATGCAGCGTCGGCGAGCTGAGAAAGCTACTTCTCTTGAACTGGTCAGTGCTACGCTGCAAAGATTCGCGATGATGCACGATTCACAACGCAGGCTTTTTAACTACTACCAGCTACAGCCGTGAACTGCCCAGCTGTTTCGAGGAACAAGTAATGCAAGAATTAAGCGCTCAATTCCGTTTTGGCAACAGCTACGCCGAGGAATTACCAGACTTCTATGTCGAGAGCGCCCCGATGGCAGTCGAGACGCCGAACTTGCTGAAATTCAACATGCCGCTTGCCATCGAGCTTGGTTTGGGTGTCGCTGATCTGCGATCACAAGACTTGGCGAAAATCTTCTCAGGACAGAAGTTGTTGGCCGGCTCTCGCCCGCTGGCGCAAGCCTACGCTGGGCATCAGTTTGGCGGATTCTCTCCGCGGTTGGGCGACGGTCGCGGCTTGCTTTTGGGTGAGGTGGCAGGTCCTGATGGACGTCGCCGCGACATCGCGTTGAAAGGCTCTGGACGAACGGCGTTTTCTCGCGGCGGCGACGGCAAAGCCGCGATTGGTCCCGTGCTGCGTGAATATCTGATCGGCGAAGCGATGCACTGCCTAGGAATTCCAACGACTCGTGCTTTGGCGGCAGTTGCCACAGGGGAATCCGTGTATCGCGAAAATAGCTTGCCAGGAGCCATCCTTACTCGCGTGGCTTCCAGTCATATTCGCATTGGAACTTTTCAGTTCTTCGCATCTCAACAGCGATGGGATCAGGTTAGGCAGCTAGCCGATTATGCCATCGAGCGTCATTATCCGCACTTAAGTAGTGATGAGGATCGTTATCTTTTGTTCCTACAGGCGGTGTCTGAACGGCAAGCGGCTCTAGTTGCCTATTGGATGTTAATCGGGTTTATCCACGGCGTCATGAATACGGACAACATGGCGATTTCTGGCGAGACGATCGACTATGGTCCCTGCGCGTACATGGAAGCGTTTAGTCCTGATGCCGTGTTTAGTTCAATCGACCAACAAGGGCGTTACGCCTACAAGAATCAGCCGCAGATGGCACAATGGAATTTGACTCGATTTGCCGAGACACTGCTTCCCTTGATTGACGAGGACAAGCCCGAGCGAGCCGTTCCGAAAGTGGAAGCGATCCTCAACGATTTTGTCTTTCACTATGAAAAGCACTGGTTAGCTGGAGCGCAAGCGAAGCTGGGATTAGAAACTCCCGGTTTGGACATCGGCAGTGACAAGTTGCTCGTGAATGACTGGCTCAACCTGTTGGAGATTTATTCAGTAGACTACACACTCGCGTGGCGACGATTAGCGGACGCCGCTGAAGGTAATTCGAAATCTCTTGAAGCGTTGTTTCCTTCCTCTGAGGTTCTCGCCGACTGGCTTGACCGCTGGCATGAGCGGATCGCTAAACAGTCTGCTGCCGACAGCGCTTCGAGGATGCGCTCTGTCAATCCGATCTATATCCCGCGAAACCACTTAGTGGAAGACGCATTGGATGCAGCAACTAACGACGCTAATCTAGAACCGTTCGAGAAATTGCTTGCTGTGCTCTCACATCCCTTTGCTGAGCGTCTGGAACTTGCGAGTTACGCTCAACCCGCCCCGGGAAAATTCACGGACTGTTACAAGACTTTCTGCGGTACGTAGTTTCTATTTTAGAAGTAAAGGGGTCGGAGGGATTTATTTTAAATCCCTCCGACCCCTTTACTTCTCCCTTCGTCAAAAAGTAAGCAGTAGGTTGGATAATCCTTAACAGGGGATACGGTATCGATTGACACGATTTATTGGTAAGTTATTTCTGGGGCTGGGCAGTTAAATTCGTTTTTTTAAACGAAAGGAGCGTTTGGGGAATTATGCTATTTCTGCAGCCGCAATATTGCGGATCTTGCTGATCATCGAGCGCAGGCCGTTGCCACGAGTTGGCGAGATGTGGCGGAACAGATCAAGGCGTTCAAATAGTTTATCTATATCTGTAGCCAGCAAGTCCGTTGGAGTGAGGTTGTTAAAAGCCAGCAGAATAATTGCAGCCAGTCCGCGCACAATGATGGCGTCGGAATCTATTAGTAAAAGCAGTTTGCCGCTTTCTTTGTCGTAATGGTGAATAAGCCACACCTGACTTTGGCAACCGTGCACGTAATTTTTCTCGGTACGCTGCGCATCCGGAAACGGCGGAAGCTGCTTTCCTAAGTCAATAATAAAGGCATAGCGATCTTCCCAGTCGTCGAGAAGCTCAAAGGCGTCATATAACTCTTCTAGTGTGATGCTGGTACCCAGTGGGTTGCTGGCGAAATCGTTTGCGCTGCTGCTCATTACAACATTCCCAGTTCCAGTTTGGCTTCATCGCTGAGCATTTCTTTGCTCCACAGTGGATCAAAGGTTATTTCTACGGTGACTTTGTCTACGTTGGGCACGTGTTCCAATTTGGTTTTTACGTCTTGGGCAATCACCGGGCCCATGCCACAGCCGGCGGCGGTGAGGGTCATGGTAATCTTTACGTGATTGCCAAACTCGGGATCTTTCTCAAGGCTGCAGTTATAAATCAGTCCCATTTCAACCACGCTAACTGGAATTTCCGGGTCATAGCAGTTGCCCAGAGCTTCCCATAGCTGGTCTTCGTTAACAGAACCGTCTTGGGGAATATCAAAACTACTGAGCTGTGGCTGTTTTCCAAGGGCATCAGCGTCTTGGCCTTCAATGCGCGCCATATTGCCGTTTACTGCTACAGTATACGTACCACCTAGTGACTGGGTAATGCTAATGAAGGCGTTCGCCGGGATCATGATTTCCGTTCCCGATGGCACTAGGCGGGCTTCCACCTCGCGTGTGGTTACTACAACTTCCCTTTCTTCCATCATCTACTCCGTCACGACACCGTAAAGCTTTCGCCGCAGCCACATTCTGCTGTGGCGTTGGGATTGCGGAATTCAAAAGTAGAATTCACCCCTACGGTGACGAAATCGATTTCAATACCGTTTACTAGCGGCAGGTGTTCGTTCTTTACATATACATTTACGCCGTCGAGATGAAATACCTGATCATTGCTGCCGGATTCTTCCACCCACTGAGTTTCATACTTGAAACCGGAGCAGCCGCTTTCTTTAATAGCTAGGCGGATGCCCAGAGCTTCCGGTTTTTTGTCTAACTGTTTGCGAACATGTCCGACCGCGCTGGGTGTCATCGTGATTGCAACCGCAACCTCAACGGCCGGGGTGAATAATTGAACTGTCATGATTGTGCCTCCATTAGGCAAACCGACTTTGAATTTTCCGCAGAGCTGTAAAAAGCTGCTCTACTTCTTCAAGGGTATTATAGAACGCAAACGAAGCCCGAGCTGTACCGGGAATCTCGTAAAACTCCATTAACGGCATCGCACAATGATGACCGGTGCGAACTGCAATGCCCTGCTGGTCCAGCAGGGTACCAATATCACTAGGGTGAAGGCCTTCAATTGTAAAGGACATCACTGGCACTTTGTTAGCGGCAGTGCCAACCACCGTCATGCCCGGCACGCTGGCGACGAGGTCGTTGGCGCGCCGCAGCAGTGCGTTTTCAGCAGCTTCCATCGCGCCGCGATCAAGGCTTGCCAGATAATCAATAGCTGCCCCTAGGCCCACGGCTTCGGCAACGGCCGGAGTGCCGGCTTCGAATTTGTAGGGCAGGGTGTTGTAAGTGGTGCCTGCAAAACTCACCCGTTCGATCATTTCGCCGCCACCTTGCCAAGGGGGCATGGCTTCCAGCAAATCGGCTTTGCCATACAATATGCCAATGCCGGTAGGGCCAAACATCTTGTGGGCTGAGAACACGTAAAAGTCGCAGTCCAGGGCCTGAACATCTACCTGAAAGTGGGGTACTGCTTGGGCGCCGTCGATTAGGGTAATTACTCCCTGTGCTTTGGCTTTAGCGACCATGTCAGCAACCGGGTTTATCGTGCCCAGCGCGTTAGAGACATGGTTAAAGGCCAAAATACGGGTGCGCTCACCCAGTAGGCAGTGGAAAGATTCCCTATCCAACTCACCTTCAGGGGTGACCCCAATGGGTACTACTTTAGCGCCGGTGCGCTCGGCCAGTATCTGCCAAGGCACAATATTGGCGTGATGCTCCATCTGACTTAGCAAAATTTCGTCACCGGGTTTAAGTTTCTCAGTGAGGCCGTTGGCGACTAAATTGATGGCTTCAGTTGCGCCTCGGGTCCAGATGATCTGCCGCGAACTGGGTGCGTTCAGAAACTTCTGAACCTTCTCGCGGGCACTTTCGAAGGCATTGGTGGCGCGATCACCAAGGGTGTGAGCGCCACGATGCACATTGGAATGCATTTCCCGGTAGTAGCGGTCCATGGCTAGCAATACCGCCTCAGGGCGTTGCGAGGAGGCGCCGTTGTCAAGATAAACCAAAGGCTTGCCGTTCACCTGCTGTGACAGTGTAGGGAAATCCCGTCGTACCGCTTCTACATCAAATTGCGGCGGGGCGGTCTTGGCTGTGGACACGCTGCTCATACCCGGTTAACCCTCTTGAAATGCTTGGTCGAAGAACTGATTTAATCCGATGTGGGCGGCGTCGCGCACTTGCTCTATTGGAATTTGGTCGACCAGTTCATTGATAAATGCCATGGTCAGCAGCACGTTGGCATCGCGGCGGCTAAGCCCGCGTGACACCAAATAGAATATGGATTCCTTAT
The DNA here is from genome assembly GCA_943789485.1 of uncultured Pseudomonadales bacterium. Taxonomy (GTDB): domain Bacteria; phylum Pseudomonadota; class Gammaproteobacteria; order Pseudomonadales; family Pseudohongiellaceae; genus UBA9145. Next base: position 64,204 of record CALSUH010000008.1, read on the forward strand.
CAAGCTGACCGATGGTGGCGCCGTGGGCGCACAATACATCGTCGGCGTAAATTTCCAGCTCCGGCTTGGTGTCGATTTCTGCACCGTTGGTGAGCAGCAGATTTTTATTGCTCATGTTGGCGTTAGATTTCTGCGCATCTTGATGGATGTGTATACGGCCGTTGAAAACAGCATGGGATTTGTCTGCCGCAATATTGCGGTAGGTTTCCTCGCTGTTACAGTTGGCCGCAACGTGCTCGATTGTAGTGTGGTTATCGTAATGTTGGGTACCTTGGGTTACTACCACGCCATTGAGTTTGCACTCAGAGCCTTCGCCTTCAAGACGAACATGCAGATCGTGGCGGCGCAAGGTGCCGCCAAAGCCCACACTATGACTTTCAAAGCGCGAGCTGCGCTGCTGGCGCACGCCGGTGGTGCCCATGTGCTGCACAGTTTGGCCTTCAGTGTTCAGGCGCACGCTAGTCACATTGGCGCCATCGCCTAGGCTAAATTCGGTAGTGGTGTTAACCATGACAGGGCTGTCACCGCTGGATACATAATCCTCCACCAAGGTAAGCTGGCTGTTGTTGCCCGCGGCTACCAGAATACAGGGGTAGGCGGAGCCACTATGGTTGGCTGTGGTGTGATGAATCACAAACAACGGCTGGTCTACTACGGTGCCTGGCTGGAGTTGAATTAGCAGGCCATCTTCAAAGCGCGCGCCGTTAAGTAGTGACAGGTTTACCGAGCCTGCTTTGGCTGGCTGATCACTGATGGATTTTTTCATCAGATCAGCGGCAAGAGTAGCGTCATCTTCGCTTAAGTCTCTGAAGCGTTGAACGCTCAAGCCTTCTAAGGTTGGATAGCTACTGGCCTGGGGACGTACCACGCCGTTGACTAAAACTATGGTGTAGCCCGACATGTCCGTGGCGGTTTCGACACTGGCGTCCAAGGGCAATGTGCTGGCCATGTCGTCGGTCAGTTTCAAATGCTTGGCAGAGTACTTCCAGTTTTCGGTTTTGCGCGAGGGCAGAACCAAGTCCGCCAAAGCGCTGGCTCTGTCAAAGCGCAGCGCTAGCAGCGATGCTGGCAAAGTCTGTCCCGCCGGTTGGAGAAAGGCGCTGGAAAGAGTGGATGCAGATTTCATTAAGTGACTTCCTTATCCGTGATTAGCAGCGGCTTGGTCTTCGATTCCGAGCCAGCCGTAACCTTTCGCTTCTAACTCCAGAGCCAGTTCTGGACCGCCAGACTTGATGATTTTTCCTGTCGAAAGTACGTGCACGTAATCGGGCACAATATGATCTAGTAAGCGTTGGTAGTGGGTGATCATTAGAATGGCGCGATCGGATGCGCGCAATGCATTCACACCGTCAGCGACGACTTTCAGGGCGTCGATATCAAGCCCGGAGTCAGTTTCATCAAGAATTGCTAGCTTCGGCTGCAGCAGTAATGCCTGCATAACCTCGTTACGCTTCTTTTCTCCACCGGAGAAACCTTCGTTAACGCCGCGCTTAAGAAAGGCTGGGTCCAGGTCTACCTGTTTAGAGATTGCTTTGGCCAGCTTCATGAATTCGGCTGCGTTCATATCCTCGATACCATGGTGCTTGCGCATGGCGTTTACCGAGGTGCGCAAAAATTGCAGGTTGCTGACGCCGGGAATTTCAACTGGGTACTGGAACGCTAGGAATAGGCCTTCGCGGGCGCGTTCCTCAGTAGGCAGGTCTAACAGATTGTCGCCGTTAAAGGTAACTTCGCCTTTGGTGACATCGAACGCTTCGTTACCTGCCAGCACCTGTGACAAGGTACTTTTACCTGAGCCGTTTGGGCCCATGATGGCATGGACCTCGCCAGCTTTGATTTCCAGGTTAAGGCCATTAAGGATCTGTTTGTCCTCAACGCAGGCGTGCAGATTTTTGATGCTGAGCATTTATAATTTCTCTCTCGTAAACTTTTGAATTCGGGTCAATAAAATGTTGCTGCCGTGTTCGTCTTGGCTGTGGAACATTTAGCCTACGGAGCCTTCTAGGCTAACTTCCAGAAGTTTGCCGGCTTCTACCGCGAACTCCATGGGCAGCTCTTTAAATACTTCTTTACAGAATCCGTTGACGATCATGGAGACCGCCTGTTCAGGTTCTATGCCCCGCTGACGGCAAAGGAACATCTGTTCGTCGCTGACTTTGGAGGTGGTTGCTTCGTGCTCTACGATGGCGGACTTGTTCTTGCTTTCTATGTACGGGAACGTGTGAGCGCCACAGCGGTCACCAATCAATAAAGAGTCACACTGGGTGAAGTTTCGAGCGCCTTCGGCTCCTGGATTAAATTTCACCAGACCGCGATAAGCGTTAGAGCTGCGGCCGGCGGAAATGCCCTTGGAGATCACCGTACTGCTGGTATTTTTGCCGATATGAATCATTTTTGTACCGGTGTCGGCTTGCTGGTAGTTGTGGGTCAGCGCGACAGAATAAAACTCGCCCACACTGTTGTCACCGCGCAGGATGCAGCTGGGGTATTTCCAGGTAATAGCGGAGCCAGTTTCGACTTGAGTCCAGGATACTTTGGAGTTTTTGCCGATGCAGGCAGCGCGTTTGGTGACGAAGTTGTAGATGCCGCCTTTGCCTGTTTCGTCGCCCGGATACCAGTTTTGCACAGTGGAGTATTTGATCTGGGCGTCGTCCAGAAGCACCAGTTCTACCACTGCGGCGTGCAGTTGATTTTCATCGCGCATGGGTGCTGTGCAGCCTTCGAGATAGCTAACGTAGCTACCAGCGTCAGCGATGATCAATGTGCGCTCAAACTGGCCGGTGTTGGCGGCGTTGATGCGGAAGTAGGTGGACAACTCCAGTGGGCAGCGCACGCCTTTAGGGATATAAACAAATGAGCCGTCTGAGAACACGGCTGAATTTAGCGCGGCATAGTAGTTGTCAGCAACGGGTACCACGCTGCCCAGATACTTCTTCACCAGCTCCGGGTGTTTTTGAAGCGCTTCGGAAATTGGGCAAAAAATAACGCCGGCTTTCTCCAACGGCTCTTTGAATGTGGTGGCAACAGAGACGGAATCAAATACGGCATCCACGGCAACGCCTGCTAATTTGGCGCGCTCGTGCAAGGGAATGCCTAGTTTTTCATAAGTCTTTAGCAGTTCCGGGTCGACTTCGTCCAGGCTCTGAGGCATATCTTCCGGACGCTTGGGTGCGGAATAATAGGATATATCGTCGAATTTTACCTGCGGGTAGTCAACGTGTGCCCACTCCGGCTCATCCATTTCCAACCAGCGACGGTAGGCCTTGAGGCGCCACTCAAGCATGAATTCGGGTTCTTGTTTGAGGTCCGAAAGGCGGCGTATAACGTCCTCGTTGAGGCCGGGCTCAAAGGTTTCTGACTCAATCTCGGTTACGAAGCCGTGTTCGTATTCCCGCTTGATGAGTTCTCTCACCTCTTCGTCTGTGGTTGCCATGATCAATGCTCCGTATTCACTACTAGCGGGCAGCGATGCCCCAAAATTTTCCTTCAACCGCGCAGCTTGCTGGGCTGATCCTCGTATTGGTGCCAATTATACGGTACCTGACTAATTTAGTCAGGTATAAAATCGAGAAAAATAGAAGATATAACAAACTGGCTGTAAAGTGTTCCCCGCGTGGGTTTGGAGTGCTCTGGGGGCAGGGTGGGGTTGGGTTGACCTCTAGATGTCGAAGGCTTCCTGCTAATGATTTTTGGGACGAGGAATTATTGAGAATTTCGCCGTCCAGTTGCCATAAACAGGTGTTTAACTCCCAGATACCCCTGCCAGTGTGGGGCCGGCAACTACCAGCTTTCTTCCTTCGTCGGTATCGGTGAATTTTTCGAAGTTGCTAACAAACAGCTCAGCAAGATTTCTTGCTTTCTTGTCCCATTCATCTGGGTCCTCATACGTATTGCGAGGATCTAGAATGCCCTTGTCTACCGCGTTGATATTCATTGGCACATCAAGATTGAAATAAGGCAGGGTAAATGATTCGGCCTTGTCGATGGAGCCATTCAGAATGGCACGAATGATCGCGCGAGTAGCTTGGATAGAAATCCGCTTGCCAGTACCGTTCCAGCCAGTATTAACCAGGTAGGCAGTCGAGCCGGTTGCCTGAATTCGCTTTACTAACTCCTGTGCATATTTGGTTGGGTGCAGGCTAAGAAAAGCAGCGCCGAAGCAGCTTGAGAAAGTGGGTGTAGGTTCGGTAATTCCGCGCTCGGTGCCCGCCAGTTTAGCCGTAAAGCCAGAGAGGAAATGGTACTTAGTCTGCTCAGGATCCAGTTTTGAAACCGGTGGCAATACGCCAAAAGCGTCGGCAGTGAGAAAGATTACCTGCTTGGCATGGCCTCCCTTGGAGACGGGCTTCACGATGTTCTCGATGTGGTAAAGCGGATAGGAAACCCGAGTATTCTGAGTCTTCGACGCATCGGAATAGTCGATTATGCCGCTATCATCTACCGTTACATTTTCCAGCAATGCGTCGCGGCGAATGGCATTATAAATATCCGGCTCGCTCTCCTTACTCAAGTTGATGGTCTTCGCATAACAACCACCCTCGAAATTGAACACACCATCGTCGTCCCAACCATGTTCGTCATCGCCGATGAGGGCGCGCTCAGGGTCGGTGGAAAGGGTGGTCTTGCCGGTTCCGGACAAGCCGAAGAAGATGGCTGTGTCGCCGTTCTCGCCAATGTTTGCTGAACAGTGCATGGACGCCATGCCTTGAAGAGGAAGCAGGTAGTTCATCATCGAGAACATGCCTTTCTTCATCTCTCCGCCGTACCAGGTGCCGCCTATCAGCTGAATTTTTTCGCTAAGATTGAAGGCCACAAAGTTCTCGGAGTTCAGCTCCATATTCTGCCATTGCGGATTACTACATTTAGCACCATTCATCACTATGAAATCAGGCTCGAAGCCATCCAGTTCTTCTTCACTGGGCCTGATAAACATGTTTTTTACGAAGTGAGCCTGCCAGGCAACTTCCATGACAAATCGAACTTTGAGTTGGCTGTTCTTGTTGGCGCCGCAGATGGTGTCCATGACATACAGACGTTTTCCACTCAGCCGATCGGTCACCAGCGATTTAAGCTGATCCCAAGTGCCCTGATTTATAGGCTTATTGTCGTTCTTGCCCTGATCGGACCACCAAACGGTGTCTCTACTGGTGTCATCAAGGACAATGTATTTGTCTTTTGGGGAGCGCCCAGTAAATATGCCGGTGTCTACGGATATAGCGCCTGATTCGGTGAGCTGGCCTTTTTCATAGCCTTTTAAATCAGGATTCGTCTCGTGTTCGAACAGCAATTCATAGGAGGGGTTATAAAAAATTTCTTCGGCATTGGTAATACCATACTGCCTTAGGTCTGGTGCTTTTATGGTATTTTCTGTCACGCTTGTGTTCCTTATAGGTCTTGCTTGGGTGTTCAGATGGGTTTTGGCAAATTAGCTATTCGGTTCAAAATTTCAGCACTTTTCCTATAGCCATTAGTGGTTTTTCGTCTTTACCGGAACAAGTAAAAAAACCTAGAGATTAGTTCGCCTAGATCAGCCGTTTCTCCAAGAGCGGAAAGGTAAATAGTGTTTAGATTTGTTCTAGGTTAGACATTAGGGGGCACTTTAGTGAAAGTAGTCGCAAGTGTAAATCTTTGTGATTGATTTTTATCTAGCCTAGCCAATCTACTCCATTTTTCAGTGCGGCTCCCGCTATATGGGGAGCTTCGTTTTTTGCGAACTCCCGATAGAGTTTACTTTTTTACGTTCTTAGTAGGGGGTTACGACATTGATTGGAGTGAATCGTTGGTAGTTAATTTCTGCTGTTGGCAGGGCCCGTTGGGTAGGCGTTTAAACGCTGAAGGCTTCTGATTTTTGTGTTTTGAATAGGCACTGTGCTTGAATTCTGCGAGAGGGATTCACTCATAATTTGGCTGAGCCAAATTCTTTGCCTGTCGGGCAGCCTTTGGCTGTTTGCGGTGGATGGAGCCTTCAGCGAAATGTTCTCCTAATTCCCTAGTCCAGGAATAGATACAGGCAAATTGCGCATTTTTCTACTCACTTTCATCCCATTTGTTTGGATTCGCGCTAAGAATCATGATGTCACAGAGGTTGCCCTAATACCCTCTTAAAAAAACAGGGAATTCACCCTGGTATCGAGCATTCAACTCAATCGCATAACAAGGTGCTGAAAAGTTAACTGATTTAAAGCGAATCTCGAGCTAATATATAGCTCTAAGTCATTGGTTTCTGAATGTAGGGTGAGCCTATATCGAGTCAAAAAGGGTAAATTTCAAGTTAACTTGTCAGTACCATTGTGGAAAATCAAATTTAGGCTCGCACATTTTCTTGACGAAGTAGAAGAATTAAGACCGTGAGACCGAAGAAAAGAAATACGGCTCCAGACAAGTATAGGGCATATTGAAGGCTATAAAGGTCTGCCATATAGCCAAAAATTGGAGATGTTGAAGCAAAGAGAACTCGGATGATAAAGCTTCGTATAGACATGACGGTTGCGCGCATATTCGAAGGTATATGCCTGTTCATGTAGTCGCGTAGTACAGGTGTCGCCACTCCTCGGGTAATGTAAAAAACGAGTAATACCAATATGCCCCATAAGTTATTCATATAGGCAACCGTGAAATAACAGGTTGAAATAAGGACTAACAATAGAATGAGCAATGTTTTGGTGTTTATTCTGCGCTCAATCTCGTGTGCGTAGAAGGACGGTATAGCAACAGCCAAATTTAGTCCCGCACCAATCAATCCAAAATATACCACTTCAATATTAAGTGACATAAAGTAAGGCTGCGCAAACCAAGCCATAGTTAATGTGGCTGCGCCAAATACTGACGAGTAAAGAATGTAAGCTCTCAGAATTTTACTTTCGATCATGGCATAGTGAATGATTCTCTTAATGTTCTTCCAAGGTTTGCTTCTGCCATCTTTTATTCGATGTACTTTGGGCTCCACAAGCAGAAGTGCAACACCAAAACCGATCAGGGCAATGCCAACTTGGTAATAGAATGGAGTTCTTAAACTAATTTCAGCCAAAAAACCTCCGATCACAAAGGCAAGCGCTTCTGCTAGATTCCCCATTGAGATCGTTCTTCCCTCGAGTTTAATGAAGTCGTCACTTCGATTTAACTCTACTAAAGAATCGTACATCAAGGCTGTATCCGATCCTGAGATGAAACTTTGACCAACACCTAAACAAAGTGCTGCCAAGAGAAAACCATCAAAACCAAACGAAAGGGAATAAGTTAGAATCCCTAAAAATCCAAAGAATGTCCCTATGACCATAGAGTTTTTTCGCCCCAACACATCGGCTACATAGCCAGAGGGAATTTCTATAAGTGCTATGGTTACCGAATAGATTGCTTGGATTACAAACAGGTCGGTGATGGTGAGGCCATTCTCTTCATAAAATAGCCAGATAATAGGCATGAAAAGCGCCATCCATTTGGATGCCTTGATGACATAAAGTTTCCAAATGTTTGAACTGACGCTCATGAGAATGTCTTGCTAGTTAGTGTGGTGCAGTCTTGAGAATAGATTTGTTCGGTCCCCAAGCACAGGATTGTAGAATATAAGAGAGGTTTTCAATCTCGGAGTCTAATCTATTGAGATTACCGTCTTAGGTTCACATAGAAGGGCTGATTCTAATGAAAAAGACCGATAGGAAAAAGCCCCTATCGGTCTTTGTTTTTGCAATGTGTTTTAGGGAGTATAAAGACTCAGTCAACACCCACAACTGAGCGTAGCTCTTTCTCTTTGCGCTCTTCAGTTAGCCTATCAAAGCCCTCATCGTCTAAATGAGTTACCGCAATCCATGCATGGTTCATTTCGTCGGCTGTTCGGCTGCCCCATACTACGAACTGGTCTGGGTCGGTTACGTTCGGATTAGCTGATGTATTGTCATACCACTGCTTTAGGACAAGAACGGCTCCGGTGGGAAGCAAAGGGGCCACGTCTGGATTGTAGATATGGCTATGGTGCCATGTGGCACTCCACTTAGATACTTGACTGATAGCTTCGGTGCGGCCAGTTTCTGGATAAAATACCTCCAGCGAAGCTGCATTCATGCGCAGGTGGCCATGAGGTTGAAAGCTGTCTATGCGAACTGGGTGGTCGAAGGACTGGAAGCCTTCTACCATTGCGTAACCGTTAGCGGGGATAAGAAGGCCATCTTCTGTGCCGATTTGATATTGCTTCAGGTCCTGTTTGTATTGAGCCTTCTCTTCATAGTCTTCTGGATGTAACCAAAGAGCCACTTCGACAATATTGTCTTTAATCATAGTGCCTGGCGCGTTAGCTCCAAGACCACCTGGAAACATATGTATGCTCCAGCGAATCCGTGACCCAGCGGGAATTGTGCGGCATACACCATCAGGAACGATTTCACCCCATTTGCCCATGGCGTATTCAGTCAATTGGCCATAAGTCGCAAATTCACCCTCTTCAGTAGGTGCGTAAACATCAGCATTAGCATGATGCACTACGGCTTGGGCATCGCCCCGAGGCTTCACTTGCACAGCCTTGATGCAGCGATCTGCATTTAGCCCCAGATCGACGAAGTGTTTGCTCCACAGATCATTTCCGTCAGCTGGTATATCTATGGGCAGAGACTCGACAATTTTGTCGGGAGCGCCAAATTCTCCGGTGAAGTTCCAACCATTTGGATCCGGCAAGGCAGGCATATTAACTACGAGATCGGGATCACCCAGCGGTGAGCCCTGATTGACCCAAGCGACGATAGTGTCAATGTCGTCTTGTTCTAGGCGCCAGTCACCTTCGAGATCTTGAATGCCAATACCGTGATCGTAGGCATACGGAGGCATAGTTCTGTCGGCTACTTTCAGTTGGATGAGCGGTGCCCAAGGCCGCACCTGATCATAGTTGGTCAGTTGCATTGGGCCGATTCCACCTTCACGGTGACAAATCACACAATTTTCATTAAGAATTTGTCCAACCTCACCATTATAGGTGACCGTGTGATCGGCATCAGATTGAGCCAGCGCATGGCTTTGCAGCCCCATCACTATGACTGCGGCTAATCCAAAACAGCCCTTTGGAATATTCATTTTTTTTGCTCCTAGAAAAGCAATTATTCAAACGTATAAATTACCGATTGTAGTGGTCAAATACAAGCATTTTCTGCGGGTATTCGAGGTGTGTGAAAAGGGGTATCTGGATAATAGCTTATTGATATTGTTGGATATATCTAAAAATTTAGATGAGTAAAGTTTCTAGTGCTACGAAACAATCTCACTGCTTCCCGGAAGTAGGGGAGAGGGAAAAATTCTTCCCAAATGCTGCAGTGAACAACCGCCTGTTTTGAAAGTTAACCCCAGCGAGCCCTAATTGGCGTAGTCAAGGCGTGACAGTGATTCGCTGGAAAACGTTTGTCCAACAGCATTGGTTGGTATTGGAACTATCAGAGGCGCCAAAATTGTCCACCTTTGCATGAATGATGTAATTGCCAGGTTCAGAAAAGTTGGCATAGACTCGGGCCAGCCCGTCTGGGCCAGGTACAGAAACTATATTAGGACCATCTTGCTTAGCGGAAACTCTGCAGCCTTGGCACAGAGGGTCTGCCCCTCTCTCGGATTTAACGACGACGACTGTATCCGGATGGCGCGAAAATATCACCGTACCGGGACCTTGGTGCTTATTGAATGTAACACCTATAGGCAATGTCTCAGCGTAGCGAGGGTCGCTAGAATCGCGCACAGAACTATCTTTCGTTCTTACGGTCAACATGACTTCGGATTCGACGCTCACGGAACCGGGGTAGTCGCGTATAGAAGCGAGCAGCCCTGGAGAAATATCTCTACTTTCTCCAAAACCGGCGAGTGGCTGCAGTGAGCCCTCCGGTCGTGGCAGTATGAAGTCTAACTCGTAACCCGCCCGGTCAGCTCGACCAGGCACCCTAAGAGCATCCTGATCACCGGTTTTAAGCTTCCACCAAATCTCCGTTTCTATTTTGTCCACTGGAATAGTGACAGAAAAAACGCCGGTATGTCGGCCGGGAGAGAAATGCGTAGGTTGCATAGAGCCAAATTCAGCGGGATCTAAAAAGTTGGCGTCTCCCAATGGGATTTCAACAGCTGTCTCATTTCTATTCAGGTAACCGAATGAAAAGCTTTTTGTCCCATCTGGGTTTGCGACCCAGCCTTCCATTATAGGAACGATTGACAGGCCTTCAGGGGGTGCCAGACTAAGGAAGCGAGGTTGTTGTGCTTGCCCTGAAACACTGATTAACATAAGAAGTGCAAGACCGACCCTGCTGAGAATTTTGCGTGATTGCTGCATTGTTGTGCTCTCCAAATTGCAGTTGCGATGGGCCTTTATCACTGTTATTAAGATTGTTTGATAATGGAATTTTGCAATTTTATTATATTATTCAATTGTATAAAATAACGCTTATGCTTGAGAATTACAAGGCTTTTATACCCGGTAATGGTAAGGAAAGTAAGGAACACGGGAGATCAAGATGCACTTACATAATACCCGGGATGTCTTCATTTCTGTATATCTGGCAGACAGTGAATTTACCCTATGCAGGGATGATCCTGAACTTCGTTTAGAGAAGCGACAGTCTGGATAAGCGTGCATTGCTATAGTGTTTGGCAACCGCACTTTCGGCAATATCTGGGTCGTGTGATTCGAGGGCTTTGATAATAGATGCATGTTCATTGTAAGCATCATTGATACGCTCTGGGTTATTAAATGGCCGCCCTTGAAGTAGTCCAATTTTAACGCGTAAGCGTCCTAATGTTTGTGACAAATAATTATTATTACAGGCGTCGTACAACACCGTATGAAATTGGTTGTCAATTTGAGAGAGTTTTTCGGGTTTATCTCTAGCCTTGTCAAACAGCGCCAAATTAGCTTTGAGCATTTCGATTTCTAAGTCTGAAATATGCACAGCGGCGGCGCGGGCAGCAACAATTTCGAGTTCATCTCTGACATGGTAAAAACCTTCTACCCCTTCCTCTGACAATTGAGTGACGCACACTGTGCCACCTGGCAATAGTTCGAGTAATCCTTCAGTCAATAACTGGCGTATCGATTCACGAATCGGTGTGCGGCTCATACCCAGCTTTTGGGCAAGAGCAGCAAAATCGATTTCCTGCCCGGGCTTGATTTTTCGAGTCTGGATCGCATCACGGAGATAGGCTAGCGCTTGATCCGTCAGTGGCATATTTTTTTGCGTCGTTGTAGGCGCTGGCTGTTTAGACTTTGTCATTTTGTAGAAAGTGTCGAGAAGTTTTTTATTGTAGTGAACATAAACCGACGACACCGAGGTGTTAGGCTTAATACGTAGATCAGATAAGGAACAAATGGAACGCAATTCGCAAATTCATAGGGTGCCTTGCTGCGTAATACGCCCCGTAAAGCTCGTGCTAATCGTGTAATAGCAGTACCTTATACAATTGAATATTATAGTCAAGACAAGATTGCACTAAAACCGTTCGCGTGAGCAAACTCGTGAATTTTCCTTCACAATGTATAACTATGCGCGGATGGCCTCTATCTACTGGGCGAGGAGTGAGAGTCTGGATTTGCGTGCACTGCGATAGTGTTTGGCAACAGCTCTTTGAGCTTTTTCTGGTACACGTGATTCGAGGGCTCTAATAATAGAGGCGTGTTCCTTGTAAGCGGCAATGATGCGCTCTGGATTACTAAATGGCCTTCCCTGAAGTAGTCCAATTCTAATGCGTAAGCGTCGCAAAGTTTGTGACAAATAACTATTGTTACAAGCATCGTACAGTATCGTATGAAACTGGTTGTCAATTAGAGAGAGCTTCTCCGGATCTGCTTTTGCCTTGTCAAACAGCGCCAGATTAGCTTTGAGCATTTCTATTTCTAAGTCAGAAATATGTACTGCGGCGGCGCGGGCAGCAACAATTTCGAGTTCATCACGAACATGATAAAAACCTTCAGTCTCTCGAGCTGACAATTCCGTGACACAGACAGTGCCGCCTGGTAACAATTCAAGTAGACCTTCAGTCAATAGCTGGCGTATCGATTCACGAATCGGTGTGCGGCTCATGCCCAGCTTCTCGGCAAGTGCAGTAAAATCAATTTCCTCGCCAGGATTGATTTTCTGCGTCTGAATTGCATTACGCAGATAAGCCATCGCTTGATCTGTTAGTGGCGTGTTTTGCTGGGCGGTTGTAGGTTCGGATAGTTTAGATTTTGTCATTTGGTAGAGAGTGTAAAGAATCTCTGATTGCAAGGGAAGTCCTCGATTCGTATTGAGAATCGAGTGTATATCAGGCAAAGAGACGTACGTTTCCCATCTGGTGAGAAGAGCAGGGGATGAAATCACGAGTAGGAGTTTATTGACGTCGGGGGGATGGCGGGAAGTAGCTAATTCTAAAGTAAAAAAAAGCCCAACGACCGTAGGTGTTGGGCTAAATACTTACTTAAGAGGAGAGATAAATGAATACGCATTCCACAGTAGCGTATGACATTTACCCTAAACCATACACGCTAAAAACCTTGAATTAACCGTGTATGGACGTTACTTTATACAAATGAATAAAAAGAGTCAAGGCTAAATCGCATTAGCATTAAACGAATTGGATAGGGTCCTCATGCGTTTAGTTGTCAAAATATATAACTAGCTTTCGGGGGCGGTTATCGTCACTTATCCCTACTCACTCAAGTGCTTGGTAGACCATGGTGTTGAATTTCGCCCGAATCGTCAGACTGGCTAGGACGGACCTGGGACATGAATACTGCTATCAGGTCCTCGCTTGGATCAATCCAGTAGGAAGTCAGGAAGGCGCCACTCCATGAATAGCTGCCAATCGAACCCAGCTCCCCAGCCTTCGCGGGATCAACAATGATTTCGAAGCCCAAACCGAAATCTGGGACTTGGTCGCCGTCAGAATCGATTCGAGGGCTTTGCATGAGCTCGACCGACTTACGGCCCAATATTCTAGAGCCATCCAGTTCTCCATTGTTCAGCAGCATTTGTATAAAACGAGCGTAGTCATAGGCCGTAGAGGATACGCCTGCGCCACCCGAGAAATAACTCTGCCCATTTCCGGCTGGGTAACGTGGGTTGTCGAGAATGATGTTGGATTCATGTCCTTGCGAGACGGTCAGTTGGTCTTCATCAACCTCGGAATAGAGAGTGGCGAGGCGGTTGAACTTGGATTCAGGTAGATAGAAATAGCTGTCGTGCATGTTCAGTGGGGTAAAAATTTCCTCGCTGAAAAATAGCTCCAGTGATTTTCCGCTGACCACTTCTATGAGGTATCCGAGCAGGTCGAGGCCGAGGCCATAAACGTAGTCTGAACCGGGTTCGAAAAGCAGAGGCTGCTGGGCCAAAAGTTCCATTTGAGCGGCGAGGGTAATGTCCTTGCTGGTCAGTCCATCGATTACACCTGCATCAACGTAAGTCTTCTGCAGGTTGTTGGAAGCAAACGGATAGCTAATTCCAGATGAGTGCGTGAACAAATCAATGATCTTGATCTGTTCTGTTGCGGGGACTGTGGCGGACACATCACCATTAGTATCCACTTCGGAAACCACCGTCATGTCGGCAAACTCTGGAATAAATTTCGAAACTGGGTCGTTCAACTGAAATAGTCCGCGCTCATAGAGAATCATAGCTCCTACTGACGTGATTGCTTTGGTCATAGAAGCAAGGCGGAATATGTTATCTTTTTGCATCGGTGTTTGCGCATCGATATCGGCAAAACCGAAACTTTTGAAATAAGCGAGCTGGCCGTTTCTGGCTACTAGTGCAACCGCGCCAGGGATCTTACCTTTGGCAATTTCGGCGTTGATTACCGAATCGATTCGACCCAGGCGTTCCTGCGAGAAGCCAGCGCTATCGAGCGGATCAGATTCTGTAAATTGCGCCCATGCGGTATTGCTTGCAAGGATTAACAGGACAGTGACTAAAGCTGCTTTTCTCATTTTTTCTCCATGAAGTGATTCTTCAGGCTTGGGCATCTTTTAAAATTTAAGTCGGAGAATAATGAGCCATACACTTTCTGCTAAGCAGGCAAAAGAGGGCAATATTCTAGGACTAGCTCGCTCTTCAATCTAGATGAAGTGTTACGGAATTAGGCGCGGAACGAAACGGGTCATCCCTTTAAATACACCTACATCCCCGGCATAAATATTGCCGTCTTTGTCGGCAGTAACACCTTCACCCATAGCGCCTACTCCACCCATACCGGACGGGCGAATTGTGGAGACGTGTTCGGGTATGAAATACAGCACTTCGCCGTTGCGGGCATTGCCAACACGAAGCCCCTTTCTCCAACCGCCCGGGTTGTAGTTTTCATCAGATTCAGAATCAATGGCGTACAGTAAGTCATTACTAGGGTCTATGTGGATGCCTGAAATTCGACTAAACTGGTACCAGGTGTCTAACCACTGTCCGTCTTGGGTAAAGATTTGAATACGATTGTTTCCGCGATCTGCAACAAATAAGCGGCCCTGGGAATCCATAGCAAGACCGTGTGGTGATCGAAACTGTCCATCATCCCAACCATATTCCCCGAAGTGACCTATATAAGTGCCGTCGGGCTCCCACATGGTTATCCGGCTTTTTGTATCAGGGCCAGGTTCATTCTGAAACTGAGCGGTGTGGGTTTCAGCGATATAGATACGCCCATTAGGAGCGATCAACACATCGTTTGGATCAGTAAGATGAGTAGGTGGATCGCCTATCTCGCCGGGCGTACCGATAGTCATCAGCAGTTCACCGTCAGCACTAAATTTTAATATTGCACTGCCTAGATTCGCCGCAGCAGGGTTTTCGTTAATTTCTTCGATTCTCGCAACGCGGGAATCAGCAATCCAGACATTGCCTTCGTGATCCACATCTATGCCATGTGGCCAAAGAATTTGGCCGGCACCGAATTGCTTAACCACACGTCCATTCGGGTCGAGTTTAACAATAGGGTTAATATTCGGCGTCGTGGCACATTGGTTATCACCGCAACGGTCTCCTGCCCACACGTGAACGCCGTCGATATCGATATCTACAGCGCTGACAGAACCCCAACGACGCCCATCTGGCAAAGAACCAAAATTGCGCTGGGTGACATAGGGGTTAGGTAAATTATTAATCGCTCGCTGACCCGCATGTGCGACTGGCTGCCCAGTCTCAGCCATTGAACCGTCCGTCTGTGCCATGGGGTTCGATTGAGCGATTAGTCCAGCAGACGACAACGAAAATAGTAGTCCCACCAATCCAGTTTTTATAAGGGCCTCTAAACAGTCGATATTATTACGCATCTGTCTCTCCTGATTTCTATGATTATGAACAAACACGACCAGCGCTAATTCTAGTCGGCTTTTCTGTTGTGACTACTGCAGGCGGCTATTGTTGTCGGTCATATTTTCATCAATATTCCATGTTAGGGGACACAATGATGATTCGCCAGTACGCCTTCCAAGACTATGGGTCCAAACTGCAGTATAAATAGTCTTGTACATTTCCGCGAGTTAATTATACAATTGAATAAAAATCTATGTCCATCTCAAATGCCGACGAAACTCGGGTAGTTCTATCAAAGTGTTTATTGATTAAGAGACAAAGCCATGAAAACCAATATGAGTCGAATTCCGCATTACATGCTCTGCATATTTACTCTCGTTACGGGTAGCGCCGCGTGTGCTCAAACGGGCTACGAGGTTCCTCGAACCAGCGATGGACAGCCCGATATCCAAGGCGTGTGGGCAAATAACACTGTTACTCCTGTGCAGCGACCGGATTTATTCGAAGGCAGGGAGTTTCTCACCGCAGAAGAAATGCAAATTATTTCGCAGCGGGCAGGCGAAATTACGGCAGAGACCGATGACGCTCTATTTGGCGAATCTGTGATTACATCAGCCTTGTCAGGAGATACTGGATCCAATGATCCTACTACGGGTAACTACGACCAGTTCTGGTTGGCGGAGCGGAGTATACATAATCGCACGTCCCAGATTATTGACCCACCAAATGGCAAATATCCTGCACTTACCGAGGAGGGCAAAGCGAGACGTGAGCGGATGGCCCAGTTGAGAAATAATTCCGCTGCCGCCGGCGAGCGATTTGAAACCCTCGACTCTTATGCGACGCTGAGCCAAGATGACCGTTGCATCACTAACGGCGCACCCTATCTGGATTCTGGATATAACAGCTACTGGCAAATCGTGCAGTCCAAGGATTACGTCGTAATCGTACAGGAAATGATGCATGACGCCCGCATCATTCCCCTCACCGACATGCCCCATGCGCCGGAGGCTATCGAGCTTTTGCATGGCGATTCGCGTGGCTACTGGGACGGCGACACGCTGGTGGTGGAAACGCGCAACTTTTCTGATAGGAGTGAACTTAGCCACAACCGTGCGGAGTTAAATGTTGAACGCATTACTCGAATCGGCGTTGGACAGTTGCGTTATCAACTCACTTCGAACGATCCGGGTACTTACTCTGCCCCTTACACTAGGGAAATTGTCTTCGACTATTCAGACGGAGATATATACGAGTTTGCCTGTCATGAGGGTAATTATGCGCTGCCTAATATGTTACAAGGTGCGCGCGAAGAGGAACGCCGAGCTGCCGCCGGCGAAAATTAATCTACACAGTGACCTGATTAAGCTAACTAGCAGAGGGAGGAAAACATGTTTGCGACACAGCCATTTCTTGCCGCTCTAGTCATCTCTCTCTTTCTGGCCGGATGTGCAACTTCTGCTGATATCCGCACCGAAAAAAGCTTTGACAACTCCAATTCTGGAGTTACCAATCCCGTGGTAGCCAACCCTCTTGTTGGCATCCATAGGCATGATGAGACTCTAGTGCTGCAAGTCGAAGGCGCAGCATCTGGCGAGTCTTTGGACCGTCTCTCAACTCCCCAGTTGACGCCCGCTTGGCAACTAGGTGAGCCTGATTTAATCGTGACGTTGCGGGCGCCGTATTCGCTCCCGCTGCAGGACTCCGACGTATTCCGCAATTTCGTTATTCCGAATGTAACTGCTTCGGATCGTTATGTGCGAGCGCTCGAGTTTAGGTCAGGCAATCACAAAGTCGTTCATCATGCCGAGTTTCGACTCGACGAGTCTGACGCCTCGTGGCAACGCGATACCGAGGAACCCGAAGTTGGTTTCGGCGGCATGGATAACCCAACAGCACGCTACCCCGACGGTCATTTCGTTAATTGGGTCCCCGGCAAGCGAATTTCCGAGCTGACTGAAGGGCATGCCTGGCGACTCCCGGCCAAGGCTGATCTAGTAGTTCAGCTGCACATGATGCCGTCGGGTTTCGAGGAGGTCATCGATCCTCAGATCGGACTCTACTTTACCGACGAGCCCCCCAAGCAGAATCCGCAAATGATTTGGCTAGGCTCGCGCTGGCTACCTATTGCTGCAGGTGACACCGACTTTATGATTCGCGACAGCTACGAGCTGCCCCATGATGTCGATGTTCTGAGCGTTCTGCCGCACTGCCACTTCATCTGCAAGGGCATCAAGGCGTGGGCCATGCTTCCGGACGGTAGTCAGCAGTGGCTCGCGCGGGTTGAGGATTGGGATTTTTACAGGCAGAGCGAATCACGTTTTAAGCAACCACTCAGTCTGCCGCGTGGGACGACAGTGTCCGTGGAATTTTCCTACGACAACTCCGCCGATAATGAGCGTAATCCTAATAGCCCGCCCCAAGACATCGAGTTCGGCCCTCTGTCATCGAATGAGATGGCAGACTTGTGGATCCAGGTCATGCCCAAGAAAGAAAGCGAGAGTGAGATTCTAAAACGTTTCTCCGCGCGCCACTTGCGGGAGAGGATAATTGAACGTCAGGAACGGATCGTTGAGATCGATCCCGAGAACACCGTGGTACTGGAGAGTCTTGCCATCGCGCTGACGGATCTGGGGCGACTCGATGAAGCGCTCAATCACTGGCGGCGTTGGGTTCAACTCGCTCCGAACGATTCGCGTGCACATCTCAATCTCGGTACGGCTCTTGGTTTCTCGAATCAGGTTGCAGCAGCGGCATCACATTTGAAACGCTCAACGGAATTGGATCCCGGCTTTGCGCCGGCATTCTTTCGTCTAGGCCGCGCACAGTCCTACCTAGGTCGTTTCGACGATGCATTGTTAAGTTTTCGTGCCGCATTGGCACTCAGTCCTAATGAGTACATGGTCCTCCACGCCACAGCGCGTTTACTGGCAAGTCATCCGGAGCAGGACAAGCGTAGAGCAGACGAGGCCCTAGAAATGGCTAATCGAGCGCTGGAACAGCTCGCTAAACCCGACGCCATGTCACTAAGTACGCTAGCTATGGCTCAAGCCGCTGCAGGTGGCTTTGAACTGGCGGCAACAACCGCGAGGCTAGCTTTGAACAGCGTCTCACCCGATGACAGACCGTTAGATTTAATCATTAAGCGCCAGGTAGACAATTACGAGCAGGGAGAAATCGAGGTAATGAGGGCAGCGGGAGTAAAACAGTTTGTGGCTCCCAACCAAAGGCACGCTGTTAGGCGTGGGAAGTGAGAATTTACTAGACCTCAATAGACTTCCTGGATGAGCTGCTTAGAGAGTCGGGGAAATAAGCTCGCTTTTGCTAAAAAATTTTAATTGCGCGGGCACTGCACTTCTCACCCACTTCTTTTAATTGCCTCAATACCCTGACCTTGGATGGCATCTACTCAGTCTGTAATTTTGATCGGATTTATCGAGCTATGTACACAATAAAATGGAGACACCTATGAGTATCAGTACCGATCCTTTGTTTCAACCCTATACACTAAAACACCTCAAGTTGAAGAATCGGATATTTTCGGCCTGTCACGAACCATTCTTGACAGAAGAGTCAATGCCAAAGGAACGGTATCGTTTGTACCATGAAGAAAAGGCTAGGGGCGGCATCGGTATGTCCATGATTGGCGGGTCTGCAGTTGTAAGTCAGGACTCTCCCGGAACATTTGGAAATGTCGATTTTTCTGATGACAAAATAATACCTTGGCTTCAAAAGTTGGCTGATACTCTTCATCGATACGAGTGTGCGGCTATCACTCAAATTACTCACATGGGGCGTCGTTCAAGTTGGGCACAAGGTAACTGGCTTCCATTAGTTTGGTCTTCCTGCCAACGCGAGATGGCTCACCGCAGGTTTCCCAAGATAGCCGAAGAAGAGGATATTGCTCGGATCATCAAAGACTATGGTCAGGCCGCTAGGAGAGCTAAAGAGGGCAGGCTGGATGGCGTAGAAATCCTAACTTTTAGTCATTTGGCCGGATCTTTCGTGTCTCCGTCGCAGAATTTTCGGGATGACGACTGGGGCGGGTCACTGGAAAATCGTATGCGATTTAACTTTGCGGTCATCAAGGAGGTACGTGAGCAGGTGGGTGATGATTTCATTGTCGGCCTCCGTGTCTCTGGCGGAGAAGGTATTCGCGGTGGGGGAAGTGAGACTGAAGCCTTCGAGATCATGAAGCGATATGCAGACAGCGGCTTGGTGGATTATCTGAATATTGTTTGGGGAGCCAGCAGTGGAAATGAAATGTCCATGAGCAGGGTAATCCCACCGATAGGTTCACCCTCGTCCCCGTTTCTGGACAAAGTAAAGGCGGTGAAAGCGCGGCTCGATATCCCAATCCTTCATTCCTGCGGTGTGGCGGACGTCGCTACGGCACGCCATGCACTTCAGTCTGACTCGGTTGATCTGGTCGGCATGACCCGGGCGCATATTGCCGATCCACATATTCTGAAAAAAGTAGCGGAAGGAGATGAACATCGAATTCGTCCCTGTGTGGGAGCGGGTCACTGCATTGATCAGATCTATCTGACCGGAGCCGCTTATTGCTTGCATAATCCGGCAACTGGGCGTGAGAAGACTGTGCCACAACTCATTGCCGCTACTGAAACACAGCAAAAGAAAATTGTGATTATTGGTGCGGGTCCCGCTGGTTTGGAGGCCGCAAGAGTTTCCGCGCTAAGGGGACATGAAGTCACTGTGTTTGAGGCTGCGGCACACGCCGGAGGACAGGTTTTGACTGCGGCCAAGGCCCCTAGACGTGAAAATATGATAGGTGTTGTGGATTGGTTAATTTCGGAACTACAGGAAATTGGAGTTTCTATTCATACCAATAGGTATATGGAGGCAGAGGATATCCGCGAGCTTAAAGCGGATATTGTCATTATAGCAACGGGCGGAATTCCGAATCTCGATTTCCTAGAGTTCGGTTCTGACCTAGCGGTTTCCACATGGGATGTGTTGAATGGTCAAGAGCCATTTAAAAAAGAAGTTCTCATTTATGATGAGAATGGTACAGAGTCCGGGCCTAGCTGTGCTGAATTGATGATGGAGGGTGGCTGCAATATAGAATTCATGACCCGTGATCGGATGCTTGGCTCTTGGATTGGAGCTACGAACTATCCGCCTATGCTTCGCGAGATCCACAAAAATAGCGATAAGATAACTACTGATATGCAGTTGCTAGGCATCAAAGAAAAAGAGGGACGTCTCGAAGCTCATCTGTGGAACGATTATTCGGAAGAAGCGAGCACTCGACTCTTTGATCAGATTGTTGTCGAATACGGTACCTTACCCAATGATGATCTCTATTTTGAACTGAAGTCAGCATCTCAAAACCATGGTCAGATTGACATTACGGAACTGACAGAATTTAAACCCCAAACTTTAATGGCTAATACTAGCGGTGAATTTAGGCTCTATCGAATTGGCGACTCCGTCGCATCACGTAATATTCACGCATCGATCTACGAAGCGCGAAGACTCTGCCAGGTGTTTTGAGAAAGTGAATTAGGGTAACTGCGGTCCTGCAGCTACCAGAGCTTTTCCTGCGCTGTTGGTGGTAAATTTTTCAAAGTTTTCTATAAATAGTTCTGCCAAATCGACCGCTTTTTTGTTCCATGTAGCCGGTTCTTCATAGGTATTACGAGGGTCCAAGAGGTTACTGTCAACCGCGTTCACTGATACTGGCACCCTTAAGTTGAAGTACGGAAGACTAAAGGTTTCCGAGCTATCTATGGACCCATCGAGTATTGCTCGAATAATGGCGCGAGTGGCAGAAATTGATATTCGCTTGCCCGTGCCATTCCAGCCAGTATTGACAAGGTAGGCTGTCGATCCAGCGGCTTCCATTCTTTTAACCAATTCCTGTGCGTACCTCAAAGGATGTAGCGAAAGAAATGCTGCGCCAAAACAGCTAGAAAAAGTAGGTGTAGGCTCAGTAACACCACGTTCAGTGCCTGCCAGCTTTGCAGTAAAGCCCGACAGGAAGTGGTATTTAGTTTGCTCTGGTGTTAGCTTCGATACCGGCGGAAGAACGCCAAAAGCATCTGCCGTAAGAAATATGACTTGCTTGGCGTGGCTTCCTTTCGAAATGGGCTTGACGATATTTTCTATATGATATATCGGATAGGAAACTCGTGTGTTTTCGGTCTTGGAAGCATCATCAAAATCTATGACCCCCGCCTCGTTAACGCTAACATTTTCCAATAAGGCGTCGCGGCGAATCGCCTTAAATATGTCCGGTTCACTTTCCCTGCTCAGTCTTATGGTTTTAGCATAGCAACCTCCTTCAAAATTGAAGACACCATCGTCATCCCAGCCATGCTCGTCATCGCCTATTAGTTCCCGCTCTGGGTCGGTAGAGAGGGTAGTCTTGCCAGTGCCGGAGAGGCCGAAAAATATTGCCGTCGTTCCATCTTTACCAATATTGGCTGAACAGTGCATCGATGCCATACCATTGAGTGGCAATACGTAATTCATCATCGAAAACATGCCCTTTTTCATCTCACCGCCATACCAGGTTCCTCCAATTAGCTGAATCTTCTCAGTAAGATTGAACGCTATGAAGTTTTCTGAGTTCAGGCCCTGTTGTTGCCAGTCAGGATTCGAGCACTTAGCGCCATTCATTACGACAAAGTCAGGCTCGAAATCTTGAAGCTGTTTGGACGTTGGCCGTATGAACATGTTCTTAACAAAATGTGCCTGCCAGGCGACTTCCATGATGAAACGTACTTTTAAATGGCTGTTCTCATTCGCACCGCAGATTGAATCGACTACATAGAGCTGTTTTCCACTAAGTCTCTCGGTAACCTTCGACTTGAGGCTGGTCCAAGTTGCTTGGTCGATCGGCTTGTTGTCGTTCTTACCTTGGTCCGACCACCACACCGTGTCTCGGGTTATGTCATCCCTGACTAAATATTTGTCTTTTGGGGATCGTCCAGTGAAAATTCCGGTATCTACCGCAACCGCTCCCGATTCCGTCAGTTTTCCTTTCTCATAGCCGTTTAGCTGAGGGTTTGTTTCTTGCTTGAAAAGAAATTCGTAAGATGGGTTGTAGAAGACTTGATTGACATCGTTGATGCCGTATTGACTTAAGTCTGGAGTCGTTTGCTGCGAGCCTTTCATGAGTTTAACCTTTACATTTTTCTGAGCTACAGGTGCTCAGCGCCTGCAGATAAATCGTAGAATCTAAGTTCATCACTACCAATCCGAAGAAAAAACTGTCCTCCACTTTCTGGGTTTAGATTCGACCATTCTGAATCTTAATAATTCCAGAAAAAGTGCAGAATACAGGAATATCTATGGATCGTATGCGGTATTGGGAGAAGTTAGGAATAAGTTCGGTGTGCTACTGTTTCTTTTTCATTTCTCTGAAAAACATGAATAGGAAAGTTGTGGCCAAGACGCTGAAGGCCATTACAAATAATAGATAGTAGTCCCAGCTAGATTCTGCAAGCCTTCCGGCGACAACGTTGAAAATAGCTGATGAAATGTAACCAAATACATCCACTAGAGTGAGTGTAAAGCCAATGTGGTATCCACCCAGGCCGGTAATATAGACGTTAACAGGTAAGTACCAAGCTGGAGCAAAGGTAAAACCAAACATGAAAATTAGCACAAAACTCAGAATTTGAGTTGAATTAGGACTGAGTCCAAACGAACTTATAGACCATAGCAATCCAATAAACAGCGTGCTCAAACTGAGGCAGCAGATCAGTAATAATCTTAGCTTATTAAATTCTAAGTGGTCGTAAAGAAAACCAAAAATCACCACAGAAACGAGAGCTCCAAGTGGGAAGAAAGCGGAGGCTTTCGCTGCTTCTGCAGCACTTAGGCCTGTGGCTTGGTTTAGGTAGAGAGGGGCATAACCTATAAAATCGTACAGAACAATTAGCATCATCATCATGAGTGTCAGGTAAACGAAACATAAATCTTTTTTAAGAATGATGAGCCATTTTAGAATGCTTTTTAAAGTTTCTGATAGATTTGTATGCGCAGCTCTTTCACTCAGATCTTTAAGACCTACTTTTGTGGGGGAAGATTTAATAAGGTACAAAAATAGAAATGAAGCCACTAAGTAGAAAGACCCCGCTATTAAAAAGGAGGATCTCCAGCTAAAAGCGGCGACTAAAACACCCAATAATACTGCTGAAACTGCGGTATGAATACGAGAGCTCGTTGATACTATTCCCCAAGCTTTGCCATGATGTTGCTTTGGAAACCACTGGTTAATAAGCAGGCCTACAGAAGGCCAGCCTATGGTCTGCGATACGCGCATAATGAAATGAATGAGACTAAAAAAGAAAACGGATGAAGGTAGCGAGAAGGCCATTGTTGATAGCGCTACGGTAAATAGGCAGGCAAACAAAGCTCGCCTTCCACCAATAAGATCAGCAATTATTCCTGAAAATAGCTTCCCCACTATTGAGCCCACTGCTCCCCAGGCAAGTATTTCGCCCAGCTGAGATGTGGTTAACATGATATCTGGGTCTTCGGACATGGCAGGACTTAAGGCGCCAATGGTATTGCGGCAAAGCATTGTCCCGCCATAGGCCAAAAACATTAGTGCGAGGATTTTCCACTGCTGATGTTTTATTTTGTTACTTTCTACCATCTCACAGCCTTTAGTTTATGCAAGTGATTCGATTGGCTCTGTAAATTGGAACCCGCACTCTCTTTTGCAAAGTCAGTAGCTCTGCAAATGGTAGAGCCCAATGAGAATTGTTTAAGGAGTCTCTGCATCCTTACTAAGATGGCCGTACATCATCTCTTCCGCAAACTCTACACATTTGAATTCAAGCAACTGCATGTTCGTGTCGAGTCGTCTATACAGTGGCAGACGAATCGTCCACGGCCGAGTGTAGACATTGGCATCAATCAGGGTTGCTTCGTACATCAATACATTAGGACCCATGTGAGTATAACGCTCTGTCACCCGCAGTGCGTCGGTGTGGTGATTGCCCGCATGGTCGAGCCATGTATCAGGTACCTGATCTGTCACATCGATAACGAGAGAGTCGCCTTCAAAATGACCTCGGCCGTGACCCATCCAACTAAAGACAGGCGCCTCAAAATCCGGTCGATTCATGTAGACAAGCCGACTAGCGCTGGCGAATTCATACGCCATCACAATATGTTCCGGTGACTGGACAATCTGAAGCGGGAAGGGCATGTAATTGGCGCGGGGAATACCAGGCATATAACACTTAGCGACGGGATCAAGGGTAAGCCAATCTGCCTGGTTTGTCTGTTGCTGCGCACGGGCAGCTGGCGTATAGGGTATCGTTTCACCCTCAACCACGCCCAAGCCCGCGGGTATGGCGCCGACAGCTCCAAGTACCGGCAGTGGTGGAAAGTCTGCGGCATGGGGTTCGAGGTTGTAATGCGCGTTACCTAAAGCCTGCCAGATACCACCAAAATCCGGGTTGCCATCAGCAGTGCGTGGAATTGAGCTGATTTCAGCAGCCTGAACATTCGCCCAACCAGCAAGAGAGATGATCAGGAACGGAATGATTTTACAACAGGTTTTTGTGAGATTATTCATGTCGGCTTCCATCGTTGTTATTCTAGTCAAGGCGGCCAAACAGCGACCAGATTCTAACCGCATTAGTCATTTGCATAATAAGGTTTTGAGAATGTGCATGTTTATTTACTTGTTTCGATCAGCCATCGCGTCTTGTATGCCATACAAGCCAATAAGAGCCGCGGCCCCCAATGGGGAAACTGAATGAAATGGTATCCAGGGGATCTTCTTATCCACTGGTAGTATCAAATCTTCACTCTCAGAATCACCCTGGCAGAAGCTGAGCTCTCTGCCGAGTAAGGTAGCCATGGCAATACCACGACCACTATAGCCTTGAGCGGCCCATACGCCATCGGCGAGACGGAGTATTCGCGGAAACTGATCGGTACTGATTGCAATCCAACCACTCCAGCTTTCACCCCACTCGACAGATCCAATAGCGGGGTATACGTCTTTGAGGCGCTGTCTAGCGACTTTTAAGTCTGCTTTACCTTTGGCGCCCACGGCGGGGCCGCCGACACCTAGATGTATCTGCCCACTGGGAAGCTTTCTGATGCCAGACCAGAGCTGTCGAGTATCAGTTATAAAGTGGTTCTGAGGGAGAATGTCAGCTAACTGAGCTGGATCAATAGCAGCGGTGGTCGCGCCAAAGCCTCGCACAGGGATAAAGCCTTTCTCGAGCCCTGGCCAAACACCCTTTGTGTAAGCATTCGTGCAAAAGTACACATTCTCGCAGTCAACGCTGCCCTTGGGAGTCTCGACCCGCCAAGTTCTATTTTGCCTTTGCTTCACATCAACCGCGGGAGTATTGGTGTATTGTTTTGCTCCTAGTTGATGAGCCGTCTTGAACAGGCCACGCGCATAAGCGTAGGGGTTAACCGATAACGCGCGTCTATCAATTAGACCACCGCGGTAGTAGTCACTGCCAATGACTTGGCTAAATTCGGCGGCATTGAGATATTCAACATCTGCATCCCGTGCTTGCCAGTATTCGGCGCGTTTTTGCAGTTTTTTATAGAATGGCTTTGAGTGGGCTCCGAAAGCCCATCCACCACCCGCAAAAGCGGCGTTTATATTGTAGCGATTGAGTAATTTAGAAACGAGTGCGGGGCCATGCGCCAGAGCATCAATTAGCCGAGTGCCGCGTTGTTCGCCATAGTGGCGGATTATCGCTTCTTCGCTGTTTTTGTGGCAGGGCACGACTGAACCGAAAGCACGTCCAGATCCTCCCCAGCCAGGCTCTTTAGCTTCAAGCTGTACGACTGACTTTCCCGATTCACGAAGGTGCACGGCTAGTGTGCTGCCGGTAATTCCAGCGCCAATCACTACGGCGTCTGCTTGGATTACGTCAAGCAATGCCTCTCTTTCGAATTCGCTTGAATCCTCATTTTGATAGGCCGCGGGTATACTGTAAGGCTCACGAACAATAGATGACATGCTGCTTTTCTCAGTCTTGGAATTACGTTTCACACTAAATGGCAAGGTGTCTTTAGTTATTCAATTGTATAATTTAACGTTTTGTAGCGAAAACTTCAAGAGGAAGGGCATTATAAATGCTTGTTCATTGGCAAAGATTAGCCTTCAAGCATCAGCTATAGAAATCCTTACCCAGATTTCAGTGTTTGCCTATTTTAGGAGGCATCTCAGCCACATGCACGATGGACGATGCGCGCGGTCAAGGCGCTCACAGGAAAATAGCGTATGCTTCGTTGGTGAAATATGTATACTGAGTTCAAATTTTTAGGGTAGTGAGTTTTCAGTATGAAAGTAGACGAATCGAAACCGCTAAGGCGCTCATTGACTGATGAAGTAAGGGATCACATCCGAGATGGTATTGCAGAGGGTCGATATTTGCCAGGTGAGTGGCTTAAAGAAGGCGCTATAGGCAAAGAACTTAAAGTTAGCCGTACACCGATCAGAGAAGCCGTTCGTATTCTGGAGGCAGAAGGATTAATCGTGATGGAGCCATGGAAAGGTATTACCGTGGCAACTCTGAGTCGTAAACAGGTATCCGAATTCTATGCATATAGAGAAGTGATAGAAGGACTTGCGGCCGAAATGGCAGCCAGGGTGGTTACTGAAGATGAGATAGAGAATTTGGACGCTATCCTTTTAGAATTAGAGGAAGGGGGCGACCAAACGGGGAGCGAATTAGCCAATGTAAATGAGCAGTTTCACAAAATGATATTTGATATTTCAGGAAACCGGTTTCTCAACCAATCGCTTGAAGTAATCAATACTGCGAAAATTTTAATTTGGAAGCCTGTCTACCCCACGCATAAGCGCTGGGATACGGCTCAACAAGAGCACCGCAGATTGTTCGATGCATTGCGAGCACGCGACCCAATAGCTGCCAAGGCGGTAGCGCAGGAGCATGTGCGTTCAGCCGGAATGACCCGTGTGGCAGCTATGGTAAGCGAAGCGTTAGAGGCAGATAGCTTCAAGTAATAAACCGTTCGTGATGATTCAGTCAGCCCAGACGATTGCTTTGGTTTGCATATAAACGCGCATTCCCTGGGTTCCTTTCTCCCGGCCCAGACCACTCTCCTTATAGCCTCCAAAAGGTGTCGAGATCGATTGTTGTTTATACGTATTTATCCAGACCGTACCCGCTTGCAATTCACGAGCAACTCGCCACGCGCGTTTCAGATCGTTTGTCCAAATTCCGGAGGCCAATCCGTAGACACTATCATTAGCTTGTCTGAGTAAATCTTGCTCGTCGTCAAAAGGCAATACGGTGACCACGGGGCCGAAAACTTCTTCCTGACAAATGCTGGACTGATTGGTGACCTTGCTAATCACAGTGGCAGGATAGTAGGCCCCAGAGGCAAGCGCTCCCGCTTGGGGTATTTCACCTCCACACAGCAGATCAGCCCCTTGCTCAATTGCTCGCGTAACAAGGCTATGCACTTGATCTCGGTGCGCAAATGTAGCCAGAGGTCCTAATTCGGTCGCAGTTTCTTCAGGTGGGCCCATGACTAATTCATTGGCGCGCTCAACCAAGGTTGCTACAAACTTATCGAATAGTGAGCGCTGGATAAAAACTCTTGAGCCAGCGACACAGGATTGCCCGCTACCAGAAAATATGCCACTTATTACGCCGTTCAGCGCAGCGTCGAAGTCCGCATCTTCAAAGACTATATTCGGAGATTTGCCGCCCAATTCTAATATTACGGGTTTCAACAAAGCGCCAGCACTCGCAGCGATCCGCTTTCCGGCTACGGGGCCACCGGTAAAGCTAATCATGCCAATATCTGGATGCTCGACTATCGACCGGCCTATATCTGAGGCCCCAGTGATGACGGACAAAACGCCGGGAGGTAAGCCGGCTTCTTCGCCAATGCGCGCATATTCCAGTGCAATGAGTGGTGTGACTTCCGATGGCTTAAGTATCACGCAATTTCCTGCAGCCAGTGCCGGTGCGATTTTATTGGCTTCAAGCAAAGCTGGTGAATTCCAGGGAGTGATCAAGCCAACGATGCCGATGGGTTCGTTCACCGCCATTGACATATAATCTCCGCGAGAGGGGGTTACAGTCCCTTCTAAGGTTTCGCAAACCCCTGAATAATATCGAAAGCAGTTTGCTGCACCGGCAATCATTTGACGACATTCGCTTATCGTTTTGCCGTTGTCGGTCATTTGAATATGGCTGAGTTTGTCGGCGTTTGCATCAATCAGTTCACCGAACCGGTGGAGAAGTCGAGCGCGCAAATGAGGTTTTAAGTCACGCCAGTCAGGATTATTGAATGCTTCTCGAGCACCTTTAACCGCATTGTCGACATCATCCGCCGAGGCGCCGCCGATCATTGCTACCTCACTGCCATTTGCAGGGTTTATCGAGGCAAATGGTTCGCCACCACCGGTCGTCCATTCTCCTGCGATATAAAATTCAAGTGTTTCGCTCACCTAATATTCTCCTGCTGGGTCAATGTTATTAATAATAGAGCCGCTTAGGTATTAAGCCAAATTCTAAGTGTTCTAGTGTCGTCCTTTGACAACAAATAGCTGTCAAGCAATTGCAGGGCTCTAATGGAGCTATTCCCTACTTCCCCTTGCTCAATCGTATAAGTTCTTGACTAGTTTTATTCAATTGTATAAATTAACGTTTATATAGGGTGAATACAAGTATTTTGTGTCAGGTCATTGCTAAGACCTTGATGTTTGAAAATACAAAGCGAAATACAGCATTGAGGATATAGACCATTGACTGAGCAGAAGAAGAACGATTTTGACCCGGTAACTTTAGAAATCCTCTGGTCGAGATTGATCTCTATCGCGGACGAATCGGCAGCAGCGTTGTTGCGCACTGCGTTTTCAACGCTGGTGCGTGAATCTAATGATTTCTGTACTGTCTTGATGGATGCCGAGTGTAATTGCTTAGCAGAAAATACCGGCGGCATCCCTTCCTTTGTCGGCATGTTGCCAAGCTCTGTACGAGACTTTATCGACCGCATCCCTATTGAAGAGTGGCGCCCCGGCGATTGTATTATTACCAATGATCCGTGGATTGGCTCCGGTCATTTGCCAGACATTACTATGGCGTCACCTATTTTCTACAAAGATAAGCTGGTGGCTTTCTCCGGTTCGATTGCGCACCTTCCCGATATTGGCGGTTCAGGCTGGGGTTCCGATTCTCGCGAACTGGTTGAAGAAGGTTTGCGCATCATGCCAGTGAAATTCATCCGTGAAAATGTAGAGGACCCCTTTGTAGGCGAAACGATTCGCTCGAATGTTCGCGTGCCTGATCAAGTCATTGGAGATATCTACGCTCAGGTCGCTGCGCAGCGGGTGTGCGCTAAAGGCGTCCAGCAATTCCTTGAAGATACTGGACTGGATGAACTCACTAGTCTCTCTGAAGCATTGCGTAGCCGAGCAGAGCATGCAATGAGAACGGCCATTGAAGCCGTACCCGATGGGAGTTGGCATGCCTCGGTCGATGCTGACGGCTTTGATGATGAAGAGACGCATATTGAATGTGAGCTAACTATAAAAGGCTCTGACCTTCATCTCGATTTTGCCGGCACCTCGCCACAAATAGCCCGCGGAATTAACTCGGTCTTGAAGTACACCTATTCCTATGCGACTTATCCCATTAAGTGCGCGCTCGATCCTGATAGCCCACGAAATGAGGGTTCGTTCTTACCGGTTACTGTCTCAGCACCGGTGGGATCCATACTTAATCCGACTTCGCCCGCCCCAACAGCAGCGCGACATTTAACTGGGCACTTTCTGCCTGGTGTTATCTACAGATGCCTTGCGCAAATTGTTCCCGAAAAAGTGAGTGCGGACTCGGGAAGTTCACCAACACTACGTACAGTCTATGGCGGTGTTGATCTTCATGGTAATCGATTCAATCAAGTTTTGTTTGCCTGTGGCGGCCTAGGTGCGAATCATCGCATGGACGGCTATGCCTGTACGGCTTTCCCTTCGAATACGGGTGTGGGTAGCATCGAGGCGCTGGAAAGTGCGTCACCTTTGCGCGTATGGAAAAAAGAGTTGGCGAAGGACTCCGGTGGCGCTGGCGAATTCCGCGGTGGATTGGGACAGGACATTGAAATTGAAGTGCTATCCAAATCTCCTGTCAATCTGTCTACATTGGCGGATCGCGGAAAATATCCTCCTATGGGAATTCTTGGGGCTAAAAACGGCTCTCTCTCGAAAGTTGAGCTGAGCGATGGATCCCATGCTCATCTAAAGTCCCGCGACGTGTTGAAGCCAGGTGAGTTGCTTAAGTTGCACTTTCCCGGTGGTGGTGGATTCGGTAAACCCGAAGCGCGTGATCCGGCCTCTATCCAGAAAGATATTGATAATGGCTACGTCTCAATAGAAGCTGCGAAAGCAGAATATGGCTATGTGGCATTGAATGAATCAGGATCTAAGTAAGTACCTGAACGATCGTTTAAGAGAAACTGAGAAATGCAGAAAAGAATTAGAATAGGTGTTGATGTTGGTGGCACCTTTACAGACTTCGTACTAGTCGATGAACACCGGGATATGATATTTACCGGCAAGCAGTTAACGACGCCAACTGATCCCGGTAAGGCGATCTGTGAAGGGGTGGCGCGTATCGCCCTTGAAGCGGGTGTCGAAATGTCACAGCTCGATGGTATCGTGCATGGTACGACCCTGGTAACGAACGCGGTTATCGAACGTCTAGGCGCAAAAGTAGGACTAATTACTACCGCCGGTTTTCGTGACGTATTAGAAGTAGGGCATGAAATGCGCTACGACCTGTACGATTTATTTCTCGAAAAGCCTGAGCCTTTAGTACCTCGTAATCTGCGACTTACGGTGAGTGAGCGTATTAGTTCGGATGGCGAAATTCTAGTCGAACTTGATGAGGCTGGATTGAAGGCGGCGAGCGATGAACTGGTTGCACAAGGAGTCGATGCGATAGCGGTTTGTTTCATAAATGCTTATATCAATGCAGAGCACGAGAAACGTGCTAGTGACATTATACTTGCCGACTACCCTGATCTACCCGTGACAATATCAACGGTAGTCGCTCCCGAAATTCGGGAATACGAGCGCACCTGTACGGCTGTTGCAAATGCCTATGTATTGCCCTTGATGCGTCGCTATATTACTGATTTGCAAGAGAAGTTGACGGAGCTGGGCCTGAAAGGCCCATTAAATGTGATGCTCTCCGGTGGTGGCATAGCGGCACTTCGCGTGGCTCAGGAGGCCCCAATTCAAATGATTGAGTCGGGGCCAGCTGCAGGCGCTATTTCAGGCTCCTACTACGGTAAATTAACCGATACTAAATCGGTGATTGCCTTCGATATGGGAGGCACGACAGCGAAAATGTGCCTTATTGAAGACTTCGAGCCGGAGCATGCGAATACTTTTGAAGCAGGTCGAGTACGTCGCTTTCGTAAAGGCTCAGGTATTCCACTTAAGGTTCCGGTTATTGATTTAATCGAGATTGGTGCTGGAGGTGGCTCGATCTCTCGCCTTGATGCTATGGGGCTGCTAAAAGTAGGTCCTGATAGTGCGGCCTCTGAACCTGGACCTGTTTGTTATGGTTTGGGCGGCGAAGATCCCACGGTTACCGACGCTGACTTGTTGTTGGGTTACTTGTCGCCGGACTATTTTCTTGGTGGTGAAATGTCGCTCAACGTTGATGTAGTAAGCGAAGCGATTGATGGAAAACTTGCAGGCCCTTCTGGCATGGACGTGACCGCTATTGCTGCGGGGATTCATGCCATCGTGAATAACAATATGGCGGCGGCAACACGCTCACATATAGCAGAAAAAGGTCGCGATCCACGTCGATATACCTTGGTGGCCACCGGTGGTGCGGGTCCTGTGCATGCCTATGGCGTGGCCAAGCAACTCAAACTCAATCGTTTTATCTGTCCCTTGGGTGCCGGTGTTTCTTCAGCGCTTGGTTTTTTAATTGCGGCTCCCGCTACTGAAGGTGTTCACAGCTATGTGTCGCTTATTGACCAACTTGATGTAGAAAAAGTACATAAGATATACCAGGACATGTCAGAAACAGCGATTCAGTCGCTGGTTGAAGCGGGTGGTGATGTAAACACGATCACTATCAAGCAGCGTGTGGAAATGCGCTACAAGGGGCAGGGTTTTGAAATCGCAGTCGAGCTGCCAGATGACTTAACTGACATTGACCTACCCGAATTTCTCAAGGCTAGCTTTCTGGCGCGTTATAGCGAAATGTTTGGTCGCAGCATCTCAGACGTTGCTATAGAAACGGTGACATGGCGTATTAGTGCTTCTGGTCCAACGCCGAATATTCAACTAAATTTCGAAGGTCAACAAATTGATCGCGGGGCAGCGGACAAGGGTGAACGTCAGGTTTACTTCCCAGAGACGGGTTACGCGCCCTGCAAAATTTACAATCGATATGGCCTTGCCGCCGGCACCAGTTTTTCTGGGCCAGCGGTGATTGAAGAGCGTGAATCAACTGTTGTCGCAGGACCGGATACGACTATAACCGTTGATGATCACTTAAATCTGATAATCGATATTCATTACGACCAAATTAAGGATTAGGAACAAACCATGAGTAATACTGTAGAAGTACTAGCGGAAGCCTTTCGTGATGTAGGTACGCCTTTTATCGTTGGTCATCCGGGCGGTGATACCGTGCACTTAATGGACGCTGCTCGTGAGCGTGACATGCGCTATATCTTAATGAAGCAAGAGGTTGCGGGAGCGATGCTCGCGGCGACCTGGGGTGAAATTACCGGCAGCCCGGGCCTTTGTACCTCAACCCGTGGTCCGGGTGCGACGAATATGGTGAACGGGGTTGCCTATGCCTGGCTAGATCGTGCCCCTTTGATTGCACTTACCGATCAATATCCAACAGACATTTTCGAGACGAGATTGCGCCAGACTATTGATCATCAAAAAATATTTTCTCCAATCACTAAGTGGAATACTACTCTGCAGGCGAACACGGCGAGTTTGCAAATTCGTCATGCGTTTCAGGTTGCTACATCAGGGACACCTGGCCCTGTGCATATTGATATCCCATCGCCAGAAATTACCAAACAAGCTACTCCT
Organism: uncultured Pseudomonadales bacterium; assembly: GCA_943789485.1. GTDB lineage: Bacteria > Pseudomonadota > Gammaproteobacteria > Pseudomonadales > Pseudohongiellaceae > UBA9145. The sequence continues at coordinate 97,504 of CALSUH010000008.1, forward strand.
TTGGTGGGTGAACCAAAACTATTGATACCAGAGCGTGTATCCATCGAGCCGGATCGAAAAGCATTAGCTAAGCCGCTGGACATGATCTCAAAGGCACGTAAGCCGATTATATTGGCTGGCCTTGGCGTTTACTGGAATAAGGCTTCTGCTGAGCTGGTTGCATTAGCCGAAAAACTTGGCGCACCGGTACTAACCACTTCTAAATGTAAGGGCGCGATTCCTGAAGATCACGAATTGAGTGCGGGTTGTATCATCGGTGGTACCATTGAGCGTGAGCTGGTTAACCAGTCAGACTTAATTATTACGATCGGGCTAGACATTGTTGAACTTCAACCTAAGCCATGGCCTTACACGCTTCCAGTGTTATCACTTGCTAATGTTCCATCACTAGATTGCTTAATTCCTTTCGATATGGAAATGGTCGGCGATATCAAATTGATAGTTCACGGACTGACTGAATTTTGTGAATCGGGCCAGGGCTGGGGATTAAAAGCGGCGAGTGATTTTCGAATCGCCGTTTCCAATGCGCTGAATACGCCTTGTAAGGGCCTGTCGCCTCAGGCGGCGATGGAAGCAGCCTGCGATGTGTTGCCGCGAGATACAGTGGCCACTTGTGATGCGGGTGCGAGCCGTTTACTGGTTGTACAAAAGTGGAAATCTCATGGTGAACGCAATTTCCTTACCTCAAATGGACTGGGTAGCATGGGTTATGCGATACCCGGTGCATTAGCAGCTCGATTGGCGCGCCCTAAAAGTCCGGTTGTCGCTTTCGCCGGCGATGGTGGCTTTATGATGGCAGTTGCCGAATTGCAAACTTCAGTCAAAGAAAACTTACCCATTATCGTTGTTGTTTTCGATGACGAGGAAATTGCACTGATTCGAATCAAGCAGGCGCTTAAAGGCAAGAAAAGATTCGGCGTTGGTATTGGAGGCTTAAATTGGGAAGCCCTCGCGCAAGGTTTTGGTGCCGATGGCGTTGTCGTAGATACCGCACATAAGCTCGGTGATGCCTTAACGGCAGCACTTAAAACTGGGCGCACAACCTTAATTGCTGCTCGTATAGACGGTTCCGGTTATATCGATCAATTTAACGCACTGCGTGAAGTGTAGAGGAAAATAGAAATGCGTATGAAAGCTAAAAATATTTTGATAACAGGTGCTGCTCGATCAATCGGCCGTGCTTGCGCTGAGCGCTTTGCGGAAGAGGGTGGCAATATAGCGATTGTAGATATGCTCGAAGAAGTAGGACAAAAAACCGCGTCTGAGATTGCAGAGAAATTTGGTGTTAAAACTGCGTTCTACAAATGTGATGTTGGAAATAAAACAGAAGTTGATACGACTGTCGATCAGGTGGTTGAGGACTTTGGTCATATCGATGTTTTAGTTTCAAATGCTGGTATTCAACGTCGCGGTGATTTTCTTGAAGTCACTGAAGAAGTCTTTGACGAAGTTATTCGAACAAACTTAAAGTCAATGTACTTGGTTGGTCAAAAAGTTGGCAAGCACATGGTTGCAAGAGGGGAAGGCGGCGCCATCGTTAATATGTCTTCTACTAGTGTGCGTATGACAATGCCTGGTATTTCTCCTTATGCGACTTCGAAAGGAGGCGTTAAGACCTTGACCAATGCGATGGCATTGTCTTTGGCGCCACATGGAATTCGCGTGAATGCGGTCGGCCCCGGTACGATCTTGACCGATCTAAGTCGCGATGGATTGTTCAGTGATGCCGAGGCGCGTCGAAAAGTTCTAACTCGTATACCGATGCGTCGTTTGGGCGAAGGGCGGGACGTTGCCGGACCAGTACTGTTCCTTGCTAGTGATGATGCAGCGTACATAACCGGCGAAACGATTTACGTGGATGGTGGCCGTTCGGGCTTAAATTACAACGTAGAAATCCCCGATGACATTCTTGAGAAGGCCTAAATGCAATGAGTACAGATAAATTTAAAGATTTAATCGTCTACTTTAATGGCGAATACGTACCCTGGGATCAAGCTAATATTCATGTGTTCTCACCGGCGGTTAAATATGGCGCTTCGGTGTTTGAAGGTATTCGCGGTTATTGGAATGCTGATAAAGAAAAACTGTTTTTATTCCGGCTACAAGATCATATGGAGCGTATCGAATTATCGCAGCGGATAATGCGTTTCGATGAAATTGCCCCAGCAGGTCCTTTGTGTGATGCGACGGTTGAACTAATGCGGCGCAATAAATTCAAAGCGTCAGTGCACATTCGTCCTACGGTTTATCTGGATGAATACGGTGAGTCATCTGCGCGCGGCCCCATTGGTCAATTTATTACCGCAATAGAACGCGGCACACCGCAGAAAGTAGAGGATGGTGTACGCGCACAAGTTTCATCCTGGGAGCGAATTTCGGATCGTTCTATGCCTGCGCGCGCTAAATCAAACGCTAATTACAATAATTCTCGCTATGCTGGCATTCAGTCCAAGATCGATGGTTACGATGCTGCGATTATGTTGAACAGTAGAGGCAAGATATCTGAAGGCCAAGGTATGTGCGTCTTCATAATTCGTAACGGTGTTGCCATTACGCCATCAGTTACCAGTGATATTCTCGAGAGTATTACGCGTGATACGGTAATTACACTGCTCAAGGAAATGGGAATCGAAGTGCAAGAGCGCGATATGGATCGAAGTGAATTCTATGACGCTTCCGAAGCATTTTTCTGTGGCACGGGCTGGGAAGTTACGCCAATTAATGATGTTGATGGATCGCCCATTGGAGCCGGTAAGCCAGGTGAATTAACCAGGAAGCTGCAAAGTGCATATTTTGATCTGGTACTTGGTGTTACCGAAGATACACGTGGCTGGTTAACGGAAGTCTAACGTTATCGATTTTGTTGGGCTTCCCAGCGAGATCACGCAAATGGAATCGCGTGATCTCGCCGTAAGCGCAGCTGATTTCAGATATCGAATGCAGGTGTAGTTAAAGTTAAAGTTAAAGTTAAAGTATAACGATTCCCTCTAATCCTAAAACCTTCCCTCTCTACTGCAATGTTCAATCGTCTCCAGACGAAAAATCACGAATTAGACTTCAAATTTACCAAATTGCTGATAAGTTATGCATTCAGTTGAAACCGGCGTATCTATTCTGCTCTTGTTTAGTCTGAACACCAGCTTTCTATGAAAGTGGCTAATCGATAACAAATCTAACGTCAGAATTATGGAAGATCGATGCCGATCCTCAATATCGTTTTTCTAAGCCTCGCAGTTTCACAGTTACTTGTGCTGGCGATTTACATCTTCCTGTATCACCGGCGATCAGCCCTTGGATTATTATCTGGCGGCTTAGTGCTTACATTGATTTGTGGGCTGCTTGGGGAGGGGCTCAACTTTATAGTCAGCTCTCAAAGTCCTACGGCCTTGATTTACTTCACTATGGTGCTCAATCGCATTGGGAACGTCTCGATGTTTTTAATCTGGCTCCTGTCTCTAAAACTATTTGATGACAATTTCGACATATCCCAAGTGCGTGTAAGCATCTGGGTATTGGCGGGAACTTCATTAATTATGCGCTCGATTGGCAGCTATTATGCTCACTACGCCATTGAATTAAGTGTTTTCGCCAACGCTGTTACTTGGGTTTATTCACAACTCGTCTTACTGGGCTTTTCATTGGCAGCAATTTACGTGGCAATAGAAGGATGGAGGAGCGATCTTGTTATTGAACGCCGTCTTGAGCGTGTAATCTTCGTCATTTGCGTTGCGACTCTGTTATTGCTGATGGCGGGTAATCGGAGTGTTTGGGTGTTTAATGCGATTGCCGAAGGTGCTGGATTTCGGGCTACGCCTTTACCGGCAGTCGTGTATTCGATTTACGCCTATTTCGTTACGGTGGCTTTGTTCCTTTGGGTTTTCCGTGTAGTGAATTTATCTGTTATCCGCGGTCCAGTCGGACCTGTCCTTGAGAAAGTAAATGATGAGCAGTTTGCACGGGAGAGGGAGCTAAGCATACAAATCAAGGCCGTCATGGAAGAAGAGAAGCTCTATCACGAATCGAGTCTCACCGTTCCCGCTTTGGCCGACTATGTGACTAGTCAGGAATATCTAGTACGCAGAGCTATCAACAACCACATGGGCTATCGAAACTTCAGCGAATTTCTTAATCACTACCGTATCAGAGAGACAGCGCAGTTATTGGTGGAGACCAAAGAGCCGATTACTAAAATAGGGATGGATGTGGGCTACACGTCTCTTTCCTCGTTTTATAAGGCATTCAAAACCATAAATGACGTGACTCCCAAGGAGTATCGCGCACAGCGCAGTCCTAAGAACTGATTTACCACCCCCCTCTGTGCAGTGTTCCCGAAGTAAGCCCCCCATAGTGCGCAAACCCCATAATTCTTGAATTTTTTAGTTCGAATTTCGAAACAGAGAAGCTTTACGCAACTTTACTCTTTATCTTCGCAAGCTAGTTACCTAAACAGAGCAAATAGCACGCGCATTTTATACAGTTGAATCACAGTCTAGATCCCTTCTTCGAAAACAACAGCAGGCAGCCAGATAAGCTGAAGGTTCGATGAGGGGGAAAACGTTTTTAAATCAGAGGGTTGGTTTTATGTTCGTTCGCATTCGCACTATTTTCCATCAGATGGCTCACCGCTGCTTATCGTCTCGAAGCGCAGTGCCATTGTTGTCCGTCGTTTTTATGGTTTTCCTGACGCTGCCGGCCTATGCCCAACAGAATCTCAACGCCGGGGTGATCTCCGGAAGCGTGATAAGTGGCCATGGCCCAGAAGCAGGTGTGTGGGTCATAGCTGAAACTGATGACTTACCGACGCATTTTACGAAAATTGTTGTGACTGATGATCAAGGCCGATTCTTGTTACCTGAATTGCCTGACGCTCTATTCAAGGTTTGGGTGCGAGGATATGGTTTGCTGGATTCCGATCCTATGCAATTAAGGATCGGGGCCGAGGATGTGAAGCTTCGAACGTTCACCGCAGAAGATCCCTTGCTTGCAGCCCAGGTCTATCCGGCCAACTATTGGTACTCCCTGATGGAAGTTCCCGCTGAAGGTGAGTTTCCTGGTACCGGGCGCGACGGCAACGGCATCGGGGAGATGATGAATAGTCAGGACCGCTGGCTCGATCTGACCAAGCAAGGTTGTCAGCTGTGTCACCAATTGGGTAATAAAGCTACCCGCACTCTGGATCACCTGAGCCACATTGATTTCGACTCGAGTGTTGAAGCCTGGCAATACAGAACCGCAATGGGTATCCGTGGTTCATTCATGACACGTTATGCCAATCGCTTTGGTCCCCGGGGTATGGAAATGTATGCCGACTGGACTGATCGCATTGCATCGGGCGAACTCCCCCCTACACCTCCACGCCCCAGTGGAACCGAACGTAATGTGGTAATTACCCAATGGGATTGGGGTAATGAGTCTTCCTATATTCATGATGAGATCACCACTGACAAGCGCAATGCTTCACTTAATGCCGGAGGCAAAGTGTATGGCGTCGATGGTGGGCACGGGGCCCTGTTGGAGCTGGATCCTGATACCCATGAGTGGAAAGAAATAGTAATAGCGGTAAAGGACAATCCTGACAATCCCGCAGTTACGCGATTTGCCCAACAGTTCGCAGTGCCTTCTGCCTACTATAGTGATGAGGCTTTGTGGCAACGACCTGCCGATCCGCACAATCCTATGTTTGATGAGCTGGGCCGAGTGTGGATGACTACAAAAGTGCAGGGTAATAAAGTGCCCCAGTGGTGCGAATCGGGTTCCGGCAACAAATTTGCTGAGTATCACCAAACACGTGGCAGCGAACGACAGGCCTCTTACTACGATCCTGCCTCCGAGGAGTTTGGTCTCATCGCCACTTGTTTCGGTACTCACCATCTGCAGTTCGGCTGGGGTGAAAACCGCATGCTCTATTTCAGTGGTGGGGGAGACGTGATTGGTTTTATCAATACGCGCACCTGGGATCGAACACAGGACGAGCAACTATCCCAGGGTTGGTGTCCCATGGTGGTAGACACTAATGGCGATGGCCGTATTAGCAAGCCGTGGAATCAACCAGTTGGCGCCATGCGAAGCCAAAATGAAGGCGGTGGTGGGGGTCGACTCGTTGATGTGGATTTGACACTCGATACCCGCATGAGTCCCGGCAGTTACGGCATCATCGCCGACACACGAGTAGAAGGTGTGGCATGGGGTGTGGGTACCGAATTTCCAGGCCGTATATACCGTCTGGATATCGGCGACAATCCACCGGAGACATGCATCACCGAGGTCTATGAATTGCCTGTGGTAGATGGTAAGCCCATGGGTTTTGGGCCGCGCGGCATTGACATGGACAGTAATGGAATTATCTGGTCCGCACTGTCTGGTAGCAGTCACATGGCCAGTTTCGATCGCAGCAAATGCGATGTGTTAAACGGTCCTAGTGTGATTGACTCTCAGCATTGCCAGCAAGGCTGGACGCTGCATGAAATTCCCGGCCCGAATATGAAAGGCACTGACCGTAAAGCTGATTTTCACTATTACAACTGGGTAGATATCTTTAACACGCTTGGTTTGGGAGAGAATGTGCCTATCGCGAATGGATCAGGCTCCGACTCACTCGTAGCGCTGGTGCCGGAAACTGGGGAGTTTATGCATATGCGCGTTCCTTATCCAATGGGGTTTTACTCCCGCGGAATGGATGGGCGCATCGATGATCCTGATTCTGGCTGGAAAGGTCGGGGCGTATGGGCTAACTATGGCACCAATTTCAACTGGCACACAGAAGGTGGCAAGGGCACAACCAGTAAGATGGTTAAGTTTCAGATTAGACCTGACCCCTTGGAAAAATAGAGAGCAAGATTCTCCATTTTCGAATTTAGTAAAAAGAGGCTAGCAGTGACCAATAAGGATAAAAGCAACGTGGAAAAAAGCATTAGTCGTCGCACTTTTGTCAGCTCGATGGCCACACTCGCGGCAGCGGCTGGTATGGGCGTGCAGACTGTATTGGCAGCGCAAAATTCGGCTCCCATGGCTGTAAGCGCTATCAATCACATGACTCTTGCGGTGTCTGACCCCGCGGCATCACTTGCCTGGTATCAAGGCTTGTTTGGGTTGCCTATCGTAGCGCGGCAAGGCGGCACAATAGTTCTGCAAGTGGGAGACGGACCACAATTCATCGCTATTGGTGGCAACGCCAGTGACAATCCTCGGATCACTCATTATTGCCTAGCTGTGGACAATTTCGATTACAGCGAAGTTGTGAAAATTCTCGCCGACAATGGCGTTGAAGCAGCGAACGCATCTGCTGCAATGCAGTCGCGAGTAAGAATGCGCGGAGAAGAATTTGGCGGCGCAGTTAACGGCACGCCGGAACTTTATTTTGGCGACCCCGACGGCATCGTCGTGCAATTGCAAGACACAAGTTACTGTGGAGGCGCTGGCTTATTGGGTGAAGAATGTCTGCCCATAGCGGAGCCTGCACCTTCGAATGGCCTATTATCAATTCGAGAATTCAACCACTTTACTCTATTTGTCTCAGATCAATCTCGCTCAATCCAGTTTTATCAAAGCCTGTTTGGTTTGCCTATTGATACTTACCAGGGTGCTTTGCCAGTGCTAAGAGTTGGAAGCGGGAAACAATTTCTAGCTCTGTCAGGCCAGCCCACTCGAACGAGTCAGATACATCATGCGTCTCTAGCTGTAGAAAATTTTGATGTTGATCGCATATTCTCTTTATTGGAAGACTATGGATTAACGATTCTGGGAGAGGCAGGGGGTGCAAACGGGCCGCTACAAGCCTACGTAACACTGCGTGGCGCAAACAGGGGAGGTGCGATCGAGGGTACTCCAGAGCTCTATTTTACCGACCCGGACGGCATTCTTGTGCAGCTGCAGGACGTGTCTTACTGTGGTGGAAACGGTTACTTAGGGAATGAGTGCGGCGCAGTGGAAAACCCCACTGGACGTAACAATTAATTCCTAGATTTGGCAGGAGAATTGACAGGTGCATGACATGAAAAGATCGCTTCTACTAGCCGCCAGCATGGTGCTTCCAAATCTGCTCTTCGCTGCAGAATCGGCGAATCAGAGTGTCTCGGCGAGCAACCGTGCATTACTGGATCAATACTGCGTCATCTGTCATAACCAGGCGGTGGTCAATTCAGTAGCAACAATCAACGAAGGTCTTCAAACCACGCAATTGAGGAACCTCGGTCTGACTTTGGACACCGAGGATGTGGCAAATCTGGCGGCAAACCCTGAGGTGTGGGAGAAGGTCATCAAGAAGCTTCGGGTAGGTGTAATGCCCCCTCCCAACTATCCGCGCCCAGATAAGGTGAGATATGATGGTTTTCGCACCTGGCTCGAGAATGAGCTAGACAGCGTTGCTGCAAGCCGCGTCAATCCAGGGCGCACTCAGGCATTTCATCGGCTCAACCAGACGGAGTACAGAAACTCTCTCCGTGACCTGCTTGATCTGGACATTGATGTGTCAGACTTAATTCCGGCAGACGCCCCAGACCAATATGGCTTTGATAACAATGCCGAGGTATTGGCTCTTTCGCCTTTGAGCGTGGAGCGCTATGTCAATGCCGCACATAAGGTGGCAGAACTGGCGGTTGGCGCATCACCACGCGGAGCTTCGATCGAGACTTACGACGTTCCACTAAATGTAATTCAAGGTGATCGAAGCAGTGAAGATTTACCTTTTGGCTCGCGGGGTGGAGCTGCAATTGAACACCTGTTTCCTGTAGACGGTGAGTACCGCATTACAGTGAAACTGCAGACTAACTATGTAGACTTCGTTCGTGGCTTTGATGAAGCACACGAGATGGAACTTAGTCTCGACGGCGAGTATCTCCAGACCTACGCATTCGGTGGCGATGCTCCGGGTATACCGGCACCTTACAGTTATGCTGGAAATATCCGCGGCAGCGACGATTGGGAAGAATTTATGATGGCCTTCGCTGATGAGGGTTTCGAATTAGTGCTACCGATCAAAGCTGGCCCGCGCGTTATTGGAGCGACCTTCCCGCGGGAGATGTGGGAAACCGAAGGTGTGCAGCAACCAAGACTATTCGGCTATCAGTTGGCGGTGACAGAATTACCAGATGCTAATCCCGGCATTGGCAGCATAGAAATAGAAGGACCCTTATCAGTAGAGGGGCCTGGCGATACTCCTAGCCGACAACAAATTTTCAGCTGCCAACCGGCGAGTGCTGATGAGGAGCCTGCCTGCGCACGCCAAATACTTAGCTCATTGGCGCGACGCGCCTATCGCCGAGCTGTAGACGAGGACGATGTACAAGGACTGATGGATTTCTATAACCAAGGCCATGTTGAAGGTGGCTTTGATACTGGTGTTCAGTTCGCATTAGAACGCTTGTTGGTTTCCCCAGACTTTCTATTTCGCATCGAACAGGATCCTCTTGATGCTGAGCCTGGTTCTATGTACTCGATCACGGATACAGAGCTGGCTTCTCGACTCTCCTTTTTTCTTTGGAGTAGCCTGCCGGACGACGAGTTGTTAGACCTGGTTGAGCATCGCGCATTAAGGAATCCTGGAGTGCTCGAGGCTCAAGTAAAAAGAATGATGATGGATTCTCGCTCCTCAGGTTTTATCGAAAACTTTGTAGGTCAGTGGCTTTACCTGCGCAATCTAGATGGCATATATCCCGATCCAGCTAGTTTCCCTGAATTCGATGAAAATTTGCGTGAAGCTTTTCAGCGAGAAACAGAGTTGTTCATTGATGATCAAATTCGCTCCGACCGCAGTCTCCGTGAATTGTTGAGCGCAGATTATACCTATGTCAACGAACGTCTTGCTGAGCATTACGGTATTCCTAAAATTTATGGGAATCGCTATCGAAAGGTGACCCTAGAAGGCGCCGAACGTGGCGGTCTCTTTGGTCACGGCAGTTTAATGATGGTGACCTCCTATCCCAATCGCACCTCTCCGGTGCTGCGTGGTAAGTTCGTACTCGAAAATTTACTCGGTGGTCCCCCTCCTGAGCCGCCTCCCAATGTGCCTGCACTGGAAACGAGTAGCGATGGTAAGCAGCTTACTATGCGCGAAGCCATGGCTATGCATCGCGAAAATCTTGCGTGTCGTGTATGTCATGCGGCAATGGACCCAATAGGTTTTTCACTAGAGAACTACGATGCTGTGGGTAAATGGCGTACTCAATTTGCCGGTCAAGAAATCGACGCATCCGGACTACTTCCAGATGGCAATACTTTTGATGGCCCTGATGGTTTACGAAGCTTATTGCTCGAAAGGCCTGATGATTTTGTTGGCACCATTACAGAAAAGCTAATGCGATTCGCTCTCGGGCGCAGTCTCGAATACTACGATATGCCCGAAGTGCGTGCGATTGTTCGGGCAGCGAGAGAGGACGACTATCGTTGGTCGTCAGTGATTCTTGGCGTTATTGAAAGCGCCCCATTTCAAATGCGGAGAACTGAGATATGAAGATTTTCAATAAGACACTCCCCAGGCGCACACTGCTGCGTGGAATAGGTGCGAGCCTGGCATTACCGCTGCTGGACAGCATGGTCCCAGCACTCTCTTCTGCGTCGGCACAAATAGCGCAACCGGCAAAAAGGCTTGGCGTGGTTTATGTACCAAATGGTATGGCTATGAAGTCGTGGACCCCTGCAACAGACGGCACGGGCTTCGAAATTACTCGCATTCTAAAACCGATGGCCGCCTATCAGGATCGAATGGTGGTATTAACTGGGCTTAACGGTACCAACAGTAACGCCGGAGTACATGCCAGTGCATCCACCCGCTTTTTAACTGGAACTATTCCTGCTCGTACCGAGTCAGATTTGCGCGCAGCAGTTTCTGTTGATCAACTTGTAGCCAGAGAGCTTGGTCGGCAAACTCAGCTTGGCTCCCTGGAGCTGGCGCTGGATCAGAGTGATGTTTTTGGCTCCTGTGATATCGGTTTCAGTTGCCAGTACACCAGTACCATTGCTTGGAGAGACGCCAATACACCGCTGCCAATGGAGACAAATCCAAGGGTTGTTTTTGAGCGATTGTTTGGCGATACCGGCACTACAGACCCAACTGTTCGCTTACAAAGAATTCGCAAAGATCAGAGCCTATTAGATGCGGTGTCAGATCGGGTGTCTGCGCTGAATCGAAAAGTTGGTGCCGGTGATCGCGCCAAACTTGATCAGTATCTAGATGCGGTTCGTGACGTGGAACGACGGATTCAGATGGCTGAGGCACAAAGCAATCGTGAGTTACCAGTGGTAGAGCAACCTGCGGGCGTGCCTGCCACATACGAGGAACATGCTAAACTTATGTTTGATATGCAGGTGCTTGCCTATCAAACAGATCTTACTCGTGTCATAACATTCATGATGGGGCGTGAGCTAAGCGGTCGGACCTATGCCGAGATTGGCGTGCCTGATTCTCACCACCCAACTTCCCATCACCGTGACGATCCCGCGCTGTATGAGAAGGTCACTAAGATCAACGAATTCCACACCAGTCTTTTCGCCTACTATCTCGATAAGCTAGACGCTACGCCTGATGGCAATGGTTCGCTACTCGATAATATGCTAATGCTTTATGGCGCTGGCATGTCGGACAGCAATCGACACGACAACACCGGGCTGCCTTTAGTGTTGCTTGGGGGTGGTTCCGGCTCTGTTAAGGGCGGAAGGCATCTTCGCTATGAAGAGGGCACACCTATTAGTAATCTGCACTTAACCATGCTTGACAAGATGGGTTTTCCACTTGAGAGAATTGGTAACAGCACCGGTGCACTCAACCTGTTAAGTGATGTGTAGTGTGAGAACTATGATGTTTGAGTTTTCAAATCGGTCAATACTTAAGTCTGTGCTGGCAGCATTGATAGTAATATTCTCATCTGCTCTAGCGTGGGCCGAGAATGCTCCTCTAATCGAAACAGCAAGACATCAAGATGCTGAAGCGGTGCGTCTACTCTTAGACGGAGGTGCGAATCCGAACGTGCAGCAACCTGACGGCGCCACAGCCTTACATTGGGCAGCGTATCGAGAAGACGTCGACATGCTAGTCGCGTTAGTACAAGCCGGAGCCAACGTCAATATCACCAACCGCTTAGGAGCCTCGCCGCTTTACCTAGCTGCGAAGAGTGGCAATGCTGAGTTAATTGAAAGACTGCTTAATGCCGGTGCAGATCCTAATCTTGCTTTGCAAATTGGTGAAACACCTCTCATGACCGCTGCACGATCCGGTACCGTAGAAGGTGTACAGCAAATTATTGCGGCAGGAGCGGACGTCAACGCGTATGAAAAATCTCGAGAGCAAACCGCGCTTATGTGGGCTGTAGTTCAAGGGCACGTTGACGTTGTTAGAGTATTGGTCAATGCAGGTGCAAATCTGGAACCCAGATCGAAAGTTCGCCCTAGGCTTATGTATGTTGAAAGCTCTAATGGGGCCGCATTCGATCAAGGTGTAGTTGAGCAACTTGGTGGTTATTCCCCTTTGTTATTTGCGGCAGCGCAAGGCAATGTTGAAATAGGTCAAGTGCTCATACGTTCGGAAGTTAACGTAAATGGCGTGGCTGCTAATGGAGCTAGCCCGCTAGTTGTTGCAACTCATAGTGGTCACCCAGATTTTGCACGCCTCTTGCTAGAGGCTGGCGCCGACCCCGATGCCATCGATGCCGGCTACAACGCGATGCATGCGGCAATATTGCGCGGAGATCTTGAAACAGTAGAAGCTCTTCTCGCAAATGGAGCTGATCCTGATGTGAGACTCCAACGAGCCACTCCAATACAAAGGGCTAGTGAAGATTGGGCTCTGAAGAGCCCTCTGGTCAGCGCGACACCATACTGGTTAGCTGCTTACTATCGCGAAGCAAAAATAATGAGCGTTCTAGAACAAGGTGGGGCAAATACTCTGCTCACTTCAGAAGAAGTTTTCAGGGAAAAAGGCAGAACTCGTGCAGATCGACTGAATCCGCCAGTACCAAAAGCGGTGGGTGGTTTTTCTAGTGCAATACAGGCGGCAATACTAGGTGATAGCACTCGGAGTCGCTTCTATATTCAGGAAAACCCGGATCCAGTTGGCGAAGAATATTTGGCTCTCGAAGCGGTCATAGTAGCGGCGGAGCACGGCGTTAACTTAAATCACTCTGACTTCACCGAATCGACAGCGCTTCATTACGCTGCAGCACGCAATCTTCCTACAGTGGTGCGAGAATTAGTCGAACGAGGTGCTGACATCAATGCGATGAATAGCAGAGGTCAAACTCCGCTCGATTTAGCCTCGGCTATGGAAAAGAGTACCGAATTTTTTAACTTTGATGCAAGACCAAAACCCGGGCCAAAACCAAGCGAAGTGCTTATGGAATTTGGAGCTGTCATGAGTGGCATTAACGGAGTTCCCTGATAAACCTCGCTAAATGATTTTCTCCATATTGTTTGCTAGAAAACAGAATGCTATTTTTTTCAATGTGCCCCAGTGTTGTTCAATTCATAAACAGATCTATTCTCGCGGCAAGTAAATTAATTGTGACGGACGAAGCAAAAAATGGAGCTATTAGAATGATTGTCATGCAACAAAATTTTCATAAACGCTTTTTAGAAACGGTAAGTTCGGCCGCGTTCACCGCGCGGGCAGTAGGGGGTCTATTTTTCTCTACTTCCTTGACGGCTTTTGCACAGAACGGGAGTAGTGATGGCGAGTGGCCTAGTTATGCTGCCGATGCTGGCTCCACTAAGTATACGAGTCTCAGTCAAATCAATGCCGACAACTTTGCTGAGCTTGATATTGCCTGGCGTTGGTCTTCCATTGATGCTGAATTGGACTTTGAAGCACTGTTGGGTCCAGATGCAGATATTAGCTTCGGTCGGTTGCAGGCAACTCCGCTGATGGTTGATGGTGTGATCTATATGCTTACCGCTTTGAATCAAGTTGCTGCGTTGGATGCGGCCAGCGGAGAAATGTTGTGGTCACATGACCCAGAGGTCTACATGTCCGGTGAGCCAATCAGCCCATTGGGTTTTCATCATCGAGGCGTCGCTTGGTGGGGTGATGGCGAAAAGTCGAGAATTTTAGTCACGACCAACGATGGGTACATTATTTCATTGGTGGCGGAAACCGGTGAGGTCGATCCTGCTTTTGGTGGTGGCCGCGTGGATATGACAGACGGCATTCCCAGAGCCGATCGAGATTCTCTCGACTATTCGGGCGCACAACCAGTAGGTGCAGTGTCACCGCCTATAGTGGTAGGTGAAATATTGGTAGTTCAACAAATCACTTCAAACCGGCCCCACTATAAAGAGCGGCCTCCTACATGGGTGCGAGGTTACAACATCCATTCTGGGGAATTGGTTTGGACTTTTCACACAATTCCACAGGGTGGTGAGTTCGGCGTTGAAACTTGGCAGGAAGGCTCTTGGCGCTATACCGGTAACGGAGGCGTTTGGACTCAGATGAGTGCCGATCTCGAATTGGGCTATGTCTATCTACCAACGGAAGCGCCAACGAATGATTTTTATGGTGGACATCGCCCAGGCGACAATTTGTTTACTCAAAGTGTTGTTGCCCTAGATGCCAGCACCGGTGATCGAGTTTGGCATTTCCAGATGATTCACCATGGTATTTGGGATTACGATACTCCAGCAGCACCGAACTTGATTGATATTAATGTTGATGGAAGAGAAATTAGGGCCCTTGCTCAAGTTACTAAGCAGGGATTTACTTATGTATTCGACCGGGCGACCGGGGTTCCTGTGTGGCCAATTATTGAACGCGCAGTGTCTCAAGGATTAATCCCAGGGGAGCGAACATCACTTACTCAGCCTTTTCCGACTAAGCCTCCGCCCTTTGTTGTGCAAGGCTTAACAGAAGATGACCTCATCGATTTCACTCCGCAGTTACGAGCCGAAGCTCTAGAAATCTTAGAAGATTACACCTACGGTCCTTTATTTACTCCAACGAGTTTACCCGACGACGATGGTCATCGAGGTACCATTATGGTCCCAGGTGCTGGCGGCGGTGCTAATTGGGAGGGCGCGGGAGTAGATCCTGATAACAATATTTTGTTTGTTCCTGGATCTAATAATGCTTTCTTACCTTTCATGGGTACACTGCCGGAAGATGAATCAGATCTCCGTTATTATCGTTTGCAAAATCGAGGAGTTCTGGGGCCGCGCCGCTTACCTTTATTAAAGCCGCCTTATTCCACTATTACTGCGTATGACATGAATCGCGGAGAGATTCTTTGGCAGGTAGCTAATGGCGATGGGATGACTCAAGTTGAAAACAACCCTGCCTTAGAAGGAATCGATTTACCTCCGCTAGGCGGTGGAGGCAGACATCCGGTGTTGGTGACATCCGCACTCTTAGTGCATGCGCAAAACACAGGCGACGGGACGAAATTGATCGCGCGAAATAAATTGACTGGACAGGAAATCGCGGCAATTGATCTTCCTGGTAATCCCAACGCAGCGCCGATGAGTTTCTCTGTTGATGGTAGGCAATACATCGCAGTAGCTGTTAGCGGACAGCCTGCACCAGAACTTATTGTTTATGCATTGCCGAAATGAAAGATTAAAGGCGGCCTTTTAGTTCGTAACGTCATTATTAGGCAAAAGTTCTTTATTCAATAGGAATTACAAATTGCGCATAAGTAGCAGGCAAATTGTTGAAGGCATTGGTGCTGCAGCAATTGTGGCCTCACTCGTTTTTGTGGGTATGCAGTTAAAGCTAGATCGTAATGTTGCACTTGCAGCGCAATACGCAGCCAGATCTGAATCTCTTAGGGAGGACCTGCGTACACAGATGGAAAGTGATGGGTTTATCGCTTCGAGTATCCGGGCTTGGGAATCAGGGGAACGACCCTCGTACTGGAGTGAAGATCTGGAGGAATATTCTCAGAGTAAAAATTTCACCAATGCAGATATTACGTATCTTCTTATATCAGCACGTATTCGTGTGCTGCACATGGACAATTTGTACTACCAATATAAGAAGGACATGTTGGATGAAGCTTTTTGGATAAAACAAGTTGTTTCAATGAAAAATGATATGCGAGACCCTGTGTATAAAGCTCTTTATCTTAATAATCCGCGGGGAATTGAAGGGCTGCTTAATGAGCTAGTATTGGAGCTCAACAACGAATGAGTGTCCTTTAGGCCTTGAAAGCTAGGTATGAGCGCCAGCGTAAGTAGGCTGTAGCCAATTAGTTGTTCTCTTACGTCACTTCTTAGTTTCTCCAGGAAAAGATTTTTGAAAATCTGTCAGTATTCGCCTTGACGATTATTATTCATTTGTATAAATTGACGCATAGTCGCATGCTATGGAAATAATCAAATGAGATTATTTTCAATGGAAGCAGACGTTTAGAAAAAAGCTCTATTCAATCGCCTGAGATTCACTATCGAGGCATAAAGCTAGTTCATCGGACACTAACAAAGGTCACGCCATGCAACATAACAAGAACACCTTTTTCTGGTCGATCGGTATCGCAGTCGCTATAGGCATGATGGTCGCGCCGCTGTCCTCCGCGCAGCAGGGGTCGAGTGGCCGCCTAAACAAAATCATCGAGCAATTCGAGAATGGTGAGCCGTCCCTGGTGGGCGAGCATTGGCAGCTTAATGACCTCGAACACAACGGCTTCCAGCTCGATGAATTCGAGTCATTCCTTAACGGAATCGAAAACGAAGGTGCATCGAGACCGGGATTGACCCCTGTTGTGCGTATCCCTTACGAAGCAAGCCAGGATTATGGTCATTACGTCAAGCAGATGCTCGACGTTGGGGCGATGGGAATCATCTTGCCGCAAGTGAAGACTCCGGCCGATATCACTAAGCTCGTCCAAGCGATGCGCTATCCGCCGCAGCGTGGTTCTGAGTACCCTGAACCGGCGGGCCAGCGAGGCTGGGGACCGAGCGCCGCTATCCGGGTCTGGAACGTGGACGGGCAGGAATATGCTAGCAAGGCGGATCTATGGCCGCTTAACCCGAATGGCGAGTTACTGGCAATCGCCATGGTAGAGACCCGAGAAATAGTCGACAACATCGACTCTATTCTTCAGGTGCCTGGTTTGGGTGGTTTGTTGATCGGCCCAGCCGATCTAAGCTTGGCGCTAGGCGTCGGGAATCCGGGGCCGAACTCTAGCGCACCTGAGGTGCTAGAGGCGATCGCGAAAGTCGGGGCCGCATGCAAGCGGCACAACGCACTGTGCGGCATCTATATGCGTTCGGATGTCGAAGAGCGGCAGGAGCAAGGATTTATGCTGTTTCCGAGCATAGCCTACTAATTGAAACAGGCCAGAGCTGATTGCCTAACTGTAAGCAAGGGAAATTTTAGATGAAAACTAAATTATTGGTATTGGCGGCTGTAGCTACTATCTGTGGTGTCGCAATCAAGCCTGACGCGTTAGCGCATCACGCGTTCTCTGCTGAATTTGATGCGAATCTACCAGTGCGATTAGGTGGTCCGATCATTCGCGTTGAGTGGATTAACCCTCATACTTGGATCCATTTGGACAACAATGATTCAGAAGCTACTCGCGATCCAGGTCCTTGGATGGTGGAGGGCGGTACTCCGAATACGTTACTGCGCCGTGGAATTAACCGTAACTCTTTAACTTTAGGCGAAGATATCGTGGTAACGGGCTACCAGTCTAAAGACCGGCTTTGTGAGCCTACCTGCCGCGCTAATGGGCGTGATATCACATTCCCTGATGGTCGGAAATTGTTCATGGGTTCATCCGGTACTGGTGCACCTCGTGATGGGTCCGACAGCACTGAGCCCGGTAACTAGGTTTAGCTGGAAATTCAGAATCGAAATGCGCGCCTCTAGCGAGCTTTCAGACTGTACCCCTTACAATCTCCTCCGGAGGATTTAAATCGCCGAAGCGGCGGGGTTAGAAATGTATAATCAAGACACAACGGCCACTGCGGTCAGGAGAGGAATGATGAGCACGAGAAAGATTAGCGAATTAGCGTTGCTGGGTTTGATAGGAACGTCTCTCTTTGGTCTGACGGCGTGCAGCCCAGATATACCTGTAGAGTCTCCTGTCGGCGAGTCTTCTTCAGTAGCGTCTTCAGCGCTGGCGGGTAAGGTCACCTCACAAGAAGAGGGTGCAATGGAGGGCGTGGTCGTTAGCGCACAGCGTGAAGGCTCTCCCATAATTGTCTCGGTAGTTAGCAACGAGCAAGGGGAGTATAGATTCCCGCAAGATCGGCTCGATGCCGGTAGTTATGCCATTAGCATCAGGGCAGTTGGATATGATTTGGCAAGCGAAGGTTCAGTTGAGTTAGCGACTAACGCCGCTACCCTGAATTTGCAGCTCACAACAACCCGCAGCTTGTCCGCACAACTCTCCAATACTGAATGGATGATCAGTGCGCCGGGCAGTTTTGAAGAGAAGCAATACTTCGATGATTGCACGATGTGCCATACCCTGCAGCAACCCATGACATCCCGCTACGGGCCAGATGAAATGGCGAAAGTTGTGCAGCGCATGGGTGCCCATACGCTTAACTCCACACCGGCGTTTCCGCATTTCAAATCGTTTGTCGCTGAAATGCTTAGCGAGCCGCTTACAGAGGAAGAAATAGACAAGGGGAGATACTTCAGTGGCATTAATCTTAGCGGTGCAGATACCTGGCAATTTCCCTTTCAGACTTTACCTCGGCCTTCAGGCAAAGCAACACAAGTAATCATGACTACTTATGATTTACCGCGCCCCAATTCAGCGCCCCATGATGCCCTTGTCGGTCCTGATGGAAATATTTGGTACAACGATTTCGTTTCGCCTTACATCGGTAAGCTGGATCCCAGAACAGGTGAGGTAACTGAGTATGATCTTCCAGTGCCGAAGCCGGGCTTCGCGACAGGTAGTCACGGCATCGACTTTAGTGATGATGGCTTGATCTACGCAACCGGAATGCATCAGAGCTATGTCGTTGAGTTCAATCCGAACACAGAAGAAATGAAGACATTACAATTTCCCCATTGGCAAGTTGACAATGCTGGAAACGATTCTCGTGTCACTGTATTGGACCCGAGTGCTAAATCGGTCAATGGCCAGATCTGGGTGAACGGATACAAGGGAGGGGAATTGGGCGTCGCCTATCAGGTAAATCCTGAAACTAATGAGTGGACGGAGGTGACTCACCCTGCGAGTGCGCCGCTTCATAATGCCTACGATGTGGTTGCTGATTCGCAGAACAACATGTACGGCTTTAACATGAACAGAGAACATGTTTTGGAAAACCGATGCCAAAACGTTAGAGACCAAATTTTATCCGATACCAACACCCGGCGCAGGTGGGCGACGCGGTAATGTGGATCTAAAAGATCGCCTTTGGTGGGCGCAGTATCGGGGTGGTAACGGTATCGCGCATGTTCGATCCTGAAACTGAAACAATCAAAGAGTGGCCATTACCTACACCCTGGACGAGCCCCTACGATGCGGAGTTCGATGAAGAGACCTATGTTTGGACCGGCGGTATGAATAACGATCTTGCCGTGCGGCTTAATGTTGAAACCGGAGAATTTACGGAATATCTGCTTCCATTTGAAACTAATATCCGCCATGTGGATGTACAGATGTCGGACAATCCCAACAATCTCTCAAGCTTCTGGGTGGTAGGTCAAATCAATGGCCGTATCACACATGTTGAACCGCTGGTTCCATGATGATGGTGGCATAGCTCGTCAAATAGTTCATAAAGATCGTCTCAGGAAGTTACGAATTTATACAACAAGGGCTTCTTCATTGGAGTCCTTTTAATCTAAATAATACGAAACCAATTAATCGCATAATTATATAGGTCAAATCATGCAGCGGAATGAAAGCTCCTTTCTAACTGCAGGTCTAGCTCTCTCAGTACTGTTAATACTAGGTGTTGCCCAACACTCTATGCAGAACTCAGTTACCGCTGCTAACAACTCACGGATGGTGCCGCATTTTGAAGTGGATCCGTTTTGGCCCCAGCCTTTGCCTAACAAATGGATTTTGGGCAGCGCGATTGGTGTGGATACTGATGCGCGTAATCATGTTTACATAGTGCACAGAACTGATGAGGCTAGTTTTGGCAGAACGGAAATCGGCATTGATAACGGAATATCGGATTGCTGTACACCAGCTCCGCCAATTTTGGAGTTCGCTCCCGATGGCTCACTCGTAAATGCATGGGGTGGTCCTGGGCAGGGATATACTTGGCCAGCTACAAATCATGGCATTGAAATCGCACCCAACGGCAACGTCTGGATTGGTGGCAATGGCAGTGGCGATTCCCACATAGTGGTATTTACCCGAGACGGCCAGTTTGTCCGCGAAATTGGCTTACCCGGAGAGGATGTTGACAGTAATAGTACGCTCCATTTCAACCAAGTAGCCGAGATAGCAATCGACCCGGCCGCAAATGAGGCCTACATAGCCGATGGCTACGGCAACAAGCGAGTGGCGGTCTTGGATGTGGCCACGGGAGCCTTCAAGCGTTATTGGGGCGCCTATGGTAATCGCCCTTCAGATGACCCTGTCACTTATACGCCTGGAGAACCCTTGCCGCAGCAATTTCGTGGCCCGGTACATTGTGCTGAGCCGTCGAATGACGGTCTAATCTATGTGTGTGATAGGGGGGCAGATAGGATTCAAGTATTTCGAGCGGATGGAACCTTCATTAAGGAAGCTCAAATTGCTCCCATGACTGTAGGTGCTGGAGCTACTTGGGACATCGCTTTCTCCCAAGATGATGACCAAGAATTTATTTACGTTGCAGACGGCTCCAATATGAAAGTCCACGTTGTGCACCGTGACTCGCTTGAGCTTATGTATGACATTGGCAAGGGTGGCAGGCAGCCAGGTTTATTCTTCGGCACTCACAGTATTGTTAGCGATTCGGAAGGTAATTTTTACACAACTGAAACCTATGAAGGTAAACGCGTGCAGAAATTCGCTTACCAAGGCTTGCGATCGCTTGAACAACTGAGATCTGGGCCCGCTTGGCCGGAAGACTCTTTGCTTGACTGAAGTTTGAGACAGGCCGTCCTCTCGGGTAACTCGGGACAAAGTCAATCTCCTAATAAATAGCTCACAGCTTTTAACCAAAACTTTTCTAACGACCAAGCGTTAGGGTAGCGCTTCGCATTGCCCGCAATATCGCTCCGCCTTTTAGTCGTAAGCTTGGTAGTGAGATTTTTTGTATTAGAAAAAAGAACAGGAATCAGAAATGCCAGAAGACAAGATATATTCAGTTCACGATTCAGCCGTTAGTCGCAGTCATTTAGATAAAACCCGCTTTCAAGAACTTTATCAGCAATCGATTGCGTCACCCGATGAATTTTGGGCAGAGCAAGCCGACGAATTACTTTATTGGCACCAACGCTGGCAGTCGGTAAGCAGCAGTAATTTCAGCAAGGCCGAAGCCAGTTGGTTCACTGGTGCCAAACTAAATGTTGCCTTTAACTGTATAGACCGACATCTAGAGCACCGCGGCGAGCAAACAGCCATTATTTGGGAGGGTGATGAGCCTACTGAAGATAAAAAAATTACCTACAGAGAATTGCATGCGCATGTCTGCAAGTTTTCTAATGCACTAAAAGCGCGAGGCGTTAGCAAAGGCGATCGTGTTTGTATCTATATGCCAATGATTCCCGAAGCCACCTACGCAATGTTAGCCTGTGCTCGAATTGGTGCCGTACATTCTGTCGTTTTTGGCGGATTCTCCCCAGAATCACTAAAAGATCGAATTCTAGACTCTGACTGCCAGGCTATTATTACTGCTGACGAAGGATTGCGCGGCGGCCGCACCGTTCCTTTGAAGGCCAACGTCGATGCTGCCCTGGAACAATGCCCTAATGTTCATTCTGTTTTTGTGGTACGCCGCACCAATGTCGACGTACCTTGGTTTGATGATAGAGACGTGTGTTATCTCAAAGCCACCGAAGCGGCGAGTGCCGAATGTGAAGTAGAGTTAATGGATGCCGAAGACCCGCTGTTCATTCTCTACACTTCGGGTTCAACGGGTAAGCCCAAGGGCGTGCTGCACACTACGGCAGGCTACTTATTAGGGGCAAGCATCACACATAAATATGTGTTCGATTACCATGAGGGTGATGTCTACTGGTGTACTGCCGATGTTGGCTGGGTCACCGGCCACTCTTATATAGTGTATGGCCCTCTGGCAAATGGTGCCACCACCTTGATGTTCGAAGGTGTGCCTACTTACCCCGATGCGTCGCGCTTCTGGCAGATTATCGATAAGCATCAGGTGAATATCTTCTACACTGCTCCCACCGCGATCCGTGCACTGATGGCAGCCGGTGACAAGCCAGTTACCAGCACCTCGCGTTCTTCACTGCGCCTTCTTGGCTCTGTAGGTGAGCCGATAAACCCCGAAGCCTGGGAATGGTATTACAAGGTGGTGGGCGACTCGCGCTGTGCCATCGTCGATACCTGGTGGCAGACCGAAACCGGAGCGATAATGATTACTCCGATACCCGGTGTCACTGATTTGAAACCCGGCTCGGCAGCAACCCCGTTTTTTGGTGTCAAGGCTGCACTACTGGATGCCGATGGCAATGAACTGGATGGTGCCGCTACTGGTAACTTGGTTCTATGTCAAAGCTGGCCCAGTCAAATTCGCAGTGTGTATGGTGACCATCAACGCTGTATAGATACTTACTTTACTACCTACCCTGGCTATTACTTCACTGGCGATAGTGCTCGCCGCGACGACGATGGTTATTACTGGGTAACTGGCCGCGTAGACGATGTCATTAATGTTTCCGGGCACCGGCTTGGCACAGCAGAAATTGAGAGCGCACTGGTTCTGCATTCTGCAGTGGCAGAAGCCGCCGTGGTTGGTTATCCGCACGACATCAAGGGGCAGGGGATTTATGCCTATGTGATGCTGATGTCTGGCACTGAAGAAAGCGAGGACTTACGCAGAGACTTACTGAAATTCGTTGCCAAGGAAATTGGTGCGTTTGCGAGACCGGAAGCAATTCAATTTGCACCGGGCCTTCCAAAAACCCGTTCCGGCAAAATCATGCGGCGTATACTGAGAAAGCTAGCGGCAAATGAGCTGGATAATTTGGGTGATACGACGACGCTTGCCGAGCCTGCCGTGGTTGAACAGCTAATCGCCAACAGAATAAATCGCTAGTGACATCAACCCCAAACTGACCCTCAGGAGAACCATTTGAATAAGCTAATAAAGACCGCAGGTATATCCCTAATTTCTCTAACCATTGGTTTAGGTGCAGGAGTTTTTATGAGTAGTTCTGCTCAAGATAACGGGAAGGTATTTGAGCTGCGAACCTACACGGCTACACCCGGGAACCTGCAAAATCTTCATGCGAGATTTCGGGATCACACGATTCGAATATTCGGCAACCATAGCATGAAAGTAGTAGGCTTCTGGTCACCTACTAGCGAAGAAGAAAGAGGGGATACTCTGGTTTATATCTTAGAACACGCAAGCCGAGAAGCAGCCAATGCATCCTGGACTGCCTTTGGTGAAGACCCAGAATGGGCGCGAGTTTCAGAAGAGTCCAATGCGAATGGGAGAATTCTCGCTGGAGTCGAGAGCAAATATATGGTGGCAACTGATTATTCCCCGATGAAATAACTGAGGAATATATTTTCCAACAATCATGAAAAAGGCTGTCAATTAACAGCCTTTTTCATCTCTAAAACAAGTGAGATCTAGTCTTGAACTACTGTTTAGCCTAAGCTTCTCCCGGCAGTCTAATAGTCTCAACCAATTCCTGTACATCGTCGGGTGGATCTGGAGTAAATTTAGATATCGCATAGGCAAAGCACAAGTTTACGAGAGTACCAAGTGTGCCAATACCTTCGGGTGAAATTCCGAATAACCAGTTGTTAGCTGTGCTCGCCGCCGGATTAAGAAGCTTGAAGTAAATTATGTATGAAGCCGTAAAAATAAAGCCGGCCATCATGCCCGAAATTGCACCCTGTTTATTCATCTTCTTCTGAAATATGCCTAATACAATGGCTGGGAAGAAGGACGCCGCCGCGAGACCGAAGGCGAAGGCAACAACTTGCGCCACGTAGGCAGGTGGATTCATGCCGACATATCCCGCAATCAGCACTGCGACTAAGATAGATAGCCGTGCGGATAGCAATTCCTGTTTCTCGGTAATCGAGGGCATGAAGGTGCGTTTGAGCATGTCGTGTGCCACCGAAGTCGAGATCACCAGCAATAACCCGGCCGCTGTGGACAGGGCGGCGGCAAGGGCTCCGGCGGTAACCAGCGCGACTACCCAATTTGGCAGGCCGGCAATTTCTGGGTTTGCCATTACCATGATATCCGCACTTACCGTCAGCTCGTTGCGCTCGGCATCGCCTAGATATTGAATCTTACCGTCATTGTTTTTGTCATCGAAACTGATCAGGTTGGTGGTTTCCCATTTGCCAAACCAATCTGGCATAGCGCTATATTCCGCATTGCTAACGGAATTGATTAGATTGGTTCGAGCAAACGCCGCTACAGTCGGCGCTGTGGTATACAGTATTGCGATGAAAATCATGGCATACCCGGCAGATCTGCGAGCATCGCGTACATTCGGCACGGTAAAGAAACGAATGATAACGTGGGGCAGTCCAGCCGTTCCGAACATAAGGGCCGCCGTTATGAAAAAGACGTCCTGTGTGCTGCGCTGTCCTTCGGTGTAAGTGGCAAAACCTAGCTCTTGGCTGAGCCCGTCGAGCCGATCGAGTAAATAACCACTGCCGTCTACTAATTCCGAACCGAAGCCAATTTGCGGTATTACCTGTCCGGTCATCATGATGGAGATAAAGATGGCAGGGACCATGAAAGCGAATATGAGTACGCAGTACTGAGCGACCTGAGTGTAAGTGATCCCCTTCATGCCACCAAGCACGGCATAAAAGAAAACAATTGCCATGCCGATGATTACGCCGGTGGTAACGTCTACCTCGAGAAATCGAGAAAACACGATGCCCGCGCCCTGCATCTGCCCACACACATAAATAAATGAAATGACGATGGCGCAGAACACAGCCACCAGCCTTGCGCTCTGGGAATAATAACGATCACCAATGAAATCGGGGACGGTGAACTTGCCAAATTTGCGTAGATAAGGTGCGAGCAGTAATGCAAGCAGCACATAGCCCCCAGTCCAGCCCATTAAATAAAAGGTTCCATCCCTACCGAGGAAAGAGATGAGTCCAGTCATACTGATGAAAGAAGCGGCTGACATCCAGTCGGCGGCTGTGGCCATACCGTTCGCAACAGGGTGAACTCCACCTCCTGCCACATAAAACTCTTTGGTGGATCCGGCGCGCGACCAAATAGCAATGCCTATGTAGAGGCCAAAGGACAGGAATACAAACAGGTAAGTCCACATCTGAACGCTCATTTTACTTCTCCCTCGGTATCGTTGCTGGAGGCCTGTTTGTATTGACTATCAAGCTTGTCCATTTCGCGGATGTAAATAAGAATGAGAGCGATGAAGGTCAGGATAGATCCTTGCTGGGCAATCCAGAAGCCGAGTTTAAAACCTTTGAGGCGAATAGTGTCCAAGACATCGACCAGCAGAATCCCACAAACAAAGGAAACAAAAAACCAGACGCAGAGCAGTGAAAGCACTAATTTTATATTGGCTTTCCAGTAGGAATTGGCACTGGTATTGGGCATGGCTAACCTCTTTTCGTTGATATTAATTCAGGCCAATTCATGGGGCTGAAAGTAGGGTAAATATTTAATGGTGCTGAGCAGTGCTCCCGATAAGGCGCTGGCAACGAGGACCGTGAAGATCAGCGCTGTGGTAGAGCTCTGGCGGCTTTTCTCTATGATTTTGATGGAGGTGCCCTGTATGTCTAGGACTCTCCATTGAAATACGCGCTTGAGGATCGGGATGAACAGCTTCAACTAGTATATACAAATGTATAAAATAACGCTTATACGTGATGAGCACAAGGTTTTTTATGGCCTGTATTTGCTAGCGCGAAGCTGTCTTTATTGAAAATGAGAGAAATAGCTATCGAACGGGCAAACAAAGATGAATACGGGTCAAGCATTTACCCAAAAATTGTTTCTCAATTAAATATTCATTTGTATAAAAGTCTTGCATCTCCATATTCAATTGTATAAATTGTCAATTATGCAAGATGAATGAGGCTTCTATGCCGTGTATTTGGCTAGCCAATTTTTATCTTATGCAAAATTAAGCCATCGCTAGTTATCGGAGCGGTCAAGATAAATCACTTTCAAGGGAAAGCAGATGTTCAGACAAAATAAAATAAGCAGGATTCTATCGCCTGCCATAGCGCTGGCTTTATTGGCTCCAGCGGGATTCGTTCCCATGGCTATGGCACAACAAAGTGCGGAAGAGGTCGAGCAAATCGTCGTTACTGGTACGCGAGGCCGGGAACGCACCGTATCCGATTCGCCAGTGCCCATTGATGTCTTCAGCGCAGAAGATATAAGCCAGATTTCGTATACGGACACTAATGATATTCTCCAAACGTTAGTGCCTTCCTTTAACGTTTCCAAGACTAACTTTTCTGGAGGTGCCTACATTCGTCCAGCTAGGTTGCGAGGCCTACAAAGTGATAAGACCCTCGTTTTGGTTAACTCGAAGCGGCGTCATCGATCCGCCCTCGTGGACATTGACGGCGTGGGAGCTCAAGCCGCCGACATGGCAACTATCCCCTCAATTGCTATCGGTAACATAGAAGTTTTACGGGATGGTGCAGCGGCCCAATACGGTTCCGATGCCATCGCAGGTGTCGTCAACTTCATTCTCAAGGAAAACCGAGAAGGCGGAAGTATTTCTGTTGACATGGGCGAGTACGGCGAAGGTGATGGCCAGTCAGTCAATGTGCAGGCAAATATAGGACTGCCGCTGGGTGATAGCGGATTCATCAGCATTTCAGGTGAATATTCAGATGTGGAGCGGACTATACGCGCGGAAGAATATTGCGAGACCTTTTGGTGTGCGGATCGAAGTAATCCAAAGTACGCAATTTTCAACGCGAGAAATAACGCATCATCCGCCTACGAAGAAACTGCTACATTCAGACAGGCTTATGAGAGTGGACATCCTACTTTCCACGATACCGGTCGCTTTTCCCAACCCTGGGGTCAACCAGCTTCTGAGTCTCTGCGCTTGTTTTTCAACGCAGGCTTTGATCTGAGCGATACCAGTGAGTTGTATTCGTTTGGTAGCTGGTCGAACAGCGAGTCTGACGCGAACTTTTTTCACCGTCGTCCTGTTATCGGGCTCTTTAAAGAGCTGCGTATTGCAGACGGTTCTACCTATAGTGCCAGGGATATTTTTCCAGCAGGCTTTACCCCGCAAATGTTTGGCGAAGTTGATGATAGATCTATTGTCGCTGGCTTGCGCGGTGAATGGAACAACGGCCTGACTTATGATTTCAGTATTCGCAACGGAGAAAGCGAAATTGAATACAACCTGTTCAATACTCTGAACCCCTCAATGGGAGATCAATCTCCGACTCAGTTCCATTTGGGAAATCTGGTTAACGAAGAAACTCAGTTTCAGGCAGACTTCACCTATGAACTAGACTCCGGCGCTGTGCTTGCCTTTGGCGCCAGCTTTTTAGATGAAGAGTATAATATTTTGGGAGGTGAGCCAGACTCTCACCTGCCAGGTATTTACGGGGCCCCAGATCCTCACGGTTTCTGTGATGGCGATACTGCCACTGCCACAGGTGCAGGGGTGATTGCGGGCGGCTCTACTTTGAATTGCGCAGATAGTTCCGATCCTGTGTATTACACAGGAGATGTAGGCTCAAACGGCTTTCCGGGATTTCCACCGGAATTTTCGCAAAGCTATGGACGTGAAGCGACATCGATCTATGCAGACCTCAGTCATGATCTAACGGATACCTTATTCGTGCAGGGCGCGATACGTGGTGAGGACTATGACGATTTTGGCACGGAAGTAACCTGGAAACTGGCAGCTATACTGGACGTGACTGACAATTTTGCTATTCGCGGCTCGCTCGGCACCTCCTTACGTGCTCCTAGCCCAGGCCAGCAGGGTACGACTAATATATCTGTGCGACTACCAAACGGCGTTCCAGTCAACCGTGGCTTGTTCCCGGCTGATTCTGCAGCTGCAAAAGCTATCGGTGCTCAGCCGCTCAAACCCGAACTGGCGAACAACATCACGCTCGGTTTTACTGCGGACATCGCCAATGTCAACTTGACGGTGGACTTCTACAGCATTGATATTGAAGATCGCGTCTTTATCAACGAAGATGCAAATGACGTGTCTACAAATCCAACTGCGGGCGCGGCCTATGACAGGTATCTTGCCTTGGAGGCGGCCGGTGTAGCCAATGCTGCTTCTTTTGGTCAGGTGAACTATTTTGGTAATGCCTTTGATACCACCACAGATGGGGTAGACGTTGTAGCAACTACGCCTCTTGATTGGGGTAACAATGGTGTGACTAGTCTGAGCCTTGCTCTGAACTACACCAAGAACGAGTTTGACAGCCCCGTCAGCCAGGTCAGCACTTTCTTAACGACGGAGGAACAGGCAGATTTTGAGAAACTGCAGCCAGAATTCCGCGGCGTGTTCACCGCTCGCCATGAGGTGAATGATTTGGCGGTGATCGGGCGGCTGAGCTATTACGGTGACTACGAAAAAGCCAAAAGTGATGGCTCTTTGCATCAGGAGTTCGGTGGCGTCTTGTACACCGATCTCGAACTGCAATATCAGCTAAACGACACAGTCAGGCTGTCAGGTGGCGCCAGGAACTTGTTTGATGAATATCCGGATGAAGGTATCACGGAATTCAGCTACGTTTGTTGCGGTAACCTCTATGGCTACCAAAACAATTTGGACTGGCAGGGCAGGTATTTCTATGCTCGCGCATCAATGAGTTTCTAGTAATTTCTGTGCATTGATTCGCATGGACAAGGAAGTTCAAAGCGGGGACCATCAAAAATGGTTCCCGTTTTTTTTGCCAGTGATTCGGCTGGAATGAGGCGATTTTCGGGTGGGGAGGGCGGCCGCCAGAGGTGTATCATCTGATCAAAAGGTTTAGAAAGTCATTGCCTTCAGCATCTGTAAATAGTATTTTATACAAACGAATAAACATGACTGTGGAATGTTTTGAAATGGTGTTCGTGGGTTTCGCACTAAGCTTGACCTTTCACAGGGCTGTCGTTTATGACATTGTCATGCTTCGTTAATACTTGGTGCCGCCAAAAATGCTAGTCATCGAATCCACCGTAATATCAATTGGAATCACTATGTTTAACTACTTTAGTACACCGTGTCCAAGTAAAGCTAAGGGGATAATCATGCTAAGAAATCGCACAATTTGGATAGTAACGACACTCTCACTGTGGCCTGCGTTAGCAGTATCCGCTGAGGAAGAAATAACCTATTCAAACCAGGTCTCTAGAATCATTCAAGAAAACTGCCAAATCTGCCACCAGCCAGGTGGAATCGGTCCAATGTCCTTCACCAACTATGATGAGGTTCGACCTTGGGCTCCGCTTATCCGCCTGAAGGTGTCAGAGCGAGAAATGCCGCCTTACCAATACGACCACGATATCGGAATTCAAGAGCTGAAAAATGACTGGAGGATGTCTGATGAAGACATCAATACTCTCGTTGCTTGGGTTGATGCGGGTTCTCCCATTGGTAACCTAGAAGAATTGCCGCCAGCTAAGGAATTTCCAGTCCCTGGTGAATTTTACTTTGCAGAAGAGTTAGGCCCTCCTGACCACATTATCAAGTCCGAGAAGTGGGACGTTCCAGCAAGCGGTCAGGATTACTGGTGGGAGCCTAGGGTGCCTACTGGGATTACCGAAAACCGCTGCATAAAAGCTGTAGAGACAATACCGTCGGCAGCTGCAAGTGGATCAACACATCATGGCGTCACCACACTCCTAACTCTAGACGAAAACGGTGAATGGGAATGGAACAGTCTCCTATCCGAATTTGCCATGGGTAAGCTCGGTGAGAAAATTCCAAAAGGAGCTTGTAGAGTAGCACCCGCGAATTCCATGGTTGAATGGAGCATCCATTACTACCCCGATGGCAACGCAGTAGCCGACGATCAGGTAACAGTTGGTATATGGTATTACGATGAAGAGGATGACTTCGACGAGGAAACAGCCTATTTTCAAGATGTTGATAACTACTATCTCAGCAAGAACGGCGAGTCCGATGACTACCTCATTCCCCCTCACGGTAAGTTGATGACTCAAGGATTTCACTCCTTTGATCATCCGGTTCGTCTCGATAGCTGGCAGCCTCACATGCACCTGCGGGGCGTGGCCATGTCTATGGAAATTTTCTATCCTGCTACAGGGCGTACCGAACTTCTCAGCAAGGTGTCCAACTGGAGTGCTGGCTGGAACCACAGCCATACCTATGAAGAGGGATTTCAACCACTCGTTCCAGTAGGTGCAATCATAGTGTTGACTGGTTGGCACGACAATACAGCCGATAATCCCTGGAATCCTGATCCGGACCAGTGGGTTACTTCCGGTCAGCGTACTGGTGATGAAATGTCCCATGCTTGGATCGCCGTTACCCATCTGGACGAGGAGGGTTATCAAAAACTACAGGCAGAGCGTAAAGATAGCGAAGCGAGAACCGTAGCCATACTGGGAAAGGTGGAGCTGAATGATTAAAATCAAGCTCCTTGCCGTGGAAACACTAGCCATTTTGCTGATGACGTCAATTTCTGCTTCTCTTTATGCCCAGCTACCAAATCATCTGCGTGAATATCCGCTGGCCGATCGAAAAGCCAGCGGAGACTTGGTCGCTCCTATATTCAACGGTTGGACGCCTAATGTGGACGGCTCGGTCACGATGCTGTTCGGTTTCGCTAACCGGAATCGAGAAGAGATAGTAGATATTCCCCTAGGTCCGAACAACTACATAGAGCCAGCGCAGTTCGACGGCGCGCAGCCAACGCATTTCCCAGTTTACAATCGGGGTGGTTTTATCGGCATAAATGAAAGAGGTGCATTCGCAGTCACCGTACCTGCCGATATGGCCGGTACCGAAGTTGTGTGGACTTTAAAGCATGCTGGCTACGAGTACTCCGTTCCTGGCAGGGCTACTTCTACAACTTATGAAATGAGTGATGGCGAGAGAGCTCTTGGCTCGCTCGCGCCGGCTATTCGATTCGAACTAGATGGGGCCGAGTCCACGACCCGTGAAGGGATTACGGCAGCTAGAGTCACCGCTTCAGTTGGAAATCCTGTGAATTTATCTGCCTATGTGCAGGATCGCGGCAACCGTGCTGATTATCCCGAACAGGCCAAATTGCTTTTCTACCCACTGACCACGGACTGGGTAATGCACCAAGGTTCTGCTGCTCCAGATTTCGAGCGTTCTTTAACATTAGACGTTGACAGAGCGGCAGAAGGAATAAGCCAGCTCAGCGCTGATGACTGGATTCATGTTCAGACGATGGCCACGTTCTCGGAACCCGGTGAATACATTATTCGATTGCGAGCAAGCAATTTTGCAGCACCTGATAGCCGATTCGACAACGTGTGTTGTTGGTCAAATGCCTATGTGCCGGTAACAGTCACTGAGTGAATTCACATTTTGCCTAGTAGGTGTTTATGGACTTCAGTTTTAGGGGTTTTAGCCTAAGGTCAATATTAATTGCGGCTCATTTCTTATAAAACGATGCTAGGTGAATCCTTCCTTCTGGGAACCTCTTATGAATAGAAAAATTTTGCGGATGATGTCAGGCGTGCTACTAGCCGCCGCTTGCTCAGCCTCTATTCTGGGTTTCGCAGATGAGAACTACCTGGCTCCTCGAACTGAGTGGGGGCAGCCGGATCTGCAGGGAGTATGGAATTTTTCATCCAACATACCAATGGAAAGGCCTGAGCATTTTGGTGAGCGCGAATTTCTAAACAAAGAAGAAATTACCGCAGTATTAGCACCGCCGCCAGTCAAGGAAGATGACGATGCAGAACAAGCACCTTTGCCTGCGGGGGAAGTGGGCAAGACCTATGACGACTTTTGGAACGAACAAACTGCTATCGGCAACACGTTCCGTACATCGCACATAGTTTATCCAAAGAATGGCCGCGTACCGAATTTGCAGGACGGAGTGGCTGTTCAATTTGGAACTCGAGGTTCCGAGAAAACGGCAGATAGACCTTCCAGACACTTGGCTCGTGGTATTGGAATTGACGGCCCTGAAGATCGTGGCCTTTCTGAAAGATGCTTGGTTGGTTTTAACGCCGGCCCGCCTTTCACTCCAAGCGTGTACAACAACAATGTCCAGATTTTTCAGAACGCAGACACAGTCGTCATCATGACTGAAATGATTCATGAGGCACGCATCGTTCCGCTGTACGACTCCGCAGATGATTTGGTATCACTTCATGATGACATACGTTTGTACTCAGGCGATTCGCGTGGATATTGGGATGGAGAAACATTGGTTGTGGTGACCAAGAATTTTAGCAACCTCACGGCGAGTTTTGGTGGGCTTGCTGCAGATTCTGGGTTGCCTGGTACGGCTTATGACAAAGTCTTAACCGAAAAATTTACAAGGGTGGGGCCTTCAACGATCGATTATGAATTTACGGTTGATGATCCATCTACTTACACTGATAAGTTCGCTGGAATAATTCCCATGGCTGAGGTTGATGGCTTGCTTTATGAATACGCGTGCCATGAGGGCAATTATGCAATGTTGTATATGCTCAGGGGCGCTAGAGTGCAAGAAGCGAATGCTTCTGCTACTAGTAAATAGTCTACCAATAAAAATTCCCTTCGCCAGTTTGGTGTCGGGCGGCACGAGAAACTTAGAAATAAACTGAATCTACATAGATTAATATCATTCAAGTGGAGTAAGAACATGTTGAACGCAGGCAAATTGATGGTAGTTCGAGGGCTAGTGGCAACTTTGTTGCTGGCAATAGGTTCGCAGGCTTTCGCTCAGGGTTTACCGAACCCTTATCGTACAGTTCCTGGCTGGGCAAAATTTTCCGATGGTCGAGTAATGGGGGCGGTTGGCGATGTCGCTATTGATCCCGATGGAAAACATGTCTGGGCAGTTGTTCGATGCGATGCGCCGCGGGCCAATTTCGGCTACGAGTGTGTGGATTCAGATTTAGATCCGATTCTGAAGTTTGATCCCGACGGAAATTTGGTCGACAGTTTCGGCGCTGGCTTGTTCATATGGCCACACGGGCTGGATGTCGATTCTGAAGGGAATGTTTGGGTAACCGAGTCAGTGCGTCGCGATAGACTGCCTGCTGGTGACCCCAGAGCACATCAAGTCATCAAGTTTAGCTCTACTGGAGAAGTCCTAATGGTATTAGGCACTCCTGGAGAAGAGGGTAGTGGAATTGATCACTTCACTTCTCCATCTGATGTGGTGATAGGAGACAATGGCGACATATTTGTTGCGGATGGACACAATAACGACGGCAATAATCGTGTTGTGAAATTTGCCAGCGATGGTTCCTTCATTAAATCTTGGGGCAAGACTGGCTATGCTCCCGGTGAATTTAGAGCACTGCATACCATCGCAATTGATAATGATGGGAAAGTCTATGTGGGTGATCGTTCTAATAGCCGAACTCAAATTTTCACACAGGACGGAGAATTTCTAGCTGTGTGGACGCAGTTCGGAAGACCAAGCGGAATATCTTTTGACCAGAAAGGCAATATTTTTGTGGCTGATTCCGAGTCCGACAATATTGAGAACCCCGGTTGGGAGATGGGAATAAGAATCGGTGATGCCAAGTCGGGCTGGGTGAACCATATGGTCTTAACACCTTATGCAGACCCTAGTGTCGTATCCGGAGTTGGCGCAGAATTTGTCGCTGTCGATGCTGAAGGCAATATGTACGGTGGTGAACCGATGGGTCGAAACATTCAAAAATACATACGAGTTCGTCCGTAACTCTACTCAGTAGTTAGAGAGTACGGATGATGTTGCTTGGTCATTCAAAAGGTTCAATATTTCAATCTTTTGAATGACAGGCATGCGGGCTGGGCTTTCCCGCTCAAAAGTTTGATTACTTCCTGAATTTGATAGTCCAGAAACTCTGCTTTTATTGAGTAGAGAGTCTTTGGTCAAACGATTACATGAAATAGTAAATAGGAATGCAGTGGATGAAAAATGTGAGTAGAACGATTTCGAAACTCATTCTAGCTGCAGGCAGTCTTGCCTGCATACCGATTGGGCTTGCTCAAACCGGCACAAGTGTAAACGAAGGTGACTGGCCGAATATACATGGAGAAATTTCATCGCAGCGTTATTCTCCGCTAGATCAGATTAATGCAGAAAATGTCGCCGAATTGGAAATAGCATGGCGGTTTTCCACGAAGAGCTTCGGGCCCGCTGCTGACTACGTAAACCCTTCAACACCGATCGAAGTGGACGGGATTCTCTACGCGAATGTAGCGAGCACAAGAAACGTAGTCGCACTTGATGCGATTACTGGGCAGCTTCTCTGGCTTTATCGCTATCAGGAAGGTGACCGTTTCGACGAAGCGCCGCGCAAGGGCTCCGGTAGGGGTGTTTCCTATTGGACCGATGGCGACTCGCAGCGCATTATCGATGTTTCTCCGGGTTATTTGATGGTTTCTCTTGATGCTAAAACAGGTATTCCAGATCCTAACTTCGGTAACAATGGAGTCGTGGATTTATTTGTAGGTGTACGTAATGGAGATGACCCTCGCTATGCCTATCCTGAAATAGGTTTGTCCGCTCCTCCATTGGTAATGAATGATGTGATCGTGGTTGGGTCGGCGCACAGAGGTGGTGGCCGACCGCGTTCCAAGTTTAATACGAAGGGTGATGTTCGCGGCTACGATGTGCACACTGGCGAGCTTCTGTGGACCTTTCACACTATCCCAGAGCGAGGTGAGGTTGGCTTTGAGTCTTGGATAACTGGAAACGACATCACCGGTAATACCGGTGTATGGGCAGCCATTTCAGGCGA
The DNA here is from genome assembly GCA_943789485.1 of uncultured Pseudomonadales bacterium. Classification (GTDB taxonomy): domain Bacteria; phylum Pseudomonadota; class Gammaproteobacteria; order Pseudomonadales; family Pseudohongiellaceae; genus UBA9145. The sequence goes on from CALSUH010000008.1 coordinate 132,412, forward strand.
TGCTGAATTGGGTCATGTTTATCTGCCGACCGAAGCTGCCACTAGCGATGCCTATGGCGGTGAGCGCCACGGTGACAATTTATTCTCCAGCTCGATTGTCGCTGTAGATATTAAGACAGGTGAGCGTCAGTGGCACTATCAACTCATTCATCATGATATATGGGACTACGATGTTCCATCACCTCCGATAGTCGCGGATTTACCGAACGGTAGAAAGGTCGTCATGTCGGTGACCAAACAATCTTGGGTCTACACCTTCGACAGAGAAACCGGCGAGCCTATTTGGCCGATAGTAGAGCGTCCAGTGCCAATCGGAGATGTGCCTGGTGAATGGTATTCTCCAACTCAACCCTTTCCGACCCGACCCGCACCTTTTGATCGGCAAGGGTTCACCGAAGATGACTTAGTGGATTTTTCGCCAGAGCTTCGGGCTTTAGCTCTGGAGGCAATTCAAGACTATCGCCTCAGCCCTTCTATTTATACGCCACCGTCTTTGACAGATGCTTCAGACGGCACTCGCGGCACACTTTCACTCCCTAATGCTACGGGTGGATCCAACTGGGAAAGTTCAGCGCTAGATCCAGAGACCGGCATACTCTACGTTCCATCGAGAACGCAATTGGGTGTGATGACCTTGGCGAAATATGATGGCTCAGACATAGATCTTAGTCAGGGATTTGGCGTGCGTGTACCCCGAGTTCAAGGGCTACAGCTTGCTAAGCCACCCTATGGAAGAATTACCGCAATAGATATGAACTCAGGCGATCATCTGTGGATGATCGCGAATGCCGATACACCCGAACGCATGACTAATCACCCTTTGTTGCAAGGTGTTGATCTTGGGAGAACTGGCGTGCCAACCCGTGCTGGGGTCTTACTAACAAAAACTTTGCTCTTCGTCTTTGAGGGTACCGGTGCCGCCGGTGCAAGCCCGATTATGCGAGCAGTTGATAAGCAAACCGGTGAGATCCTCGCCGAGATAGATTTGCCGGCTAATCAGACTGGTCTTCCTTTCACTTATAAACATAACGGAAAGCAATACGTGGCCGTGTTTGTCGGTGGTGGAAGAGAGGCTGCCGAGTTGGTCGCCTATGCTCTACCGTGATGCGCTGGATGAGCGATGGCTTGTCTCGTTGGCTATGTTCTACGTTAAGTAGCAAATAGGTTCGAGATTAGGTGAACGTCGACCACAAAAATTAATTCAATTCTGACTACATAGTCTCTAGGTAGTGCCATCCCTGTGTTTTTCTCAAGAAGGAAACACTCGGCTGAAAATTTGGCCTCTTCTAAAGACCCGAGCTCCCCGAAAGATACACAACTCACATTATGAGCGCTGAAGAAAACGTCTACCGTCTAATTGTTGCTTGCCCGGACAAAGTAGGAATTGTCGCGGCTGTCAGTCAGATAGTAGCCGACCATGGAGGTTGGTTGCTAGAGTCAAATTACTTCTCTGATCACGAAACCGGATGGTTCTTTATGCGTAATGAAATACGTGCAAGCTCCTTGCTGACAGATTTGCAGGAGTTTAGACGTAGCTTTACACCTATCGCTGAGAAGTACTCGATGAAATGGTATATCCGAGATACGGCAATTCAGCAGAAGGTCGTACTATTAGCGAGTCACGCATCTCATTGTTTGGCTGATCTATTGCACCGTTGGCATAGTGATGATCTAGATTGCGAAATTCCGTGTGTAATATCTAATCATGAAAACTTGCGTTCTATGGTTGAATGGCATGGGATTCCCTTTATTCACGTGCCTATAGGAAAAATTCAAAAACGACCGGCATTCGAAAAAATAATGGAGTTAATCGATTCGCACGGTGCGGACACAATAGTGTTAGCACGGTTTATGCAAATTATCCCACCGGACATGTGTGGAAAATACAAAGGCCGGTTACTCAATATTCACCATAGTTTCTTGCCTTCTTTTGTTGGAGCTAACCCTTATGAAAAGGCATATGAAAGAGGGGTCAAGCTGATCGGTGCAACCAGTCACTATGTGACCGAAGACCTAGATGAAGGACCTATAATAGAGCAAGATGTAATGAGAGTTGGGCATCGTCATAAAAAAGAAGACTTAGTACGCTTGGGCAAGGATGTTGAGAAGACAGTACTAGCGAGAGCGCTGCGTAACCATTTGGAAGACCGAGTTGTGGTACAGGGGTCGAAGACGGTCGTTTTTGACTAGATAGCACTCTAAAGTTTCCCCTATACGCCCTTAGCAGGGGATTCGAACCCTCGATAAAGTTTCCCCTATACGCCCTTAGCAGGGGATACGATATTGATTGTAGCGACTGACTGCTAGGTTGTTTCTGATGCTGGGTAGTGCGATTGGGTTGAACTTTATGCGCTGAAGACCTCTCCGATAAATGCACTGAATTGAGCGCTGTACTCGAACTCGTCGCCCGGGATTCATTTTGAAATTAGCTTAGCTAATTACAAAACCCCTTCGGGGCGGCCTTTGGCCGTGTGCGCTGCTACGCAGCTTGCGAACCGGAGGCTTCTCTTCCAATCTCTCTCCGCCATAACCAAAAAACCCGACTTAAAGTCGGGTTTTTTGGTTATGGCGGAGAGAGAGGGATTCGAACCCTCGATAAAGTTTCCCCTATACGCCCTTAGCAGGGGATACGATATTGATTGTAGCGACTGACTGCTAGGTTGTTTCTGATGCTGGGTAGTGCGATTGGGTTGAACTTTATGCGCTGAAGATCTCTCCGATAAATGCACTGAATTGAGCGCTGTACTCGAACTCGTCGCCCGGGATTCATTTTGAAATTAGCTTAGCTAATTACAAAACCCCTTCGGGGCGGCCTTTGGCCGTGTGCGCTGCTACGCAGCTTGCGAACCGGAGGCTTCTCTTCCAATCTCTCTCCGCCATAACCAAAAAACCCGACTTAAAGTCGGGTTTTTTGGTTATGGCGGAGAGAGAGGGATTCGAACCCTCGATAAAGTTTCCCCTATACGCCCTTAGCAGGGGATACGATATTGATTGTAGCGACTGACTGCTAGGTTGTTTCTGATGCTGGGTAGTGCGATTGGGTTGAACTTTATGCGCTGAAGATCTCTCCGATAAATGCACTGAATTGAGCGCTGTACTCGAACTCGTCGCCCGGGATTCATTTTGAAATTAGCTTAGCTAATTACAAAACCTCTTCGGGGCGGCCTTTGGCCGTGTGCGCTGCTACGCAGCTTGCGAACCGGAGGCTTCTCTTCCAATCTCTCTCCGCCATAACCAAAAAACCCGACTTAAAGTCGGGTTTTTTGGTTATGGCGGAGAGAGAGGGATTCGAACCCTCGATAAAGTTTCCCCTATACGCCCTTAGCAGGGGCGCGCCTTCAGCCACTCGGCCATCTCTCCATAAATCGAATTCTGGGGTGGTTTCTATCAATCCACCTATCCAAAAATCGCGGGCATAATAACACAGACCCACAGGCTACAGAAGTAGGGTTCTAAACTACTTCATTATCCTGAAACTGCTTGATTTCATTGGCCTCGAAGCCCAGATCAGAAAGGATCTCTTCAGTGTGTTCTCCCAGCGCTGGAACTGGCCCCAAACTGGGCTCATAACTACTATTATTCCCCGGTGGTTTGAAGCTTTTCACGCTTCCCTTGGGGGTGTCTGTGTCAATCAGACGGTTGAGAGCTCGTAGCTGTGGGTGATCCCAGACTTCGGGCATGTCATTCACGTTCGCGAAGGCTATTTGAGCCTGATCTAGCTTGGTTGCTACCTCTATAGACGTGAATGTAGAGAACCTGGCTTCTATTATCTCTTTTAGGGCTTCTCGATTGGATGATCTTGAGACGTTCTTGGCGAATCTTGAATCGTTAGTAAGTTCGGGCCGCTCTAGGACGCTTTCGCAGAATGCCGCCCATTCTCGCTCGTTCTGTATGCCCAGCATGATAACTTTCTCATCACTGGTTACGAATGCCCCATAGGGGTAGATGCTGGCGTGGTCTGAGCCGGTTCTGGCTGGGGGAGATGCTCCATCAAAGGCGTAGTTCAGTGGGAAGCCCATCCATTCGACCATGGCTTCTAGCATGGAGATGTCGATGTTGCTGCCTTGGTTAGTCTTCGAGCGTTGAATTAGCGCTGCTAGTATCGCCGTCTGCGCCTGCATGCCTGCTGCTATGTCCGCTATAGAGATGCCGCTCTTAACCATTTCATTCTGGGTGCCGGTGATGCTGAGGAATCCGGCTTCTGCCTGTACTAACAGATCGTAGGCCTTTTTGTTCTGGTACGGGCCATCGGCTCCGTAACCGGAGATATTACAGACGATGAGTTTCTCGTATTTGTCGTGCAGCTGTTCGAAATCCAACCCCATCTTGCGGGTTGCTCCTGGCGCTAGGTTCTGCACGAGTACGTCACTTGTTGCCAACAGCCGCTGCAAGATCAGTCCGGAGTCGTGATGCTTTAAATCCAGCGTTAGGCTTTGCTTCGATCTATTCGTCCAGACAAAGTGTGAGGATTGACCCAGTACACGATCATCATAGTGGCGGGCGAAGTCTCCGCTGAATCTTCGTTCTACTTTAATAACGCGCGCGCCAAGTTCTGCGAGTTGCCGAGTGCACAGGGGAGCGGCGATCGCGTGCTCTAGTGAAACTACTGTTATGCCAGTAAGTGGAGGAGTGTTGCTCATTATGTGCTGGCCAGCTCTGCTCGCGCTTCCATGCAGAGATTGCCGGCGTTGTCTGCGATCCAGAGTTTAGCGTTGCCCGTGTTGTCCGGCTTAGTGCCACAAACCTGAAATGACTCTATGTCGAATACCGGTTTCATCGCCTTGAAGCTAAAACCGGATAAGGTCGCGCTGGGATAATTGTCGGCGAGTAACTCCAGCAGGAAAGTAGCTAGCAGCGGGCCATGCACAACGAGTCCAGGGTAGGATTCGACGTCCTTCGCATAGGCTCGGTCATAGTGAATTCTATGGCCATTAAAAGTCAGGGCTGAATAACGGAAAAGCAGGACCGGGTCCGGCGTGACCGTGCGTGCGAAGTCATGCTCCTCATCGGCCTTGAGAGGAGGCTGCGCAGAGATATTCCCGGTGGGCATATCTCTGTAGACAATGTCGTGTTCTTCGATCAACAACACACCCGAGGAGTCGGACAGCTCATGTGCTACACAGACGAAGCCGAGGCTGCCGGATCGTCCCTGTTTCAGTTTAATCGATTGAATCGTAGAGCGGCGTTCAATAGCCTCGCCAACTACTAAGGGACGGATGAAGTTCAGCCTACTACCGGCCCACATGCGTCGCGGAAGGGGAATGGGTGGTAAAAAGTCGCCGCGGTGTGGATGCCCGTCTTCGGCAAGTTCAGACTGCTTCGAAGGCTCAAGGAAGTACAGCCAATGCCAGAGCGGGGGCAGGGTATCGCCAAGTGAGAAGGTGGTGTTATTCCGATCCAGTGTCGCGGCGAGACCTTCCATAGGCGCTATTGTTAGGGTGCTTGAGGCGGACTGCGTCTTGCCTATCCATTCGGAAAATTGCTGCTGCGAATTTTTTTGCATTGTGGGCGACTCTATCCGTATTTGGTCGTTGCTGCTTGTAACTATCTCTAACTATCTCTAACTATCCGGACACCGCAAAGGGTGCTAACTTGATAGAATCTAATGGATGATAGTACAAGATGCTAATAAAATAAGCTTTGAAAAGTATCTCGCTCTCTATCGCCTATCTATATTGAGAATAGAGTAGAAGCACCTATGAACATAGCTGGAGTCATCGAGTGAAAGGAAAGTATTTTGAAGAGCTAGAGGTCGGAATGTTGTTTGAACATCAGCCCCACCGCACGGTGACAGAGACTGATAACCTACTGTTCAGCACCATGACCCATAACCCGCAGCCGCTGCATATCGATGCGCAGTTCGCGAAAACAACACAGTTCGGGCAGATATTAGTGAATAGCTATTTCACGCTTGGCCTGGTGGTTGGCTTGTCCGTTGGCGATACGACATTGGGCACAACGATTGGTAATCTGGGGATGGATAAGGTGGAGTTTCCCAATCCGGTCTTTATCGGCGATACCCTCCGTGCGCAAACGAAAATAATAGACAAGCGTGAGTCAAAATCCAAGATCGATAGAGGCATCGTTTGGTTCGAACATCTGGGTATCAACCAGCGAGACGAAATTGTTTGTGAGTGTATTAGAAAGGGTATGATGCTCCGGCTACCAACATGAACATTATGTGTAAGCTACCGTTAAAGGCAGTACACAGGAGTGATAAATGACATTGCGAAGATCTATACACTTCGTCCCCGGTGGCAACGAGAAGATGCTGAATAAGGCCTTAGGCCTTGCCGCGGATTCCTTAATTCTCGACTTGGAAGATTCGGTAACGCCAGACCGCAAGGGCATAGCTCGAGATGAAGTCTGTGATTGGCTAGCTAATGCTAACTTCAAGAACCAAGAAAAACTCGTTCGCATAAACCCCATGGATTCTGAATGGGGTAGGGAAGATCTAGAGGCGGTGTTGCAACACCGGCCCGACGGCATCGTGTTGCCTAAGGTGTTAGATCTCAAGGCCGTGCATGCTGTCGATCAACTAATTATCAATCAAGAAAAAGTCGCGGGCGCTGACTACAGTGATATAAAGCTGTTGTTGATCGGCACCGAGATGGCTGCGGCGGTATTCAATCTCGCGCAAATGGTTAATCACGAACGCGTTGATGGTGTCACCTGGGGGGCGGAGGACTTGTCTGTCTCGCTTGGAGCGAGAGCGAAGCGTGATGAGCAAGGGAATTACTTAGAAGTGTTTAGCTTTGTACGTTCGATGTGCCTGCTCGCTGCAGTAGCAGCCAAAGTGCAGCCGATTGATGCGGTGTATGTCGACATCAAAAACACTGAGGGTTTAGCAAAAGAATGTAAGACGGCAGCGGACATGGGTTTTACCGCGAAGCTGACCATTCACCCCGATCAGATTGATATTGTGAATGAAGCGTTCACACCAAGTGTCGCCGAGATAGACGCGGCGACAGCGCTTGTGGCTGCATTCGAAGAGCAGGAAGCTAAAGGGGCAATGGCCTTTAAATTCGACGGCGAGATGGTCGATGTGCCTCACCTAAAACGAGCGCAACAAGTACTGGCGCTGGCGCGGCGCAATGCTTCGGAGAATAGCTAGCCGTGAATTTTATTGAGACACAAGAACAAGGTCTGATTCGAGAATCGATCCGCAAGCTCTGCAGTGGCTATCCCGATGACTACTGGGAGCAATGTGATAGAGAAAAAAAATACCCATTAGCCTTTTTCAACGAAGTCGCAAAGGCAGGCTGGATCGGCATAGCCATGCCTGAAAAATACGGCGGCGCAGGCAAGGGCATTCAAGAAGCGGCTATCGTGTTGGAGGAAGTTGCTGCGTCCGGCGCCGCAATGAATGGCGCGACACCACTACACCTATCGATCTTTGGCATGCACCCAGTGGTAAAGCACGGCAGCGAAGCTATGCGGGAGAAATACCTGCCTGCGGTTGCTAGTGGTGAGCTACAAGTTGCCTTCGGGGTTACCGAACCGGATGCCGGCAGCGATACAACCTCCATCGAAACCTTTGCAAAAAGGCACGACGATCACTATCTAGTGAGAGGACGAAAAGTCTGGACGACTAAGGCGTTTGAATCTGAACGAGTGCTGTTGTTGGTGCGTACGACCCCGAAAGACAAAGTGAAGCGCAAGACCGATGGCATGACTCTGCTGCTGGCTGAGCTGCAAAAGCCAGAAGTACACATTTCGGCGATTGAAAAGCTAGGTCGCAACGCAGTTCGAACCTGCGAAGTAGTTTATGACGATTTAAAGGTTTCAATTCAGGACAGAGTAGGTGAAGAAGGCGAGGGCTTTCGCTATTTGCTCGATGGCTTGAACGCGGAACGCATTCTTATCGCCGCCGAGTCGATTGGCATAGGCAGGGCAGCACTGCGCCGCGCTGTGCAATACGCGAACGACCGAGTCGTCTTCGACCGTCCTATCGGCAAGAACCAAGGCATTGCCTTTCCCTTGGCAGAGGCGCGCATGAAACTCGATGCCGCTGATTTGATGACGAAGAAGGCTGCCTGGTTAATAGATAACGGGCAACGCTGCGGTGCTGAAGCGAATATGGCGAAGTGGCTAGCAGCCGAAGCTGGATTTTTCGCGGCCGATGCGGCGATTCAGACCCACGGTGGTTTCGGGTACGCAAGAGAATACCATGTCGAGCGTTACTGGCGTGAGGCAAGGCTAATGAAGCTCGCGCCTATTTCCCAAGAAATGATTCTAAATTTTGTCTCAGAACATGTGTTAGGTTTGCCGCGCTCTTATTGATTTAAGCGGCGATTTTCGTACCCGACGTGGCTGGGCTTCGGCCCAGTTCAGTATTCTGGCTTCTTTTGAGAAAGCCTACCGTATGGGTGCTCAGTTAATCGAAAAGAAGTTTCAAATACCAAGAATATCGACTATAAAACACCCTCGCTAAGCGCATACACTCCACAGGATTAGCTATGAGACCTGCAATAAAAAGAACAAAAAACCACCTACTACTGCTCGCTATCAGCCTTCTTCTTAGCCTGTGCCTAAACAGCGTGTCCGCTCAAGAGCTTAGTCAGAACGACGATCCAGAATTCCAGCGAGTCGCACCGTTCCAGGTGTTCGATAATCTCTACTACGTTGGCGCCAAATGGGTCTCTGCTTGGTTATTAGAAACCGATCAGGGTCTAATCCTGTTTGACACGCTCTATGGCGAGCTAACTGATCTCGTCATCGATGGCATTCGTGAGCTTGGCTTCGATCCTAACGCTATTCGCTATGTGGTGGTGACTCATGCGCATTACGATCATATTGGTGGTGCTAAGCGTATGCAGGATGAGTTTGGAGCGGTGGTCTTAATGACAGAGGAAGACTGGGCAATGGTAGATGAAGAGCCCATCTATCAGGCATACCCAAAGCCAATGCGCCATCTTGTGGTAACCGACAACGGCACAGTGAACCTCGGTCGCACAGGACTGCGTTTCGTCAAGACACCCGGTCATACAACCGGTGTCGCCTCAACACGCTTCACCGTGTATGACAATGGCTTTCCCTTTCAGGCCTTCATGTTCGGCGGTGTGGGGCTCAATTTCGAAGGCGTAGAGCGCACGCAGATGTACATTGCGAGTGTGAAACGCCTGCAGAAAATGGGCGACATCGAAGTCAATATTCCCAATCACGCAGCCTCAGGTGATGTTTTTGAGCGTTACGAGTTATTAAAGCAGCGCGCAGAAGGCCAGCCGCATCCCTTTATCGACCCACAGGGCTACACTGCTTGGCTAGATGAGCTGCTGGTCGCTGCCGAGGCGAAGCTAGCCGAAGAAAAAGCTGCAGCGGGACAGTAAGTTAGCTCAGGCGCAGCCCCGAGAAGCCGCTCGGTAAACAGCTAACAGAACACCTTGCCCTGCAGGTCAGCGCAAACAATATCTCTGTGAGATAATTTGTCTGCTGAACGCAGCGCCTCTCGAGTCGGCTGCCTAATTACTAGAATGCAGCAGTAAATTGCTGTCCTTAGGGCCAAAGGCAGACATCTGTGAATATCTTATCGAATCGAATTTACGTCAATCTAGCGGGCCAGTTGCACGGCTTTCATTACCTGTTAGGCAGGAGTATTCAATGGCGCTGGTGAGGAAAAGAGGCGATTTATAGCTTAAAGTAATTTTCAGGTATATGAACTAAAGCTCTGAAATAATTGCACAAATAATATCTAGTTACTGCAGATTATTCGATCTGCTGCAGCGCAAATTGCCGGCGTGCCTGACTCAATTGCGCCTCGCTCATGCGCCCTTCTAGGTTCACACGTAGGGCGTCAGCTTCACTACTGTCATTGGCTATCGCGACGTTTGCCCAGACATGGGCGAGCACTAAATCTTGATTGTTTTGATCGGGCGAAAAGAGCGAAGATAGAGTGCTGGCGAGTTGAGCAAATAGCCCCGGTTCCACATCAGGGGTGAGTTCGCCATCGGCATACATATTGGCAAGTATCAGGGCGGCATTAGCATGTCCCGCCCGTGCAGCTCCCTCAAACATCCCAACCGCTTTGTCAGTGTCAGCTTCTACACCATCACCTGCGTAATACAGGCTACCGAGATTAAATTGCGCAGCCACATGCCCTTGCAGTGCCGCTAATTCAGTCCAGCGAAAGGCCTCAGCAGCATCCTGCACTACACCCTGGCCGGTGAAATACAGAATCGCGAGATTGTATTGTGCTAGATCTAGTCCTTCTTCAGCTGCCAAGGTGAATTCGTGCAAGGCAGTCTCGAAATCGCCCTTGAGCGCGGCATTTACTCCGTCTTCATAGTCGGCAAATACGCAGGGGGAGAGAGTTAGCACAAGAGCGCAGCTAAGTGCGCGCAATTCCAAGCCAAGGGTATTTATTTCATTTATTTTGCTCATAATCCCTATGGTATTACAGCTCATCACTGGAGAAAACACGCAGACGGCAACTAGAGCCATTTAAGTCTATGAAAAATCATTCATTTCGCTATAATACCGCCCTCTTCACCTACCGGCGCTTAAGCAAAAGGTATTTAAGGAGAGAAGTAAAAGGAACAAGCATCCGTAACTCAGCAGGATAGAGTAGGACCACTCACTAGAATGTGGTTTAGCGGATGTAGGAAGAGTAAAGAAAAATGCACAAAAATGCACCCGTAGCTCAGCTGGATAGAGTAGGGCCACTCACTAGGATGTGGTTTAGCGGATGTAGGAAGAGTAAAGAAAAATGCACCGTAGCTCAGCTGGATAGAGTAGGGCCACTCACTAGGATGTGGTTTAGCGGATGTAGGAAGAGTAAAGAAAAATGCACCCGTAGCTCAGCTGGATAGAGTACCTGGCTACGAACTAGGGGGTCGCACGTTCGAATCGTGCCGGGTGCACCAAACATAAAAAAAGGGGTCCTTTCAGGACCCCTTTTTTTATGTTTGGTGCATTTTGACCGGAAGTTGTTTGTTACCCGTGGTGGCTATTACGCCTGGAAGAACCGACAAAAAAGCCCCGGGCAGTTAAACAATGAAGAACTGCTAGAGAAGATCATTGAGGTCCACCAGGCTAATCGTGAGGTCTACGGCTATCCACGGGTATATGAAGCGCTTCAGAAACGAGGAGAGCTTGCAGGACGCAACAGGATAACTCGATTAATGAGGGATAACGGGATCAAGGCACGCATGGCCAAGAAATTCCGAAAGCACAGTCACCGCCATCACTTGATCACCGATCCACACAATCTGCTGTTACAACAAGAGCCGTCGTGTCGCGCTAATAAGGTATGGGTTGGTGATGTGACGTACATTCGGGTAGGGAAAGACTGGAACTACCTGTGTACCGTAATGGACCTGCATACACGACAAATCATTGGCTGGCATTTTGCGAAGAACGTGAATGCCAAGCTGCTACAGAAAAGCCTTCGGGTGCGACCGAAGGTGGGTCTCAATTTACCCGTTTTAGAACAAGAACAACAAGGTCGATATAGACCATAGAACAACCATACAAGGGCGTTATGTTCCTTCGCTGCTGACAGGATAATACATATTAGTAACGCTTGACGTTATTAACGCATAACGTTACTATTAGGCAATGATTATATCCTTCAAATGTTCTGACACGGAGGCGCTATCCAATGGCCGTCGAATCAGAAGGTTTGTGAATTTTGAACGGGCCGCTCTTCGCAAGCTAAGACAGCTGCAAGTTGCCGTAATTCTCGCTGATTTAAGAGTTCCTCCAGGAAACCGTCTTGAAGCACTGAAAGGCAATCGGAAAGGACAGCACAGCATACGAATTAATAGTCAGTTTAGAATTTGTTTCCGCTGGAGAAAAGCGGGAGCAACTGATGTAGAGATAGTGGATTGTCACTAGGAGTCAATTTTATGAGAAAACTACAAGCAGTATCTCCAGGTGAGCTACTAAAAGAGGAATTTCTAGACCCTATGGGCATTTCTCAGTATCGCTTGGCCAAAGAAATCGAGGTTCCTGCACAACGAGTTGGGGCAATAGTCTCGGGGAAGCGTTCTGTGTCCGCAGATACCGATCTACGACTTTGCAAATTCTTTGGACTTTCCAACGGCTATTGGCTTCGAGCCCAAGCAGCATTCGATACCGAGATCGCCGAAGATGAACTGGCTGCAGAACTAAAACATATCCGTCCTTGGCAAGAGACCAACCTAGCGAGTCACGGAACATAACAATGAAATCAAAGAGGAGTGGAACCTAACCCGCTTTTGAACACACCTCAACCTAACAATTGGGAGGTGTGAAATGACAAGACGAAAATACTACCAGTCTTACGACGATAACTTTAAAGCAACAGCAGTTGCGCTCAGTGAGATACCTGAAGTGCTGGCAAAGCACGTAGCCGAGTCTCTAGATATCCATGAAATCATGCTTTATCGTTGGCGCATGGAAATGCGACGAGGACAGATCATGGCTAAGAAAAACACATCTCTATCGATCCAGAAACCAAATCTGAGCTAACACGCCTTAGAAAGCTCGAACGGGATCATAACCTCCTGAAGGAGTTGACCTATCCCCCATTTTTAGAAGGCAGCTACACTTGATGAAAATTTATGGGTTGGCCCTATGACCAGCAAGATAATCGTAATAGGGGCAGGGGTGATCGGCGCGGCGTCCGCTTTGTCGTTACAGGCCGATGGACACCAAGTCACTCTTCTCGAGCGTGAAGCACCTTGCGCTGGCGCATCATTCGGTAATGCCGGTGCGATAGTCAATGGGTCCTGTGTGCCCACCGCGATGCCCGGCATTCTTTACGATGTTATACGTATGTCTGTTCAGCCATTGCCTCCGTTGTCTATACGACCCGCGTATTTCCACAAAATACTCCCTTGGTTACTGCGTTTTATATGGCAGTCTCGCTCCGTTGCGGCGAGCAACAATGCAGCTCATTTACATACTCTGACGAAACATGCTGTTGATGCTTGGCATCAGTTAGTAGATGACACAGCCCTTGCTCCCTTGGTGGAAGAAGCTGGCTGGCTGAAGGTGTATGAGAAAGCGGCAAGCTTCGCCGATACTGCTAAGGCAAGAAAGCTAATGGACGAGGCGGGCACAAGCTATGAAGTGTTGGGTCGGAGAGAAATTAGCGATCTTGAACCGAACTTGGCGCCGATTTTTAACTTTGGCTTTTACCAGAAAGATTGTTTACGACTAGTGAATCCACACAAGCTGGTGAATTCGATGGTGGACTTGATGGTTTCCCGTGGTGGGCAGTTCAAGCAATTTGACGTGGAGCGTATCCAGCATGAAGGTAAGCAAGTTAGCTTATCGGGTTCGGCGGGTTCAATAACAGCAGACAAAGTGATTGTTGCAGCAGGTGCATGGTCACGCTCACTCGCCGAGCAGTTGGGCGATAGTGTGCCGCTTGATACAGAAAGGGGCTATCACCTAATGCTGCCTGAGTCGACGCGCGACTTGCTTAACGCACCCGTAGTAAACGGTGAATCTTCCTTTGTTTTGTCACCTATGGAAACGGGAATGAGACTGAGCAGCCAAATTGAATTTGGCGGCCTTGTGGCAGCTCCAGACTACTCGCGCGTACGAAGCCTGTTGCCGTTAGCAAAACGAATGCTGCCAACGCTTGATACCCGTGAGCAATCGGCCTGGATGGGCTTTCGTCCCTCATTGCCAGACTCGCTCCCGGTAGTAGGGTTTTCCACCAATAGCAAAAATGTGCTGTATGCTTTCGGGCATCAGCATTTAGGCATGACCATGGGTGCGGTTACTGGAAAGCTTGTTGCAGACTTGATAGCAGGCGCAGACCCAATAGTGGACATGGCTCCTTTTAGGCCAAACCGTTTCTGATGCGTCTTTAATGTAAGATGGTGTTTTGCTGGTATAGGAATTTTCAATGCTGTCAAACACTATAGTCAGTCTTAATTTAGTTACTAATACAAAATAAGAAGAGCTAACAAATGGATGACTACGGTATTTTATCACTTGTTCCGGCGCTGCTAACTATAGCTGTGGCGTTCTACAGTAAGAATGTATTACTGGCACTAGTTAGCGGGATCATCAGTGGTTCTCTTATATTGGCAAGCTTTAATCCACTTCATGCCATGCAAATAGCCATCGAAAACCAGGTATTGAAAGAGGTGGTTAACGGCACTCAAATTCAAGTTGTTCTGGTTATATTCATTATTGGCGGCTTTGTTAAGCTGTTAGAAGTATCCGGTGGAGCAGGGGCCTTTGCGCGAAAAGCCTCCTTAATTGTTACCAGTCGCTCCAAGGCTCAGGTGGTTGTATGGTTTTCCGGACTTGGAATATTTTTTACTGACTCCGGTAACAGTTTAATTATTGGGCCGTTATATCGATCAGTCTTTGACGAGTTCAAAATTTGTCGTGAGAAACTCGCTTATATTCTGGATACAACCTCTTCACCCATTAGCATACTCATCCCCTTTATTAGTTGGGGCGCTTACATCATGTCTCTAATAGAAAAGTCCTATGCCGAAATTGGGCTTAGCGAAGAATCTTTTACGGTTCTAATAAAAGTTATCCCGTATCAGTTCTATGCATTTTTAGCGCTGGCCACTGTGCCGATCGTAGTCTTCATGAAAAAAGACTACGGCCCTATGAAGGTGGCACAGGCGCGTTATCTTGCAAAAATCGCTGCCGACAATGCAGCGCCTATCAAGAAGATGTCCGCGGGAAAACCCTATAGAGGAAAGTCCCGTAGAGGAAAAACTAGCAGACCCAGAATCCGAAACCACTGATGATCGAATTGGCATATTTCTCTATCCGCTGGGCGTAATGGTAGTGCTAATTGCCGGACTTATAGCCTGGCACGCAACACATGACGGGATTTCTACGGTTCACATCAGATCAACAATGATAATTGCTTATCTTAGTGCATCGTTGACTTGTGCGGAGATGATGCGTCGTTATCGCTCTATGTCTTATACACAGTCATTAGCTGTATTTATAAAAGGCGCAGAATCGATGGTGTATATATCTATCGTGCTGGTGCTGGCATGGGCATTAGGCTCCGTGAATGCTGATGTGCATACGGCTGACTATATAGCTTCATTGATTGGCGGGTCATTGCCGCCAATGTATTTCCCGATGATTGTGTTTGTTCTGGGCGCGATAATCTCACTATCAACTGGATCATCTTATGGAACGTTTGCAATTTTGATGACCATTGCAGTACCAGTGGGGTTCGATCTTGGTGCATCCATGTATCTGACTATTGCGGCAGTGCTCAGTGGAGGGCTGTTTGGAGATCATGTATCACCTATCTCTGACACCACAGTCCTTGCTTCCGTGGGGGCGCAGTGTCCCCATCTGGACCATGTGTCTACACAAGCTGCTTATGCGGGAGTAACAGGGCTGGTGGCATTTATTGCCTACGGCCTGGCTGGCGCCTATGAGTCACCCATGGTGTTGCCTATAGCGGTAGTGATGCTATTTCTGTCGATGTACTTTTTGATGCGCCTATTTGGGCACAGTGGTGAGAGTACTTAGGAAGCGAAAAGTGGGGCATATTTATATCAAAAGGCCGGTCGCATCCTGAATAAACCTGGCCCATTCTCGTTTTATTTAGCACAAACTAGTGCATCGCTAGTCCCTATACCGCATCGCAATTTGCACCCCACAAGAGTTGCCATTTAGTCGGATAGCTACCTTCGTAGGCTGCCCAGAAGAGGAGAGGGTGCTTTGCTAGCCAAAAATCGCACCAAATTTACCGCCAAATAGATGTTTGAAAATTGCAGAAAATCCTCACCTGGTGTAGCTTCTGAAAGAATAAGTATAATAAGTAGAGTCCAATGCGACCCATGCCTTCCGATAAGACACTACAAGCCTCATCCGCCGGCTACTACAGCGCCACTTTTTCAAGGCTTGTAGAGCGATGAACAGCCGTCTCGCGGTCGGCATTTCGGGCTTTATCCTACTACTGGGCATAGTTTCAGTATCACTGCTAACCGGTACATTTATCCCCGCACAAGGCGCCACTGAACCCCAGCCAGCCTTCGCCGCCAATGACATGCAGCAACTAGTCAATTCTTACTGCCTTGCATGCCACAACGACACCTTGGCTACCGCGGACTTCTCCCTGCAGAGCGTAGACTTCGCCAATCCAGCTTTACATGCAGATTCCCTGGAGCGAGTCGTCAAGAAACTCAGGGCACATATGATGCCTCCAGCGGGTATGCCTAGACCGGAATTTGAGACCTATCAGATAATGACCGATTGGTTGGAAGGGGAGTTGGATCGTGCATGGGCGGCTAATCCTAACCCTGGGCGCATTACTCCTTTGCACCGTATGAACCGCTACGAGTACAACAACACCATCAACGCCTTGCTAGGCTTGGACGTAGACGTTATGGACTCTCTGCCTGGTGATCCAACTGCTGATGGCAGCTTTGATAATATGGCAGCCTCCTTGCCGTTTACCACTGCACACATGGAGCGTTACATGTCGGTTGCGCGGCAGGTAACGCGACTTGCTACTGGCTTGCCTCCGCTTGGGCCGACCATTACCAGCTATGAAGTGCCGCTGTTTCTGAAACAGAATCAACGCCAGAATAACGATATGCCCTTCGGCTCTAGAGGAGGCGTGTCGGTTAATCATAATTTTCCGGTTAGTGGCGAGTATCAATTGAGCGTTCAGTTAGAGAGAAATTATCAGGACTACATCAAGGGCTTAGGTTGGCCTCAGCAATTAGAGATTCGTCTTAATGGTCGACTGTTAGAACGCTTTACTGTCGGCGGCGAAGCCCCAGGAACACCTGCTCCGCTGAGCTTCAGCGGCACTGGTGAGCCAGGCACCATAGATTGGGAGCAGTATATGCTCACCGAAGCTGGGGAAGGGCTAGAAGTTCGCCTCCCGATAGAGGCTGGCCCCGCGCAGATAAGCGTGTCCTATATCAGGCAGTTGATTGAGCCAGAATCCATCCCCCAACCGGCTCAGGGTGGTCGTCTGAATGCCAATGATGAAGCCTATCTGGACTATCAGAAAATTTACGCGCTTGAGGTTAGCGGTCCTTTACCGTCTTCACAGTCCATCGCTTCTGCGTCCAATAGCGATGCATCACCCAGCCAGCGAAAAATATTTTCCTGCCACCCAGATCGTGGCGCTGAAGAACAAAGCTGCGCTACGCAGATTCTTTCAACACTCGCAACCCGTGCCTATCGGCGGCCTGTAAGTGATCAGGATATTGACTTGCTGCTAGGTTTTTATGCGCAGGGCAGAGAGACCGGTGGAAATTTTAATAGCGGGATTCAGTTCGCGCTGGAATTCATGCTCAGCGATCCGGATTTTTTGATCAGGAGTTACAGCGTTCCAGCTGATTCGCCGACCGGCGAAACATTCCCTATCAGTGACCTGGAGTTGGCTTCACGCTTAGCCTTCTTTCTGTGGAGCGAGGCGCCGGATGAACAGTTGCTAGATCTTGCGCAGCAGGGCCAACTGAGCAATCCCGAAGTATTGGAACAACAGGTTCGTCGAATGCTGGCCGACTCTCGCGGCGTCACCACGTTGGTTGAAGACTTTGCCGCCCAGTGGTTGAACCTCAGACGTCTTGATGAGGTGCAAATCAATACAGTGGTTTTTCCAAACTATGACCTGAGTCTGATCGAAGGCTTCCGCCAGGAGACCCAGCTATTTGTGGCGGACACTATAGAGTCCGATAGCAGCGTGATGGACTTATTAGGTGCTAATCACAGCTATCTCAATGAACGGCTTGCTGATCACTACGGTGTTGAAGGTATCTATGGAAGCCGCTTTAGAAAGACGCAGCTGCCCAACAGAAATCAGCGCGGCGGCTTGTTGTCTATGGGAGCGCTGCTGACAGTGACTTCTTATCCTGGGCGTACTTCGCCTGTATTGCGTGGTAAGTGGCTGTTGGATAATTTGTTGGGAACACCGCCACCACCGCCACCGGCAAACGTGCCCATTCTTCCAGATGCTGAGGCGGGTGAAGTTCCTACCTCTATTCGTGAAAGACTTGCTAGGCACCGAGCAGACCCAGTTTGTGCCTCTTGTCACGTTGTTATTGACCCGCTTGGTTTTGCCTTGGAAAATTTCGATGTGATTGGCGGCTGGCGAGAACATGATGAGGTGGGAAATCTTGTAGATCCCGACGGAAGCTATCCAGGGGGTGTTGAGTTTTCTGGTTTCGCGGACCTGCGCGATTGGATGATGGATAGGCCCGAGCAATTTTCACACACTTTGACAGAGAAACTGATGACCTATGCACTGGGTCGCCGAATTGACTACTACGACCAGCCGGTTATACGCAAGATAGTGAGTGATGCAGCCGATAAAAACTATAGTTGGTCTTCCCTGATAACTGGGATCGTAATGAGCCCACCGTTTCTGATGAGTACAAATTGATGACTAAGAAAACTCAAACAGCAATCTCTATTATTCCCAATGTAGTGACAGGAAAATCCATTTCCCGCCGCGCCTTGCTGCGCGGCACTGGGGCAGCATTAGCTTTGCCAATGCTGGATGCGATGACGCCGGCATTTGCTCAAACCTCGCCTGCACCGATACACCGATTCCAAACTGTCTATGTTCCTAATGGCATGGCCATGGATTATTGGACGCCAGCCAAAACCGGAAGCGACTTTGACCTTACTCCAATTCTGCAGCCTTTGGCTCCGTTCAAAGATAAGATGATGGTGCTATCCGGATTGAAGGCGAATTGGAACATCGCTCATGCCGGTGCTGGAGGCTCTTTCCTTACAGGTGTTACTAGGGGAGGACGCAACGAGGTAGAAATTCTAGCGGGAGTTTCTGTTGATCAGCTGCTCGCTAAAGAACTGGGCAGGCAGACACAACTCTCTTCACTGGAATTGTCGATGGATGCGCCGGCACTTGCTGGAGCCTGCACCGTAAATCTCAGTTGCGTGTATACCCACACACTTTCCTGGCGCGGTGCAACCGAGCCCTTGCCGACGGAACATAATCCCCGCTCAGTATTCGAACGCATGTTTGGCGATAGCGGCAGTACACAGAAGAGTGTGCGAGAGGCGCGCTTAAAACAACAAAGCAGTATTCTCGATGCGGTTCTCGAGAGACTCACTAAATTGGAGAACAGCATAGGGGCTGAAGACCGTTACCTGATGGAGAGCTACACCGAATCAATTCGCAGTGTCGAAAGACGGATTCAGAAAGCCGAAGAGCAGATAGACCTGTCCCTGCCAGAACTAGCCCAGCCTGCTGGCGTGCCAGTAGACTATGAAGAGCATATGGAGATCATGCAGGACCTGCAGGTGTTGGCACTGCAAACCGATCTGACGCGGGTCATAACCTTCATGATGAGTAAGGAGCAGAGTGCGCGGCCATATCCGCAGATAGGCGTTCCTGATGCTCACCATCCACTTTCTCATCACAACAACAATGTGCAGCTGGTAGAGAAGATGTCGCGGATTAATGCCTATCACACGCAGCTTTTCTCTAATTATCTGGCGAAGCTAGCAGCGGTCCCCGATGGCGAGGGAAATCTTTTAGACAATATGACTATTATGTATGGTGCGGGTCTTTCTAATAGCACGATCCACTCAGGTATTAATCTGCCGGTGATGTTGGTAGGTGGTGGCGCCGGTTGGATGCAAGGCGGCCAGCATCGACGTTATCAAGATGAACCGACCATGGCGAATTTATTAGTTTCCATTATGGACAAGTTCAATCTTCCTATTGATCAAATTGGAGGTAGTACTGGTTCCCTGCCACTTACCTCTTAAGGAATTGCTTAAGTGGTCACTAAGTGGCTGCCTTTCAGACTATGAATCACACAATGAAAACTTGTCAGAAACTATTCGCTCTTGGAATTTTATTCTTCGCGTTGCCCGCTCTTGGGCAAGGAATGCCGCCAGTTGTGCAGGCTGCTAAGGACGCTGATTGGGCTAAGCTTTCATCTTTGCTCTCGAATCAAGGCAACGTACAAGATGTTTATGGCGATGGTACTTCTGCACTGCACTGGGCGAGCTATCACGACAACGTTCAGGTTGCTGTTGAGTTGATTGATCTGGGAGGCGATGTTAATTCTGTCACCGACCTGGGCGTTACGCCGCTGTGGCTGGCTGCTGATAACGGCAGTGCAGCAATGGTGGATGCTCTTTTAGAAAGTGGTGCAAATCCAAATTTAAATCTTCTCTCTGGAGAAACGCTTGTTATGACGGCGGCGCATTCTGGCAACGCCGTATTAGTGCGCTCTCTACTGGCGGCTGGAGCAAGTCCTCATTCAGAGGTAACGCGAAATCAGACAGCGCTTATGTGGGCAGCAGGGCAGGGCCATGGCGATGTGGTTGAGGCTCTTCTAGATTACGGCGCCGACGTAGATGCGCGTACACTGGTTCGCAGTCAATACGTGAAAAGCGAGAAGGAGCAGGATAGTCATCCTCTGAATAAGGTCTGGGTTGAGCAGGGCGGCAATACAGCGCTTATATTTGCAGCCAGAGCCGGAAGCTTGGAGTCTGCTCGCTTATTGGTGGCAGCTGGCAGCGATGTCAATGGTCTCTCGGCATTTGGTACCAGTCCGGCAATCATGGCGGTGCATGGCGGCAATATTGAGCTGCTGGACTTTTTGCTTGAGAGTGGCGCTGAGGTTGACTCTTCTGCAAGCGGGCATACTGCATTGCACGCGGCAATCTTGCGTGGCAGTCCTGAGGCCGTTGAGTTATTGCTTGATCACGGCGCAGACATCGAAGCCATTTTAGAAAAGCCAACCCCTGCAAGGCGACAATCAGCCGATTACAGCTTTCATGACTCTTTGATCGGAGCGACACCACTGTGGCTGGCGGCTCGCTTTACTGAACCCAAATTAATGACGCTGCTGCTGGAACACGGCGCGGATCCATTGTTTGTAAACAACGTGACCTACCCAACCCTAAGTAGCATGCAACCGGTGATTGCCGAAGAAGGAGAGATCTCTGTTCTCATGGCAGCAGTCGGCATGGGATACACGCGTCTTAGGATGAGCTGGGGAAGCGTAGAACGTCGTGCGGGAATACAAGGCAATGATCGCGAGGCACGAATACTTGAGGCGGCGGAGATCGCCGTTGATGCCGGAGTAGATTCCAATATTCAAAATTCGGCAGGGATGGCAGCGAGAGATTTCGCAAGAAGCCGCAGATATGACGAGGTGGTTGCCTTTCTCGATATTGTTGGCCGCTGAGAGTCGATATATTTCCTTGGGAAAAGGATAAAAAGGGGGCGCCGGGAATGTGAATAATTCTCGGTGGCCCCTTTTTTTGCTTTAGTGATCCACTAGACCCGGCTATGCGTAATTGAATTCTGTAATTGGCTAAAATGCCTCTTCCTTAATATTGAAGGACTCGGCGAAAGCCTGCATAGAAATGTATCTCTATTGCTTGGGAAACCGTTCACAGTGGAGTTTAGAGGATAGCAAAATGAAAAGTTTACTCACCCTGCTCGTTCTTTCCTATGCCGTTGCTGCCAGTGCCAATTCGCCAACTCAGAACAGGTGGCAGTTCGAAGTTCTGTTGGATGACAAGCCAATCGGCTATCACAATTTTATTCTCAGCGAGAAAAATGGACATCAGACAATCAGTGCTGAAGCTAAATTTAACGTAAAACTATTGTTCGTAAATGTCTTTAGCTATCGTCATCAAAACGAAGAGATATGGAGAGACAACTGTCTTACTTCGATCAATGCAGAAACTTTATCAAATGGCACAGAATTTGTAGTGCGTGGACAAGCTGCCAAGGAGGGGTTTCAGATACAAGCCGAATCTTCTGCAAATAAACTGCCGCCTTGCGTCATGTCGTTTGCCTATTGGAACCCCGAATTTCTGAAAGCTGAAAAACTTCTGAATAGCCAAACTGGTGACTATGAAAAAGTTGCCATTGTAAAAGAGGGGGAGGAGGGCTTACTGGTGAATGGTCAAAATATTCAGGCAATTCGATACTCTGTCAGCGGCGCAGCTGCGCCGATTACCCTCTGGTATGCAGCGCTTGATAATCGCTGGTTGGCATTAGAGTCCGTTGTAAAGGGCGGAAGAATACTTCGATATAAGCCGGTGAGGTTATCCGGTACATTATCTGCGCCGAACGCTGCTGGTGGGTAAATCAGTGGAAGGGAGGAAGTTATGGACCTAGTGAAAACGCTATTGCTGCTTAGTCTGCTGCTGATTAGTAGCTGCAGGTCTGTTTCGAACTTACCAACAATTGGAACGGTGTTGCATCAGTTGATCTCACGAGATTTGCTGGTGACTGGTTCGTTATAGCGAATATCCCAACTTTTATTGAAACCCAAGCGTTCAATGCTATTGAAAGCTATAGCGAGCCTGTTGGAAACAAAATTTCTACAACTTTCTCCTTCAACAAGGGAGGGTTCGATGGTAAGAAAAAGGTGTATCATCCTACAGCGTTTATTCGAGAAGGCTCTGGCAATGCGGTATGGGGGATGCAGTTTGTTTGGCCTATCAAAGCCGAGTATCGAATAATTTATCTTGAGCCAGATTATCAATTTACAATAGTTGGCAGAAGCAAAAGAGACTATGTTTGGTTGATGGCGAGAGAACCTATCATCGCCGAGAGCGACTACAATCGACCTGCTTAAAATCATAGCTGAAGAGGGCTATGACCTTAGTAAAATTCGCCGAGTCCCCCAACAAACTTTCTAATAAATGGGGTCAGAGTAAAAACGCAATAGCTTTTTTACTCTGACCCCATTTTCTGTTACCCCATTTTTTGTTTAAATACCCGCGCCTAACTAAAAAAGTGTGCTTTGTCGCTTCCCAGTTTCGAGTCCACAAGTCCCGCTCCCTAGCGCGTTGGAGAGATCAATGAGAAAAATATTGGCGTGTCTGGTTTTAAGTCTAGTAGTCGCTGCAGTGGTTAACGCCAGCGCGGCGCAGGAATGGGAAGGCGAGGACTATGCTCTATCTATGGCAGGCGCGCTGATCAATGATCACTGTGGGCGAGTTTGGCAGGGTGGGGAATACGTGAGTATTCATGCCTGTAATTATCTACTGGCTAACCGATTCACCGTTGCTGTTTCCGCTCAACAATTTGAAGAGTGCACGGTGCTAGCACAAGGAGATATCGTTATGATTGCCGACTGCATGGTTGCACGTTTTAACACCTGGCTTACGCAGCAAGCGCAGTAGAAATCGAGAAGAGAAAACATTCCGCGATGCTAATTCTCGTTTACCCAAGGCCCAGCCATGTCGCGCTCCCAAGCAGCAAGGCTAAACCACCGAACGGCTCCCTGATACCGTTGAGCTTCTCTCAATTGCAGACTCACTGAGGGTGATGTATAAACGATCCATCGGAATTTAAGGAGTACACAATTATGAAAAAAAGAGACCCTAGCCATACATGCGGGCTACCAGACAGACCCCACTACCAAGTCCGTAGCTGTTCCTATTTATCAGACTGTCGCTTACGAATTCGACAACGCACAGCACGGTGCCGATCTATTCGATTTGGCAGTGCCCGGCAACATCTATACTCGCATCATGAACCCTACTAATGATGTGTTGGAGCAGCGAATGGCTGCGATGGAAGGGGGTATTGCGGGATTGGCTGTGGCCTCTGGCATGGCGGCTATCAATTACTCGATTTTGACTATTGCCCAAAGCGGGCGACAATATTATTTCGACACCGCAGCTTTATGGCGGCACCTACACTCTATTCGCGCATATGTTGCCTAGCCAGGGTGTCGAGGTGCGCTTTGCGGAGGATGATTCTGCCGAGGCGATCGAAAAGCTAATCGACGACAAGACGAAGGCAGTTTATTGCGAGACTATAGGTAATCCTGCTGGCAATATCATCGATCTAGAAGCGGTCTGCGCGGCTGCTCACAAGCACGGTGTCGCAGTGATCGTCGATAATACAGTGGCTTCACCGGTCATCTGCAACCTATCGATTTTGGTGCTGACATCGTCGTGCATTCCCTGACTAAATATATTGGTGGTCACGGCACATCCATCGGTGGTGTGATAGTAGACTCGGGAAAATTTCCCTGGGCGAGCATAAAGAGCGTTATCCAGAATTGAATGAACCAGAACCTTCCTATCACGGTGTTGTCTATACCGAGGCTCTGGGGGAGGCGGCATACATAGGGCGGGCAAGAACTGTTCCGCTGCGTAATACTGGCGCTGCCTTGTCGCCTATGAATGCCTTCTTAATCATGCAGGGTTTGGAAACACTAAGTCTGCGAATGGAGCGGCACTGTGCTAACGCGATGGAGGTTGCTACATTTCTTCAGGGACATGACAAGGTGGAATGGGTTAATTTTGGCGGTCTGGAGAGTGACCCTAATTATGCCTTGGCGCAAAAATATTGCGGTGGTATTCCGGCATCTCTACTAACCTTCGGTATCAAAGGTGGCTTCGACGCAGGCGTTCGCTTCTATGACGCGCTGGCTATGATTAAGCGATTGGTAAATATTGGTGATACTAAGAGTCTTGCTTGCCATCCCGCTTCGACTACGCACAGGCAGCTAAATGAGGAAGAGCAATTGGCGGCGGGAGTGACACCAGAAACCATGCGGATTTGTGTTGGTATTGAGCATGTCCATGATATAATTGCCGACATTGAGCAAGCTCTAGCAGCAGCATAACCTTATTACTTAATACAGGGCGTAAACATGAAGAATATTCTGGCCGTTTTAATCTTGGCTGCGGTGCTTGTTGGCTGCGAAAGCTTATATGATACAGAGGACATCCCGAGAATCAGGTCACAAAGGCAGGTTGATGCTTACAATGAAACGGTGAGCTCAGCAGGCGAAAAATTGGTCTGTTCGAAAGAACGACCATTGGGAAGCAATATTTCTCAGTTCGTTTGCATGACCCAAAATCAGCAAGACAGAATAGCAGCGCAGTCTCAGCAGGCCATTCGAGATGTTGGTCTAAACGGTAACTGAACACCGCGATATGATTCACTCGCGTCATCTTTGCCATTTTACAATTGTGTTGACGACTTAAATATGTGCGGGAAAGCAAAAACTAAGGCCCAGCTATAGCTGGGCCTTAGTTTTTGCGCGCTAGTTGCTCGATAGTTAACAAGGTAGGGAAAGACTACTAAGAATGAAAATTGAGCACATTCCTAAATGAATAAACTCAATTTTTCGCCCAGGCTATATCCTAAATAAAGTCATACCCCATTTGGCATTGGTAGACTCATCTGTTGCAGTAGAGCCTATTGCAGGTTTCATCTCTTCTTCGAATGAACTGTGTAACAAGTAGATCAGCCTTCTTTCAATCGGCTTTCTTGCAGGGCTTGCCGACCTTGATGAGACATTTTTCCGGAAGATGCCAAAAGGGATTTCGATTCTCTGTGTTTTTAAAACGGTGTCTTCCCTCAGAGTCTTTTGATAGTCTTTCGGAAATAAAGTACAGGGAAGCACGTTAATCACTCTAAATTTACTCTCCTATATTTGACTAGACCGGCAGCCTTGGCTAACCCCTTTTGCCTTTGTGTAAAATTGCTATTGCATAAAGCATAGTCTTATGGATAGCTCTGTCCTTTTTTAAATAGCGTGAATAGCTTAGTGTTAAACAGGTTGTTCAAAAGTTCGCGCGAACCCTTAAATACAAACTGAGCTCCAGTATTCGAGCAAGGTTTCTCCGTTTCGCTCAAGTTACCATCACGTAGATAGCCGTTGTAGCGTTTGCGTTCTAGACATCTTATTTCGTCTTCGGCGTTATTGATTTCCATGCGGTAGGGTAAAGTTTCCATAGCCAGTTTTTTCAGCGAATAGCTTCAGTTTCCGGGCGCAGCTTCC
This sequence comes from uncultured Pseudomonadales bacterium, assembly GCA_943789485.1. Lineage (GTDB taxonomy): Bacteria > Pseudomonadota > Gammaproteobacteria > Pseudomonadales > Pseudohongiellaceae > UBA9145. The sequence goes on from CALSUH010000008.1 coordinate 158,106, forward strand.
CGCCGCCGAAGAAGACAACGTTATCGATATCGTAGCGGACACGGTTGCCGCCGGTCCCGCCGACATCGCCAAACCCGTCTTGGTAGTTGATGCCAAAACTCAAATTCTGTGAAAGGGCACGAGTCTTGTCGGTAACCTAGTCGGAAGCCGCCGCGGTCGAACGGAATGATAGTTCTTTTTTTGCCGATGAGCGGGTCGTAGATATAGGCATCTTCGAAGTTAAAAGCGGCTGTAACTACTGCCTGCGGCAGGTCGAGAAAACCAAGTCGTATGCTCGCGTTGAGATACAGGCCGAATACTTTGCCATCGCCGACATTGCCGTTGGCACTGATCGGCTTAGAGGGGTCGGTCGTTACATCTACTTTGCCGATCGAATCTGACACGTCATAGTAGAAGAATCTAGTATTTAAGACGCCGCCATCATTCGGCAAGCGGTAGTCGAGATTGATGTTGTAGCGCCAGGTTTGCTCCTGTTCTAACTCAGGGTTGCCTGCAATCGTGTCCTGGTCGTCGTCCTGCTGATTTACACCGGCTGAAAAATCTCTGAAGCTGAGCTGTGAAACATCTTTCTCTGCTGAGGCTCGCAGTTGGAAACTGCTGCTGATGTCGACGCGTAGGTCCAATTTTTGGCTTAACAAAATCGAAGTCTCTCTTCTTTTTAATGTCGCCGCTCTGCTCAATTTCGGAAGTTTCATAGAACAGAGAGCTCTCAAGTGAGGTTCGCGAATTAATCTGCCAATTGTGTATGGCGAACCCTTCGAATCGGACCTCTTCGACTGTGGAGAACGCATTGGGTACCGGTATGGGCCTGAGGCCGCCAAAGTCTGCTGAAGGCTCACCGGGTAAGTTTAAGCCGAGTCGTAGCGCTGAATTTTGAATGGTCTGCGCACCTTCGATGCCTAGCTCTAGGGATTGCTCTGCCGCTACCGGCCAGGTGTAGGATGTGCGTGCAATGCGTTCCTGGTACTTACTGGAGGTGTCGAGGAAAAGGTCTTTCGTCTCGGCGCCGCCCAGTACTGCAGAGACGAAGCTCTCACGGGTCGTGGCTCGATCCTCTTCATTCACAATGAACAGAAATTTGTATTTTCCGCCGTTGCCGAAATTGTGTTCGTAGTCGCCGCCAAGTTCCCAATTATCTTGGGTGGAAGGGAGTTCTTCCCGTTCGTAGGTGACTGCGGCATTGGCAGTTTGGTAGTTAGTTATGGTGCGGCTTAGGCTTGCCGGCGGAGTCGCTCTCGCTGTAGAGGAAGTTAAAGGCAATTCGGTCTGTGGGAGAGGGTTGATAGACTACGTTTGAGTTTAATCTGTAGGTCGTCTGTTCCCGTGTGCGCTCGAAGTCGCGTGTATCATTTAATGAGTTGTCCGCAAGAAAGCTCACTTCTCTGGACTCTTGGTATTCATAGCCACTGGTGACATCAGCGCTGATTAGATAGTTCAGCGAACCAGATTGCGCGCTATAAGAGAAAGCCCCATTGGGCTGTGCTGTACCGTCATGAAAATGTGTAAAACCAATCTCTCCCGAGCTACTTGAGTTGCTCTGTGATTCAAACAGGACGATGTTGACCAGCTGCCCTGAGTTGCGCACATCCAATTCGCCAGAGCTACCACGGATGATCTCGATGTAATCAACCTGTTCGGCAGCGATGCGGTCGAGCTGGCTGCTTGCCTCGTTCGCCTTGCCAGCGAGGCGCTTACCGTTAATCAGAATTTGGCTAGTAGCACCGAGGCCCCGGTTATTGTCGCCAAAACTTGGAACCTGGTTACCTTCCAGTGCGAGGCCTATACCAGGAATTCGGCTGAGCATATCGTTCACCGATACCACGCCATATTCAGAAAAATAGGCAGCAGGGTAAGTAACCGTCGCATCATCCTCTGTTTCGTTTTGTGCGAGCAGTAGATTTGAAGTGGCGGTCGAAAATAGGAGCGCGCCTGTCAGCAGGTAATTCTTCATAGTGGCTTCAGTAATCAAGGTTGAACTACTTTACATACTTAGTGCTTTGTTTCAAGTTAAAGCGCATGAACTATGCTCGGGGTAGTTAACACTCCGCAAAGGAGTAGGGTGATGCTTTACTCTTTATTAACGCCGGATTTACACGCACAGTGCTCACAGCTAAGAAACGAGCAGGTATTAATGCGTCTATTTTATTGTTCATCGAGCTTCTCATTCATTAGCAGTGGTGTTGATTAGTTGTCATGATAAATTCAGAGGGTTATAGCCTTTATTGGCTTTTATTTCTCTGTTTGACATTTCCAGCAAAAATCGAAACTACCGTCATTTTCTTCATCGCATTTGTGGCAGGCCCAAGGTTTTGTTGGTTTGGGGTTAGTCAGCTGCTCCTCGATGATTGTTGAGGCCTTGGCGAAATCTTGATCGTTAATGATCCAGAGTTGCAAGAACATATTCTCGATGCCATGACGAGCACCATTAGGAATCGTGTGCTCATTTTTCACTAAGGATTCGATGTCATTTAGTGCGAGGATATTCTTAGCCGAATGCAGAACAGCTACGTTTTCATGGGTGTAGATTCTTTTCATAGATATTCACAGTGAGTCCACAATGGTTTGATTGCACTGCACGCTCAAGTATTGAATTTCTGCCTTCCCCTGTCCAATACAAAAACGTAGCTAAATGTTACTTCTTCTCTGTGAATGAGCGAAGGCGCTAGAGCGTTGTATACCATGGAGTGGATGCCAACTCGCTATATTCTTGGAGGGGCGTCAATGCGTCCGGCACAAGCGAAAGCTCTGAGATTGGCGACCTAGGTATCCGAGATCATCGCTGCGCGGGGCTTTCCTGCAGCTTTGTCATCGACCTGTTGTTGGCGGCGGTGTTCGCCGCGCAGGCGCAATTCTTCTCGGTTGCTGTCATCGATTAGCGCATAGTCCCTTCTCCACGCATCGTCTTTCCAGCGATGCAAGGTGCGCTGGGTGGTTCGAGCTTGCCCAGCTTTCTCGATGAGTGCTAATCCCTGCTGGATTATCTCTAGCTGCATGGCTTCGTCATAGGGAACGCCGCAGGGATTGCCGAGTGGAAAATCGATGTGCAAGTATCGAGGTGCGCCGCAGTGCTCTACGATATCGATCGCAGATCCAATGATTAGAGTTATGATGCCATTACTTTCTAGGTGTCGCGCTAACAGACTCACGGTCTGATGGCAGACAGGTCACAACGGTACAAGTATGGCCACGTCCACTGCATCATGCTGACAACGAGCAAGAATCTCCGGCGCATCGTTCACACGCGTGTTGCGTTGGCTATATTCTGTAGGGATCGAATGAAAGCGGTTGCTTAGTTCGCTTATAAGGCCTTCGTCTTCGCAGCGCTTAAGCTGCTTTAGCGGAAGGAATGAGGCGACATCATTCGTATGTGTCATGGTTTTATGCCATGACAGTTCATCGGTATACATGGAGCTGGGAATAGGTAGGCTAGTGCAAGAATGGACTTGCCGCTGCGCACGTCCTGTTTCTGAATCAGGCATTGCGGTGGTGACTACGGCAACTTTGCATTTACTTAGCGGTTTTTGCAGACGGCTAAAAGGCACGTCATCATAGTGTGCCCATTGATAGTCACTGGTATAGCCCTGGGCGCGATAGAAGTTTCGAGTCCTTTCCATATACGGCACATCATTTTCTTTCACGGGTCACGCCTCAACTTGTTTAGAAATCATTACCTCAATGAAACGCCCTTGACGTGGTGAAGTCAATAGGGGCCATGTTAGTCTTTCTATACCCTCGAAATTCTTGGTGGACGCGGAGCATGTAGGATGATTCTTACGGTAACGAATGCAGTAAAGGCTTGCGGCAGAATAGTGGTAGTTGCACTGGTTCTCCACGGCACACTGTTGGGGAAATTATTGGCACAACAAGGAGATATTGACGTGGGAACAGAGTCACCGGTGGCAGGCGTCACATTTCGATTTATTCAGTCCAATGGAATAACGATGCGCATAGCGGAGACCGGCACAGGGCCGCTAGTCTTGCTAGCGCATGGCTGGCCTGAGTCTTGGTATTCGTGGCGGCATCAGATGACTATGCTGGCTGATGCAGGCTATCACGTGGTGGCGCCAGACATGCGTGGCTATGGCGAAACCGATAAACCCGCTGCTGTCGATGACTATAACATCAACCATGTGGCCGGAGACTTGGTAGGTATTTTGGATGCTCTGGGTGAAGAGACTGCGATCCTGGTTGGTCATGACTGGGGCGCAATTGTGGCCTGGACTACGGTCCTATTACATCCTTCTCGCTTCACAGCATTGATCGCTATGAGTGTGCCCTATGGCGGTCGCGTGGCGCAGTCGCCGATGGACAGCTGGCGTGAGGACTTTGGTGAAAACTTTTTCTATATTCTCTACCATAACGAGCCGGGTGGGGTAGCGGAGGCCGAATACGATGCCCACCCGCGCGGATTGATTAGCCGACTCTATTTATCACCTAATGCGCCAAGAGAGCCGTCTATAATTACCGATCCACGTCGATCAGCAGGAGGTTGGATAGGAAGGCTGGGTGCACCAAAGGGGCTGCCCGATTGGCTTCGGCAGGAAGATCTAGACTACGTCGTTTCACAATTCGAAAACGCCGGTTTTCGCGGCGGTATAAATTACTACCGCAACTTTCATCGCAACTGGGAAATCACAGAGCATCTTCAGGGGGCCACAATTAAGATCCCTGTGTTGTTTATTGCCGGTTCGGGCGATAGTGTGATTGCGGGCGCAGATAAGGACAGGCTGACGGCGACGATATCGCGAGCGGCGGAAGACTTGCGCGATGTGGTCTTGATTCCTGAAATTGGTCATTGGGTGCAGCAGGAAGCGCCTGCTGAAACCAATGCAGCCATGATGGAATTTCTCAACTCACTGTAAAGAGCTTGGGCTTATTCAGCTGTTAGGGGTAACAGTAGATCGCTGCCAGCTGGTCGTTGGACATCGAAGGCTTTTAAGGTGATCGCGACGAAGCTGTAGTAGCCGATTAGGCCGGTTAGGTCCATCACGCCTTCCTCTCCGAAGGCTTCGATGGCGCGAGCAAAGGTTTCCGAGCTCACTTTTTCTTCGCTGATTACCTCGCGCGCGAATTTAACAATCACCTGCTCCGTTTCCCCAAAGCCTGCTATGGCCTGATTGTCTTCGACAGATTTTCTGAAGCGGACGATATCGATAATGTTTTGTTCTAAGCCTGCTGCTATCGCTAATGGCTCATGTGCCGTGTATTCATATTGATTGTTGATCTCGCGTGCCGTAGAGATGATCGCCAGCTCGGTTAGACGTTGATCGCGGTCGGATTCATAGCGGACTCGCTGGCGTACGTCGAACATTGCCTGAGCCAGTTCCGGGCTATTCATCCAGACGCCTATTGGCCCACGCAACCCAGATCCGTATCCGGTGCCTGGACTAACATAGGTGTCGAAGGCTTCTCTGCCTGCTGCATCCAAGTCAGCTCTTTGAATCTGTGGCAGTCTCGCCAAGGAGTCCATATGAACGTCGTCAGGAAAGTTTGATGCGCTAAGGACACTTGGCATCGTGAAGCCTGCCTCGGCGGCGGTGACTATGGCAGATGGCGTTATAAACGCGGCGATACTCGTTAGCACTAGGAAGATCGATGATTTAGGATTCATAGGTTTTTGCCTTGGTTGTCAGCGAGACACAGAAAATGATAAAAGAAGAATAGCCTATGTGTGTGGTTGGTTGCGATAGCGCGTGCCAATTTATAAATTAAAAATCAGCAGCAGGTTTCACCTTTATGCGAAAAATTCGACTCTCTAATCATGCAGTCATCCTTGCTTTGCTTGCAGGAGGCTTTATGGCTTCTCAGCTTGCTAAGGCCGCCGAAGATCTCTATTTTCCAGCCTCCGATGAGAGTTGGGAGTCTGTAGCTCCGGCTAGTGTCGGTTGGGACTCTGAGAAATTGAATGCAGCGCTGGATATAGCAGGAGCGCGAAAATCCAGTGGTGTGGTGATTCTTCACGGTGGGAGAATCATGGCAGAACGCTATTGGGATTCTCCGGATGCCTCCCAGAGGTATTCCAACGCGATGAAGGGAAGAGACGCGCAGGGTAGGGCAATTGAAGATGTCGCCTCGGCGCAGAAGAGCGTGGTTGCCGTGATAATTGGCATGGCGCAGGAACGTGGCTTTCTGCAGCTCGATGATCCGGTGTCTAAATATGTTGGCGAAGGGTGGTCGCAGGCCTCATCCAATCAAGAAGCTGCTATTACTATCCGCCATCTTCTGAGTATGAATAGCGGGTTGGCCACCGATTTCTCTTTTTCTAGCGCAGCTGAAACGGCATGGCTTTATAACACGCCGGTCTACCACGAATTAATGCGCGTGCTTATCGCAGCTACTGGGATGGATCGCCAGAGTCTGACCAGAGAATGGGTGACAGAGCCTTTAGGCATGAAGCATTCGTCATGGACCGATAGGCCTTGGGCGAGTTCCGACATTGCGGTAGGCCTATCGACAACGGCTAGAGAGCTCGCGAGATTCGGATTGATGATTCGGGCCGGTGGTCGATGGGCAGGTGAGGTCTTAATGGAGGACAGTAGCTTTCTTGACGCCATGCTAAGTCCATCGCAAGCACTTAATCCTTCCTATGGTTATTTGTGGTGGCTTAATGGGCAAGATTTCTCTTTGAATGCCGCTGCCCGAGTGCAACGAGCCAATGGCGCTTTAGTGGCATCCGCTCCAAGCGATATGGTCGCAATGCAGGGAGCTTTGGACCGAAAATTGTATCTGGTTCCCAGTCTCAATCTTGTCATCACGCGCCTTGGTTCCAATGGCGGTGCGAATGGTGCTAGCTTCAACGATGCTTTCTGGGAGGCGTTGATGGAGGCTGCACCGCAGCACTGATTTTTGTCGCTGCTTTGATGCGCTAAAACCCCTTTCATTCGGTGAGCGGGTCTATTAGTCTCTGTCGATAAATAAGGGATTACACAGTGCTAGGGCACTGCAATGGAATTAACTCTATGCCATCGTCTAACACTCGCACCTTGCCTTTCAAATTTTCAAAAAAAGTAGCTCGACTTGCACTTTTATTGGCCGTGATGCTCCCAGGGTATGCCATTAGCCAGTCAGCTCAGGCAGAGGATGAGGCTCTGAAGAGCGACATCAACGCTTATTACGAATCACACCTGTCCGAATTATTTCTCTGGTTTCATCAGAACCCTGAACTGGGCTTTCTAGAGCAGGAGACAGCAGCTCGACTTACCGCTGAACTGCGAGCCTTGGGCATCGAGGTGACTGAGGGAGTCGGGGGCACTGGTCTGGTTGGCATTATAGAGAATGGCTCGGGGCCTTTGGTATTGTTGCGCGCCGACATGGATGGTCTGCCTATCCTGGAAGATAGTGGGCTTAGTTATGCTTCTCGCAACCGGCAGATAAATTTAGGCGGAGAAGACGTGCCGGTCATGCACGCCTGTGGCCACGATATGCACATGACCAGCCTTGTAGGCACAGCTAAAATGCTGCTGGAAAACACCGACAAATGGAGTGGGACTGTGATGTTGGTCGGCCAGCCTGCTGAAGAAATTATCAGTGGTGCGAAGGCGATGCTCGAAGATGGCCTTTATCAGCGCTTCGGCGTGCCTGACTATGCGATCGGTTTACATGTGAGCTCGGGCGCACCTTCGGGTCTTGTCACAGTCCGTGAAGGCATCGTTCAATCCAGCTCAGACAGTGTGGATATCAAGGTGAGAGGCATCGGTGGTCATGGAGCCTATCCACATCAGACAATTGACCCGATCTATGTGTCTTCTCAGTTAGTGATCGCCTTGCAGGGCATAATTAGTCGCCAGATTAATCCGCTCGTTCCGGCGGTAATTACCGTAGGCTCGTTCCAAGGGGGCAGCAAGCACAATATTATTTCTAATGAGGTGGACCTGCAGTTGACTGTGCGTGCGGATTCCCAGGAGACCAGAAACGAGGTGCTTACAAGAATTCGCGATATGGCGGCTAATATTGGTAGGTTGAATGGTCTGCCGGATGATTTGCTGCCAGTGGTTAGAATGGGGTTTGAAAGCACGCCGACGAATATCAATAATAGCGATGCCGTAAATAAGGTGCTGCCAGCATGGAAAGAGCAACTGGGTTACGATTCTCTATTGACCTCACAGCGACCTGGTATGGGTGCTGAGGACTTTGCCTATTTCACGCAAACCGAACACAAGGTGCCTGGTATCTTCTTTTCTGTCGGTGGCGCATCTGCGCAGCTGATCCGTGAGATAGCAGCAGGCAGGGCTAGTGCGCCGCCGCATCACTCAGCCTACTTTAGAATCGATCCGAATTCAGTCAAGGCTGGTGTCGAAGCGATGTATACAGCAGCGGTAACGTTGCTGAACAATCCCTAAGATTTTTTCGTTAATTTCAAATAAAAACTGGCGACCACTTAAAGCTGAAAGGAATTAAATTGAAAACAATAATTTCTAATCCTAGAATCGTGCTCGCCGCTGGAGTGTTGTTTTCTTCTCTTTTCTGTGTGCTTGGACTTGCGGCCGATGCGCCGGCGTCCAGCACTTTTACTGAGGCACAGTTCGATAGGGGAGAGGCCTTATATCAACAACGTTGTTCGCTCTGCCATGGCACGGAGCTGGATAGCGCGGCGGCCCCTGAATTAGTTGGTGCGACCTTTCGTAAGAGCTGGTCTCGTCTAGGGGCTAGTGTTAATGAACTATTTAATCTCATTCTTACATCCATGCCTCCAAGCCAGCCTGGTAGTCTGACTGACGCCGAGGGGCTAGATGTGCTCGCCTTTATTCTCGGCAGCAATAATGTCCTGCAAGGCAGTGAAGAGTTAAAGGATGACTACGACTATTTGAGTGCCATACCCCTTTCCCGAGGAGACGAAGTGCTAGATAGTGCGGCGACTTTTATCGAAGGTGTGTATGGAATCGAGCCGAGTGGCACAGGTCCATCGTTCGATGAGTTGCTGACGGCTGCGGATAATTCGCAGGACTGGCTTTATCACAATCAGAATTATCAGGGTACGCGTTATTCCGAGTTAGTTGAGATCGATACGTCTAACGCGAATAAACTACAACAAGTCTGCGCCTATCAACTGAACACCAACGCGACTATGCAAAACGGTCCTATCGTCTATCAAGGCACGATGTACGTGACTAATGCAACTCATACGGCGGCCATTGACGCAGCCACTTGTCAGAAAATCTGGAGCTACGATTGGGAGCCTAAAGATCGCATGGTATGGGGGAATAATCGCGGCGTCGCGATCAGGGACGGTTACGTAGTGCGAGGTACGGCGGATGGTTATCTGCTCGCTCTGGACTCTGCTAATGGGAATCTTCTGTGGGCACGACAGGTCGCGGATCCTTGGTTAGGCGAAACGTTCACCATGCCGCCGATGATCTATGAAGACATGATACTGATCGGGCCGGCAGGTAGTGAGAACGCAATCTCCGGTTGGGTTGGTGCTTTCTCAATTCACGATGGCAAGCAGTTATGGAAATTCCTAACCGTACCGGAGGCAGCCGCGGGCGGTGGAGAGACTTGGGGCAACCCGGAGAATATCCCGCTCGGTGGTGGCGCGGTATGGACGCCTCTTAGTATGGATTTGGAGCTTGGAGAGTTGTATGCGGCAGTGACTAATCCGGCGCCGGATCTGCCCGCTTATCTGCGTCCAGGCGAAAACCTCTATACGAATAACATCATCGCACTCGATGTGCGCACGGGCGAGCTTAATTGGCACAGGGCTCTTGTGCCCAACGATGATCACGACTGGGACTTGACACAGGTAAGCCCGGTGTTGAAAGCCGGTATCGATAACGTGTCTCGTGACTTCGTGGCGACAGTAGGAAAGGACGGCATACTGCGAGGACTGGATAAGCAGACGCATGAAATTCTATATGAGACACCTGTTACCACTATATTGAATGCCGAAGTGCCGGTAACGCAAGAAGGAGTCTTCGCCTGTCCTGGCGTATACGGTGGTGTGCTTTGGAGCGGCCCTGCCTATCACCCCGGCGAGAAGTTATTGATTACACCTTCAATCGACTACTGTGCTCAGTTTACGGCAGCAACGGACGTTGAGTACATTCCGGGTCAAATGTATATGGGCGGAGCAGTGAGTCCAGACGAAGAGGCGCAGACTGGATGGCTCACTGCCATAGACGCAGAGTCAGGTGAGGTTAAGTGGCGTTATCATTCGCCTACTCCCATGGTTTCGGGTGTCACAACAACGGCTGGCGGCTTGGTGATAAGTGGTGAGCTTACTGGCAACCTGCTGTTAATGGACGCCAGCTCGGGAAATATTCTACATAGCGTCAATACCGGTGCACCGGTAGGCGGTGGTATCGTGACGTACGAGGTTGAAGGACGGCAGTACATAGCCACGAATTCTGGCAATGCTATGCTAACCTTTAGAACCGGTACGGAGTCACAACGAACCGGCAGCATTATTGTCTATGCCTTGCCAGATGACTAATTTGTAGACTCTCACTTGTCTTCGGGCTATTTTTATTAGCAGCCCTTGCGTAGCTCGCCGCTTTTGATGCCGTCTACTGTGCCTGATCTTTCCCCTAAGTTAGTACCACTCGCAGGATGAGAATTTCATGGTTTGTCTCCCACATTGCATTCTGCGAGCCCAAGCTGTGCTACAAGTAGAAAGAGTAGGATGGTGGCTGAAGTTATTTTCTCAGTAGGTTCTCCAGGTTTAAATCTTTACAGCTAGACGACCCGCTTCTCTCGAAGAATTGCGATCTGAGCCTCGCTATAGCCAAGCTCCTGCATGATTTCGTCAGTGTGTTCGCCGAGAGTAGGCGGGCGGCTACGAATTTCACCCGGGGTTTCCGACAGTTCAATAGGCGTCTTCATTAAAGGCGCTGGTTTGTCTAGACCCGGGTAGTCAACGTATTGAAACAGACCTTTCGCTGCAACATGTGGGTCGTCTAGCACTTCCTGCGGTGAGAGCACTGGACCTGCTGGCAATCTCGCGGCTTCCATTTCTTCGAGCACTTCCTTTGAGGTTCTTTTGGCACACCAAGTCGCGGTTCTTTCGCTGATTAATTCACCGTTGTTGCCCCGAGAAATATCGTCTTTAAAGCGCGGGTCGTCAAGCCAATGGTCTTCGCCTATTAGATCGGCCCAGCGTTTAAACAGGGGCCCACCTACTGATTGCACTAATACCCAGCCATCTTGCGTCTTGAAAGTATCGGCGGGACCTGAGGTCTGCGAGCGGTTCAGTGTGGCCACGCGATTGCACTGAATGGCGTTCTGCTCGATGGCAGTGCCGTTCATCATCGTCAGTGCGGTATTAAATAGAGAGCCTTCTACCATCTGACCTTTGCCGGTCTTTTGTCTTTCGAACAAGGCGGCCATGGTACCGAATGCCGATAGGCTGGCAGTGCCGAAATCGATATACGGGGGGTAGGCTTTGACTGGTTGATCTGGGGTGCCCGACATATACATGGCGCCCGACATGGCCTGACCTAGGCCGTCGAAGCCGACGCGGTTTGCATAGGGGCCGCCGCGTCCGAAGGCAGAAACGGTAGTGAGGATAATGTCCGGCTTGGTAGCCTTGAGGCTGTCATAATCAAGGCCCATAGCCTGAAGCGTGTCTGGAGGAAGGTTGGCTATGACCACATCAGCGGTCTTGACCAGTTTTTTGACGATCTCGCGCCCCTCGGGCTTCATCGGATTGAGAGTTAGACACTTCTTATTACGTGCCAGCTGCATGAATAGGCCTCCGTCGCCCTTGTCACTGATCGGAGACAGGAATCGATCCTCGCTGCCATCGATCTTCTCAATGCGTATGACCTCGGCTCCCATATCCCCTAAGAGCGTTCCACAGTAGGGCCCTGCGATGTAACGACCAAAATCCAGCACCCGAATTCCTTTCAATACCTGCGTCATACTTTGTTTCCATTATTTGAGAATGTTCATAAATTTGAATCGAAATTCTAGCATAAGTAACTAATTCATCTACCTAATCTACTTAAAGATAAATTCCACCCCTATCGTGAGTTTTGTGAGGTGGTTAACGTATTTCTGCTCATTAGTTCGGCCTACTCATTTCTTAATAAGGTGCCAATTATATTGACTACATCAAGGTCTAAATAAGGTAGCAACACAGCATTACCAGACTACGCCTCAGGCGAATTAACGTGATGACTTTGGCTGAAAAAAAGAACGAGTCTAAACAAGCTCTAAATGCACTTACTGCTATTTTGAAGAAACCCTATCAAGATGCCTGTATTGTCTGCAAAGGCAGCGGGCAGGGGCTGTAAAAATTGCTCTAAAGCTCACACAGTAGATTGCATCCACCAGCCCGGGAGCTTTTTCTAAGTTCGCCGGGCTTCTTGTTTGCCTTACAGCGCTGATTTACAATCCCATCATCCCCGCTCTGCGGACATTCTCCCGTTTCTGAGGCTAGTCGGCTCAGATTGGCAAAATACAAAGGTCAGCCCATGATTTCAGTCAGACAGTTACGATTTGGCATACTGCCTATTCTCGCCTCCATCTTTGTGTACATAGTTCCTGCACAGGCGGCGGAGTTTCCAGGGTATGAAGTCGCGCCAGAGCGCAAAACGACCGGTATCGGCAAGTTCTATATGGGGCGTGAAATTTCTTTCGTGATGGGGCATCAGGCTGCAGGTTGGCTTAATCGCCCAGGTCGTATTCAGGAAGAGATGCCTGACGAGGTTGTGGCGAATATGGGATTGAATTCAGATCATGTGGTTGCCGATATAGGCGCTGGCTCGGGCTACTTCTCTTTTCGGATTGCGAAATTGGTGCCGGAAGGTAAGGTGCTGGCGGTTGATATTCAGCCGGAGATGTTAGCAATCATAGAGCAACGCAAGGCTACTGACGGCGTGACGAATATCGAAGGTGTTATAGGTGCGGTGGACGATCCGAACTTGCCGCCTAATTCTATCGATGCCGCGATCATGGTCGATGCCTATCACGAGTTCGATCACCCCTTCGAGATGATAGATGGTATCAACAATGCACTTAGAGTTGGAGGTCGCATATTCTTGCTGGAATACCGCGGTGAAGACGCTTCGGTACCTATTCGTCCGTTGCATAAGATGACAGAAGAGCAGGTAGTTAAAGAGATGGGTGTTTTCGGCCTGGAATGGACTGACACGCTAGACTTTCTGCCTTGGCAGCATATGATGGTATTTACTAAGGTGAGTGCGAATTAACTAGTCACTAATAACGCGCTGCTGGCCTAGCTAGCGGCGCGAGCTTCAAAATCCCCCTTCGATATTCTCTAGCTCTCTGTTTGGTTTCCTTCTCTTGCCGCGTTAGTTTTTTATGTGCACTGATTCTGTTTAGTAGAGGCGGAGTAGGAAATCATTTCGAAAAAAAGACAGCTGTGCTGTTTTTTTTCGAGTCAATTTTGGAGCGGGAGTGCCTAGAATGTTTGTCTGATTTTTAAGGCATATTTTATGCCGGTGCCGTTACAGGAGTCTTCGATTTCTTCTACAATTCCAGCAGCCGTCGCACCAACATAGCGAATTCTTTCTCTGCAGCGGATTTGGCTGTTGGCATTCTGAACATCGAAGCGAAAAGTGATTCCGTTGAAGGCTTGCTTTTCGGCGAAGAAGTTTAGGCCGAATTCGCCTATATTAGTCTCCGTATCGTTGATGTCTATCTGCGTTAGGCCACTACCATCACGTGCGGAATTATAGTAGCTGAAGCCGTAACTAAAATTGTATTGAGTGATGTCGTGTCGAAAATTAGCGCGCCCGAACCAGCGACCGTTTCTACGCAGACGCCGCTGCGTGCCTAGGAAGGGGTCTGTTACTTCTGAATCTTGTAGGCTCAATCCAAGTGTGAACAGGGCGTTAGGAACGCCGAGGTAGCCCAGACGTGTACTCGCATCGAAGTTCGCGCCGTAACGTGTGCCGTCTCCAATATTGCCCCTTGCTGACTGCAGGTCGGTAGCGCTGGGAGAAACATCAATGCGATCGATAACATTGCTCAAGTCTCGGTAGTAGAGCTGGGTATTGAGTACGCCAATACTATTGGGAAGGCGATACTCCAAATTCATTTCGTAGTTCCATGCCTGCTCCTGCGCAATTCCTGGGTTGCCAGCCTGTGTATTTTGATCATCGTCTGAGTTGTCGGTGCTGGCACTGAAATCCGAGAAGCTCAATTGTGAAACAGTCTTCTCAATTATTGTGCGAAGTTGCAGAGATTGAGTGATGTCGAAGCGGTAGTCGAGCTTGGGACGCACAAAAGAAAACTCTCTTTCGTTGGCGACGTCTCCGGACTGGGTAATAGTCGACGTTTCATAGATCAATGAGCTTTCTAAGGACATGCGGTCGTTGATTTGCCAATTGTGGATGGCGAAGTTTTCTAAGCGTAATTCTTCTACTGTGGAGCTCGCATTGCCGATGGCTTGTGGCACCAGCCCGCCGTGGGCGAGCGAGGTGATGCCTGTGCCTGACAAGCCCAGGCGGAGGTCTGAGTCGCGAATTGTCTGCGCACCTTCGATACCAATTTCCATCCCTTGGTTGCTACCGATATCAAACGTATAAGAGGTACGGCCGATACGTTCGCGGTCGCGACCGGCAGAGAACAGGAAGAGATCTTTTTCTTGTGAGTCAGCAAATACGTCGAAGCGATCTCGTGTATAGGTAAAGTCTCGATCGTTTACAATAAATAGGAAGCGGTACTTACTGCCGCTGTCAAAGTTGTATTCGTAGTCGCCACCGATCTCCCAATTGTTACGCTTGCGTATCTCGTCTTCGCGCTCGATGGTCGTGATTAAGGTGCCGGTGGTATAGTCATTGATGGTTCGCGTTATATCTGTTGGCGGATTGCTCTCAGCGAAGAGGCCATTGAATTGCACCATGCTCTTCTCAAATTGGTAGCCAAGATTGAAGCTCGTCTCGTACTCAGTTTGGTTGCGCAAATTTTCCTGGGATCGGGCCTCCAGTAACTCACCATTTGGATCAACGCTAAATTCATTGGTAAACCGGTTTTCGTAACGTGGTTCGGCTTCGATATGGAATAGGTAGTTAAATGCGCCATTCTGACCGGTATATGAAAGCTTGGCGCCGGGATCGACAGTGCCGTCGTGAAGCCGGTCCATGTTGAACTCGGCGGAGATACTGGAGCGGGTTTGTGCATTGAGTAGTACAACATTCACGACCTGACCGCCGCCACGTATATCCATATCGTCGGAGGTGCCACGTATAATTTCAATGTAGTCGACTTGATCAGCAGCGATACGACTCAACTGGCTGCGTCCCTCATTGTTTTTGCCGGTCGTGCGTTGACCGTTGATGAGGATTTCGCCTTCGCCGGAGCCCAGGCCGCGACTATTACCGCGATTATTTCTGTTGCCGTTCAGGGCAAGACCGATTCCAGGAATACGATCGATCATGTCGTTGACGGACACTGGCGAATATTGCGTAAAGAAATCTGCCTCATACACTACAGTTGATTCGTCGACGGCCTGTGGCTCGGCTTGCTGCGCAAAGCCTTGATTCACTACCGCTGTAGCGAGGCAAAGAAGGCTAAGTCGGATAAGCTTTTCAGGCAGAGAAAGGCGCCGTGTCATTGCAATGCTCCATAGGTCTATCGGGTTTCACGCCAAACCTTTCTATCCAGAATAACTGCGTGATCAACAAGTCGGATCGGGGGTCTTAGAAAGTTTTTGGATGGATCAAAGTTACTGCTCTAACGGGGCATGATTATACTAATGGGGTTTCTGCAATACTGTGACAAATTGTGTAATAAAGATGACAAAAGTGCCATATTTCACTGTTTTTCGAGGAGTTTTACGCTACCCGAACTAACGGATATCGACTTCGATTGGAGAAGCTTTAGTAGGTTGAGAAAACAATCTGCTAACGTAGAAATTTCGCAGCGCTTTCAGAAGGTGCCGCGAATCTTTATCGCATACTTCTCGCCAGTATGGCTGCAGGAATCTTCTAGCTCGCTGAGCACACCGGTTGCAATCGTGCCGCCTGCATAGCGAAGGCGAACACGACAGCGCTCACTCTCATGGGGGTTAGTAGCTTCGAATCGAAGAGTCATCCCTTCCCAGCCCTGATACTCAACAAATAAAATTGAGAAAGGGTCTGAATTATACGATTCGATTCTATTAATGTCGTATACCTTATTGTTGTCTCGAATGCTGTTTCGATAGGTAAAGCCATAGTTTATATCGCGCTCTGGCATGTCGTGCCTGAACCCTAGGCTGTAGCTACCTCTGCCCTGACGATTGTTGCTAAAATAACTGAGCCGCCTATCGATGCCAAGGAAAGGGTCGGTAACGCTCGAGCTTTCTAGGTTTAGTCCTGTAGTTACCAATATTCCGGGCTGGCCTATGAAGTTCAATCGAAGACTGCCGTTAAGGCGTAGCCCATAGCGCTCACCGTCGCCAATATTACCACTCGCAGACTGAATGGTTGTAAGCGTTGAAGCATCGACTCGATCGATGACGTCTTCGAGGTCATGGTAGTAAATATTCGAGCTTATAACACCATTGTCATTATTAAAGCGGTATTCAAGATTCAGGTCGTAGCGCCAGGACTGTTCCTGCCGTAGTTCAGGGTTTCCAGCTATCGTGTTCAGATCCTCATCGCCTGAATTAGTATTTGCGGTGAAGTCGTTGAAGCTTAACTGCGAAACATTTTTCTCTACGGTGGTACGAAATTGTAGTGATGGTGTTAAATCAAAACGGTAGTCTACTTTTGGTCTAATAAAATCGAAGTCGCGTTTTTTGCTGACATCTCCAGATTGTGCAATCTCCGAAGTCTCTATAATTAATGTGGTCTCAAGCGACATGCGGCTATTAATTTGTAAATTATGAATTATGAACGATTCGTAGCGAAGCTCTTCTACCGTGGCATTCGTATTATTTACCTCCGACAGTCCGCCGAAGTTTTGAGAGACCATTCGAGTGTCGGATAATAAGCCGAGTTGTAGAGAAGATTCGAGAATCGTTTGAGCCCGCTCTATGCCAACCTCGATATTTTGGCTGCCAGCGAAGGCGAAAGAATAGGAACTGCGAATAATTCTTTCCTGATAGCGATTGAAATTAGCGAGGAATAGGTCTTTCTCGCGAGCATTGGTATCAACATTGAAACGCTCGCGCGTGCTATCGTCTTCTTTCTTATTTAGGATGAAGAGAGTTTTCCAGCGCGCATTGTTGGCGAAAGTGTGCTCATAGTCACCACCGATCTCCCAAAATTCACTGATTTGATTCGTGTCATCGAATTGCACCGTGTCTTTTCTCGGGACGTCCACAAAGTTAAAAATGGTTCTTTCAATTATAGAAGGGGCATCTCTGTTTTCAAGCTGGGCGTTGATATGGGCTATATCATTTTCACCGAATTCGTAGCCTAGGTTAGCGCTGAATATTAGAGGCTGTGAATCGGTAGTTGTAACTCGGCTGATATAGTCGTTTGGAGTGCCGTCGGCCAAGAAGCTGTTCTCATACCCTTTGCGTCTTTCCCATCGCGGCTCGGACTCGGCACTAAAAAGGTAGTCCAGGGCGCCGCGTTGGCCCGAGAATGAGACTTTGCCGCCGGGCTTCAGTTCGCCGTCGTGAAGACGGTCTGCATTGATCTCGTAGGCGAATGAGGAGCGACTCTCTGCTTCAAGCAATACAATATTGATGACCTGACTGCCACCACGAACATCGAGTTCGCCGGAAGTGCCACGGATGATTTCGATATACTGCACTTGATTTGCCGGTATCCTGCTGAGCTGACTATTGCCTTCGTTCTCTTTACCGGCCGTGCGTCGTCCGTTGATCAGAATTTGGTCGCCGCCAAGGCCCAGTCCGCGTCGACTACCACCGCTGGAACTATCAGGCCCTCCATTTCCACCACCACCGCCGCGTGCAGTATCAATACCTGGAATGCGATCGAGCATATCGTTCACTGAAAAAGGCTCATACTGAGCGAAAAATTCCGCCGGATAGGTAACTGTCGAATCGTTAGTCGCGGGTTCTTGTGCTAGAGCGAATGCGGAGAATATGGCGCCGCTTAGTAGAAGAGCAAGTGAAAGAATACGATTCGAGGCTGAACTACAGCGCATACAAGTCTCCGAGGGATATTTTTACTAACTCTGAATTACGATTTACGCATTATTAGCCGCGCGAAATTGGGCGTAAGTATGCACATAATCAACCAGCGATAGAATCCGCTTTAGAGTCTTATTTGTGACATTTTGTAATGTGCCCAGATAAGTCCTGCTTTGCGCTTGTTCCGGGAATTGAGGATAATGCTGCCTGCGGACAAAGTGGGCTCCAAAGGGATTATTGGAGCACGCTGACAAATCAAAATAGCTTGATAGCGTCTTTAGGTAGACCAGAGGTTTTAAATGCAACGTGAATCAATGGAAGTCGATGTGGTCATTGTAGGTGGTGGGCCAGCAGGATTATCCACGGCGTGTCGGCTTTTGCAGTTGGCAAAGGAAGCACAGACTGAGCTTTCAGTCTGCGTACTCGAGAAGGGCTCAGAGGTAGGAGCACATATTCTGTCGGGTGCGGTATTCGAACCTTCGGCACTGAATGAATTGTTTCCAGACTGGCAGGAAAGAGGTGCTCCTCTAAATACGGCCGTAACGGGAGACGATGTTTACTATTTACCCTCGGCGGAGAAGTCTTTTAAGTTCCCGGGATTATTCGTTCCCAGAACGATGCATAACGATGGCAACTACATTATTTCCTTAGGCAATCTTTGCCGCTGGCTGGCCGAACAGGCAATGGAGCTGGGCGCAGACGTTTTTCCCGGCTTTGCGGCTGCAGAAATCCTCTTCAATGAGGATGGCAGTGTAAAAGGTGTTGCCACAGGAGATATGGGCGTCGATGCGAATGGCGAACAAAAAGCTTCTTTTGAACCTGGATTCGAGTTCCATGCAAAGTACACGATCTTGGCCGAGGGCTGTCGTGGTCACTTGGGTAAGCAATTAATCGATAAATTTCAACTCGACAAAGATAGCGATCCCCAACACTACGGGTTGGGCCTCAAGGAAGTTTGGGAAATTCCTGAGCAGCAACATAAGGAAGGCCTAGTTGTGCATACGGCAGGTTATCCTATGATAAAAGATAGTCTCGCAGCGGCAAGCGGCGGATTCCTATACCACCTAGAAGGCAATCAGGTATCCCTTGGTCTCATCGTGGACCTCGGCTATCAGAATCCACACATTAGCCCCTTCGATGAGTTTCAGAAATTCAAGCAACACCCTACCATCAAGCAATATATAAAAGGTGGCAAGAGGTTAAGCTATGGCGCAAGAGCGCTGATAAAAGGCGGTCTTAACTCGCTGCCTAAGATGACGTTTCCCGGTGGACTGCTTATCGGTTGCGACGCGGGCACCATGAACGCGGCCAAGATCAAGGGCAGCCATACCGCCATGAAGTCCGGAATCATCGCAGCAGAAACATTGTTCGCGGCGCTGAACACAGAATCGGCAGAGAAAGAGCTGGTTGATTACACAACGCGTTTTGCTAATTCCGAGCTTCACGATGAGCTGCATAAGACACGTAACTTCAGCTCGAGCTTTCACAAGTTTGGATTTTGGCTAGGCAGTGCGTTAATTTTTATTGAGCAAAATATTTTCTTCGGTAAGTTCCCGCTGACATTTCATGATAAGTCACAGGACTATGCGCAGATGAAACTAGCAGCAGAGAGTCCGAAAATTTTGTACCCGAAAGCCGACGGTAAAATTAGCTTCGATAAGTTGTCTTCGGTGTTTCTATCGAATACGAATCACGCGGAAGACCAACCCTGCCACCTGCAGTTGAAAGACTCTTCTATTCCTATTGAACACAACTTGCCGCTGTATGATGAGCCGGCACAACGCTATTGCCCTGCAGGGGTGTATGAAGTCGTTGAAGAAGCAAATGGGAGTAAAAGGTTTCAGATTAATGCTCAGAACTGCGTGCATTGTAAGACCTGTGATATCAAGGATCCCTCGCAGAATATCCACTGGGTAGTACCCGAAGGCAGCGGTGGGCCGAATTACCCAGCCATGTAGCCTTCTCATAGAGGGTTCAGGGTTTTCTCTAGCCCCGGGCGACGCGGTGCTGTTGCTGTAGTTAGACTGATGCTTTAGTTCAGGTCCGTATCTTGCCAGTAACGTGTTCCTTTGATAGTTGCTTGCAGAGCTAGGCCACTTTGGGTCAATTGATATACTGTTACATTATCTAGGATCGCTTCTCCGCTCACGGAGCCGCCTAAATCTCCAGCCTTTGCCGCCGCATCTGCTTGTCCGCCAACAGATATGCCTACGCCCATGAAGCGCTCCAAAGCGTCATTATTGTGGAATACGAAGATGGCGCGAAAATCTTTTACGCCCGCACCTATGCCGATGCCAACTTCACCCATGCGCATATAGGTATCGCTGCCATTGGATCGAACTACACCGATACCACCACCGAAGCTGGCTAGAAGAAGGTTTATATTGGCGTTGGAAAATACCGCGTAGCCACTCGCGCTCGCTATCTGCGCTCTCGTGTCGGGTTTCCTTGAATAGAGTTCAGTGAGCACTTCCTGGCGCATGTCTTGAATAGCCTGCCTACGCTCGCCAGGAGTTCCTCGAGTCATGCCTGTGGCCGTGCAAGAGGCTAGAAATAGCAGTAGCAACACTGAGCTGATTAATCTAGTTGGAATGGTGCCTATCTTGATGTGCATATCTACTTTTCCGATCGGTAATTGTGAATAATTCTATGGTGCCAAGGGGAGCGCTTCGAGCTGTACTGGTCTCGACTTTGTTTTTTTGATCGTCCGACGCCTACCGGTAAAGAATCGCCTTGATTTCCGAGTCGCCGAAAGCTACAGGTACTCTGGGTTTATTCAATCCTAGATAACTTCACTGGTAAATATGTATCCTTCGACAAGCTTCTTAACTTCGCCAACCTTAGCCTTGTCGGTCACATCGATGCGCAGAACCAGTCCTCGCTTCTTCTCTATTTCGCTAGTAACAGTCCCATCCATAGATTTTTCGGCTAGTAATTCGCAGATGACTTGCTCTGCTATATTTTGACGTAGAGTCGGGCGAAATATTTTGCCGACAGCGGTGAGCGGCATCGCATCTATAAACTCGATTCTTTTAGGAATTGCTGCGCGTTCAGACATGACGCTTGCGCAATGATTTATCAGCTCTTGTTCTGTCACATTGCTGTGTGCAACTTTCACTACGTAGGCCATAGGCAACTCGCCTGCATAGGGGGTCGGGCAACCCTATCGCGATGGATATTACTACGTTGGAATGAGCATTGAGTGCTTCCTCGATCAATTCTGGGTCGATGTTGTGACCACTGCGGATGATGAGGTCCTTGGCGCGTCCCGAAAGATAGAGGAAGCCTTCGCCATCCATATAACCGATATCACCGGTATTGAACCAGCCATCTTCGACCCAGGCGTAGGCGTTATCGATATTGCTCTTATAGCCCTCAAATACCTGTGGGCCTTTGACTAGGATGACGCCACTTTCACCTAGCGGGCAATCTTTAATAACGGCTGTTCCCTCGACATGGGCAATGCGAATCTCTGAGTAGGGTGCGCGCATGCCGACGCTGCCGGGTGGCTGCACAAGTGGAGCGCGTGAAATTAGCGCAGTAGTTTCAGTCATGCCATAGCCGTTGCCTACCTCTACGCCAAAACTCTTCTCGAAGTTGAGTTCGAATGGCAGAGAGAGCGGTGCAGCACCGGAATTGACATTGGTCAGGCTACTGATATCGGCTTCGCCTAGGGGAATATCCGCTAGCGCCATGAGTACAGTTGGAACGGCTGAGAATTGCTTCACCTGAAAGCGTTCGACATGTTTCCAAAAATTCTTCATCGCAACCGGTGAGCGAAATCCACTAGGTGTCATCAATACGATGCGATAGCCCACAGCGAAGGCGGCGACTCCTTGAATTATGCAGCCGTAAATATGAAACAGCGGCAGTCCACAAAGTACGGTATGCCGTTCCATGTGCGCTGTATAGACTTGCATCAATTGCCCTAAGAATGCCATGTTGCCATGTGTTAATTGAGCCAGTTTGGGTCGGCCAGTGGTGCCTCCCGTATGGAAGTAGGCGGCTTTCTGCTCGCCTGAAAACTTTCTACCGCTGGCTAGCGATGTGCTGTCTCTCAATGCAATGGATGCGTCAAAATCTAAGATGTCGAAATTTCCCTTAGACAGCTCTGCAGCTCCTGGATTGCAGAGACCGGGTATATTGACTTCTAACAGTGTAGTAACACTTGCGCACTGGGACAGGGCTGCGCGCACTTTCTCATTGATGTCACTATGCTCTGACTGGGCTAGGCAGATGACGACCTTGGCGTTGGCTGCAGTAACAATTTCGGCAATGTGCTCCGCTTCGAGCAAGGGGTTGATTGGATTGGAGATGCCGGCTGCTTGTGCGCCCCAGATAGCAAAATGGGTTTGTGGCAATATCGGCAGAATAATGGAGACGGCATCATTAGTGGTGACGCCAAGTTCATTGAGCAGGTTTGCTGTGCGTGTAACCTGGGCCCCTAATTCGGCGAAGCTGACTGATTGTGCTGGTTCGTCGGGCAGCCCCTGTAATAGAAACTCTAGAGCGGCTTTATCTTTAAAGCGATCCGCGCTGTCCTTTATCAAGTTGTAGCTGTCGGTATAGGGGAATCGCTCAATTAGTGGCGTTTTCTCAAAGGCCTCTACCTCGGCAATGGTTTCTAAGAGGGGTTCGGAAGCTGGTCGTTGCGACAGGTCAATCAAGGGAAGTTCTCCTGGTTCTGGCTAATGCTCATTGTATAGCCTGAGCTTTGTAGCATTCAGGCAGCTTTTCCTTTGGGCAATTTATAGCACGGAATTGGATTGGATAGTTGCGCAAAAACGGCGATTAGCTACTGCGGCCAGTGGAGAAATTTACCATCGCTGTTAAGGCGTCACGGTATTCTGAGGGAGGCAGTACATCGAGGTAGGCAAGGGCCTGATCGGACTCTGACTTGGCAAGCTTTCGAGCGTAATCAAGTGCGCCACATTCCTGTACTATCTTTATGACTTTATTAAGTTTTTCATCTTGCAGTTGTTCGTCGGCTAGAGCTTGCCTAATCAACTCAGCTTGTTCTTGCGCTTCCGTGTTCCAGAGCGTAGATGAGAGGTAGGGTAGGCTTCCCTTCGGCGAGATCGTCACCAATGTTTTTGCCGAGAGATTCTCTGTCGCCGGCATAGTCCAGCACATCGTCGATTAGCTGAAAGGCGGTGCCCATATGCATGCCAAAACGAGTTAGTGCGAGCTCTTCTTCATCAGAGGCATTTGATAGAATCGCTCCACACTGTCCAGCTGCCTGAAACAAGATCGCCGTCTTATTCTGAATAACCTGCATGTAGTTCTGTTCGGTCGGATTCGGGTTACTCTTGCTGATTAGCTGCAAAACCTCGCCCTCTGCGATTCTATTGGTGGTGTCGGCGATGATTTTCATGATTTTCATGTCGCCTAGCGTTACTAAGATTTGGAAGGCCCTAGAGTAGATGAAATCGCCCACGAGGACGCTGGAGGGGTTATTCCATTGTTCATTAACGGTTGGTCGTCCGCGACGCAATGACGACATGTCGACGACATCATCGTGCAGCAGAGTGGCGGTATGGATGAATTCGATCACCGACGCCAGGGCTACATGCTGCTGATTATCGATTTTGCAGGTTTTGGCAGCGAGGAGCACAAGCAGAGGACGCAGGCGCTTGCCGCCAGCGTCGACGATATAATGGCCAATATTTTCAACAAGCGGGACATTCGAGTAGAGCTGGTCCACGATAAATTTATCTACGGCCTTAAAGTCGGCTTCGACAACTGATCGAATTTGCTGATACCGATTTGGCTGATTCATAGGCGCTTTACTGCTAATTTCCCGGCTACTGGTTGTATACAGGTCTCAATTGAGAGACATCTTGCTCAGCCTGCATGCTAGGGAGCGAAATGGGTGGTGTCAAGCCAACCAGGTCCGCAGATTAAGGCTTCGGGTCGCTAGCACCTGCCCAAATACGCACAGCGACTAAATACGGGCTCTGGCCAATATTTCTCCCAGTGCTTATCGAGAGAGATCAATGGCAAATCTGCTTGCTTCAAAGTGACCGTTCCCGTAAAATGCCGGCCCCTATAGGAATGGGTAACTTTCCCATTCAAAAGGCGGTATCGGAGAGAATTATGTACGCGGTTATTAAAAGTGGTGGCAAGCAACACAGGGTTGAAGAAGGCGAAGTTCTTCGGCTTGAAAAATTGGAAGCCGCTACTGGGGAAGAAATAAGTTTCGACAATATTCTGATGGTTGGCGAAGGCGAATCTGTGAAGATCGGTACGCCCTATGTTGCGGGCAGTAAGGTCACTGCACAAGTGGTTCAACAAGGTCGAGCCAACAAGGTTACGATTATCAAGTTTAATCGTCGTAAGCATTCGCGTAAGCAACAGGGTCATCGCCAGTGGTTTACAGAAGTTAAGATTACTGGAATTACAGCTTAAGGCTCGGAGTTAGGTAATGGCACATAAGAAAGCAGGTGGTAGTACTAATAATGGTCGTGATTCGGAATCGAAACGACTAGGTGTTAAGAAGTACGGTGGCGAAGTTGCCATCGCAGGAAATATTATCGTACGTCAGCGCGGCACGCGTTTTCATCCGGGTGATAACGTAGGTTGTGGCAAAGACCACACCTTGTTCGCCAAGGCAGATGGTGTTGTGAAGTTCGCTGTTAAAGGGCCTAACAACCGAAAATTCGTGAGCATCGAAGTAGCCTAGTAAAGCAGTTCGTTACTAAAAAGCCTCGTCGTTCGACGGGGCTTTTTAGTTTATGAAGAAGCGGTGTTAGCAGAAACAGTATTTGAGCGCCGTTTCTCCAGAGCGAATTGAACTTTCAATATAAAGAATGAGCACATCGTGAAATTTGTAGACGAAGCAGAAATTGTAGCCGAAGCAGGCAACGGAGGAAGCGGTGCCTTAAGCTTTCGGCGCGAGAAATATGTTGAGCGCGGAGGCCCTGATGGTGGAGATGGCGGCGACGGCGGCAGTGTTTACATGCAGGCCGATGCCTCTTTGAATACCTTGGTGGATTTCCGCTTTCAGCCTGTTTATCGAGCGCAGTCCGGCGCGCCTGGGCAGGGTAGACATTGTACCGGTCGAGGTGGCGACGATCTGTTGGTTAGGGTGCCGCTAGGCACCACAGTAATAGACGTGAACACAGAGGAGCTCATTGCGGACCTCAACGTGCCGGACCAGCCAGTTATGGTGGCCAAGGGCGGTTTTCATGGCATGGGCAACATCCGCTTTAAATCTAGTACCAATAGAGCGCCGCGTAAGACGACGAAGGGCAAGCCCGGAGAGATGAGAAAGCTGCAGCTGCAACTTCGGCTCATGGCTGATGTAGGTCTACTTGGATTCCCTAACGCGGGTAAATCGACGCTCATCCGCTCCGTGTCCGCAGCCACCCCAAAGGTCGCTGACTATCCGTTTACAACCCTAGTACCCAACCTCGGCGTGATACGCCTTGGCATGGAGCGCAGCTTTGTGATGGCTGATATTCCCGGGCTTATCGAGGGCGCTTCGGAAGGTGCCGGGCTTGGGTTTCGATTTCTGAAGCACCTGTCTAGAACTCATCTACTTGTGCATCTAGTCGATGCCCTGCCGGCTGACGGCAGTAATCCGGTGGACAATGCAGAACAGATCATCAAGGAGTTGGAAAAATTTAGTTCGACGCTCGCCCAGAAGGAGCGCTGGCTGGTCATTAACAAGGTAGACCTGCTGGATACCGAGCTCTTAGAAGAATTGCGACAAAGCCTGCGTGAGCGACTCTCGTGGGAGGGTGATATCTATGAGGTATCGGCGCTAAATAAACTTGGCTGCAAGGACATGTGTGAGGGTCTTATGGGTTCCATCGAATCCCACAGGACGAGGCTTCTAGAGGACGAAGATTACCAAGCGCAGCTGTCGGAAAAAGAGGCGGCGATGGCCTTCGAGATCCGGCGGACGATAGAGAGTTCTAAATCTGCGAAGCTACAAGACGATGAACTAGTAGACGATGAATTCTTAGACGACGATTGGGATGAATGAGCGCAGCTTGATGCGAGAATCGATAAAACAATCAAAGCGTTGGGTAGTCAAGGTTGGTAGTTCGCTAGTAACCAATAATGGCCGCGGTCTAGACCTGAGTGCGATCGAAGACTGGGCGGGTCAGCTCGTTGCTATGCAGAAGCTGGGCATACAGGTTGTTCTTGTATCTTCTGGTGCGGTAGCAGAAGGTGTCGCACGACTCGAATTAAAATCTCGCCCCAAGCAGGTGCAGCTGCAGCAGGCCGCAGCCGCAGTTGGGCAGATGGGCTTGGTTCAAGCCTATGAAAGCTGCTTCATAGGGCACGGTGTACACGCCGCACAAATTTTACTCACGCATGACGATCTGTCCGATCGCACCCGCTATTTAAACGCGCGCAGCACACTGACTACCTTGTTAGATTTGGGCGTCATCCCTGTAGTGAACGAGAACGACACGGTTGCTACGGCTGAGCTGTGTTTTGGTGATAACGATACGCTGGCGGCACTAGTTGCGAATCTGATTAACGCCGATGTGATGCTGATCCTGACTGATCAAGAGGGTTTGTTCGATGCGGATCCACGTAGTAATGCCTCCGCAAAGTTAGTTACAAGTGCGTCAGCCATCGACGGCAGCTTGAGCGCGATGGCCGGCAAAGGCAGTAGTCTAGGTAGAGGCGGCATGGTGACTAAAATTACGGCGGCTAAGCTTGCGTCACGATCAGGAGCCAACACACTGATTGCGAACGGACGCGAGCAGCAGATTCTCTCTCGGCTGCTTGAAGGCGAAGAAATTGGCACATTGCTGTACGCCGATAGCGAGCCTGTTACTGCCAAGAAACAATGGCTGGCGAGCCAGCTTACTCTAAAGGGTAGTCTTGTCTTGGATGCCGGTGCTGTAAGGGTGTTGAAGAATTCTGGTCGCAGTCTATTAGCCGTTGGAATCAAGTCAGTGTCAGGCCAGTTTGCACGGGGTGACGTGGTGTCCTGTCTGGATGAGGCTGGGGTGGAAATCGCGCGAGGCTTAGTGAATTTCGACTACAGTGAGATCGAAAAAATTAAAGGGCAGGGTAGCGAGAATATCGAAAATCTCCTCGGCTATGCTGGCGAGGAAGAAATCATTCATCGCGACAATTTAATTCTGGGTGACTAGCAATGCAGTAGAGGTTTGTAGAACGCAAATTCTAGACCTAAAAAAACCGGCTTCTGCCGGTTTTTTTAGGTCTGAAACTAATCTATTTCAGCGCCTTTACTGCTGTGTTCAATCGGCTCTTGTGACGAGAAGCCTTATTCTTATGAATAATTCCTCTGTCTGCCATGCGGTCAATAACAGGAACCATAGTGTTATAGGCTTCAACGGCCTTCGCGTGATCGCCGCCTACGATGGCTGCGTCTACCTTCTTGATTTGAGTACGTACCATGGATCGAAAAGATGCATTATGGCGACGGCGAACTTCACTCTGTCTTGCACGCTTGCGGGCCTGTAAAGAATTAGCCAATTGGAGCTCCTTATTGCACTAGATTTTTGTTTTCTAGTCGGTTATTTCGTTAATAGCATTGAGTGAGGACGATTATTGCTGCGTTGCATCCCCGAATTCAGAGCGCGACACTATGCCGTTTTCACGGCCAATTGTCAATAGGAATAAATACGGCGGGCTTTCCCTAAGCCCTTAACAATACTCAACTTATTGCTGATTGGCAGCAATAGCGTGATAATCTCTGCTTGGCATTAATTATACCAGCAAGGCTATCTACTCAATGAGTGAATCTCACTCTTCTCACGAACAGCAACCCCAAGACAGCAAGAGCGGTGAATCTAGCTTGCTCAAAGCGAGCGGTGTCACCGGCTCGATGACGCTAGTCTCGCGCGTCTTAGGCTTGGCGCGCGACGTGGTTATTGCCCGTGTTTTCGGTGTGGGGGACGGTGTCGACGCTTTTTTTGTAGCCAATAAAATTCCCAATTTCATGCGTAGATTGTTTGCCGAAGGGGCCTTTAATCAAGCGTTCGTTCCGGTACTTTCTGAATACCGCAGCACTAAGTCCCTGGCAGATGTGCAGCTGCTAATAAATTCAGTTGCGGGCAGTCTAGGGGGATTTCTGCTCATATTTACCTTCGTGGCTGTCGTTGCGGCGCCGCTAATTGCTGTACCGATTGCTTACGGATTCACGGATGAGCCAGATAAGTTCGCGCTGCTTGTAGAGATGCTGCGCATCACCTTTCCCTATTTGTTTCTAATATCAATGACTGCTCTGTGCGGATCGATTTTAAATAGTTACGCGCGTTTTGCTGTTCCAGCGGTGACACCGGCACTGCTTAATTTATCTCTTATAATTTGTTCATTTTTTTTAGTGCCGTATATGCGCGTGCCGGAATTGGCGCTGGCATGGGCGGTGCTAATAGCGGGAGTTGCACAACTCTTGTTTCAATTGCCTTTTTTGGCTCGCATGCGACTAATGCCTGTGCCTACTGTGGGGAAATATCACGAGGGTGTTGAGCGTATTAAGAAGCTGATGGTGCCGGCCTTGTTCGGCGTTTCAGTGAGCCAGATCAATCTTTTATTCGACACTCTTATTGCCACGATGCTGGTGTCTGGTAGCGTGTCGTGGCTGTATTATTCGGACCGTCTTATGGAATTGCCGCTAGGCACCTTCGGGATTGCGATTGCTATAGTTGTACTTCCAAGCCTCTCGAGAAAACATGCCACCTCCTCCGGGGATGAATTTGCGGAAACTCTAGATTGGGCTTTTCGCCTAGTAGTGTTGATAGCTATTCCCTCGGCACTGGCACTTATTGTGATTGCGGAGCCGCTGCTGATTGCTTTGTTTCACAATGACAAATTCACCGCTGCGGATGTAGCAAGCTCCGCAGGCAGTCTCAAAGCCTATGCACTAGGTTTGATTGCATTCATGTCTATTAAGATATTCGCACCTGGTTACTATGCGCGACAGAATACAAGCACACCGGTAAAGATTGGTATCGTGGCGATGGTGAGCAATATGGTAATGAATCTAGTCTTCTTCTTAGGTGGTCTTGCTCATGTAGGCTTAGCGCTGGCTACTAGCCTCGCTGCGTTTTTAAATGCGGGCCTATTACTGCGCGGACTGACGGTTGATGGTGTGTTTAAGTTTCAGCCTGGTTGGGGGGGGTTCCTGCTTCAGGTGGTGCTGGCGAATGCGTTGATGGTTTATTTTCTGATGAATTTTGCAGGTGATTGGCAAGATTGGTTAAGCTGGACAATGACCGACAAGATAGTTCGGTTGGGTATTTTGGTGATAGGTGCTGTATTCATCTATGCTGCGGTTCTCTTTGCGGCGGGTTTAAGGTGGCGTCATATCTATCGCTAATTCAGAATGAGAATAGTATGAAGAAGGTCTACAGCACCGAAATTCTTGCGAATGCTTGGAATATTAAAAATGTTCTGGAGCAACATGACATCGAGGCGGTGATAAAAAATGAGAACCTTTTCTCGGTGTCAGGCGAGGTGCCTTTTCTTGAATGCCTGCCCCAGATTTGGGTTAAGCCTCTGGACTTCGTCCGCGCCAAACAGATTATTGCTGATTTGGGTTCATCGTTTGAAGAGGTCGGCCCAGATTGGGTCTGTGCAAGTTGCGGGGAACCCAATCTGAGCAATTATGCTGTATGCTGGAGTTGCGAAAGTAGCCATGAAAACGCTCATGAAAACGACCTAGCTAATCAATAAGCATGTTTAAAAAATTCACTCAACTTACCCTGCTTGGCCTCCTGGTCGTCCTGCCCTCATCATTGGTGGCTGAGTGTGTTGTCCTTCTGCATGGCTTAGGTAGGCTCTCGAACTCCATGTCTGAGTTGGAGACGAAGCTAGCACCTGCGGGATATTACGTGTCGAATATTAAGTATCCATCGCGCAGCTATCCCATCGATGTGCTGGCATTGGATGCGATAGGTCGCGGTCTCGCTCAATGCAGGAGCGAGGGTCCGGGCGAAATCCATTTCATCACGCATTCTTTGGGCGGCATACTGCTACGTTATTATCTCTCGGAGAACACGATTTCTGAGTTGGGCCGAGTTGTGATGCTTGGGCCACCAAATCAGGGGAGTGAAATTGTGGATGGACTTTTGCCTCTGCCGGGTTTTGGTTTTATCGGCGGGCCAGCAGGCGTGGCATTAGGGACGGGGCCGGGCAGTATTATTGATAGGTTGGGTCCTGTTGAATTCGACCTTGGTATCATTGCAGGAAGTACTAATATCAACCCTTTAGAGTTCCTATTTATTGCCGGACCCAGTGATAGTATCGTTTCCATCGAGAGCACCAAAGTACGAGGTATGAATGCGCATATGGTCTTGCCGGTAACACATACATTCATGATGCGAAACAACGAGGTGATCGAGCAGGCAATTCATTATTTGAAGACGGGTTCTTTTATTCCCGGGTCTATTGATTAAGAGGTTAATGACCAAAGTGACAGCCAATAGTAATCCCAGTACCGCTGTCAATACCTCTTACGGCGTTCATCCGTCCCAATTTCTATGGCTGTTGAGCTAGGCCTCGATTTGGCTAATCATAGCTCTGCGGCCGCTATAGTCGATGCTATCGAATCTAAACTCGGCAAGGTGGCCGAGGAAAAGTGTGCCCGCTGGTTCTCGATCAGTGTGCTCAGACGTTTGTGCACTGTCACTAAAGAGGCGAGAAGCAAGTTTAGACTACTAGGTTTTGCCAGCTGTAAGAAAATCGAAACAGGCGAATAACAAAACTCAGTCAAAAAAGATGGCGGCGCACCAGTGGTTAGAGTCAAAACCAGAACCAAAAATAGTCGAGAAAACAGCCGTCAGCCGCAGGGCGAAACGTCGTGGTTACTTGGAAGATGAATCCGTTGGTGTGGAAGATACCGTGGTGGCGAGATCAGGAAAAAATCAAACAGTGTCCATGAGCAAGGAAGAATTTGCAGCATTAGATGCCGCATTAAGCAACAACGACGCCTAGATCATCCAGCAGAACTGGGTTGTTCAGCACAGTGAAGCTCGTTGGAGTCGACTACTGGGACTGTTAGCCGGCGTTGTTTTTTTGTATTCGTGGTGCTGTTGCACCTCTAGATAATTTCAGTTCACGCAGGCTAAGCCCGTGACATGAATTTCCCTGTTACCGTGTTCACCTTTATCACTTCTCCAACACAGAGATATTCCGGGACTTGAATTTCTAGGCCGGTCGAGAGTGTTGCCGTTTTGCTTCTATTGGTCGCCGACGAACCGGTCACTGCCGGTGGGGTATCGGTTACTTCGAGATTTACCGATTGTGGCAATTCGATGCCAAGCAGATTGCCATCCATGATCAAGGCTACGATATCTTCCTGTTGCTCTATCAAGTAATTTTTCTGACCCTCAAGCCGATCGGAGTCTATCGCGTATTGGCTGAAGTCTTCCATATTCATGAAATAGTAGGTGTCGCCGTCTAAGTAGGAATACTGTACGCCGACGCGGACACAATCAGCTTCCTTTAGGAGATCGTCCCCCTTAAATGAAGAATCTAGTTTTTGATGAGTCTGCAGATTGTTAAAGCGGACTTTATAAAGCGTGGCTGCGCCGCGGGATGAGGGGCTCTTGCTCTCTGTCTGCTTGACAATATGTGGTATGCCATCGATGTCGACGATCATTCCTCGTTTAAGTTCGCTGGCTTTAGGCACGCTGCTTATTCCTCTTGTCCTAGACTGAAGTCCATTAATTGCTGTTGTTTTATTGAAGTTTGAGTTGTTACCACAAGGCGATAATAGACTAGGCTCAATAATGTGGGGAATCTACAGAATAGGAGTGCTCCTGTAAACAGCGCCGCGTTAGTCGCGGGTGCGTCACTACATTTTAGCGATAAGGCTGTAAATAGTCGTTGTTTTCAACCATAATCCGGAATCTCAAAAAAAGCATCAAGGTACGGTAATGATAGAGCGCATCAAAGAAATCGACAATCTTCATATTATCGGTCATGAGGAATTGGCCTCGCCAGCGGCACTGAAGAGCGAGTTTTCTCTGGAAGGCAAGGCCCTGGAGACAGTGCGGAATGGCCATCGCTCAGTTAAAGGCATTCTCGATCATGAAGACCCTAGATTGATCGTCGTCGTAGGACCGTGTTCCATCCACAGCCCAGTCGAGGCACTCGAATATGCTCGACGTCTGAAAACTCTAGCAGATGAGTTGTCGAACGAGTTATTGATCGTGATGCGCGTTTATTTCGAGAAGCCACGCACAGCTATTGGCTGGGAAGGACTGATCTATGATCCGCATCTCGATGGCAGCCACAAGATCGACCACGGCTTACGTATCGGTCGCCGCTTGATGCTGGACATAGCCGAAATAGGACTACCTATCGGTATCGAGGCCTTAGATCTAATTACGCCACAGTATCTGCAGGATTTGGTTAGCTGGACCGCGATAGGTGCGCGGACTACAGAATCTTCGACTCACAGAAAGCTTTCGAGCGGCATTTCATCGGCGGTGGGATTTAAGAATAATGTCGATGGCGGGCTGATGGTTGCGGTAAATGCTATTCGCTCTGCGTCCGCTACTAATAGTTTTATTAGTGTGACAGAAGATGGCAAGGTTGCCATGTTTCGAACAGGGGGCAATCCGCATTGCCATGTCATTCTTAGAGGGGGCAAGTCACCCAATTATGATGCTGCGAGCGTAGCGGCATGCGAAGAAGAGCTGCAGAAGGCGGGTTTGATAGAAAATGTGATGATCGACTGTAGTCATGGTAACTCTAATAAGGATCATCGCAATCAGAAATTGGTTTTGGAAGAGGTCGCAGAACAGATTAATAACGGCAATAAGTCGATCATCGGCGTCATGCTCGAGAGTAACTTGGAGGAGGGCAATCAGCCTATTCCAGACGACCTGAGTGACCTGAAATACGGCGTGTCGATTACAGATGCCTGTATCGACTGGTTAACAACTGAGACATTGCTTAGAGAGTTCGCCGGATCACTATCGGAATCTCTGGGGTCTCGCGCAGTCTGATTGTTGTCTGCACTTTTGTTTGGAAAAAACTTAGGGGACAAAAACTTAGGGGACAGACCCCAATTAGTTGTCCATTCGCACTAGTGCGAATGGACAACTAATTGGGGTCTGTCCCCGTTTTTCTTCGCACTAGTGCGAATGGACAACTAATTGGGGTCTGTCCCCGTTTTTCTGCCGTTTTTCTTTGAGGTGCAAGGTGTAACTAAGCTTTCAATACGCTAGCGAGGCTGCTGGCAAGATACTCTAAGTTGGAATCGTTGATGCCAGCTACGTTAATGCGGCTAGAGTTAACGAGGTAGATGCTGTAGTCATTGACTAGGGACTGAACCTGATCAACATTTACGCCGAGGAAGGAGAACATGCCTTTCTCTCTCTCGATAAAGCTAAAATCCTGATCAATTCCAATAGACTGAATCTGCTTAACGAATTGGACGCGCAGACCGTTTATGCGGTCACGCATCTCGGTTAATTCGGCATCCCATTGAGTGCGCAATGCCTCATTCGAGAGAATCAGTTGAACGATGGCGGCACCATGATCAGGTGGCATTGAGTACATCGCTCGCGCGGCGCCGGCTATCTGGGTAGTAGCGACTGCAGCCGCGGCATCACTATCGCAGATTAGTGTCATCGCACCAGTGCGCTCTCGGTAGAGCCCGAAGTTCTTCGAGCAAGAGCTGACTACGATCAATTCAGGTAAGGACTCGGCGAGCAGGCGGGTGCCATAGACATCTTCTTCCAGGCCGTCTCCCAGCCCTTGATAGGCGAGGTCGATGAATACGGTGAAGCCCTGCTTGAGCGCAACGTCTCGAACTTGTTGCCACTGCTTCTGGTTTAGATCGGCACCACAAGGGTTATGGCAGCAGCCATGCAGGAGCACGACATCGCCACTTCCAATCTTGCTAAGGCATTCAATCATTCCATCGAAATTCACACTATGGCTGTCGTAGTCGTAGTAGGGGTACTCTGCGATCTTGAGCCCCGCAGAGCCTAGTAGGGGAACGTGGTTTGCCCAGGTTGGATTGCTTACCCAGACGGTAGCTTCGGCGTTAGCTGATTTAATGAACTCGGCGGCAAGTCGCAAGCCACCGCAGCCTCCGGGTGACTGCACGGTAACGCGCCGCTTGCCTAGGCTGTCATTGAGGGATTTTCCAAGTAACAACTCCGCTACTATTGCATTGTAGTCGGCGGCACCCGTTGGTCCCACGTAGCTTTTCGTAGTCTGCGAATCGAGAATCATACCTTCGGCTTTCTTCACCGCCGTCATAACGGGTGTATCGCCAGCCTCGTTTTTGTAGACGCCGATTCCCAAATCGATTTTCTTCGGGTTGCTGTCAGCACGGTAGCTGGCCATGAGTCCTAGAATGGGATCCGCGGGAAGAGCTGGAAGTGATTGAAACATGGTATTTACTCTATCTTCTTTGGTGGGCTTTGAGGGTGTTTTGCAGCAAGGAGGCGCGTGTCATTGGACCTACACCTCCGGTTACGTAAGTTATATAGGAGCACTTGTCTTTCACGTTCTCGAAATCAACATCGCCTACGTTTCTGAAACCTGATTTCTTCGTGTCATCAATGACTCGAGTCTGGCCTACGTCGATAACAACGGCGCCTTGTTTTACCATGTCAGCGGTGACAAATTCTGTCTTACCTATTGCCACGATAAGTATATCGGCAGTTGCGCAAAGCGCTGCCAGGTTTTTTGTTCTGCTATGAGCGATGGTAACGGTCGCGTTGCCTGGCTTGGTATTGCGTGACATCAGCACGGCCATGGGTGTGCCCACGATGTTGCTGCGGCCTAGTACCACACAGTGCTTGCCTTCGGTATCTATCTTATAGCGCTTTAACAGTTCCATGATGCCGTTGGGTGTGGCCGATATAAAAGTGGGTAGGCCCAGGTTCAGGCGTCCCACATTTTCAGGACAGAAACCATCGACATCTTTAGCAGGATCGATAGCTAAGATGATTTTGTTCTCATCGATATGCTCAGGCAGTGGCAGTTGCACGATGAAACCATCGATCGCATCGTTGTTGTTTAGCTCATCGACCTTAGCGAGCAATTCCTGCTCGCTAATAGTGTCTTCCAGACGGATCGTGGTTGACTCGAAATCCACCTCTGCACAGTCTTTTACCTTGAAGGCGACGTAGTTCTGCGAGGCGCCGTCATTTCCGACGAGTACCGCTGCGAGGTGAGGAGCACGTTGGCCGCTGGCTTTAATTTCAGAGACGCTCTGGGCTATTTCTTGACGAATTTCCGCCGAGCAAGACTTGCCATCAAGTAGTTGCATAGTGATCTTTCCAGTGTTTTAGAGGTACCCGAGCGCGAATCAGATGCGTCGCTGGGAATAGCGTATTTCGAAGTGGCAACATGATAAACGAGCGGCCTGTTTAGCTCAAGCTCAACAGGCCATTATAGCTACCACTTACCACTATTTTCCATGCTCTTCCATGGCTCTTGAGCTTGCAGTGCGTCGCCGCGCTGTAGGAGTTCGATTGAGATATTATCCGGCGAACGAACAAATGCCATATGGCCATCGCGTGGCGGACGATTAATAGTTACGCCAGCATCCATCAGTTTCTGGCAGGTGTCGTAGATGTTGTCTACGGCGTAGGCGAGGTGACCGAAATTACGGCCCTCGTCGTATTCTTCAGGGTCCCAGTTGTAGGTAAGTTCAACTTGTGCCTCTTCGTCACCTTCGGCTGCGAGGAACACTAGGCTAAACCTAGCCTCCTCGAAATCGCGTCGCTGCAGCTGCTTGAGACCTAGGTGCTCGCAGTAGAACTCCAAAGATTTATCCAGATCATTTACCCGAACCATTGTGTGAAGGTATTTCATAGAGCTTACTCGATTAGTGTTTGAGAACTGTTATTTAGAAGAGTACGACGGATCGAATGCTTTTACCTTCGTGCATCAGATCGAATGCCTTATTTATATCTTCCAGCGGCATCGTGTGCGTAATCAGTGGGTCGATCTGTATCTTGCCATTCATGTACCAATCGACAATTTTGGGTACATCGCTGCGCCCGCGTGCGCCTCCAAAAGCGGTGCCTTTCCATGAGCGGCCGGTTACCAATTGAAAAGGACGCGTCGAGATCTCTTGCCCAGCTCCTGCTACGCCGATGATATAAGACTCACCCCATCCCTTGTGGGTACATTCCAGCGCCTGGCGCATAGTCGTGGTGTTGCCTATGCATTCGAACGAATAGTCTACGCCGCCACCGGTTAAGTCGATTATGGCTTCAGTGACATTGTCGGTGTCCGATGGGTTGATAAAGTCGGTCATACCGAATTCGCGAGCAAGCCTCTCGCGGTCGCCATTGAGGTCGACGCCAATGATTCGGTCTGCCCCAACCATCGATGCGCCCTGAACAACATTCAGGCCAATGCCGCCGAGTCCGAAAATCGCAACCGTACTGCCCGGTTCTACCTTGGCATCGAACGCCACTGCGCCCACGCCGGTAGTAACGCCACAGCCGATGTAACACACCTTATCGAAAGGGGCGTCCGAGCGAATCTTCGCTAGGGCAATCTCAGGCAGTACGGTGTAGTTAGAAAAAGTAGAGCATCCCATATAGTGCAAGATGGGTTTGCCATCAACAGAGAAGCGGCTGCTGCCGTCCGGCATAAGCCCTTGGCCCTGTGTGGCACGTATCGATTGGCAGAGATTTGTCTTGGGATTTAGGCAGAAATCACATTCACGGCATTCGGGTGTATACAAGGGGATGACAGTGTCGCCAACCTTCAGGGAACGAACGCCAGGTCCTACTTCGACAACAATGCCAGCACCTTCATGGCCAAGTATGGCGGGGAAAGCCCCCTCAGGGTCATCGCCT
This sequence comes from uncultured Pseudomonadales bacterium, assembly GCA_943789485.1. Classification (GTDB taxonomy): domain Bacteria; phylum Pseudomonadota; class Gammaproteobacteria; order Pseudomonadales; family Pseudohongiellaceae; genus UBA9145. Next base: position 194,874 of record CALSUH010000008.1, read on the forward strand.
GACAGGGTGAATGCATCTGTGTGGCAAATACCTGTCGCTTTGATTTCAACGAGAACTTCTCCAGCTTTTGGGCCTTCAAGATCGACTTCGACGATTTCTAGAGGTTTACCTGCTTCGAATGCAACCGCAGCGCGTGATTTCATGAATGTCTTCCTAGTTGTTACTGAGATGGATGCCAAATTAATGGTTTAGGCAGTCACTCGACTATTTGTTGAATAGCTACTTTCGTAGTCGCATTGTAAGAGTCCTTGGCGCCAGCGGCAACCTAGCGCTTGCGGCTAGATGCGCGTATTATCAGGCGCTCAATTCTGAGGGTTGGCATTCATGAAGAGAATTGCTGTACTGCTGTTCACACTACTAGCTAGTGCAAGTTTTTTTCCCTTTGAGCCGGTTACGCTGGCGGCACAGGCGAATGACAACGTGGTGTGGATCGATGTACGTTCGAAGCGAGAGTATCGCCGCGGGCATATCGACGGTGCTATTAATATTCCTCACGGTGATATCGGTCATAGGATATTTGTAGAAGTGCCCGATACTTTTACCGAGGTACACATCTACGATGGCAGTCAGGGGACATTCGCAGGTATCGCTCTGGAAATGTTAATGGAGATAGGTTTTCAGGAAGTAGTTAACGAAGGCGGCTATGATGCGTTGCTGGAGAAGCTGAGCCTCAGTGAGGAGTAGTTTTATCGTCACCGTATTCGCTAATTCACTCCACGTTTTACTATCAGCCGGCTCAATGCTGCGCTAAACCTGTCTGTAGCCGCTTATGGAAATCGCAATTGTAGTATTCGTCATATTCATTGGCTCGTTTGTTCAGAGTTCCATTGGTTTCGGCCTAGCTATTGTCGCGGCCCCCATTCTTTTCCTGATAGATCCACTGTATGTTCCCGCGCCCATAACTATCTCGGCGTTAACCTTGTCGGTTGCAAATTCCTATAGCCACTGGCGCTCAATTTCGTTTCGTGGCTTGAGGTTTGCGATTCTAGGGAGAGTCCCTGGGACCATATCCGGTGGTTTCCTGCTGCTGTGGATCGACCAGGACGCGCTGGCACTCTGGCTGGGTCTATCGGTTCTCGTTGCGGTAGCTATCAGCATGAGCAATATCATTTTTAAAGCGAATGGCAAGTCGCTTTTCTGCGCGGGTTTTCTTTCTGGGTTCATGGGGACGAGTACGTCAATCGGCGGGCCACCTATGGCATTGGTGATGCAGCACCAAGAGAATGACTTCATCAGGGCTAATCTAGCGGCATTTTTTGTGGTTAGCTGCTTTATGTCTCTGATGATGCTATTTAGCATCGGGCATTTTGGCAGGGAGCATATTATGATCTCATTGCCGATGATGCCTGCCACGTTGGCAGGATACTGGGTAGCAATGCGTACTATGCATTACCTCTCTCACCAGAATTTGCGGCGCGCCTCGCTAGGACTCTGTGTGGTCGCAGGCTCAGCAGCCATTGCCTCGTATTGGTTCTAGCGTTCACAATGCAGCTGCAAAACCGACATTTGCAGCGATGATGCGAAATCTACAAGCCAAAGTTCAGATAGGCTAGGTAGGTGTTCATCTAAAAAGCTTCTATGTTATTCGAATAGAAGTTTTTTTTGTGGTTAACTCACGCCTAGTACATTTGTGTTGCTTGGCAGCGGTTGACGGGCAGAGAGTAAAACGAATCAGAGAAGGTAAAAGAACAATGGCAACTTGGCCAATCGAAATTAGCATGGAGTCCTTCAACGAGGCCTGGACCTTAGAGGGAGAGACTTTTTGGCGTAGTGTTTTCGAGATGCATAAACACAAGATGGAAATTAAGAACCCAAAAATCGCCATTGGAAATCTTGAAAAAATATTTTCGGCGACTTTCACTCTGGCTAATACTAAAGGTTTTCAGGCGATGAGTCTGCGGGACTTGAGCCGAGAGACGGGCATAAGCATGGGTGGTCTCTATGCTTATATCGGAAGTAAAAACGATCTCGCTTCAGTGATAGAGGGTGTGCTAAGAGATACTATCGATGAGATAATCGGTGGCTTGAGCTCGCATGATCTTGAACCACTCCAGTGCCTGCGCGCAATCGTCTATGGGGAAATATTTGCCATGGAGAAGTTGAGTCCTTGGTACTATTTCTGCTTCATGGAGTTGAAGGGCTTGCCCCGGGAGCAACAGCAGAAAACACTAGAGCTTGAATTACGTTTTGAAGGCATATTGTTGGATGCGATTCACTGCGGCGTGGCAAGCGGGAAATTCGTTTGCGATCAGCCGGAACTACTGGCCTCTCAGGTGACGGCTCAGCTGCAACAGTGGCATCTAAAACAGTGGAAATTTAAATTGCGAGAAATTGGCAAGCAAGAATATGCGCAGTTTGTTTTCGAGAGCCTTCTGAAGTGTTTGCAATATCCGGCTGACGGTATTGAGGGAGGCAATGAGACTGCAGCGCCGAGCTCTGAGGACGGCCAATCAGACTAGGTTAGTCGCCTTAGCTGTTCTCAGCATTTAATCCTTTCTTCTGGGCATAGAAGCTGCGAATTTTCTTCATGTCATTCTCTGGATCCCCAGTGGGGTGGAAGAAGTCAGCGAATCCGGCTTCTTTGTTCTCAGCATCTACATAGCCCATCAATATCGGTACCCCAGCGTTATTTGCTATGTGGTAAAAGCCAGTCTTCCATTCGCTTACCCTGCGTCTAGTGCCTTCAGGGGGCACTAGCACTACAAAATTATCGTTGTTCGTAAACTGATTGACGATCTGATGCACAACATTGTGCGATTTGTCACGATTAATCGGGATGCCTCCTAACCATTTCATGAACCCGGCAAATGGGAAGGGGAAGAGGGTATGTTTGCCCATCCAAAAAAGCTCTAATCGTAATTCTAATACAACCATTAGCATTAAGGGGAAATCCCAGTTACTTGTGTGAGGCGCGCCAATAAGGACATATTTTGGGACAGACACTTTGCTGCCGATTGACGTCCAGCCGATAAGTTTGAGGATCAAAATTGCTAGCAAGCGCAGCAGCGGAGTGATTATCGGAGTAGAAAAAATCGTGGTTCGCATTGTCGTCTATTCTGATTGGACGGCAGCAGTATAGCCTAGCTTCGTCAGGCTAAGCTAGAGCCTGAAAATCGATCTGCGCGGCTAATCTGGCTCATTGCGTAAGCTGTTCGCAGTGCAAGACAGCAGTAAAGTTTTTTTCGCTTCGCCTTGACGTGGATCTAGATAACGTTTCCTGTGGTGCTTAGGAGCTAACTGGGATGATACAAGCTAAGTGAATAGCCTTGAGGGTGATCAGTTTTTCTGCGGATAAGTTATAACATCATTTATATGAATTGGAGCATGTTCGATGCCGCTAGAGCGGCGTAAATGTGAGCTTCGGTCAATACGGCAAACAACAGATTTTTCGTGCCACTAGCGCGATGACCAGGGTGCGCATAGGCCTTACTCGATCCTAGGCCCAGCACTTCGGTTAAGGACGTTTGTGTCATTCTAGTTAAACTTTTCATAGCAACCCTTCTCGTTTTAGGGTTAATTCCACGCACTCGAGATGCACGCTATCTAAGCGCTAAGCTGGCCGCCGTCAGCCGACATTTAGATAGACTTTAGTTGGTGTTTATATGGGCTTCGTACCAAGTGCTCCACCTACCACACTTGAAAATACGACTGAACATCTGGTTCATACAGTTGTTTAGTGCCACCATTGATCGTTCCAATGTAAAGAAACCCAACAATCTTTTCCTCAACGCTCAGTCCTAGGCCGTTCTTGACGGTGGGGTCGTAAGCTAAAGAGCCGGTTCTCCACATTGCGCCTAGACCCTGCGCGAAAGCTGCCAACAACATATTTTGTGTGGCGGCGCCTGCGGACAAGTCTTGCTCGATCTCAGGTACTTTGGGGTGAGGCTTGTAGCTAGATATACAAACTAAGACTAGGGGAGCGCGCAGCGGCTTGCCGCGTAATTTTTCTATTGCACCCTGATTAAGAGATGCATCCTTTGCTACGCCGGCCTTGGCGAAGAGATCGCCAAGTTTCTCCCGTGAGCCTCCCGTCACGACCAGAAATCGCCAGGGTTTTAATACAGCATGATCTGCCGCACTAAAAGCAGCTTTGTAAATATTCTCGAGCATCTCCTGGGAGGGAAGTGGGCCGCTCAGCTTAGGAACGGAACTTCTCAGGTGTAGAGCGTCTAATGCATTCATACAGTGCGTGTTTCCGAATCGGTGGATTGTTTATGGCAAGCCGGCGTTAGTAGGATTCGTAGATATTGAGCAAAGCATAAAGCAATCCTTCAGTGCTGGAAACTGCAGCTAGGACAAAGCGCTATTAACCACATGTTTTTCGGGGCTTTGTGTGCTCTGCGTTTCATGATTATTATAGTGAAAACTGGTATACTTTAGGGATATTCAGTCGATAGCAAGCCAGTGAAAGCTGTTATTTTAGTTGGTAAGCTGAGCCTTACTGCTTGTTGGGTCGGCACCTAGAAATGAGTACTCAGGATTAAGCTATGAATTCCAAGGTAGATGTTATAGCGGTTGGCAACGATCGGCCGGTGTATCCGCAAGAGAAGTCGCGCTGGTTTGGTAGCGTTAAGACAAAAACACTGCGACTTGCTTTTTCCTTCTATTCGCCGGATGGCAATGAAATCGCGATGCCAATCGCGAGTATGTCAGCTTATCTAAAACGTGATTTTCCGAATGTGGAAGTACTGCTCGAGCCGGTGCTCATTTTACGTGATGCGGAAAAATATTCCCCCGAAAATTATGCACGCATGATTCAGGATCTCGATGCGGATGTTATTGCCTTCTCGATCATGAGCCCGCACTGGTATCCGATGGAGCCCTACTTCACGGAAATCAAAAAATTGATGCCAGACTTGCCGCTCGTGATTGGTGGCTATCAGGCAATGCTATCGCAAGAGCAAACAATAGAGAGTCCTAGCGTCGATTACATTTGCGTGGGCGACGGTGAGCACGCCATCGGCAATCTCGTGCAGCATTTGCAGGGAACGAAACATGGCCCGGCGGACGGCTTGTGGGAAAAACTAATCGACGGTTCTGTTTATGAAACAGAAGCGCATCAGATTGGCGACTTGGCCTCGCTTCCTTTTCCTGACTACGATGTCTTTGAAAAGGAGGATGGCTTTAAAGATGTAAACTCCTCGATCTTCGGACCAAAGGGAAAGCTAGTCCTTCCCGTGATGACTGGGCGAGGTTGTCCATACCGCTGCACTTATTGCTGTAACACGCCAATTTTGGAAGGCTGGAAAACCAAGAAAACATTTCTAAGAAAGTACGACCCGCAAGATATGGTCGATGAACTTATTCGCCTGCGCGATAAGTACGGTGTGGGCTATTTCGAATTTTGGGATGAATTGTTCCTTTCCAATCTTAAATTCGTGAGAGCCTTCTTTGCACTTTACAAGGAACAGATTCGCCTCCCCTTCTCAATTAATTCTCGCGTGGAGGTGATGAACGAAGCCTTCTGTAAGACAGCGGCCGAGGCAGGCTGCCACACGATTTGGTTTGGCATAGAAAGTGGTGACGAAGAATTCAGAGCGAAGATGCTTGGTCGTAAAATGACCAATAAGCAGGTTATCGAAGCTGCCGCGAACTGCAAGAAAGCCGGTATCAATCGGCTGACATTCAATATTGTAGCCGCGCCGCTAGAAACGGCAGAGAATATGCGCAAGACACTTGAGCTAAACAAAGCTATTGCGCCAGAACATTTCTTCTTCTTTCCTTATATCCCTTTACGTGGGACGCCGCTTTACAACATCGCGAAGGAAGAAGGCTTGTTGCTAAGTTCAAAGAGGGAGCTTCACTATCTTTCTGCAGCGAATGACCAACAGTTTGTGCTGAATATGAAAGAACAGCCCGAGCTGCTCTCGCAGGGAGAATACAACGAGATCTGCATGGAGATGTTGGCCTTTCAGCAGGCTAACAACCGCCTGAGCTACGACGATGAGCCAGGCAGCGCGACAGTTGAGGACAAGAGTTTCAGTTTAGTTGAGCCAACAACTGAAGCGAAAGCTGCAGCCGACGTACTAGTGCCTCCGGCTGCCGCTGCCTCGTTACTGGACGGCGTGAAAAACTTGTTTCGCAGCTAGGCAGCTCAAGTTCGCTGGATAGAGTGAGTCAAAAGAGTTAGCCGGTGCAGAGCTAGCCTACTCTTCAGTCCAGTTTTTGGCGACCTAGGCAGTACTCTCGACGGAATTCGCGAGAGTCGTCCGTTCTCCAGTAATTGCCTTATTGAATGACCGCAATGATATCGCAGCCATCAAGAAATTCCCGCATAAAGCGCCCCCGAAGAACCCTGCTAATCCAAACCACTGACTTCCCACATACGCCAGTGGCACGTAGAAAACGAAGAAGCGTGCGGCGCTTAGATAAAGGGCAGACATTGGCCGATGCAAAGCGTTCAATGACGAGTTCGTCAGAATGATGACGCCCTGCATACCGTAGCCCAGTGGCAGAACCCAGAGAAATAGTTTTATAGTGTCGATCACTGCTGGGTCGTCGGAAAATGTCGAGGCAATCACGCCAGCCCCTAGTGCCAGGCCCAGGTACACCAGTATTTGCCACCCAAGAATAAATTTGATCGAGAGTCGGTAGGCTTCCTCAACTCGGCCGATCTTGCCCGCGCCGAAATTCTGGCTGATGAGCGGGGGCAGGGAAGAGGACATAGCTAAAACAATAAGGGTAGCCATGGGCTCGAGTCGGGCTCCTACGCCGAAAGCGGCAACTGCCTCGTCACCGAAGCTCGCGGCGATTGCCGTCATGATGCCCGCCGCCAGAGGGGTCATCATATTTGCCCCAGCAGCGGGAACGCCAATGCGCAGCATTTCGCGCCCGGACGAAAGCATAACCGGGCGGCTAGGTAGCGAACCGCTCACCAGTTCTTTTTGAATGACAAGGATATACATCAAATAGAAATAGCAGACTCCCCATGCAATTACTGTTGCCCAGGCAGCTCCTTGAATGCCGAGTGCGGGTATAGGGCCGAGGCCGAATATGAAGACGGGGTCGAGAACGGCGTTGATAAGGCCGGCGGCGGCCATCAATATGCTGGGTGTTTTGGTGTCGCCACAAGCACGTAATATGCTATTACCGGTCATGATGCAGACGACCATAATGCTGCCTGGAAACCAGACAATCATGTATTCCCTGATTGCGGGCATTAACGATTCGCGAGCACCCATCAAGTGAAATATGCTGTCCATGAAGAACCAGCAGACAGCGACTACAATGGTGGCAAGCAGCAACGAGATGTAGTTAATAACCGTGGAGGCTTCTTTAGCTTTCTCGTATTCAGAGCGGCCGAGATATTTACCGACGACAGCTGAGGCCCCGATGCCTAGGCCGATAGCGAGGCTCATAATGGTAAAGGTGACTGGAAACGTAAAGCTAATTGCTGCAAGCGCTTCGGTGCCAAGGAAGCTAATAAATAATGTGTCTACGAGGCTAAACGTGAATAGCATGAGCATGCCGATGATCATCGGAGTGGTCATGCGGATGAGAGATTTTTGAATGGGGCCTTCGGCCAGATTGTAACTGTGCTTATTGCTAGTCGAAGACATAGTGAGTTAATAGCCCAGTGGGGAATGCTAAATCAAAGTCAGTGCCGATTAATATACCTTACTTTTGAAACCATGTTCCCCCTGACACAGAAAGTTGCAAAGCCTAGGCGGGAATACCTTTGCGTAGCATGCTCAACTGCTTGTATATCTTGGGGTTGCCGTACAACAATTCCTTCGCATCAGTTAGGTTAGGGTTTCCATCTTCGCTACCTAGGAGTCCGCCTGCTTCTTGCAGAATAAGCTTGGCAGCAGCCAAGGTAAGCCTGTTTTCGTTCGCCGAGCAGCCGCCCTGCATTCGGTCTGCCGCAATTTGTACCATATCCAAAGCAGTGCAGCCGGAGATCCTCGGGCTGGCGCCCGCAGTCATGAATTCTGTTTGTAGCCCCACAGCAACGTCTTGTTGCATGCCCTCGGGATTGATGCCTATAAGGCTTCCCTGAATCTCCGTGCGTTTGCCTACACGAATGCGGTGCGAATTAAGTCGAGCGCCGGCACCCCTGGTGGCAATGAATTCTTCGCGCAAAAGAGGACAGACGAGGATTGCATGCTGAACCACACCTTCAATTTGGCAGGCCAGTGATACACCAAACTGAGTATAACCAGTGGCGAAATTTCTATTGCCTAAAAGGGGATCGATAAGCCATACAGTATCTTTGTTTTCTCCCTGTTTGAGGCCAGAGGCGCGGGAGTGAAAACTGTGTTCTGGGTATGCTTTCTCTAAATGATAGAAGATTGTTTTCTCGGCTTCCAAATCCATCGACGTGAGGAAATGAGCAGGATCGTCATTGATGATTTTAATTCTGTCGAGACGGTCGCTGCTATGTGCTATTGCCTCGGCCGCATCTCTAGCGGCTTGAAGCGCGATATTTAACAAGGGATGCATTGCTAACTTCCTGAGCGTGCCAACAGGCGACGGCCTGTTAGGGAACAATTTTGGGCTTCTATCAAACACCTGGAGCCTATTTCTGCGGATCTGTAGGAGGACTCTTGTGGGAATTAACTCCGCGCATGAGAAGGGCTACAGCCACCGATATTAGGAGCTATGATAGCAAACAAAAGAAAGCAGAAGGAAACTATTACAATTTGCAGGCCCGCTGAACAATTCTATGGCACCTCTGGCCTTAATTCACCCTTTGTTAGCACGCTAGAGGGGATCTATCCTGCTATAATTCGCGGTTCTTTGTTAACAAGTAGTGACAGCAAAATGTTTGATTTCAATCAGGTCTGCGTAGTTCTAGTGAATACCTCTCATCCGGGAAATATCGGAGCTACTGCGCGTGCGATGAAGAATATGGGACTTAGCAAATTGACTTTGGTAGCGCCGGCGGACTTTCCTAGTGGTGTGGCGGTGGGTCGGGCGGTCTCCGCTGTTGATATTCTCGACAATGCTCGCGTGGTGTCTTCCCTGCAAGAGGCTGTCGAGGGCTGTGGTCTGGTCATCGGAGCAAGCGCGCGGTCTCGTAACATTCCCTGGCCGATGGTTTCGCCAGAGCAGTGTGGACAAAAGGCCGTGACAGAGGCGGCAGTCAACAAAGTCGCCTTGGTATTTGGTCGGGAAGATGCGGGGCTGAACAACGAGGAACTCCAGTTGTGTCATTTCCATGTGCAGATTCCCGCAGATCCAAACTACAGTTCATTGAACCTGTCAGCGGCAGTGATGGTGGTTTGTTATGAAGTGCGTAAGGCAGCGTTAGCCTTGGATGAGAAGCCGGCCATTGCAGAGGACGAGATTTGGGATCAGGAGAAGGCAAATGGGGAGCAGGTTGAACACTTCTATGTTCATCTAGAGAGAGTAATGACGGCCATTAAATTTCATGATCCGGAAAACCCAAGGCAGCTTATGCCAAGAATGCGTCGTTTGTTTAGTCGCATCAGAATCGATGTGATGGAGATGAATATACTCAGAGGTATTCTATCGAATATAGAATTTAGGCTAGATAACGAGAAGAAGCTCAAAGCTGAGTTAGAGGAAGGCGAGAAGGCTAAAGAGCCTAAGTCTTAGGCGTGTGTTAAGTTTATCAGACAGTCGCGAATCGGTTGGGCGGCCAGTGGCAAGTGTGAGAAGCAAGATCAGTTCATGCAACTGGGCTATCGGCTAATCTATTTCCAGTACTTAATCGAATTTCCCGATATGCTTGAAGGGTGTTAATGGGAAAACCGACACCCCAGATAACTGTAATATTCTGCGGCACCTAAAAGAAATTTTTGCTGTTCAGGCGGAGAAACCTCTTGTACTTACCATCGACGATACCCATCTATTCAGTAATATAACTCCAGTCAAAATTGACTAACTAGCCAGCCAGCGCTAATTAACGATGGTATAGGCAGTGACAGGGATTCCGACGGTTGAGCCAGTGCTATCCTAGCGTCTTCGTTGATTGCCTCTTTTTTGAGGCTGTTTTAGTCTTGGCTTAGCCTTCGGAATTAGGAACTTATCTCCCTCACCGATCAAGTCAGCTCTGCCGAGTTCGTGCAGAGCCTCTCTCAGCATTGGCCAATTCTTTTCATCGTGATAACGCAGGAATGCTTTCTGTAAGCGTCGCTGATCGATATCTTTACAGATGGCGAGTTTCTCGCTCTTGTATCGCACCTTCTCCAGCGGATTTCGCTCTGAATAATACATGGCGGTAGCGAGTGCCATCGGTGATGGGTAGAAGGTCTGAACCTGATCTGGCTTGAAGTTTCTCTGCTTAAGCCACAGGCTAAGGTTCAACATATCTTCGGCATCACTTCCCGGATGGGCTGCAATGAAGTAAGGAATCAAATATTGTTCCTTGCCTGCCTTCTTCGAAAATTTATCAAACAATACTTTGAAATCATCATAGGCAGAGATGCCCGGTTTCATCATTTTCGAGAGTGTCTTATCTTCACTGTGCTCTGGTGCAATCTTCAGGTAGCCGCCAACATGATGCGTGACGAGTTCCTCTATATACTCCGGATCTTTTAGGGCGAGGTCATAGCGAAGACCTGACGCGATTGCGACGCGTTTAACGCCGGGTATCGCTCTAGCCTTTCTGTACAGTTGCGTCGTGGGGCTGTGATCCGTGTTCAGATGCTTGCAGATGTTGGGGTAGACACAGGAGAGTCGTTTGCAAGTTTTCTGAATCTTCGGCGACTTACAATTTAACTTGTACATGTTCGCTGTCGGCCCGCCTAGATCGGAGATAGTTCCGGTAAAGCCCGGAACTTGATCTCTGATTTTTCCAATTTCACGCAGAATCGATTCCTCCGAACGGCTCTGAATGATGCGCCCCTCATGTTCGGTAATTGAGCAGAACGTACAACCACCGAAACAGCCGCGCATAATATTCACGGACGTTTTTATCATGTCGTAAGCAGGGATTTTCGCATCGCCATAGGACGGGTGTGGTCTCCGTTGATAAGGTAGGTCGAAGATCCAATCCATCTCTTCGGTTTCGAGAGGAATCGGCGGCGTGTTAACCCATATCTCTTGCGTACCGTGTTTCTGTACCAGTGGCTTAGCGTTGTAGGGGTTAGCCTCCTGATGCAATACCCGTGATGCGTGCGCATACAGGGCAGGGTCATTTGTTACTTTACTGAAGGAGGGAAGTCGAATGTAGGTGGTTTCCGAGTCGTACTTCTCTTTGCGTTGCAATGGCAGCGGGATTATTCGGACTGGCTGTGGCGCTTGATCGCTATTGAGGCTGGGTATTTCGGTGCCCTTAGCATCAGCATTCTCTATATCAGGATTTTCTCCATCATTTTTATTGTATTCATAAGGATTCGGCAGTTGGTCGATCTTCGAAGGCCAATCTATGCGCGTTGAATCGATCTCGGTCCAGCCCTCTGGCACTTCTGCAGCCACACGGGCGGTTCCTCGCAAAAACTTCATATCCTCGACTGTTTTTCCAGCAGCGAACTGGTGGGCAACCTCTACGAGCGCTCGCTCCGCATTTCCAAATAGCAATATGTTCGCATTCGAATCGATTAAAACGGAACGCCTTACACTGTCGCTCCAGTAATCGTATTGCGCGATGCGTCGCAGGCTGGCTTCGATGCCGCCGATGACGATAGGGGTGTCGTAGTAGGCTTCGCGACAGCGTTGGCTGTAGACAATAACCGATCGATCAGGGCGTCTGCCAGCCTCGCCTTTAGGTGTGTAGGCATCATCGCTGCGCATACGTAGGTCGGCAGTATAACGATTGATTAGTGAATCCATGTTGCCAGCGGTAACACCGAAGAAAAGATTCGGCTTGCCGAGTATTTTGAAGGGGTCGGCGCTATCCCATGAAGGCTGCGCGATAATCCCAACTCTAAACCCTTGCGCTTCTAACAATCTTCCTATTACCGCCATACCGAAACTTGGGTGATCGACGTAGGCATCTCCTGTGACGATGATTATGTCGCAGCTATCCCAGCCTAATAGATCCATCTCTTCGCGCGACATGGGTAGATAGGGTGCTGTTTCGAAGCACTCCGCCCAGTATTTCGGGTAGGAGAAAAGTTTTCGCGGAGAATGCTGTGAATCGTTACGCGAAGAATTTTTGTCTGATTTTTTCGGCATGCTTATCTGGAGCTCGGTTTATGTAAAGGCCAATTAAGGACGAATTCAAATGTAGTTACTTGTCTCGGTGAGTTTAGAAGAATTGATCCAATGGAAGTTCGTCTCCATTTACTTTTAGCACGTTATTTTGCACGCTGACCTCTATCATGACCCTACCGTTGGAAACTGTAAGATAACCCTGTTGCACATAGGGGTCGACTAGCCCCGCTAGTGGGCTACGAAGAATAGCCTCTAGGTCTAAAGATATTTCAAGTGTCATGTTCAGTGCAGCGATCGCTGCGTTGATATTAAATTCGGCGGCGCTATTTAACGTACTGATGCCGCTCCATAGAACGCGTAGATCGAGAATATGATCGCCATCATAGGAATTTGCTTCTATTCGGTTATTGAGCGCTAGCGGATTCCGTAAAACGAGCAGGTACATTTCCTGTCCTAGTTCGACGAAATCTACTGACAGCGCATCGGCCCCGCTATTGATTTCATTCTGCACTTCGCTGAGCAGCCTGTAGTAGTCGCGTAGTAGCGCATTGTTGACTTGTTTGATTTCGCTAAGCCAGCTGAAGGAGCGCACTGGAATTTCGCTTTCGATACTCGCGAGCCGGATTGTTTGGTAGATCTCGCTGAAATTTTCTTTGCCAGGAGAGGCCTGCAGGCCGTAGTCAATGCCTATGCCGGACACTGAAAATGGCAGGGGCCAGGTACTGCTTACGGCAGGAATCGAGAACCTCGCGCGGCTCTGGGTGAGTATGTCGTTCATCTGTGTCGTCGAGCTCGTTAGAGTCATTCCAGTGATGAGCACATTGGAATTGGCCGTGCTCTCGGTAGCTGATAGTTCTCCCATTTGTACTGAGATGTAAGCGGACTGATCTGCGGCTACGTCGACATTCGCATCTAACCCAGCAAAGCTTAATTCACCTGCAGTATCGCTAAAGCTGAGTTCACTAACATTTAAATCCAGCTGCAACGATTGATCGAAGCGCGCTAATAAATTGAGTGTGATGTCGGGTAGGGGAAAGGAGAGGTCTGCAATTGCGCTGTTGACCAAGTCGTTGCGAATACTCGGCTGAATTACCGCATATGCAAGGCCAATACGAAGCCCATCCTCGGTCTGCAGAAGCGGGCCATGATCGATGTCGAAATCCATCGATAGTGTGATCGTGTCGCTGCCAATAGGGGTATAGATTAATTCGATTGTAGTTGAGCTGTTAAACCAGCCATCGCTAAATTCATTGTGGCGAATTTCAAATTGACTCTGGGCCTCTGGCGGGATGAGAGCTAGCAGATTGTCGATAGTCGCGCTCTCTATGCTTGCACCAATAACTTTCGGCATAAGAGCTAGCGCTAGGACAGCCAGTACTGCGACTGCTAGGGATATTTTCACTGCTAGAGGTTTCATAGATTACCGAGTTGTTCGTAGCTAGTGCCGCCCAGCCTAAGCAAGTGCGCGAGTATAGCAGAATTCATCTAGAAAATTTCGCGTTTAGGTCCTGCGTGCGGTGATTTTGTAGGCACAACGCCGCGCTCCTTTTAAAAGATGGTCGGTGCGTGCAACCGTGGCCTCATTTTCGAATAGGCGCTGAAAAATCTCTAATTCAGACTTGCAAAATTGCTGGCAACTGGCCGCCGCGCTGCAGATAGGGCAATGGTTCTCTATAAGCATCCAGCCATCCGGTAATAGGCGTACTTCGGCCATATAGCCTTCCTCGCTGCGCAGCTGAGCGAGTCTCTCGATTCGCTGTTGTAGTTCGGGGGCGGCGGCATCTAGCTGGGCACGATAGCTGGCCTCGACTTTTTCGCTGCGGCTATCGATGAGTTGGTTAAGGCTTTCCTCGCCGAGTGAGGAGCGGATGACATCGATTAGCTCGAGCGCTGTTTGTGCGTGGCTGTCAGGAAACCTGTTGTGCCCACTTTTGCTCAATTTCCACAGATGCACTGGCCGTCCGCGAGTCTGCCGCTCTTCTTGCGTTTGCAGTACTAGCCCCCTTGTTTCTAGATCAGCGAGGTGCTGACGAACCCCCATAGTCGTCATAGCTAATTGTTTTGAAAGAATTTTAACCGACTGCGGCCCGCGCGTTTTCAGGCGGTCAATGATTCGATCTTGGCTTTTAGGGAGTTCCATAGCATTAACCCAGTGTTAACTCGATTCAGTTTAACCCATTAATCGGCACTTTAAATAAAGTATTTACTTTGTTTAAGTATTTTTCTATTTTTTGCTAATTAGTAAAGTAATTAGTTTATTAAAAATAAAAGAGGCAATTCAAAAAGGATTAGTAATACAAATGCTTAAATATAGGCAGGCCAGTGCCGCTTCAATTGCGGCGATAGCGCGATTTCTGAAGCTACAATACTGCAATAAAACCGCTGAGGTGCCTGTATAGCTCAGGAATACGGTGAATTGCTGAACTGAGGGACCGTGACAAGCTCCATCACATTTGCTGCGCTCAAAGTCGCCAATCCTATTGAAAACCTTCGAGAGGTTAGTCTAGTGCTCGATGAACATCCACACCTGCGTCGCGGCTATTAATTGGCCGGCAATGGGATGGAGGAGGAATTCGTGGAGCATCTCTTTGAAGGCTCTGTTGCGCATAACGACTATTCACATTGATCTCGCCATTCGGTAGCATGAGATAGCATCTGTATCCCAACATCTACCGCATGCCTAGCATGCCCACCGGACGCTTCCGGGCAAGGCATATATGAGTTTCGACGCACCATTATTGGTAACCTTCGTTGCCTACCTGATTCTGATATTGTTCCTCGGCATTAAGGCGTATAGACGCACGCATAGTTTGGACGATTATATTCTAGGTGGTCGTAAGCTCGGCTCGGTTGTTACCGCGCTCAGTGTCGGCGCCTCGGATATGAGCGGCTGGCTATTGCTGGGGCTACCTGGCGCTATTTATCTCTCAGGGCTCAGTGAGATTTGGATAGGTATCGGCCTAGTACTGGGGGCTTACTGCAACTGGTTGTTTGTATCCAAGCGTCTTCGAATTTACAGTGCGCAGGCAAACAACTCACTAACACTGCCGGATTATTTCGAGAATCGCTTTAACGACACCACTAGAGTTTTACGCCTCGTGTCCGCCTTCGTGATCCTACTGTTCTTTACCTTCTATACCGCGTCTGGGTTAGTAGGTGGTGCTATATTGTTTGAGAACAGCTTCGGCATGCAGTACTCGACCGCCTTAATTTCCGGCGGCTTGATAATTGTTGGCTACACTTTTATCGGCGGTTTTCTCGCGGTTGTTTGGACAGATGCAGTGCAAGCGGTGCTCATGTTCTTGGCGTTACTGGTCGCGCCGACAGTGGTGATACTTAGTAGCGGCGGAACGGAAGCTGTGTGGCAGCAGATGCAAGCCGTGAACCCGCAGAGCACGGAGCTGCTTAGCAACATGACACTGATTGGTTTTCTGTCTCTCATTGCTTGGGGCTTGGGCTATGTGGGTCAGCCGCACATTTTGGCGAGGTTTATGGCCGTCGAAAACCCACAGAAGCTAGTCGCTGCAAGACGCATCGCCATGGTGTGGATGGTGCTGGTGTTATTCGGTTCGGTAGCCACGGGTTTGGCCGGCATCGCATATTTTGCAGATAATCCATTGGAAAACCCAGAGACTGTCTTCATAGCACTCAGCCAACAGCTATTTAACCCTTGGGTTGCCGGAATCATCACAGCCGCTATATTGTCGGCGATTATGTCTACAGTAGACTCGCAGTTACTGGTTTCTTCTTCAGTAATTAGTGAAGATTTTTATCGCGTGTTCGTAAGGCCCCAGGCGTCCGAAAAGGAATTGCTAATGGTGAGCAGAGGCGCAGTAATCGCAATTGCACTACTGGCTATGGTTATTGCTAGTGACAGAGAGAGTAGGGTGCTAGACCTAGTAAGCTACGCTTGGGCAGGCTTCGGCGCGGCCTTCGGTCCAGTGATTGTGTTCTCATTGTTCTGGCGATCGATGACTGCTGCATCGGCGATAGCGGGCATGATCGTTGGCGCCGTAACAGTCGTTGTTTGGTCTAATTTGGCTGGCGGACTCTTCGATCTATACGAAATAGTTCCTGGCTTTGCCTTAGCATCGATGGTTATAGTCATTATTACTATGCTGAAGCCAGCATCGGATGCGCAAGCCTTGAGTACATTCGAAAAAGTCGAGCAGCTAGTTAAGGATTAAGTGGCATGCGTATGTGAGGAATGCCATCTTCATCGTAAGGCTCAGACTCAGCCTCGAACCCAAAATCAGTATATGAACTTCTGCAAATACTGTTGCGCCGAAATAGTAATAGCCTTGTCCGGCCAATATTCCTTGCAGAACTTCAGTGAATTCAACATTAGTGCTTTGGCCGGCCCCCCCACCTCGAACCAATTTTTTAGTGACAACCCTACCCACCGACGCGCCTTCGTATTTTGCGCCCGGGTGGCAGCAGCCTGCTGTAGCAAATGAGCTTTGCCTCATCACTAACCGACAGCTGTCCTATCACATGCAGCCCCCCCTGATCGAAGCCATCCACATCCTGATACACGCAATTCTGCTCAACTACAAAGATCTCAGCCCGCAGTTGCAGAATCTGATACAGGTCCTCAGTACTCAATTCATCGAAGCGCAGGCATGACCAAATTATTTCACTACTCATTCTCTAAAGCCCAGTTCTATCGATTGTTAGCAATGCTCATTCTAGCCCAAGTCGCCCGAAGATGTGATCGTGCAGTGAAGATTCAAAAATTACCACAGCCGGTGTTATACTGTGTCCGCTTCAGCCCCGGTGGCACAGCTGGATAGCGCGGCCCCCTCCTAAGGGGCAGGTCACAGGTTCGACTCCTGTCCGGGGCACCAATAAAATCAACAAGTTACTTGATTGCTTGATTGTTTTAAATCCACTTCTGCCTTAAATTTCAATATCCACCACACCATCCACCACAACTTGTAATGCTTAATCGTGGTAATAAGCTCAAATTTCTTACTAGTGCCGTAGAGCATAGATTTGAGTTTGGGCAGAAGCTCGCGTATTCAATTCAGGCAGCTAACACAAAGGGTACTCCTGATGAATGAAGAA
The DNA here is from genome assembly GCA_943789485.1 of uncultured Pseudomonadales bacterium. Taxonomy (GTDB): domain Bacteria; phylum Pseudomonadota; class Gammaproteobacteria; order Pseudomonadales; family Pseudohongiellaceae; genus UBA9145. The sequence continues at coordinate 212,004 of CALSUH010000008.1, forward strand.
ATGGAATTAGGTACTGATGAAGAGATACATATGAGCACAGAGCGGATCAGGTTGTGGCGCGTAAGCAGGCGTTTGGGACGCAGTAGATTTTTAAGGAGAGAGCAGGTTTTTTAATCTCCCTCCAGTCTTTTTTATCGTGGTCTGTCCCCCTATTACCCGGTTCTTTTGAGAAGTCTAAGCCCGGGGAAACCCAATCGTTTAAACGTGGTCTGTCCCCGGTTTTCACATTTAAACGTGGTCTGTCCCCGGTTTTCTCCTGGGCTTAGGCTGTCAGGTATACCCTGTGAGACACTAAGATAGGTGATTAAGCCCCAAACAGGCCCAATTCGCTGCATTTGGAGGCTATAAAGGCGCTAACTGAGGGCTAGGGTAGTTAGTTATCAGTCGTCCACAATAGTATGTATATGGGTGCAATGGAACCATTCTGACTTATCGGGGTGTGCCCCCTAGGGTGGGGTGCTGGCTGGGCGGTTACTAGGAAACAAGGCCCCCTACTCCAGGCGTACTTGACACCCGGGGTTATAATACAGACCACCACCCTACTGAGAGGCTCCTAGCATGCAAATTAAGCGGTTACTGGACGACAGACTAGTAGTTACTGGAGATAGACTTATTAACAGCCAGGGAGAGCATTGTGAGTTTGTAGAGCATGCTAACGGCCAGCTCGTTGCAGTGTCGCCTGATGGCAAGAAAGTTAAGAGTTCGCCCGCTGAGATAACTGGGCTGCGCCGGACAGTGGTGGT
>CALSUH010000009.1 GCA_943789485.1 uncultured Pseudomonadales bacterium
CGGGAGTCGAGAGCGCGCGTACATCGTTAATTAGCTCAGCGCCACTATTTATCGCCTGCACCATCACAGTCGGCGAACTCGTGTCGGCTGAGAGACAAACATCTAGCCTTGTGCGAATCGCTTCAATAATGGGAATGACTCTATCCAGTTCCTCCTGCTCTGTTACTGCAAAGGCACCTGGACGTGTTGACTCTCCGCCCACATCGATGAAGGTGGCGCCAGCGGCAGCCATAGCCTCGGCACGGGATAGAGCCTTGTCAATATCGAGCTGAAAGAAATCGGCACCGAGTTTCTGAAGCTCGGCGCCATCGGAGAAGGAGTCAGGTGTAGCGTTTATTATGCCCATACAAACAGGAGAAGACAGATCAATGTGTCGTTCTCCTGCTGTAAGGCTTTCAATCAAAACGGGGATTCTTAATTGCTGTGATTTGGGCGCCTATGAATAGCCCAAAACCCAGAGGTATCATATAGTTATTCAGAGACATCCTAATGTTCGCTGGCCGCACCATCGATCGAACCAGATTTGTCAATATCTTCGCTCGCCGCTTCCGTGGTACTTGACCCGCCATTGTCTGAATTACTGGAATCACTATCCGACCAATCGGCTGGAGGTCTTGGCCTCTCTCCTTTCATGATGTCATCAATCATGTCGGCATCGATAGTCTCGTACTCCATCAAAGCATCTTTCATCAATTCCAGCTGCTCACTATGCTCCTCTAGAATCTTAGTAGCTCTGCCATAGCATTCATCAATGATTTTGCGTACTTCCACATCGATCGCTATTGCCGTATCACTAGAAAAGGACTTCGCTTGCGAGGCGGCCGAACGGCCCAGAAATACCTCTCCCTCATCTTCCGAGTAGAGCAAAGGACCTAACTCTTCTGACAGCCCCCACTTAGTCACCATGTTGCGAGCCATCTCTGTCGCTCGCTGAATATCGTTAGAGGCACCAGTAGTCACTCCCTCCTTGCCAAGTGTAATTTCTTCAGCAATGCGACCGCCGTAAAGGCTACAAATTTGGCTCAAAATAGTCTGCCGGCTCAGGCTGTAACGATCTTCCTCTGGCAGAAACATAGTAACGCCCAATGCGCGACCTCGTGGAATGATGCTAACCTTGTAGACAGGATCATGGTCTGGCACCAATCTACCGACGATCGCATGACCCGACTCATGGTAAGCCGTATTCTTTCTTTCCTTGTCTGACATCACCATAGATTTGCGCTCTGCACCCATCATGATTTTATCTTTGGCTTTCTCGAATTCTTCCATAGTCACGAGACGCTTGCCTGCACGAGCCGAGAACAGTGCAGCCTCGTTCACCAAGTTAGCAAGATCAGCTCCAGAAAAACCAGGAGTACCACGTGCAATTACACTGGCCTTAACGTTGTCATTAATGGGCACCTTGCGCATATGCACTTTGAGAATCTGCTCTCGGCCACGAATATCTGGCAATCCAACCACGACCTGCCGATCAAATCGACCTGGACGCAACAGTGCCGGGTCTAATACATCAGGCCTGTTCGTGGCCGCGACAACGATCACGCCGTCGTTGACTTCAAAACCATCCATCTCAACCAGTAACTGATTTAGCGTTTGCTCGCGCTCATCGTGACCGCCACCTAATCCGGCGCCACGATGACGACCCACTGCATCGATCTCGTCTATGAAAATGATACAAGGTGACTGCTTCTTCGCCTGCTCGAACATGTCCCGCACTCGCGAAGCACCTACACCTACAAACATCTCAACAAAATCGGAACCTGAAATAGAGAAGAAAGGAACCTTAGCTTCGCCAGCTATCGCTTTAGCCAACAACGTTTTACCAGTACCTGGTTGCCCGACCATCAAAATGCCGCGGGGAATACGACCACCTAGTCGCTGGAATTTGTCTGGCTCACGTAAAAACTCTACTAACTCTTGCACATCCGCTTTCGCCTCGTCGACGCCGGCTACATCGGCGAACGTTACCTTTATCTGATCTTCGCCTAAGAGCTTAGCCTTGCTCTTGCCAAAAGACATAGGACCGCCCTTACCTCCAGCACCCCCACCTTGCATCTGCCTCATGAAGAAGAGGAATAACGCGACGATAATCAATATTGGAAATATGGACAGCAGCAAATCAATCCAGATGCTGCGCTGCTCCGGCTCATTAGCCGTTACCTCGACATCGTTCTCAAACAAGTCATTCAGCAGTTGATCATCACCAATCAGCGGCATGACCGAACGAAACTGCGAGTTGTCACTGCGAACACCCATAATATTTATACCCGCGAGCTCGACACGCTGAACTCGACCCGCACGAACTTCCCGAATGAATTCGGAGTAATTAATGCTGTCTTCTCGAGGTTCCTGATTAATATTTTGGAATACCGTGAGCAGCACTCCCGCAATAATCATCCAAAGAATCAGGTTTTTTGCCATATCATTCAAGGGTTTATCCCCCAGTGGTTAGTAAAATAGGTTAATAGAGCGCCTGTTGGCGATTCACGAAAAGGACCCGTATTAATGCCCAATTCTAATGAACATAGAAAATTTTGCACGTGAATTCAGTCTAAGCCCCGAAAACCCGCGGCCAATAGATAGATTTCACTCGATCTTGCCCTAGAAGCCTTAGGTTTCCTGACCTTCACACTCTTAAAGCTAATCTTCAGTTGCCGCTGTAGTTCTTCACAGCCTTCGCCATGAAAAACCTTAACAAGAAAGCATCCATCAGGCTTCAAGACAGTTCTGGCGAGATCTAAAGCCAGTTCAGCAAGGTACATTACCCGAGGGAGATCAATATCTCTCATACCACTCATATTGGGTGCCATGTCCGATATTACAAGGTCTGCCTGCTCGTCTTTGAGCAACTCTATTAGCCGCGCTAAGACCGCATCTTCAGTGAAATCGCCTTGTAAGAATTCGACCCCCGGCAGCGAGTCGATAGGCAGTATATCGCTGGCTATCACCTGTCCCTTTCCACCCACCAGATTAGCGGCTATCTGAGACCAGCCGCCTGGCGCGGCGCCGAGATCAACTACCGTCATTCCTTGCCCGATTAGCTTGTCTTGCTCCTGGATCTCAAGCAACTTGAAGCTAGCCCTCGAGCGATAGCCTTCTTCCTTCGCGCGGCGCACATAGACATCGTCAAAGTGCTCCTTGAGCCATTGTTTGCTGGTTTTTGATCGCCCCATTAATCTGAACCTACTAAATCCCTATCATTACCTTTCATTGCCGTTTCTACGTTTATTAATTACTTGAGTTCCGCTAGAATCCGCTTCCCTCATTGAAAGACTGCTACAAGCCCGGCACGGGACTAACATGGAACTGTCACGGAACTGTCACGGAACTGTCACGGAACTATCACGGAACTATCACGGAACTATCACGGAACTATCATGACACTAAGTAACACCGCCAAAAAACAGTATCGAGCCATCGGTCACAATTTACACCCGATCGTTACGATTGCTCAAAAAGGCTTGAGCGAGAATATTCGGATGGAACTTGAGCGCGCCCTAACCGACCATGAACTCATCAAAATTAAGCTAGTAGCAGCCGACCGCGATGCCAAGAAAGAACTTCTAGCAACTATCTGTCAGGAATTTAAGTCTGAGTGCGTACAAAGCATCGGGCACACGGCGCTCTTGTACAGAAAAGCCAAGAAGCACGATGGCCGATTATCGAACATAAAGCGAAAGTCCGTCTAAAGCGAAATCCTTACTTGTGCTCAACCTTGTCGATCTCGTATTCGATATCACCGGCGGGCGCGTTCACTACAATCTCATCACCCTCGTGCTTGCCCATGATGGCACGAGCAATAGGCGAACTCACTGAGATCTTTCCTTTTGGCACATCAGCCTCGTCTTCACCAACAATCTGATAAATCACCGCCTTATCGGTTTCGATGTTAATAAGCTTCACTGTTGTACCGAAGATTACTCTGCCGGTTGGCTCTATTTTAGTGACGTCAATCACTTGAGCATCAGCTAATTTCCCTTCAATTTCCCCAATACGCCCCTCGCAAAAACTTTGCTGCTCTCGCGCCGCGTGATACTCAGCATTTTCCTTAAGATCGCCGTGCTCTCTTGCCTCGGCGATAGCCTTAATAATTTTGGGACGTTGTTCTGATTTCAGTTCGTTCAGCTCCTCGCGTAATCGCGCAGAACCTCCGACTGTCATTGGTACTCTGGACATAATTTTCCCGTTTTAATTTTACTGCGCTATACCGTAGCAGGACTAACAAAAATAGATAACACGGCAGTTGTGACAACTGCCGTGCTATAGCATTGTAGGCCAGTCTAATTCAGAGCAGCGTGAAGATCTTGAATTGTGTATACCGACATATTGCCACTGAAGGACAGTGCTTCGCAAACCGCGAGAGCGCCGGCTACTGTTGTCGTGCAGAACACACCGTGTCTTAAGGCTGTACGCCTGATCATTGATGAATCCGATATCGCCTGTTTGCCCTCAGTCGTATTGACGATCAACTGGATCTCTTCATTCTTTAGCATATCGACTATATGCGGCCTACCTTCGGCGACTTTGTTGACCCCTGCCACTTCGAGTCCAGCTTCCTCTATAACGGTTGCGGTTCCATGTGTGGCGACTATCGAATAGCCCAATGCAAGCAGCTTGCTCGCCACCGCAGCAATATGCGGTTTATCTGCATCGCGCACGCTCAAGAAGGCATTGCCTTTCTTCTCGAAAAATTCGCCAGCGCCCATCTGCGCCTTCGCATAGGCTTCGGCGAATGTTTTACCAACACCCATCACCTCGCCCGTTGACTTCATCTCTGGCCCGAGTATCGGATCAACACCGGGGAATTTATTAAACGGAAATATCGCCTCTTTTACAGCAAAGGTCTTTGGAATTATCTCGCTCAAAAACCCCTGCTCTTGCAACGACTGGCCGACCATGCATCGCGCGGCAACTTTAGCTAAGGAACGACCGATACATTTTGAAACGAACGGTACGGTACGCGAGGCCCTAGGATTTACTTCAATAATATAGATCTCACCGTCCTGGTAGGCGAGCTGGGTATTCATCAATCCGATAACGCCCAACTCTAGCGCCAGCGCGGTTACTTGCTCGCGAATCTTGTCCTGCACTTCCATAGGGAGGTTGTAGGGCGGCAAAGAACAAGCCGAATCGCCAGAATGAATACCTGCCTGTTCGATGTGCTGCATGATTGCCCCAACGACCACTCGCTCGCCGTCGCAAACTAGATCAACGTCAATTTCGATTGCTGCGCTCAAAAAATAATCGAGTAGCACAGGACTGTCGTTGGATACCTTGACGGCATCGTGCATATAACGATCGAGCTCTTCTTCGTTGTAGACGATCTCCATGGCACGCCCACCCAGCACATAGGAAGGCCGTACTACCAATGGATAGGTAATTCGTTTTGCCGCTTCGATGGCCTCTTCAACACTTCTCACCGTACTGTTCGGTGGTTGTTTCAGGCCCACTTTCTCAATTAACTGCTGGAATCTTTCCCGGTCCTCAGCACGATCGATAGCGTCGGGGCTAGTGCCGATTACCGGAACACCAGCTTCCTCTAATCGTTTCACCAGATTTAGTGGCGTCTGCCCGCCGAATTGAACGATGACGCCCTTAGGTTTCTCAAGCTGTACAATCTCGATAACATCTTCGAATGTCAGCGGCTCAAAGAACAGGCGATCTGAAATATTGTAGTCGGTAGATACAGTCTCTGGGTTGCAGTTGACCATAATGGTCTCGTAGCCATCCTCACGCATAGCTAAAGCGGCGTGCACACAGCAGTAGTCAAACTCAATTCCCTGCCCGATACGGTTCGGCCCACCGCCTAGCACCATGATTTTATCTTTATCGGAAGGCTCAGCCTCACACTCTTCTTCATAAGTTGAATACATATAGGCTGTAGAAGAAACGAATTCGGCGGCACAGGTATCTACCCGCTTATAAACAGGACGAATTCCCATTTCATGCCGTCGCGATTGCACAGCCTGCTCTGCTATTTCCAGAATCTGACTCAAGCGCATATCTGAGAAACCTTTCCTCTTGAGCATGCGCATGAGGTCATAGTCGACGTCCTGGAGAGACTTTTCTGCGAGCATCGTCTCATCATTGATTAGGTCTTCGATCTGCACCAGGAACCAGCGATCAACGCCGGTCAGGTTGTGCACCGTGTCAAGAGACCAGCCGGCTCGGAAAGCATCAGCGATATACCAGATTCGTTCCGCGCCGGGTTCGGTTAGTTCTCGCGTTAAGATAGCCTTGGCGTCACTTAGCTTGAGGTTGAGTAGCGGATCCAAACCGCACATCCCGACCTCAAGCCCACGCAGCGCTTTGTGCAAGGATTCTTGGAAGGTTCTACCGATCGCCATAACTTCACCGACCGACTTCATCTGAGTGGTCAGGCGGTCATTAGCTTCTGGAAATTTTTCGAAGGTGAATCGAGGAATCTTGGTAACGACATAGTCTATAGACGGCTCGAAAGAGGCGGGCGTTACTCCGCCGGTTATTTCATTTCGTAGCTCATCTAGAGTAAAGCCTATAGCAAGCTTCGCGGCAACCCGCGCGATCGGAAATCCAGTGGCCTTCGAGGCGAGTGCCGATGAACGAGACACCCTTGGGTTCATCTCAATGATAACCAGGCGACCATCCGCAGGATTTATACCAAACTGCACGTTGGACCCTCCGGTTTCCACACCAATCTCTCGCAAGACGGCGAGCGAGGCATTCCGAAGAATCTGGTACTCCTTGTCGGTCAGAGTTTGCGCAGGAGCGACGGTAATCGAGTCGCCCGTGTGCACACCCATGGCGTCGAAATTTTCTATCGAGCAGACGATGATGCAGTTGTCGTTCGTATCGCGCACCACTTCGAGCTCATATTCTTTCCAACCGATTAGTGATTCATCGATTAGCAGCTCGTTGGTGGGTGAGAGCTCTATACCGCGCTGGCAGATTTCATCGAACTCTTCCTTGTTATAGGCGATTCCACCACCAGTACCACCCATGGTGAACGACGGTCTGATAATGCAGGGGAAACCAACTTTCTCGAGTGCCTCGTGCGCCTGCTCCAGGTTCCGAGCAATGCCGTGCCGAGGCGTTTCCAAGCCGATCTTCTGCATAGCCTGGTCGAAAAGCTCTCGGTCTTCAGCCTTGTCTATCGCCTCGCAGTTCGCACCAATTAGTTCGACATTGTACTTGTCCAAAATACCGTGACGATTTAGGTCCAATGCACAGTTGAGCGCAGTCTGTCCGCCCATGGTAGGCAAGATGGCATCGGGCCTCTCCTTCTCGATAATCTTCTCGAGCATGCGCCAATTGACCGGCTCAATATAGGTGGCATCAGCCATCACAGGGTCGGTCATGATAGTAGCAGGATTAGAGTTAACGAGAATGACCCGCAGCCCTTCTTCCTTTAACGCCTGGCAAGCCTGTGCTCCTGAGTAGTCGAATTCACATGCCTGCCCGATAACGATAGGGCCAGCTCCTAGGATTAATACACTCTTTAGATCAGTTCTTCGTGGCATGGTCGCGTTGTCTGTACCTTATGGTTAGCTGCTTTGCAGTCACGGGTTAAACGTTTTAGTCGAAAATGAGTAAACTGTTACTTTTGATTGGCCATCAATTCGATGAAGTGATCAAACAATGGTGCCACATCATGCGGACCTGGGCTTGCCTCCGGATGCCCCTGGAATGCGAATGCCGGCTTGTCTGTGCGCTCTATTCCCTGCAAGGAGCCATCGAATAAGGACTTATGTGTTGCCACTAAATTGTCAGGAAGAGTCTTCTCGTCGACAGCAAAGCCATGGTTTTGGCTGGTGATCATTACCGAGCCATCTTTTAGGTTTTCTACAGGATGGTTCGCGCCATGATGCCCCAAAGACATTTTCACTGTGCTTGCGCCGCAGGCTAACGCCATTAACTGACATCCGAGACAGATACCAAATAGTGGGATGTCCGCTTCCAGAAATTCCGCTATTGCCGCGATGGCATAGTCGCACGGCTCAGGGTCGCCGGGACCATTGGAAAGGAAAATCCCATGCGGCTTCATAGCCAGCACTTCACTCGCCGGCGTCTGCGCGGGCACAACAGTTACTTCGCAGTCTCGATCCACCAACATACGCAGAATATTGTGCTTAACACCGAAGTCATAGGCAACAACCTTAAAGCGGTTACCAGAATCGACTTTGTATCCGGACTCCAGTTCCCAGACGCCGCCCTGCCAATCGAAGCTTTTTTTAACGCTGACCTGTTTGGCCAGGTCCATACCTTTTAATCCTGGAAATGCCTTCGCGAGTCGCAATGCTTCGAGTTCACCGCCCGCTTCAAGCGCTGCGCCACTAAGAAGACAGCCATTCAGCGCGCCTTTATCGCGAAGCAAGCGCGTGAGACGGCGCGTATCAATTTCGGCAATCGCAACAACTTTTCTCGCTTTCAGGAACTCATCAAGTGACTGCTCATTGCGCCAATTGCTTGCCAACAAGGGCAAATCACGAATAACCAGACCCGAGGCCCAAACCTGCCGGGACTCATTGTCTTCTTCATTAGTTCCGGTGCTGCCAATGTGAGGATAGGTGAGAGTGACGATCTGTTTAGCGTATGAAGGGTCAGTGAGAATTTCCTGATAACCCGTCATAGAGGTATTGAAAACCACTTCGCCACTGGAGCTACCCTCTGACCCAATTGAGACACCATGAAATACGCTACCATCTTCTAATGCAAGTACCGCTGACCCAGCCACTTTTTCTCCTAAACTGCCTTCATTGTTCTATTAATTCCGGGCGAAAAAAAACGGAATGAAGAATCTCCTCACTCCGTTTATTTAATCAATTTGTAATTTTTTCAGCATTGTCATACTGAGCGAGTATTCTATAGATACATGCCCCATCTTGTCTACGCCGAACTTCCAAAAATCAAGTGAGAAGTGAAAAGTAATGTCCTTTAAGCGTCATTAATACTTCGCAATTGACGGGGCCTCAAGTTCCCCAACTCCAAAGCCAACTCGTTCTACAGTTCCAACACATCCTGCATCGAGTAGAGGCCACTCTCCTTATTCCCTATCCACTTCACGGCGCGGACGGCGCCACTGGCAAAGGTCATTCGACTGCTAGCCTTGTGTGTGATTTCGACGCGCTCACCTAGGCCTGCGAACGTCACCGTATGATCTCCAACGATGTCGCCGGCCCTTATTGTAGCGAAGCCGATGGTCTTGCGATCTCTTTCTGTGCTGATCCCTTCTCTGCCGTAAACTGCACACTCCTCTAGGTCTCTACCTAGGGTGTCGGCGATAACCGCACCCATCTTCAGAGCAGTCCCGGAAGGCGCATCTTTCTTATAACGGTGGTGAGCCTCGGTAATTTCTATATCAACTTCATCCCCAAGCACTCGTGCCGCTTGTTCCAATAATTTGAGACACAGATTGACTCCCACACTCATGTTAGGCGCGAGCATAATAGGGATATTTGCAGCCGCCGTTTGGATGGCGTGTTGCTGATCGCTAGACAGACCCGTTGTTCCGATCACCATAGCTTTGTTGTTCGCCTGGCAGTAAGCGAGATGACTCATAGTCGCCTCGGGGGAGGTGAAGTCGATAAGCACATCGAAATCCGACTGATCTGGGGCGAGCTCGGCAACCGTTTTTATGCCAATAGCAGCCCCAATTGCCAGGAGTCCGATATCCACCCCCAACGCAGGGTCATCAGCAAGCACCGTGGCCACTGAGACACGCATTGTATTGCTATTCTGGCTGACTGCCTCGACCAGAGTTCGACCCATACGGCCGGCAGCACCAACGATAGCGACTTTTAACATAAGTGAATCCAGAAAATTTTAGTGGTGTGCAGTATACAGTGGCTCCGGCACAAGCTAAACCTCGATAGGGCACCAAGAGACAGCGCTATGAGTCCCTAATGGTGGCGCTGACTCGTGGCTGTTTCGCTATGCTTTGGAGACCTGTAAGAGCAAGCCGATGGCCCGAGGCGCCTGAAGGGGTAGTCGCGCAATTGCTATCTCCTCCTGAAAAAGATGAACTAGAACTGGAGACAGCCCCGAGGGAGTCGAATGCAGTCTTCGTGACAATCGATTCACTGGCATCGTCGTACCCAGGGAGCAAGGCAATAGGGTCCTCGTGGGCGAGAAGAACGAAGACCTGAATCAGTAGGCATCCGTATTCTCGGAGAGGGTAATCTAAGCGTCCTGTGAAGTCACTGGGCGCTTAGAACTGTTCCGCCCTCATTGCCATTAGGGATTCAGCGCCACTGGTGATTTCAACCAACAATGATTCCGTTCGAGGCAGCAACCTTTGCAGAAAGAACTCCCCCGTTTTAACTAGAGCATCCGTGTAATCCGTATCATTTGACCCTGATTTTTGATCGGCTAAGGCTGCCGATAATATTCTCTGCCACATGAAGCAATAGAGCACCAAGCCCATTAACTCCATATAACTATACGAGGCGGCTCCAACCGCATTGGCATCATCGCTGCTGCTGGCCAATACCGACGAGGTTGCCTCTTCTAAACGTCCACGGCATTTCTCGAAAGCCGCTAGATAGGGGTGCATCGCTTCGACATCTTTCTGGCTAGCGACGAACTCATCCATCTCGCCAGATAAAATGTCGAGCAGCTCACCGTTGCTGCGTACTGTCTTACGCCCCATGAGGTCGAGCGCCTGAACTCCATTCGCACCCTCGTAGATTTGTGCGATTCTTGCGTCGCGAACATTCTGCTCAAGCCCCCACTCTGTCACATAACCATGCCCACCCAGCACCTGCTGGCCTAGCACACAGGCTTCAAAACCACGGTCTGTGCAATACGCTTTTTGTACAGGAATGAGTAGCGCTACAAGCTGCTCAGCCTTCTTACGCGAAGCCTCGATAGGGTGGAAACGAGATATATCCAACTGACTCGCCGCATAAAGAGACAGAGCACGCCCTGCCAGAATATTAGCCCGCATCGTCAATAGCATTCTGCGCACATCAGGGTGCACAATGATTGGGTCTGCATTCAAGCGCGGCTGCAACGCTCCAGTCGCGGCTCTACCCTGCATTCTTTCCTTCGCGTACGCCGCGGCTAATTGGTAGGAGCTATCGGCTAGGCCGTTTCCCTGCAGCCCCATCGATAATCGCTCGTAGTTCATCATGGTAAACATATGAGAGAGGCCTTGGTTTTCTTCACCGACTAAGTAGCCCACCGCCGAATCGAAATTCATTACGCAGGTTGCAGATGCCTTGATCCCCATCTTGTGCTCTATTGAACCGCAGACTACGGTGTTGCGCTCAGCAGTTAACGTACCCGACTCATCGACCAAGAACTTGGGAACCAGAAATAGGGAGATCCCTCTTGGGCCTGGGGGCGCATCCGGTAATTTTGCCAGCACTAAGTGAATGATGTTCTCGGTAAGGTCATGCTCTCCGGCTGTAATAAATATTTTGGTACCACTAAGCAGGTAGCTGCCATCGGCTTGGGTCTCAGCTTTGGTCTTAATCATCCCAAGATCGGTTCCCGCATGAGGCTCGGTTAGGCACATCGTGCCGGAGTATTTGCCGGAGTACATCTGCGGCAGATAGCGCTGCTTCAATTCGTCGCTGCCATGCTGGCTCAGAGTTAGCGTCGCGCCCGTATTGAGGATCGTATAGAGCGCGAAAGAGGAATTGGCGGCAAATAGCATTTCCTCAATTACCGCAGACAGCATCTTAGGCATGCCTTGGCCACCGTAATTCACATCGCCAGTTAAGCTTGGCCAACCTCCGTCAGCAAATGCCTTATAAGCTTCCTTGAAACCCTTTGGGGTAGTAACTGTACCGCTCTCAAAATGGCAGGCCTCGGCATCACCACTGGAATTAATGGGAGCGAGCAGCCCTTCGGCTATTTTCCCTGCCGCTTCGACAATCGCTGCGATCAGGTCATCTGTTATCTCTGTCGTGTCCGGCATGCTGGCGAATAACTCCCCTGCATCGAAGACATTATTCAAGAGAAATCGAATATCTCTTAACGGAGCTTTATAAGCAGCCATTTCTTTTTTTCCCCAACAAAATTTACTATCGAGGAGTGATTATAAGGGATGCTAGCCCTAACAGGTACTCTCCAGTAAGGCGTAAATTGAGGTAATTGCGCAGCGTTATCTATACTTTGACTAACAACTCACAGAATCGATGAGAGATTAGCTTAATGTTTTATGGGAGCCAGAGCATAAAGAAGAGATTCGCTTAATGTTTTATGAGCGAATCCAGTCGATCCGCTGCGCCCTGCCATCCACCTGTATCGTTTGCGGGCAAGTTGCTGATGGTGAACACAGCATCTGCAATGACTGTGGGTGCGAGCTACCAAGCCTAGAGGATTGCTGCCGACGCTGCGGCATCGGACTGAACGGCATACCGGTTAAGGGTTCCTGCTGCTCTAGGTGCCAACTCTCTCCACCGACCTTCGACTCCTGTACCGCCGCATTCCCCTATGTTTCACCTATCGATAAATTGGTTGCCGATTTCAAGTTTTCAGCTCGCTTCGATATTGGCTATTCTCTCTCGAGAGTCTTGGCGAGCAGATTTAATGCTTATTACATTGGGAAGGCTAAGCCGGAACTGCTTCTACCGGTTCCACTGCACAAAAACAGGCTAGTATCACGAGGATTTAATCAGGCGAGTGAGATCTGCAATGTCCTCTCTCAGTACTGCGCAGTCGCAACCTCCCACTCTTCACTAATTAAAATTCAACATACACAGCCCCAGACTTTGATGAGTTCGGCCACTGCCCGAAAGAAAAATTTATGGAAAGCATTTGCTGTGAGAAAATTGAACGGCCTTACAGGCGTGACGCACATCGCACTAATCGATGATGTGGTAACGACCATGGCCACAACCCAGACCATCTCAAGAATGCTGCGCGAGCAGCAAGCTTGCCGCATTGACGTGTGGTGTCTTGCGAGAACTCTCTAGACAAGCTTGTACCTAACTAAGGCGTTTTAGCAAAAGAGGAAGCACTCTAGTCAGCCACAATTAACAACAGAACTCTCTAGAAAAACCTGTACTTAACTAAGGCGTTTTAGCAAAAGAGGAAGCACTCTAGTCAGACAGTATTAAGCCACCCGACCAAAACAACTAGCCCAGCATTAAGAAAAAAACGCGAGGAAGAGTGTACTTAGAACTGATACTTAGCACTGGTACTTAGAACTGGTACTTAATAGACCCGTACGCCACTCGACCATTCTGATCCAGAATACGCGTAGTAGAATTTAGTATCTGCGCAGTCTTCTCATCGAAGATATTGCGGATACCAAATGAAATTATTGCGCGGTCATGCAACCCAGTATTTACACTGTAACCATACTCAAGATCGAAGGTTGTGATGTTATCAACAAACGCGTTTATTTCTTCCATGTTCAATTCACTAATATCTTTGAATGAATCGAAGTAATTAGTAATAGCACTGGCGGTGTGATTTCCGAATTGCCAAGAGAGCATCAAACTACTCTGTAGTTCTGGGCTAATCAGCCTTTCATCTATTTCGGCGATGTCGGAAGCGGCTAAGTCTAGAAGCACTCCATTGTTCTCAAACTCATCAACATAGGTAGTCGTGGAGATTAGAGTAAACTGACCGAAGCGATTCGTATCCCATATGTAGGACGCGCCTAAATCAAATCCGTTCGATTCGACATTGGTACCCAAAAGCGGATTATCCATGTTGAATTCAGTGATTGCCGAGTCGTCGATATAGAGTTTCGCTAAGCCGCCCTGCCAATTACTGTTAGTACCGCTAGCCGCGGCTTCATCGATCTGCATACTCCAAGCATCTGCACTAACACTCAGGCCCGCTATCGGCTCAATCTGCATGCCCAGATTAAAATTCAAGGCATTGTCTACAACAGCACCTTGGAAGTCTTTCTGCTCAACACTTCTCGCAATGCTCAAAAGTGGCGCCTGCTCAATTAATAGAGAACTGGGCGCTATACGGAAGATCATGCTATTTGAGGGGTTGTTTACAGGCTCATCGATAAACGCATTACCATCCTGAGCTATAGCGGAAGAACCCATGAAGGCTAGTCCGAGTAGCAGCGAAGTCATCACCGATGCATTTTGTAGATGGTTGATTTGCATTACTCTCAATCTTTTCAAAAAGCTTTACTTGTATGGAACCCAAGCGTCTTTAAGATCTTAGCACCATAAAGGAGCAATGAGTATTAATTTGTCGTGCGAAATCAAAGCCCATCCCTGTCTGGGATTGGCGCACTAAAGCGGTGTTTATGTAAATTTATATCTTTATATCAGTGGTTTATATTTAATTAAATCAGCAGTTGCACGTTCTCGATGCACGGTAGTGCCGCTAGAAGCTGGGCTATGCTCGCTGATTGTCCTGGAAGGACCATTTCAGGAAGGATCTCCGCCAGTGGCATTAACACAAACCTTCTCTGCGTAGCTCGGGGATGCGGCAATATCAAGCCGGGACTTTCAAGCTCTTGACTGCCATAAGAAATAATATCGAGATCTAGAGTGCGAGGCTGATTCTGTTCGGCGCTGCGCTGACGACCGTAATCGGCCTCAATGCCCTGCAAAACCGCCAAAAACTTGCCAGCAGAAGCCTTGGAGTCCAAACGTAGAACCATAGCGGCGTTGATGAAATCCTCGGCGCCAGGGGCACAGCCTATCGGTTCGCTAAGGTACAAAGAGGAAGCTTGTGATTCAATGCTAATACGTCGCAGGCTCTGAATCGCTGCAAGCACGACCTCTCTCGGCGAACGATTCAAATAGGGTAGATTCGAGCCTAAGCTGACTGCTACCGCTACTGAATTGCTATCGGTGGTATTGCTTAGAATACTCATGGACGGCTTCAACGAAATGGGAGACATGATCCGGATTTACCTCCGGGGTGATTCCATGACCAAGATTGAATACATGCCCCTCACCTAAACCGTAGCTCGCTAGGATGGTTGCCACTTCTTCACGTATCACCGCGGGCGACGCATATAAAATCGAGGGGTCCATATTGCCTTGCAGGGCAACTCGGTTGCCAACTCTGGATCGCGCTTCACCGATTTCAGTTGTCCAGTCTAAGCCGATTGCATCACAGCCAGAGTCAGCAATCGATTCAAGCCACTGCCCACCGTTCTTGGTAAACAAGATAACGGGTACGCGCCGACCTTCATTTTCTCTGTGTAACTTGCTGACGATTTTCGTCATGTAGTTAAGAGAAAATTCTCTATAGGCGTTGCCGCTTAGAATCCCACCCCAGGTATCAAATATCTGCACGGCTTGCGCGCCGGCACGGATTTGCGCATTCAGGTAGTCGGTAACTGAGTCTGCCAATTTTTCTAACAACAGGTGCATGGCCTCGGGGTTGTCATACATGAACTGTTTGGCGATGCGGAAATCCTTACTACCCCCGCCCTCGATCATATAGGTTGCTAAGGTCCAAGGGCTGCCAGAAAATCCGATTAGCGGCACCGCTCCATTCAACTCTTTACGAATTACCGACACGGCATCTGTCACGTAGGACAACTCATCCGCAATGTCGACGTCGGGTAATTGCTCGACATCCGCCGCCGTTCGAATCACCTTACGAAACTTCGGCCCCTCACCTTCAGAAAAATACAAACCCTGGCCTAACGCATCGGGAATCGTAAGTATGTCTGAAAATAAGATGGCCGCATCAAAGGGATAACGCCTCAATGGCTGCATGGTGACCTCACAGGCTAACTGGGGCGTTTTACATACCGTCAGGAAGTCGCCCGCCTGTTTGCGCGTAGCGCGGTATTCAGGCAAATAGCGGCCTGCCTGTCGCATCATCCATACAGGGGTAACATCTACCGGCTCACCTAATAGGGCTTTCAATAATCGGTCATTCTTTAAGATCACAGCTTACTCACTTTACTTGTCGAGGTAAGGACATCAGCAAACCCGAAGCCAGATGGGAAACAGCTTTAGATCCATTGAGCCTGCAAAAAGGGGACAATTTTACACGAGCAGCATTTATTCACAATCAAGGCACAGAGCCGGACTGACCTCGGTCTAGCCAGCCACTCAAAAAGGAGCTGGCCTCGTCGCTACTTTACCGATACTAGCTTGCGAATATCAGTTTGAATGCCAGCTACAGATCGAACCCATGGCTCATTAGAGCGCAGTCTAGCTGGAAGAGAAGAGATTGCAGCAGTGGCCTGATTCCTATCGTCAAAGGACGCCAGCACTGCCACGAACCACGGCTTGCTTTGGTAACGTGTTTCGAAATAACCCGCAGGATGATCGCCACTTAATTGCGCAATAAAATCAATAATACTCGCCTCCGAGTGAGAGGCTAAAAGTTGTACAGCGTAATCCCCGGGGGATGCCTGAAGTAGTCGCTTTACAAAGGACGATGTTGTTGTTATCACCGCTGTTTCTTCCGCTACTGCAACTTCAGCAATCGTCTGTGTCGTTTCAGCAGCGTTGTTTACTGCAGCAATTGTTTCCGCGGCAACGACCTCTTCTGCGATAACTACGGCGGCTAAATTTGATTCGCCTTGAGCCACGGCTGCGGTCAGCGGAAATTCTCCCACCCCAGCAACAACAGCTGCATCTGCAGCCGTTAGCGCCGGCACGGCAGCAGCCAACTCAGTTAGCCGCTCAACGTCGATAACTTGTGTAGCCCCCGGGGTCACCGCAACCGTGATAGGTATCGACTGTGTTTCACGCGGGCCTGCATCCCAGAAAAGTAAAGTGCCGGTTAACAACACGACCAACGCAGCAGTAGCAGCCCAATACCTGGGCTGAATACTGGCTATCCAAGCTTGCTCTAAATCTGTCTTGTCATCGCGGTCAGCAGCTTGCTCACTACTAGCGCCGCTGAAGATCGGTCCGATGCCTGCAAACTCATCGGGTTCGCTGGCTGGTACGGCGCCGTTTAGAGCGTCAGCTACCAGGTTATTGATCGCGCCAGGCATGCCGCGAGATGAATTATGAATGACACCAACGATACCCCCATCAATTGGCAATTCTTTTGTGAATCTGGCTGTCGCTAACTTGAAGCGAATATATTCTTGGGTCTCGTCACTGGCAAATCCATCTAGCGGAAAAATCGCAAGGCGCTCCTGCTCGTCGGCAGTAAGTATCCTCTGCAGCAGACTATCGATCTGATTTTCACCAAACAACAAGGCATGAATACTCGAATCGACACTGCTGTCTAACAATTTCGTGAGCAACTGCAGCACTTCGGCGCTGAGTTCGTGAGCATCATCGATGATCAATATCAGCGAACGCGCTTCCAGATCGAGTTCCGCCGCATAGCGACAGATCTGCTCTATTGAGGAATTAGTATCTGAACTATCCCTAAGCTTAAATCCTAAGGCACTCTGTAACGCCTCAACAAATTGATTCTGATTCATGAATAAGGTTGCAGCTACCTTTACACACACGGCTTCATCAGCGAATCGATCACAGAAATTTGTAGCAAGGGTGGTCTTGCCAGCACCCAAGGGACCCGTAACAGCAATCATGGCGTTGCTGTAGAGAGAAAACTCAACAATCTGGTCAAGTAGATTTTGACGATGACCGCTGCAGTAGAAGTCGCGGCTCGATGCGCTAGGTGCAAACGGGTCGAAATCAAGATTTAACCATTGGGTATATTTATTCATCGTTATCTACGCTATTTATCCGCTTACTTACAGAGATTTTCACCAGCGGTTAAGGTGCTCTCGAGTAACGACAGCTCGATATCTCCATCGACTACGCCCTCACCTATGGCTTTCAGTAATACAAACCTGATTTTGCCCGATTCCGCTTTCTTATCTGACAACATTAAATCCAAATATTGCTCTACTGATACATCGGCAGGAGGAAGCACCGGCATACCAAAATTTTCTTCTAAGACTGCACGAATCCGCCGCGCAACCTCGATGTCTATCCAGCCTAATCTACGCGATAGGTCCGCCGCCATAACTAGACCCATTGCCACGGTCTCACCATGGAGCCAATTACCGTAACCGCTTGCTGTTTCTATCGCATGACCAAAGGTATGCCCTAAGTTAAGAAGAGCACGAACCCCCGACTCTTTTTCATCCTTGGCGACAACTTCGGCCTTAATCTCGCAACAGGTTCTGATTGTCTGCGACAACAGTACTGAATCAGACTCACCAATACCTCGGCTGTTTGCCGCAAGCCAGTCAAAAAATTTGGCGTCATAGACAAGCCCATATTTAAGCACCTCTGCTAGACCCGCTTTCACTTCGCGTTGCGGCAAGGTACTCAATACATCAGTATCCGCCAGCACACAGCGCGGCTGATAGAACGCACCGATCATATTTTTACCCAAAGGATGGTTCACTCCGGTCTTCCCTCCTACTGACGAGTCGACCTGCGCCAGCAGTGTGGTAGGAACCTGAATGAAGTTGATTCCGCGCAGATAGGTGGCCGCCGCAAACCCGGTAATGTCGCCCACAACGCCGCCGCCTAGCGCGACTAAAAGAGTATTCCGATCGAATTTCCCAGCAAGTAAGATGCTGTAAATATGGCTTATAGCATCGAGGTCTTTATGCGCCTCGCCGTCTGGAAGAACGATCTGTGTAACATCCTGCAGAGGAAACAGCTGCCTCGCCTTATTCATATACAAAGGCGCAACTACATCGTTACTGACTATAACGACCCTACCCTTTCCGATGTAGGGTGCTAAGAGCTCTGCCTTATTGAGTAAATTCTGGCCAATGAAGATTGGATAGGATCTTTCACCTAGTTCAACGTCTACAGTAATCATTAATCTCTATTCCAAATTTTACCAACGGCTTTAAACAGAAACTACTCTGTTTGCGAACCGCCTAATTCAACTTTGAGCTGCTTATAAATTTCCTGACTAACGGTCTTCGGGCTTCGTCGATAGGTGTCCACAACCATGTCCGCAACTTCCTGATAGAGCGGCTCGCGAAGTTCCATCAACTCCCGAATTTTTTGCTCAGGGTTAGCCGTTTGCAGTAACGGTCGTGTTTTATCGCGGCTGGTTCT
The DNA here is from genome assembly GCA_943789485.1 of uncultured Pseudomonadales bacterium. Lineage (GTDB taxonomy): Bacteria > Pseudomonadota > Gammaproteobacteria > Pseudomonadales > Pseudohongiellaceae > UBA9145. Next base: position 18,927 of record CALSUH010000009.1, read on the forward strand.
TGCGATCTGCTGGCTTATAGGTGCGCGCAGATAGATTACGACACCTCTTGCCTTCAGCCATTCACGGTTTTCCGCCGAAATGACAGCACCACCGCCGGTCGCCAGCACAATATTCTTGCCCTGAGTGAGTTGCTCGATCATCCGTGTTTCACGAATTCGAAATCCGCTCTCGCCCTCTACATCGAAAATCCAAGGTATATCAGCCCCAGTCGACATTTCTATTTCGCGATCAGAGTCAAAAAATTCCAGGCCAAGGGAATCGGCAAGTACTCGCCCGATCGTAGTCTTACCAACGCCCATTGGCCCAACAAGGAATAAATTTCCAGAATAGCTCATACACTACACACTCACACTACAGCTTGCTCGTCACTTGATTGCCTCGATGAAATAGGAACTACCGCGACTGAACCACGACTTCTAGGGAAACGCCAAATAAAACGATCGATCAAGCGGGAACTGTTCGGGTTCCTCTGCACATTTCTACGGCACCTCTGACCACAGAAATGTGCAGAGGATCTCGAATAACTCGGCCGATTTACTGATACAAGCTCGGCCCAAAAAATACTCTTATCTAACACTAATTTCTGTGATGATCTTTGGCGTGATAAAGATTAGTAACTCAGTTCGACGACTCGCGTTTGCCGTGCGCTTAAACATTCGACCGATATAAGGAAGGTCGCCGAGTATCGGAGTCTTCGTTTCCGTTGTAGTTGACTCTTCACGAAAAACGCCGCCCAACACGATGGTCTCGCCGTCACTCACTAACGCACTCGTTGTAACTTGGTTGGTATTAATGGCTGGTATGTTGCCGCCGCCCGGGGCTACCGAATCCTGCCGAATATCCAACTCCATGTTTATACGCCCATCCGGAGTGATCTGCGGTGTTACCGTTAAGGACAGCACCGCTTCTTCGAATTCCGTAGTCGATCCACCAGCGGTTCCGCCAGCCTGCGATTGATAGGGAATTCTCACACCGGATTGAATTATCGCTCTTACCTTGTCCTGAGTAGTCACCTTCGGTCTGGCTATTACCTCGCCGTTGCCACTGCTTTCTAGTGCCGATAGCTCCAACTCTATAAGCGCACTGCTTCCGGTATAGCCAATTGAAAATGAAGATGCCTCGCTAGACGCAACACCTAAATCTACGGCTAGAGCGTCAGGAAACGAGGTAGATATGCTTGGAATAGGCACGCCTGCGACCGCCTGATTGATAAGTGATTGAATCAGGCTTGGATCGGTACCACCCTGCAATGCTTGTCCTAATGCTGTCTCGCCAGCGATTAACGCATTCTGCAGCGCAACTTCCTGCGCAAGCCTGCCATTACCTTGCTCTACAGTCGCCTCCTGCGAGCCACCGTAACGAAAATTATCTCCGGTACCAGTCATGCTACCTGCGCCGCCCCACCGGATACCAAGATCGCGACCGAAGCTAGTGGAGACGTTGACGATTCTTGCTTCGATCAATACCTGCCTAACGGGCACATCGAGCCGGGACATCAGGGCGCGGACTTCTTCTAACTTCTCGCTGATGTCGCGCACGATGATTATGTTGGTACGTTCATCAACTGTTGCTGTTCCCCTGGTAGACAAAATACCTCCTGTAGGTGCGGCGACAATATCTGCTGCCCCGCCAGCAGCATCAGTGCCTGTAGACCCGGAGTTTTCTCCAGTAAGCAATGCCATAACATCGCCTGCATCTGCATAGTTGACTTGCATGAACTCGGTAAATAGCGGAGCTAACGCCTGCGCCTGTAGCGCCGCCTCAAGCTTCAATTGTTCCTGTGCGGCAATTTCAACTGCAGGTGCCACATACAACACATTGCCTTCTAGTCGACTACCCAGACCCTGAGTTCGTAGCACTAAATCTAGCGCCTGATCCCAGGGAACGTTGTCGAGAACGATGGTGATATTGCCCGAGACGGCATCACCTACAACCAGACTAAAGTCATAGACATCAGCAAGTATTTGCAGAACTGATCGAATAGAAATGTCTTGGAATGATAGGCTGCTTATCTCACCAGTGTAGGCCGATGTTGCAGCACTGCTTGTGAGATCAATAATCGGCGGTCTCACACTTACCGTATATTGACTTCCGCTTTGGAACGCCACGTACTCATAGGCACCATCCACATCGATGACTATGGTGGCACGATTCGTCTGACCTAATACATCTACTGTGGATACCACGGTAGCAAAGTCACTTACATCGAGGCGCTTGTTTAAATCGTCAGGAACTGCGGTGTTACTGAATTCCACATACACACGAGCGCCCACTTGTTCTACGCTGCCAATAATTTGATCACTGGAAAGGTCGATGACAATCTGGCCCTCTTCGCCATCACCACGCCTGAATGAGACATCCGTGATTGAATTATCCATGGTACCGGAAATTCCTGCCGCTACACGTTCAACCACAGCAACTCCGCCTGCCTGCGCATCGTTACCCACTTGAATTGTTAGTTGGTTTCCAACTACTTGCGTCTCATAACTTACCAGCTGATCCAGATTCACAACAAGCCGTGTTCTGTTTCCATCATCCAGCACCATAACGCTCTGAGCATTGTTTGAATCGATATTGAAACGCTGCTGAGATAAACCACTACTTACACCTAACAAATCCAGCGAAATACGCGCGGGATTGTCGAGCACAAACCCAGATGGCTCTGGCGGCGCAGAATCAAACGTCAATTGAATTTCTATGCTATCCCCTGACAGATTAGCGAAGCCAATGCTATCTAAAACCACAGTTTCCTGCGCCAGAGTAGCTGCAGATACAATCAATACCAGCAAACCAAGCACGCTACGACTAACCAATTTCACCATGCTATACCTTCCCGTTCTGCCCAAAGGCAAATGATTTTTTAGTATTCCCTTGTTGTTAAACATACTAATAACCTCATCTCACGAATTTACTGCAGCGTGAGGGTTTGTGGTCTTTCTACCCAGCCACCGCTTCCGCTGGGAACTATTTCAATGATATTCAGTTGCGAGTCTGATATCTGTTGGATACGGCCGTAATTTCGACCCATGTGATTGCCAACCCTAACTCGATGCACCTCACCAAATCCGTCTTCGATGAGCGCCTCAAAAATACCACCGACGATCGTAATCCTGCCGACCATTGTTAGTTCACTGAAAGATTGGTTCTCCAAGAATTCCGGAATACGCTCAAGGTCCGGCTCCACATTCTGATTCAGCACCACTGCACTGTCACTATCGATAATTAACGGCATATCGAATGGGCTTCGAGAAGATGACGCTCCGTAAATAAAACCCTCGTAGAGCACAAATTCCGGTACAGGCTCTACAGGCGAGCTCGGGCGCGAGTTCACCTCGCTCACATACGCTTCCAAATCTGAAAGATTATTAGTGGGCGAGCAAGCAGCAATTAGTAAACTCGCGCATACACCTACTCTATTTCGAGACTGTCGATCAACCGAATTCATCTACTGAACGACCTCTTCAACATCTTCAACATCTTCAACATCTTTATAGCGATATGTTCTAGCCACGATACTCATGTTGAGAAACGAATCGGCGCGAGCCGATATAGAAAAATCATGCAATGTTACAATTCGGTCCAAATTGGCAACACCACTAACGAATGTACCGAAGTCGTGATAATCACCAACAACTTCTAAGTTTAGCGGTATCTCAATATAGAATTCTTGAACTTCTTCTTCCGGCAAATCTAGTTTTGTGAATTCTAATCCGCTACCCACACCAGTTTCCGTTACATCCTCAACTAAACCCGGAACCTCAGTTTCCGAAGGCAGTTGTCGGAGCAGTTCAGTAAACGACTCTTCCATCTGCACAGTCTGCGCTCGGTATTCTTCGAGGTTAGCGGCGAGAAATGCTGTCCGTTCGAATTCTATACGCAGGTTTGCTTCCTCACTAACAACTTCCTGAAGCCTCGTCTGAAGGTTCTCAATATGGAAGAAATAGCCGCCCGCTAAACAGCCTATAATAACACTTAGAGTTATGACGACCTTTACCGGTGCAGGCCAGATACCAATCGTGTCTGGGTCTTGAAGGTCATTCCAGTCGAAGCTTCGTAAATCGTTTGTTATATTCTTGATCAGCGACATCTGATTTACACCTCTTCCTGCTGCGAAGACAATTGAAGAGAAAGACTAAGGGTGAATGTGAACGCCGCACTTAAAGAGTTATCGCCCGCATCTACCGCCGAAATATCATCTAGGTCAGATTCCTGAAACCATTCGGAGTCATCAAGCCTTCGCAATAGTTCTGTAATTCGCAAGTACGACTCAGCAATGCCTTCAATCGATATCGTATCCTCTACTCGAACAAGGCTCTCGTAATACACACCATCAGGCAGCGTGTTAACCAGTTCATCAAAAATTCTGACAATAACTGGCCGTGAACCCTGCAAGTCTGTAATAACATTCATGCGCGAGCGAATATCTTCTTTCTGTTGCCGCAACTGATTAATTTCAGTTACTTGCTCATCGAGAATCACAGTTTCCAAACGAATGAAGTCATTGCGGGATATCTGTACATTGATCTCACCATTGAAATAGCGATCAACCAAGAACAGAACGCCTGCTGAAATGATCACGACACCAATGAGAGCGGTAAAAAATTCTCGCTTACGTTCGTCACGTAATCGTTCGCGCCATGGAAGTAAATTAATATTGGCCACTAGTATTCGCCTCTCATGGCCAAGCCACAGGCAATCAATAATGAGGGAGCATCATGCATCAACATCGTCTTGTTTATCTTCGAACTAATAACCAAATTCGCGAATGGATTGGCAACGCGTACCGGAGTCGCTAGGTTTTCCTGCACCTGATCGGCCAATCCTTCGATCGCAGCAACTCCGCCAGCCAACAGAACATGATCGACTTCATTGTAGTGACTGGATGAGAAAAAGAATTGCAACGTCTGGCTGACCTGCTGCGTAACCGCTTCCTTGAAGGGAGCGAGAATTTCAGAGTCATATTCTTCGGGCAAGCCGCCTCGCTTCATCGCGTTTCCCGCTTCAGCCGCGCTTAATCCGAATCGCCGCTGCACTTCCTCCAACAATTGAGAGCCGCCAAACACCTGCTCTCTGGTATAAATTGTCTTTCCAGCGAGGATCACATTTATTGTGGTCATCGCAGAACCGATGTCGATGATCGCCGTGGTTTGCTCTTCTTTGGAAGCGACCTGTTCTTCCAGCAGCGTATAGGCCCGCTCGATCGCATACGCTTCAATATCAACTACCTTTGCCGTAAGGCCGCCAAGTTCCAACACAGTGACTCTCTCATCAACGGTCTCTCGACGGCAGGCCGCTAATAAGACCTCAACCATGTCCGGACTGCGCTCAGACATTTTCTGACGCTCGAAGTCGATAGACACTTCATCGAGAGGATAGGGAATGTATTGATCAGCTTCCACAATAATCTGATTCTCCATCTCCGAATCAGAAAGGGCTGAATTCATCTCGATGGTCTTAGTAATTACGGCAGAACCCGCCACGGCAATGGCGGCATCTTTGAGCGAGGGCTTCAATATGCTTAAAGCCTGTGCGATACAATCACCCACGGCATCGATGTCGCTGATACTCTTTTCAACAACAGAATTAGCCGGCAGAGGTCGGATAATATAATTATCCACCTTGTAACTATTGCCGCTTGGGCTGAGCTGCAAAATTTTGACCGCGGTGGTACTAATGTCGACCCCCAGCAGCGTGCCGGATTTCTTGCCAAAATTGCTTAGAATGCTTATATTTTTAAATATTTCAAGCACTTAGAAACCCCTAGAACCTTCTTCTTTGCGACCGCCTTCTTAGATTGAGGCGGCTGTCTCGCCCCCTTGATACTGCGAATCAACGATTCGCTCAATCCTAGACTGAAAACTTTACCTACTATAACAAAAACTTAGCGGAACCATCTGCAAATTTCAATGCCCCAGCTTGCAATATCAGCCGGCAATGATTTTTATTATTATCAACTGATTATTAGGCATTCAGGACAAATAACTTTACCATCAAACAACGAAGCCGCCTGCACGAAATTTTTTGAATCAAGTCACGTTTGCACTCCCGACCAATGGCTCGAAGCACTCGAATCGCAAATTTGCTGTAGCTTCTGGCGATAGCGATAGCGATAGCGATAGCGAATAAATTTGGAGGCAATTGCTCAGCTACTGGTAAACTGATCGATATTTGAGCAAATTTACTAACTAGTATTTTCCAAAATTATTTTCGCGAGACCCCACTGCCACCACCGTATTCACCTCTGCCTAGCATAGCCGGCATTAAGTACCAGAATAACAGGGCATTTTTAGATGTCGAGTGTATAATCAGACAGCTTAAGGCCTATATCAAGCTACTGAGACCCATAGTGTGGCTCAGTGCTCGTTTCCCTCCCGAATTCGGGAGAAATGCCTCGTAGTCAGCGGCTAATCTTCGAGACTTAGTTACCTGTGCAGATCAAGATGCAGAAAATTCTCAAATGGGCAGCCACAATAGCGGTGGCAGGAATGGCTGGCGCGGTGATGATTGCCTCTGCAGCCTATCTCTACCTGGCTCCCCTACTTCCTGCTGCAGAAACCTATCGAGATGTTCAGCTTGAAACGCCGCTGCGAATATACACCTCCGATAGACGCCTAATCGACGAGATCGGAAATCGTCGAGACCCCGTGGACTATGGCGACATTCCTTCTCTACTTACAGATGCACTTATTGCGACGGAAGACGTGCGCTTCTATTCTCACCCCGGCGTCGACCTACAAAGCTTAGTGCGCGGGCTTTACGGCATTATTCGCGGAGTGAATCTGGGTGGCGGCAGCACCATTACCATGCAGCTTACAAACAACCTCTCATTCGATAGCGACAAAGTCTACCCACGCAAGATCAAATCGATTCCCTTTGCGCTACAGATTGAACGCGAGCTCACTAAGGAAGAAATCCTGACATTGTATCTAAATACCGCCTACTTCGGAGCCGGCGCCGATGGCATTGGTGCAGCCGCCTATGTCTATTATGGCAAGGAAGTTAACGAGCTCTCACTAGCAGAGGCTGCCATGATGATTTCATTGCTGCCCTGCCCCTCTGCCTGCAACCCTCTGAGCAACCCGAGTCGATCTATCGAGCGCCGCCGAACCCGACTCGCGAACATGCTTAGGCAGGAAATGATCACCCAGGAGGAGTTCAATGATGCTGATCGCGCGCCGATCAGTGCTCGACGCCGCAATCGTGACATCGAAGTCTCGGCACCCTATATCGCCGAAATGGTGCGTCAGCAGCTCTACGAGGAGTATGGGGAAGAAGCCTACAGCCAGGGCTTTGAAGTGGTAACCACTATCGATGGCGATAAGCAACTTGTGGCAAATAATGCGCTGGTGGATGGCCTAGAAAACTACTACGACAAACGGCATGGATATCGGGGCGCTACCGCAAACTACCCAGCTGAACTGTATTCAAACCAGAACGGTGATGCCAGGCAAGCCTGGATAGAAGAACTACAGGAAGTGTCCGTACTCGGCAACCAGCACCCGGCAATCGTCACGTCTTTAGATGATTTAAGTTTCGAGGCAATTCTGAAATCAGGGGAAACCGCGAAGGTCGAATGGGACGGTATTAGCTGGGCCTATAAATTCAATTCCAGAAACGACGCCTGGCCACCTCCACAGGTGGCTGCTGAAGTCGTTCACAGAGGCGATCTAATTCGCCTGAAGAGCGTGGATGGTGAATGGCAACTCGGGCAAGTACCGGACATTCAGGGTGCTCTTGTATCCATGTCTCCAAGCAACGGTGAAATCATCGCCTTGGTGGGCGGCTACGATTTCCGGCGCAGTCAGGTAAACCGTGTCATCACCGCTAGACCTCCGGGCTCAAACTTCAAGCCCTTCCTCTACGGCACCGCCCTAGAGCAGGGTTATTCGGCTGCAACAACCATCAACGACGCGCCCATTTCTCGCGGGGACTATCGACCGAACAACTATGAAAACAATTTCCTGGGGCCCATCACCCTGCGCTATGCGCTGAAGGAATCCCGGAACGTGCCTGCAGTGCGATTGTACGATCAGGTCGGCGACGACAAGGTGCTCGCATTCGCGGCTAAGTTTGGCTTTCAAACGCAAAACTTCCCACGCAACGATCTCACCGTGGCACTCGGCAGCCAGGACGTTCAGCCAATCGAAGTCGTTACAGCCTACTCAGCGATTGCAAATGGCGGCTACAAAGTCGAGCCTTGGTTCATCAAGGAAATCTCTAACTTAGCTGATGGAACTGTCTACACAGCAACGCCGATAACAGTCTGTGAAAATTGCCAAACTACGCTAGATGACGCCTCGCCAGAAATAGTCTCGGCACCACGAATCATCGACCCGCAGATTGCCTTTATCCTGAACTCCATGCTGCGCTCCGTCATCGAAGAAGGCAGTGGTGCGAGGGTCAATAGAGAGATAGGTCGCTCAGATCTAATGGGCAAGACCGGCACTACCAATGGACCACAGGAACTCTGGTTCTCAGGCTTCAACAGAGACATCGCTACCACGGTATTTGTCGGCTTCGATCAGCCAGAACCACTAGGGGAGAGAGAGCAAGGCGCAACGATTGCCGTGCCCATTTGGATCGACTTCATGAAGGTTGCCCTCCAAGGCATGCCCGAGAATACAATGAAACGCCCCGATGGAATCGAAGATCGCCTCATCAACAAGACGACCGGAGCACCCGCTACGCCGGGCGAACCTGATACGATATTTGAGTATTTCAGAACGGAAAACGCGCCGACAGCTGACGGCGCGTTGTTACCAAGTATTGATCCTGCTGACGAAGAAAACGAGGAGCTTTCAACGGAAACGATCTTCTAGACTATCTTTAACTTAAATGGTTTAAACCTAAGGGACTTAAACTCGTCTAGCACCAAATCGCTTCTTAAACCGATCTACTCGACCACCGCTGTCCAACACCTTCTGCTTGCCCGTATAGAACGGGTGGCACTGAGAACATACTTCAATAAGAATGTCTTTGCCCAAAGTGGACTTGGTCTCAATTACATTGCCACAGCTACAAGTAGCTTTCATGGTTTCGTATTTTGGATGAATTCCGGGTTTCATGATATTTCCTCTTAGTTAATGTCGCCACGGCAGTCGTTTGTTCGCTGCTGCACCACATCTGCTTTTCACCCAGAATCGCCTATTTTGTGCGGCATACCCAACTGGGGGCGTGCATTCTAACAGAGAAGGAAAAAGACGCAAGTAGCCGGCCAAAGAGAAGGTCGGGGCGGGAAATGAATGACTCAATTACATAGTGCGCGCCAAATAGAGCTATTCACGCAACTGACGATGGTTTTTCACGGCTTCTTCCATGATCTTGCTAAACAGTTCCGTAACCAGCGCTGGATTCAAATTGTGCTGCTCGCACAGTGCGCTCAACTCGGCTAGCTTCTCGGCCTCGCGAGTGGCGTCGACCGGCTCAAGTGCCTGGCTTGCCTTTAATAGACCCACTTGGTGAGTAAACTCAAAGCGTTTTCCAAGCAGCCCAACCAACTCTCGATCAATAACATCAATCTGTTCTCGCGCGGCGAGTAATTCTGCTGGTGGGGACTGCGATGTCATTTTTTTATCCTTCAAACAATTCTTAGCCACCACGCTCTGCGCTGGACGGAACCCGCTGAAGTATAAACTATCGGCATAGCGGCGCAAGGCATCGAAGGCTTCGCTGCTTCGGTATGTAGCTGTGCCCCCTCAAATTCCAAGTGCGTGTTGTTTGCTAAACCTTTTGAACTTACTATGCGATTCCTACCAAGCCACTTTACAGTGTCACAGCAAATGTCAGTCGAAGCTAAAGCAAAATACCACGGCAAAGTCTTACAGGTAGCCGTACCCTCGCCTCTGCGCAGAGTCTTCGACTACCTCCCTTTGCCGCAGCAACAAGCCTCACCTGAGCCTCAAGCCGGAATTCGAGTGAAGGTTTCGTTCGGTCGGCAGCAGCTAATCGGCATAGTAGTAGCAGTCGCCAATAGCTCCATCCTGGAAAAGAAAAAGCTAAAGCCCATCCTCGCCTCGTTAGACACCGAACCGCTACTAAACGCTGCCGTCTTTAAACTACTTCTTTGGGCTGCAAACTATTATCAACACCCACTAGGCGAGGTCTTTGCTGCGGCGCTACCAGCCAAACTGCGTAATGGCAATCCTCTACGAGAAAGCAGTAAAGTCTGGACCGCCAGCGAACCTTCGACTTCCCAGACGAGCCTGCTAGGTCGAGCAGTAAAACAGAAAGCCTTGCTTAGCTTTATTCGCTCGGCGGGAGAAGTCACCGAATCCAAACTGCGACAAGCCGGATTCAGCAAAATGCTGCTAGTGCAGCTGCTACAAAAGAACCTGATCGAAGAACATTCTCGGACAGAGGTCGCCGCCTCTTTCGAAGCGCTGGAGCCCGAGTCAAGTTTCGACCTCGAGCTGAACGAAGAACAGCTTGTCGCCGTAACCACAATCAGCAAAGCCTTGCAGGGGTACAAGTGCTTTCTACTCAATGGCATCACCGGCTCCGGTAAAACAGAAGTGTATATGCGCATCATGCAGGAGCAGCTGTCTAAGGGATTGCAGTGCTTAGTTCTAGTGCCAGAGATCGGGCTAACCCCACAGACCATTGCGCGATTTAAGCAACGCTTCAGCTGCCTTGTGGTGAGCCTACACTCGGGCTTAAACGAGACCGAAAGAATGACCGCTTGGCTCCAGGCCAGGGATGGAAGTGCGGGCATAGTGATAGGCACGCGCTCAGCCATTTTCACCCCACTGGCAAACCCAGGTTTAATAGTAATCGATGAAGAACACGACGCCTCTTTTAAACAGCAGGATGGATTTCGCTACTCAGCTCGGGACCTAGCAGTAAGCAGGGCACGACAGGAAGGTATTAGCATCGTTCTAGGCTCTGCAACGCCAAGCCTAGAGAGCTTGCACAATGCACAATGCAATAAATTTGTTCATCTGCATCTAAGCCAACGTACAGGCAGCGATCAACCTTCCGCGATGGAAGTCATCGATGTTTCGAATGAAGCGATGACTGGGGGTTTCTCAGAACAACTGCTGTATAGAATTCGCAAACACCTACAACAACGCAATCAGGTGCTCGTTTTTATCAATCGGCGCGGATTCGCACCGATACTGAATTGCCAAACCTGCGGCTGGATTTGTGAATGTGAAAACTGCAACACACAGTTTACGGTTCACGCCAACCCACCCAGTATTCGTTGCCACCATTGTGGGGCGACGGCAAGGCTGCCTCAATCATGCCCCAGCTGCAAATCGAATGACCTGAACACTCTGGGTATCGGTACGCAACGAATCGAGACCTTCCTACAGAAACAATTTAACCACACTCCAGTAATTCGAATCGATCGCGACTCGACCCGCCGTAAGTACAGCCTAGAAAAAATGTTGGAAGAGATTAACAAGGGCGACCCTTGCATCTTATTGGGCACGCAAATGCTCGCCAAAGGACATCACTTCCCTAACATTACACTGGTCGCCATACTCGATGCTGACTCTGGCTTATTCAGTGCCGACTTCCGCGGCCAAGAACACATGGGCCAGATTATAGTGCAAGTCGCTGGCAGAGCCGGCAGGGCCGACCGCCCCGGTGAAGTTCTAATCCAGTCACGCCATGCGACCCATGAGACGTTGCAAACTTTAGCCAATAAAACCTACGCTGAATTCTCGAAGAGTCAGCTGAAGGAAAGAATGAGTGCACAGCTACCGCCATTTTCCCACCTGTGTTTGCTCAGGGCAGAGGCAAGTGAAAGGCTACTAGCACTGCAATTTCTCGATGAATTAGCACAGTTTTGTCAGCGATTCTCTGCGCATAATTCCCTGCCTATCGAACAGCTGGGCCCGCTTCCTGCACCTATGGAGAAAAGAGCGGGCAAGTACCGCGTGCAGTTACTGCTGAAAACAAATAAACGCGGTAATCTGCAGGCACTGCTTTCTTCTTTGTGTGCTGAGCTGGAAGGCATGAAACTACCAAGATCGGTCAGATTCAGCATTGATGTGGACCCACAAGATCTAGTCTAGGGCAGCTGTGAACAATTCCGGAATCGGGAATAAGTCTGTTGTTTCAGCTATAGCTTACCGGCAGACAACCGATAATTGAGGTGGCACAACGTTTTCTAGACATTATTACTATTTAAAACAATAACTTAAATTGGGGCTGCGGCCTGTGGAAGCCTTACTCGAGTCATGACACAAGATTTTGCTAAAATTAGACCGGAACCGCTTTTAGAGCGAAAGACCGTTGCCACACCACCCCCATGGTCACTGATGTTCACTGGGGTGTTTGTAGGAATGGCGCTGGGCGTGTTCGGCTGCTTCCTGTTCTATCTTTCAGGAAACGTCCCACCTCTGACCATCAATCAACCGCTTAACAACACCCTCTCTGCAAATCTGCCACCGGCAGCAGTGGCAGCTGAAGAGCCTGCACAGGAGCAGCTGCAACTCGACTTCTATACCGAGCTGCCCGCCTACGAAGTGTCGGTAGATGCCAATCCAGTTGAGCTGACAGTGCAGCAGGCGGGAGTCGTCGAAGAAATCGCTGCGTTGGGAGATACCGGTGCGGAAACTGAAGAAACCTTCGACCCCGGATTCATCCTGCAATCCGGGGCATTTCAGCAATTCGATTCAGCTCGCAATGAAAACGATAAGCAGAGACTGATAGGTCTCGATGTGAATGTTAAGCAACAGGAATTACTTGGCCGAACCCTCTATCTGGTCCAATCAGGGCCCTATACCAGCAGCAATCTATTGAAAGAGGCTGAGCAGCTACTTCGAGCCAACAATATTCCCAGTCTGCGCATGACTATTCAGTAGCTAGCCGGCGACTTCTCAGACCGGCCAGCGCTTGAATTCCCCAAGTCTCACCCCATATTCTGTCCAAGTACTCCATATTCCAGCGTTTGATGACCCCTAGCCTGTGAGAGCGTGATCGAGAAGCAGTGGCATTTCCAATCGCCATAGAATTCTCTCGCTTTAGGGAAGCGTCAGTCATTTAGCGAATTTGTTCAACACACAGCTTTTGAAGCTACGCAAAAAAAACAGGATATCTGCTATGGATCAATACAGAGGCACCACTATCGTGTCCGTTCGACGCGGCAATAAGGTCGTGATTGGAGGTGACGGACAAGTCTCCCAGGGCAACACCGTCATGAAGGGTAATGCTCGCAAAGTGAGACGCCTTTACAAGGATCAAGTCATCGCTGGCTTCGCCGGCGGCACCGCCGATGCCTTCACTCTCTTCGAGCGTTTCGAAGAACAACTGGAAAAACACCACGGCAAGCTAACCCGAGCAGCGGTTGAACTGGCCAAGCTTTGGCGAACAGAACGCTCGCTGCGCAGACTCGAGGCCTTGTTGGTAGTAGCTGACAAAGAATCCTCGCTAATCATTACCGGTAATGGGGATGTTATCGAGCCCGAAGACTCGCTCATGGCCATAGGATCCGGGGGACCGTTTGCGCAGTCTGCAGCAAAAGCCCTGCTGCAGAACACTGATCTTAGTGCAACGGAGATAGTCGAAAAGAGTTTAACTATAGCAGCCGATGTTTGTGTCTTTACAAACCATAACCACACGGTTGAAGAGCTAGATATTTCGCAGTAGCCCTAGGCTCGCAATAAATTGAACAACGCCCTGATGATGGCCCAATCGAAAACAGGTATCTAAGTATGTCCACAATGACACCGCGCGAGATCACTTCTGAACTCGACAAACACATAGTAGGTCAATCTGCCGCCAAGCGTGCAGTAGCAATCGCATTGCGTAATCGATGGCGCCGCATGAAACTCGACGCTGAATTGCGTGAAGAAGTCACACCGAAAAATATTCTCATGATCGGCCCAACCGGTGTTGGCAAGACCGAGATAGCACGACGCCTCGCCAAACTCGCTCAGGCACCCTTCATTAAGATCGAAGCGACGAAATTCACCGAGGTTGGTTATGTCGGGCGTGATGTCGAATCAATCATTCGCGATCTTATTGATGTTGCGATCAAGATGATTAGAGAAACTGAAATGAACAAGGTGAAACGCTTGGCAGAAGACAAAGCTGAGGAGCGCATCCTCGACGTACTCTTGCCACAGGCGCGCACGGAGCAGTCGTCGAGATCAAGTGACGATAGTGATAACAAGCCACCAGAATCTAATTCAGCCGCACGCCAACTCTTCCGTAAAAAACTACGCGAGGGTGAACTCGATGACAAAGAGATAGAAATCAAGATCAGCGAGACCCCTGCTGGAGTCGAGATCATGGCGCCTCCCGGTCTGGAAGACATGACCAGCCAATTGAAAAGCATGTTCTCGAATATGAACAGCGGCAAGAAAACTGCGCGGCGCCTGACAGTTAAGGCTGCCTTGAAGATCGTGAAAGACGAAGAAGCTGCGAAGCTGATAAATGAAGAAGAGATTCGCAATCAAGCGGTGGAAGCTACAGAACAGACAGGCATAGTCTTCCTCGACGAAATTGACAAAGTCACCAATAAACACGATCAAGGCGGCGCAGGCGTCTCAAGGGAAGGCGTGCAGCGAGACCTGCTACCATTGATCGAAGGGTCGACAGTCACGACAAAGCACGGCAGCATAAAGACAGATCACATACTTTTTATCGCATCGGGTGCCTTTCATCTCAGCAAGCCTTCGGATCTTATTCCTGAACTCCAGGGCCGACTTCCGATTCGTGTGGAACTCGATGCGCTTACCGCGGATGACTTCGAACGAATTCTGGTAGAACCAGATGCCTCGCTCACTGAGCAGTATCAAGCGCTACTGGCAACCGAGGACTTGCAAGTAGCGTTCACCAAAGACGGCATAAAAAAAATCGCAGAGACCGCCTGGCAGGTAAACGAGCGCACCGAGAACATAGGTGCCAGGCGCCTGCATACGGTAATGGAAAGGCTGTTAGAAGAAGTCTCCTTCTCTGCGTCGGACATGGCCATTGGTGACAACAAGGAATTGGTGATCGATAGAGCCTATGTCGAACAGCAATTGGATGAACTGGCTAAAGATGAAGATCTGAGTCGCTACATCCTGTAGATTTCTCTTCAAGTGAATTTAATCCCCGGAACCTTAGATGGCCAGCAACGCACCAACAGGTATTAAACTGCACAAGAAGTCGGCGACGCTCGAACTGGTGTATGGCGATGAAGCATGCAATACCTTCAGCGCTGAATTTTTGCGCGTACATTCTCCATCGGCCGAAGTGCGCGGTCATGGCAAGGGACAGGAAATTCTACAAACAGGAAAACGCCACGTTAATATCGTCAATCTTGAGCCCGTCGGCAACTACGCGATTAAGCTCAGCTTCAGTGACGGCCACGATACTGGCATCTATTCCTGGACCTATTTGCAGGAACTGGCAGGCGAGCATGATGCCCTCTGGAATGACTACCTGATGAAATTGGATGCGGTGAAAGCCAGCCGGGAACCATTGCCAGAGGGTACGCAAGTGATTAACATCATGCCCTCATTAAACGATTAGCTTTTCGACACTCACTTTGTAGATTACAGCGAACGCTCATGAGTAATACCACAGAGCCCACCGACACTACCCATTTCGGCTACGAAGAGGTACCCACTGCCGAGAAAGAGCAGCGTGTGGGCGAGGTATTTCGTTCGGTAGCGAAACAGTACGACATAATGAACGATGTCATGTCACTAGGCTCCCACCGACTCATCAAACGCTTCACGATCGAGCTAAGCGCTCTGCGCAAGGGACATAAGGTTTTGGACCTCGCCGGCGGAACTGGGGATTTCAGCATTCGTTTCTCGAGCATTGTTGGCGCGGCCGGCCAGGTCGTACTCGCCGATATCAACGACGCGATGCTACAGGTTGGCCGAGACAGAATCATTGACAAGGGGCTCGCCTCGAATGTCGACATCGTACAAGTTAACGCTGAGCATCTTCCCTTCGCGGACAATACATTCGACTGCATTTGTATCGCCTACGGTCTGCGCAATGTCACAAACAAGGACGCTGCTCTAGCATCGATGAAGCGGGTGCTTAAACCAGGCGGGCGCGTGCTAGTCCTCGAGTTTTCCAAGCCTACGAACGATCTAGTAGGCAAAGCCTACGATGTCTATTCGAAATTGTGGCCTATCGCTGGCAAGGCCATCACCGGCGATGCCGAAAGCTACCGCTATCTAGTCGAGTCGATTCGCATGCACCCCGGTCAAGAGTCGCTCTTGCAGATGATGCAGGACGCCGGTCTTAGCAATTGTAAGTACCATAATGTGATGGGCGGCGTTTGTGCAATCCATATTGGCTTCAAATCAATCGAGACCCACCTAGACTTACCTTGATCTAAAAAACGAAATTACTGGAACACAATTGAATCAGTTTCTTGGAAGCCTAGCCCTACTGCCAGTTGAGAAAATTCTAAATGCGATTGTCGCGCGCGATCCGCATATTGCAAAGAAGCTCGTTGCCTTCGATTCGACATGCATCGAGGTCGTAAGTCTCAGGCCGGACTTTTCTCTGAGCATCCGCTTCGAAGACAGCACAATCAAACTCAGCGCTATCGACAGCCAAACCTTAGGCATACAGGCCGACGCAACTATTTCGGGCCCAGCTGAAAGCTTGCTGGGCCTGCTAGCCAAGAAATCTGACCACCGAGCAATGGCCGATGCCACCATAGACATATCTGGCGACGCCTCACTCGTTCAGGATTTGCAGATGACGCTCGCGTCATTGGATACAGACTGGCAAGACACTCTAGCCCCGATTCTAGGCGATGTCCTAAGCAATGAGTTGGGCGAGATCCAGAGCAACGCGCAAGACTGGGGCAAGTCCGCCGGCACCAGCATGCATCGAGGTGTTCGTGACTATCTCAGCGAGGAAGCGCGTCTGGTACCCAGTAAGCTAGAAGTCGATAGCTTCTCAAATCGGCTAGATCACCTGCGCTTAAGCATTGACCGCGTTGCCGCTAATACAGAATTACTCAAGCGCCGCTATTCCTTGCTCGAAGAGCCAAAATAACTGACTAAAAACAATCGCTTAACAACTATTCCCGCTTGTTCGAGCTGTCCGGCAGTGGTATCTTTGCAAGCCCTCAGATCAAGCAGAGCATCGTCGTCAGCCGTGTCCTATCTTCCCCGACTTAATGAAGTGCTCAATGTCATCGCGAAATACCGTCTCGATGAATTCATGCAGGGCCAGCCGGGCGCTCGAAGGCTAGGCCTGCTTCTGCTGCCCTATCGACTCGCTTGGATGTTTAGCTCGCAAGCCTCGACCCACAAGAACGACCGACTTCGCAAAGCGATGGAAGAACTCGGGCCTATCACTATCAAGTTCGGCCAGCTGCTTTCTACGCGCAGAGATTTCCTCGACATCGAGCTTGCTGACGAACTGCAATCTCTTCAGGATAATGTGCCACCTTTTTCATCACCTTCGATTCATCAGCTAATTGAAGAATCGCTGGGAGTTACCGCCGAGTCAATTTTCAGTAGTCTCGATAGTGAGCCATTCGCCTCGGCATCAATAGCGCAGGTTTACAAGGCGACCCTTCTAAGCGGTGAAGAGGTTGTAATCAAGGCAACCCGGCCAGGTATCGAAGAGGTCGTAAGCGCCGATATAAAATTGTTAAAATGGGTCGCGCGCCTCATTGAGACACGAACAGAGTTAGGCAAAAGACTGCATCCGGTTGAAATTGTAAATGACTACGAACAGATCATACATGATGAGCTCGACTTGCTTTCCGAAGCCGCTAATACTTCGCACTTAAAACGTAACTTCGAAAATTCGCCCACCCTCTATGTACCGAAAGTTCATTGGGACTTCTGTAGCAAGCGACTCATGGTAATGGAGCGTATACACGGCATTCCAGTAGCTGACCTAGGGGCACTCAATGCACAGAACACTGACCTAAAAAAACTCGCAGAGACAGGCGTCAATATCTTCTTTACACAAGTGTTTGATCACAACTTCTTCCATGCGGACATGCACCCGGGCAATATTTTCGTTTCTCACGAAACGCCAGAAAATCCTAAATACATTGCAATCGATTGCGCAATAATCGGCACTCTTACCAAAGATGACCAGGAATACCTAGCGAAGAACTTACTCGCACTGTTCAAGCGCGACTACAGAAAAGTTGCCGAACTTCATGTGGCCTGTGGGTGGGTGCCAAGGGATACCAAGGTACATGAATTCGAATCGACAATACGCAGTGTCTGCGAACCGATTTTTGAAAAGCCCTTGAAAGAAATTTCCTTCGCAAATCTATTAATACAGCTTTTCAGGACTGCGAGTCGTTTCGATATGGAAGTACAGCCTTCACTTGTTCTGCTACAAAAAACCTTACTAAATGTTGAAGGCCTAGGGCGGCAACTCTATCCCGATCTGGACCTTTGGACGACCGCCCTTCCCTATCTGGAAAACTGGAACAAAAAACGCCTAAATCCATTCACTCTGCTAGGCAGAATTCAGGAAAATATTCCGAATTGGATTGACCAACTACCACAGCTTCCACAGCTCTTAATTGACGCAGCCACACAAAGCAAGCAGCTTGGCGAGATCAACGCGTCCCTGCAATCGCAGCAGAGGCAAACCCTGCAGAACACGCAGCGTGAGAACCGTAAATTCCGCCTCCTTGGCGCAGCCCTGGTGGTCGCCGCTGCTTCTAGCCTCATTCCAGGTATCCGTGAGACCATGACAACCGTACCTCTAGCCACGGTATTCCTAACCTTGGCAGGCGTTTACCTTTTGTGTTTTAGACGGTGAGACTGCATACTTAGCTGATGCCTTCGTATCTCGATCAAATTCAATGGAATGAACAGGGCTTAGCACCTGTAATCACTCAGGACGCAGGCTCTGGGCGCGTTCTCACGCAGGCTTGGGTCAATCGAGAGGCACTGAAAACCACGGTTTCAGAGGGGCGCGCTGTATACTGGTCACGCTCCCGCTCAAAGCTCTGGAGAAAGGGTGAAGAATCCGGCATGGTGCAGAAGCTTGTAGATGTTCTGCTTGATTGCGACAATGACTCACTGTGCTACCGAGTTGAGCAAGTAGGTGGAATTGCCTGTCATACTGGACGGGAAAGCTGCTTTTACAAGAAGCTGACCAATGATACCTGGGAATCGGTTGATCCAGTATTGGTTGACCCTGACCAGCTATACAAGAAAAGCTCATGAGTGATGTACTAACAGAATTAGCTGCAATTTTGGAACAACGTAAGAAGTCTTCCAGTAGTGATTCCTATGTTGCCAGCTTGCATGAAAAGGGTCTTAATAAGATCTTAGAAAAAATTGGTGAAGAAGCAACTGAAACAATCTTGGCCGCAAAGGACTTCGGCGAACAAACAGAGAAAGATTCAAAGGCAGTGATAAATGAAACTGCAGATTTATGGTTTCATACAATGGTTATGTTAAGCCATCTTGATTTGACACCGCAGCAGGTGTTGGATGAATTGCAAGAACGCTTTACTATGTCCGGCCTTGCAGAAAAGGCATCTCGACAAAACTAGTTACCGCTACGCACATGACACTGCGTAGCAGATTTGGAGGTTTATCATGGGTGGAATAGGAATTTGGCAACTGCTGATTATTCTGTTGATCGTAGTTATGCTTTTTGGCACGAAGAGACTAAAGAATTTAGGCTCAGACCTCGGCGGCGCCTTGAAGGGTTTTAAGACCGCCATCAAGGAAGACGAAGAAGAGCAGACGACTGAGATCGATGACGGCGTTACTGGCGAGACCATAGACGCCACGGCCGAGAAAGTTGAAACCAAGTAAGTAGTCGACCCGCTGTTTCCCGATGCTACGCGCATCGCATCTCTATTCACAGGCTTAACCTGTGATTCCGGTTACGCACTATGTTTAACATCGGCTCATTCGAAGTCCTGCTGATATTTATCATTGCACTGCTCGTGCTTGGCCCAGAGCGACTGCCTGGCGCCGTGCGCACCACCGGTTTATGGATCGGCAGGTTTCGTCGCAGCTTCTATAAGGTGAAGAACGAGATCGAAAGAGAGTTGAACGCAGACGAGATTCGGCGCCAGCTCCACAATGAAACTGTTATGGCTGAAATCGAAGATGCCAAGTCAAACTTCGAAGGCGTAGCAAAAGACACCGAGAAGTCAGTTAACAACATCGTAAATTCTGCCAACTTCGATCCGGGCGCCTCTCAAGCTTCAGCAGATGCCGCTAAGAAAAATAGCAGCGAGGAGAGCGCCGCCGTAGAGTCTCTAGCTAAGAATGACAAGTCGCTTACGGGCGAATTGAAAGACATGAGCAATCAGGTAGAAGAAGTAACCAAGCAAATCTATAGCGGCGGCAAGAACCCAAAGCTAGCTGACTCTGACAATTCCACCGACTCCCTTGATTTTAAGAAAGAAAATGGCAACAGCTGAAGAACAGAAAGAGTTAACACTCATCGATCACCTCATTGAACTGAGAGATCGAATTCTTAAAAGCATAATAGCGATAATACTATTCTTCCTGTGTTTGTTTTACTTCTCCAATGAGATCTACACCTATGTTGTCGATCCGCTGCTGCGGGCCTTGCCAGAAGGGTCTACGATGATAGCGATCGACCCCACGTCGCCGTTTTTCGCGCCTTTCAAGCTCACCTTCTATGTTTCGTTTCTTCTTGCTGCACCGTATGTGCTCTATCAGCTGTGGTCGTTTATTGCTCCGGGGTTGTATAAGAATGAAAAAAGCGTCGCGATACCACTTTTCATCTCTAGCGTTCTGCTCTTCTATGGAGGCATTGCGTTCGCTCGTTACGTTCTATTTCCCTTTGCTTTCGCGTTTTTTATATCAGTAGCACCTGAAGGTATCTCGGTAATGCCTGATATTAATAGCGTTCTCAGTTTTGCGCTTACCATCTTCTTAGCCTTCGGCATCGCTTTCGAGGTTCCTATAGCCGTGTTCATTCTGATCTGGACAGGTATCGCCGAACCAGATTCTCTATCAGAGAAGCGCCCCTATGTAATCGTTGGTTGCTTCATCGTGGGCATGTTGCTGACACCGTCCGACCCGTTCACGCAGTCGATGCTGGCAATACCGATGTGGCTGTTGTTTGAGGTGGGGATTATCGCAGGCCGCATGGTGAAGAAACGCCAACCTAGGGATGAGGCAGACGCCTGAGATTAGGGCTGAAAGATTCCATAGCACTCTTGGTATTTGGACTGTTCCCAGATCAAGGCATGTCTTTGTCGACGTCCGTCAGCTCGGAATAATTGAGCAGGACTAGAATGCCGACCACTTAATTATATGGGGTTTATTTTGGGATTTTTCCATAGCATAGCTAACACAATTAAATACCCAATTTGTATTTTATTTATCCTTGCCTTCTTACTATTTATTTTCCTTACTTTCTCACCTGTATTTGGCGCGTCTCCAGATAAGAATAGTAGAGTCATTATTGAAGGTTCAGAAAACTTTGTTACTGGCAAGTTTCTCAATTTAAAGTCAAATTATACTAACACAGCATCTCTTTCAGACTCTTCCGATAAGGGCTCAACATTAATGAGCTGGATATTTCCTGCTGAAGATAAAAACCCTATAGCCTCTCTTCCAACGATTCAATTTCATGGAAATACTTTAACCGAGGGAAAGTTTGTTTGGCTAGGACACTCTACATTACTAATAAATACGGCTGGTTTAATTGTAATGACAGACCCCGTATTCAATAGAGCTTCTCCGGTGCCCATTTTTGGAAAGCCTTTTGCTTACGAGAACCCAACAAATATCGATGACTTACCAAAAGTTAATGCTGTCATAATTTCTCATGATCACTATGACCATCTTGATTCCACGGCAATCAAAGACCTTTCAAAAATTGTTGATCGATTTTTTGTGCCATTAGGCGTTAAAGCGCATCTAGAAAGATGGGGGGTTGATGCCGATAAAATTAGCGAGCTTGATTGGCATGACAGTGAGGACTATAAAAATGTTAAATTCACTCTAACACCTGCCCAACATTTTAGTGGTCGGGCGCCGGGAAAAATAAACTCAACTTTGTGGGGCTCATGGATAGTTTCTTCAGAAGAAGTAAAGGTCTACTTTAGTGGTGATGGTGGTTATTCAGAAACATTTAAAGAGCTAGGCGAGCGATACGGTCCTTTTGATATTGCTTTTGTTGAAAACGGCGCTTACAACGCAGACTGGTCAGACGTTCATATGTTTCCCAATGAAACCGTTCAGGCCAGTCTTGACCTAAAAGCCAACGTACTTTTTCCAATTCATTGGTCTAAATTTGACCTCTCTATTCACCCTTGGGATGAGCCAATAATTTACACCACCAAAGAGGCTGGCCGAAGAAATGTCAATATTACAACGCCAATGATTGGTGAAGTATTTGACTTAACCAACTTGCCAAACAATCCCTGGTGGGAGGCACTTAGAAATTGAGCTGAAATCGAGTTCGATATCATTTGGGAAGCTATGAAAAAGGGATGTTAGAGAATTACTCAGAGACACCCAAGTCAGACTTTGAGAATAAACGTGACCGGCCCATCGTTTTCCAAACTAACTTGCATATCTGCGCCGAACTTTCCTGATTGCACAAACTCATACTGTTTTCGCGCGGCTTGCTCTAGCTTGTCGTAGATTACTTCGGCCTCCCCTGGAGGCTTAGCAGATGAGAACCCTGGGCGAAGCCCTTTGTGTGTTTCGGCAGCTAGAGTAAATTGCGACACCAGCATCAGCTCGCCGCCGAGATCCTTTAAATCGAGATTCATTTTGCCGTCTGCGTCGGCAAAGATTCTGTAGGCGAGAATCTTATCGAGCAATTTTTGCGCGAGCTTGTCGTCGTCGTCTTTCTCAATGCCAATCAACGCGAGCAGGCCCTGACCAATATCGGCATGCAGTGTACCGTCGATATGAACTTGCGCCCAATTAACACGCTGAATAAGTGCAATCACATGCCCCCCTTGCTCATCGACCTCTAGCCAAAAGTTTCGAGCTTCTTAGCAATGTCTTTAGTGGCACGTATCAAGGCATCCACCGTTCCAGGTTCTGACGCGGAGTGACCTGATTCCCGAACTATATGCAGCTCTGCCGCCGGCCACTGCTTATGCAATGCTAATGCGTTTTCTACAGGGCAGACCATATCATAGCGGCCGTGGACAATTCTGCCGGGGATGTGACGAATAAGATGCATATTCTCTAGAATGTGATTCTCATCGATAAAGCCCTTGTTCATGAAATAGTGCGCTTCTAACCGAGCGAGGGCGAGCGCATTGTGCGCTTTGGTAAAGCTCGCCAGAGCTTCAGGGCTTGGCCGCAACTTGGAGCAACTGCCTTCCCATGCCGACCAATGCTTGGCTGCGGCCATCCGCGCAAGCTCGTCATGGCCAATTAGCCTTTCATAGTAGGCCTTGATTAGATCACCACGCTCAGCATTCGGAATGTGGTTAACAAACGCGTCCCAGGAATCTGGAAAGACTCGCCTTGCACCATCGGTATACAACCAATCTAAGTCGCACTGCCTACAAAGGAAAATACCGCGCAGGATAAGCGCGAGCACGCCTAGTCTGGGAATGCCTGTGCATAAAGCAGGCTTAGCGTTGAACCCCATGAGCCCCCAAATAACACCCACTTATCTACGTCGAGAAACTCGCGTATGACTTCAATGTCCGCGATTAGCTCTTCCGTGGTATTGTTTTCAAGCTCGCCATGGGGAGTCGAGCGGCCACAGCCGCGCTGATCGAAGGTAATAATGCGATAGACAGCAGGGTCGTAGAAACGACGGGAACTCGGCATCACAAGCTCCACCGGGACCACCATGCACGAATACAATAGGTAGGCCATCGACATTGCCTGCCTCGTCTACATACAGCTGATGCGTAGCTGAGACTTTTAACTGATGGCGTTTGTAAGGTTTGAGTTCGGGGCAGAGAATCTGCATAGGACAGACCTAATTCTAACTAAGGGGGTGGGTACGCCCTTCTGCAAGAGCGCGTTTAGTACTGTTAGGCCAGTAAACTGCGATACGCTACGCTAGCGCGCTGCAGCTCCACGGCTGTGCCGCTTACGTTCATTTTCGGTTAGCAATTTCTTACGCAGACGAATATTCTCAGGCGTCACCTCAACCAATTCGTCGTCGGCAATGAACTCCATAGCCTGCTCGAGTGTATGTGTAGTGGGCGGCGTTAGCACGATATTCTCATCGGTACCTGAGGCGCGAACATTTGTCAGCTGCTTGCCCTTGATCGGGTTAACAGCCAGATCGTTCTCGCGACTGTGCAAACCGATGATCATGCCTTCGTAGGTTTCTACGTTTGGTCCTACGAATAACTTGCCACGGTCCTGCAGATTAAATAATGAGAAGCCTAACACCTTGCCTTTCACCATGGAGACTAGGACGCCTCTGGTGCGCACAGCCAGATCCATATCTTTATAGTCGCCGTAGTGATCGAATACGTGAGTCATCAAGCCCGAGCCTGATGTCATGCTTAAAAACATAGAGCGGAAGCCAATCAATCCCGCGGGTAGGAATCAAGAACTGCAAGCGAACCCGGCCCTTGCCGTCTGGCAGCATATCCTGCAAGTCTGCGCGGCGCTGACCCAACTCTTCCATCACCGAGCCCTGATGTTGATCATCGCAATCCACGACTAACGATTCGACAGGCTCTTTCAATATGCCGTCTTCTTCATGAAGAATAACTTCCGGCCTGGACACCGCAAGTTCAAACCCTTCGCGGCGCATGCTCTCGATCAACACCGAAAGATGCAATTCACCGCGGCCTGAGACTTTGTATTTGTCTGGCGTCTCGCCTTGTTCAACGCGCAAGGCAACGTTGTAAAGCAATTCTCTCTCGAGCCGATCCCGGATTTGCCGGGTAGTAATGTACTTACCTTCGCGTCCTGCAAACGGCGAATCATTTACCTGAAATGTCATGCTGATCGTCGGCTCATCTACCGACAGCGGGTTCATCGCTTCGGGATGATCTGGGTCACAAAGCGTGTCAGAAATATTTAGCTTATCAACACCGGAGATACAAACTATCTCTCCAGCCTGAGCCTCATCTACGTCGATTCGTTCCAGACCTAGATGACTTTTAATCTGCAGGATCTTTCCTTTGCGGGAGTGTCCTTCGTGATCGACAATGACTACTTGCTGATTGCGAAACACCTTCCCGCGCGTAACACGGCCTACACCAATAACGCCGACGTAGCTGTTGTAGTCCAATGCACTAATCTGCATCTGAAACGGTCCATCGATGACAACATCTGGCGGTGGAACTTTCTCGATCACTGTCTCAAAAAGTGGCTCCATGTTGTCCGTCATCTGATCCATCTCATGGCCGGCGAAGCCCTCTAGCGCTGAGGCGTAGATTATTGGAAAGTCTAACTGCTCGTCTGTCGCACCTAGCTTATCGAATAGGTCGAACACTTCGTTAACCACCCAATCGGGTCGTGCACCGTGACGATCGATCTTGTTTATCACGACGATAGGATTGAGGCCTTGTGCGAATGCCTTTTGTGTCACGAAACGAGTCTGCGGCATTGGGCCGTCGACGGCATCCACCAGCAGCAGCACACTGTCTACCATCGATAGTACGCGCTCAACCTCACCACCAAAATCGGCGTGGCCCGGCGTATCCACAATATTGATGTGGTAACCGTTCCAGTTAATAGCCGTATTCTTCGCTAGAATCGTGATACCACGCTCGCGTTCCTGATCGTTCGAATCCATCATTCGCTCGACATTCGCACCGCGTGACTCGATAGTTCCGGATTGATGAAGCAATTTATCAACCAACGTAGTCTTACCATGGTCAACGTGCGCGATGATCGCAATATTTCGAATCTTTTCAATCACTGTAGTTCCGCCTAAATATTTAGCCTACAGCTCCCAGGGGAGAAGTAGGGTACAGCTCTGATCTGTTCATAGTTTGCCTCTACAAATAGATAGATAGGCAATAAAGAGACGGAGAGCGGCTGCACAAAAGGCGGCGAGTATACACGAGACGGCGCCGAAAGATTAGTTATCTAAAGGATTTATTTCGCTTAAAGGCTGTTGATTCTGGTGCTTTTACGGCTTAGCCAGCTCCAAAACCGCGACATTGGCGAAGCCTTCGTCGACTAGGTTGGCGGCGTGGAGGCGGCTCATCATGCCCTTTCCACAATACAGCAGATAATTCTTGTCCTTGTCTAAGTCCGCAAAGCCGCTGCGTAGTTTATAAAACGGTATATTCAGCAGCACGCCCGGGCTGGGTCTCCCCATCCAGCATCAATGGTTTGAGCTCGACCTCATCCGGATGACGAATGTCGATTACCGTGCTATTGCTAGCAAGCGTCTTAACGATTTTGATCTCGGCAACTTTGCCTATCCAGGTCAGCCACCAAGTCAGTGATGAGTTGATGTTTAGCGTTGTCTATCGCGGCATCCAAAACAGCGAAATCGAACCGAGTCTCCTCACTTTCTATGCGGTGCGGTTTTGCCCTGCGTAGTTGGCTTTTTGGAGATCACCGGCACAATATTCTGGTATGTCTCTTGGAAAACTCTTCGGTGCCAATCTCTCGTGCAATATCGATAATTTGCTGTTTATCGCTTGTCGCCAGCGGCCGCAACACCAAGGCGTCGGTTACAGAATCGATAACTGCTAGGTTCGGCAGAGTCTGACTCGATACCTGCGCTACACTCTCGCCAGTCACCAGTGCCTCTATATGCAGGCCTGCCGCAATTTGCTCAGCCGCGCGCAGCATCATGCGCTTCAGGATGACACCCATCTGTGCGTTATCCACCTTGTTCAGTATCTCCTCCACCACGCCTTCAAAGGGAACCGAGATAAACTTCACTCGATGTGAGGAGTGATATTTCATCCACAAGAATAAGGCCACCTCTTTCACAGCAAGCTCATGCGCCCTGCCACCAAGATTGAAGAAACAGTAATGGGTTTGCAGCCCGCGCTTAATACACGAGTAGCTGGAAACAGAAGAATCAAAGCCTCCCGAGATCAAAGACAGCACCGAATCCTGACAACCCAGGGGAAACCCACCCATGCCGGCTCTTTGGTCACGCACCATGAACACAACGTCATCGCGCACTTCTATCAAGACGGTAACATCAGGATCCTTCAGCCGAACGCCCGCCGCGTCGGTCTGAGTGTTAAGCCCTGCGCCTACATGACGCTCTACATCGGTAGATTTAAAAGCATGCTTGCCATTGCGCTTGCAACGAACGGCGAAGGTCTTACCCACTAATTTTTCACGGTAGTATTCCAGCGCCAAATCTAACATCGCATCCAAATCCGTGCGGGGATACTTGTCGACGTGCAGAAACTTCGCAATACCCGGCGTACAGGCTAACCTTTCGCTTATCTGAGCTATAAGCACAGGTTCATCCGTCGAGGTTTGGACTTCTAAATTATCCCACTCCCCGGCAACACAGACAGCAGGATCAATTTCGGAAACAACCGATCTTATGTTCTTACGCAACTGACGAATAAAGCGCCTGCGCACTGGACGGGTCTTGATGGTGATTTCGGGAAAAAGCTTAACCAGGAATAACATCTTATCTCTATCTTGTTTTGATCAATTCTGTAGCCGACCCTGTCCAAGTCGGCGATAATTTAGAGGGCATCTAGTCAAATTTTTTCAAGATCGCTGATTTTATGCAGACGCAAGAGCAAGCAACTATTCCTCCTTATTGCACTATTTAAGGTGCTTTTTAGTTGAGAATGCGCTTTTATGGTGCGTTTTAATTTGCTGCAGATCTCTATTCCCCCGTAAAATAAGGCTTTGCAGCGATACCAGTACTGGCATATATTTTGCTCCTCCCCTAGTACACAAGGCAAGCCGCAGAAGTATAATCGATTATGCATCGGATAACTTTACCAGGCAGCCCTTTGTTAAAGTGGCAGCAAAAGCTGGTAAGATCTCTCAGCTTCCCTAGGCCGGTATAAGGCAGCAAGCGCTATACCGCGGGGCACGGAAAAACGAGCACAAGTCATACATTATCAAGTAGTCGATACCGATTAGGAGAAAAGGACAGAAAATGAAATCTAAACTAGAATACATCTGGCTTGATGGCTATAAGCCAACTCAAACCTTACGCAGCAAGACTCAAGTACGCGATAATTTTGGCGGCACTCTTGATGAATGCCCAGTATGGTCATTCGATGGCAGTTCTACCCTGCAAGCCGAAGGCAATGATTCCGACTGCTTACTTAAGCCAGTCGCGGTCTATCCCGATCCGGATCGCGCGAATGCCTATCTGGTGATGACCGAAGTAATGAATGCCGACGGCACACCGCACTCATCAAATGGTCGCGCCACTATCGATGATGATGATGCTGACTTCTGGTTCGGTTTCGAACAGGAATACTTCCTGTGGGACCTAAAGACCAACCTTCCTCCTGGCTTCCCTTCAGGTGGCTACCCTGGCCCTCAAGGGCCTTATTACTGCTCTGTTGGCGCCCAGAATGCCTTCGGCCGCGACGTAATCGAAGACCACATGGACCTGTGTCTTGAAGCTGGACTCAACTTTGAAGGCATCAACGCTGAAGTTGCCGCGGGTCAGTGGGAATTTCAAATTTTTGCAAAGGGCGCTAAAAATGCTGGCGACCAAATCTGGATCGCAAGATACCTGCTGGAGCGCACAGCTGAGCGCTACGGACTGGCGATCAACTACGAGCCCAAGCCACTAGGTAAAGATCTAGACTGGAATGGCTCCGGCATGCACGCTAACTTTTCGAACGGCCCTATGCGTGAAAACGGTGATGAGTCTATCTTCACCAGAATATGCGAAGCCTTCAGTAAGAATATCGATCGCCATATCAGTGTATATGGCGCAAACAACGACCAACGATTGACAGGCCTGCACGAAACTCAAGCGATCGACGAATTCAGCTACGGCGTTTCTGACCGCGGCGCGTCAATTCGTATTCCAATTGGCACTGTTGAAGATGGCTGGAAGGGGCGTCTAGAA
>CALSUH010000010.1 GCA_943789485.1 uncultured Pseudomonadales bacterium
CGGTGAGAGCCAGGAATACCTGATCCACGATCCAGAGACCAGCGAAGCGATGAAAAACGAAAATCGAAGAGTGATAATTGTATTATCCCAAAGGTGAGCTCTTTGATTACTTAGGTTCTTTCGGCTCTTTGCCCTCCTCGACCGCGAGAATATAGCCAAACAGGCTAGAGATGGTTTTAAAAACCGGCTTTGGTATATCTCTTCCCAGGGGAATATCTCTGAATTCTTTGCTCATGGAGAAATCCTTAAGATCTGGAATACTGCCTTTGGCGGCGGCGTCCGCTAGTCTTTCGTCAAGCTCACTGACTTTGCTAGTAGCCTGACTTGAATTAACCTCTTTTTCTGACATCAATTTTGCTCCGGACGCAGTGCTTGGAAGCGCAGGGAGGCCAATTGTAGATCGTTAAGGCCAAGGTTTTTCTCAAGTACTGGGGCTTGTATTTCAAGCTCAGTCCTCGGTGCTCCTTGCTCACAGCCAATAACTGCGTAGACACTGTCTTTGTGAATGCTGATTTCTACTTCTATTTTACCGGTTCTGGGAAGGTCCACAGTGAAGCTGGCTTTCCACAAGTTTAACTCGCCAATTTCTTCTATATAGGCGCGGCCGTGACTGATGGATAAGGGAATTGAATTACTGTAAGAGCCAAAGTTAACGGGCAATTCAAACAACCAGCGTAGTGAACCCTGCTCTGTTTCGAGCAATGTCCTGCTTTGATTAGTAGAAATTTGTGTCAGTGCCTGCTCGGTTCTGTTCAGTAACAGTAATCGCGTATTGAGTGCGTTCTGTTCATTGTTCCGGTATTGGGTAATGCCGAAAGCTTCTACTTCAGCGCTGCGCCCGGCACCTAGCGCAACTGGCTTTATGCCGGCTCCAAGTGCGCCCATAAGCTTGAGTAATTGACCTTTCAAGTCCCCGTTAATGCTGCGCTGCAGTGTTTGATCCCCTTTAGTCCGCGCATCTACTTTACTTTCAAAAAGCAGGCCGGAGTCCTCCACAGCAAGTTTCAATTTTCCCGGATCAGCAAGCTGGCTCTTGCTGATGGCTTGCTTTTGAAGTGCTGCCAGTAAATCGGGGCTACCGCTGGGCAGTGAGCGCAGTGCAGAGGCGCTGTGGTTGTTTATCAGATTAATTAGCTGGGCAATGCTTGAGCGAGTCCTCGCTGATTCCATTTGTACTAGTTTTTCGGAAATCACTACCGACTGATGCGCTGTTGCGCCGCTTTCCCTGGTAGCAGGATTGATAAGAGCAAAGCTGATCTGTGGTTCTAGTGACACCACCTTTATTAAGAGGGACTGCCCTGGCTTTAGTGCTATTGCAGTTTGGGTCTCGAATGTTTGTCCTTCAATTCGAAGCCGTGTTTGATTGGCCTTGGTAGCGATAACTGTCGCCTGGAGCTCCTGATTGATTTTCCAGGCAGGGGATTTTCCCGCCTGTGTAAAACCGGTAAGGGCAGCGCGAAGTCTGGGGAGATCAGAACTGAAAAGCTCTTGGCTCAATGGGGTTATCTCGCATGGAATATTGAATTTTATATATACCACATATCCGGTGGAGCATAGAAGTTGGAGCGTTTTATAGCCATGGCACAGTACTTGCTAAATACCTAACAGAGACGGTAAATAACGTAGACGAAAATAGCTAGTTTGGACGCTAAGGCCCGTTTAAAGGGGTGTTCGGACGGATCGAACGGTATTGGCGTCATAAATATGGTGGTAGAAAAATAACGTTGTCAATAGATTGACAGTGGGTCGAGCGAGCTCGATTGGCAGATTGATAACACTAAAAGAAGCAATGAGATGAAAAAGCGCAAAGGCTCAAAGCAATCAGGATCAGAAAAGGCAGCTCAGTTCCTGATGGTAATGGGGGAGGAATCAGCAGCGGATATTCTGCGTCAGCTTTCCAGTGACGAAGTCCAGAAGATTGGATTTGAGATGAATGGCATGGGTGAGATGGGTGTGGATGATGTTAATAAAGTGCTGATCTCCTTCCTCGATCAGTCGCAGCAGGATACCTCCATTAGTATGGAGTCGGAGAAGTTCACAAGGTCTGTGCTGGTGCAGGCTTTAGGTGATGAAAATGCAGACCGAATCCTAGCAAAGATCACCCTAGGAGGAAGTACCAGGGGGCTAGATTCACTGAAATGGATGGAGCCACAGCTGATCGCTGGCATTATTGAGACCGAACACCCGCAGATTCAAGCGATTGTAGTTTCCCATCTAGGCGAAGAATTGGCCGGTGAAGTGCTGGCCAACCTGCCTGAAGATGCTGCCGTTGAATTGGTCATCAGGATGGCTGAGATGGAATCGGTGGATCCGGCGGCATTGCAAGAACTTAACGAAACCCTTGAGAAACAAGTTGAGGGTGTGGTTAGCAAAAAAAGCCCAGAATTGGGTGGAGTTAAAAGCGTTGCCGGTATTTTCAACGCCCTCGATAAAGCTTTTGAAGAAAGGCTCATGAAGAAAATTGCCGAACAAACTGAGGACACAGCGGAGCGTATACAGGAAGAAATGTTCGTTTTTGATGACCTCAAGAAAATACCGGACAGAGACTTCCAAAAGCTTCTCAGAGAATTGGCTACAGACCAGCTGGTTCTGGCGTTAAAGGGTGCAGATAAAACCATTGAAGAAAAGGTACTCAAGAATATGTCTAGCCGTGCAGCAGAAATATTCGTTGAAGACATGGAAAGCCTAGGACCGGTCAGAGTCAGTGATGTTGAAGAAGCGCAAAAAGAAATTCTTTCTGCAACCAAGGAACTGGCAGATGCCGGCGAAATTTCACTGGGTCAGGATGCAAGCGGAATGATTGGGTAGCGCAATGGGCGATAACAATGAGTGAATTACTGTCAGACAATGAAGTAGAAGCCTTGATCAACGAGGTCGGTGACGAAGGACCCGACTCGCGGATTATCAGTGAAAGTTATGAGCTCTATGACATAACCAGCGGCATGCATCGAGTCAAAGGTTGGACGCAGGATGTGAAAATTGTTGATGAGCGTATCCAGACTAACCTCAGGATCGCGCTTCTTGGCATGTTGCAAAAAAGCGTAGTGATAAAGCGCAAAGAAATTCACATTTCTAAGTTTTCCTCCTACGCAAAATCACTGGACGTGCCGGCAAGTATAAATGTTTATTCGATTACTGGAATGGTAGGTTATTCCGCTCTCGTTATTTCAGCCGATCTTGTGCATTCTTTGGTGAACATATTTTTTGGTGGCGGGTCTCGGCCAATTAAAATTGAAGGGCGCGACTTCACCGATACTGAGACGCGGGTTGTCAAACTCATCCTTGCTACGATCATTGAAACTATTAAAGCTAGCTGGAAAGAGCTTGCTGACTCGGATTTCACTGAGGTGGAAACTGATGTCAATCCAGCTCACCTTTCCACCTATGGCGAGAATGACGTGCTTATGATCAGGCCGTTCACCGTGACCCTGTCCGGAGGAACCGGTGGAGAAATTCATTTGGTGATGCCCGGTGGAGTAATCGATGCCATCTTCCGCAACAAAAAATCAAAAATACAGAGTGGTGAAATATCGGCAAAAGAGGTTATTTCAGGAAGGGCTCTTGGATTTGAAGTGGACATTACTGGAGAGTTGACTGGCGCCAAGCTAACAATCGGCGAGATTTTCAAACTAAAGCTTGGCGATATTATCACTGTGGATTCACCAGAGGAATTAGACCTGAAGGTGAATGGCATTGCTAAGCGCAAAGCTAAAATGGGTGATATTAACGGCAGGGTCGGGTTAAAGGTGCTGAGCTAATAGGCTCAGGAAAACTCTTATGAATGACAATAATAAGCCAAACAACACTAACTATCAGCAACCAGGACAAACTATGGCCGGCAGCAATAACGGGCGGGGTGAAACAGTCGAGGGAGACGCTATACGTTCAGTCCGTCCTCTGGCTCTGGGTGAGCTCAGTGAACCGTTAGGGGCAAAAAGGATTCCGTCTTTGGGCGTTGCCGATGCTGTTGGCTTGTCCGGACTTGGAGAAATACCCATAGAACTTATCCTTGAAGTTGGTAGAACGGATATCTCGATTAAAGAGCTGATGGAGCTGAAAGAAGGCTCCTACGTGAGCCTCAAGAATGTTGCGGTTGATACCATCGATGTGCGTGTAGGCGAAGAGATGATTGCCCAAGGTGAAGCGATTTCTCTGCAGCATAGATATGCTATTCGTATTCGTGATGTGCAGTTGCAGGCGGGTTTGGACAAGGATTAATGACAGTGAATTATCATACTCATAGAAGTCAACTGCGAAAAGTCTTCGAAAGAATTCTCTACTTAGTCGTTTCGGCAATGATGATTTTGGTAAGTCAATTTTCTTCGGCAGCACAATCAAGCGATGACATTGGCACTTCCGGGGCTACCGGCATAGGGTTTGGCGCAGAGTCTAACTCAAACTATTTAATTCAAGTAATCTCTGCTTTGATACTAATCGTGGTTATCCTTTTTGCCTTAGCTGCCATCGTCAAAAAATTTAACATTGTGCCAGGAGTCTCCTCTGGGCAGATGAGAATCATTTCCGGCATCAGTCTTGGAGGAAAGGATAAGCTTATCTTGGTTGAAATAGGTGATGAACAAATCGTACTAGGTGCCAGCCCGGGAAGAATACAAAAAATACATACTCTCGCCGCGCCCATAGCAACAGAAAACCCTGCTCGCTTGCAGGGGACTACGCAATCTACTTTCTCCTCTATATTGAGCTCGTTCACTAAAGGCGAACGTTCATGAGAAGGAATTTAATCGCTTTTGCTGTTTTACTAATGCCTGGTTTTGCATTCGCGGCCTCATCTGATCTCACCTTTGTTACTTCTGAGCAAGGCCCTGATGGAAGCGCGGTTTATAGCGTAAGTCTGCAAGTGCTACTTTTTATGACAATGTTGTCGATGTTGCCTGCAGCATTGATGACGATGACTTCATTTACCCGAATCATAATAGTGCTATCCATTCTCCGGCAAGCGTTAGGTATGATGCAGACGCCTTCCAATCAAATAATTATTGGCGTGGCCTTGTTCACCACCTTTTTCATTATGAGTCCGGTATTTGAAGCGGCTTATGAAAATGGCCTGCAACCTTATATGGAAGAAACCATCGATTTTGATGAGGCGCTTCAAGAAACCGGCGACCCTTTCCATAATTTCATGACTGGGCAGGCGAGAGATTCTGATGTGGCCCTTTTTTCAGAGATGGGCGGTTATGATGGATTTGATTCCATTGAAGAGATTCCATTTCGAGTTCTGATACCAGCTTATATTACCAGTGAGTTGAAGACAGCATTCCAAATTGGCTTCCTTATATTCATACCCTTTCTTGTTATTGATTTGGTGGTGTCCAGTATTTTAATGTCCATGGGCATGATGATGCTATCGCCTATGCTTATTTCTCTACCTTTCAAGATTATGCTTTTTGTATTGGTGGACGGCTGGACGCTAGTCATGGGCACATTGGCGGCGAGTTTTTTAACAACCTAATAGCGGAAATCCGGAAATGACTGAAGACGTAGTGTTACAGGTTGGGCGAGATGCCCTTTACTTAATGGTCTCCCTCGGTGGACCGCTGCTTCTTTCGGCGCTTTTTGTTGGCCTGCTAATTGGTATTTTACAGGCAGCTATTCAAGTGCAGGAACAAACCCTTAGTTTTATCCCCAAGCTCGCTTCTTTGGTAGTTGCGCTGATGATACTTGGGCCTTATTTACTGCAGCTTTGGATCGGCTTCACCCAGAGTTTGTTCTTACAAATTCCAGACTTAATAGGTTGACCAGCTAGCAGACTGCTCATAGATGAAAATGGAAATAAATGTTGATGACATAACGGCTTGGGTAGGAGATTTCTTCTGGCCGTTTATAAGATTGGGAGCTCTGTTTGCGGCAGCCCCAATCTTTGGTGCGCGTACGGTACCGATCAGGGCTCGTATCATACTGGCGGTGGCAGTAACTGTTTTGATTCAGCCTTCATTGCCATTACTTCCTGCTATCGACCCATTGAGCCCAAGAGGATTGCTGATCATTTTTCAGCAAGTCGTGATCGGCTTGTCTCTCGCGATGATTATGCAGCTTATATTTTCCACATTGGTTATGACCGGTCAGATGGTGGCAACAACTATGGGGCTTGGATTTGCCTCAACTGTTGATCCTCAGAATGGGGTTCAGGTAACAATGCTAGGACAGTTTTACTTGATCATTGCGACATTATTTTTTCTCGCTTTTGATGGACATCTGGTACTGATCAGAATCCTAGCGGACAGCTTTACTACCTTGCCTATTGACGGAGAGTTTATTGATGTACAGGTATTCTGGGGAGTTGCTAATTACACATCTGAGGTTCTAGTGTCGGCCGTATTGGTAGCGTTGCCGATTATGTTGGGAGTATTGCTGGTTAACCTAGCATTCGGCGTGATGACCCGGGCAGCTCCGCAGTTGAATATTTTTGCGGTGGGCTTTTCTCTTACCATACTGGCCGGGTTTGTGCTTATGGCTATAAGTATTCCTCTTCTGTCACCCTTGCTGTCTAACCTGTTCGCGAATGGTTTCGGCTTTATGAGGGCTGTCGTCAACTAGACGCGGTGGAAATATGGCAGATAAGAGCGCACAAGAACGTACTGAAGAGGCAACCCCGAAACGTCGGGAAGACTCCCGCAAGAAGGGTCAGGTCCCCCGTTCTAAAGAACTCAACACCTTTACCTCTCTAATAGCCGGAGGGGCGACGATGCTTGTCTTTGGCCCCCAGGTGGTTGATAAATTGAATGAACTGCTGATCAAAGGGCTTAGCTTTGGTCACGAGGAAGCATTCAGCGACGTCTTCGTTAGCTTACAGATGTCTAATGCCATCGTGATTTTTATTGTGCTGCTTGCGCCAGTGCTGATTGTGACAATGCTGGCGGCCATGATCAGCCCAATATCTCTAGGAGGATTGGTCTTCAGCGCTTCATTGGTGATGCCGAAGATGGAGCGAATCAGCCCAATCAAAGGCATCGAGCGAATATTTTCCAGCAAATCATTGCTTGAGTTGGTTAAGGCCATTACCAAATTTGTTTTGGTTGCTTCCGTGACGATACTGGTGATCAGTATGGTTCTCGATCAGATTCTAATCTTGTCTCTGCTGCCGATTACGGTTGCCTTGTCACAGGCAGGGGATCTAGTGATTTGGTGTTTCTTCGGTTTTAGCGCTGTGCTTGTCATAGTGGTGATAATGGATGTGCCTTATCAGCTTTGGGATTACAGTCGCCAAATCCGTATGACAAGGCAGGAAGTTAAAGACGAAATGAAGGAGACGGAAGGTCGTCCAGAAGTAAAAAGCGAGATTCGAGATCGGCAGCAGCAAGCGGCTCGTCAGCGCATGATGACCGATGTGCCAACGGCAGATGTGGTGATCACTAACCCGACCCATTTTGCAGTGGCTTTGCGCTACGACCGTCATGGATCAGGGGCGCCCACTGTGGTGGCCAAGGGTAGAGACCTAGTAGCAACGAGAATTCGGGAGCTGGCTGTCGAGCATAACGTTGTTATTTTCTCGGCACCGCCATTGGCGCGAGCACTTTTCGTTTCTACTGACATCAATGCAGAAATTCCAGCCAATTTATTTCTCGCGGTCGCGCAGGTGCTCGCCTATGTTTTCCAACTGCAAGAGTTCAGACCGACCCAAGGAAAGAGGCCGAAACCGCCAGATGATTTATCGGTTCCACAAGACTATCTTAATCATCCGATGTTTGGGGCTCATAGCTAATGGCTACAATAAACGAACAGAACATTAACAAAAGCTTTCCCGGCTTTAATGTGCAAATAATTGGCTTTGGCGCGCCATTTTTGATCGTCATGATACTCGGCATGATGATTTTGCCTTTGCCGCCATTCATTCTGGATTTTTTGTTCACTTTCAACATAGCCCTGTCCTTGATCGTGCTATTGGCCTCTATCTATGTCAGTCGACCTCTGGACTTCGGTGTCTTCCCAAGTGTCTTGTTGATAGCAACCTTACTTAGGTTAGCGCTTAATGTGGCATCGACCCGAGTGGTGCTGCTCGAGGGCCACAATGGCACTGCAGCGGCGGGGCGCGTTATCGAGGCGTTCGGTGATTTTGTGGTGGGTGGTAACTACGCCGTCGGCCTCGTGGTTTTCGCGATCTTGGTAATCATCAACTTTGTTGTAGTAACCAAAGGTGCGGGACGTATTTCAGAGGTCACCGCGCGCTTTACTTTGGATGCTATGCCTGGCAAGCAAATGGCGATTGACGCCGATCTTAATTCGGGTCTGATCGGTCAGGAAGACGCTCGTGAGCGACGCGCAGATGTGGCTCGAGAGGCAAGCTTTTACGGTGCGATGGATGGTGCCAGTAAATTTGTACGCGGAGATGCAATCGCGGGCATTTTGATCCTTTTCATTAATGTTATCGGTGGCTTCTCCATCGGTATTCTGCAGTACAACTTGTCTGCTGATGAAGCGGCTACCAACTATATTTTGCTAACTATCGGTGACGGTCTGGTTGCACAGATTCCTTCTTTACTGTTGTCAGTTGCTGCTGCGCTTATCGTTACCCGAGTAGGTTCGGCTGCAGATATCGGCGGGCAGATCAGTGAGCAGATTTTGCAAAGCCCGAAGGTGTTCTATATCACGGCCGGTATTATTGGATCGCTAGGTATGGTCCCGGGAATGCCGAACATGATTTTCTTGTTCATCTCGGCAGTTCTGTTATTAGCTGGCTACAACATCGGCCAAGGCACGGTGGTCGAAGAAGACAAGTCCGAAGACGTAGTCCCACGCTCGGCCGAAGAGTTGGAAATAGCCACTGAGTTGAGTTGGGATGATGTGCTTGGTGTTGACATCATCGGTCTAGAAGTTGGCTATAGATTGATCTCCTTGGTGGACCAAAAACAAGGTGGTGAGCTACTGGGTCGGATCAAGGGGATTAGAAAGAAAATATCACAAGATCTCGGCTTCCTTGTGCATTCGGTGCACATACACGACAACTTAAATTTACCCCCTAATGGTTATCGCATTACGCTGTTAGATGTTCCAGTTGCGTCGGGAGAAGTACATCCTGGCCTAGATATGGCTATCAATCCGGGCCAAGTTTTTGGTGAACTCGATGGCGTGCCCGGGAAGGACCCAGCTTTTGATCTTGACACGGTCTGGATTGAGCCAGGACAAAAAGAAGAGGCGCAAGCAAAAGGCTATACAGTGGTGGACTGCAGCACTGTGATAGCGACTCATTTAAGTCATGCACTGCGAACTCATGCCTATGAGCTGCTAGGCCATGATGAAGTGCAAAAGCTGTTAGATAGCCTTGCGCAGAAATCTCCCAAGCTGGTCGAAAATTTGATACCGGATATTCTTCCGCTTGGAACCATACTCAAGGTCATGCAAAACCTGCTGGAAGAGAGTATTCCAATTCGAGATACCCGATCAATTGTTGAAGCTCTGGCTGAATACGGTGTCAATGAGAAGAATTCTGACCTTCTTACCACCGCTGTCAGGAACTCCATCGGGCGCACCATTTGCCAGAGCGTGGTCGGCGCTGAAGCCGAGATCAAGGTAATTACCTTGCAGCCGGATATGGAGCGGCTGCTGCTGGATTCTGTCGGCGGTGAGAATGTCACTGGCCTGATAGGCATTGAGCCGGGGCTGGCAGAAACACTATTGAATGAAATACAGGCCTCTACTCAGGAATTAGAAGCGAGCGGTCAGACGCCGGTTATTTTGGTATCTGACCGTTTGCGCCCATGGCTATCTAGATTTGCCCGAGGTGCTAATCCTAGGTTGAGGGTGCTTGCCTATACAGAGATAGCGAATAACAAACGGATTGAAGTTGTTTCCACACTGGGACAACTTGGAATTAAAGCAGCGTAGCCTAGTCAGTATTAGGGCTGATTAGAATTGACTGCCGGGAGGCTCAAGTGAGAGTAGAAAAATACATAGAAGCTGATTTTCAGAAAGCGATGGCGAAAGCCCGTAATGAGCTGGGCAAAGAGGCCATGCTTCTTTCGACTCGCACCACTGCTGACGGGGTAGAGATAGTCGCCGCTAGCGACTACGATCCTGAGGAATTGGCAAGCAAATTTCAGAATCTTCCAACGCAGCAGGCTTTAGGCGCGGTGAAGAAAAAAGCTGAAGATGGTCTTTGGGAGCTAGTGGATACCCAAGGACAGCCCGTAGCTGAGCAATCGCCGTCTCTGCTGCAGATGCAGGAGGAGTTGTCTAAACTACGCAAGCTCTTTGAATCCGAGTTGGCGCAATTATCCTGGCGAGAATCTGGCAAGCGCGAACCTAATCGCAGAGCTCTGCTGTCTCGCCTTGAGCTACTGGGTTTCGAGAGAGATGTGCAAAGGAAAATTGTTGATAAGGTCCTGCCGTGTAAGGACCTCGAGCTTGGCTGGCGTCGCGTCCAAAGGTTATTGAACCGCATTATTAAGGTTTCTGAGAATACCGTTCTTGATGACGGAGGTGTTATAGCGCTATTGGGTTGTACTGGTGTTGGCAAGACTGCAACAGCCGCGAAGATAGCCTCAAGGTTTGCTCTTAAACATGGAAGAAATCAAGTGGCGTTCATTACAACCGATAGCATCCGGGTGGGCGGACAGGCGCAACTGATGTCGCTGGGCAGTAACCTGGGCATTCCGGTTCAGGCGGTGTCCAACGAGGAAGAGATGGAGAATGCTCTTGAGAGCTTTTTAGGCCGTAAGCTAGTAATCATAGATACGGCAGGTATAAGTCAGCGTGATAAAAACTTCATGGTAAAGATAAAATCACTTACCAATGAGAAGCAAAGGATTGAGAATTACCTGGTGCTTTCAGCTACGACCCAGCAATCGGTAGTCAATGAGACTATCAACGCATTTTCTGGGCTCGATCTGGCTGGCACGATCGTTACCAAGATTGATGAGAATCAGGCAATAGGGCCGGTGCTTTCGGGAATAATCAAAAAGAAGTTGCCTGTCGCCTTTATCGGTAATGGTCAGTGTATCCCAGATGATTTGCTCATTGCCGAGGCGGGATTGTTGGTATCTACTTTGGTTTCTTCCCTTTTGGATTCGACTGGGTATGAGGTGCACAATACAATGGCAGCATCGGCAAGTTTGGCAGCACGGCAGTCAGAACAATTTACGCCGTCACAACGACTTCAGGGTTAGTAGCTAATGTGCAGTAGGGTCCCATTGTGGGGATTTGTAATTAGGCCGAGTATAGAGCGGCACAGGTATCGCAGATGAGTAAAGGTCAAGCAGTGAAAGTTATCGCCGTAACCGGT
The DNA here is from genome assembly GCA_943789485.1 of uncultured Pseudomonadales bacterium. Taxonomy (GTDB): domain Bacteria; phylum Pseudomonadota; class Gammaproteobacteria; order Pseudomonadales; family Pseudohongiellaceae; genus UBA9145. The sequence goes on from CALSUH010000010.1 coordinate 11,237, forward strand.
GGCAAGGGGGGGGTTGGTAAAACTAACGTCTCAGTAAATCTTGCTGTAAGCCTGGCGAAGGCAGGGAAATCGGTTTTGGTGATGGATGCTGATCTTGGCATGGGTAATGTCAATATCATGTTGGGCATCAATCCGAGCTTGAGTCTGTATGATGTGATTTCTGGCACGTCTTCATTAAGTGATATCATGTTCAAGGGTCCGCTAGGCATTAATGTGATACCTGCCTCTTCAGGCGTTGCGCGGATGGCCGAGCTTACTGCTGTGGAACAGGCCAATCTAATCCGAGGCTTCGATGAACTGGATCTCGATGTTGATGTTTTGATTATAGATACAGCGGCAGGGATATCCAGCAGCGTTATAAGTTTTACTAAAGCGGCACAGGAAATACTGGTGGTTGTCTGCGATGAGCCTGCCTCTATTACTGACTCCTATGCCTTGATCAAGGTTTTGAGCAAGGACCATGGGGTGAAAACCTTCAGAATTCTTGCCAATATGGTCGACAATGAAGAGCATGGTCGGAAGTTGTTTGGTAAGTTGACTAGGGTTGCGGATCAATTTCTGGATGTGTCACTAAAATATATGGGCAGTATTCCCAGAGATGAAAAGCTGCGTGACGCAGTCAGACAGAAGATGGCGTTAATGGAGAAGTATCCCAATAGCTCCTCGGGTATTGCCTTTACGCAATTGGCTAAGAACGTAGAGAGCTTTCCGGTATCCTCGGGCAACACGGGTTATCTGGAGTTTTTTATCGAAAGAGTTACCCAGAATGAATCAGCTGAAGAAGTTGTTTACTAGTGAATAGCGTGGTGAAAAATTATCTGCAAGTGGACGATACCCAAAGGGACGGACTGTTTGAAGATAATTTGTCACTTGTAAAAATAATCGCACACCATATCGGCGTGAGACTCCCGCCCGGCAAGGACATTGAAGACCTGATTCAGGTGGGTATGATTGGTCTCCTAGAAGCCGCCAAGTCTTACCAGCCTCGGAGCGGGGCTGAATTTAAGACTTATGCGAGTATTCGAATTCGAGGGGCAATTCTTGACGAATTGCGAAGGGAATCGTGGATGCCTCGCTCGGTTCAGCAGAAAGCGCAAGAACTGTCACGAGCAATTCAACGAACAGAGCATAAACTGGGTCGCTCCGCTACAGACCGTGAGATTGCAGCGGAATTGGATGTATCTTTGGAAGAGTACGGAAAAGTGCTTGAATCCGTAGCTGGAACTACAGTTTTTAGTTTGGAGGACGAAGGTAGTCTTACAAGCTTGGAAGAGCATAATGATTCGCCCTATGGCAATGTGCAGAGCGATTCGACTCGCAAACGCCTAGGGCAAGTCATCGGTGGCCTGCCAGAACAAGAGAGGCTAGTGGTTGTCCTTTATTATGACAAAGGGTTAAATTTGCGGGAGATTGGTGAGGTGTTAGGATTGGGTGAGTCACGAGTTTGTCAGGTGCATTCCCAGGCAGTGGGCAGAATGCGATCTCGAATGAGAGAGAATATTTTGAATCAGGATATCTAAGGGTAGCCGATAGCGTATTTTGATTGCCGTGCGCGTCCACGAGTGTGATACACAAGAAGTAGCGTTGAGAATGAGAAATGAAGTGGCGAGTTGTGAGATAGTTACATGGACATAATGACAATCTTGGGGTTGATGCTCGGGATAGGTGCTATTTTACTCGGTAACATCCTTGACGGTGGTCATACAGAATCTCTGGTCATTTTCACCGCATTTTTGATTGTTTTTGGCGGCACCCTTGGGGCTGTCATGGTTGAAACGTCAGCTGGAGTATTCATCCAAAGCATCAAGAGAATGCGTTGGATGCTTACACCACCGGCCATCGACAGCAAAGCTACTATCGCCAAGATAGTTAAATGGAGCCAGACGGCTAGAAAAGAAGGCCTTCTTAGCCTTCAATACATTGCCGACAGCGAGCCCGATGAATTTTCCCGCACTGGTCTGCAAATGCTGGCTGATGGCAGTGAGCCTGAGTCAATTCGCAGCGCACTAGAAATAGAAATCGCAATGACTGAGCATAAAGACATGCTCGCGGCGAAAGTGTTTGAAAGCTTTGGTGGTTATGCGCCAACCATTGGAATTATTGGAGCGGTCCTCGGCCTGATTCATGTAATGAACAATCTATCGGATCCCGCTACGTTAGGTTCCGGTATAGCGGTGGCCTTTGTTGCCACGATCTATGGCGTGGGTATGGCAAACCTTATCTTTCTTCCAATGGCCAAGAAACTAAAGACTATCATCAGGGCGCAGAGTCATCATCGAGAGATGATAGTAGATGGAGTGGTTCTCATTGCCGAAGGCGAAAGCCACCGAGAAATAGAGAGAATTCTGCAAGGCTATTTACGGTACGAATAGGACAGGCAGTCAATGGCACGACGGAAGATAGTTGAAGAACCGGAAAACCATGATCGCTGGCTAGTCTCCTACGCCGATTTCATTACTTTGCTGTTTGCCTTTTTTGTGGTGATGTATTCCATCTCATCGGTTAATGAAGGCCAATATAAGGTGCTGTCAGATTCGATGATAACCGCCTTTACGCCCAGCAGCCGCTCACCCGCCGATTCACAGATGCCTAATTCGATACAGAGCCACCAATCCCAGGAACTGGTATCGATGACCCAGACGATTAACCTTGCCCCCTTGGCCATCGCCAGACGCAGTGGAAACCCCGTGCTTGTGGACCCTGATGCGGCAGATAGCGTAGAACGGCCTGAGGTACAAGAGGAAGACAGTGTGTCCGGGGAGGTCGATCAGATGAATGAGATCGCTTTGCAGATCGAAGGCGCCCTTGAAAGCTCCATTGACAGTGGTGAGGTTATTGTTGAACGGACGCCATTTTGGCTGGAGGTAGTCTTTAACAGCAGTCTGCTTTTTGAAAGCGGAAGCGCGCTGCTCGAGGCTTCGGGCGAGCTTGTGCTGCAGAGCCTAGGTCAGGAGTTAATAGGGCTACCCAACGCAGTTACTGTGGAAGGGTTTACCGATAATATTCCCATTAGCAGCACTCTATTTCCGTCTAACTGGGAATTGTCCTCTTCACGTGCGTCAGCAGTAGTCAGATTGTTCGAGCGCAGAGGTGTAGAGTCGGCAAGGCTGTCTTCAGTGGGCTTTGGCGAGACCCGGCCAATTAGTATCAATAGTTCGGAACAAGGAAGGGCCAGAAATAGGCGCGTGGTGGTCGTGATAATGGCGGAGTTGGAGGATCAGGTGGCTGGGCAGTCAGGTTCTTTGCGCCTAATTGAGCTACTACGTCAGGGTCAGGATTCAAACTAACTGCTGCCTTGGTTGGCAAGGAAGTATCCTTAGGTGAGCCTGATTGGCCTATACATCTTGTACAGATGCTTATGGCAGTTCTCAGGAACTGCCATGTAACCAGGTTCTTCGTTTTGCTTTACGCGCCAGCCAACTGACGTTTTTTGGATAGCACTTTCAAGCGTAGCCGACGTTGACGATTCTTAACAACCGCGATCCAGTATTTCGGTATGCAAGCAAAACAATCCCAGGGAGTTGTATACCCAACCTTAATCGTTTGATGGCTTTCATCGCCGATCATCAGATTTGGAGAGCCTTCATATATTGGCACTGAATTGATTAAACCATGCAAAGACTGGATGTTTTTATTTTTGGAATTACTCATCAATAATACATATTTTTTTCTTGATGTAACGACGTTTTTTGCCATATGAAACCAAACTTTGAATTGCTGTTTTGGTGTTTTAATGGCAGGGCTGAGCCATAAGCCATTGACTTCAAGCATGTCATTCTGATTATTTTTAAAGAATTCATTTGAATTTTTTATTTCGTCAGGAACAAACATCAAGCTTCTGTATCCAGGGCTGGTGACAATCATGTAACCGGCGACCATTTTCTCGTGTAAGAAAGCGCCTACAAGCTGGCTTTTTTCAACATAATCGAATGGTAATTTGACCCCTGCTGCAATGTGAAATTTATCAATAAAAAGCTCGGTTTCAATTCTAGTTTCGATTTCTCTAAAAGTTAACTTTTCCATTTTCTAATCCTTGGTAAAAATTGCTACGGGTGTATAGTCTTGATAGTTCTTTATAGCTTGCTAAAATCCATCAAATTTGGGGCAAGTATAGTCAGTCCGTTTTCAACGACTTCTAACTCACTTTCGGTAAAAGGGGTGTCTCTTGTTAGAACAAGCTCACCAAAATTATCGGTATCAGTGTGCAGGTTGTAATGGATGCCATGGGTGGCAGGTTGGCCAAAGCGAAGTTCTATAGCCAGTGCGTCGTTCTTAAAATTTAGGCTGTCATAGCCGACGGACTCATATAGGTTGCTGGCGAGTAAAAATACTTTGGTTTCTGCCGAGAAGCCTTTGCTGCATTTCGTTTCTGATAACGGAGCAATCGCAAGGGTCTTGGGGTTGCTATACCGGGCGGTCGTTACTTGCATTGTTTTCGCTCCTGAAATCATTTCTTCTCATTGCTTGTGTCAAAGTTTGATCAGCACCTTCCCGGCCCTGTAGTAAGGTAAAAGCAATATATGCGCCAAGTCAGCTAATTTACTGTCAAAATTTTCTAGGCTCGCTGCAGAGCTTGCAACTAGGGGGTTTCAGGAAAGCTTCGATTACACTGCATGGCAGAAAACATGGCGACAAAGCGTAATTTGTCACAATAATGACGATAATAAGCGGGTGCGTTAAGGGGTGGAGCGCGCTAATCGTTAATAATTTGACGCTGCATCTTGTGTAGGGCGATATTGATAGGTTTGGTTAAAGTGGGGAGTATGTCAAGAAACCTCAGGCCTATATGGAAACCCTTATCAGTCTCAGTGATTCGGGTGACTTTAGCTTCACAGCTAATGTTGATTATTTCGCTGGCAAGAATATGGCAGTCTTCGAAGACCTGTCCTACCTCTATCGGTTCTGTGGGTTTGGGAATGAATACCTGAGCGCCCGACAGGGACATGTCATGGCATTTGCCTATTAACTCAGTCCCATCATCGGAAGTTAGTAAGGCGCTGCTCGCAAATTGCTCCAGTGCGATTCTGAAATGGGCTCTAAGCTGCCTTTTGCCGATTTGCTCCGGCATATTTAGTCGCGGGTAGCGTTCATCCTCCTCACTTTCCAGCGACCCCAGATGCCCGCCAAATTTGACGATGCCATCTGGAAGCGCGCAACTGATATCTATTTCACCCCCGGGGCCAATATGGTCTTTCCAGTTGGCAGGGAGAACTTTGTGCAGGACTAGCTCATTGTCATCATATTCGATGCTACGGATGCTGGATTTAAAGGTTCTATTGGAACCATCCCCTGGCAGGGTTATCGTCAGGGGGATGTTTTCTTTTACAGCAAACTTTAGGTAAAGAAGAATGGCCTCTTGATCTGTGATCTTGGAGAATTCGTCAGAACTGGCCGTCATAGTATTTAAATTTTGGACGGATACAAGAGCGAGTCTTGGGAATTATCCGTGCTGTTGATACTGCCATTTTCCCCGTAAGTTAGGCTGTGCCTGTTGCCAGAGGCTGGCGATAGGCTGGCAATAGCTTGAGAAATAAAGTGAGTGTGGCGATTGAGAAGCTGGCCGACGAGCCTGTTTTCATCGAAGCATTGGCGAGCAAGTTTAGCGAGCTCGTTAAGCAGGGTGTCCAGCTCAGCACCCAAGCTGTCTTGGTTCGGCTCAGAGCCATCAGTCGGTGAATAATCGCTTATGTTCAAGCCGTTATCCGTCATAAAAGTTAGGCGTTCCGCCGTTGCGGCCTGCAGCTGTGTTATTCGTTCTTCCTTAGCCGCCACATTGGCGTTAATAAGGGCTTCATCGAGCGTGGCCAAACCGTCTCGCTCTGTTTTGAGCGCAGCAAGCAGGCTACCAGCCGTGGTTATTTCACTTCTAAGCAGCTTGGCTAGGGGTGCACTGTACTTCTCGGTTGGCGCAGTCATGAGTTTAGGCCTGTTGCTCCGGCTTACTCACTTGCCCGGTTTCCATTTGAATGAGCTTGGAGGCGGTAACCTCAAGATCGTAGTTGAGGCTGCCATCGGCTATTGCCTGACTCATTTGTGCGACCAGTTTATTGTCCACCGCAGGAATATCGGCGAGCATCGATTCAATGCCCTGCAGGCGCGCGACGGTGTCTGTTATGCTGACCTTATCCATTGCAGCGCTACTAGCGGTTGGTGCTGCAGATTCTGTCTTGCTAGCACTGCTCTGGTCAGAGCTATTGCTCTTGGAGGTTTTGGAACTGCCAATATTCAAAGGAAGATTGGTTGGCTGAATCTCGGTACTCATCTGAGTAACTCCCGGCTTTAGTGTTTGTCAGTATTGCTTCTATTACTACTAGTAATGCATCTACGACAACTTCATCGAGATACTTTAACGTTTTTTTACAGTTTTACCACTATAGTTTTACCACTACCGTTTTAGCGCTGACTACAGTGGCTTCAACGGTAAGGCCAGAATTGGCGTTGCGCACCGGGATCAAATCACCGTAGCTACCACTTTTCATAGCTTTACCGCCCATCTGTACCTGCACCCCCGAGCCATTGGCCTGAATAGTGACTTCCTGACCCTGCTTAACCAAATGTCGGACTTTCAGGTAATTTGAGGTCATGACGGCGCCAGCATTGATTGCTCGTGTAATCTCCATGCCAGCTAGGGCATTGATTTCGCTGCTGTATTTTGATGGCAGCTTGCTAATCGCCATGTTCTGCAGGCGCATGTCACTGCCCTGAAGTAGTTCGCCTCTATTAAGCGGCCGACTACTGACGACGACTTCTGCCTGACCATCGATAGACACCGGCACATAAAGCGTCCAGGGCTTTTCACCCTGACAGCGCACGCCCACGGTGGTGCGCAGTATGCTGCTGCCTGCTCCACTGGAGAATGCTTCTAGGGGGATATTGCAGTGCTTTAACTGGAGGCGAGAATCCAGAGCCGCCGCCTGCGCTGTAATATTGCTGAAACCTGGGTTTTTTAATTGCGCCAGCGCAAATTTTTCGGCGGTGGCTCTGATATTGCTTAGAGATTCAAATTCCGGTGGAATTTCTGCTCTAGCTGGTCCTGCCAATAAGCAACAAAAAGCAAATAGGCTCACGGCGCTAATACCCTTAGGCAAGGTCCGAAAAGTCATAATTGTGACAGTTAGTTTTCTAATTTTGATCATATTAGCCAGTTTATTTACGTTTTCGAGGGCCTGAAGGCCAAAATTTGGCGATTTATCGCCTTTGATCTTTGAGTTGCAAACACTATGCCAGAAGCGCTGAACAGCCAGTTAAGCGATGCACAGCCGTGATAAAAACCGTTCCTGCCTAGCAGACTGCCCCTTACGCGTTAATTGAGTGCCTCAGGCCTTAGCGGAGGAGGCGGGCAGCAATCTGGCGAAGCGGCAAGGTTTGCCGCTTTGCCAGATAAGCTTGCCGCCTATGCCAGATAAGCTTGCCGCTAGCGCGCCATTGAGAAGCTAAAAAGAATTTAAGTAATTGATATATATCATTATTTTAATTCTGGCACAGCAGTTGCAATAATCCCTTCATAGAAGCCAAAACTTTAGGAATTGACATGAGTTGGATAGACCAAGCATTAGGCATTCACCCATCCGCACTGGCGTTTCGCTCCCAGCGCAGTTCAGTTCTAGCTGCCAACATCGCGAATGCAGACACTGCTGGCTACAAGGCAAGAGACTATGACTTCAGGACTGCCCTTCAAACTGCCGATCAAGGGCAGACTATGAAGATGAGGGCGACTCATAGCCGTCACATCCAGGCCTCGGCCAGTGATCGCTTTGGCGATCTTAAATACCGGGTACCGACCAAATTTTCTAGCACGGGAAATACCGTGGAAGCTGAGGTAGAGCAGGCTGCGTTTTCCGAGAATGCACTTCGCTACCAAACCAGCTTGCAGTTCCTGAACGGGTCTATCTCCGGGATGCGTCTGGCGATCACGGGAACTCGATAGCTCGCTCAAGGGGCAAGTAAAGCCTAGTACAAGAGTAGCGTAAATAAAGAAGCACTGAACAGCACATAAAAGAGAAGAGTAAAGGGAAAGGCAACACACATGGGACTATCAAACATATTCGAGATTACAGGTAGCGCGCTTAATGCCCAGAGTATCCACATTAATGTCATTGCCGGGAACATGGCGAATTCGCAAACCACCAGTGGCTCCGAAGCTGGGGCCTACCGTGCCCGCCGACCCGTTTTCGCCTCAGTGATGGCATCTTCAATGGGGTCTTTGGCTCTGGGACGACCGATGACGGCTAACACGTCTACGGGCTCAAATGTGACAGGGGTTCGCATCGACAGTTATGCGGACAGTAACACTCCAATTGAACAGCAGTTGATGCCAGAGAATCCTTTTGCTGACGAGGATGGCTACATCTATTTATCCAACGTGAACATGGTAGAAGAAATGGCTTTCATGATGGAAGCATCACGAAGCTATCAGGCCAATATTGAAGTGTTGAACACCTCGAAAGAACTCATGCTGCGAACCCTTAGTATGGGTGCAGGCTAGTTTGAAAAGCAACTTAAGGCAGAGGCAATAAGATGAATGCGATTGATCAAATTTTTGGAGGTCAGGCCCAGGCACCAGTTGGGGTCGGTAAGGCGCCAGATGAATTGGGCCAGGAAGACTTTCTGAAGCTGCTAGTCGCGCAGCTGAAAAATCAGGACCCTAGCAATCCAGTAGAGAATGGGGAGTTTTTGGGACAGATAGCACAGTTCAGCATGGTGTCAGGCATCGACGATCTAGGCAGCTCTTTTGACAACATCGCGGGCAGTCTCTATGCCACTCAGGCTATGCAAGCTTCTCAATTGGTTGGCAAGGAAGTCTTGGTTGAGACCGATACCGCAGTTCTTGACGACGCAGAAACCATCAGCGGAGTTCTTAACCTGGACTTCGCAGCCGCCGATATTCGAGTCGGTATTTATGACAGCACCGGTGTGCTTGTCTCCAGTTCGCCTATTGGCACAGTAGCTGCCGGACAGCACAAATTTAGCTGGGACGGCCAGCTTGCCAATGGCGATAAAGCCCCAGCGGGAACTTATGTATTCAAGGCAGAGGGTTTGGTTAACGGGTCGCTGCATCGCTTGCCAATTCAGTTATTCAAGGATGTTGAAAGCGTCTCTGTTGATCGAACGACCACCAGTGTGATGGTTAATCTCGAGGGCAACACCACAGTGAATCTTTCACAAGTGACAGAATTCAAATAAACAAACACGACATCGAAATTTAATTATTTATAGAGCAATCAGGAGTTAATCATGGCATTTAATACAGCCGTCTCGGGTTTAACAGCAGCCAGTACTAATCTGGAGATCATTGGTAATAACGTCGCCAACGCAGGCACCACCGGTTACAAGAGCGCACGTGGCGAGTTCGCAGACGTCTATGCCTCCAGCCAACTAGGTGCTGCTGCCAATGCGATCGGTAAGGGTGTGTCTGTAAGTGGCGTGACCCAGTCCTTTACTCAGGGCAATATCAGTTTCACTAATAACGTTCTGGACATGGCGATCAACGGCGGCGGTTTCTTCCTTCTCAACGACAACGGTTCTAACGTTTATAGCCGGGCGGGAAATTTCCAGGTTGATAATCAAGGCTTTGTAGTTAACCCACTGGGTAACAAGTTGCAGGTTTTTAATACCACAGATACAGGCGAGCAAACAGGCGGTGTAGGTGATCTATTGATTGATACCTCCTTGATTCAGCCTTCCGGGACTGAAGTTGTTGAATTTACCGCGAACGTCGATTCTAGAGACGTGAATTCAGTTCTACCGTTTGGCACCTACGATGCATTTGCTGTGCCTCCTACGGCGCCAGTCGCTGATGAATTTAATTCCTCTACCTCGGTAACTATCTATGACAGCTTGGGAAATTCCCATGTTATGAGCACCTATTTTGAGAGGACGGCTTCGAATCAATGGAATGTTCATACACTTATAGACGGTGTTAGCCAGGGTGCTGCAACGCCGGTTGAATTCCTCGACACTGGCGCAATTAAAGCGGGCGTCGGCCTTAATACCAGCATTACAGTCACGGCCTGGGCGCCTAAAAACGCATCCGGCGACCCGACTGGCGCTGCAGATCAAACCTTCGTTGTAGACTTGAGTGATATCACCCAGTTCGGTGCTGAATTTGCCGTCACCGATGTGCAACAGGACGGCTTCTCCACAGGCCAACTCAGCGGCATTGAAGTAGGTGACACCGGGGTGGTATTTGCCCGTTTTACTAACGGTCAGTCTCGTTCTCTAGGTCAGGTTGCGCTGTCTACTTTTACCAATGCTAATGGCCTTCAGCCTCTAGGCGGCAGTCGTTGGGCTGAAACTTTTATCTCAGGCCAGCCGATCATCAGTACGCCAGGCCTTGGCGGTGTAGGCCTTGTGCAGTCAGGAGCGCTGGAAGAATCTAACGTAGAGGTAAGTCAGGAGTTGGTGAACATGATTGTTGCTCAGCGTAACTTTCAAGCCAACGCCAAGATGATTCAGACCGAAGATACTATTACTCAGACTGTAATCAACCTGCGTTAATGACTAAGCTCGGGATTAAGCTCGGGGGCTGACTCAGACCTTTTAAACCCAATAGTTACTAACAAAGTACTAAGAACGAAACCTAAGTCCATAAAAAAACTAAGTCACATAAGGTCGTTAAGAAATGCACGAATTACTGTTATCAGTAACCAATGACGTCAAGCAGCTGATGCGGGCGCAGGCGGTGAATGCGAACAATCTTGCCAATGCCAGCACCGATGGTTTCAAGGCAGAGATTGCCTTTATGGTCACTTCCCAGCGTATGGGCTCGCTCGCTAGTGTGCCGGACTTGTCTAGCGGCTCGATAAAATCCACCGGCAGGGACTTAGATGTAGCGGTCAATGGTGAAGGTTGGATTGCGGTGGTTGGTGCAGATGGCACCGAGGCCTACAGCCGCCGTGGTGATCTGCATATTGATGCTTTTGGTCAACTTAGCAATGGTGCCGGGCAATTGGTGTTAGGCAATGGTGGACCTATTGCGCTGCCGCCTTTTGGTGCGGTCGAAGTGGGTGCTGATGGCACGGTCTCAGTTTTACCGCTGGGCCAGAATCCTAATTCCATGGCGATCATTGACCGGATTAAGCTTGTGACTCTGGAAGAATCAGACATAGTCAGGGGCGAGGACGGTCTGATGCGTTTGGCCTCGGGGAATATCGCGGCAAGCGATGCCTCGGTGCAACTATTGGCGGGAAATTTGGAGACCAGTAACGTCAACACAGTAAGTGAGATGGTGAAAATGATAGAGCTGGCACGGCGCTTTGAAGCCCAGGTGCAGCTGATGCAATCCGCCGAGGAAAATTCCCAGGCGCTGTCACGAATCATGCGAATGAGTTAGTCGGACAAGTAGACTGAAAGTAATTACGCAAATTTAGCAGGAGAAGACAATGACCCAAGCATTATGGATAGCGAAAACAGGTCTTGATGCGCAGCAGACAAAGATGTCTGTTATTTCCAATAATCTCGCCAACGCCAGTACCACAGGCTACAAGCGAGGAAGGGCGGTATTTGAAGACTTGCTGTATCAGAATCAGCGTCAGCCAGGTGCTCAGTCTTCACAAAATACAATCTATTCCACGGGTCTCATGATGGGAACCGGCGTACGCACAGTGGCCACTGAAAAGCTGTTCAGTCAGGGAAATCTAAGTAAGACAGAGAACCCCTTGGATATCGCTATTGAAGGCCGCGGCTTCCTGCAGGTGTTGTTGCCTGATGGCAGCCTCGGTTATAGCCGTGATGGTTCAATTCAAATAGATAATGCGGGACAACTGGTGACACCTACCGGTTATCCCATTCAGCCGAGTATCAATATCCCTATCGATGCACAGTCGGTAACTATTGCTACCGACGGCACAGTGTCGATCAGCCAACAGGGTGTCGCGGCAACCACGCAGCTAGGCAATATCCAGCTTGCCGATTTCATCAATGCCGCGGGCTTGCAACCTGTTGGTGGCAATCTATTTCTTGAAACCACCTCTAGCGGCTCGCCTCAAGTAGGTGCTCCGGGTCTCAACGGTTTGGGATCGGTTTTGCAAGGTTTTGTTGAAGGGTCAAACGTCAACGTGGTTGAGGAGTTGGTTAACATGATTGAGACGCAGCGTTCTTATGAAATGAACAGCCGTGCGATCTCCACCGCGGATCAGATGCTGCAGTATGTCAGCAATAATCTCTAAGGTTGATCGAGAACAGTTGAGTTTACAAAGGAGAGTGGTCTTGAACATTACTAAAGTTTGCCAAGCTATCTTTATTTTGGCCACCGCCTTGCTAACTGCCTGTGCGGGGACAAGCCCTAGCACAGATGAGACTGTTGAAGCGGTGCCTAGCTATCAGCAACTTGATTTCAGTAACAACGACCAACAGGGCTCTATTTTTCGGTCGGCTTCTGCAGTGGGTTTCTATGAGGACGTCAAAGCCAGAAGAGTAGGAGACATTTTAACAATTTTGTTGGTGGAACAGACCACGGGCCAGAACAGTGCAGATAACAGCGTTAATCAGTCCACTGACTTGAATATTGCGGCACCTTCTTTCAATGGTGCCACGAGACCCGATTTAGCAGTTGATCTGGGCTCAGAGAATAGTTTTAGTGGTGAGAGTGGCAGCAGCCAGAGCAATAGCCTCAGCGGCAGTATTGCCGTCACGGTTCACCAAGTATTGCCCAATGGTAATTTGGTAGTGGAAGGTGAGAAATGGATTCGGATTAATCAGGCCAACGAGTATGTCCGCCTCGAAGGTGTTGTTCGAGCAGTAGATGTTAGCACGAACAATTCCCTGCTCTCCACGCAGGTGGCCGATGCGCGAATTTCCTACGGGGGCAAAGGCGCCCATGGCAATACGCCAGGTTGGGCTGCCAAAATTATTTTTAGCCCGCTCTGGCCTTTCTAAGAGCCTGCCTGTGAACCGACATGCACACGAGACTTATGATCATGAATTCAAGCATTAAATACAAAACTCTGAGCCTTCTAGCCGGCTTGCTACTGGCAAACTTCGCCCATGCCGATCGGGTCAAAGATCTGGCTGAAATTGACGGTGTCAGGGCCAACCAACTAGTGGGCTACGGTTTGGTGGTAGGTTTGCCGGGCAGCGGTGACCAGACTAATCAGACGCCATTTACCGTTCAGAGCCTACGCAGTACGCTGGCTCAGTTGGGCGTAGTCATACCAGCGGATATAAATCCACAGCTGACGAATGTGGCCGCGGTGCTGGTGCATGCGGAATTGCCGCCCTTCATAAAGAGCGGCCAGACTATTGATGTCACCGTATCCTCGGTGGGTAACGCCGGCAGCTTGCGCGGTGGCGCGCTGCTTATGACGCCTTTAAAGGGCGCCGATGGTGAGACCTACGCGCTTGCTCAAGGCAACTTGATTGTGGGTGGTTTTGGTGGCGAAGGTGCCGATGGTAGTTCGGTTACAGTTAACATACCTAGCAGTGGCCGTATCCCTAATGGGGCCATTGTTGAACGCGAGGTAGTCAGCCCTTTCGCCAATGGTGATAGCAAGATCACTTTGAACCTGAATCGCTCCGATTTCACCACGGCGATGAATCTGGCAGAGATGATCAATAATACTTTTGGTGCGGACACCGCGATAGCCTTGGATGGCACATCAGTTATTGTTAGCGGGCCTACCGATCCAAGCCAAAAAGTAGCCTTTGCCTCTGTTCTTGAGAATCTCGAAGTGGAGTATGGCGCGTCAGCAGCCAAAGTTATTATTAATTCAAGGACTGGCACCGTCGTGATTGGTTCACAGGTCAAGGTAGACGCCGCCGCGGTGGCCCACGGCAGTCTAATCGTGACAGTTTCTGAAGAACTTCTAGTGAGTCAACCAGGTCCGTTTGCTGGCGGCAACACCGCTGTTGTTCCTAACTCCGAAGTGGACGTTGTGGAAGAAGACACTCGCATGTTTGTGTTTCGCCCGGGTATTTCCCTGGACGAACTGGTGCGGGCGGTAAATCAAGTAGGCGCCTCTCCCAGTGACATGGTGGCGATTCTCGAAGCTTTACAACAAGTTGGTGCTCTGCGAGCCCAGCTGGTTGTGATTTAGTAAGGTTTCAGTAAAGAAATTTAAACGAACAACCGTAGTAGTCGTAATTGGAATAAAGCAATGGCTGAACAGATAGCAGGTGTTTATAACGATTTTGTGGGCCTTGGCAAGCTGCAGACACAGGCGCGTGTGGCGCCTGAAGAGGCGGCACATGAGGTCGCTCAGCAATTCGAATCCCTGTTCGTCGGAATGATGATGAAAGCCATGCGCGAAGCGACCCCCAAGGGCGGGTTGTTCAATAGCGACCAGATGGAAGCCTATCAGCAAATGTTCGACCAACAGCTGGCGATAGACCTGTCAGCTAGTGGGGGTCTGGGCCTTGCTTCGGTTATTGAGCGGCAGATTTCTATGAGCTCCGCTGTCAGCCCAGCGCTTGCCAGTGACTAACAGCTAAGGGCAGCTTGGGTTTGATTTCCATAACGAGTACTACACAGCAAATTAGGGATTACCGGTTGAGCGAGTCAGTTGTTGCAACGCCGATTAAGCGAAGCCCAAGCAGCGTTTAAGCTTGCTTAAAATACACGCGTATTAACTGATACGAGCGACTAGCAAGACAATTTCAAAGCAGACTGAGGCGTTCCTTGCCAGTGCTGCAGGCATAGAAAGAGACGACAATGGCAGACTTATTGAGACTGGGTGCGGGCTCGCTGCAGAACTGGCAGTCGGCTTTGAACACAACGGGCCATAACATCGCTAATGCTAACACTGAGGGTTACAGTCGTCAGACTGTAGAGATTGGTACAGCACGGGCCCTGCGTTTTGGTTTTGGTTACGTAGGCCAAGGTGCTGAAATTGTTAGTATTGATCGGGCCAGTAACAGCTTTGTGACCTCTCAGGTTCGCAACTTCACCTCCAGCGCCAGTCAGTATGAAACGTTCGTGCAATTCAGCTCCCGAGTGGACGATATTTTGGCGAACTCCCAAAATAGTCTAAGTGTGTCAATGGAGCGCTTTTTTAATGCAGCCAGTGATGTGGCGGCCAGTCCATCGACCCTGCCCGAGCGACAGGCACTGATTGGCGAGGGGGATAATCTGGTGGCGCGGCAGCAAAGTTTTAACGATTTGCTTCAAGACCTCAATAGCGAGATCAACAATGCTATTGGCCTGCGAGTCACAGAAATTAATGGTATAGCCTCCAGTATCAGTGAGATCAATCAACTGATTCTCAACACGAACAATTCCGGCGGGACGCCAAATGATCTGCTGGATCAAAGAGACCGCTTAGTAGAACAGTTGTCCACTAAGATCTCAACCTCAGTAATAGAGCAGAACGACGGCTCCTTCAATGTGCTAATAGGTAAAGGTCAGGCCTTGGTTATTGGTGCTGTTCCCACCGAGCTTGAAGTCAGATTCAATCAATTCGATAGTAGTCGCCTTGAAATAGGTATTAAAGGGCTCATTGGCAATGATTCCAGCCAGTTCGTGAAGGGTGGTGAGCTGCAAGGCTTGCTTGATTTTCGCTCTCGGGTGCTGAATCCGGCGCAGACTCAGCTGGGAGTCTTGGCTCTAGGCATGGGCGAGACCATCAATGCCCAGCATAAGGTTGGTGTTGATCTGAATGGTGTTCTTGGCGGCAACATATTTGCACCTATAGCGATCTCGGTGGCCCCGGAGGGTTTTAACGCAGGAACCAGTGGCCCCGTGGTCACTCTGACCGATGCCTCTGAAGTTCGAGCCAGCGACTATTCCCTCGATTACAACGGCACCCAATGGCAACTGACACGGCTGTCTGACTCTACCAGTGTCAGTGGCGCAGGCCCTTTGGTGCTGGATGGCATGAGTGTGGATGTTTCCGCCGGCGTTCCAGTTTCAGGTGACAGTTTTCGTATTAATCCTGGCCACGATGCAGCGGTAAATTTTGCTATGGCTATCAGTGATCCCCGCAAGATCGCGGCGGCGTCTCCGGTGATTGCTGACACGCCACTGGCCAACGTCGGTATTGGTATCCTCACCGATCTAAAGGTAGCAGCGAGTAATACCTTGCCACTTGCTGCGCCGATCAGCCTAACTTTCAATGCGAATGCCGGTGGCGCCGGCATTCCAGGCTTCGATGTGGTGGGCGGCCCTGGCGGCAGCATCCTTTATGATCCAGCTACCGAAGGTGCTGGTAAGGCCTTCACCTTTGCCACCGAGGGTGTGAGCTTTACTCTAGCCAACACCCCGCAGCCTGGCGACAGTTTTACTATTACTAACAATAGCGGTGCCTTTGGTGATAACAGGAATATTTTACAGATAGGCGAGTTGCAGTATGCCTCGACTTTAAATGGCAGCGAGAACTCCTATCAAGAATTTTATGGCGGTCTGGTGGCGCAAGTGGGTGTGATTAGCAACCAAGCAGGCTCCAATCTTACTATTGAAAACTCGTTGCTGAACCAAGCTACTGACTACCGAGACAGCACCAGTGGCGTGAACCTGGATGAAGAGGCGGCTAATCTGCTGCGTTATCAACAGGCTTATCAGGCCTCGGCGCAGATGATTAAGATTGCAGACCAATTGTTTCAAACCTTGATTAATTCGATACGCTAGCATGACCAATAACGGAGTCGAAAAACCGCAATGAGAGTCTCAAACATACAGGCCTACCGACAGGGTGTTGAATCCATGCAGGCCCAACAAGCAAAGTTGCAGCAAACTGAATTGCAACTGGGCAGTGGCTTGAAGATCATGAAGCCCTCTGACGATCCTTCCGGTGCGGTGAAGGTGCTGGATCTGAATAACAGTATCGGTGCAATCGATCAGTTTTCGCGTAATGCGTCGTTGGCAGAAGCATCCTTGGGTTTTGAGGAAAGCGTTGTCGCTAATGTAAATACCAATCTACAACGCATCCGGGAACTTGCGGTGCAGGGTAATAACGCTACCAATTCATCAAGCGACAGGGTCAGCATCGCCGAAGAAATTTATCAGCGTTTGGATGAATTGCTGGCTCTGGCTAACACGAGAAATGCCAGCGGCGAGTATATTTTTGGTGGCTTCAAGGTGGATGCCCCTCCCTTTGTTAGTAATGGCGGCACAGTAAGTTACCAGGGCGATCAGGGGCAGCGTTTTCTGCAAGTGGCTCAGGGCTCGCAAGTGGCCGTCGGCAATTCCGGTGACAGCATATTCCAACGCATCCGTTCCGGCGATGGCAATGTGCAGGTGGTCAGTTCTCCCGCCAACACAGGCACTGCGGTGGTGGGCGCCTTCGGCCTCAATGGCAGCTTCGTGTCCGACACCTATACAGTCACCTTTACCCAAGCTGTGTCAACTGACCCCATCACCTACACGGTAACCGATGGCGGCGCAGCGACAGTTGCCAGCGGCACCTACAATGAGGGTGACAGCATCGCTTTTGCCGGCGCCCAGTTTGCCCTTACTGGTTTGCCCGCCCAAGGCGATGAAATCACCGTGGCTTCTTCCCAGAATCGGGATGTTTTCACTACCGCGAAGGCTATTGCCGATGCCTTGGTGCGCCCGGCACCGCTGCCACAGGATGTGGCTCGCTTTCACAATGAAATGGGTCAAGGATTGGCTAATCTTGACCAGGCCATCAGCGGCCTGAGCTCGGTGCGAGCTGGTATTGGTGCCCGGCTGAACAATCTTGAAACAATCGAAAGCATCAACCAAGATTTTAAATTGCAGCTGCAAACGGTGCTCTCTGAAACGCAGGATTTGGATTTCGCCGAGGCCATCTCGCGGTTTAATTTGCAGTTGACCTCACTGCAGGCGGCCCAGCAAGCATTTGTCAAAACTTCCGGGCTGTCGCTGTTTAACTATCTTTAGTCCTGTTTCGCTTGCCCCTTAACCGCTTTATTCCTTTTGTGGCCGAGCTAACACGCAGATTTTGCCGCAGGAGCCAGTGCCAGAGGTTATTTTCTAGCGTTGCTTGAAGCGTGGCCAGCTGCGTCACAACCTCTATTTTTTGGTGCTGTTCACGAGCCTACTGGCTACCAATCCCGGCAAGCAAGGACCCTGTGCTGCGTCTTTGCTCTGGATTGTAACGACTTGGCCGGCGAGGCTAGCCAGGGTTTGCTGTCACATCAGCGGGTCAATTACCAAATTCGATCACTTCTATCAATTCTATCAAGTCGATCAAGTCGATCAATTCGGCAGAGCCGGCCGCATCGCACAGTGGCCGTGTATGCGCGGCTCTAGTACACCGCTGTACCCCGCGAT
Organism: uncultured Pseudomonadales bacterium; assembly: GCA_943789485.1. Lineage (GTDB taxonomy): Bacteria > Pseudomonadota > Gammaproteobacteria > Pseudomonadales > Pseudohongiellaceae > UBA9145. The sequence continues at coordinate 29,421 of CALSUH010000010.1, forward strand.
TGCCCATGCGCGTGCGCCCCAGTCGCGCCCCCCAGTCTCAAACTCAGCCACTTTGGTTGGTCTTTGAATAGCCTTTCGCGCCCTTGTTTACCCTCAATATCCAGACAACAACCCTTGCGCCGCTCTTTCATTTATTTTTAAGCTATTGATATGAATAACTAAAATGACCTTTTTAAAAAAAATGAAATTCAAGTAAAGGTTTTTCAGATCATGTCGTAATGATCAGTGACAGCAACGACGGTTGCACCCTTAAAACCGAAAGTATGAGTTCCTAAAAAACGCCTAAGTCAGGCAACAGGAATCGAGAGAGGACATAACAATGGCACAGGTAATAAATACCAATATTGCGTCTTTAAACGCACAGAGAAACCTGAACACGTCTCAGGGTATGCTTGGCACTTCGTTGCAGCGTCTGTCATCTGGTCTGCGTATTAACAGCGCCAAGGATGATGCAGCAGGGCTAGCTATTTCCGAACGTTTCACAGCACAGATTCGTGGTCTTAATCAGGCTGCGCGTAACTCAAATGACGGTATCTCTCTAGCACAAACTGCTGAGGGTTCGCTGGGCGAGCTAACCAACAACTTACAGCGTATTCGTGAGCTGGGCGTGCAGTCATCAAATGCGACCAACAGTGCATCTGACCGGGTGGCAATGCAGGCTGAGGTTACTCAGCTGCTAGCGGAAGTTAACCGTGTTTCTGCTCAAACCAACTTCAACGGCGTTGCTCTATTGGATGGGACTTTCTTAACCCAGGCCTTCCAAGTGGGTGCTAACGTAGGTGAGACTATTTCGGTTTCTAGCATCATCGATGCAACAACATCCGGCCTGGGCCTGACGGCGACTTCCGCTACAAGCACAGCCGGTACAGCGGTTACAGGCGCTGTTGCTGGGCACCGGTGACTTGACGATCAATGGCGCTGCCGTCGCCGCTGCTGCTGACGGGCGCGAAGGCTGTTGCGGCTGCAATTGCAGCAGCTGGAACTGCAGGCCATGTGACTGTGGCTGCATCAGCATCAACTTCAGTTACCTTGGGCGCTTTCACAGCGGGTGCCGCTGGTGCTGGTACGAGTCAATACTTATGCTTTAACCGTCGCTGGCGTAGAGTCTTGGTACAGTTACTGCCGCCAGTGTCCGCAGCGACTGCAACTAATTTAGATACAGCGCTGAGCTGCCGCTACGGTTGGCAAGCCGATCTCGCATTGCTGCGGGTATTACTGTCCACTGGTACTTTTGCGGGTGGTAGACATCACTTTTACAGACGCCGATGGCGACGATATACTCATCGCTGAAGTCGTAAGTGATGGTTCTGGTGGTGCGGATTCGTATGCCGTAGATCCTGCTTTCGCAGTAGGCGTTGGTAATACCGTCGGTTCAGTCGCCGTCACCAGCACCAATGAAGATCTAGTGATCGCCGGAACAGGTGTAGCGCTAGCTGGCTTAACAGCCGCCACTACAACCTCTGACCCGGCGGTGGACCAGAACGTACTTACTGTAGCCGATGCTGGTAGCCTTATCACAGCGGTTGATACGGCACTTGATCTGGTTAACAGTGCCCGAGGTACCTTGGGTGCGGTACAAAATCGCTTCGAATCGGTTGTAACCAGCTTGCAGATATCCACTGAAAGCCTCTCTGCTGCTCGCTCACGAATTCAGGATACTGACTTCGCGGCGGAAACGGCGAACCTGACTAAGGCGCAGATTCTGCAACAGGCGGGTATTGCGATGATCGCCCAGGCGAATTCGCTGCCGCAGAACGTTTTAAGTCTTCTTCAGTAATGAACAAGCGTTGAAACAGACAAAGGTGTAGTCTCAAGATAGGGGCTGCACCTTTGCCGCTTAACTACTTAAATCACGCAGTCAAAGAAATCCGCTTACAGTGTTACAGTACAAGCAGGCGAATCAAAGAATCAAAGAATCAAGGAATCAAAGAAAGGAACAATACAGCGAATCAGGCTTAGCAAAGCCTATTACAGTCAGACATAATTTAACAAACGTTACGTGAGTATTCTCTTACCTTGAGTCACAAACGGAGGCAAAGGTAATGACACCACCAATTAACAGATTGGAACTAGCATCTACTGCTCCGCGTACTGACAGAGTGTCATCCGGAGAGGAGTCGGCACAGCGGCAAGGAATTGCCGCCAGCGGAAACAACCTGCCTGCGGCAAAGGCGGCCACGGCTAAGGCTGAGGCGGTCAGCACTGGCAAGAAAGAACTGGATAGGGCTGTAAAAGATGTCTCCAGTTTTGTGCAAAATTTGGCCCGGGACCTAAATTTCCGTGTTGACGAGGACACGGAAAAATTTGTGGTTACCGTCATAGACAGTACTACAGGCGAAGTAGTACGGCAGATTCCCACGGAAGAGGTGATGGCCATTTCCAAGCAGATAGCTGAAATCCAAGACCATTCAACAATGGATGGAGCGCGAGGCATCTTGTTTCAAGGTGATGCCTGAGGGCTTTAGTGAAGGGGTTTTGAATCGCCCCAGCCATTGGCATGCATATTGCAATTTCAAGGAGTTGGTATAAATAGTAACAACTGACAACCGCAGAATTTCAGCTAGATGGCAAAAGCAGGCCTAGGTGCAGTGCAGGCAGGCGACAGTATGCAGGTGTAGTATTCTATGATTACAGCGACTGGATTGGGCTCTGGCCTCGATATTAACGCCCTGGTTAGTGGGCTGGTTGCCAGTGAGCGGGCCGGCAGCGATCTGCAGTTAGATCGGGAAAGCAGTCGCTACACCTCAAAATTTTCTGCATTGGGCTCTCTTAAGGGTTCCCTTGCCAGCTTCCAATCGTCACTGGGCAGCCTCGACACCCTCACTAACTACAGCAAGAACATGGCTAGCAGTTCAGCCAGTACCGAGCTTTCGGTTACTGCCGACAGCACAGCCATTGCCAATAATTACTCAGTGCAGGTCAGTCAGCTTGCCGTTTCCCATTCGTTGGCCAGTATTGCCGTGGCCGATACCGATACCACCGCTCTAGGCACTGGCACCCTGACTATTCGTCGAGGCACCACCGACTATGTGCCCGGCACCGATACTTACAATAGCTTTGCTCTAAATGCTGATGTGGGTGTGGCGAACATCACCATCGATGGCACTAACAATACCCTGGCAGGCATCATGGCGGCGATTAACGACGCCAATGTTGGTGTTAACGCAGCCGTAGTCAATGACGGCGGCGGTTTTAGATTGCTGCTGACCTCAGCGGACACCGGTGAGGTCAGCAGCCTGGAAATTACTGTTGCCGATGACGACGGCACTCATGACAACCTTGATGGTTTGTCACGCTTTGCTTTCAACTTGGCAGCGACCAATTTAGAGCAGACGGTCGCGGCAGGCGATGCAGCTTTTACTGTCAACGGCTTGGCAGTGAGCAGTGCCAGTAACACGGTGACCTCAGCCATCCCCGGGGTTAGCCTCAACTTGAATCAGGTGAGCACGGCGCCTATTACTGTTTCCGTAGAGGCGGATTTTTCCACTATCGAGGCCGGTGTCGCCGGCTTTATCGCAGGCTACAATCAATTTGTTACTACCGCGAATACGCTATCCTCTTACGATGTTGAAAATAATATTGCGGCAGCGCTAGTCGGTGATTTTACCCTGCGCTCCATAAACGGCCAGGTTGATAGCATTCTGCGTGGTGCTGTGGCTGGACTTTCCAGCACACTTAACAACCTTGCTGCGCTAGGCATCACCACCGGCAGTGACGGTACCCTGACGCTGGATAGCGCTACGCTCACTGCTGCGTTGGTGGCAGATCCAACCGAGGTAGCGCAGCTGTTTGCTGCCATCGGTGTGGCGGATGATGGGGATGTCAGTTTCAGTGGCGCGACTAGCGACACAACAGCAGGTGATTATTCGGTCAATATCACGACCCTGGCCAGTGCTGGAGTACTCACCGGCAGTTCGGCATTGCCGAACTTTGGTGGTGGCGGCACGCTAGTCATCTCAGCCGGCAACGATAATTATACTGTTGAAGTGAATGGCGTCAGTAGCGGTGAGTTGACCCTCACCGCGGGCACTTACACCAGTGGGGCTTCTCTGGCTAATGAGATTCAGGCGCAAATTAACGGAGCTAGCGCTTTGGTTGATGCGGGTATTACGGTGGCGGTCAGCTATGACAGTGGCAGTGATTCGATTGCTATTACCTCCAATACCCTGGGCGCTGAATCCTCAGTCAATATTCTTGCCGCTGAAGCGGCTGACATCGGTTTGAGTGCAGTATCTGGCACCGATGGTGTCAATGTTGCCGGTAGCATCGCGGGCATCACAGCCACGGGTGTCGGCAATGTGCTAACTGGAGCTGCAGGTTCCGGTGCGCAAGGGTTGAGCTTAGTTATTGGCGGCACCACAACCGGTAGTCGCGGCAATGTTAATTTCACCCGAGGCCTTTCCAATCAGCTGGATAATTTTCTTGGGCAGATATTGCAGGCCGACGGTCCACTGGAATCCAGACTGGATAGCTATGAAGAAAGGCTGGAAGACGTGACGGAACGCCGCGCTGCGCTGGAGCTGAAATGGGCCATCGTGGAAGCGCGCTATGCTACTCAGTTTAACGCCCTCGATGGTTTGCTGGCTAGCCTGAATACCACTAGCACCTATCTGGAAACCCAGTTTGAAAGCCTAGTACAACCGAATTCAACCTAAGTTAACCTAAGTTGAACCTAATTGAACCGAAGAGTAGGGCACGATCACATCAACCCTGAATTCACATTATTAATTGCCGCCATGGCAAAACACAGGAGACAGCAATGTACAATCATTCAGCACTTAGTCAATACCAGAAAGTGGGATTGGAAAGCAAAATAGCCGCTAGCAATCCCCACGGTCTGGTCGCCATGTTATTGGATGGCGCATTGGAAAAACTGGCTAGGGCCTCTGGCTTTATAGAGCGCGGAGATGTTTCCGCACAGGGTGCGGCCATCAGTGGTGCCATTAATATTATTGATAGCCTGCGGGCGAGTCTGGATATTGATAAAGGTGGAGAGATCGCCCAGGGTTTGAATTCGCTGTATGACTATATGGAGCGTCGTCTGTTAGAGGCCAATATAAAAAGTGACAGTGCTATCGTCGCCGAGGTAGTTTCGCTGATTAGCCAGATCAAATCAGCTTGGGATGCAATTCCCAGTGCCGCAGAAAGTGCCTAGTTTGCAATTGATTGCCAACACGCCACCGAACGATGAGCACCAGCGCGAGGCTCTGCAGCGCCAGAATCGCTTGCAGCTGGCCGCTTTGCTGCGTGCCACTGAAGAGATGCTAATCTGTGCCCAGCAGGGTGATTGGGAGTCGGTGGAAGAGCTGGAACATGCTAGAAAGCAAGACTTGGTAGTCTCCTTTGAAAACAACGCCCACGAGAACTCCGCGGTGATTGTAGAGGCGCTTGCTACTTTGGTGTATCTCAACAAACAAATATTTACATTGGTAATGCAGGCTAAACAGGAATTGATCAGCAGCCAGCAAGGTTTGCAGCAAGGCAAGTCCGCGGTGCAAAGCTACGAGAGCCATCAAGATATTTAGCAAATCGCATTTATTTTGACTTTGTAGGAAAAATTCCCTAAAAGAGAGCTTTGGATCTAAAAACTAGGGGAGCAAACTTGGATATCACTGATGAAGGGCTAGTGCTTACGGACAGGCTGCCAGTATCTGTGCAAGTTCTCGATACCCTGCCTGAAAAATACGAATTGGCGGTGGCTGACCAAGAGAATGAAAGCTTCTTAAAGACCAGCCTGGTCTGGCAGGAGCCGGTGGATTTGGATGACTTAGATCAAGTGGGGCAAGAGCTCAGGCGGCAGGATCTCAAGATCAGTTTGTTGCTGGAAATGATGAGCGAGTTACTGGCTCAGAACAATACAATCCCTAAGCCGCGCAAATTAAAATTATCTACCAAGGGCCTGGCCTTTGGCAGCGGCACAGTTGAACTGAATGCAGGCCAGCAGGTCAGCGTGATGATCTATATCGTGCCCTCGTTTCCCAAGGCGCTGAAGTTATACGGTGAAATTCACAAGAGCGAAGACGGTAAAGTAACCATGGTCGCGTTCGAGGGTGTGAGTCAGAATGTGAAGGATGCTCTGGATAAACTCATCTTCCGCCATCACCGCCGGGAAGTTGCCATGGTGCGTCGTCTGTAGTTGATTCACGGCGACTAAAGACGACATCAAGCGTCTTGCCTTAGGCAGAACCGGCTAGGCATTTGCCCCAGCCGTAGCCGGTGGGCCAAAATCAGAGACTTCGTGCTCTTTCTTCTAAGCTAATAATATCGGTAATTTGCAGGCCAAAGCGCTCGTCGGCAAGCACTACGACACCGTGTGCGATCAATGCGCCATTGACTCGGATATCCAAAGGCTCATCCAGCAATCTTTCAAGCTCGATGATCGAGCCTTCCTGGGTATTCAATAACTCGGTTAAAGTCATTTTGGTCCGTCCCACCTCGATAGAAAGAGACACGGGCACCTTGAGTAGGGCGTTAATATTGACGTCTTTGCCGCTCAGTGACTTGGCGATGTCTTCTGCGGTTTCTAAGCTTGCAGCTTCATCTGGGCTTGCTTGGGCAGCAGTTTCGCTTTCGGTGTCCCCGGCAGCAGCAGCTGGCTCCTGCGCTGCTTGCGGCGCTGAACTGGCTTCATCGGAGGCTGTGTCTTCGTTCTCTTCGCTCATTCTGGCATCCTAAGTGTCCGGTGGTCGTACAGGCTGATTCTTGAGTCAGTCTACTGCATGACGAAATTAGTGATAAATATTTGACCTTGATCGGCAATCTGCAAGGAATCGTAGTCGCTGATAATTTGATTAATAGCCAGCAACATCTGGCGGCGCAGCTGCTCTTTTCCTTCCAGTGAGCTGAGCTTGTCAAACTGTTGATCGCTCAGTAGCAGAATCAGTGAATTCCTAACCGCCGGCATGTGCCGTTCGATCAAGTCTAGAACTTGCTGGTCCGGGTGCATTGCTACCAGCGCTACTTGCAGGTAGCGTAGTTCACCAAGATGGGTGAAATTCACAACAAATGGAGGCTCGAGTTGAAGATAGATTGCGCCACTACCGGCTTCGGTACTGGCTGTTGCTGGGTTATCAGATTCGCTCTCGAGTCCAATTGTTTCCATTATTGAAATATAGCCTAGGGCATTTGCAATGGACAAGCAGCCGCCCGCTAGTAGAAACAGCACAAAGAAAGTCTTCTTGTTCATTAATTACCCTATCAACTGGCTAGGAGCATCCCTCTAAACGTAGTGATCAACCTGACTTGAGCTGATCCGCCGAATAGGCAAAGACTGATCCTCTGCGAGTACGCCAAAATCTCTATTAGCTATATCGCCGCTTCGGCGCTGTTCTTGACCCGATTGCTTGTCTGATAGATCTTTCTGAGAGACGTCACTTTGCTCTAACTGGAGGCCGCTGTTATTGAGCAACTCTCTGAGTCTGGGCATGGCTGATTCAATCAGTTCTTTTGCTGCTGCGTTACTGGTAATGAAGCTGACCTTAGTCTGATTCTCTTCGGTGATAATTTTGATCTCCATAGCGCCCAATTCAGCAGGGTGTAACTTGAGTTCTGCAGAAGACAGTTTGACGTTGCTCATCCAGCGAACGCGATCGCCAACCTGATTACTCCAGTTAGTGCTACCTGCTGGGGAGTCTATAACGAAACTGGAACTACTCTCCAATCCGGTGCCCGACGGCAGGCGCGCGGCATCGCTTCTTACTGGTGCGTTCAGCCCTGCTAGGTCGTTATTGGCTGCCGCTGATGTGGCAGCATTAATTTGTTGTTTAGACGCAGCAGGGGGCGAGTCTGCCAGCAGAATAGGGCCTTGGGGGCTGGTATCAAAGATTTGACTAAACAGGCCGGCCTTATTAGCTACTGTGTTTCGAAAACCGTCAATAGCTAGAATCGATTCACTCTTAGCTGGCAACTCAGGCTCGGTGCTGCGGCTTGCCAAAGTTAAGCCAGACTGCCCTTGGGTATCGGCTCTCTCGCTTACCGATAGCATTTGCTTTAGCGTCTGGCTGACCGTTTGCGGGTTGGCTATGACACTGGCAGGCAGTACCTTTTGCAGTGGGTCCGCACTGATCTCCTTGATTGTCACGGGTCGTCTGTCTTGCAAATTCAGGGTCTGGGTCAGAAGATCCCTGGTTAGACCTACAGGCAAGGTCTTGCCGCTTGAGGACGCAATATTGCCGCTTGGGGGCATATTGTTGCCGTTTGCGGCCCCGTTCAAGGCAAGCTGGGCCGCCTTATTGTCTGCTAGCTGTAGCTGGGTAAGTTCTGTTGCGCCCGTGACAGCGATAAGCTCGGACTTGGTTATGAGATCTTGCTCGGATGCCGATGCGTCAACAGCAGCGCCGGCTTCTAAAAATGTGCCGTTTAGGGTTTTCGATAGCGCGCTGTTGTCTGTGTCTAAGGATTCTAAGTCACTAATAATAGTAGATAAATCTGAAAGTGGAGCGAGTACCGAGGGATCCTTCAAAGCGGTGCTGGCGATACTGAGTTGATCGGCCTCTATGCTTCGAATTGTGTTCAGCGTAGTGTCATCAAACCCAGAGAGCTCGGCGGATTCCCGCGGTTTTTCGGTCTCGACGTGTAATTTTCCACTAAGAATGGCACTAAAATCAGCTTCTGCATCTGCAGTGGGTTCGCGCCCGGGGTTAGGCGTTGCCTGTGGCCCTGCGTCCAAAGTCTCTGTAAGGCCTAAGCCTAGAGTAAAGTTCATAACTGCTCGCGTTTTTATGATTCAGGCGGCGTATTTGCCGAGTACTCTAGTACAAAGCAATAGCTATGCCAGAAATGAAAAAAGCGTTTAAAGCTTCAGCTGGGCCCGGTTTAGAACATACAGTCTAGATGCCAGCTCGTCGTTTTCTTTCTGCTCATTCGCTCTCACAACGCGCTCTTCTTGCGCTTTAATGTTCTCGGCGGCTCGGGTCATGGAGGTGACAGCGCGTTTCTTGTCTAACCAATTCTGCTGGCTTGAATCTACCTGCTGGGAACTGCGATTGACGACCTTAGCCTGGTCGTTGATGGCGGTATCGAGCATGGAGAAGAAGCGATGATAATCATCCATCAGGGTGGCGCTGGCTGAATTTTGCAGTTTTGCCTGCAGGCGTTGTTGATACTCCTGGCGGTAGAGTTTCAACTGTTCCAGCTGCTGTTCCTGCTGCTGGTGTTGACTCCTAGCGCAGTTCAACAGCGCACCGGCCTGTTGTTCGTGGCTCTGATTGATATCGGCTATTTTTTCTATGCGGGTTGAGCGTTTCACTGTGTCTTCCTGTTTGCTTTGCCTGACTCGAATTTAATGTCTTAGCTTTCTTGACTGAGAACAGTGGTCAGAGCATTGAGGCTTTCCTGATAACTTGCTTTATCGCCTGCCGCCTGTTGAATAAATTCCTGAAGGGCGGGGAAGTACCTGATGGCCTCATCAACAGAGGGGTCTGAGCCTGCCTGATAAGCCCCCACGGTTAGTAGATCTCTATTTTGTTCATACAGGCTATAGAGCTTTTTAAATCGTATGGCCAGCTGTGAATGTTGTTCATCGATAATGCTGTTCATCACTCGACTGATGGAGCTTTCGATGGCGATAGCTGGGTAAATTCCTGCGTCGGCTAGGTGCCTTGATAAAACAATATGGCCATCGAGAATAGATCGAGTGGCATCGGCGATGGGATCGTTTTGGTCATCTCCCTCGGTCAATACTGTGTAAAACGCGGTAATTGACCCGGCATTTTTAGTGGCACCAGTGCCAGCGCGTTCGACCAGCTGGGGAATCTGAGCAAATACCGAAGGTGGGTAACCTTTGGTTACCGGCGGCTCGCCAATTGCCAAGGCCAGTTCTCGCTGGGCCTGAGCAAAGCGGGTCAGGGAGTCCATTAGCAGCAGAACATTAAGGCCTCGGTCGCGGAAGTATTCAGCGATGGCGGTGGCTCGCCAGGCACCATGAAGGCGCATGAGCGGCGGGTCATCTGCCGGTGTGGCAACGACCACAGCTTTACTCATCTTGTGTGGGCCAAAAATATTATCGACAAACTCTCTGACTTCTCGGCCTCGTTCGCCAATCAAGCCTACAACGACTACATCGGCATCGGTGTTCTTGGTCATCTGACCAAGGAGGACGCTCTTGCCTACGCCACTGCCAGCAAATAATCCCATGCGCTGGCCTTGGCCTATGCTTAATAATGAATTGATTGACCTGACCCCTACATCCAATGGCTTGGCAATTGATTTGCGCGCATAGGGGTTTATGGGGGGGCCCAATAAGGGGACATATTTTTCATAATCTATGGCCCCACCGCGATCAATGGGACTGCCATTGCCATCGATGACGCGACCGAGTAACTCGTCACCAACCCCGACTTCAGGATAGTGTTGCAAGGGCGTTACCCTAGCACCTGGGCTTAGCCCTTTTATTCGGCCGATCGGCATGAGGTAGAGATTGCCATTGGCAAAACCCACCACTTCGGCTTCAATTTCCTTACCTTCTGAGGCGAAGATGCTGCACCGATTCCCAATGGCGGCCTGGCAGCCTGAAGCCACCAGAGTTAAGCCAGTCATTTGAATAAGTCGTCCCTGAACGGGGATTTGCGCTGGCCTGACATGGTCAGAATATTCGACTAGCTTGTGCTGCAATAGCTCCGCCCGGGCTTGTGATAGGGGGGCCTCGGTCGAGGCGGCGGGGGTCATTACAATGCCTCGCCACGTGAATCTTCAATGAACTGATTGACGATCAGATCTATGCAAGTGTCAATGTTGGCTTCCACTAGGGAGTCGTTACTAACGACTCTGCATTCATGTCGGGAAATAAGCGGGTCATCGACGAGAGTCCAAATTTTTTCCTGGCCATTGTTGTCGATCATCTCGCGGATTAGCTTAGCGTCTTCGGGGTGTAAATGGAGGGTGATCTCACCGTGGTTGTCATTGAGTGCTGCAAGCGAGTCCCGCACGATTGTCATGATCAGCTTGGGGTTTTCATGCAGTTCTTTTCGGATAACAGCCTTGGCAATTTTGCCACTCAATGCCGCTAGGGATTCAGCAAGCTGTTGATTCTGTTCATCGAAAGGTCGAGACAGCATAACTAGGTAATCAGTGACTAACTGAAGCTGCTGATCAGTCTCAGCCTTGGCCTGTTCCAGGCCAGCCTGATAGCCTTCGCGGTGGGCCGCATCATAGCTGGCCCGATCAGGGTCCGGATCATCATGACCTGCGGTGACATCGGTAGATTTTTCACCCATCAGGCTGGGAGATTTCCATTTGGAAAAACTGTTTTCTTTAGTCTGGCTGATTCCGCTACTCATTGGCCAGCCAGTTTTGAATCAGGCGCGCCGCCTTAGCAGGTTCGTTTTGAACCAGTGTCTGGGCACGGAATAAGTTTTCTTCGTAGGGTGACTGGCGAGGCGTTTTGTTTGCTAGCAGCGCGTTTGGACTCTCGCCAGTAAGAGTGACATTGTCTGCACTTACACCTTGACCTGAAGCGGAGGTGAGCTGGCCTGGGACAATGACTGCCGCCTTCATTGCTGGGCGTAGAACTACAAAGATGAGTAACAGGACGACGATGCCCGCACCAGCTTGTTTCAGTGCCGAGAGGAGCCAGCTCTGTTCCCAGATTGGAGGTTCTTCGATAGGGGCTAACTCAGGCACAGCTAGAAATGGCTCATTGATTATATTGACGCTGTCGCCGCGAGTGACATCGTAGCCAATAGCATCCTGAACTAGCTGAGTAATGCGATCTATGCGTGCCTGCTCATCGGTAAGGTCGACAGCAAGAGCATCAGCATCAGCATCAGCCTCGGCGCCGGCAGCAGCTTGGCCAAGATTGAGGTCCACCAGAACGGCCACGGACAGTTTGGTTATGTTGCCTGGCGTGCGGCGTATGAGGCTAACACTGCGGTCGATTTCATAATTTCGACTCAAGTTGGTACGTTCCTGGTTGTTAACCGAGGAGGTGTCTTGACCGCCACCGGCCGGTTGTTCTACCGGTGCATTGGCAGTCAGGGTTCCTGGCACCACAATCGCGGAATTGGTTGAGCCTACTGTCTCTTCGACAGACTGTTCGCTTCGGACGGCTGTGTTATTGGGGTTATAGATTTCCTCAGTGGTTTCAATAGAGGTGTAGTCGATGTCAGCGGAGACTTGGGTACGGACATTGCCCGCTCCAACAATTGGCGTGAGGATATCGATAATTCTGCGGCTGTAGTCCTGCTCAATCTGTCGGGTATAGCGGATTTTCTCGGAGCTACCACCCATAACTGAGGAGCTATCCTGTGATAACAGGGTTCCACGCTGGTCGACTACAGAAACATTTTCTGGGCTCAAGCCCGACACGCTCGACGTCACAAGATGCAGAATGCCACTAAGCTGTCTGTCGCTTAGCGCCAGCGGATTCACCAGGTCTATCATGACCGATGCACTGGCCTGATTGCCGCTTCGCAGAAACGAGGATTGTTTGGGAATACTCACATGCACTCTAGCGCTGCGAACACCCTGAAGCTGTTGGATAGTTGCTACAAGCTCCTGCTCAAGCGCGCGATTGTAGCGAGCCTGTTCCAAAAAATTGCTGGTGCCTAGGCTCTGCTCATCGTCTAGTATGCCGTAGCCCCGGCTGTTAGAGCGGGGCAGACCCTCACTGGCCAGTTGCATGCGTACCTGCTGGATCTCAGAGGAAGGAACAGAGACCAGCCCTGTTCGGCTATCGATGGTGAATTCAGTGCCTTGTTGCTCTAGCGCAGCGACGATGTCGTTGGCATCCTGAGTTGCCAGGTCCATATACAAAGGTGTCATGTTTGGTCTGGTTGACCACATTACGGACGAAGTGCCCAAGGCAATACCTGCCGCAACAACCAGCATGAAAACGAGCTGCTTGATAATTGGAAGCTGGCTCAAAGAATTGAGTTGGGCAACAGATGCACTGAAGGGAACTACATTAGCCATGGCTTTTTCTTAATCTCTCAAATTTATACAGGGCAAGTCAATGAGTCTAGACCTGCATATTCATTACATCTTGGTAGGCGCTCAACAGCTTGTTGCGAACTTCGGTAATGGCTTCGAAAGACAAGGAGGCTTTTTGTATGGCCACCATGACTTCGGGAATATCCACATTGGGGTCTCCCGTTTCGAAAGCGGTTTTCATTTCCGTAGCCTCGCGCTGCAGCTCGTTCACCTGATTGATTGAATCATCAAGCAGTTTTGAAAAATCTGGCCTATCGATGGCATTAGTATCTGGTGTCTGATTGTTCTGCGTCAACACCCGCATCTGATTCAGAACTTGTTGTACATTCATTTCACTCATGCTCTGGTCCTTTACATTTCTTATCCATGTCCGGCTACGGAGGGAACGGCTATTCCGTCATCTCGAAACTGGGCAAGTTTATAGCGTAACGTGCGCGGACTAATGCCGAGCTTCTCTGCTGCTTCTTTACGACTACTATTGGAATTTACTGCATCGATAATTAACTCTTTTTCTCGGGTTTTGAGATCACACTCCAATGCGGTCGTTTTCTCTGTCCATGGTTCTTGATCTTGTGCGGACTGAAACTGTCCGTGGGGCACTATCTGTGGGGTCGTTCCCGGTTTGGAAATCTCCTCAAATACAATGTCTAGAGCCTGAATAGAGGTGCCGGCCTTGAGAATCAAGGCGCGCTGGATTACGTTCTCCAATTCGCGAACATTGCCGGCCCAAGCATGGCAGAGTAGGGCCTCAGTGGCCGCTTCGCTCAGTTCTATGCCTTGGCCAGGATGAATTTTTTCGATAATTCGTCGGGCTAGAGGGACCAGGTCCTCACTGCGCTCTCTCAGTGGCAGCAAGTGCAGGGGGAATACATTGAGTCGATAGAACAAATCCTCGCGAAAGCGGCCTTCTTGAACTTCAAGTTTCAGGTCTCGGTTCGTGGTGGCGATTATCCTGACATCCAGCGGTATGGTTTTTGTGCCGCCTAGGCGCTCAACTTCTTTTTCTTGAATGACTCTGAGCAGTTTAGCCTGCAATCCGATATCAATTTCAGAGATTTCATCCAGCAATAAAGTGCCGTGATTGGCTTGCTCGAACTTACCGGCGCGGGACGTATAGGCGCCGGTAAATGCCCCTTTTTCATAGCCAAAGAGCATAGACTCGAGCATGGTTTCTGGGATCGCCGCGCAATTGATGGCACAAAATGGTTTGTCTTTGCGTGGCGAATTTTCGTGAATATAGCGTGAGTAGACTTCCTTGCCGGTGCCAGATTCGCCGCTGACCATGACAGTCACATCCGTTGCCGCAACGCGGCGGGCCAGCTCGGCCAACTTTTGACTGCGTCGATCGGCGATGACCATTTTGCCGCTATCGACGCTGCTGGGGTAGAGCCGGTGAACCATCTCTAGCAGCACTTGTGCCTCAAAGGGCTTAACAATATAGTCCGCTGCACCGTCTTGGATGGCCTCCACGGCTTTTGGTACGTTGCCATAAGCGGTCATTAGCACAAAAGGTGTCTCGGGTAATTGACGCTTAACGATTTTCAGTAATTCATGGCCATTCATGCCAGGCATCTGGATATCGCTGACGATAAGGCCCGGTGTGATATTTTCCAGTTTGATCAGGGCTTCTTCCGCGTCTTTGGCATCAATAACGTCGTACTGAGATAAGCTGATTGTGTCACACAAGGCTTCCCGCAGATTTGGGTCATCCTCAACAACCAGGATTGGTTTCTGATTACTCATAGACTTGGTTCCCCATTGGAGCAGATTTCATTGCCATCGGTAATGGCAGGATTATCACCCCAGATACCTGATGATTCGAGAATGCTGTCGTGCTGAACTGGCAGGATTAGTTCGATGACTGCGCCGCCTGAGTCGGCGGTTTTAATAGCGATCTCTCCTGACAATGACTTGACCGCCGACATAACCACGGCAAGTCCCAAGCCATTACCCTGATGTTTGGTAGAAAAGAAGGGATCGAAGATTTTGTCTTTGATTGATTGGTTAATACCCGGGCCATTGTCTTCCACGGTGATTCGGTAGAAGCCGTTGGTTTCCAGAAGAGACAGCTTAATAACAGGGGCGCTTCCGGCAGCCTGAATTGCATTGTCGATAAGGTTGGTAAGCGCATTAAGCAACGCTTCTCTGTCGCCTGAAATCAGACATGCTGTGAGTGGTTTGGTAATTTCTAGGTGGCCGTTATAAGCCAGTAACAAAGGTTTTGTCGAATCGGCGACCTCTGTCACCAGGTCGGTGATGGAAAATTGTGAGCCACTATGGAGATCGCCCCTGATATAAGACAGCATGCCATCGATTAGCCGCTCTATCTGCTGCAGTCGGTTTAGAATTTTGCCGCTAATTAGAGAACTGTCATCTTTCTGTTTCAGGGCAGGGTGGGAAAGATAAAGAATGGCACAGCTAAGAGGTGTCCGCAGTTGATGTGCCAGTCGTGCCGCCATTTCGCCCAAGGCAGCTAAACGTTCTTCTCTGTTGATTAGACTGTTGAGCCGGTGATTCTCAGACACATCGGTGAGCAGGACTATAGTATCGCCCTGATCACCATAACTACTGCTGCTGATGGATATTCGTCTGCCATCTAAACAGGTGAGCTCGCCTTCTAGGCTGCTCTGGCCTTTACTGACCAAGGCTATTGTTTGCTGCCAACTTGCACCGACAGGATTCTCTCCTAGCAAGGCGATGGCGACAGGGTTAACTTCTTTAATCTGTTGCTGGGCATCCATGACGACTACGCCGCCGGGCAATGCGTCCATAAGAGAGGACAGTTTTGCGGCTAGCTGCTCTTTTGCGGTTAGCTCTTTAATACGGGCTGAGTGGGTCGCGGCGAGCTCTTCATTGAGCGCTGACACTCTTGCTTCCAGGGCCGTATAGCGCGAGCCCAAATCTGCAGAGACCTGATTAAAGGTGGCGAATGCGCGCTCCAATTGGCTTATGGAAGTTTTGGAGTTGGCCTGAGTGTCTGTATTCATTATTTTGGTTCTAGATTGTCTGTACTAGTCAGTATGCAAGCCTCGTGCCATATAATAAAATGTTTAAAAACAATAAGTTAAAATAATGGTGTCACGGTTTTATCAGCCATTGCTTTCACTAGTCATTATTTTCACACTTTGTAGGCGCTGAATACTCGGCTTCTAAGGGCTGCTATGGTCGTGGGAGTTGCGCTCTAAGCGCAGCCGCTTGCAGGCATGCAGGGAGCTGACTGGGTGCAGTCCCCAAAGCTGGCATAGGGCTAATTGTGCTGGTTAGACTTTATTTCATATTTGCGCATCTTCTGAATCAACGTTGTGCGCTGCAGGGATAGCAATTTTGCGGCTTTTGAGACAACGCCATCACTGCTGTCTAGAGCCTGGTTGATTAGGTCGCGCTCAATCATAACCAGATGCTGTTTCATATCGAAAGCGCCTTCGGAGAGCGTGGCCATATTAATGGGAAATGCGGGGCTAGGCGTTGGATGTTCTTGTTTTAATGTAGCGGATAGAGCGGCGGGTTGTAGCTCAGCCTGATAGCGCTGTGGCAGCATGCTCGGAGATATTGTCTCGCCGTGATGGAGAATAGACAGCCTCTCTATAAGATTTCGGAGCTCTCTCACATTACCCGGCAAGTCATACTGGCATATCGCATCGATAGCGCTCTGCTCAAATCGCAGTGGTTCGGGCAAATCTAACTCTTTCGTCATTTTTTTGGCGAATATTGTAATGAGAGAAGGGATATCAGTCTTTCTTTCGCGCAATGGCGGTAATTCGATGGGAAAGACATTGAGTCTGAAAAACAGGTCGGTGCGGAACTTGCCCTCGCCAATCTGGTCTTCCAGGTTCTGGTGGGTGGCGGCAATGAGCCTGACGTCGCTGCTCAGGGTCTTGGTGCCGCCAACCCGTTCATAGGCTCGCTCTTGAATGACCCGTAGCAGTTTGACCTGCATCGGTAGCGGCATATCTCCGATTTCATCAAGAAATAACGTGCCCCCTTCCGCCAGTTCGAAGCGACCCTTTCGGCTACTGATCGCGCCCGTGAATGAGCCTTTCTCGTGACCAAATAGTTCTGACTCGAGTATATCTGGGGGAATGGCGCCGCAATTTACGGCTACAAAGGGGTGGTCGGCCCGGGCTGATACATTATGAATAGACTTGGCAACAACTTCCTTGCCGGTGCCGGATTCGCCGGTAATCAGTACATTAGAGTTGGTCTGTGCAACGTGGCGGCAGAGGTTATCTATACGGCGAATCGCTGGGCTGTCGCCGTCTAAGAGCATCTTTCGGCTTTTTGAATTATGGCTAAAGTTGTAACGTCGCTGGGTCTGGCTTATCAAGCGAGACAGGCCCTTAAAGGCTATTGGAAATTTGACACAGGCTGTCGCGTTTTCAGGGACTTCAAACTTTTCCTGCTCTGTTTGATTACGTAAAACATAGAGCCCCAAGTTAGGGTAAGTCATGGCGATTTCATGCAGCGTTTTTCTTTCAGCGTCTTCATTAAGGCCGAGAATGGCAAACAGGATGTCTTGTTTGCCGATAGCTTCCAGTGCGCTTTGGACATCGCCAGTAAAAACGACAGGCTGGCCTAGAAAACCCAAAATGATTTCGAGTTTTGCTTGCATTTCTTCACTGTCGCAAACGACTAATAGGGCGGTGGACATTGGGTTAGTGATTTCCTGTGGGTCAGAATTAGGCGTGAATTTGTCTCGCTCGCGAAGTACTACTGTTACAAATTTGACTGAATATTGCTACGGTTTTGTCAAAAGTAATTAGTTTGACTTTAAACTCCCAAGATATGTTGACTTTTGTCAATAAAACGACATTATAATTGCGAATGTTAGCGATTGTCAGGGTAATCCATGGCGAAAAGGCCCAGTTAGCACTAAATTCTTGCGGCAAGCTTTGTTCGAGACTTACTTTTTTGTGAAATCAAATTCACCCTGTCCTGTTTTTGCCGATACAACAGCAATAGAGTTACTCGTTGTTCTAGGCTTGATCCAGCCCGGTGCGGGTGAATGCTGAATTGGGTTGGCTCGAACGCGCACATTTTTGTTAGCCCACGCAGCACAGTCCCATCCACGAATAAGACTGAATTCTGGCTAGGGCGATAAAGGAAGACATGCCTAACTATATTGAGCAACTAAATCTGAGCCACGACCCTTTCGCTCCAGGGGTGGATTCGAAACCTTTTCTGGATATTGCTGATCGCCGCGATATTCTCGAGAATGTGCTGGAGTCTTCGTTATACAGTAACGGTATAACTGCTATTTACGGTCCTCTAGGGGCAGGTAAAACTATGCTCGCCGATGCCCTGGAAGCAAGCTTTGGTGAAGAAGCTATTTGCGTTCATCTAAGGGCGCCGGCGCTATCCGTTGACGAGTGTCTTTTAAAAATTGTCGCAGACCGGCTGGCTCTGCAAATCGATGCAGACACTGCATCCCCTTTAAGTGCTATTGCAGGCTTCGTCAGGACTCTCGAGACGGAGGCTAGAGTGTTGGTCTTGATGATCGATGACGCCGAGCAATTGACGGAAAGTCAGCTAGATGCCCTGAGAAAGCTGAATCAGTCATGCCCAGATTCTGCGGTGCATACCATTGTATTCGGTGAGCCTGTGTTAAAGGCGATGATTGCGGATTCCCAGCCGGCCGCCCAAGCTGGCGGGGTAAATTATCTACAGTTGGCGAAGCTGGATCGGGATCAGATTCGAAGTTACCTCCTATTGAAGCTCGAAAAGGCAGGATGGCATCGGGATTCTGAGTTACTTGATTCAGGGCCAATTAAGGATGTGATCGTCGAGGCTACAGGCGTGCCCGGTGCAATCGATACCTTGGCATCCAAGGCGCTGATAGCCTTCCTTGTCGTCAAGGCTCGCGAAGAAGATGGAGATGCGCTTGATCAGGTGGACCTTGATAAGGCGCTTGAAGGAATCACTGCTGTGCCGGGTCAGGTTGAGGAACTTGAGGATAGGCAGAAAGTTGTGAACGCGAAGGCGGGTAACGATCAGTCGCCTGTATTTAGGGTGGCGGGGATGGTGTTATTGGCGGGTTTAGTTACCGGAATAGTTTGGTATATGGGTATTTTTGGTGAAGCGAATAGCATCGATGAGTCAAACTCAGCAGTGTCAATAACGCCAGCGCCGTCACCACAGACGATGACAACGCCTGAAATCGCTGCCCCTAGCGCTGCAGATGAACTTGCAGGGGCCGATGACAGCAATCCTGACGAGCCGGCAGCACAGGATGAGCTGCTTGAATCGGTTGCTGCAAGCAGTGTCAATGAGGCTCTAGACCTGCCTAGCTCGGAGCTAGCAAACAAACCAGATTCTGAATTGGAGGCTGAACAGCAGCCTGAGTTGGTGGCTCAGACAGCGGATGCTCTGTTGGTCTTGTCAGAAATTCCAAGCGAAGCAGTAAGCACAGCAGTAGCCAGGGTCGATGAAGCCGCCTCGCTCATTCAAACCGATTCGGCAGTTGTGGTGAAACAAAGCCTGGATCAAGATCTTTCTGCTACTGCGGAGCAAGATAGTAGCGCGGCTCAAAGTAGTGCTGAACCGGAGAAAACCGCCAGTGATGCTCCACAGCCTTCTCTGGATGGCTTGTCAGGTTTTGAAGTCGAACTGCTGGCTAGGGCACCCAGCAACTTCACTATTCAAGTGTTGGGTTCCAGCTCGGAATCCAGAGTTAGAGAGTTTCTGGGCAACTTCAACGACATCGAGCTTGCGGGTTATATTGAAACTCGGTACCGGGACAAGGCGTGGTTTGTCGTTATCGTAGGAGACTATCCTAGCCTCCAGCTAGCTGCCACAGGCCTGGAAAGTTTTGCGCCGTCTTTAACATCAGGAGAGCCCTGGGTTCGTCCGTTCGCGGATATACAGGCAACTATCAGGCAGTTTCGAAGTGCCGAGCCTTAAGATTGCCTGTCCTAGGGCTGCTTCAAGGTCAAGTCTGATTCTCGGTAATGTGTTTATTACTGGATGACAAAGCCGGTAAATAGCACTGACTCTATTTCCTCATTAGGAAATAAACCAACTATTTCACTTTCAGACGTTTTGCGTAGCTCTTCTTTGCCTTCCTGGCTTTCCAAGGCGGCAAAATCATAGGAACCTAGCAAAATAATCAACGCATTCTGAATCAGAGGCGTGTTCAGTTTCAATTGCTCTAACGTGTCTTCATCTCTGGTTAGCACCGACAGAGTTACCTGAAGATAGCGCAACCTGCCATTGTAAGTAGAGCTGACAACCAGTGGTGGCAATTTATGAAAAAGAGGGGGTCGCGCCGTTTCTAAAGATAGGCCTTCTTCGCCATCAACTAGCGCTTCATCGGCACTAAAAAAACCCAGAAAATAGGCGCCTGCTGCCAAAGCCAAAATCAGAACTGGTATGCCTATGATGAGTATTTTTTTCAATTGGGTGACCTCTTTGTCTCTTTTACCTTAAGCGTTCGTTTAGATTACTCTTAACGGTTGGTGTTAATTTGAGAAATCGCAGTCAATTATAGCCTGACGGGCTTTAATTTGCTCAGTCCTTGGTAGGGTATTCATGATCCTAGCCAAAGCGACTCCATGCCAGCGCAAAGGCCGCCGTTTGCAGAGCCGATGATTGCGCTTTTAGGCCGCTAAGTGAGGCGGTTCACGCTAGTCTATGGCTGCTTTCTAATGACTAGCTAGATCCTTCGAGCCCTGCCTTGAAAATAAAGAAATTATCCTGTCCGGTCAATGAGCTATGTTAAAGTCGTTACTACTAATTGAGAGGATAATTTGCTAACTTCTACCATCGGCAATAGGCGCCTGGCTATTGATTTGGCCTTTAGTTGTATCTCAAGGGATAATTAGGGCTAAAAAATTCTATTCTCAGCAGCAGCATGGAAGGTTTCAAAAAAATGGATTTAGCAACTCTACTTGGCTTACTTGGCGCGCTATCCATTATTCTCGTGGCCATATTCATTGGCGACGGCGATCCAGGGTATTTTTATAATCCGCCCTCAATCCTCATCGTTTTTGGTGGCACCTTGATGGTTGTTCTGGTCAAGTTTAGTGTGCTTCAGTTTATTGGAGCTTTTCGTGTCGCCGGGAATGCTTTCAAATCTAAAACACCAAAACCAGAATCAATCATTCCAAAAATTATCGAAATGGCAACCCTAGCTCGAAAAGAGGGAGTTCTGGCGCTTGAGAAAATAGAAGTTGAAAATAAGTTTCTGAAAACTGGTATCACCATGCTGATTGATGGCAATAGCAGTGAAGATACTAGGCAGATGCTATCCAAGGATATGCAGGAAATTAACGAGCGCCATAAATGGGGCGCCTTGGTTTTTAGGGCAGCCGGTGATGTGGCGCCAGCCATGGGCATGATTGGTACCCTGATAGGCTTGGTGCAAATGCTCTCTACAATGGATGACCCAAATACCATCGGGCCAGCGATGGCTGTAGCGTTGTTGACAACACTGTATGGTGCGATATTGGCCAACATGGTTTTTATCCCGCTTGCTGACAAACTCACCTTGAGACGCGTTGAAGAGAGCAAGATCAATTCGATTTGTTTGGATGGAGTGCTGGCTATTCAAGAGGGGCAGCACCCAAGAATACTTGAGTCGCTCTTAAAGCTTTATGTAATACCCAATAAACGTGATTTGGCTGATAAGCCTGTAGAGCAGAAAGCGGACACAGCCGCAGCCGCAGCCCCATGAGTAGGTAATTATGTCTGACGAAGATGAACAGGATCCTGCACCAAGGATACCAGGGTGGATGGCGTCATTTGCTGACCTCATGACCTTGTTGTTGTGCTTTTTTGTTTTATTGTTGTCTTTTTCTGAAATGGATGTGATCAAGTATAAGCAGGTAGCAGGTTCCATGCGTCATGCTTTTGGTGTGCAAAGTGAGATACCCGCATCAGGTATCCCTCTGGGGACTTCCATTATCGCGCAGGAATTTTCATCCGGGCGACCGGATCCTACTGTTGAAAATGTTGTGCAACAGCAGACCGTTGATAACTTGCAGATGACTCTGGAGGTTAGGCAATCTGAGGAAGGCGAAGCGCTCGGGTCTTTCGATGCCGACGAGGAGGCCGCTCGCGAATTACTGATCAGTAAACTAATAAGCATGCGGGCTGACACTGAAGCCGATGCTCAGGCGCTTGCGGAAGTCTTGGGAAAAGAAATTGCCGACGACATGATCGACATCGAGTCTGAGTTTAGATCGATCACCATACGAATTAGGGAGCGCGGATCTTTTGGCTCTGGCTCTTCCAGTCTCAATGAAGATTTTATTGATGTGCTGGAAAAATTAAGAAATGTGCTTTCAGATGTTGAGGGTCAGATTTCTGTTGAGGGCCATACTGATGATGTACCAATCTCTACCGAGTCATTATCATCGAACTGGCACTTGTCCTCGCAGCGAGCGCTGACTGTGGGGTATGAGTTACTCAAGGATGATGTTATCGACGATTCACGATTTCAGATCGTCGGCTATGCGGATAGCAAGCCCTATGCATCTAATGAGACCCCCGATGGGCGTTCGCAGAATCGTCGCGTTGAAATAGTGATACGCCAGGGGGTGGACGAGGCAACATCAGCCGAGCTAAGAGAGTTGGATGGCCCTGCTCAAGACTTGCTAGATACTCTAGGTATTGAAGAAGCCGATTTGCTATCAAGAATTTAGGACTGCTATGAATACGGAAAGACGGCGTTATTTTAGAATAATTGATGTTATAGATCTGTCATTCAGTGTTGTTAAGGATGTCATTGAGGAGCAGAGGTTGTCGAATCAGGCACCGACTGCAGCACAATTGCTGCAAGCCAGTGATGAGGAATTTGGCACCTTGATCAATGCAATCTGGAACGGGGATGCCAAGCTGGCAAAGGCCCTGAGTATTCTTAATCGTAAGGTCGACATCCTAGCTGCACATGTTGGCATTGATCCAGACGACAATGAATCTTCGCTTTATGATCATAGTTACAAAGAGGTAGAGGTTTCCTTGAGTGGCTGCGGAATAGCCTTTTCTTGTGAGGAGCAGGTTGCGAAGGATAGCAAGCTCGCTTTGTTACTAGCTTTGAAGCCCTCTAGCATTAAAATTGAGGCATATGGCACCGTTGTCGCCTGCGAGGAGAACGACGCCGAAAGTGACCAGCCGTATATTATTCGAGTAGATCTCAAAATGAAGTCGCAAGAAGAGGATCTACTAATCAGGCATTGTGTGCAGCGGCAAGTAGCGCTTCTGCACAAGGACGACCAGGACTGTCAGAGCGACCAAGACAACCAGAACGACCAAGACAACCAGAACGACCAAGACAATCAGAGCGACCAAGACAACCAGAACGACCAAGACAATCAGAGCGACCAAGACGATCTGAAGGCCTAGTGTCTAGGTTTTCTACTCTACCGGCCTGCGCTTACCGATAGCAACATCGCCGCGGTTGTTGTTGACCCCTGCTGTGGTCGATCTTTGTGTCGACACTTCGTCGCTGCAATCAAGGAATCTCATCACATGATCTAGCGAGATCGGTGAGTTCTTCCTCCATCTATTTTTAACTGAACCGCTTTGTTGTCTCAACGCTGCTTAGCTCGATGAATTTTGGGTTCTAAATGGCAAGAGAAAGCTGATCAGATGTTTGAACTATCTTCACGGCTGTTGAATTCCCCTTTAATTTTCGTTATTTCCTCTAACAGCGCTAGTTATAGTTGCCTCATTCGCTCGCTAGAGTAAAATTCCGATTAAGACGTATAACCTTTGGAAACAACATCGCATTATGGCCAATCCTATAAAAGATTCAAAAGAGCCCGGATTTCTGCATTCCCTACTGTGTTTTGGCGGTGTCATGGTGATCGTGATTTCTGGCATGTTATGGCTAGGCATCAGCCTGCATAGCCTTCTGGTAATCGCGGTTATTTGGGTTGCGTGGCACTCTTCATTGCTAGGATTCAACTACGAAGAGATCAAATCTGCGATGATTTCGGGCATCCAGAAAGGCTTGGGCGCGATCTTTATTTTTTTCCTGATTGGCATACTCGTCGCTGCACTAATTGAGAGCGGAACTATCGGCGGGCTCATCTATTATGGCCTAGACTTGCTCCATCCCACGTTCTTTCTGCCTGCGGGTTTGGTGCTATGCAGTCTTATGTCGCTTGCCACCGGCACAGCGTGGGGGACAATTGCTACAATCGGTGTTGTCCTCATGGGCCTGGGTAGCGCGCTAGGCATTCCACTGCCACTCGTGGCTGGCATGGTTGTCTCCGGAGCGAGCTTCGGTGACAAAATGTCGCCAGTTTCAGACACAACCAATCTCGCAGCGATGAGTGCGGGTACGGATCTTTACTCCCACATCAAGTCAATGATGTACACCACCGTGCCAACCTATGTCATCAGTATTATTTTGTTTACAGCTTTGGGGCTGTACTACAGCGGTCAGACCCTCTCGCCAGAGGAGCTATTAACATACACTCAGCACCTCGAAATCGAATTCGCTATCAACCCCCTGACTTTGTTACCGCTATTTGTGTTACTAACCCTGAGCATCAGACGAACCCCGGCCGAACTCAGCATGCTCGCAAGCGTGGTTACCGCTGTGGTGCTGGCAGTGACTATGCAAGACAGGACTATTCCACAGGTTCTTAATAGTTTGCATACCGGCTATGTTGCCTCAACGGGGCTTGAGCAACTCGATACACTCCTAAGTCGCGGCGGCATAACAAGTATGATGTGGACGATGTCACTCGCGCTAATAGCATTGTCTCTCGGCGGCATTCTCGATCGTGCGGGTTTTGTTCGTGTGCTGCTCAGCGGAATGCTGATGCGCATCAAGCGCTCCGCTAGCCTTATGGCAGCTACGATTGGAGCCGGCATTGTTTCCAACATGAGTATGGGCGAAGGGTATCTCTCTATTATATTCGGCGGACAAATATTCAAAGATTCTTATGAGGAAGATGGCCTCGAGAAACACATGCTCTCGCGCTGCTTGGAAGAGGGGGCTACCTTAAGTACCTCGCTCATCCCATGGACTACCTCGGGCGCGTTTATTACTGGGGTTCTCAATATGTCACCGTTGGAGTTTGCTCCATGGGCATTTTTTAATTATATCAATCCGTTGTTGTCTATAGGTCTTGCCTAT
The DNA here is from genome assembly GCA_943789485.1 of uncultured Pseudomonadales bacterium. Classification (GTDB taxonomy): domain Bacteria; phylum Pseudomonadota; class Gammaproteobacteria; order Pseudomonadales; family Pseudohongiellaceae; genus UBA9145. The sequence continues at coordinate 54,433 of CALSUH010000010.1, forward strand.
ATGGGCTTTGGGATTTTTCGAAAAACTCAGAACTCTGACGAGCAGACTTCGAATAGACAGGCGATGGAAAGAGGAGCGCAGGAGCTCAAATATCCTGACTAGCTGGATTCAGAGAAGAAAAATTCCGCGCAGTGAACGGCATTTTTTTTCAGGCTTAGTTGGCATTGCTGGAGAGAAAGGCAATGAGTAAGCCCTCAACGGATTCTCCGACACCCGGCACAAGCAAAAGGGTGAGCACGGTAAGCAATGAACCGGCGGCGCAAAGAATAAGATAATTTCGTAGTGTCATGGGTTTTTTCCTCGAATCTTAGCGTGGGGCAAGTTCGAATATCCAGCTATTGCCGTCTTCGATGTCTGCTCTGGATAGAGCGATAGCTTCAGCCGATACGGGTGTGGGTACACCGCTGTATTTAGCGAGTAACTTGGCCGATACGCCGTTTAGTACATCCCCTTCTTTAATTCGAATCAGCTGTCTGGGGTAGCGTACATTGTTCACGCGCAGCACGCCTTCGTCGTTACCTTCATCCGCGTCGAACGCCCATTCCTTCCAGATTTTTCCAAGGAAGGACTTCATGTAGCCGGAGACAACGTAAATCTTTCCCTCGCTCTCCAGGATGAAAATGCGGCGTGTGGCCATCGGGTCGTTAAGCTGCAGTTCAATGGTAAAGATACCATCAGTGAAGCTCCAGTCTGGCTCAGGCCCTGTGTGTAATTCTCCAGCCATCATTTCGCCGCCAGGAAAAACAACTGTTGCACCGTCAGCGCTGCTGCGTTGAATGCGCAGCGTACCGATCGTTACGGCGCCAATCAGCACAACGAAACCAATCGCTTGTAGTGCGATCTTAAGAATTTTCACCTGCTAGCCTCCCAAGAGTCAAAGTAAGGGAAATGATAGGCGATTTGTCGCAGCACGTCTTCCATTTTGAGGCGGTGTGGATCACAAAGGGGACGGAGGGATTTATTTTTGATCAATCAAGCTGCCGATTGGTCAAAAATAAATCCCTCCGTCCCCTTTAATTTCGTGCAGTTGACAAAGTCTAGTTATGAAAGTTAAATGATCGAAGTGAATTGTTTAAAAGTTCAGATAAGCAATTAAAAGTGGGGCCGATGTTTAGTTTTTTCGCAACACAGTTATCAAATCTCAGTGGGGATCGCTGTGCCTAAATGAAGTAGCGCGCCTTTAGTAAAAATTTGCAATAGAGGGATTCTACAAAATGTGCCTTAAAAAAGTTGACCGTCACATGCCTTCTGTTACATCGGCAGAAACAGCTGCCGTATTGACAATCTATGTCGAAGTCAGTTGTTCGCTGACGAATCTAAATGCTGCCGGCATCGTCGCTCAGAAACTACGAGCCTTTCGTGCAAGTTAATTCAGAGCTTAAAACAAACACCTATCCGAGCCCGCGGCGCGCTTGGTCTATGGTGAGTCTACTCACCATATTGTATATTTTTTCTTTTCTTGACCGCACTATTATTGTGCTGCTCATTGAGCCAATTAAAGCGGATCTGGGTCTAAGTGACACGCAAATTAGCCTGTTATACGGGTTTGCGTTTGCCTTGTTTTATACCTTTTTGGGTATACCCATAGCACGGCTTGCTGACCGGCGCAGTCGTCGAACCATAATCATGGTTGGGGTCGCGATTTGGAGTGTAATGACTGCGATTTGTGGCATTACTCGTAATTTTGCGCAACTGTTTGCGGCGCGTATTGGAGTGGGCGTGGGTGAGGCAGCCTTGTCTCCGGCGGCTTATTCTCTAATTTCTGATTCTTTTCCCCCAGCTGAACGTGCCAGAGCCATGAGTGTGTACACGATGGGGCTATATCTAGGGGTTGGATTTTCCTTGCTTTTAGGAGGGGTTGTCATTGAATGGATTGGTGCCACCGGGTCGGTTGAATTACCCATTGTTGGCGAGATCCGTGCCTGGCAAATGACCTTCATTGCGGTGGGCCTGCCGGGTTTGTTGTTAGCCGGCCTTATGATGACGGTTCGGGAACCGGTGCGTCAGGAGTTGGGTTTGGCCCAAGCGAACACTGAGGCCGACCAAGTCAGTTTGCGTGATTCATTCGAGTGGTTTGCCAAGCGCTGGCGTTTTTATGCCGTATTCTGCCTCGCCATGTCTTGCTTGGTGTTGTATTCATATTCGCTTACCGCCTGGACACCCTCTTTCTTCATTCGCACACACGATTGGACGTCGTTGGAGGTTAGTCGGTACTACGGATTGGTGGTTTTAATATTCGGGCCAACGGGTATATTGTTTGGTGGTTGGTGGGCGAGCCGTCGTGCACGGCGTGGTGATATTGTTGCCAACGTGCGCGTGGCTGTTGTCTGTTTTGCCTTGCTTATCGTGCCAGCGGGCGCGATGACACTGCTCGATGATCCGAATCATACGCTGGTCTTGATGGCGGTTGTAAAGTTTGTTTCTGGGCTACCCTTAGGTATAGCTGTAGCGGCGATGCATGAAGTGACACCTAATCGATTGCGGGCGCAAGCAGTCGGTCTGTACATGTTCACCATCAATCTAATCGGCTTGGGCTTTGGGCCAACCGCCGTCGCTTTGCTGACCGACTACCTATTCGGTGACCCACAGATGTTGCGCTATTCCATGGCTATAGTTGGGTCTATTTCCTGTTTCATTGGGTTGCTGCTAACGGTGTATGCGCAAAAACATTTTCGAGTGCAAAAAACGTCCTATGCCTCTTCTGAGCATCCTACCAATAGCATTGATGCCGTTTAACAATCTCTAGTTTGAGGTACATGCTGACAATACTTAGCGAGTCATTCGTTAGTCGGCACTAATGTAGCCAGCAGTGCTAGGTTAAAGGTTGTTTTTCATTAAACAGCGGTCGGAGTTCGCGCCTCAATACTTTGCCAGTAGCGTTGGTTGGCAGAGCACTGACAACGCGAAGCTGTTCCGGAAGTTTGAAAACGGCAATGCCAAGTTCTAGCAGGTAGGCAGATATTTCCTGTAATTCAATCGCTTCGCCTGGAGCGGGGACCACTACGGCTCCGACGCGTTCCCCCAGTATTTCATCATCGTAAGCTGTCACAGCGACTGCGCTGATTTTGGGGTGCCCGGCCAGCAAGCGGTCGATTTCATCGGGAGAAATGTTCATGCCGCCGCGTACAATGATGTCTTTCGAGCGACCAACGAAGCGATAGTACATTGATTTTTCTGGGTGTTCGGCTATCTCAAATACATCGCCAGTACGAAAGTAACCGTCGTCGGAAAACACCTCGGCATTGTCCTGCTCGGACTGCCAATAGCCGTCGAATACCGAGGGTCCTGATATTTCCAGTTCGCCCTGCTTTCCTGATACCAGGATTTCATTCCGGGTATCGGGATCAACAATTCGTGTTTTTGTCATCTTGGAGATGCGGCTTTTCCATTGCACGTTTGGTAAGCCGTATCGAGGAAAGTAAGCAGCTCTATTTGCCGAGTCGGGCACATCAATGACAGTTGAAGACAAGCTCATGCCTTCGTTTGAGCCAAACATATTATTGATCGGAATGTTGTACTCAGATTGAATCGTATCCACCAACCACTCCGTGAGGGGAGAGCCACCGGAACCAAGAATTCGTATGCTACTTAAATCCGCTGCCGCCATAATCTCTGGCTGCTTGAGCAGCATGTTGAGTACCGCGGGCGCAGCAACGGTATAGGTGATTTTTTCGTCGGCAATTTGCTGTAGGAAAACGTTGAGGTCAAGGGGGTGATGCATGACCAAAGTGCCGCCACTGAGTAGCCAGGGAAATAAAAATCCACCCAGACCCGCCATGTTAACGATTGGGAAGGGACTTAGCAGCACATCGCGATGTGTCAGGTTGGCGGCATCCAAACTGGAGATGCCCGAAATTAGCCAGTGATTATGACTGCGCGGCACGCCTTTAGGTGAACCCGTTGTTCCAGAAGTCCAGCAGATGGTAAAGATGTCATTGGCGGATGCCGGGTGCTCATCAATATATGTTTGCCAGTGCTTAGACGATTTTTGCGTAGATAATGCCAACGGCAAATTCCCATCGGCAATCTGATCACCAAAGCTAAATACCAGACAACTATCCATAAACAACAAGCCATGATCAACGCTCAAATTTTTCCCTTTGAGGTTAGATAGCGTGACGTACGCTGCCGGTGCGAGCTTGTCGATTGCTAGTTTTAGCTCGTGTGGTCCATATTGAACCGGAACCGGGCTAACTATTGCACCGAGTCGCGCCAGAGCCAAATAGGTGATTGGCAATTCGATAATATTGGGTAGCTGTACCACGACTATATCGTTCTCACGTATTCCGCCATCAAAAAACGCGATTGATAGGGCATCGATATGCTGACTAAGCTCTCTGAAATTAAGGCGTTTAGGTAAACCGTCAGTTATTGTCGCGCGATTGGCAGGGTCGATTAACGCGAGGTGGTCTGGTCGCTTGGCAGCTTCTGAATATAAGTCATAGATGGTTCTATTTCCCCACCAACCGGCCTTCGTGTTCTCATCGATACGTTGTTGGGGGGTGGTTTGCATAGAATTACGCTCCGATTGTTGCGGTAAAATACCCTGCCAGGCCGGCGAAGAATGAAAGTCTAGTTAGCGCGAATATATAAAGCAACAGGCTAACCTTTAGTTGGTCCGCGACATCTGTGTATTGCTAGTATTTATTGGCTGATTTGCGCTGAATTTGCTAATGATATACCCCTGAGTTTGTAGTCCTTATCATTAATGATATAGTAAAGTCTAGTTAGCGAAGTATGTCACCTATTAAAATTGTGCAACTCGGTACTATCAAATACAGAGGCAGTAATGAGTGAATCCACCATTAATGATGCAGCGAGTACAGCGCGGCTTAGCCCAGAAAATTTGCCCCTGACATTTCGGAATGTTGAGCCTCATTCGCCTGCTGGTGCTCCGCCTGAAGGAGGGCCGGACTGGATTTGGGAGGTTGACCACCCTTACCTGCATGGACTCTTTGCACCAGTGGATACGGAGGTGTCCGAAGATAAGCTCGTGGTTGAGCAAGGTGAAATACCGGCTGATTTGTACGGGATGTATGTTGTCAATGGCCCTTCGCAGCGATTTAAACCGGCGTCGAAATACCACTACTATGATGGTGACGGCATGCTCAATGCCATTCGCTTTAAAGATGGCAAGGCATCTTATGCGTCCAAGTGGATTCGGACATTCGAATTTAACGAAGAAGAAAAAGCGGGTAAAAACATATGGCCGGGGATATCGGGCCCATTTAATTATGAATTGCCGCACTCGCCGATAAAGGACAATTCCAATACCGATGTCATTTTCTACGCGGGAAAATTGATTAGCCTATGGTACTTGGCAGGCACTCCTTACAGCATTGAGCCGCTCACCCTGGAAACGCATGGCCCGGAAGACTTTAACGGCGCCCTGAAGCACAATTTATCTGCACACAGTAAAGTTGATCCCCGCACCGGTGAGTTACTATTTTTTAACTATCAGGATAAAGAGCCCTACATGAGTTATGGGCTCGCTGATAGCTCCGGAAAAATGTTGTTCGACATACCTATTGATATACCCGGCGCGCGTTCTCCACACGATATGGGGATTACCAAAAATTATTCAGTGTTGCATGACCTGCCTTACTTCCAAGATCCTAAGATATTCAAGCAACATAAGCAGCGCGTTGTGCGTTTTCATCGCGATGTACCGGCTCGCTTCGGCGTGATTCCTCGTTATGGCGGGTCCAGCGACATTCGCTGGTTTGAAGCTGAGCCATGTTACGTTTTGCACGTGGTGAATACCTGGGAAGAAGGGGATGAAATCGTGATGGTCGGTTGCCGGCAACCAAACCCCGGAGGCGTTCGCGACAAGAGTGAAGCCCCGCTACATTCGCAACTTAGCGAGCGGCGTCGGCAACATGAGCTATACCAATGGCGCTTTAATTTAAAGAACGGCGCGACACGCGAATGCGTATTGGATGATACCAATACAGAATTTCCAACCATTAATTCGATGCTTATAGGTGAGAAAACGCGGTACGCATACAATCAGCTGATTCCAATCATGGATCCGAATGGCGGTGTAAGTGGTCGCTGCCAAACCTTTGATGCATTGTTTAAGTACGATGTCACCAATGGCAGTTACCAGCGCTACGATTATGGTGAACGACGATCGGGTAGTGAGACTCACTTTGCGCCCAAAAAAGGTGCTGGATTCGACATGGTGGAAGACGATGGTTATTTAGTCACCTATGTTCATGACGCAAACGATTGGACATCGCGGTGCCTGATATTTGATGCGCAGGATATCGAACAGGGACCGATTGCCATTGTGCGTATGCCCCGGCGTTTTAATATTGGGTTTCACGCCACCTGGGTTAGAGGTGAAGAATTGGGCTTATAACAGATGCGTTGGGGGCTAGTGACTTTTCGATTTGAACTAGGAGTTAAACTAGCAATTGATCTGTTGTTTAGTTTGCAATGCTAGACACTCGGTTTGATGGCTTATTGCTAACCCATCAGACGGCCTTGCCGGACATCTTCCATGTAGAGGCGACGATTACAGTGATCGCATACCATGACAAAGCCTTCGATAGACCCGCAAGACTTGTGTTTAATGAGGTCAGCAGGCCCGTTGTTCCCAGCTAACCAACGGTCGCCCCACTGCAATAGTGAGACAATAACCGGATAGACATCTTTGCCCATGGGTGTTGTGTCGTAGTGAATCATGCGTTTGTCGGTTGTGCTTTGGTTTTGAGTTAGTAAATTTAGCGATGACAGCATTTTTATTCGCGTTGACAAAACATTATTTGATATTCCCAGTGTTTTTTGTAGGGCATCGAACGTAATTACTCGATTAATAATGGCGTTTAGAACAAGCAGACTCCATCCATCGCCAACGATAACGGTAACCATCTCGTTGGCGGCTTTGGACTGATACTGATTGACGATGCGAGTTCGTCTCGTGGCTGGCGGCGCAAACTTTGTATTGGGAAAACGCGCAGCAAAGGATAGCTCGCCAGCTTTAACAGAGCCTGTGCAAGATCGGCAGACAAACTCCGGCGTAATCTGATGACCACAGCTAGTGTGAATGAGTTGTTCTGGTAGATGGTGTGGAGTTTGGTGCCAATGTTTATGCCAGCGCCATACCCCAAGAATCATGGAGTACAAATCCACGCCCTTAGGCGTTAACCGGTATTCAAAGATGAGGCGACGATGTTGTACCGGCTTCTTGTAATAAAGCTGATTGATAACCATCTGCCGAAGGCGGAGTATCAGGGTTTGTCGAGGTATGCCTAGGCGAGATTGAAAATCTTGGAATCGCCTTGTGCCTAGAAATGATTCTTTCAGGATATGGAGTGTCCAGGGGTCGCCAATAACACTGAGTGACTTGCTCAGTGATATGGGTACATCCCTAGCCTCTGATCTGGGCACTTGTAACCTTCAATAGATGTGATCTTCAACAGTATACTTGGTCTGTTTCTGGATTGCATTTGCTGCCAAAAACTGAAGCAGATACAAGCAAAATAATAAACACTACTCGAGGGTATTATTAGTATGAGCGAAAGAGAACGGCTAAATAAAAGGCTGCCGGTATTCTGCGCCCCGATGTTTCTAGTGTCGGGCCCAGAGTTAGTTATTGCTGCCTGCAAAGCTGGAATATCTGGATCATTTCCATCCACTAACACGCGCACAATCGAAGAGTTGGATCAATGGATGAAGCAAATTTCTGATGCGCTAACTCCGAATGATGCTCCGTGGATTATGAATCTCATAACGCATTCGAGCTATCCGCGGCTCGATGAAGATTTGGAGCTCGTTGCGAAATATAAACCGGCTGCTGTTATCACGGCTCTCGGCTCACCGAGACCTGTTATGGAAACCGTTAAGTCCTACGGTGGTCTTGTATTCGCTGATGTTGTGAATCTAAGGCTCGCGAAAAAAGCAGCGCAGGCAGGTGTTGACGGATTAGCTTGTATTAGCTCAGGAGCGGGCGGGCATACCGGGGAGCTATCGCCGTTCGCGTTTATCTCTGCTGTTCGAGAATTCTTCGACGGTTATATCGCCGTTGGTGGAGGGATTTCCGATGGCGCTGGCATTGCCGGTGCCATCGCCGCCGGCGCCGACTTTGTTTATATGGGCACGCGGTTTCTAGCGGCTAAAGAAAGTATGGCGCCACAGGAGTACAAAGAGATGGTAGTTGCGGCGACATCGGAGGATTTGGTTGTCTCAGCTGCGATCACCGGAACGAAAGCGTCGTGGTTGAGGGCAAGCTTGCAAAAGGCCGGGCTAAATCCGGATAGTCTGGGCGAATCAATAGAGAGGAATTACACAGGAGTCTCGGGCAAAAAACGCTGGAACGGCATATGGGCAGCCGGTCAAGGTGTTGGCCGCAGTCGGACGATTGAGCCGGCTGCCGCTATTGTCGATGAACTGGAGCGTGAATATCGAGTCGCGGTTGATCGCTTTAAGAGAGTTGTCGCTTAGCAGAACGTGTGACCGATCCTTCAATTGAATCAAAGCACTAAAAGCACAAAGTCGCAGAGTGCTGCAGATTTATCAGTAGAAGTGGTCAGAACTACTGTATATTTACTCTGACCCCATTACTTACTTAAACAGGCGGGCTGTCTATGAAATTTTTACTTTTAAGCGTGGCTTTGTGCGGATCGTTGGCGGCAATCTCACTCACTGCATCGGCGCAGCAGACAAACACGACCACTGCAGATCCCTATGCCAATAATCCAAATCCCGGTGCAACAGTTTTTCCGCTGGCTGCTCCTCTCGGCGTAAACAGCGGAGCAGTTCGATCACCACTGGAAGGCGCAACCAACACCGGCCGTTTTAGCGCGGATAGCTGGACCTATGGAAATGCTTACGACGCGCCCGCTGGATCTAGAATCTGGAATCCGGTGATGGCGAAATTGCGCGGTGGCGGCAAGGTTACCGGCGGAACCATTTTTTCAGCGAATGACCCCAGTACTTATTGCGCTATGGCCAATGCCGGCTACGATTTCACCTGGATGGAAATGCAGCACTCTCAGCACAACTGGGATGAAGTTTCGCGCATGTGGCGCACCTGTCCCCATGCTGCTGTGCCTGGCGTGCGCGTTGCCTATACCGACGAGCGAGAAATTCAGCACGCGCTGGATGCTGGCGCCATGGTGCTTGTGGTTCCTACTATAGATACCGTGGAAGAAGCGCAGGAGGTGGTGAACTGGGCCTATTTTCCACCGCTGGGTCGTCGCAGTAATGGCGGCGGCCAGGCATTCTCCCAAGAGGTGTGGGGTGGCGTTCCCGGAGGTTACCGCGCAACTGCCAACGATAACCTGGTGCTGGTGTTGATGATCGAAACCATGGAGGGCGTAGAGAATGCTGCGCAGATTGCCAAGGTTCCCGGCGTCGATGCAATTTTTGCAGCCAGCGGAGACCTGGGTAATTTTTCGGGATACCGACAGGGTACACCTGACTACGAACGAATTATTAACATTGTTCACGATGCCGCCATCGACGCTGGCATACGTCTTTGTGGTTCTTTGGCCTGGCGCGATCGCCCTGATTTCACTTGTTTTCAAGCCGGCAGTGAGACTGCAGCCATTTCCCGAGGCGTTACTCAGGAATTAGGTGAGCTGAAAAATACGCAGGGTAGGGTGCTGGAGGGACCATTCGCTAACGACAATGCTAAATAAATGGGGTCAGAGTAAATATACAGTAGTTTTAGCGGAAACCGCGCCATCTGATCCGGGCGGGATAGGGGACACTAACGGGCGGGATAGGGGACACTAACAATTTAACAATTTAAGATAGTGGACTGTGTTTCGGGCAGGCCAATTGCAGTGCGGCGGCTCGGGGCGAAAGAATTCAAACAGACTTAAGCCTGTTTGTCCGCTCTAGCTTCTCGCGATGCGTTCGTTGCTTGTGCTTCGCAATTCGTGATTCGAATTTTGATTAAATCAAAATTCTCACCCTGCGGGCGGCGTTGCGCCGTCTGCGCTGCTGCCGCCGCTTTTGAACCATATCGATGCCTCTCATCCAGTCCCTGAACGCCATACATAAAAAAGCCCAGCTTGAGCTGGGCTTTTTTATGTATGGCGTTCAGGGGCGGAATCGAACCACCGACACGCGGATTTTTAGCAGAACGTGTTACCGATCCGTCAATTGAATCAAAGCACTAAAAACACAAAGTCGCAGAGTGCTATAGATTTATCAGTAGAAGTGGTCAGAATCACTGTATATTTACTCTGACCCCTATTCTGTAGCTTTACCTAACAACCGTAATACGGCAGAGATGGTTGCATTGTAACCTCGCGACCCTTGTGTGTAGAAAGCGCCATGACTTTCATTGCTAATCAGGCGCACATTGATTTCATCTCCCGCTATCACGGCCAGTGCTGGATAGTCCGGTGGCGTGCGCATCGATGTCTTGCCCTGGGCCAGCACCCGGGGCAGCGAAACAGGATAGCGGTAGGTGCTTACAACATACTCTTGGGGGATGCCCCAGGGTAGCCACTCCAAAGGAGAGATTTGCAGGAAATTGTCGATATTGTCTTCCACCGAGCCACCAACGAGTTTTTCCAGCAAGGGTTCACCGCAGTATATCTCTCCTGTTTCTCCAATAGAGTCGATCATCAAGGGGTTGATGTAAGCGTCCGTTATGACCAGCGCCACTGGGCTCACCTGGGGTTCAACGTAGATCTCGCTGTTGGGCGGCAACTGAGAGCGCATGGCAAGCCAGGCGCCGAAATGCCCGCCGGATGAATGGCCCACGACCACCGCTTGTTGCAAATCTACAGGGTAGCTCTCGCCAATTTCTTTCAATGCATCAAAGCCATTGCCCAGGTCCTGCCAAGTGCCTGGCCAACCGCCACCGGGATTTGTGGCTCCTCGATATTGCAGGTTCCAGGTAGCAATTCCATGCTCGTTCATGGCTTTGGACATGACGCGATAGTTCTCGATCATGCGCTCGGAAGAGCGCCAGCAACCGCCGTGCAGAAGGGTGACTACTGGAAACGGCCCTGCGCCGGCGGGCAGGGACAATTCACCGTATTGCAGCGGATCCGGCCCATAGGAGATTTTGATTTGCGCGAGTGTGCACACGGGCAAACCTAAGGCGATGAGGGTGAATGTCAGAACAAACAGCTTTCTTGCTATTTTCATGGGCTGTACCTGCTTTTTTATAACTACGTGGTTCTTTTCCGGCGAACGTCGGCATTTGAAGTAGTAACAAGTTAAGCCTCAACAAAGGAAATATCAACTTTACTCTACCCAGATACAGGGGCTCGCATAAATTAACAACTTAGCAAGTTGTGCATTGTTTCTTTTGCGGGCATGAGCCAATTGTTTGTCAGCTAAACAGTTGGGAAAGAGCAACGAGTCTGGCCATATGAAAAACTCAGTAGCCGATGGTATGCGGCGCCAAGCCATTGCCAGCATTTGCAGGTATGCGGGAAAACCAGCGAGTGTAGTTACCGAATCCAATTTCCATCAGCATGCTTTAGAGAGTGTAAACTCTTAGGACATATAGGCATTTTTTGTTAATCTTCGAGACATGCCATTTACCCTTATGCTGGAAGCTTGCTTGGAGGTTACTATATCTGGCGAGGTTCACTGGGGTACACTGGCCTTCCAAGAGGAATAGTTTCTAATAAGCCAGGGAATTGCACACCGGAATTACAGGGGTTATCAGCTTCCTGCCCGTAATTAGATGACTGACAGATCAAAAATAGGGGCTCTAGATGAACAGATCCGTTGCCGCTGTCTCTGCTGTAGTACTGGGGCTAGTCTTGGTGCTGGCACTGGTTGGATTCGAATCTCCCAGTGAGCGGGAGACAGAATTAAGCGTTTCTTCAGATCTTGATACATCCCAATCTCCTAATTCTCCCAGCAGTCTTGAAGTTGAATCTGAGAACCTGACGGCCGTCGTTCAAACATACTGCCAGGTATGTCATAACGACGCGATGATGACAGGAAATCTCTCACTAGCGGGATTCGAAGTAGAAAACGCGCCGAACCACCCTGAAACCGCTGAAAAGATGATTCGAAAATTGCGAGCTGGCATGATGCCGCCGCCGGGCATGCCGCGGCCGAGCCCAGAGATTCTCTTGGCGCTAGTAGAAGAGTTAGAGACTCGAATCGACCAGAACGCTGCCGCGAATCCCAATCCTGGTGTTAGAAGATTCCAAAGATTAACTCGAGCCGAGTATGAAGAAAGCGTGCAGCAGCTTTTCGATTTGGAGATAGATGCAAGCCGCTGGCTACCACAAGACACTTATCTGGGAAATTTCAATAATCTATCCGCAGCCCAAGGCCTATCTGCCACGCTATTGGAATCCTATCTTAGGGCAGCGGCAGAAGTCAGCCGTGTTGCGCTGGGTAACCCGGATGCTGTGTCAGCTTCTTCCAAATACACCAATCCAATCCACGTCTCTCAACACGCATGGGATCATTTGGAAGGCACTCCATTTGGTACACGAGGGGGGATGGTAGTTACTCATGATTTTCCAACAGGCGGAGAATACGTCATTTCTATTGATACGCTTTTTGGTAGAGGTCTTCCCGGGCACGATCTGGATATCACCATTGATGGAAATGCAGTGGCTCAGTTAGCGCTGGCACACAATGGCGATTCGGGTATACCAATTCAGACTAAGCCTATTTTTGTACCAGCAGGTCAACATCAAATTGCAGCGGCTTTTGTAAAGCGCATCGAAGGCCCCTACGAAGATCGGCTCAGCCCATTCATGTGGTCGTTTGTGGGAGGAGAAGATGCGCAGCAGTGGGCAAACTATGGCATCACAGCGCTTCCGCATTTGTCTGACTTAATGGTCACCGGCCCAGTTACCTCTGGACCAGTTTCGGAAACTCGTAGTAGGAGCAGAATTTTCTCCTGCTACCCCGACACTGAAAGCGAGGCGGATGACTGTGCGCAGCAGATTATTTCTCGAGTTGCTACTCAAGCTTATCGGCGCGCCATAACTGATGAGGATCTTGAAGGGCCGATAGGTTTTTATGAGCAATACGCAGAGAATTCTGGATTTGAGATAGGCATCCGCACCGCACTACAAAGTATTCTTGCTAACCCGGCGTTTTTATTTCGATTTGAAGAGCAGCCTGAGGGTGTTCTGCCTGGGGAGCTCTATCAGTTAGATGCAACGGCTCTGGCTTCACGTCTGTCATTTTTTATATGGGGGTCTGGCCCCGACGACCAGTTGAGGGAGTTGGCTATTCAAGGTGAGCTCTCCAACCCCGATGTGTTGGAAGCCGAGGTTGAGCGAATGCTGGCGGATCCGCGCTCCAAAAATTTAGCCACGAGCTTTGCCTCACAGTGGCTGAGGTTGCAGGAAGCTGGAAAGAATGACCCTGAGCCTTATCTATATCCCGATTTCACGGGGCAACTCAAAGAAGACATGATTCGGGAAACTCAATTGTTTTTTGAGAATCTGATCACCGAAGACAGAAGCTTGTTGGAGATCGTATCAGCCGATTACACTTTCGTGAATGAAAGACTCGCCGATCACTATGGGATTGAAGGCATCATTGGCAACGAATTTCAGCGAGTTAACTATCCGGATGAGAATCGCCGTGGCCTGTTCGGCCATGGCAGTGTGCTCATGCTGACTTCTATGTCGAATAGAACCTCCCCGGTGCTAAGAGGCAAGTGGGTCATGGAAGTGATCATGGGCAACCCACCTCCACCCCCGCCACCGGACGTGCCTGCGTTGGAAGCAACTGGGGGATTTGAACCAGGAAAAATTCTAACCACCAGGGAGCGGATGGAAATACATAGAGCCAATCCCACCTGCAACGCTTGTCACCAGTTCATGGATCCCATCGGCTTGGCATTGGACAACTTTGATGTCACAGGTGCCTGGCGAATTCGGGAAGATGGAAGGGAGCTGGACACATCGGGTACTTATTACGATGGCACAGAAATTGATACCCCGAAGGATTTGAACGAAGTAGTAATAAAACGGCCAATTCCCATTGTGCGTAGTTTTACAGCCAATCTTTTGGCTTATGCCATGGGCAGGCGGATTGAGTATTTTGATCATCCAACTGTTCGAAAAATAGTTAAAGACGCAGAGGCGAGTGACTATCGATTGTCCTCGTTCATCTTAGGGGTCGTACGCAGTGATCCCTTTCAAAAGATGCAAGCTCCACTATTGTCAGTTGCTGATACTAACAAAGGAGTATAGAGGCATGAAATTCATCACCGGAAAACATCTTTCACGCAGGGCGTTTATTGGAAAGATGGGTGCAGGCGTTGCACTGCCTTTCTTGAGTGCCATGGTGCCAGCAGGGCGCGCATTGGCAGCTAGCTCCAATGCTTCTACACCCGCAAGGCTTGTTTGTATTGAAGAGTCTATGGGATGCGCTGGCGGGAGTGATTGGGGGCATGGCAGAAATCTCTTTGCTCCTCAGGGCACAGGCAGCGATTTTATCATCGGCAACGATAGCCAGCTGAAACCGCTGCAAGCCTATCGGGATTATCTCACCGTTGTGAGCTCTACCGATTGCAATATGGCGAATCCTTTTAATGCAGACCAAATCGGGGGCGATCACGATCGTTCTACCGCTGTTTTCTTGACTCAAGCGATGCCAAAGCAGACGCAAGGGTCTGATATGGAAATTGGAGTCTCTATCGATCAACTTCATGCACAACGCTTTGGCCAGGATACGGTGCTGCCATCGCTGGAGCTGTGTATTGAAGAAATCGATCGTGGTGGTGGCTGTGCCTATAACTATCACTGTGCTTACACAACTTCTCTAGCTTGGGCATCACCGAGCCAACCTTTACCCGCTATTCGGGAGCCCCGCGCTGTGTTTGAGCGCTTGTTTGGTGCAGGAGACTCCGAGCAAGACAGAATCCAGAGGAGGAGCACGGATAAAAGTATGCTGGACTGGATGGTTTCTGAGGTGGACAGATTGAGTAAATCATTAGGTGCTACGGATCGAGTGGCTCTGGATGAATACCTGCAACATATACGGGAAGTAGAACGTCGAATTCAATTGATGGAATCTCGAAACGTTAGTGGCGATGAAAGAGAAATGCCCGAGGCGCCTTCCGGCATACCTGGTACTTGGGAGGAACACATGCAGATTATGTTTGACCTGCAAGTGCTGGCTCTGCAATCGGATATGACGCGAGCAATTACATTCAAGACTGGTTTTGATCAGTCCAACAGGACGTTCCCGCACAGCGGAACTACCAAGTCAATTCATGGTGCTTCGCATCACGGTAATGTGCCTGATGATATTTTGGATTTCCATAAGATCAATACCTATCGCATGGGTGCGCTCGGCTACTTTCTGGACAAGATGAAGAATACGATTGATGGCGATGGATCTTTATTAGATAAAACTGCAATCGTTTGGGGATCTCCCATGGGTGATTCCAACCTGCATAATCACATCCGCTGTCCTTTGCTGTTGATGGGACATGCTAACGGTGCTCTGCAAGGCAATATGCATATCGCTGCCGCAGAAGGAACGCCAATGGCTAACGCGTTCGTTAGCTTAATGAATGGTCTGGGCCATGAGCTGAACAGCTTCGGCGACAGCAATGGTGCTCTGGACTTGTCGATGTCTAGAGCTGTGACATCAACAGGAGCGGCGGTGTGATGAGCATGTTCACTAGGCTCCGGCTTGCAGCATTGGTCGGGCTATCGTTTTTAGTGTTTGCATCTACATTGAGTGTTGCCTCCGAGTTGATAGACGCAACTCGTGCAGGTGATGCGCAAAGAGTAGCAAGACTGCTTACCGATAGACCTGATTTGAATGAGGCAACAGGCGATGGCATGACAGCCGCGCACTGGGCAGCTCAATCAGGGCATGTCGCAATCCTCCAATTTCTGCTGGACGCAGGTGCTAACGTAGACCCGGCGACGAGAATAGGTAGTTATACGCCGCTACATATTGCCAGCGGTCAGGCAAACGGCGCCATTGTCAGCTTGCTTTTGCAAGCTGGTGCAGACGTCAATGCAAGCACTACCAATAGTAATGCTACGGCTTTGCATCTGGCCGCCCAGGCGGTAGGTGGTGCTGAATCGGTAGAGGCGCTACTCGAACATGGTGCCGATGTTAACGCCAAAGAGGGAGCGGCTGGGCAGACACCTTTAATGTTCGCTGCAGCCAAGAACAGAGTTGAATCTGTCGAATTGCTTCTAGCTGCCGGAGCGGATCCGTCCGCTTCGACAATCGTTGTGGAAGTATTGAAGGAAGTTTTTGCTGATCGACAGGCAAGTCGTTTTTTACAAGATGCGCTCTCGGAGTACGAGTACACCAATAACGACAAAGCCCTGGATTCTTCCGCCGTAGATAAAGTTCAAGCAGCGATCAAAGCGCAGCGAGAATTTTTGCAATCAGGCGAGGCTTACCAAAATTTTAGCCCTGAAGCCTTAATTACTTTGCGTCCAGATTATCCAGAGGGGCCAGATCTGCCAAGACCTCCTTATCGTGAATCCTTGGTGGGCGCTACCGGTGGCATGACGGCTTTGTTGCATGCGGCCAGAGAAGGGCATTCAGAATCTGCAATTGCGTTACTTAAAGGCGGTGCGGACGTTAATCAGGTGAGCGGCGCAGATGCAACATCCCCGTTACTAATAGCGGCTCTTAACGGCCAATTTGACGTGGCCATGCTGCTTATCGAGCACGGCGCCGATCCCAATCTAGCAGCAAAAACCGATGGCGCAGGTCCGCTATTTGCGACACTGCAGACACAATGGGCGCCTAAATCCAACTTTCCTCAGCCCAGAGCGCAGGACTTACAAAAAACCGAGTACATGGAAGTTGTAAATGCGTTATTAGAAGCCGGCGCCGATGCCAATGTTCGTCTCAACACCCATCTTTGGTATTTCGAATACGGACTGACTAAAATCGGAACCGATCTAAAGGGTGCGACGCCTTTCTGGCGAGCGGCATATGCTCAGGACATCGAAGCCATGCAGTTACTCCTCGCGCATGGTGCTGAACCGAATATCCCAACCGCCTGGCCAGCGCCAGAAATGCGCGAGCGCAGGCAGCAGGACGGAAGACAGCAGGAAGATTCAGGGCTGCCGTATATTCCAAATGATGCATTTAATGCTTACCCAATTCATGTAGCTGCTGGGGGTGGATTTACCGGACTGGGATCATTCAGTGTCCGGAGTGTTCCTGAAAGTTTTATACCTGCTGTTAAATATCTCGTGGAGGAACTCGGCCAGGATGTGAATACTCTGGACTCATGGGGTTTTACTCCGATGCACTATGCTGCTTCCAGAGGTGATAACGAGTTGATTCGGTATTTGGTGTCAGCAGGTGGTGATGTATCTGTGATTACTCGTTTAGGGCAATCGACAGCCGATATGGCGCGAGGAGGGCGGTCCGGTTTCTTTACCAGGGTTGCCTTTCCTGAGACTGAGAAGTTGTTAATCGAATTGGGATCTACTCTGGAATGTCTGCATACGCATTTTTTGGATACCGGAGATTTTTGCGAGTTGGCGGGGGTGGAGGATCCTTGGAAGTAAATGGGGACAGACCACGTTTAATCGGAATTGGTATGTGGTCGCCCTGGTTTTCCCGGTCTTGTTCTTTTTCCTAGAGCTAATTCAATTTCTCGCTGAAACCTGTCATTCCCCAGAACAAAGTTTCCATTTGTCGCGGAGCGAATCGCGTTTATTTCTCGTTCGCTCAGCGCACTCTTCAACAACTCTTGATAAGCAAGTAATCGCTCTCCTGAATCAACCGCAAGATTCGAATAAAGTGGGTGTGGACTGATAAGGGAATTAGGTTGTCCAGCACCATTAAAGCTGAAGCTCGACCATTGATAATCTTGCGGATGACCTACCATTCCCGCTCTCACTGGGTTTAGCTCAATGTATCGATAACAAGATAGGACATACTGGTCTTCTTGAGTGATGCATGACTTGAAACGACCTTCCCAGAGGGTGCCTGTACGTTGGTACGTTCTGTTGATGAATTGGACAAAACGCTGCCCTAGGTTTTTCATCATTAGTGAAGCTGAGTCGCTCTCAGCAGGTGTAACCAGTAGATGCACATGATTAGTCATTAAACAGTAGGCATGAACCTGACAACCAAACGTTTCAGCCTGCAATTCCAACTGCTCAAGAAAAAACAGATAGTCTTCTTGGTGATAGAAACACGCGCTGCGATTATTTCCACGTTGAATGATGTGCCATGGTATGCCGGCTAAGGCGAGGCGGGCTCTTCGGGGCAAATTGGGTTCCTGAATCGAGAATTCAATTATCTAAGAGAAGAGCTATTAAGGTAGTTGACCCTTCTCAGAACACCAAATTTTCTATAAAACGTGGTCTGTCCCCGATTTAATGAGTTGCCTTGTGATTAAATCGTGCAATAAACTCAGCACTGTCATCGACTAAGGTATCTATAGATTACAATTCTGCTATTCATCATGCTGGGTGCACACGGATGATTGGCCAGCTCTTGGCGGAAGAGATAGCTGATGACTATGTTTCATTCGCAATGGTTTGAAAAACAACATAATGGTCTCTATCTGACCGTAGAAGGCTCATATGGCTGAAGATGGTAGGAATGTAATTTCGGTGATGAAGATCACGCTTGGTGTTGTGGCGCTGCTACTGGTGGCTGTCGCTTCAGTTTGGTGGTTCAGCCAACCGCGTCCCATTGAGGGAACATCACAGACCAATTACCTTCTTGACTGGCCAGAACGCTCGACCATTAATACCCAAAGAGGCGCAGTGACCGGGCTCAGTGATGGCAATTCGCTGGCGTTTCTTGGTTTGCCTTATGCGCGCCCCCCGGTCGGTGAGAGACGTTTCAAACCAGCTGAGCCCTTAGGCGAGCCGTCTGGTGATGTAGACGCAACTAACTTTCCTAATATCTGTATTCAAAATGATCCCCCCGCATTGTTCGGTGCGAATAGATCCACAAGATCGGAAGACTGCCTGTACTTAAACATCTTCACCCCATCGACGGAGGGGAAAGCGCGCCCGGTGCTGGTGTGGATACATGGTGGTTCGGCCTCGGGTTCTGCCAATGACACCGACGGATCAATCCTTGCCGAGCAGGGTGACGTGGTGGTCGTGGCAATCAACTTCCGAGTGGGTATGCTCGGTTTTCTCGATCTCTCGGGCTATGGCGATGAATTTGACGGATCTGCCTCTAACGGCCACAGAGATCAGATTCAGGCGTTGCGATGGGTGCGCGATAACATAGCTGACTTTGGTGGCGATAAAGACAACGTCACCATCTTTGGCGAATCCGCGGGTGGCCAAGCTGTTCTGGCGATCATGTCGGCACCTATTGCGGACGGGCTTTATCACAAAGCCATTGTGCACAGTGGCGGGGATGTCAATAAGCCGCCAGTTGATACTCGAGCTACATTGGCGAAGCAACTTCGGGCTGATGAAGGGGAGTTGCTCGAAAAGTTGCGCACCCTGCCAGCGGAAACGCTACTTGCCGCGCAGACCGCAATTTCCTGGGGTGACCCTGGCCACATTGATGGCGTGGTTGTCACGCGAAGCGCAAAGAACGCCATTATCGAGCGGGGCACCGATGGCGTACCGCTAATCGTTGGTAGCAATCTTGACGAGGGTACGATGTTTTCGTATCTGATCCCCTCGTATCTTTTTGGACTTGTTGTTGAGGCTATCGGGGGCACTGTTCTAGAGCAGATGGATGGCAAGCAATATGTTGAAGAACTGAAAGCCGCATTTCCTGAAGCCAATCGCACACAAATTCTTGAGCGTGTGTTTACCGACTCAATAGTGCGGACCGGGGTGAATGCTGCAGCAAGGGCAAGTGCAGAGGGTCCTGGTGGTTGGTTGTATCGGTTCGACTTTCCCGTGCAACGTTTACCTGGCCTTGGCGCGACCCATGCGGCCGAAATTGCTTTTACTTTTAACCAGTTTGTTCGTGAGTTACCGGACACCGCCTATTGGTACGATCCAAATGACGCCACGGTGCGTCAACTGGCGAACGATTGGTCAAATACTGTCATCCAATTTGCAAAGACAGGAGACCCAAATGGGGCAGGGCTTCCAACATGGCCACGTTACACGGCTGAATCACGTCATGCACTTCTCCTGGACGACAATCCGCGAGTGATTAGCAACCCGCATGCGGCAGACCGAGATCGTTGGGGTGACATCGAAACGTCTTCGTCTGAATACCTGACTTCGAGAGCCCGTTAGACCGCAAGAATTCTACAGGCTTTCACTTTTGTTTTTAGGCGGCCATTCGCATAGATAAAGAGAAGGGCGAAAAGTGAGGTGGAAGAATCAAAGAAATGAATAAAAGGGGTCAGAGTAAAAATACAGTAGTTTTGATAAACAGTGTGCTATTGAAATCGGGACGGAAGAATCCAAACAGGCTTAGGCCTGTTTGTCCCCTGCGGGCTTCGCGCGTTGCGCTCGTTGCAAATTGCTGGCGCAATTAGTCGAACCACATCGATGGCTCTCATCCGTCCCCTGGACGCCATCCACAAAAAAGCCCCGCTGAAAGCGAGGCTTGTTGTGTATGGTGCCCAGGGGCGGAATCGAACCACCGACACGAGGATTTTCAGTAGACAGCGTGACCGATTCTTTAACTAAATCAATATGTTGCAAGCTAGAAAACAGAGTGTGCTAAGAAGTGTGCTAAAAAATTCTTAGATATTAGAGGAATTGCTTGTTCCTGTAGTAGGTTCAGGTACTACTATTGGGCTACGAATCCTTTAATGAAATATTTTCCGCCCCCAATGAATAAGCGCACTAATAACATTGTTAAGGCTCTCGCTATTGCTGTAGCAGGATTGATGCTCTCATTCTCGGTCAAAGCTTTGGCCGTTGAAGCAGAAATGTCGCACGTCACATTGTTCGTCGAAGGTATGATGAAGAGCCGTGGCGGCGTCACTTGAATGAGCTGACCCGACAGCGTCGTAGTAGCTCTGTCAGAGCTGCCAGGAATAGAAGAAGATAATATTGTAGTTAACTTGGAGAGAGATGCTTTTACTCTGAGTTACGATCCCGCTCGAGTTACGCTCGAGGATATGTATCTGCAAATTACCGAACTCGGATATTCGCCCGGAATAGAACCTCCTGATGCGCTGGAATCTGATGAACGGGGAGAAGCAGAAGTTTCGCCCGTTGAAGAGGCATTAGCAACGGCACAACGAGAATCTAAATTGGTGTTTGTAGACTTCTCGGCGGAGTGGTGTTTGGCTTGCAAAATACTCGAAGAGCAGGTTTTTTCTGATTCAGCTGTACAGGAAGCCCTTAGTAGCTACGTGTTCGTGGAAGTTGATACCGACGAGTATCCACAGACGGCTACTACATACCAAGTCGTGGGAATGCCTACGTTGGTGATACTGAGTTCCGAAGGTAATGAGCTATTTCGCTCTGTAGGAATAATCGAAGCTGCTGATTTACAGCAAAAACTTGAAGAGCTAGTTAGAAAATAGACTGTCAATGATCGGGCACTCAGGCACATCGCCCTTGCTGCAGTGCTCTATCATTTCTTCCAATACTAATTCCATTTGTTGAAGAGTTTGAATCTTTTCTTTGACGTCTGCTGCGTGAGTAGCGGTCAATTCGTGTATCTGTTTGCAAGTGTAATTTCCATCATCTACCAAGCTCAACAAACTCATAATTTCCTTTAGAGAAAAACCTAAGCCTCGGCAGCGATGGATGAAGTTAAGACGCTTTACATCCGCATCATCATAGATGCGTCTACCCGCAGCGCTGCGAGCAGGGACAGGTAAGATGTTCTGCTTTTCGTAGAAGCGAATAGTTTCGATATTAACGCGTGTCCGTGTAGAGAGTTCACCAATAAGCAAAGACTTTGTCATAAAAGTGCCCGCAATGTGCTTGACCTTGTAGTTACTACAGGATACATAATGTCCGATATACAAGTACAAGTACAAGTACAAGTACAAGTACAAGTACAAGTACAAGTACAAGTACAGGCACAGGCACTTTCCATAAAGGCGGTTTACAGAATCTCTATGAATTTTCTGGCTCTCGACAAAATTGGTGCCTTTGGCACATTAGGCTCTGCACCTATGCTATGCATATTTGGGTTTAATCCCACGCAGATGTGAGATACTCTGGTCAGATATGAAAAAGCAAATCAACACAGTACAAAGTATACCGGCGTTTTTGGCCGTGCTGCTGCTGTTGATTGCCAGTTCTTCACACATCCATCTCCGCTACTGCCTCGATGGAGATGAAGCTCCTGTATCAATTCACTTCGAAACTAACGACTCGCATCCAAGCGAAATTGATTTAATTAGCGGGATTGCCGAAGCTGATCAATCGGATATAGAGAGTGAGCTTTCTCTAGATACTCTGCGAGATAAAAGTTCCAAAATTTCAATAGATGCAGTCGCATCATTTAATAGCTACTCAACTGTAGCTGTATCCCTGTCTCCAATTCTATTCTTGCTTCACCCGCCCGAGACTCTTCCCAATAAACCAGCAACACTTCGTCCTCTCACTCGCGCACCTCCTGTATTAGCCTGAAGACTATCTAAGTAAGTTGGCTCGAACTCTTTTTTGAGTCGTTGCCTATACCGGCTATTTGCAGGGGAAAACTAATGAACATGAATTGCTTAGTGATTGTGGTGTGTGCTGCAGTCATAGGCCCAGCGTCAAATGCTCAGGATATGCTGACTGGCACTATCTCGTTGCGTAATGCGCTGAATGCCACAATTGAAGCCCATCCTAGCCTGCGGAGTTTTCCACTTCGCAATGAGGCATTACAGGGTACTAGAGAAATTGCTGACTTAAGACCAGCCTTCACGATAGGAGCCGAAGTAGAGAACGCTCTCGGCACCGGCGATATTAGAGATTTTACCGGGGCAGAGGCAACCTTGAGGCTGTCCAACGTCGTTGAAATGGGTGGTAAGAGGGCGGCTCGGGTAGGTGTAGTGAGTCGAAGAATTGAAGCCTTAGATGCAGAGCAACGAGTTGTTGAACTTGATTTACTTGTGGAAGTAGTCCGAAGGTTTATTGACGTAGCAACTACCCAAGAGCAAGTGGAGTTGCAGTCGCAGTACACAGCTATAGCTGAACAGACTATCAATATCATCCAACCATTAGTCACTGCTGGTCAGGCACCACAGTTAGAACTGGATAGAGCGAATTCAGCATTGCTGCGAGCGCGCTTAGCTGAGCAAGCCGCGACTGCCAGACTTGAGAGTTCAAGTATTCGTCTCGCTAATATGTGGGCGAATAACTTTCCAAGATTTGACGCGGTGGATGCTGACTTCTTATCCGTTGGACAAGTCGGATCGATTGAATCAATTTTGTCGGAATTGTCAGAGAATCCTGATATTGAGTACTTCGCTGCTGAAGCCCGCCTTCTAGAAGCGCAACTTCAATTAGCGCAAACACGCCAGCAAGGCGACATATCATGGTCGGCGGGAATTCAGCACCTGAAGGAATTTGATGATACCGGATTAGCTTTCGGTGTCACGATACCACTCTCTAATAAAGCTCGCGCATCAGGCGCCATGCGAACAGCGCGTGCTAATTTGCAGGAAGTAGAAGCGCGTCGACTCACAGCGCTTAATGCAATTGAAGGCGAAATTCGATCGCTGCATCAGTCGTTGCGACAAGCAATTACAGAAGTTAACAGCCTGCAACAACAAGTTATTCCAGTTCTTCAAAATGTGCAGCAGCAAACGCAGTCAGCGTATGCGGTCGGCAATTACAGTTATGTCGAGCTAATAAGTGCGCAGCAAGAGTTTTTGGATGCTCAGCTTTCACTCATCTCAAGCGCCAGCAATGCTCACAAAATTCGAGCAGAAATTGAGCGGCTCAGTGGAATTCCACTGTCAGGACAATAACGAGGATAAGATCATGAAAACGGTAATTCGCTACATGTGTGTTAGAAGTATTTTTCTATCTAGTCTACTTATTTCAGTAGCTGTGTTCGCAAGTACAAATGTTGTCGCTGCAGAAGAAGAGCATGAACACGAAGAGAGTGAGGAAGAGATAGTGCAAATTTCCACCATTCTGGCAGAGGAACTGGGTATAGGGACAGAGCTGGTAGGCGACGGTGTGATTAACCGAAGTTTGCTGCTTTATGGCAGGACCATGCCTGACCCTCAAGGCATAAGCCATGTTTATGCACGATATCCCGGCATGATTGTTTCGATGGCTCCTGCGCTGGGTGACAGCGTCGAAGCGGGGCAGGTCATAGCAGTTATCGAGGCAAACAGTAGTTTGCAGAACTATGAAATCCGCGCTCCTTTAAGCGGCATAGTGGTTGAGAAACATGCCAATACCGGAGAATTAGCATCCGGACAATCCTTGTTGACCATAGCTAACTATGAAGACATCTGGGTTGATCTCACTGTTTTTCCCGGTGACTCGCAGCAGGTTCGCACAGGAATGTCTGTGACTATTCAAATGGATGATCGCACTGCAGAGAGCACCATCCGTTATATCAATCCCAGTCAGGGAGAATCTCCTACGGTTATAGCTCGGGTGCCGTTGGAAAATTCCGATTCTATGTGGACGCCAGGATTACTGATTGAAGGATTTGTTCATTTTGAATCCAGCGAGGTTGAACTCGCTATCAGAAACGACGCGTTACAGACCTATGAGGGTAATCAGGTTGTATTCGTGCTCGAAGGCGAGACCTATGAGCCGCGGGTTGTCACACTCGGTCGTTCCGACCCATTTTTGACTGAGGTTTTGGTGGGTCTTGAAGTAGGCGAACGCTATGTGGTTTCTAACAGTTACTTGATCAAGGCGGATCTTGAAAAAGAAGGCGTCGAACATGATCACTAGGAGACCATCTCATGCTTGAGAGAATTATCAAACATATGATTAGCAGCCGTTGGATCGTCATGATGGTGGTAGTGGCAATTTGTGGATTCGGCGTATGGAATTTTCAAAATCTGTCTATTGACGCCGTGCCTGACATTACTAACGTACAGGTTCAGATCAATACCGAAGCATCAGGGTACTCACCGCTGGAATCGGAACAACGAGTTACCTTTCCCATCGAAACTGCACTGGCGGGATTGCCGCAGCTTTCTTATACCCGGTCGCTTTCGGCCTATGGTTTGTCTCAAGTGACTGTGGTGTTTGAAGAAGGCACAGATATTTATTTTGCTCGCAATCTTGTGAATTCACGATTGGGAGCGATCAAGAGTCAACTGCCTGTTGGCCTAGAGCCGGAGATGGGGCCAATTTCTTCGGGCCTTGGTGAAATATTCATGTACACAGTACGGGCCGAAGAGGGCGCAGTACAGCCGAACGGAGAGCCTTATGATCTGTTTGCATTGAGGGAGATACAGGATTGGATTATCAAGCGACAACTAATTCTGGTAGACGGTGTAACAGAGATTAACACCAGCGGTGGGTTTGAGAAGCAATACCACGTAACCCCTGATCCCGCGAAAATGTTGCGTTGGGGAATAACTTTGCCAGAACTGTTGTCTGCACTTTGGGATAACAATATTAATCAGGGAGCTGGCTACATTGAACGAAATGGCCAACAACTCATGGTGCGTTCTCCGGGGCAACTGAAAACTATTAGTGATATCGAACAAGTAAGTATTGTGACCCGAAACAGCATACCTGTCCGGGTGAAAGATGTAGCTGAAGTTAATATTGGTCGTGAGCTCAGAACGGGGGCAGCCACTCATGCTGGACAGGAAGCGGTAATTGGCACAGCATTTATGTTGTTAGGTGAAAATTCACGCACTGTGGCTAGGCAAGTGGCCGAGAAGCTCGAAGAAATAAACACCACATTGCCGAATGGTGTAGTAGCAGAGGCGCTCTATGATCGAACTATACTGGTTGAAAACACGATATCTACAGTCGAGGAAAACCTCGTTGTGGGTGCACTTCTAGTAATCGTCATTCTGTTTCTGCTGCTGGGCAACTTTCGTGCTGCCCTTGTTACAGCGACTGTGATTCCTATCAGCATGCTAGCCACGATATCTGGAATGGTTGAGACAGGTGTTTCGGCAAACCTAATGAGTCTGGGGGCTCTCGATTTCGGATTGATCGTGGATGGAGCAGTGATCATCGTCGAGAATTCAATACGCAGGCTGGGCATGGCAAATAAGGGAAAACCATCGCTGAGTTTAG
>CALSUH010000011.1 GCA_943789485.1 uncultured Pseudomonadales bacterium
AGGACATACGCTACAAGATCCATTTTTGAACGTGCTTCGCAAGGAGCGCATCCCGGTGTCCATCTACTCTGGTTAGCGGAATCAAGCTGCAGGGCCAGATCGAGTCATTTCGACCAATTCGTGATTCTGTTGAAGAACGCTGTTAGCCAGATGGTCTACAAGCACGCGATCTCAACTGTCGTCCCCGCGCGCAATGGTGAAGGTGCCGATGCAGAGCCCGGGCGAAGTAGTTGAAGTAACCGACGATGACGCTGCCGATCCGGGTAACGCAGCTTTAGCACTCTCGTCTCTAGAGCGAGGTAATTGATTGTTTTTTGACAGGCCCGATGCCGGCGAAGTCTCCATCCTGGTTCATCTCACTATAGATTCAGAGAGTGAGACGGGAAGACCCAGCCGAATTCGAAGAATTGGCGATCTCCGCCGGCGTCACAGCCGGTGGACTTCATCACAGGCTCCCGAAAGGCAACCCTCACCCAACCTTTTTGTAGGCATCCGGCAAGCTTGAAGAGATTCAGGCCGCCGTGCTGGCCCACAAAGCGGGACTCGTCCTGTTCAACCACGCACTCTCCCCCAGCCAGGAACGGAACCTCGAGGCCGAACTCAAGTGCCGCGTGCTCGATCGCACCGGGCTGATCCTCGACATCTTCGCGCAACGCGCGCGCAGCCACGAGGGTAAGCTGCAGGTAGAGTTGGCGCAGTTGCAACACCTCAGCACGCGTTTGAAACGCGGGTGGACTCACCTCGATAGACAGAAGGGGGGCATCGGCATGCGCGGTGCGGGTGAGAAACAGCTGGAACTCGACCAACGCATGATCGGCCACCGCATCAAGGCCATCAATCAAGAGTCTCGCCAAGGTCCGCGGGCAGCGCGACCAGGGGCGGCGCGCCAGGCGGCGTTCGGCAGAAGTGGCAGACGCTCTCATCTGGTGGGCTACACCAATGCTGGTAAGTCCTCACTATTTAATAAGCTGACCCAGGCGCACACCTACGCGGCGGACCAATTGTTCGCCACACTTGGATTCGACGCTTACGCCGCCTCACCCTCAAGAACTTCGGGCCGGTGATCGTCGCCGACACGGTGGGCTTCATCAGCCACCTCCCACACCAACTGGTTGAGGCGTTTCGTGCTACGCTTCGAGGAGACGGCTCAGGCAGACCTGCTCATCCATGTCGTGGATGCGGCAAATGAATTTCATCCAGATCACATTTTTGAGGTCGATAAGGTTTTAGCAGAAATAGGTGCGAAGTCTGTGCCGCAGCTGCTGGTGTTCAACAAGATCGATCTGCTTCCAGGTGTCGAGCCACATATTCAGCGCAACGAGAAGGGAAAGGCCATAAAGGTCTGGGTGTCTGCAAAGACTGGTGCGGGTATGGATCTATTGCAGAGCGCGATGAGCGAGTTGCTAGCAGGGAATATGGCTGTCGAGACACTGAGGATCGCACCCAGTGAGACGAAGCTTCGCAGCCAGCTTTACGACAGCGGATTCATCGAGGAAGAACATATAGACGAAGAAGGTTTCTATGAGCTGCGGGTCAAACTGCCGCGCGCAGACCTCGATCGACTTCTTAAACAAAGTGGTACAGAAGTTATAAGTCACATTATTGCAGTGCAGGAGCAGACTAATTTGGCAGTCGAGGATAAGGCAACAGTCGCCTAATCGTATCGGATCGCCCTTTGAAAGTGCAAATTGCTGTGTAAATGAACAATTATTAGCTAAAATCGACCTATCTGTCTTTAGAAAGCTATGGAGAAGCCAATGGCTTGGAATGAACCTGGAAATAACGGAAATGGAAACGACAAAGATCCTTGGGGGGGCGGTCGTAAAGGCAGCGACCAGGGGCCTCCTGATATCGATGAGGTTGTGCGCAACCTGACCAAAAAATTCAATAGCCTGTTCGGCGGGGGCAGCGGCGGCTCTAGTTCTACTGGTTCTTCGTCAAGCGGCGGCGGTGGTTTGTCCGCGGGTCTAATCGCAGGATTAGTAGCCCTGGTAGTTGTCATCTGGGCATTCATGGGCTTCTATATCGTTGACGAAGCTGAACGCGGCGTTGTCTTGCGCTTCGGTAGGGTGCTGGATTTGACAGTGCAGCCGGGCTTGCATTGGAATCCACCGGTCATTGATGAAGTTAGCTTGGTTAACGTCTCCGAATTGAATGCGAAGACCTATGAAAATCGCGCGATGTTGACTACCGATGAAAACATCATCGATATAGCAGTCACCGTGCAATATCTAATTCAGGATCCAGTGAAGTATGTGATCGCGGTGCAGGACCCAGAGCTTAGTCTGGACAACGCGTCCGAATCAGCCATTCGCCACGTAGTTGGCGGCAACTTCATGGACCAGATTCTTACCACAGGTCGCGATCGCATCGCGGATGATGTGCACGAGCGCCTGCAGAATTACATGAACGTCTACAATACCGGCATTTTTGTAAGTCAGGTGAACGTGGTGGATGCGCAGCCACCTGATGCTGTTCGTCCGGCCTTCGATGACGTGATCCGCGCCAGAGAAGACGAGCAGCGTGTGCAGAACCAAGCTCAGCAATATTCGAATCAGATTATTCCTGAGGCTCGCGGTGAAGCACAGCGGCGCATTGAAGCTGCAAACGCCTATAGCGCAGAGGTCGTGGCTGAAGCAACTGGTGATGCCTCTCGCTTCGACCAACTGCTCACGGAATATTTAAAGTCTCCTGAGGTGACTCGACAGCGGCTCTACATCGACTCGCTCGAAGACGTGATGACAGCTAGCAGCAAGATCATGGTCGATGTCGAAGGTGGCAACAATATGTTGTTTCTGCCATTGGACAAGCTTATGGAGCAGAGCACTTCAAGCATCAATTCGAATAATACTACGACCGACCTGAGGAATTTGGCAGACCAGTTGGCGCCATTTCTACCGGGACCAAATAGTACAAACAGCGTAGATCGTTCGCGGCTACCTACTACTGGACGAGGAAATCGATAATGAAAAATTTTATAACAATTGGTTTTATTTTTCTCGTCGTCACAGTCTTAAGCAATTCTCTTTTCGTTGTAAAGGAAACAGAGCGAGCTGTGATGCTGCAGTTCGGTGAATTGGTGCAAGAATCTATCGACCCAGGTCTGCATGTGAAGATTCCCTGGGTCAATAACGTGCGTAAATTCGACGCGCGGATATTGACCGAAGACGCGCCTCGACGTCGATTTCTAACGCTTGAGCAAAAGGCACTGGAAGTCGATTCCTACGCAAAGTGGCGCATCGTCGACGTGGGTCAGTTCTATGTCTCAACACGTGGTAACACAACAACAGCCGGCAGCTTACTTGCGGAACGTATTAACGATGGTCTGCGTGACCAGATCGGTAACCGTACTCTTGCGGAAGTTGTTGCTGGGGAGAGAGATCAGTTGATGCTAGCTCTAACAGCGAGTCTAAATGAGACTACAGCTGCGGATTTGGGTATCGAAATTATTGATGTGCGAGTAAAGCGTATCGACCTGCCAGAAGATGTACGCTCTTCTGTTTATGAGCGTATGATCACCGAGCGAAACAGAGAGGCACAGGAGCTGCGTTCTTTCGGTGAAGAGCTTGCGATCGGTATTCGTGCCGACGCTGATCGTCAGGCGACAATTTTTCGCGCCGAGGCTTACAGAGATGCTGAGCAACTGCGCGGTGAAGGTGACGCGACTGCAACGGCCATCTATGCCGATGCCTACAACAAAGACCCTGAATTCTATGCGTTTACCCGGAGCTTGAATTCATACAGAGAGACGTTCTCCTCGAAAGGTGACGTACTCTTGCTTGATCCGAACAGTGACTATTTCAAGTATCTGAAGAACGGAATCTCGCAATAAACTCCACTTAATCAGTAGAGTTTTGACAATCAGATAAGTCAACAACCGTAAACCTGAATCGCGGTCAGCGATTCAGGTTTACTTTTTGCTGTGTGAATAGCTACGCGTAGAGTATTAGCAAAAAGGGGCAAGACTATGTGGCATGAGCTGGCCATTGCAGGTTGTCTGTTGCTCGTAATAGAGGGGATAATTCCCTTCATCAGCCCCGGTAGGTGGCGAAAGATGCTGCTAATGTTAAATCAAATAGACGATAACACCATGCGCATTATTGGCTTCGGAAGTATGCTGACCGGTACGGTGTTGCTGTTGATAATTAATTAGATTGTTAGGGTTTTAAAATTATTTTAGGAACAATTTTTCAAGTTTAATGAGTGAAAGCTAAATAGACATGACTTCTGCAAAGCGCTGGTTACTTCCCGATGGTGTCGAGGAAATTCTTCCCCTAGAGGCGGGCAAGTTAGAATACTTGCGTCGTCAGCTTCTGGACCTTTATGAATCCTGGGGCTATCAGCTAGTTATTACTCCACTTATCGAGTATCTGGATTCGCTGCTAGTTGGCTCGTCACATGATTTGGATCTGCACACGTTCAAGATTACCGACCAGCTTAGCGGACGCATGATGGGCATCCGTGCAGACATTACTCCGCAGGCT
Source organism: uncultured Pseudomonadales bacterium (assembly GCA_943789485.1). GTDB lineage: Bacteria > Pseudomonadota > Gammaproteobacteria > Pseudomonadales > Pseudohongiellaceae > UBA9145. The sequence continues at coordinate 4,485 of CALSUH010000011.1, forward strand.
GCGCGTATCGACGCACACTGTATGCACAGAGAAGGCCCGGTGCGTCTGTGTTACGCAGACAACGTATTGCACACGAAGCCACGGGGTCTGCTTGCTTCTCGAGTACCTATTCGCGTCGGCGCCGAGATGTACGGTCACGCCGGTGTGGACTGTGACATAGAACTAATTTGTCTTATGTATGCCACTCTGAATACGGCGGAAATTGAAAAAATATCTGTCGTGCTAGGGCATGTTGGTATCTTCCGTGCACTCGTCAAAGAAGCCGCGATAGATGCGGACATCGAATCAATTTTATTCGATGCCGTGCAGCGTAAAGCCTATGACGAGATCGATGTTGTCTTGGATGCTGCCGTGAAAGATGCAACGTTGCATGCCATGTTGAGGCAGCTAACGCGACTCAGTGGTGATGAGGCAATACTGCAAGAGGCCGTAGCCGTTTTCGAAGATGCTCCGATCTCAGTAAAGAAAGAGCTGCTGGAACTGGTATTGATAGTGGAAGGAGTTAAGGAGCGTCATCCGGAGATGACACTCTGCTTCGACCTATGCGAATTGCGTGGCTATGAATATCATACGGGCATCGTGTTCGCCGCCTATACGCCCGACTACGGCAGAGCAGTAGCCAAAGGCGGTCGTTATGACCACATTGGTGAAGTTTTTGGTCGCTCGCGGCCGGCGTCAGGTTTTGATAGCGATCTAAAGACAATCGCTAGACTGAGCAGTAAAACGTTTGTCCAAAAGACGGTGATTATCGCGCCAATTGGAAATGACGCTGATTTGCTCGGTGCGATAGCTGAATTGCGAGCCAATGGCGAGATTGTCATTACCAATCTGCTTGAGAGCGAGCTTGCAGAGCAGGAATTAGAAGACTTAAATTGCGATCGACAGCTACAGCTACATGATGGCAAATGGGTAGTTGAAAACTTAGCGTAGTGTTTGCTTTGAATAAAATATTGAGTAGAGGACGATGGCTAAATCAGTAGTAGTACTTGGTACCCAGTGGGGCGATGAAGGCAAAGGGAAGATCGTAGATCTTCTAACCGACCAGGCCAAGGTAGCCGTCCGCTTTCAGGGCGGTCATAACGCAGGCCATACGCTGGTAATCAACGGCAAAAAAACGGTGTTGCATCTTCTGCCGTCAGGCATTCTGCGCGGCAACGTAAATTGCGTGATTGGCAACGGCGTCGTACTGAGCCTAGAAGCTTTGCTGAATGAGGTTGAAGGCCTCGAGGGCACGGGTATTGAAATACGTGACCGACTTAAAATAAGCGGCGCCTGCCCTCTAATCCTGCCATCCCATATTGCGTTAGACCAGGCAAGAGAACTTAAGAAGGGGAATGCAAAGATAGGCACGACCGGGCGAGGAATAGGGCCAGCATACGAAGACAAAGTCGCACGACGCGGCATCCGTCTCGCAGGCATCCTCAACAAGGAACACTTTGCAGAGAAACTCGCTGAACTTATGGAATACCATAACTTCATGCTGAGCAATTATTACAGAGCAGAGGCAGTGGACTATCAGCAAACTCTGGATCAGTATTTGACGTTGGCAGAACAGATTCGTCCCATGGTGGCAGATACTATCGATATCCTGCACAACCATCGCAAGGCTGGTGACAATATTCTTTTCGAAGGTGCTCAAGGCTCGCTACTGGACATCGACCACGGGACTTATCCCTTCGTGACTTCTTCTAATACCACAGCGGGCGCCGCGGCGACGGGCAGTGGCTTTGGTCCGCTTCATTTGGACTACGTTCTTGGTATCACTAAGGCTTACACTACACGCGTTGGTTCAGGACCGTTTCCTACCGAGTTGTTTGATGAGACAGGCAAGCACTTGGCCACAGTTGGGCATGAGAAGGGTGCGACTACCGGACGTGATAGACGCTGCGGTTGGTTCGACGCCTGTGCTGTCAAGTTGGCCATGCGCATCAATAGTGTCTCCGGAATCTGCCTGACCAAGTTAGATGTACTGGATGGCCTGGAAACAATCAAAGTCTGCACGGGCTACGCGGGTGTAGGTGATAATACTTCTGGCAGCCTGATGGACATTGAGAGCTACAAGAGTCTTAAGCCAATTTACCAAGAACTTCCGGGTTGGAAAGAGTCGACGGTAGGCGCGAAGAGTTTGGATGATTTGCCGCAGAACGCAAAAGACTATATTCAGTATCTAGAGAAGATAGTAGAAGTGCCAGTTGATATTATTTCAACAGGCCCCGATCGTGAAGAGACGATAATCCTGCGTCATCCCTTCAATAGTTAATAGATAGCTTAACTTCAAACCAGTGGCCACAGGCAAGCGGCACCGATGGCGCCGCTTGCGTCACCGAACTTCGGCGCCGCCAGCATAGTCAAGACATTATCTGTGAATACATACCCATCCATGAGGTATGGAACTTGCGCATACAGTTGCGTAATATTCGACAGACCGCCCCCTAGCACAATCATATCTGGGTCCAAAAGATTTACGACCGTTGAGAGACAGCGTGCCAGTTGCTTGCAGTAAATCTGAATAGTCTCAATTGCTGCAACGTCTCCGCTAGTCGCCAAACGGGCTATTTCCACGGCCTCAAGCTCGATTCCAGTTTTCTCGAGATGGCTCTGTTTCAAGCCTCGCCCGGAAAGGACGGTCTCGTTACAGTTTTTCCTACCGCAGTAGCATTGTCTGTCCTGGGCGATCAGTTCGCGTACGGAACTTGGTATACAGTTGTGCCCCCATTCACCCGCTATTCGATTCGGGCCTGTGTGCAGTTGCTTGTCTATGACGATGCCTCCACCGGTTCCCGTGCCGAGAATTGCTCCAAATACCGTTCTGGCGGACACCGCGGCGCCGTAGCAAGCTTCTGAAAGGACGAAGCAATTCGCATCGTTCTCGATGCGAGTCGCATAGCCTAGGCGATTTTCTATATCGACCTTCAATGGCTCGCCGTTGAGGCAGATCGAATTACAGTTCTTCATCAGTTCTAGACCGTTTTCGTTCGAAGGAGACAAGGCGCCAGGAGTCCCAATTCCAACTGAACACTGCTTCGATGGAGACAATAGTTGCAGTTGGTCGATCACTTCGCAGAGTGCGTCAACAGTTTCGAGGTACTTTCTAGTGGGCGTATCTACACGAATCTTCTCGGCTACCTCGCCTGAAGGTGAGAGTAATATTCCCTCGATCTTCGTACCGCCTAAGTCGACTCCAATTCTCATTTGCTACCTCAATCCAATTTTTTCTCTGTTGTGTCACTGTCACTTTAACACTTTTTAATTTCGCCTTGCATAGTACTACAAACCCTCTAGAATCGGCGGTCCTCTTGCATTTTGTCTTGGCGTGAACCTTGAGGCGATCTGACTAAACACAGCAATAAAAATGACTAGGACTAAATAGAAAAGTTCGATGACCCGAGCCAGATACCAACAAGTGTCGCTGCAAGACACGCCCTACTATCATTGTATCTCACGCTGTGTCCGCCGCGCCTATCTATGTGGTGACGACCCGGTTACTGGTAAGAACTTCGATCATCGTAAGCAGTGGTTGGTGTCTCGGATTAAGACCCTAGCTGCACAGTTCTCGATCGACATCTGTGCCTATGCCATCATGAGTAATCACTATCACCTGGTCCTGTTCGTCAATGAGCAGCAGGCTGGAGAATGGGATGATGCCGAGGTGGTCAAGCGCTGGACCGCACTCTTTCCTCGCAATGCAGCTTTAATAGCAACTTTGCAGAAAAACAAATCGAGCAAGGCGGCTTCGAGGCGCCTGCAACAGCAGATCAGCCTATGGCGCGAAAGGTTAATGGATATTAGTTGGTTCATGCGCTGCGTAAACGAGACTGTGGCAAGGCAAGCTAACCGAGAAGACCAATGCAGCGGACGCTTCTGGGAAGGACGTTTCAAAAGCCAGGCTCTTCTCGATGAGAAAGCACTGGTTACTTGCATGGCTTATGTAGATCTAAACCCCATTCGCGCGGGAATAACGGACTCGCTTGAGAATAGTGACTTCACCTCGATTCAAGAGCGACTTATTCATCACGCCAAGGCAGTCAAAAAGCGAAGTTACCGTCAGCATCGGCTACTTTCGCGTCGCACCACAAAGCACCTTGTGGGTCGCCAGTCTGGCGCCAAGCAGGCAAAGCTTCTGCTACTGTCCGAGATGGGTGGGATAGCAGAGAAGGCGCTGCCAACCACGCAGCGCAGCTATATCGATCTGTTAGAGAGAACTTGCAAAGCACTTCATCCGGAAGAGTCCTCGACGCACAGGGTTACTGATACCTTGGGTGAGAAGAGCAGATTGCTTAACGACTTAGGAATAAGTTCAGCATCCTGGCTCAAGAGTGTCACAACTTTTCATCGGCACTATTCAGTGGCAGCGGGTTCGGAATCGTCACTTGTTCTTTTTCACGAAAGCCGAATCAAGTCAGGGGTGAGTTTAAAACACTCGCGCAAATGGATTAGGGGGGTAAATTCCTCTCGATTATTATACGCCTAGCTACCGGCTTTCCTTCAATATTCCATTCACGAAGACGTACCAGTTCATTCTCGCTGCCTCCCATAGCGTGAAAAAACCATTTAAGCTTTCAAATCGCCTTTCAATAACTCGATTTCCTTACAACCTCTAAACACGGCTGCGCAAAATACCATCACTCTAGAAATTTATAGGGTTGATTACTTTATTATTATAATTAGAAATTAAACTGGGTGTCCTTTTTTATTACTTTCTCATCGAGCTGTGTGTCAGTTTTTATACGAGTCAAATAATGCATTTCGGCGCTAAGCATAAGAAATCATTAACATTATTTGCTGCGAACGCAGTGACACAAGAGAAAGGGGGGCAGATATACCGTTTATTTTTGGGCTCGGATAAGCACCTGTAAGCAATTGAAAGCACTATATATTGTTTGACTTCGGCCGACTTAGACTATATGTTGCGCTTCATACAAGTAGCTAATTCAATGGGTTTACGAAGTAAGACGGGTGTTTAGAATTGTTAGCTTGATCGACTTAAGCGTGATTCTTCACCGACAATAGAGCCAGCTTAGATAGGCAGGCAGTAAAACAAGAAAAAACCAACATTCGGCCTACTTAGAAATCGCACACTTAGCTGGAGTTATAGCGAATGAACAAATCTGCAGAAACAGCCATAGAAAAGCCAATAACAGACGCTATAGCCGAAGCTATCGAAGAAGCGAAAGCAGACAGTGATCTGAATTTTCTAAAAAAGCAGAAAGAAGACGAAATTCGTATGAGGCTCGACCAGTTCGCCAAAGAACTCTCTCAGGTTAAAAAACAGCGAGATCAGCACTAGCCATTAACCCTCACTCTTTATCTCAGGGCGCTTTCAGAAACCAGCGCCTTACCCCTTTGCAAACCGCTTTAAACCCAATCGAAGTCTGCGCGTCATATTGCCGCATAAGCCACTCTGTTCATGAATTTAAACGTCCAAAGCGTTACACTGACTCGATGATGTTAATTCGATGACGTGCGTAATTTTTGCATTCGTTTGTCACCAATCAGTGAAAACTCAAGAAGGAAATTCGACATGCTAGGCAACAGAAGATTCAAATCATTATTAGCACTATTTTTGCTAGCAGCTTCTCTTGTTGGCTGTGCGAGTAGCACTGACTACTCGCCTTTTCTGCGTGCAGAGCCTGCCGCCGATTCAGTGCTGAATCGCGCTCCGCGCAATTTGCGCCTCTTCTATGGAGCATTACCGGATGTGACTAACAGCAGTCTTACGCTTACTGGTCCAGACGGGAATTACGATTTGCGTGGTTTTCACAGCATGGGTTCCGACGACCTTATGATAGAAATCACCAATCCATCAATTCCCGATGGGGATTACGTAGTTAACTGGTCGGCGGTGGTTGGAGAAGACTCTACTGTCTACGAAGGCGCCTATCGATTTAGCGTAGTGACCGATCGTTAGTGATAACAAATTTTTGGGTTAGCACTTCAACTCAAGCTGAGATGCCTAAAGACGGCTAAACTACCCAAAGGTAGATCAAGTCTACCCGGGGGTAACTGGGTATAATTGCGCACGGCTAAACATGTTATTTATCTCAGTTCTGATTTGCTTTGCGAAGATGAATTAGTAAATTGAAAGTACAGTGCCAGATTTTTACCATCGATATAAAAAAGGGGGGCTCTTAACTTCGCAAAGATTTTTTTGACAAGCAGTCTATGACTACAAATATTTACACCTTTCGCTGTTTAAATGCCCGTATCAACCTTTTAAAGGCTTGCACAGCTTCATAGCCTCCAACATGTTTAATCAAGGCGTGTGGCAGCTACTCCAAGGAGGCTTGATTGACGCTGCTCAGTGCGGCAGCTTGCTGCGGTAAACGTAGCGACCGAGTGGCCATAAGTGTGAGTCCTAGCGCCATAAAAAGATGCAAGAAATCGCCAGGCTGCAAAACCGGGGGTAATGAGAACTGACTAGAGAATAGCAGCAGTGCTGCAAGCAATGAGCCACTGCCCATTGCCGCCATTACATCCTTATCCTTTATTGACCTGAACAGCAGTGCAACCACTGCTACGATCGCTAGGAAATTCCCCCACAAGTTGAATTCCAGAGCCGAGGCGACTAGACCAAAGGCGCCGGCGATGATTAAGAAGATACTCGCGAAACGCCAGCTCTGAGCAACGGCCGAATCCGGCCACAAGAATGCAGCTGCCAATAACGGGTAAGCAGCCGAGGCGCCTAGTCCAGAGAAGAAGCTGTGCATCCCTGGCAAGGGTAGTAGAGTCGAGAAACGCAAAACTCCCAAAAAGGCTGCAGCAGCGAATACGGCAGCGCTTAAGCGTATACCGGTCGATGCGCTCGGTTTCATGATAATCGCGAGTGTCGCAATCAGCAACACGCCATCTGAAAGCGCCAAGCTATTCATGATGCAGCTCCCCGCCTAGATGACTTGCTCCAGAGAAGGCCAACACTTGCGAAGGCAAGCACAGCAAAAGAAGCGATGAAAATCTGAACAAGTGCCGGCAGCTGCTGTTTGGATCCCAAATACAAGACCAAAAGGCCGGCCGAGACTACCGTCATCAGCAAGCCTGACAATCGAATCAATGCGGGTGAGTCAGGCTCTTGCGTCTCCTCGCTTGTTAGCACGCTCTTTTCAATGTCACCGACTGGATTGCCCTGTGGCACCCAAACTGGCTCGCCAAAGAAGCACATGAGCTTGTCACGCCAGTTAGACTGAGCGCCTGCTTTGCGAAACATCCCCACCCAATAGTGCAAATTGCTCCACACCGGATTCCAACTATTCAACGGAGTCTTTATGCCAAACCTAACCGGTTCGTCTACTCGCTCATCGGCATAGGTTCCGAAAAGCCTGTCCCAAACACTAAAGACGCCGCCGTAATTTTTGTCGATACAATAATCATTTTTGCCATGATGTACGCGGTGATTAGACGGTGTAACGAGAAACAACTCTAACCAACCGAGCCTTCCCACTAAGCGCGTATGCACCCAAACTTGATAGAGCAGATCGATGAGCCCGATAATCACGAATACTTGGACAGGGGATGCCTAAGATGGCAAGGGGCTATATAAAACACCCCATTTAAAATAGAAGCCAGTGGAGGCCTGTCTTAACGCAGTCGAAAGGTTGAATTGTTCACTGCTATGATGCGTGATGTGAGAGGCCCAAAACATATTGACTTCGTGACCCGTGCGATGCACCCAGTAGTACATGAAATCGTAAAGCAATAGCGCAAAAATCCATGTAAATGGGCTCGTCAGATCCCACGAAAACGTGCCGTACTTAGCTTGTATGATGGCATACATGAAGGCGCTAATAACCGCGCCGGTTAGGCATTAACGAACTGACTCATTATCCCTATGTTGATCGAAAGTAATGCTGTCTTGGAATGTATAGACAGATCGTCCGAGCAGGCGACTGACGCCAAGCTCAATGACGACCAGACAGATAAGTAAAGGAATAAGCACGATGGTCGGCGAAAAGACAAATTCAGGCATTGCATACAATCCTATTATAATTTGTCCTACTTGATACCCTGTTTAGAACTAAATATCAATAAATTCAATGCTTTCCGCCAAAGTACACCCTCCTAAAAACTCTCTTCTCAACTCTGTTATGCATAGTAATCCACGCCATCAACCTATTAAAATTGTTTATTCATTCAATATTAAAAGTTCATTCTAAGTAAGTAGGAAAAATAGAGCCATGATTCAAACAACGTTTATCGTAGTGAAATACAATTAAAAATCGTTATGTGCTTTCAGTCGCCAAATTTTTAGGGTCCTCGAGTGCCCTAAAATCCCTATTTTTAATCAGGCAAAAATAGTGCATATTAGATCGCTGCTCGCAGCGATTTTGATTCGTCTCTATAGTTTTTTCAAATTACTAGCCCTCAATACAGGCAGTATGAGCGCTAAGCGAAAGACTACTGAATAGAGTCATTGTTGGCTTTTTAAATCTATCCTAAGTCATAATTTAAGCGGGATTTAGCTATGAAACCTTACTAGCTTGAAGACATAGCCAGCAAGAATCTCTTCTAGGATTATTTTGGCTGCGAGGTCGCGGCGATCAGTCTCAACCCATTTTTGGAGCTGGTAATGTCTGACTTTAAAGGGATAACTGACAATAGAGGCCGGCATAAAATAATCAAATAAAAGCTTCGCTATCTACCCAAGCCTGCGGATTGGATGCTCCGCAAATTCATCAATTCTTGGTGCAAACTAGGGGCTGGTGAAATCATCTGACTTGTCAAATTAGGCTCTTCGTCTTAATAGGAAAGTTAATGCTCATATAGAGTGTCTAATATTTCTTTAGTAGCTGGGTGTTTATCTTGCTTTGCTTTGAAGCGGGAGCCCTAATTGCTGGCTAGTTAGCTGCGGCGGTGGCAGCAGTCAATGCGTCGGTGTAAGTTGGTAAGGTAAAATAGTCGCGCCAAACTTTAATTTTGCCGTTTTCCATCTCAAATATTCCAAAGCAGGGAAGCTCCGCGGGGCTGCCTGCTACTACGGTGTGGTTTATACGTTCAACCATAACGATAGCAACATCAGCTAGAAGATTAAGAATTTCCCAATCAGTTGTCTCCCACGATTGAATATATCGAGCAATAAATTGCCTTAAATTTTTATGACCTGTAACTGGGGATGTGGACATATTGCAGTACCTGCCATCCTCGATAAAATAGTTAAGCAATTCATCTGGGTCCAGTCTCGACCACGCCTCAATAAATTCACAAATAGCGGTTTCATTGTTTACTACTTCTGTTTTTCCCGGGGATTGCGCAATTGATTGGCTTGTTACAATACGCAATAGTATTGAAACAACAACACGGCTCCAAACATTTTGAATGACATGATTCATAAAATTTGCGCTTCTGCTAGTAAAACTTGTTTTATGTAAAGATGAATTTATTTTCTGGCGGCAAACATTGTGAAACTACCGCTGGCTTTGGCTGCTAACAGATCATTGGAAAAGACTTCGCTTTCCAGCATCGCGACTCGACTGCCCTTATCAATACGCGCGAATGGCAAAGAAATCCGAAAGGACCGGCAGGGCTAAGCTAGGTGATTTTTATCTCGGTGGTTGCGCAGCGCTCGCCTCGCGCTAATATCGATTTTATTGCTGCGTCCATTCCAGTATCTGCGCCTTGGTTGTCCCTGACACTAAGGGCATTTGCGGCTTTTCTGCGCTAAAGATTGCGAAATATAGACATTGGTAATCTAATAGCTGCGCGACATTAAGTAGCGTTTGGTTAATGATTCGGGTGTCGAGGGTCAGCCCGTATAGTAGCGTATTTTGCAGGATTGACTCCGAAGCAAGTAGCAATACAAAGTGCGTCGGTACTCGGCACCGGCAGGCGATGGCAATACCGCTCCAGGCATAGGCAGAGTGTAAAATCCACATGACAATGCTCGCTTCTGACCGGAACTAGACCGTTCGATCAGCAATGCCTGATCAAATAGAAGGTCTCTAAAGTCGTATTTAGTGTAATTTTTTACACAATTTATTATGCTCATGTCACGTTGACTTGGTACAGCGTCGGCTTTGAATCATGGTGATCTCGGCCTTATAGGTCTACACTTTAAATGACAACCTCATTACAAGTATTGGCAGTCCTTGGCGTCTATGCCGCCCTGCAGTAGTGGGTAATTATAAGAAAAGGATGTCTCCCTATGGATCGATTTTTACAGACACTGAGTATTACATGCATTCTTATGGGGTTAACCGCCACCGTGGTTTTTGCTCAGGAGCCTGATTCTACCGACACGAAAAAAACCGCCTCCGTGGAAAGACCGATTGAAGAAATTACTGTTGTTGGTCAGCAGTCTCTAACCCGTTTGCGTCTTCGCATGGACGAGAAAGAAGCAGAAATCTATAACCTCTTTAATGCCAATAATAGTTCTCGCCGCATGGACATTATTTGTACCAAGCGTAGACCGACAGGAACTTACATGCTGAAAAGTGAATGTGAACCTCGGTTTCTTAAACAATTGCGAGTGGAAAAAGCGCGAGATGCCAGAATGGGAATTGGAGTAGGGTACAGCCAACTTGATCTGGTGGGATTGTCAGCACAAGACTTTACAAATCTACAGAACGAAATTCTCGCACTGATGGCCTCGAACAAGGATTTTGCCCGCTACCTGGCTGACCTTGTTGATTTGACTGAGAATTACGAGAGACTAAGTAAAGCAATGCTCCCAGAGCAGTAACGGAGATTCTTAATGCCTGCTCTTGGCCGGAAACAGAACCTGGCAGGGCATTAACAAGTTAATTACTCAAATATAGAGAAACGTCGGTCAAGCTTTCCTACATTGCCGTCGCACAATTTAAAAACGCAAAGGCAGCTGATCTAAAGTTTCGGTAGTTTTTTGGTTGGCTAGACTTGCAAGCCTAGAGAAATACTTCCAGTCTGGCTATGACGCTTTATCGGGTTATAGAAAATTTCAATAATATTGACTAGCTCTTTCCTTGCATAATCTGTTGTTGAGCAGATCTTCCGTTGGCAACCATATGCCCTAGATTGCGCTGACCTCTTACATATTCTTATTCAGCCGCTAATCGATACCTCTTAAGTGCTTTAGTATCATCCTGCGGAGTCAAATATCCCTCTGTATACATAACCCCTAGATGTACTGAGCACTGGCATCACCTCGTCTCGGCTAATCTTTGTTGATAAGTATCACAAGAAGATAAGCAGGGAAGTAGGATTACAATAGACGGGTGCTGTCTCTTTTATTGACCGGTCAGCAAACTATATTGAGTGATCAAATGAAGGTCGGAGATGCAAATGCATTAAATTGCCATACAATCATCCTGATGGAAGGGCAGGCTAAGAAAATTCACGAAATTCGCTATAACGAGTTTGATGGAAATTGTTAGTTTTAGTCAGCTATCGCTCTACATTGTAATGATCCCCAACTTAAGTGGCTGAGTGTAGTCAAAGCGCTCGAACTAACTAAGAAACTACTGTATTTTTACACTAGCCTTTCATCAAGAGAACAAGTGTCAGCCAAAACTATATGACAAGCCAACACGTTAAGGACACACTACGTAACATAGACCGCTGGCGCGCTGAGGTTTTTGTAGCCCTGTTCTTCATCATACTGGCAATGCCGGCAGGGGCCCAGGAAGATGCTATGCCTAGCGAGCCCAATGCTTTGGCTTTTTCCAAGGCGGCTGCAAGTAGTGGGAAGAGTCACTATTTGATTAATTGCCAGCAGTGCCATGACGCTGATGGGCGAGCTCTGACCAATATTGATTTTATCGCTGCCGACCTTACGGCGCCGGGCACTTGGTACTACGGCACCACGCCCTTGAGTATTTTTCGTAGCATTAAGTTTGGCGCGAGCCTACAAATGCCGCCCTTTAAAGACAGTCTGGGTGATGAGACCATCTGGAAAATAGTAGCTCACGTGTTAAATATAGGCCCACAAGCTAGCCGCCCCGATCAAGACTAAAACTAAACCTAAAACTAAAAGAGGACTTCGCGGTGAAAATAAAAAAAGACAACAAACCCTCCGTTGATGCCGAGACTATCCTGGACTTAGCCGATACTGACAATATGAGTAAATGCGCCAAGGAGGACGTAAAGGATGGGATACTCAGTCGCCGAGATTTCATAAGGACATCCGCCCTTGCTGGCGCGGGTGCCGCAGCTGTGATGCAGGCCCCGCAAGCCAGCGCTCACGAATCGGCTGAAATGAACATCAATATCCCTGAAGAGATTCCTCGTACACTGGCTGAGGCCGCTCAACCGGCTAACTTTCCTATGACCGGTGCACAAGTGTTTGCCAAGTTCTGCAGTGATGAAGGACTGGCGGGCTTTTTCTGTTGCCCTGGCAACTACAATATGATCAACGCTATCGCTGCTGAAGGTATTCCCTGTTATGGCGGGCGCACCGAAGGCAATATGACCTCCGCCGCTGATGGTTTTTCACGCGTCACTGGAGAGATCGCAGCCACCTCTGGTACAGAGGGCCCAGGTTTCACTAATATGATTATGAACATCGGCGCTGCGAATGCTGCACGTACGCCGCTATTGGTTATCGCTAGCAATAAAACCATTGGCGAAGACGATACCGAGCATGGTATTCAGACCGCCTATCAACAGGCGCAAACTGAGGGCCTGAAAAAATGGGGTAAGCGGATGATTACCCCCAATCGCATCTATGAATATTCCGCCTATGCCTTTCGACAGTTGAAGACCGGCGTGCCTAAGCCGGTGCATCTGGATTTTCCTGGTGAGATTTCGGGCGCGCGTTTCGAAGAGCCTGGCGAGTTGCAGTATTACCACGACAAGACTCGCTATCGCACCGAGTCCCGTGCCCATCCAGATCCTGCCGATATTACCCGCGCGGTGCAGATGATCGCAGCAGCCGAGCGGCCGATGATAGTGGCCAGCACTGGGGTATTTTATGACAAGGCCTGGGAAGTTCTGCTGGAAGTAGCCGAGAAGAATGACATCGCGGTTACCGAATCAGCGCCGCAACGAGGCCATTTTTCTGATGGGCATCCATTGTCTGCCTCTACCGGTCTGGATGCGGTTCGCAGTGCGGATCTGGTTATCTTGGTAGGCCAATACTGTATGCCCTCCGTCGGTGAATTCGCTTTTCCACCCGAAGCTAAATGGATTCGAATAGATCCAGATGCCACCGATATCGGCCGCAACCTGCCTATCGATCTGGGTATTGTTAGTTCAGAAAGCGCTGCCCTAGAAGCATTAGCTGAGGCCTTGCCTAATCGCAGCCGCCAGGCATGGCGAGAGGAGTTAGCCAGTGCCCGAAAGGCATTTGATGACCAAAGCGAGGAATACTATCAGCTGGGATTGAAATACAGCGCCGATACCGACTCTATTCATCCGGCGGTAATTGGCAAAGAGTTGAATAGCTTTCTCTACAATGGTGACATTGCGCCTGATGAAACCACTGTGGTTTCTGGCGGGTATGGCATCGGACGTTACACCCGACGTTACCTGCGGGCTTTTCGGCCTGGACAAATTTGTAACGGCGCCTATCAATACGGCGCTATCGGACCCGATATCGGCTATGCCGTTGGCGTTGGTGCCGCGGTGCAGCACGGCGTTGGACCACAGGCACCCTATAAAGGCGCACCAATATTTGGTGTGACCGGTGACGCCGGTGCCGGGTATTCGATCATGGAATTTGAGACTCTTAGTAAGTACCGAATACCGGCCATTATGATTGTTTACAACAACAATGCCTGGGGTGTATGGCCTTCAGGCGGAGGCCGCGGTGCGGTGCGGGCACAGCATATGTACTTGTTTCAGGAAAATCTGCGCTACGACAAGGTTGTGGAAGCCCTTGGTGCGCACGGTGAATACGTCACTAGTCCGGAGCAGATGAAACCTGCTCTACAGCGCTGTTATGATCTGGCGGCGAAAGAAGGCATACCCAGCCTGATTAATTGCCAGGGCAAGAAAGAATTCTGGACCAATCAATATCCTCCCGCCATGCCCCGCCATTTTGCGCCAGGCGCCCTGGCTTACTACAAGTAGTATTGGATACCTATGGGAAATGCCGCAACTGAGGTAAAACAGGAGCTACAGCATTTCGCTGACCGCGGAATCTTCAGTCATTTTAGCGTCAGGGAGTCAGGAAGGGGCCGGCCTACGGAGTTTCAGTTTCAGTGGCTTGCCGGCGCACCTTCTCATCTTAAATTGTATGAAGACAAGCGACTGCTGGAAATTCATAAGGTATTACCCGGCGTGCCATTTCGCTCTGAAATGGACATAGCCTTCCGGAAGTTTTTGACCGCCCGCAGCAACAAGTCGGTGCTTAAGCATCGACGCCTAGATAAAACATTCACGCCACGCTGCCGCAACCGTAGCTCAGCTGTGTCTGTAGAACTCACGTTTAAGAACGGCGAAGGCAGGGCAGCTACTAAAACGGCCATCAATATATTGCATGAAATATTCAACAACTTTTTAATGGAGGGCCCCTATCAGAATTACATGGTTGAAGTTTTTGGAATTGCTGAGGAGTGATGTCGTAGCAAATAAATAACGAATCAACAGGGGCTATGCCAATTTGATTCCGTCGGGCCTCTAATAGAGATCTCCTGGCTTTAATTTCCGATGCTTGTCATGGTAATTCCTTTGATTGGTGTAACGCAGATATTGCTTAAGGTAAATACGTGAACTGGGATGCTTGAGGCGCGGAGGTGGTTCCTTTTCTTTTTGCTAACGAATTTTTTAGAGATTTGCATCAAAGGCGGAATGAGAAGATCCGGCAGTCTGTTACTTACTCTCGGTGAGCAGGAGCGTGTAACGCTATTGAACAGACCCACACCCTTGTTTTTCTAAAAAAGCGCTTCGCAAGTCTATGTAGCAACCTGACGCTGTTGAGCTAAGTAGAATGCCCCCTTACATTTACTTACAAATAGACTTTACAAGGGAAACACTGAACTGAATTTTCTATGTTTACTGTGTCTTTGGGAGCTTAAAGAATAGTTGGTGCCCAGAAGAGGACTTGAACCTCCACGATCTTGCGATCACTAGCACCTGAAGCTAGCGTGTCTACCAATTCCACCACCTGGGCATATTTATAGATGGATGCGGCCTTGAAATGACCGGAGCGCAACTCTAACGAGAGGCATGGAAACTGTCAACTCCGTGGTTTGTGCAGGCTAGTGTCTGCAGTTATATAGTTTGAAGACAAACAATTGGATTCACAGTAAAAATACAGGGGCTGCGAGCGAGATCGGGATTGCGTGCCGGCGAGGAGTTGATTGTAATCGCCTTAGGGCGATTTCAACCCCTGCGGGGCGCCCTGCAAAGCGGGCGTCCAAAATGCCAATTGGGTCAGAGAAAAAACACAGTGGTTTCGACTTTGATCGGCGTTGCGGATTGGCGAGGTGGTGATTGAAATAGCCTTAAGGCCATTTCAACCCCTTCGGGGCGCCCTATAAAGCGGGCGTCCAAAATGCCAATTGGGTCAGAGAAAAAACACAGTGGTTTCGACTTTGATCGGCGTTGCGGATTGGCGAGGTGGTGATTGAAATAGCCTTAAGGCCATTTCAACCCCTTCGGGGCGCCCTATAAAGCGGGCGTCCAAAATGCTGCGCATTTTGTCAACACCATGGTTTCCCTGTCCCTAGTGACTGTTGTCACATACTTTGCAGATCGCTAGGTGTATAATGCTACTTTCTTATTTCTAGTATCCTTCCTTAATGTCTAAAACCCCAAAATCTAAAGATCCCCACGCGCAGCGTGAGGCTGAAAACTACGCCAATCCCATTCCCAGCCGGGAATTTATTCTTCAGCTGTTAGAGCAGATAGGTGAGCCAATCGGCCATCTGGCGCTTTGTGAGCAGATGAAATTAACTTCCGAGGAGCAGATCGAGGCGTTACGTCGGCGATTGATCGCGATGAGTCGTGATGGTCAGATCATCAGCAATCGGCGGGGCCTCTTCGGCTTGGCTGCGCATATGGATCTGCTCAAGGGTCGTATCCAGGGAAACAAAGACGGCTATGGATTCTTCATTCCTGAAGATGGCTCCGGTGACATGTTCCTCGGTACGCGTGAGATGGAGAAATTATTTGATGGCGATGAGGTGCTTGCGCGGCATTCCGGGTTCGATAATCGTGGCCGGCGCGAAGGCATGGTCGTCGAGATACTCAAGCGCCGCTTCGAGCAGATAGTTGGTCGCTACTACCGTGAAGATGGATTCGGCATTCTGGTTCCCGATAGCAAACGAGTGAGCCATGAGATTTTAATTCCAGATCAGAATGCGGGCAGCGCAGAAGATGGTCAGTTCGTCGTTGCGGAAATTACCGAATATCCTAGCAAGCGACGCAAAGCGGTCGCAAAAATTGTCGAGGTTCTCGGCGATAGCACGACTCCCGGTTTAGAAATAGAAGTAGCTGTGCGCAGTCACGACATTCCCCATGTCTGGCCTTCTGCCGTAGAAAAAGAAACTTATCGCTTTGCAGAAGAGGTCGGTGAAGCCGATCTTCAAGGACGCGCAGATTTACGCGATATTCCATTCGTTACCATCGACGGCGAAGACGCGAAAGATTTCGATGATGCGGTGTTTGCGCGGCAGCATAAAGGGGGGGGCTGGACACTCTTCGTTGCGATCGCCGATGTCTCACACTACGTGAAGATTGGCAGCGCGTTAGATGAAGAAGCTATTACGCGAGCGACCTCTGTCTATTTTCCGGGCCACGTGATTCCCATGTTGCCCGAAAAACTCTCCAATGGCCTCTGCTCATTGAAGCCCAAAGTCGACAGGCTGACGATGGTGTGCGAGATGGAGATATCGGCAAGTGGTGAGATGACTGACTACAGTTTTTATGAGGCAGTTATTCATTCTCATGGGCGCATGACCTACAACGAAGTTTCCGATATCGTCGAACTTGCTGAGAATGATGCCCAGAAGAGCATACAGGCAACTATTAAGAAACGTCATGAGTCCCTCATTGAGCACTTCGAAAATCTATATTCTCTTTTTCATGCATTAAGAGCCGTAAGAGATCGTGGCGGCGCTATGGATTTCGACACGACGGAAACGCGCATCGTATTCGGTGAAGACAGGAAGATACGAGAGATCGTCCCGGTGTTTCGTAATGACGCGCATCGCTTGATCGAAGAATGCATGCTGTGCGCGAACGTAGCCGCTGCACGCCTTTTGGAAGACTCTAAGCTGCCCGCTCTGTACCGTGTGCATGAAGGCCCGAATCCGGCCAAGCTAGAGAATTTGCGCATGTTCCTCAAGGAGTTGGACCTGCATCTTCCCGGTGGAGACAAGCCAGAGCCCGCGGACTACCAGTATGTTCTGAAGCAGATGGCGGGTCGTCCCGACCGTATTTTATTGCAGACGATGCTGATTCGTTCCTTGATGCAGGCCGTTTATTCGCCTGAAAATCTAGGGCATTTCGGTTTGGGCTATGATGCCTATGCGCACTTCACTTCACCGATTCGTCGTTACCCAGACTTGTTGGTGCATCGTGCGATCCGTTACCTAGTTCGTAACAAGCCCGGCGCTCATGTTAAGAAGCAACCTGGAGCGGCAGATCTTGCGAAGAAAACAATTTACCCTTTCGACTTAAAACAGATGGTCGAGTTGGGTGAGATCTGTTCGACTTCTGAGCGCCGTGCTGATGCGGCGAGCTATAGCGTTATCGATGCGCTGAAATGTGAATACATGCAGGATCGAGTGGGAGACGAGTTCATAGGTACCGTTACCTCGGTGACGAGCTTTGGCTTGTTTGTAGAGCTGAATGAAATTTACGTTGAAGGCTTGGTGCATATCAGCGAGCTTAGCAACGATTACTACCACTTCGATCCAGTGCATCATAGCTTGAGTGGTGAGCGCAGCCAGAAAACCTATCGTCTGGGTGACAGCGTTGAAGTTAAGGTTGTGCGCGTTGATCTGGATGAAAAAAAGATCGACCTGCAAATGGTTGGCTTGAAGCAGTCGGCCAAAAAATTCGGCAAGTCGAAAGCCAAAATAGCTGATTCTAAAAAGCCGCAATCGAAAAAAGAAAAGCACGCTAAAAAGAAAATTGATTCTTCGAAGAAGCCGAAACCCTCGAAGAAATTGAAGCACAAGAAACGCCAGGCCAATGCACAGTCTAAATCTGGAAAAGGAACAGCTGCGACAAAGACTCGTGGAAAGAAGGCTAGTGCGGAGTCCGGAAAGCCTAAAAAGAAACCTTCGTCCAGACGCAGCAAGAAACCGAACGCGAAGCCCAGAGCGTAACTGCCAGCTTAGTCCTGAGTGTAAACAGGGTCTTAATAAGAATAACAACGATCATTATGAAGAACGAAAAAGACAATCAAGGAAAAGTAATTGGCATACATGCGGTATCCGAGCTACTCGTTCAGCGACCGGGGTCTGTAAGCCGGCTGCTAATCCAGCTTGGTAGAAACGACAAGCGCATCAATGAGATTCGAGAGCTGGCGGATGCTGGGAATGTAACGGTAGAAGAACTCAGCAAGCAAGCCTTCGAGAGAGAATTCGAGGGTGTGCATCAAGGTGTTGCTGCCATCGCGGAATTTGAAAACAGTACTCTGTCAGAACAGAGTCTGTTCGAGTTGCTGAAGGACTTAGACCATCCACCTTTATTGCTGATACTGGATGGTGTTACCGATCCCCATAACTTGGGAGCCTGCCTGCGCAGCGCGGATGCGGCAGGCGTCGATGCCGTGATCATCCCCAAGGATAACTCCGTGGGCCTGAACACTACCGTGCGCAAGGTGGCCTGTGGGGCTGCGGAGACGGTCAATCTTGTCTCGGTGACGAATCTAGCTCGTTGTCTAGACAAGCTGAAGGAAGAAGGAGTCTGGCTCGTCGGTGCCGATGATCAGGCAAGCTGCACCCTTTATGATCAAGATTTAGGTGGTGCGATAGCGTTGATCATGGGCTCGGAGGGACGGGGTCTGCGCCGTCTGACGCTCAAGAGCTGCGACTTTTTGATATCTATCCCTATGGCGGGGGCGCTCAGTAGTCTAAACGTATCCGTGGCAACGGGAGTTTGCTTGTATGAGGCTCGTAGGCAGCGAATTAGCAGTAACAGTTAGGCAACGAACGAGCGAATAGGCAGGATCGGGCTATTATCGGTGATTAAGTCCTCTCAAGTAGGACTAAAGCTTGCATCCCCCACTCAGAATCCCTAGAATTCCCCCTCGTTTTTATCTGCGGGGCTAGTTTCCGTAGCTACATAACTCCTTGTCTTACCGCGCACAGCAGTGTTTGAGGAAGGCATTAACCCAGAAGGAGTCTCTATGAGACACTATGAAGTTGTATTCTTGGTGCATCCCGACCAGTCAGAACAGGTCCCAGGGATGATCGAGCGCTATACTCAGTTGATGAATGACAGCGGTGGTCAGATTCACCGATTGGAAGACTGGGGCAGACGCCAACTCGCCTATCCAATAAACAAGATCCACAAAGCACACTATGTACTCTTGAACATAGAGTGCAACGGTGAGGCCTTGGAAGAACTTACTACGCTATTTCGCTTCAATGACGCGGTTATCCGTAACCTAGTTATTAAGACTAAGGCAGCTGTAACTGAAGAAACCTTTATTCTGAAGGGCGAGCGCGAAGGCAAAGAGCGCAAGCAACGTGCCGAGCAGAAGCGCAAGATGGAAGATGATGCAGCCGCAGCGTCGGCAGCGAAAGCAGCTGAAGAAGCTGCCGCTCTTGCTGAAGAGGCTCCTGTAGCTGCTCCGGAAGCACCAGCTGAAGAAGCTGCTCCGGAAGCACCAGCTGAAGAAGCTGCCCCGGAAGCACCAGCTGAAGAAGCTGCTCCGGAAGCACCAGCTGAAGAAGAGAAGCAGGACTAAGTCACTGCAAATCCGAACCCATTCTTAGAAAGAATAGAGATAGACAGACAGGATAAAAATTATGGCTCGTTATTTTAGACGACGTAAATTCTGCAAATTTACTGCAGAAGGCACAGTAGAAATAGATTACAAAGATCTTGAAACCTTGAAAGCCTATGTTTCTGAGACGGGCAAGATTGTCCCTAGCAGAATCACAGGCACGAAGGCTCGTTATCAGCGTCAGCTATCAACAGCGATTAAACGTGCGCGCTACTTGGCGTTGATTCCTTATACGGATAGCCACCAGGTTTAAAAGGTTATAAGCATGCGCGGCCTTGCTGAATTCGTAATGAAGGGACGCAAGCAGGCCATAATGGCAGTACTGCTGTTAGGTCTGATACCTATCGTAAATTTTCTAAGCCCGGTAGTCATCGGCTTAGTCGTATTACGCAAAGGTGTAATCGAGGCAACGCAGGTTTTGGTTTGGGCCATATTTCCGATAGGAGGGTGGGCCATCGCAGGCGATCCGGTTCCCTTGATTATGTTATTGGGAATTACTGGGTTGGCAGGACTACTGAGAGCATCAGAATCTTGGGAGTTTACCCTGTTAGGGGCAATCGCCGTTGGTGTTTGCGTAGAGGTTTATTTGCGTTTGCAGCCGGCAGTGTTGGATTTGATCTTTCTTCAGATGCAGCCCTACTTCGATGCAAACGGTATACAAGGCGAGCAATTGGATTCGCTGAGAAATGTTATGACCAGCTTTATGGGCGCGGTCTATATGTTTCTCGCCATAATCCTGCTGATGTTGTCTCGCTGGATGCAGGCTGCGCTTTACAATCCCGGTGGATTTCAAAAAGAATTCCATGGACTCCGGGTAGAACAAAAAGTAGCACTGCTCCTAGTCGGCTTAATGATGCTGGCAAATTTTGAAATACTCATCCCACAGAGTTGGATGCTGTATTTGGTTTTACCGCTGATGTTCTCCGGGCTTGCCCTAGTGCATGCAGTGGTGGCGGCAAAGAAGTTATCAAGCCTCTGGTTAGCTGTATTGTATGCGCTAATCGTGTTGCCCCTTATAGCGAATATGATCGTGTTGCTTGCACTTTTAGATAGCTGGTACGACTTTAGAACGCGCCTGCAAAAGCCGGCTTAAACAGAATGAAGCATTGGCAGTCAGTGCTAGATAAGAATTACAGATGAGGAAGAACAAATGAACGTTATCTTGCTTGAAAAAATGGCAAACCTGGGTGAAATCGGCGACACCGCTAATGTGAAATCTGGATTTGCGCGTAACTTCTTATTTCCAAAAGGAAAAGCGATACCTGCGTCAAAGCAGAATCTGGCTGATTTTGACTCTCGTAGAGCAGAACTAATGGCCGCTCACGATTCGAACGTCGCTACGGCGCAGAAGCGCCAGGGTATCGTTGCTGGTGTTGCGCTGAGCATGCAGGTTAATGCGAGCGATGAAGGCAAGCTATTCGGCTCTGTTGGTACTCAGAATATTGCGGACGCTTTGAACGAGCAATGCGGGTCCGATATCGTTAAGGCAGAAGTATTGTTGCCAAACGGTGTTATCCGCGAGTTGGGTAGCTTTGAGGTCGTATTGAATCTTGGCTACGAAGTGACTGCGACTATCAACCTTGCAGTACAAAATCTTGATGCTGTTGCGGGTATCAGTGCTGACGGCAGTATGATCGAAGAGATCATCGAGGCCGAGGCTGCTGAAAAGGCTGTGCAGGAAGTAACTGAGCAAGCCGAAGAAGAGACAAAGGAAGATTAAGACAGGATCATCTGGGCTGGAGGAGTCTGCTCTAGCCCTTGACCAATCTATCTTCATCAAGCACCATCTGTTCACTCAGATGGTGCTTTTTTTTCACCTTCATTCTCAGATCAAGCTCTAGAACACACAGAAGCAAAAGATGTCTTTCGATACCCCTCATAGCCCTCAAAGCCGTGAAATTAATAATGTAGCGGCATTAAAAGTACCGCCTCACTCTGTTGATGCGGAGCAAGCGGTATTGGGCGGTCTGATGTTGGACAATACTGAATGGGACAATTTGGCGGATGTGCTGCTTCCCGAAGACTTCTATCGGCCGGAGCATCAAATTATATTCCGCGTGATGTCTCAGCAGAGTGAAGCCAGTAGTCCTATCGATGTGGTGACATTGGTGGAATCCCTCAATAGCCTGAACGAATTGGAGGGTGCCGGTGGCGTGGAATACCTGGGCGAACTAACAGACAATGCCAGAGGCACGGCGAATATACATGCCTACGCCGAGATCATCCGCGAGCGGGCAATTCTGCGCCGGCTGATCAGTGTCGCTAACGGCATTGCCAACAGTGGCTACAACACTGGTGGTAAGAAGGCCGCTGTGGTCTTGGATGAGGCAGAGCAAGAAGTCTTTAGCATTGCGGATGAGCGACCGCAGGATAAGGGCCCCGTCCCGATCAATCCTTTGCTCAGCAAGGCCGTGGATAGGATCGATGAACTTGCGGGCATGGATGGCAGCCTCACGGGACTGTCCACTGGCTTTACCGATCTTGATGAGATGACCTCCGGCTGGCAGAAATCGGATTTGGTTATCGTCGCCGGAAGGCCCTCTATGGGTAAGACGGCATTTGCTATGAACTTGGTTGAGAATGCAGTGATGAGCACTGACGATCCAGTGCTGGTCTTCAGCCTCGAGATGCCGGCACAGAGCCTCATCTTTCGAATGCTTTCTTCGATCGGCAAGCTTGATCAGACCAAACTGCGTACCGGACAATTAACAGAAGAAGATTGGCCGGGCTTTAATAACGCTGTGGCGAAACTCAAAGACCGACCCCTTTTCATCGATGACAGTGCTGCATTGAGTCCGATGGAGATGCGGGCGCGGGCACGCAGAATTGTGCGCGAGCATGGCAACCTAGGCATGGTGGTAGTAGACTATTTACAGTTAATGCAGATCAAAGGCTTCGGTGACAATCGTGTCGGTGAGATCTCTGAGATATCGCGATCATTGAAGTTGTTGGCACGCGAGTTCGAGTGTCCAGTTATAGCCCTTTCGCAGCTCAATCGTAGCCTCGAACAACGACCTAACAAACGGCCGGTAATGTCGGACCTGCGAGAATCAGGTGCGATCGAGCAGGACGCCGATATTATTTCTTTCATCTACCGAGACGAAGTCTACAACGAGGACTCGCCGGACAAAGGAGTCGCCGAGGTGATTATTGGTAAGCACCGTAACGGTCCAATCGGTACAGTAAGACTGAGTTTCGTTGGCAAGTACACGCGCTTCGAAAATCATGCACAACCGAGATACGACGACAGCTACACCCATGGATAATCATCCGCCACTGTCCAAGCAATCATGATTGACCCCTCACGAAGAGTTTGGGCTACGATAAACCTACGTGCGCTCAAGAAGAATCTCTCACAAGTAAGCAGCCATTGTCCTGAGTCACAAATCGTTCCTGTGATAAAGGCGAATGCCTATGGTCATGGTGTCGAACAAGTGGCTCTAGCGCTTCAGGCGGCGCACAAAAATTTTGCAGCCCTTGCGGTGGCTTCTATTGAAGAAGCTATGGAGCTGCGTACTCTAGGCATTAGCATCCCAATCCTCCTTCTCTGCGGCTTTCGCAACAAAGTGGAAATGAAGCGCTGCTTCGATAATAAGATTGAGCCTGTGATCCATTCGATGTATCAGTTTGAGGAGATTGATAAATATTTGGGGACGGAGCTTCTATCCGGGGTGGGTAGAGTCTGGGTGAAGTTCAATAGCGGCATGAATCGACTCGGCCTCGACAACGAACAGGCCTTGCGAGTCTATGAAGAATTGCATCGGCACCCGGAGACAGAGGTCGTTCTCATGTCGCACCTAGCCAGCGCCGACGATCTCGAGAATCAATCAGCGGTTGAATTCACGCAGCGGCAGATAGCGGACTTCGATTCGCTCAAGCAGCAGGTCGCTAACTCGACGCAGGGGCCGGTGCAAGCTAGCCTCGCCGCCTCGGCCGGCATTTTGTCACTGCCCCAAACGCATCATCAAATTGTGCGGCCGGGATTCATGTTGTATGGCGGATCACCTTTTGGGAATCGCACTGCCGAGGAAATAGGGCTGTTGCCGGTTATGACGCTTCGCGCGAAGATCATTGCCATCAACAACGTTGAGGCGGGTGGCACCATCGGCTACGGCGCGATCCATCGTTGTGAGCAGTGCACGCGGGTAGGGATCGTCTCCGTAGGGTACGCAGATGGCTATCCACGTTCGGCGAAGAATGGTACGCCAGTTTTGGTTAATTCTAAGCAGGGGCTACGCCGCGCAGGACTACTAGGCCGAGTGTCTATGGATATGATTGCTATCGATTTGACTGGTCTCGATTCGGTAAAGATAGGCGCTGAGGTAGTGTTATGGGGAGACGGGCTTCCAGCGGATGAAGTAGCCCACTACGCAGATACAATTTCCTATGAATTGTTTTGCAAAGTCACCAAGCGGGTTGAATTTTTCTATACTGACGAATGACTTGAGATGCGTTTTTCTTCGCCCTATTTGTAATAAAGCAAACCACAAAAAGCTGAATACAGAGTATGTCTAAAAATAAAATCGCATTCGTGTGTACTGACTGTGGTACCGAACACGGTCAATGGCAGGGTCAATGCGCCTCCTGCAAGGCCTGGAATACGCTATCGCAGATCAATCTAGGCAGCAGCAGTAGCACCTCGCCGGCTACCAAAGTCGACTTCCGCAAGCAGGGCTATTCCGGCGTTAAATCCAATGTACGCAACCTTTCCGACATAGATCTAGAGGCCCTGCCGCGTTTTAGTAGCACCATTGATGAGATGGATCGCGTTCTCGGCGGTGGTCTGGTTCCAGGGTCGGCCATTTTGATCGGCGGCAATCCTGGCGCTGGCAAGAGTACGCTCTTACTTCAAATAATGTGCCTGTTAGCAAATTCCGGGAAGCCGGCCCTGTACGTCACTGGCGAGGAATCCTTGCAACAGGTTGGCATGCGTGCGAAGCGTTTGAACCTGCCAGAAAAGAATTTGAAGATGTTGGCCGAGACCAATGTCGAGCAGATTTGCAAAGCGGCGCAGGAGCACCAGCCACAGCTGTTGGTTGTGGATTCGATTCAGGTCATGCACAGCGGCGACGTAGCGTCCGCACCAGGCAGTGTCTCTCAGGTGCGCGAGTGTGCTGCCTATCTCATTCAGTATGCGAAGCAAACGAACACGGTTCTATTTCTGGTAGGTCATGTGACGAAGGATGGCAATCTGGCGGGCCCTAAAGTGTTAGAACATATGATCGATTGCTTCATCATGTTGGAGGGTGGTAACGACAGTAAGTATCGAATTCTGCGCGGGCAGAAGAATCGTTTCGGCGCGGTCAACGAGCTGGGCGTGTTTGCCATGCTTGAGACCGGGCTCAAAGAAGTTAAGAACCCCTCTGCGATATTTTTGGCACGAACCGAAGAAGACACTCCCGGCTCGATTGTGATGGTGTTGTGGGAGGGTACGCGCCCTCTGCTGGTTGAGATACAAGCTCTCGTCGATGGGAGCCAATTGGGTAATCCGCGTCGAGTGGCAGTCGGTCTTGAGCAGAATCGCCTAGCTATGCTGTTAGCTGTACTGCACCGTCACGGCGGATTGTATATGGCGGATCAGGATGTCTACGTGAATGTGGTAGGTGGGGTCAAAGTGACTGAGACAAGCGCCGATCTCGCACTATTGCTCGCGATCGTATCCAGCTTTCAGGATAAACCCCTACCTAAGGATTTGGTTGTGTTCGGGGAGGTGGGCCTAGCGGGTGAGATTCGACCTGTGCCCGGTGGGCAGGAACGATTACAGGAGGCTGCCAAACATGGTTTCACTAGAGCTATCGTACCGAAGGCGAATGCGCCGAAGAACAAGATCCCAGGGATTGAGGTAATCGGCGTCAGCAAGATCACCCAGGCTCTCGAGGCGATCTAGTCATTCAATTAATGCTCCAGTTAATCTGGAGCCCTATCGAAATCTGCCGCAATCGTGCGGCTCGCTTTCCAATAGTGGAAGGCACACCAGACATTCACCATCAGCGTAATTGACATCGCATAGCGTAGCGAATCAGAGCCGTAGCTTGGTTCGAAAAGGTCGCTCATGAAGCCAGTTATCATCGGGCCAAGCCCTAAGCCGATTAAATTTAACATGAACAGCAAGATCGCTGATGCCATGGCGCGCATGCGAATGCCGACCAAGAAGTGAGTTGATGCAATGCAGGGTGCTAGATACCAGCCACCGAAGAATACCGGTAGAAAGTAGGAGAATGCCGCGCTATACCCGTTAGGCATCAGCAAAAAAGTAACGAGGCCTAAAGGAATTGCGATCACCGTTGAGATGAAGGGAACCCATACATACCAAGTCTTGTCTCCGGTCTTGTTCGCCATACGATCAGACATCCAACCACCGAAAAAGGTGCCGGCCAAGCCTCCGATTCCCGCAATCATGCCGTAGTACCAACCCACATCCAAAATAGGCATATCGTGGACGCGGCCTAGAAACAGCGGCATGAAGTTGCCCATGCCATAGGTAACGAAGGCGTGCAAAGCGCAAGCAAATGAAAGATGTCGAAACGACTTTCTATCCCAAAGAAAATGCAGTACACGCAAGAAGCCCGGTGGTGCCACATCTTTGCGTGATTCGGCCATGCCGCGTGGCGGTTCTTTAATTACGAATCTAACAAGTAGCGCAAGAAATATTCCCGGGATGGCGACCACTACAAAAGCAGTACGCCAATCAAAATATTGAACGAGATAGGCACCGCCGACCGTACCGACTAGAATGCCACCGTAGACGCCAAGAGAATAGATAGATAAAGCAGTAGCGCGTTGGGCTGCTGGGAAAATATCGGAGACAATAGAGTGAGCTGGAGGTGATCCACCTGCCTCGCCGACACCGACGCCAAACCTAGCCATAAATAGCTGGGCAAAGTTCTGCGCCGCTCCACACAGAGCGGTCATTACACTCCATATGGTAATTGATATAGCAATGATATTGCGTCGGTTGCTGATGTCGGCAAGACGCGCGATGGGGATGCCTAAGGTCGTATAGATCAATGCGAAGGCTAGGCCGGATAGCATGCCGAATTGGCCATCGCTAATCTGCAGGTCGTCGATGATGAACTGCGCGAGAACATTGATGACCTGCCTGTCTACGAAATTGGAGACGTAGGCGGCAGTGAGGATGCCTAACACTAGATAGCGGTAGTAAGGATTTTGGTAGGCCTTAGCGGCAGCTACTTTTTCCGGGGACAGATTGGATTGGGAATCTTCTATTGTGTTTTCAGAGCTACTATCAAGGTTCGCAGTCATTCGCTGTCCTCAGCGTTATTTTTTTTCACCAGTCAGGAAAATTTCTAACCGGCTCTAAGAGCCCTATTCATTTACTGGACTTCAATTTATAGCATGAGAACATTTATTCAGCTGCCAGTCTATGGATAAGTACCGCGCTAAGTTTCGCGCGTTCTACCAGCGAACTCACTCGGCCCTGCTCTCTATTGGAATGGGCACCGGTGCCGGCGCTACCGAGAGAATCCAGAGTAGGCAGCCCAACTGCCTGTGTCAGCGATCCGTCTGTCCCACCGCCGGAATCACCAACGCCTAGCTCCTGTCCTAGCAAGCGACCGATGGCGATGGTCTTGTTCAATAGAAAGTCCGATTCAGGTGTGGCTATCTTTGCTGGGCGATGCAGATTGGTCCAGCTCTGCGTAGTTATTTCCCCAGAGTCCACCGGGTAGCTAAAGACGCTGCCGAATATTTCCTCGAACTGGGCAACCGCATCGACACCCTGTTGTGCTTCGGGATAGCGCAGATCGATTAGTGCTTCCGCGCAGGGGGCGATTGTGTTCCGTGCTTCGCCGCCACTAATCACGCCGACGTTAACGGTTACTCCGGTCTCATAGTCTGTAATGTTCTCAATCTGCACAATCTTGTAGGCCAGCTCTTTGATCGCCGAGCGGCCTTGTTCGTGCGCGCCGCCCGCATGAGACGCTCTGCCGTGTACGACGAAACGTGCCTGACCCAAGCCCTTGCGCTCCCGCGTAAGTCGATTGTTGCCAGACGATTCATACACCAGGCCCCAATCGTGCAATCTGGCTTGTTCTTCAAGGTACTTCCTTGACGAGAGCGAACCCATTTCCTCATCGCTATTGAGTAACACAGTAATAGACTTATCGCTCAATGCACCATTCTCGTTCAGTGCCTTGAGAGCGTACAGCATCACCACCAAGCCGCCCTTCATGTCGGATACGCCAGGCCCATACATGGTGTCGCCTTCGCGGCTAAATTCTTGGAACGGGCTGTCAGGTGGAAACACCGTATCGAAATGTCCCATCATTAATAGTTTCGAGCCACTGCCACTCTTGCTAGCAAGAACATGATCGGCGACATCGACGTTGTAGTCGCTGCCAGGGCAACTCGGCATCTCGATGACTTGTCCGGGCAGGGTTGAAATAGAGAAACCTAATTGCCGTAACTCCTCGCTAAATATCGAAGCGAGCTCATTGACGCCCTGCTTGTTGAGACTGCCGGAATTGATGTTGGTGATTCTCTCCAGCATGTCGAGCATATTTTCTTCCTGGGAATCTAGCCAGGAAGTGAGTTCAACCTCTTCACTATTCAGTGAAGGCTCTACAGTATCTTGTGCATACCCAGAAAGGGTGAAAAGGATTGCGGACAATAAAACTAGAGAGGCCTTTCTCAATCCCATTGCCTTGTCCGTATCCAAAAACCTAGTGTGTGTAGTATCGCTGCTTATTCGTTTCATTTTATTCGTCTCATCTTGATAGCGGATTCATTCGTGCGGAACTCGGTCTGGACAAACCTCACTCAATATCGGGCTGGTGATGCATAGCTCGGGTATCACGAGAAATACCGTAGCAAATACGACAGGCAGGTAAAGTACCACGCCAATGCCCGATCTCGCCATACATTGACTGGCACCTAGCTTAAATAGAAGCAAGAAACGCAGCGGCAATCGCAGCGACCCAGAGAATCGCTAGCTCAATCTGTACGGGGAGGTTCTGAGATATGGCCCAAGCATAGGTGGCAGCGCCACCGGATAGAACCCACCCTAGACGTTGGTTGTATTTGAATGTGACTGTGTTCATACTCTTTCGCCCATGAACTCAGACGAAAAACCAATTCTGCGCATCAAGGGCTTGAATAAATTCTATTCAGGTGGCTTTCAAGCACTCAAAGATATTAATCTCGACATTAACAAAGGAGAGATTGTCGCCTTACTTGGACCGAACGGCGCCGGTAAGACAACTCTTATCTCAGTCGTCTGCGGCATCGTGAATCCGAGCTCTGGGACAGTGACAGTCGATGGCAACGACATCATCAAAGACTTCCGCAAGACACGCTCGATCATCGGTCTCGTTCCTCAGGAGCTCACTACTGACTCTTTCGAGACTGTTTTCAGTACCCTTGCATTTAGTCGCGGCCTGTTTGGCAAGCCACCGAGTCCAACGTATATCGAGAAAGTACTTCGCTCATTGTCTTTGTGGGACAAGAAAGACGACATGATCATGACGCTGTCCGGGGGAATGAAGCGTCGTGTGTTAATCGCGAAGGCGCTCTCCCACGAGCCGACGGTACTATTCCTCGATGAACCTACAGCCGGTGTGGACGTCAATCTTAGGAAAGACATGTGGGAGATCGTGCGCGAATTAAAAGCTGAAGGCGTGACGATCATTCTGACCACGCACTATATCGAAGAGGCTGAAGAGATCGCAGACCGAGTTGGAGTAATCAACAACGGCGAGATCATTCTGATGGAAGACAAAGACAAGCTGATGGCGAAGCTTGGTAAGAAGCAGTTGATCCTCGATCTTTGCGATCAGCTGAGTGCGGTGCCGCAGAGCATGGCCGATTATAAACTTGAGCTTAGCGACAACGGCATGCAGTTAGTTTATACCTTTACTGCGCAGGGAGACCGCACAGGCATCACCGCGTTGATGGATGATCTTAAGTTGGCGGGTATCGCGTTTCGTGACTTGAACACGACGCAGAGCTCCCTGGAAGAAATCTTTGTCAATTTAGTTGAGGAGTCGTCATGAATATCTACGGGATTATGGCGATCTACAAATTCGAGATGGCGCGGACCAAGCGCACTTTGGTGCAGAGTATTGTCGCACCGGTTATCACCACATCTTTGTACTTCATCGTCTTTGGTGCGGCAATTGGCTCAAGAATTGATCAGGTTAGCGGCATTAGTTATGGTGCCTTCATCGTGCCCGGCTTAATCATGCTTAACTTGCTGACTCATAGCATCTCGAATGCCTCGTTCGGCATCTATTTCCCGAAGTTTGTTGGTACGGTTTACGAAATGCTTTCCGCGCCGGTATCTACACTCGAGGTGGTGTTGGGCTATGTCGGTGCCGCCGCCTCCAAAGCCGTGATACTAGGCATTATCATTCTGATCACGGCGAATTTCTTCATCGACCTGCAGATTGCCCACCCGGTAATGATGATGGTGTTCATCCTGCTCACAGCAATATCCTTCAGCCTGTTTGGTTTCATCTTGGGAATCTGGGCGGACAATTTCGAGAAGCTCTCAATAGTGCCGATGTTGCTGGTGACGCCGCTGGTGTTTCTAGGAGGTAGCTTCTATTCCACTGACATGTTGCCCCAGCCGTGGCAGACGATCTCTCATTTTAATCCAGTGTTGTATCTGGTGAGTGGCCTACGTTGGAGCTTCTACGAGATCTCTGAGGTCAGTGTTATGTTGAGTCTGGCGAGTATTCTTATCTTCATGTTTGCCTGCCTTGGGGTGGTCTACTACCTATTTAAGACAGGTTATAAGCTGCGCAGCTAGCTAGACTCAAAGCGCCCTTGATCCAGCCAATCTCGGCAGCATTAGCTATATTGTTTAGCAGTGGTATTGACAGTAGACAGGGAGTAATTAAATTTTTTTTTGCATTGGCTTTAGCACGGCTGTATTAGTATGCCACCATAGCGTGACTTTTTAGTTCATCGGCCCTACATTTTTAACATTGTTCTTCTAAGCGCTCTATTTAGTGGGAAAGCTATCGACGAAGAGAACGCGCTTTGCAATCATCCATTCGCCAGCAGATTTTTCCCAGTTGATTCGATAGATCCCGGAACTAGAGACTCGAGCAACAGCATCTTCTGCAGTTTGATGAGTAATCAAGGCCATGTTCTGTGTGACGGCATTTCTGTCAGAAAGCTCCAAAAATACCAAGTTGGAGAAATGGTGGCGCGTTTGCCTGTCTGCCAGACGGCCAGTATGGGCCTTTTGGGCGTATTCAAAAATGGCCGCCTTTCCCTGCAGTCTAGACCCCTCTATCAAAGCGCCTTTTCGCCATCTCTCCATCACCGCGTCTTCGGTAAATAGCTCTGCGAAGGATTGAGTACTTTTGGAATCCCAGCGGTAAGGGTATTGCGTGAGCGTTTCCGCAATGACCATTTTGCTGTTTAACAACGCAATCGCATCATCAGCCTGCGCGGGGAGGTTCAGCAGAGCGACTAGGCTGCTCGCTAGAAGGAGATAGAGTCGTGACTTAGATCCGAACATAAGCTAGGTACTCTTTTTTGAGGAGTGCCTAGCTTAGCAGATAGTTGTGTTCTTTCTAGTACAAGCACCCAGTGCAGTAATCAGATCGAACGGGTTGCGGTTCTGCTCGCCCAGGTTCGTGTGGATGAGATGGGTAGATAAAGTACCAACGACACGATCATCGCTTGCTCGATGAAGGAGTGCGTCGGCCAAGGCGTTTGAAGGAATTCTACGATGTCGCAGGTTTGCACAGGGTAAACGTCACTGCAGAAAGTACTGCCTGCGGCGTTCTGTCTTTCTTCGCAAAAGAGTGTTTTGCCGAGGGAGTTGTTGATAGTAACTCACAGGACTGAATGGCGGGTCCGTCGCGCTCGTGCATTGGCCAAGGCAGAACAATTTCACAGTCATGTACCTATGGGCGGTGAGGAAATGTTTGTCATTAGTGGCAAGTTCATCGATGCATATGAACGCAGTCCGCACATGCGCAAGCACACGCCCTATGTTGAACAGGAAACTCTGCTCTGGATGAAGGTCACTCATCTGCCCAACCAAGGCGGGTTAGGTGCAATTACTGCGCCCTAGGCGAAGCTGTAAGAAGGCTGTGCAATCTTCTCTTCAATTACTTTCCCTGCTATTCTGACTTATCATTATTGAATAGACGGTGGCCTCGTGAATCATTTATCTAGTATTTTCAATCATTACGTTCAGCAATTTTGTGTTTTTGTTGCAATCAGTGTTCTCAGTATTGGCGCTGTTGCACAAACTTCTGCGGAGGAAGAAGGTGCCGTTGCTGCGGCAATGGCGGCGATGGATGCGTTCATGCTTGGCTTCAACGGGCGAGATCCAGAAGCATGGGCTGCTTCTCTAAATTATCCGCATGTTCGATTTGCCAGCGGCACGGTCACTGTCTGGGACAGTGCAGAAGATTTTTCGCAGACGCGAGCCTTTGAAACCCTGCCAAGGTCTGGGTGGGACCACTCCCATTGGCTGACGCGAGACGTGGTTTTGGTTTCATCGGAGAAGGTTCATATCGCCACAGTATTTCAGCGCTTTAATAGCGATAACGAAGTACTTGCGACTTATGAATCGTTATATATAGTCACGAAGATGGACGGTCACTGGGGCACTCAGGCTAGATCGAGTCTTGCCCCCTAAAGCATCTGTGTAATTTCATTTCAATCACTACTAGGTGGAGCATCATTGCTACACTCTTATCTGCCAAGCCGCCTGAAGATTCCATTGGAATCCATAGATAGCGTTCCTGGTAAGAGGCTGAACGAGTCTTGCGCGCTACGCCCATATACCAAGTGAGGTTGTGGGTCTACCAAGTGATTGATTAAGAATGCCATCACTTCGTCAATGCTTCTGGAAAAATTTACTGCCTTTTTCGCCTGCTCCGTAGAAGGGCTGTATGCGGCCAGCGCGCGCGATACTAATCATTGTGAAGGTAGGAGCTCTTGATGCGTGTTAATTCATGGATGTAATTATTCAAAAAGTGATGAGTTGTTGAGGGCGGCGGATCATTGAGTGGCGCAGGCATACGTGAAGCGGTAAGTGAGAAATAGTGACATATACAATGACTGAAATTATCGTATCGTACAGCCTGATTAGCATCTTAGACTTTCCGTCACCAAGGAATAGGCTCTCCCTGCCAATCTATAAATTCCGCGCCGCCATCCCTGTCTAAGCTTTCCATAATTTCAAGTAGTGAACTTGCAACAAACTTCGGCGTGAATAGCTTCCCTTTTGGAACATTGGTTTGAAAAGGCTTTGAGAGTTGTGTGTCTGTAGTGCCAGGGTGAAAGGCAATCAGCTTGACATTCGGTGCGCGGCGCCAGAATTCGATGCTAGCGGTTTTTATAAGCATATTCAGTGCCGACTTGGAGGCTCGATAGGCATACCATCCACCAGAGCAATTATCTTCGATGCTGCCAACACGCGCGCTGAATACGGCAACCGAGCAATCAATTTCACTTTTCAGTAGCGGGGCGAGATTTGCGAGCCAAAGCATCGGCACAATGGTATTAGCGTGAAAGATAGTCTGGAGCTTTTCTGTGTTGATGTCTTCGAGGCGTTTCTCTGGCGCTACCTGTGCTGAGTGGAGCAGGCCATTGCAAATAAAAACGTGAGAGAAATTTTTCTCTTGGGCGTGCAGGCTGATGCAGACTTGCTTTATCGCTACCTCCGAGTAATCGCAGCATATCCAACGCAGGCTCGAAGCAAATTTTGACTGTAAATCTGGATTTGTGTTTCTGCTTATCGCGGTAACGTGTTCGACCTTTCGATCACTTAGTAGCCGCTCGATAACACTCTGCGCAATGCTGCTATTGGCTCCTATTACAATTGCTGCTGTCATTACGTTTTTGATTTCCTGTTTTATGAATTGTGCTTTTACTAGTTAGGTCGGGTTATTTAGATGCATAGAGAATACAGGTATACGCCAGTCGTCTGAATTTGGTTTTTTGGATAAGGTTGCTGAACCGGCAGTAGCATGAATATCCAAGAATGGATTTCGCGCTTTGCGAACACACATGGAGAAAGTCCCTGTCCTTAAAAGATCATGTGATCTTGCTAAACAACGCTGGCGTATTAGTAGGCGTTGCGTACATAAGCTTTGTACCCAAGAATCGGCTTAGATACTCGCTTCTTAGGCAGGTAATTAGCGGTAGACTAAGCCTTTCACGTCTAGCTGCATGCACCATGAATAGCAGGAAATAACGCCATGTCACAAACCCAAAGCAATAACATACTGATCACCGGCGCCTCAGGAATGATAGGTAGCGCACTGGTCGAGCATCTGTCGAAATGCGGCTTCACTGTCTATCTGTTAAGTCGCCATGCCACTGACGTGCCGTTCTACTTTGAGGCAGATCTGAGGCGAGTGCATTTGGATCCGTCAATCCCTCTATCGGCGGTTATAAATTTGGCAGGCCCCAGTATTGCTGACAAGCGCTGGAGCGAAGATAGAAAACGCGAAATTCTCGATAGCAGGCAGCAATTAACGCATGCTTTAGCAACAGCGCTGGCCGAGTCAGATAACAAACCTCGTAGTTTCCTTTCGGCATCGGCGATTGGCTACTACGGCGCAACTGGCAAATCAGGCGCCAACGAAGAGAGCCCTCTTGGCAGCGATTTTTTGGCAGAAGTAGCGCAGGCTTGGGAAGAGGCAACGGCGCCCGCTGAGGCAGCAGGCATCAATACTATTCATCTTAGGTTCGGGATTGTGTTGAGTCCAGACGGCGGCGTGCTTAAGAAATTACTGCTTCCGTTTAAGCTGGGCTTGGGCGGACCCATTGGGAACGGGCAACAGAGTATGAGTTGGATTAGCATTACGGACGTTATGCTTATTATCCACAAGCTGATAGTAGACAGCCCCGCATGTGGCCCGGTCAACCTTGTTGCTGCGCAGCCTATTAGCAATCTAGATTTTAGTGCACAGCTTGCACAAGTCTTGCGCCGGCCAGATTTTATGCCGTTGCCGGGTTTTCTGGTGAAGTTGCTTTTCGGCGAAATGGGGGAGGCGCTGCTACTTGGCAGTTCGGCAGTGACGTCGGATAAGTTAGCCAAGCTTGGTATTCAGTTGGAGTATCCGACCCTGCGTTCTGCGCTTACAGCGCTTCTCAATTCATGATATTAACGCGTAGCTATTGAGAGGCTCATCGGTTCACGAGAGTGTTAAAAAAGCAGGCTAATTATCTGTGAACCAAAATTCAATCTCACAGGTATCTTCTCGAAACTCGGCGCTGTGTTCTTGTTGAGCGGGAACGTGGTACCACTGACCAGCAGAAATAGTTTCAGTCGCACCATCAATAGTTAGCCGCAGTTCCCCCTTGGTTATCACGCCAACATTGTCAGTATCATGCTTGTGTGGTTCTATGACGGTACCGGCAGGATAAGTAGCAAATAGTACGTCACAATTCTCAGCGGACAGTTTTCTGGCATCGAATCGGCCGCTGAACTTCGGGAGATTGCAGATTAGGTCAGGGTAGTAATCAGATAAGGGCATGAGAGTTTCCAGTTTTGATATCAAGGAATATGCAATTTTGTAAATAGAGAGAGCAACTTTGATAGTTGCTTGCAGACTGATCTCAATATCTGGACTGCGACCAACATACCAAGGACCCAAATCTCCATCAGCCTCTCTAGATTATACGTAAGAATCCCGCTGAGCATAGCAGCCTTAGGTTGGTTCGTATTTTGCTGGACGCCCCGAGTAATGAGTGTATTGTGGCATTCATTCACCAATCTGAAATGGTGCGTTGTTTTGAGCTACAAAGACGTCTATTTTATGACTTTGCTACATTGTCGAACATCTTTATTTATTTAATCCGATCTGACGGCCATCAAGTCAATGTTCAGGTCGATACCATCTCTGGAGGTAGGCGTGTCCAAACAAGTTACACGTAGAGAGTTTCTAAATTTATTAGGAGCCGCCGGCGGGACCGCGGCAGCGCTTAAAGCTGGCTCGGCACTGGGCCTGCTCCCGCATACAGCGCAGGCCGCCACCTTGGACCTGCGTGCAGCTAATCCGGCGAATCGTAAGGTTGCTATCCTAGGTGCAGGTCTGTCGGGTCTCACCGTTGCCTATGAGCTTAGTAAGGTTGGCTACGAGTGCACGATATTGGAATCCTCACATCGACCGGGTGGCAGAATTTTCACCGTACGCCACGGTGACTTGATCGATGAAATTGGCAACCGCCAATATTGTGAATTCGACGACGAGCCGCACATGTACTTCAATGCCGGTGCGGCCCGTATTCCAAGTACTCACAGAAACCTGCTGGCCTACTGCAAAGAACTGGAGATCGATCTCGAAGTATTCATCAACGAGAACAAGACGTCCTATTTACAAGACCCAGCGTTACTTGATGGAAAGCCGATCCGCAATATCGACTACACAACTCATACGCGAGGGTTTCTGGCGGAATTATTGGCGAAGTCACTCTCTGCCGGAGAAATGGACCAGTCCTTTACCGACCCAGAAGCGGAAACCCTGATAAGCTTGATTCGCTCTTTCGGGGACCTAAACGAGGACAATCTCTATAAGGGGAGTTTACGTGCAGGCTATGCGTCTGGTGGATTCTTAGAGCACGGTGCTCAGAAAGATATCATTGCCATGAGGGACCTTTTGAAAACGCAGATGGGGCGCCAGTTCCTGAATGCTAACGAGGGCGATACTGGGCCTATGCTGTTTCAAGCCGTGGGTGGCATGGACAAGATCATCGAGGGTTTCACCAACCATATAGGTCATCAGATTCACTATCGTTCGATGGTGAATGCTGTCGAAGTCAAAGATGACGGAATCGACATAGCTTACGATCAGGATGGCACGCGTCATTTGCTACAGGCTGATTTCTGCTTCAATTGCATACCGAGTCATATCATGACTGGTATAACCAACAATTTCCCAACGCAATATGTGGATGCGCTTAAGTATATTCGTCGCGGAACAGCTTATAAGGCTGCCTTTCAAGCAAAGGAACGTTTCTGGGAGAAAGAAGATATCTACGGCGGTATCAGTTGGATGAATAATCCTAGTAAACAGATCTGGTATCCGAGCGCTGGCATGCACAAACAAAAGGGCATAATGCTGGGGGCCTACGACTACGGCAACGGCGAGCTACACACCGCCATGACTCAGGAGCAGCGTATAGAGGCTCACCTCACTGATGGCGAGAAGATTCACCCTAACTACCGTAATCAGGTTGAGAAACCTATCACTATCGCCTGGCATCGCATGAATCACATGCTGGGCTGTTCTGCACGATGGCAGCGTGATCGTAACGGCTGGACCCATGAGGAAGAAGAGTTGTACCACGCGCTACAGCAGCCAGTTAACGGTCGCCACTATATGATCGGTGATCAGGTCAGCATGCATTCAGCATGGCAAGAGAGTGCCGTGATGTCGGCGCAGTGGGCGATGGCTGATTTGAATCAGCGATTGATGGCGTAGCTAATCAAGATTTGGAGAAATAAAAGTATGTTGAAGACATTTCTGGCATTTGGTGTTTGCATAGCTTGTATTGGAGGCACTAGCGCGGCGGAACCGGAGCGCGAACCGTTCGACGATCGCTATTGCACAACTTGTCATGGCACAGACGGCCGCGGCAACGAAGGCGTGCAGGCTCCTCGGCTTGCTGGAATGGAACCGTGGTACCTGAGGCGACAATTGGAAAACTTCCGCGCCGATATTCGTGGTGTACACGCTGAAGATAGAGAAGGTATCGCCATGCGCCCCATGGCAACGAAACTGACCGATGAATCGATCGATGACATCCTCGGCTGGATATCCAGTTGGGACTACATACCGGCAGAAGCAACAATAAAGGGCGGCGACCCCCTACGCGGACGAGGCCTGTACAGTGCTTGTGCTGTCTGTCATGGGGCAGACGCGACGGGCAATGAGAGCCTCGGCGCACCCGCCTTGGTCGGACAGAATGACTGGTATCTCGTCACCCAGCTGAAGAACTTCCTAGCTGGGTACCGAGGCGCGCACCCGAATGATACCTATGGCGCACAGATGCGCACCATGGTGAGCACTCTGCGCAATGAGGCAGGCATACTCAATGTAGTGAGTTACATCAACACGCTTTCCCGTTAGACTAAGCGCTGCCATCCAAAGGAGCTGACATATGCCCATTATCGCGATAGTAAACCTGATTCTCTTCACGGCCTTAGTGAGCCTGCTTTACCAGTTCTCTAAAAATGAAGCGTTTACGCTTTCTCGCCGCGTGCTCATGGGTCTCATTGGCGGCATTGTGTTCGGATTCTATCTGCAGCTAGCGTTCGGCGCGAACCCTGCGGTCATGGATGCCACACTAGAGTGGACAAATGTAATCGCGAACGGCTACGTCGCCTTGCTGCGAATGATGATCATGCCGCTTATTCTAATCACCATGATCGCCGCCGTTCTGAAGGTGGATGAGATTAAGTCGCTAGGCAAGATTGGTGGCACGGTGGTCGGAACGTTGATGGTAACCACTGTAATCGCCGCGCTTATCGGCATCATGATGGCTACAGTGTTCCAATTGAATGCGGAGGATCTAGTCGGCGGTGCCACAGAGATGGCGCGGGCAGAAGTATTGCAAGTAAGACAGGGTAGTATTGCCGACCTGAGCTTTGCCGAAACTCTCGTTAGTTTCGTTCCCAGTAACATCTTTTCGGACCTAGCTGGACAGCGCAGCATGTCTATCATTGGTGTTGTGGTTTTCGGCCTTATTTTTGGTATCGCCGCGTTGTTGGTGGCAGAAGATAACGCCGAGCAGGGCTCGCGCATCCGTAGCGCAGTTGACACATTGCAGGCGATAATCATGCGCCTTGTTAAGCTCGTTATTGCGCTGACTCCTTACGGTGTACTGGCCTTGATGACTCGTGTGATAGCGACGTCCGATGGCAATGCCATCATGAACTTGATTAGCTTTGTAATCGCATCTTATATAGCTATCGCCCTTATGTTCACAGTACACGCTGTGATCATAATTGGCTTGGGCGCGAACATTAAAACTTATTTCCAAAAAGTGTGGCCGGTTCTCACGTTTGCATTCGTCACGCGCAGTTCCGCTGCAACTATTCCTCTGACGATTCGCGCACAGATAGAAGAACTCAATGTACCCGCACCGATTGCCAACATCGCCGCTTCGTTCGGTGCGACGATAGGACAGAACGGCTGCGCTGGAATCTACCCAGCAATGCTCGCGGTGATGGTCGCGCCTACGATGGGTGTAGATATCGATCTCAATTTCATAATTAGCCTGCTGTTAATAATCGCGATCGGTTCATTCGGTATCGCAGGCGTCGGCGGTGGTGCGACCAATGCGGCTTTGGTAGTCTTTTCCGCGATGGGATTTCCGGTGACTATCGTCGCACTGTTAATTTCTATCGAGCCTTTAATAGATATGGCGCGTACTGCATTGAATGTGAACGGAGCGATAACGACAGGAATGATCACTACCCGCATATTAGGCGACAAGGACGCTGCCAGAGAGGCGACGAGGCCTGAGGCAGAGTTACAAAAATCATAAGTAAGCGTTAGTTTTATTAAGAATAGAGGAACAAAAAATAATGATTAAATTTAAGAAGCCACTCACTGCGATTTCCATAGCAGCATCACTTGCCGTAGTCCTAGGCATTGCTGCCGTTTCCAGTGCCGCAGAAATTGTACGTACTGGCGAGGGCAGAAACTTCTACAATAATATTATGATTCCAGCTGGTGCCGAGACCTTATACCTCAGTGGTTCCGGTGCGCAGGAACAAGCTGACGGCACCTGGGGCGATATGGAGCAGCAGACTGTCGATACATTCGGCCGCTTCCAAGAGACGCTTGAGTCGCAGGGCTGGTCTTTGGAAGACATCGTACAGGTGCGCGCGTTCGCGGTATCCGGTGCTGATGGGGAATTGGACTTCGCCGGTTTTAATGCAGGTTATCAGCAGTTCTTTGGTAGCGAGAAAAATGCAATGAAGCCAGTTCGCTCTTTCGTAGAGATTGCAGGCCTAGTCGTCCCCGGCTGGCTAATTGAGATCGAGATTCGCGCAGCAAGAATGCCTGACTAAGAAAATTTCTCGCTAAGGCTAGAGAATTAGCGGCAAATATTGAAAGGCCGGTGTGATATTAATTCATCACGCCGGCCTTTTTATTGCCTGTCCATACGAGCATGCATTATTCCTAGTCGCCTGACAGTCGGCGAAGCGTTACCACAGCTGAAAAAGGTGTAGCCTATAGTGGTCCACACAGGATCTGAATAGCCATCTTTTGTGGTATAAAAATTGACGAAAGGTGGGCAGTGGTTATTCACTCTTCATTCACATACACTTTCTGTACGCTTACTTCCTTCCCTTTCTATCGGAGCGCACTATGATTCGCTTTCGTAATATTCTCTTTTCACTATGCTTGTTGGTTCCCGTTACAGTTTTGGGGCAGCCGCAGTTCGACGTATTCGAGGCGGGTATTGCACAGATTCGGGACGCCCTAGACGAAGGCCAGGTGAGCTCGGTGCAATTAGTTCAGCAGTATTTAGATCGAATACACGCTTATGATAAGCAAGGTCCAAAACTCAATAGCATAGTGCGCATAAACCCGGAAGCTCTAGCGCAGGCGCAGGCACTCGATGCAGAGCGAGAGCGAACGGGTTCGCGTGGGCCACTGCACGGTGTGCCCATTGTAGTTAAGGACAACTACAACACAGATCACATGCCGACAACGGGAGGCTCTGTAGCGTTGGCGAATTTCGTCCCTCGCGAGAATGCGGCGCAGGTGGATAAACTGATGGAGGCGGGGGCCATCATCCTGGCGAAGACGAACTTGCATGAGTATGCCTACGGCATCACGAGTATCGGTTCCTTAGTAGGGCAGACACGCAATCCTTACGATCCGAGGCGTGTTCCCGGCGGCTCCAGTGGGGGCACCGGTGCTGCGGTAGCGGCAAGCTTCGCCGCGGCTGGATTCGGCTCGGATACCTGCGGGTCGATCCGCATTCCTTCCGCGTTCAACAACCTAATCGGGCTGCGGCCGAGCAAGGGGCTTTCAAGCATCTACGGTATTCTTCCTCTTTCTCAT
Source organism: uncultured Pseudomonadales bacterium (assembly GCA_943789485.1). Classification (GTDB taxonomy): domain Bacteria; phylum Pseudomonadota; class Gammaproteobacteria; order Pseudomonadales; family Pseudohongiellaceae; genus UBA9145. The sequence continues at coordinate 45,315 of CALSUH010000011.1, forward strand.
ACTCAGGATGTAGCAGGTCCGTTGGCGCGCAGCGCAGAAGACCTCGCTATTATTCTCGATACTGTTTCCGGCTATGACTCTCGAGATGAGGCGACGGAGATTATGAGAACAGCTGTTGCGCCGGCCTTTATGGATCGACTCCATTCTGCGAATCTGGCGGATCTGCGCCTAGGTAAACTGCAACAGTATTTCGAAGGCTCTGACGGTGCTGTGAATACTGCGCTAGAAGATGCTCTCGATTGGTATGAGGAGCAGGGGGCCGATATTGTAGAGGTTGAGATACCCGATATGGCAGATCTAATTCGTCGTTCTGGATTGATCGGGCACGAGTTCAAATCGGACATAAATCAATACCTGGCCACGTTCTCTAACGATGAAAGCCTGAATCTGAATTACATTGTCAGTCAGGGTCTCTATCATGAGGCAGTTGATGGCGTGCTGAGCCGATCGAACGCATCGGAACTCGATGAGCAGGCCTATCAAAGGGCTATAGCTGTTAGGTCTGAACTTCGCGCTGCCATAGAAACGGTGATGGCAGATCAGGGCTTGGATGCAATCGCTTACCCAACGATTAAACGCACACAGGTGTTCACTGGTGACTCGCAGCCGGGTAGTAATTGCAGTCTTAGTGCGAATTCTGGTTTGCCGGCTCTCTCGATACCTGTAGGGTTCACCAGCAATGGCTTGCCGGTGGGCTTGGAACTGTTGGGTGGGTTTCTACAAGATGCGGAACTGTTGGCCATTGCCCAGCCCTATGAATCGGCGCTGAGCTCAAGGCGCGCCCCTTCAACAACGCCTGCTCTGGAGTCAGGTCTGGCACCAACTCCGCAGAGTTTCGAGTTGTTATTCAGCCGACCGCCGCTGCGTGTCGAAGCGAGTTTTGAATTCAGCACAGTCACTAATCTATTTATTTTCGAAGTCAGTAAAGAGCAGTCTCAAGAGCAGACAATTGCCGCGGTTACGCTGGTAGTTGATTCGAATGGTGACGGCGAGCTCAACGAGCCGATTGTCCTCAATTTGCTGCCCCCGGGTGCAGGCGCAGCCACTGGCAGTCACTTTATGTCTTCCCAGTTTCGGCAAGCCGTTGAGGAAAGGCGTCTCTACCTGAAGGTTTTCGGGGATTCATTACCTAGCGCAGGAGCGGCGCAACTGCTAAAGTAGATAAAAATTAGTATTAATTTTCTGAATTCAAAATCAAGAGGCCACGCTACTATGAAGCCCACTATCAGATTGAGAACGAGTGTTCAGCTCTTCAGCCTATTCACATTGTTCTGCTCCAGCATTCTCTTCGCACAGGATGTACAACTGGATTTCGACTACTTCAAGAACGAAGTGCAACCGATCTTCCTCTCCAAGCGCGAAGGCAACGTGCGCTGCATTCAGTGTCATACGCGCAGTAGTGGTTTTAGAATACAGCCCCTGGAGGACCATCAACTCTTTTGGACCGACGAGCAGTCGCGAATGAATTTTGATTCGGCCGCTAGTTTTAGTCTAGCCGGCGAAGATCCGCTGCGAAGCCGGTTCTTAACACACCCCCTGGCCTATGATGCAGGTGGCGACCCCTTTCATGGCGGTGGCAAACACTTTGATAGTCAGTTCGACCCTGAGTGGCGCATCATGGCCGACTGGGTAGCTGGCGCTAAAACGAGGAGGGAGCCGTCCAGAGTCGCAGTTCGAATTATTCAAACGAATGCGGCAGGAGATGATTCAACGATTATCGACCCCGAGACGAACCAAGTGGTTGGTCATATATCTGATATAGAAATACCTCACGGGGTGGTCGGTGCACCCGATGGCTCGCAGATCTATATCACCAATGAAGTTATGCACTCTCTGGATATAGTTGATGCTAGAACTCTGCGCGTTAAGAGACGCATTCCGCTTAGCGGCAGACCGAACAATTTGGGTGTAACTAGCGACGGCAGCAAAGTCTACGTGGCTATCATGGAGATGCCGGGTTCAGTGGATATTATCGATGTGGCCAGCATGACAAACGTGAAGACACTGCCAGTGAATGGTGCTATTCACAACGTCTATGTTACGCCAGATAGCCGTTACGCCGTAGCTGGCTCGATTCAAACTCGTACCATCAACGTCATCGATACCAGCACGGATGAATTGGTTTGGGAGTTAGAGATGAGTTCTGGAATTCGGCCTATGACATTCGATACGAACGCCGATGGCTCCACTAAGAATATATTTGTGCAGCTTTCTGGTTTTCACGGCTTCGCGGTCGTCGATTTTGCGAGTAGGAAGGAGGGTTGCGCGTGTAGAGCACCCTGCGGTGCCGGGAGAGGAGGCGCATCTTGATGGCTTGCAGGGTGCTCCTGCCCATGGATTGGCAGTATCCCCAGACGGGAAGATGCTCTGGTCGACAAGCAAAGTTTATAGTCACGTTTATATCCATTCCCTTCCTGACCTGGAAGAGATCGGGCGCGTTTTCGTGGGTCAGCACCCAGAATGGATAACATTCACGCCCGATGGTAAACGTGCTTATATCGGTGCCGCAGGTGATAATGTTACCTATGCCGTGGATGCTATTAAAATGGAAGCCATCGCAGAGATCCCCGTGGGACAGGTGCCCAAGCGTATTGCCATGGTACGCATGGCGGTGGATTGAGCTATCTAGAGAAGTAGCTAGGGAAGGACGAGTGTGATTGCGATGTCGTAGTTTCCAGATTCACTTGGATCGTAACTAGTTACACCTAGCCAATAAGTGCCTGGCTCAAGCGTGGTCTCGAGTCGCGAATTCGTGCCACTGCCGTTATCGTCATTCTCCAGCACCAGAGATCCAACCTCATTATTAACAATATCTACTAGCAATAAATTGGTATCGAATGCCGTGGAACTGAGATCGATTTTCACGGCAGACGTTGTTGTAACTTCAATTTGTACAAGATCCAAAAACCTATTATTAAATTTGAAATCAGTCGAGCGGAGGCTGCCGTCTATATTCGAATTGGGATTTATCAGCACATCTGCACCATATATCGAAGTGAATGTTTCGAAGGATGAGGGAGGATTGCTGGTGCTCGAGATGATTGATACGTCGTAACTGCCCTGGGCGCTATTGTCATCACTTGTTACGCCGAGCCAGTAAGTACCAGCTTGAATATTGAGATTGATGCGCGCGCCGTTGCCCGAGCCAGAGTTGTCATCGGCGAAGCTGGAGCTAGGTATCGAGGCCTGCGTAGCGGAGACTCGGACCAGATAGAGGAAAGGATCGAATGTCTGGGAGTTCAATTGAATATCTATACTGGAATCGTTTTCGAACGTGTACTGGTACAGATCGAGAGCTTTGCCATCTAGCTGATTGTCCTTGCTGCTCAACGTGCCGCTGAGTGTGCTGCTGTTGTTTGGTCCTGAAATAGTTGCATTGTCCGGAGCCACGAGTGTAACGCCGTAGATGTTCGCAACAGTAGTCTCCGTCACGGCCCCTTCTGAGCCGTAGATAGAAGCAATGCCTGCGATATCATCGCTCTGCAATGAGTCTGTGTCTGACATGAATGCGCGCATGATCGCGGCATTCGCGTTCGAGTGGTTGAGCCCCAATGCATGGCCTAGCTCATGCAGAGCTACGCGCTCAAATTCGTTAGTTCCATCGAAGCGCAGCGATCCGCTATAAACATCCCAAGTCTCAGCGCTATTGAACACTATATCGGCATCAGTGATGATGAAGCCGTTGGTGCATTGCGGGTTTTGGCAGTTACCGGCGCTGAGTGTAACTGCCAATGTGTTTTCGCCGAATTCACTGCCACAAACAGACGCGCTAAAATCGATACCAGTCGAGCCGTCGCCGAATAGCCCTTCCCCTCTATCTATGCAGGGGTCGAGGTAGTTATCAACTGCTACAAATTCAAAGGAACTGACATTACTCCAAGCAGCCATCGATCGCTTGAAGGCATCGTTCCATGTTCCGCCGGTTGGAGAGCTTCCACTAATACCGACATGAAAGATGGCCTGTCCAGTATCCCAGAAATTCTCTGAAACCTCGTATGCGTGACTAGAATTGATACTAAGAAGAGTGATTAGCAGTAGCGCAGCGATTCTCAAGACTGGCCCCTTAGTTTATTAATAGATCAGCAATACGTGACTTGAAATCCTCAACGGTTAGAGCGCGCTCGATCATGATCGGGCTCGTTTCAGTCATGACGCCGGCGGCGATATCAGTATTGCCTTCTACTACTGATTGCGGCTTTTTGATGCTCCTTGGTATGGCCGATACTGCCTCAACTTCAATCACTGGCTGGTTGCCAGCGGTACTGATCCTGCGCGTACCGTTGTCATCATGGATAATGAAATGACCCTGTGACCAACCGATGAGGGGATTGATTAAATCTCGAGACATGGACTCCACGAAGTAGATTCCCTGTTCAGCCATTTCTGGAATACGCATGCCGCTGACTTGTACAATCTGGCCATTGAATACGCCGCCCATGAATTTGAGTTCTATCGAATCACCGGAGTAGTCTCCCTTGATGATGTCGTTGATTTGGAAAGTGACATAGGTGCTGATGATGCCGCTGTTGCTATCCTGACGAGTCTCGCTATTTATTACTGCGCCTTCGAAAACGAATTCCGCATCTGCTACGACCTTATCAATATCTATTCCAAGAACAGTAGTCGCAGATGCAGAAGAAGAAACGAGCAGGCATAGAGAGCATGCAAGAGAAGCTACCATGCGTTTCGCGGATAGTAGGATGAATGCGTTCATAAGGTTCCTGTCTCTAGAAGCGGGGCGAGAAAAATAGGGGCGGGGTAAGTTGTCATAGTTAACATTCCTAATTTGAGAATTATAGTGGAGCGATTTTATCAAAGACAGGCGACGCTTCTAGTTTATTCTCATGAGTCTCACATTCTCTGAAGCCCGCCTCAGAACGGTTAAATCGCCCTTATTTTGACAACCGGCTAATGCGTTTGTTCAATTTACTCTATTACGGACACACGAACTCTCTTTTTGATGCCAAATGGCAAAACCCTGCTTAATTAACGTTGCCTTAGTGGGGCGTATCGTAGGGATCTTGCTGGTATCGGGTGCTAGCCAGTAGTATCCTCAGATCTTCTTTAAAACAATAAAACAAGTAATAGATGCAGTCTAGCCATATAGCCAATATTGTGTCGGGTGCTCTAATTGCATTGGTCAACATCTCGGTGGCCGTGTCGGTTGCGGCGCTGTTATTTGCGCAGACTGATCAACGGCTCATGGTGCCTGGCATCGCTATATTGTTGATCGGTACGCTGGTGACTGGTCTAGGCGGCACTCTATTTAGTGGCTATAAAGCCGTTGTTTGCTCCCCTCGTAATGGACTCATCCCAGTATTTGCAGTAATTGTCAGTAGTATCTATGTTAGCTTCGGCTCCGAATATTCGATCAGTGCCGAGGCCACGATCATCGTCGCCATCATGGTGACAACAACCTTTGCAGGCTTATTCCTGCTGCTGTTAGGCCGCCTGAAGCTCGGTAACCTAGTGCGCTACATTCCTTACCCGGTTACCGGTGGATTCTTTGTCGGCATCGGCTACATCTTCATTCAAGGTGGTCTCACCGTAGCCAGTGGTCGCGATGCTAATCTTGATTCGATTACCGACCCCCAATTCGTCCAACTGGTTATGCCAGCTGTCGCGCTAGCGCTTTGTTTGATCATAGGTAAGATGTTCAGAGACAGCCATCTCGCCTTGCCCGGCATCTTATTGTTGTCAGTCCTGCTGTTCTACGGGGTGTTAGCAGCGTCTGGAATGAGCCGTGAGCAGGCCGCCGAGAATGGCCTCCTGCCCATCATCGAATCTGCGGGCACACTTGCCCCTGTATTTCATTGGGAGTATCTGCAGGAAGTGAAGTGGATAGCAATCTGGGACCAACTCGGTGGTATCGTAGTTGTGGCCCTGCTCTGCTCTATGATGCTCTTACTCGATGTCTCAGGCATCGAACTTCTTGCCAAGAAAGAGTTGAATCCCGACCATGAACTAGAAGTTATGGGTTATACCAATGTGGTGAATGGGGTGCTGGGTGGATTTCCTGGTGTGCATGACGCATCGGACACAGCATTAGTGGATAGTCTCGGCGGCAAAGACAGGCTCATGGGCATCGTCAATTCTCTATTGGTCGCAGCCGCAATTCTGGCGGGCACCAAGTTTATGGAGTTGGTGCCAACATTTCTCCTGGGTGGACTGCTTATCTATGTTGGTTTGGAATTTTTGATAGATTGGTTGTGGAAGGCACGTGACGAACTGCCTTTGTCTGATTATGTCGTAGTCATACTCATCCTCGTGGTCATCATCTTCTCCGATATCCTGCAAGGGGTTACGTTCGGGTTCTTTATGGCTATTATATTGTTCGTAGTGAACTACTCGAAACTCAGCGTGATTAAAATCGAAACCAATGGTAGCGATCATGCCAGTAATGTAGATCGAGATCTCGACACGCGAGAGTTACTGAATAAAGAGGGCCACCGGATACTTATCATGGTGCTGCAGGGGTTCATTTTTTTCGGCACGGCAGACAAATTGATTACGGCTATCCGCAATCGAATCATGGAGCTAGAGGGTAGTAAGTTTGATTTCCTCGTGCTGGATTTTCATCATGTCAGCCAGCTAGACACCTCGGCGATCGTAACCTTCTCCAAGTTAGCGCAGCTCAGTGATCGGATTGCTTTTCATATCGTAATTAGCAGCGCCGACGAAAAATCGATCAAGCAATTGGTTAAGCACGGTTTCTTTACCTTTGACGATCAACCACTGGAGAGACACTACAAGGAACAGCTGGATACGGCAGTCGATTGGTGTGAGCAACGCATACTTAGCGATCTAAACCTGAATGACGAAGAGCAAAATCTAAAGCTACACGATGTGCTTGGCCGCATCGCTTTTGAGGAGGCAGATGTTAATTTGCTGTCCGACTTCTTTGTGGTTGAGAACAGAAAGGCGGGTGAATATTTATTCAAAGAAGGAGATAGAGGAGAGAGTCTGTATTTTGTTGGCTCTGGCATAGTGGTAGTTGTTCTTAAGATACCTAGGCAGGCGGAGCGAATACTACGTAAGTATAAAGCCGGGGCAATCTTGGGTGAGATGGCTATCTATACTGGCGCAAATCGAACAGCCAGTGTGCGGATCGAAAGCGACGCCTGTTTATATAGATTAGATAAAGAGAAGTTGGAGGAAATGTCGCGTAGATTTCCTGCATCCACAGCAGCACTGAATACTTACATCGTAAAAGTCTTGTCCGAACGGCTAGGACGAGCGAACAGGAACTTGAGTCGCTATATCTAGCAAGTCTCACTCTACCGGTCGCAGTACAACCGGAACCATCTCGCTGCCCTGAAACCAGCTTGCATCTATGCGCAGTAACTCCTCTCCTGTCTCGTCGAACCTCAAGGTGCCAGTGAACTCAACATCTAGCCTGCGAATTACTACCGTGAGCATGAGTCCATTGAGACTCACCCTGTCCGCAGGCATGCCATAGACGCCTAGCCCGTCACTGATTATGTTGGCTGCGTATTCGCCATCTGCCATGGAGAAATTAAAGATAAGGCCTAGATCATCCTCGCCGATTACCAATGGCCCGCCCCAGGGGCCAATAAGTGGAGAGTCACTGGTATCCGCTGCTCGGGAAGAAGCAGAATACAGGCTCAGAAGAAGGCATAGCAGGGGGAAAGAGAGTAGGCGTGTGATATTGATAGCAGTTTTCATGAATTGGATGTTAAGCCGCAAGCTGCCTCGGTGCAAGTTGATAACTAGTAAGTCGTAGGTGACCATGTATGGCTGATAAGCCAGGTCTGATGGATCTTCTTCTGCCGCTGGAAATCCTTGCCGAGGCTGGATTTGGTGTAGTCACGAATCTCGAACTTCTTTAGGCTTTCGCTGTCTAGTTTAAAGTTGAGTTTATTGGTGGAGAAAATTAGCAGGCCCTCTCTTTCCAGCTTGTTCATGGCATTGCGGATCAGGGTGCCATGATCCTTCTGAATATCCAAAACATTGCTACTGCTCTTCGAGTTTGAAAAAGTAGGCGGGTCTAGGAATATTAAATCAAACTTCTCATATTTCGAGCTGAGATAGTCGACGCAATCGGCCTTCTTCAGGCGATGGTTTTTCCCACCTATTTTGTTTAAAAGGAAATTTCGTCGTGCCCAATCAAGATAAGTGTTGGAGAGGTCAATGCTCAATGTCGAAGTGGCACCTCCTAGAGCAGCCTGCACGCTAGCGCTCCCGGTATAACAGAATAAGTTCAGGAAACGTTTACCTTTAGCGTTCTCCCGAATGAATTGACGTATCGGCCGATGATCCAGAAATAGGCCGGTGTCCAAATAGTCTTTCAAGTTTATCCAGAGTTGAGCCGGGCCCTCATTCACGACAAAGAATGATTTGCTTTGGTTCTGGACTTCATACTGCTGCGCGCCGCGCTGACGTTCGCGGGACTTCAGCACAATATTTTCCCGCGCTATGCCTAGCACTTCTTGGACGGCTGCAATGGCCTGTTCTCGCCTTGCGCTCACTTTTTCGTCGTCGATCTCGGAGGGGGCTTGATACTCTGCCATCTGCACGTACTCGCCATAGCAGTCGATAGCGAATGCATATTCCGGCAGATCGCGATCGTAGACACGAAAGCACTCAATATTCTGCTGTCGCGCCCACTTTCCTAGTAGGCGCTGATTCTTACGAAGACGATTTATCAGCATCGTAACGCCTTCGTCCTGCGTTGGGTTTTCGTCGATATTGGAATTCATGAAGAGATTGACTCGCCTATTGTTTGCCTACGGGGGTTGACGTGGCAGAATATGTAATTCACATGATACGCGAGTTAATCGGCAACCAGAGAATAAAGATTATGGGACAAGCAGAATTACAACAGATGAATGAACTCTACAACATGGTTGTGACCTACATGGTCACTTATAGCTTCCAAATATTCGGAGCGATTGTCGTTTTAGTTGTAGGCGTTTTTGTTGGCAGGCGAGTTAGTAATTTGGTGCTAATTTTGTGTGCCAAGAAGTCATTAGATATAACCCTCAGTCGATTCTTTGCCAGTGCAGCCCGCATAGCCATCATCATTTTTGCGGTGCTTATAGCGTTGCCGAAAATGGGTATTCAAGTTACGCCTTTCATAGCTGCAGTCGGCGCACTAGGTTTGGGTGCTGGGTTGGCTGTTCAGGGATTACTTTCTAATTATGGAGCGGGCTTGAGCATCATCTTCACTCGCCCGTTCGTGATAGGAGACACCATCAGAGTTGAGGGCGTGTTCGGTGTGGTTAAGGAAGTCCATCTGGCCTTTACGCTTCTTAGCAACGAAGATGAGGAACTCATCATCATCCCCAATAAGCACATAGTTGGCGAGATATTGCATAACTCGCAAACCGATACGATCTTGGAGCTTTGTGTTGGAGTTGCCTATGACAGCGACACGGATGCAGCGATGAAAGCGATTTCATCCAAGCTCGCAGCTGTAGATGGACTTAGCAATGAGCGCGCTATTCAGATCGGTATTGATGAGTTCGGCGACAGTTCAATAAATATCGCGGTACGTGCTTGGGCGAAAACCGAAAGCTTCCATAAGATCCGATTTGCTTCCAATCAAGCGATTAAAGAAGCGCTGAGTGAGGAAAATATTTCCATCCCGTTCCCGCAGCACGAAGTGCGCGTACTGTCGTAAGGGGCCTATTTTTACAGAGGTTTTTCTTGGATATATGGCTTGCAGGCATTGACTGTATCCATTACTTTAGTGAGAGCGGGCGAGACGCGCTCGTTTTTGACCGAATGGCAGGGAGAACCGATTCTGGCATTTCCCCACGCGATGAGAACTCTACAAAATTGAAAAGAATGAGGTATCAAAGTGATGAATTATTTTACTAGATCTAAATTAGTCGAGTGGGTATTTGGGGGAATTTCTGCCTCGCTTATTGCTTGTGTCAGTTCACTTACTTTGGCACAGGATTCTATCGAATGGCTAACCTTAGGTAGTGACTATGCACACACTCGTTACCTGCCTGTCGATGAAATCACGCCAGAGAATTTCGAAGAATTAGAAGAGGCATGGGTCTGGGATGGTGCAAGTTTCAATGCGGCCAGCGGGCGCTCAACACCGAGCTATGTCGACGGCAAAATCATTACCGTAGCAGGGCCGCGTCGCTATGTGATTGCTATTGACGCAAAGAGTGGTGAGACGGTCTGGACTTATGTCGAGCCGAAGACTACTCGCTACGAATATTCCATGCGCAAAGATTACGGTAAGGGCGTCACCATCGCCGAGGTCAACGGTCGCAAGGTGGTCTACATCACTTCGCCGGCGTTCTTTCTTACAGCATTGGACCTTGAAACCGGAGCTCCTGTAGAGGGTTTCGGTGGTCAGGTTCCCGTGGATGGATTTCCGGCAACGGGAGTTGTCGATTTACTAGCTGATCTAGGCCATCCGTATGATCCCTACGAGGGAATTCCCCTAGAGACGGGCTATATCACCTCGTCTTCGCCGCCGATTGTAGTTAATGGCACGATCATCGTTGGCAACTCTGCCGAACAAGGTTACAACCAGGCGCGAATCGAGAATATTCCAGGAGATATCCTGGCTTATGATGCAGCAACGGGTGACTTTAAGTGGAAGTTCAATGTCATTCCTCGTCCCGGCGAATACGGCCACGAGACTTGGGAAAACGATGCCTGGCAGTGGACTGGTGACGTGTCCTCTTGGGCGCCACTGTCTGCCGATCAGGATCTTAACCTTGTCTACATTCCAACTAACAGCGCGACCATCGATTTCTACGGTGGATTCCGCCCTGGCGATAATCTATTTTCCGCGAGTCTGATTGCGCTTGATGCTAATACCGGCGAGAGAGCATGGCATTTCCAGATGGTGCATCACGACATCTGGAACTATGACACGCCGACCGCTCCAATTTTATTAGACGTAAACATCGAGGGCCGTGAGGTACCGGCAATTGCGCAGGCGACGAAGCAGGGTTTCGTGTATGCCTTCAATCGTGAGACTGGCGAGCCGTTGTGGCCGATGCTAGAGCGTCCCGTGCCAAGATCACAAGTGCCGGGAGAGAAGCTCTCACCGACTCAGCCGTTTCCAACGAAGCCGGAGCCCTTTGAATTGCAGGGCATCTCTCTCGATGATCTCGTTGATTTCACGCCCGAGCTACGTCAGCTAGCAATAGAGGCGGTGTCTGAATTCGAGATCGGGCCGCTTTTCAATCCGCCTCTACATTATGACAACGCACTGGGTAAGACAGCGGCGCTTTGGTGTCCTGGCGGCGGTGGTGGCGCCAACATCAATGGACCGGCCGCTGCCGATCCAGAGTCTGGCATTCTTTACGTCACCTCAAGCACCGGTTGTACGGCGCGAGTACTTGGCCCGGGTGCCGAGGCTGATCTGCGATGGAACGCTCCGACAGGGAGCACCTTTGCCGACTATGCGGTTGTACGTTCCGCCTCCCCAGGCCGCATTCAGGGTATTCCTATAACGAAGCCACCGTATAGCCGCATTCAGGCTATCGACATGAACACGGGCGACACCCTGTTCACGCTGCCTGTTGGGGAGACACCTGACAATATCGCCAACCATCCGTTGCTTGCTGGCATCGATGTAGGCAATACCGGAAGCGGCTCCAAAGCGACCATGGTAGTCACTAAGAATATGCTGATGTATTCAGGTGCAACTGGAGATGGTACGCCACACTTGTTCGCTGTCGATAAACAGACCGGCGAAGAGCTTGCGCGAATCGAGACCTCTGAACTCAGCCGCTACGGTATGATGACCTTCCAACATGACGGTCATCAGTATGTGATGCTGCAGAATGGGCCGAGGCTTACCGCGATGGCATTGCCTGGCGCGATAGTCGCCGGCGATGACGGTCACTAGTGTTGCTGCTTTCTTCGGTGTAGCAGAGATACTTAGTACCTAAAGAAAGTACGCAATAAAAAGCCCGCTGGCCATTTGGTCCAGCGGGCTTTTTTATCTATGCTTAACTCAGTGAGCTATTACTTCCATGCGCTGGCTGGTGCGTTCGGATCGGACTTGAGGAAGCGAATCAGGTCAGCGTGGAACAGATCAGGTATCTCAATCTGCGGAGCGTGCCCTACATCCGGATAGAGCAGTATGGTCGAGTTTTTTAGCTCATTATTCACGTTGTGCGCGAGCGTTGGAAAATCATCGACTAGGCCATCTTCTTCACCACCGATAACCAATGCCTTCGTTTCGATATGCTGCCAATCATAGACGACTGGATCATCATAGAGCATCTGACCTTGTAATCTGCGAACTTGTGCTACGCGATTCCATTCGCCACTCATGGTTTGTCCAAATTGTCGACGCACGAATTCCAGATGCTCTGGTGGCCAACGCAGTGGGAAGTAATTCTGATGACCGCGCAGGATTGACTGGTACGTAGTCGTTCCTCCTCCAGCAAAAGGATCTCTCCAAGATCGACTTTGTCGCTGATCGGTTAGCCCGATCTGATTTACCATCACTACGTGAGTCGTGATGTCTGGATAAACCATCGCGAAACGGCTCACCGTCATCCCGCCCATTGAGTGCCCAACGATTGCGACTTCATCAATTTCCAACTCATCTAACAACGACTTCATGTTCGCGGCTACGAAATTGAAGCTGTAGGGAAGTATCGGCTTAGTTGATTTGCCATATCCAATTCTATCCACGGCTATGACTCGAAAACCTGCGGCGGATAAAGCTTTGATAGTGGGTGTATAGGCTTCGGAGTAGAAATTCATTCCATGTTGGATGAATACTGTTTGACCGTTTTCTCGCCCACTTGGAGGCACATCCATATAGGCCAAGCGGATATCTTGCTGGAAGCGGTTCAATTCCAGGAAGTGCACCGGGTAGGGATAAGGAATCTCTTCGAAGTTAGCTGAAACAGCGCCCCAGTGTGCTGGCGCCTCAGTCGGAGGTACCTCAGGCCAATCGGTCTGGGCCAAGGTGGGCATCGAAGCCACGCTTAGCAAAAAAGCGCTAAGTGATAGGACTATTTTTTGTTTTAGATTGAACATATGCAACTTACCTAAGTTATGGAAATTTTTTTATGGGCACTAGCTGTTATTGAGCGTTAGAGTATTTCAGGTTGTGGGGCAGGTTTCAAAAGGAATTGTGTTACAAATTGGTGCGCGCGGGGAGTTGCATTGAGTTTACTGCCGATTCAGTGGTTCGAAATTGGCTGCATTATAGGCTCAGCGCCGGTCTAGTCTTCTTTCATGCAGCGCCGGTCGCTGTTCTGGATATTCTCCGCTGCTTTCTGAATTTGCAACAGCGAGGGTAGCGCCAATGTCGCCTAGCATATTGTCTACGAAGAAGGCGCCAGTTGATGATCTGGCCATCTCGGTTAGACACTTAAACAGATCCTCGGTTACGTCTAATTTTTTGTCTTGGTCCTGTGAGTTGCTTTAGCTAATGGCGCTCAGCGAGAAACAGATTAGTAGAGTCATTTTCAGGGACTCTAGTGAGACTAGGGCTTTCATTCATTTCTCCGGATATTGATTGAGCGTTTGCTCGCCCTGCATGGTTTTGGGTCTAGTTTGATCTAGCAAGGGAAAGCGGCACTGTGTGGGGAGTAACAAGCGACTAAGAATTGCTTATGGACTCGAAGGGTAGCTACGCCTATTCTTGCTAAAAGCGTGTTTATTGGGAGAATTTTCGTGTCAAAGTTTGCTGTAATACCTTTTATTCTGTCGATGGTACTGACAGTCCAAGCCAATGCTCAGGTTGATGCCGACGATCTCTATGATCTTGTGGAGCACAACTACGCGGACAACGACGGTGTTAGCATTCATTATGTGAGCCTGGGCGAAGGCCCACTGCTTGTTTTCATTCATGGTTTTCCGAATCAATGGTACGACTGGCGTTATCAGATGGCTGCGCTGGCGGATGACTATCAGGTTGTTGCAATCTCGCTACGTGGCTACAACCGCAGTGACAAACCCCAAGGAGTGGAGAATTACGAGTTACCGTATCTAACGTCTGATGTGGTGGCGGTCATGGATGACCTAGGTGAGCAGAGCGGTACACTAGTCGGCCACGATTGGGGAGGCATAATCGCCTGGTCCTTCGCCGAGGCCTATCCACAGAAAACCGAGAATCTAGTGATCTTTAACAGGCCTCACCCTCGATCGCGAAAGCGCGAGATGGCGCTTAACAATGAACAGAAAGAGCGTAGCGCCTACATAGCAAGATTTACCAATAGCGACGGAGATCTGGGTGGCATGGACGCGGAACGTCGCGCAGGTAGTCATCAGGGTACTGTTTGGTATGAGCGCTATCTAGCGGCCTATCAACGATCAGACTACGAGGCGATGCTGAACTACTACCGCGCCTACTATCCGAAGCCACCCTGGATGGTGGACGAATCGCCAATCGTGCCCCTTGATGTTCCTGTATTGGAGTTTCATGGCCTGGACGACGGCGCTTATGTTAACGAATCGCTCAATAACACCTGGGAATCCATGGGACGTGACTTCACTCTGGTAACACTGCCGGGAATAGGCCACAACTCACAGAATACCGGCGACATTCAGTTCGTCACTACGATGTTGCGTTCCTGGCTGGAGATGCAGAAGAGCAGGCAGTAGGCAAGCAAGAGCAGCGAGTCTATTTGCAGTGTGGTCTATGGGGAATTAACTATGCAGAGTTTCGCGACGCATTAATATTGCCATACAAAGAGCGCACGACCATCTTCTCGAAGTCTTCGATCCGTGGATCGTCTTCATCGATGTCTCTTATCTCGTTGATCTTCATTAAGGCAAATTGCTGCGTTACTAGAAGTGGCAGCACGATACGCTCGCGTAGCTCGATGCTAAGTCTGGCTCGAGGATTATCCTGCAATAGCAAGTCTTGTTCTGCTACCATCAAAACCATTTTTTGGGTAAGTTCGTGTTCCGCATGAATCATCTTCCAGAAATCACCGAAGCGTTCGTCTTCCTCCATGTAACGAGTCAAATGGAAGTTGGTCTTGGCGAGATTCTGCATACCATTGGCGATCAATGCACGAAAGAAACCCGAGTCTTTATAGAGTTGGATACAGCCGTCGAGCTGCCCTGCGTTTTCTTGCTGCGCTAACGCGGTGCCAAGGCCATAGTAGCCAGGTACGTTTTGCTTCAGTTGTGCCCATGCTCCAACAAAAGGTATCGCCCTTAAATCCTCAAATTTTAACTCGGAGCTATTGCCTCTCTTTGCGGGCCGGCTGCCGATGTTTGTCATGTTGTAGTAGTTCAGCGTGCTCATCTCTTCCAGATAAGGCAGAAACAAGTCGTGTTGTTTCAAAGACTCGTATTTTTTCAAGCTCGATGTGGCTAGCGACTCAACTAGGCTGCTTTGATCTTGGGTCAACTCTCTTTCGGCACGGTCATAGAGATTGTTTTCTAAGCCGGCCGCGAGTAGCAAGCTCAAGTTGTGTTGTGCTGCGGGTTTTACGCCATAGTTTGAGCTGATGGTCTGCCCCTGCACAGTCATCTGAATCTCATTGCTTTCAATCTTTTTGCCCAATGCCGCATAGAATAAATAGGCATTGCCACCGCCGCGAGCCGTGGGGCCGCCGCGACCATCGAAGAAGATGACTTCGATACCTGCTTCTCGCGACACCGCAGTGAGATTTTCCTTCGCCTTATAGATGGCCCAGTTTGCCATCAGGTAGCCCCCATCTTTTGTTCCATCGGAAAAACCCAACATGATGGTTTGTTTGTTCCCACGGTTAACAAGATGCTGCTTATAGTTCGGATTCGCATAGATACTGCGCATGTACTCGCCAGCACTATCCAGATCGTTAATTGATTCGAATAGGGGCACAATGTCGACATTTAGGGATTTGTCTTGCCAGCCACATAGTTGGAACAAGGCATATACTCGTGCTATATCGATCGGTCCATGACAGTTGCTAATAATATAACGATGGCACCCTTGCTCGCCGTTAAGGGTTTGAATCTCATCGATTAGAGAAAACGAGCCCACCGTATCCAGCAGTACTTCATCATCGATCGAAGGGAGTCCGACACTTCCGGAGATGTTTAGTAATTTGTTTACTTGCTCTGTCTCGCTGAGGTTATTCAAGCCCGTAAAAAATGACGGATTCTCTTCACTGACTGCATCGAGCGCGCGAGAAATTACACGGCTGTCCTGACGAATATCGAGGCTCGCGAAATAGAAACCGAAAAGGGTTACCTTCCGCCTGAACGAGCGTAACTTGTCTATGAATAGACCTTGATTTTGCTCTAATAGGATAGTTTCTATCTCATCGAGCTTCGCGATAAATGTCTCAGCGTCTAGGGTGTAGACAGGATTTCTTTCGGACATTTCGCCGTGTAGTTGCTTTTCGATGTCATTGAGAATTCCGTAGATTCCTGCGAAGGTGAGGCGCCGTTTAAGTTCGCGAATATCGCGGTGATAGCAGTTCGCGATGCTGTAGCGTAGTTTCGCAGCGACGCGACGAGTCGTGTCGACATTTACGAATGGATTGCCATCGCGATCGCCGCCGGGCCAGAAACCAATTGTCATGAGTTTCTGGTTCTCAAGCACAGCACGTTCATAGCGACCCGCGAACGTGTCAACTATCTGCCCCATTACTGGATAGAAGACATTACCTAGATACCAGCTGAGTAGCACCGCCTCGTCATAGGGAGAGGGCTTGGTTTTTCTTGAAAATGGCGTGTTGCCTAACTGTTGCAGAAGGTTTCTCACCTCAGAATTATCATTGCGAGCAATAGCGCGTGTTAAATCATTGATAATTGCGAGTACGGGGCCCGGATAAAATTGTGTGGGATGTGCGGTCAGTGTTACCCGTATGCCGAATTTTTTAAGTATCTCCGAAAATTCTTGATTCAGATTGTCCGACTCGACGTTCTCTACCACAGTTTGTAAAATTTTAAGCTTGTCGACCTGATGCATTTTGCGATAGGCGGCGTCTTCGAGTGCGTCAACTAGAACTACTTGCCGTTCGACGTATTGAATGACTTTGAATAGGAAGTTGTTTTTATCAGTAGCGGTAAAATGTGGTTTGTGCAGTTCAAAAAATTCTTCAACTATTACGTCTGGGTTCTTGCCGTCATTGAGGCCTTGCTGGCAGGCGGCATCGAGCAAGGGTAATAGCAAACCAGTCTTTTCCACCGCATCCAGTGGCAGAGTGAGAAACAACCCATTATAGAGTTGGTAGTTTAGGCCAATCAGTTCTTCGAATTTATTGGACAGTGAATCGCTCATCGTTTCTCATTTTAATTGGTGCTTGGTTTTCAATTAGATTCTATGCTCATTCGAATTGTGGCCGAATAAGCATAGCTGAAGTAGGGAGAATTGGTGACTAACGATGCTGCCATCAAGCAATTTAATCGAACAGATCAAGTTCGACGATATTGGCCATCGCCGCATAGCCGGCATCGTTGGGGTGCAAATTGTCTGCGGTAAATTCGGGAAGAATGCGTTTCAGGTTGGCGGGATCTTGCACCGCTTTCTCGAAATCGATAACACCATCGAACTCGCCGCCGCCGCGAATGAAGGCATTGATTTCCTGTCTTACCAGCTCCCCCTCGGGCGTGAAGTAGGCCGCGCCTTCATAGGGAGTGAGGGTGGCACCTATAACTTTTATTCCCGCGGCATGAGCACGGGCGATGATCTGTCGATAGCCTGCGATAACTTCTGCGGCGGTTATTAAACCACCGTTGGGGGACATGCCGATGTCATTGATGCCTTCCATTAGGACCATATGAGTTACATTACTTAGCGCGAGCACATCGCGTTCGAAGCGAGCCTGTAAGTTTTGCCCGAACAGCGAGTTGCCCTGACTCGTTACTCTATTGCCGCTTATGCCTGCATTCACAACAGCAAATTTCCGTGCGTTGCTTTCTGTAAAAAGCCTTCGCGCAAAATGGTCTGGCCAACGCTGATTGGCGCTCGCGGTAGACCCCCAGCCATCGGTAATGGAATCGCCCACCACGGCAATTGCGGAAATCGCATTGGTATTAATTACGTCGATGGCAGTCAGTAAAGACCAGGCCGCGGTCTCTGTTTGGTCGGCGAGGTTCACAGAGTTAGTTTGATCTGAGCCGTCAGACATATAGTTGGTTTGATTCGATAGCGCATGGGCGGTTAGAAATCCATTGTCTTGCGGAAGATAGAGACTAACGCTTAGGTTTGTCATCTGGGGTAGGTCGTAGTTGAGTGGGTCGCTAAAAACAACCGCACCTTTGGGTATTGAGACTGAGGACTGACCCGCGAATTGCAGCGACTTACTCGTGCCTGGCTGGATTGAACTTCCTTCAGATTGCAATGCAATGCTGGCAGCGCCAATTTTTAGCGCTTCGTTGCCATGGGCATTGCTTAGACGAATGCGCACACTGTCGCCACCCACACTGCTGTGGACGATTAAACGCAGCGTTTGTTCTTGTGCGTTGTTGTCGGGATCATCTTCGCCGGGCAGAGTGCTAGGAGAAGTGCTCCAGGTCGTAACCCAGCGCGGGTCGCTTTGTTCCTGCGCAAAAGTGAATGTGCTCGACAAAAGAGCCGCAAATAGAAGGAAGGTTGCGAGCAAAGATACTGGAGCGCGAGTAGACTTTGTTAGGCTATCCTTGGGTTCTGATATTTTCATTATCTTGTACCAAACAATTGTAAATTATTATTGTGCATCTCTTCTGCACGACCAATGTGTAACGAGTAAAGCACAGAAAGCTGAAGATGAGAATCGCAATCCATTAGTTGCGAGGTGATACTGTGCCTGCTATAAACTCGATCTGCTCAGCGCCTGAGCTCTGTGCTGGCGTGTAATCAGGATGACACTAGAAAGGGGAAAGAGGCACTATGGAATTACTACCTGCAATTGAGATGGAATCGCCAAATGGCGCGGCGGTAAATGCGTCGATTATTTGGCTGCATGGCCTTGGTGCGGACGGAAGTGATTTTGCGCCGCTCGTGCCGCAATTGAGCCTGCCTGATAGTTTTGGTATACGTTTCATTTTCCCAAATGCCCCATCTATCCCGGTATCGATTAATAATGGCTTCGTAATGCCTGCTTGGTACGACATCAAGGAGATGAATATCGACCGACATGTCGATGAAGAACAACTGCAGCAATCAGCAGCTAGGGTGCACGCACTCATCGATAGAGAGATCGAGCGAGGTGTCGATAGCCGTCGCATCATCGTTGCTGGCTTCTCGCAGGGCGGGGCGGTTTCCTTCGAAGCCGGGCTGACCTACCCAAAGCCGTTGGCGGGCATAATGGCGCTATCAACCTATTTCGCGACGGCGGCCAGCATCAAGGTTAATCCCATCCAAAACAGCATGCCGATATTGATCTGCCATGGCAGCATGGACCCAGTAGTGTCGGAGGCGCTTGGGCAGAAGAGTGTAGCGACGCTGAAGAACCTAGGATTCACGCCGCAATACAACAGCTACCCCATGGAGCATTCGCTGTGCCCGCAGCAGGTCGTGGATATTGCTAAGTGGATCGGTCGCACCTTTAGCTGAGACCGCTTCATAAAACCATTAGTAGTAAATCAACCATTGACCTTAGTGTTAGCTCTAAGCTTATACTTGTCCCAAGTTTCAGCCAATCGGCGCAAGTTTTGCGAGTGAGAAGATGTTGGAAATTAGTGAACTTGCACAGCAGGCGGGGCTTTCAGCCCATACTCTGCGCTATTACGAGAAACGCGGCCTGATTAAAGCCAGCAATCGTAGCGAGGCGGGTTATCGCCTCTATACTGATTCTGACGTGCTCCGCGTGCGATTTGTAAAGACGGCCCGTAATGCCGGGTTCTCTCTCAACGATATCGGCCAACTGCTCTCTATACGGGTAGATAAGCAGAGCCACAGCTGTCAGGAAGTTACTGACATCACCCAGAAGAAGCTGCGGGAGGTCAATGCCAAAATGGCGGAGCTGCAGTCTATGCAGCAGACGCTGGAACTACTGTTAGAGAGCTGCTGTGGTGGCCCTGAGAATGCTACTCACTGCTCGATAATGGAGGCCCTCGATGCGGGGCTGTCCCGAGAAAACGAGAACTAAGCGAGGCTATTCTATTGAACTTACTAACAATTTTCTGGAATTTACTTATCGAAAGTGCGCCCTGGTTGCTTATCGGCTATTTGTTGGCGGGCATTATCAAGCAGGTTATTCCCAGCGAATGGGTGCACAAGCAGATGGCAAAGCCGGGCTTTGTCTCTATCGTAAAGGGCGCACTTATCGGCGCACCTCTGCCGCTGTGTTCTTGTGGAGTGATCCCCACAGCGTTGGCTGTGCGCAAGGCAGGGGCATCTAAAGGTGCTACATCTTCCTTTTTAGTGGCTACGCCAGAAACGGGAGTCGATTCTATCTCGTTTTCTTACGCGGTCCTCGGTCCAGTATTTGCTATCGCGAGGCCGGTTGCAGCGCTAACAAGTGCGATTATTGCTGGCGTATTGGTCAATACCTTCGACAAAGAGGAAGAGGTCGTAGAACCGATTGAGGCAGCAAGCAGTTGTTGCCACTCTAAGCAGCAAGAACAGCCCGAGGCAGAGCCAAGTCTAGGCGAGAAATTGATCAGCGCAGTGCAATACGGCTATGGACGGATGATTTCCGATACGGCGAAATGGCTGGTAATCGGTTTGCTAGCAGCGACCATCATTACAGCTGTCGTGCCGCAGTCTTTCTTCCTGCAGTGGGGAGATGGCTTGCTGGCCATGATCGTTATGGTGATCGTGGGTCTGCCTATGTATATCTGTGCAACAGCCTCGACGCCTGTCGCTGCCGGCTTGCTCTTTGCTGGCATCTCACCCGGCGCTGCCTTGGTATTTATGCTGACCGGGCCCGCCACGAACATCGCTACCATGGGTGTGATCAAGGAGCAGTTGGGAATGCGTTCATTAATCGCCTATATGGTGGGCGTAATCGTCAGTGCAATAGGCTGTGGACTCATTTTAAATGAACTGTATACCGCCTACGGTTGGCAGTTGCAGATTTCGATGATGGAGCATGGTGAGAGCTATCCACTTTGGAGGCAGTTAGCTGCAGTGTTGTTGTGTGCATTGCTCGCTCGAGTTTGGTTGCAGCCTTTGTTTGCGAGAAAGGAGGCTAAGGCGGAGATGGTCGAGTCGGCCTAGCTCAGCGTTATGCGGTGCTCGGCATTGAGCTGGAAAACGCGGTCGGCCGAATCTGGAAGTGTCCGCAGGCAGTGCCGCGTTAGGCGCTCAAAATGTTGAATAAAATGTTTGATGGCCTTGCGATCCATCAGCCCACTGGCGTCCGTAACCGCAAGCCTACGTAGCTTCTCCTCCTGCAAGCTGCGCCATTCTAGGATCTGTTCGAACCCCGGCGCTTGCAACATCAGCAGTAGGTGGATTTTTTCGAATAAAGATTGGTAGCTCCCCGCCAGTTGGTGATTGACGTAGGCGCGCCAGCGGCCGTCGCTATCTTCATTGATCTCTAATTCGTTGATGGCCTGTGTGAGTTCATCTCCTGCCTGCGCTTTTGCGCCGACGAACCAGCCTTCAAGAATTATAATATCTATCGGCCCCTGTATTTGCTCGCAGGCAGTAACGGGCCGGCAGTCATCGAGTGACTTGTCGAACCTGGGAAGGGTGATTTGCTGATTTGATCCGGCTGCATAGAGCTGTTCAATCAGGTTCAGCGCGAGATCGACATCGTGTGTTCCGGGTACGCCACGCGAGCGCAATAGAGGATGAATTTCGTTTGCCAATTCCTGCCGCTTTGCCTTGGAATAGTAGAAGTCATCGATGGAGAGGTTGGCCGTGCGATACCCAGTGCTCGTCAGCAGTGCGCTCAGCAATTTCGCCAGTGTCGATTTTCCTGTCCCCTGGGCGCCGTTGATGCCGATTAGAAATGGGCCATTCCGGCTTGATTGAATCTCAGCTTTTATATCGCGAACGAGAGGCAAAAAGTACTGTGTCGCATCCAGCAAATAAGTCGATGGAAGGCGCTCCTGCTGAATAAAATCTTTAATAAGTTGTTGATACATTGTGTGTAGATTAACAGTTAAGAAAATGCAAAGGCAAAAATTGATTCTATGAACACTGTTCGGTGTGTTCACAAAACTTCCTGTGTTAGCATCGAATCAGTAATTCAACTTCTACTGTGCCGACTCGATTACATCTCTTTTCGCCCAGTGTCTAATGCCTAGCTTTTAGACCGACAACCGATTCTATTTTAAATGAAATCTTCACTGCTGCCAGAACGCCCCTTGATTATATCGCCTACCTTAGCGGCGACCATAGGCTTGGAGGAGGCGGTCATGCTGCAGGTATTGGCGGAGCTAATCCACGGCAAGGAAATCTGCCGGCGTGCTTCGAACCCAAGCCTTGACTGGGCCGTGCTAAGTGACAGCGATTTTCAGACTGCTTTTCCTTTCTGGGTGAGCGTAGACATTCGGCGAGTGCAGAACAGCTTACAAAATCTGGGGCTCATAGTTGTTGATCCAATCGCAGAGTCACGCACTGGCTTCTATGCGATAAACGAGCCTAGCAATGAAGCTTCAGACAACAATGCGGCGAGTTTCCGGTCTATGCCCAGTAGGCAATCCGAGGCACCTCGAGTTGCAGCGTCAATTTCGACACCCCCGCTACCGACACCCACGATTCCAGGTAGTGGTAGTGCCTCGTTGATAGCGCCTAATTGGCAGCCAAACCAGGATTGGATCACGAAATGCCAACAACACAATGTGCCAGAAGACTTTGCTAATGCCCTCGTCCCTGAATTCGTTAGCTATTGGCGCGACCGTGGCCAGGCACGCTTTTCTTGGGGAAATGCATTCTATAAGCACGTATTAAAGGAATGGCGAAACGAACAAACTCGCAAAGGAGCTTTTGAGCTCGCTACCGAAATGTCCGCCACATGGCGTCCTAGCGAAGATGCGATTGGAATCTTAGAAATTTCGGGTATTAATGGCAGCTTCATAGAAGATGCTATCCCTGAGTTTGTGCTCTATTGGCGCGAACGCGGTATGGTTAATGGCGCATGGAATACGAAGTTCATCGAGCACATACGCAGACAGTGGGCTAAATTTTCGGCATCATTTGGCTATGACGATACGCCGAAAGCTATTCAGGCAAGCTGGCAGCCGAGTAACGACTGTTTCGAAATATTGCAGCTAGCGGAGATCGATGAGAAGTATGCTAGAGCTAAGATTCCCGAATTCGTCATGTATTGGAAAGACAGTCAGCAGGTTAAGTCATCTTGGAATACGGTATTTCTCCAATTCATCAAACAAGACTGGGCAAGACAGCTGAAACAAACTGAGAATGCAGATTTAAGCTATGCAGAAAATCAATCCCTTGTTGGATCAAGCCAGCAAAGAGTTAAAGAAAGATTCCAGCGAATCGCTGACCGAAGTTGGGCAGAATAGATCCGTCCCAATTGTTAGCGAAGAAGTGAAGGAGCCCACTGGCGAATTTAACAATGACGTCAAGCTCGACCG
This sequence comes from uncultured Pseudomonadales bacterium, assembly GCA_943789485.1. Classification (GTDB taxonomy): domain Bacteria; phylum Pseudomonadota; class Gammaproteobacteria; order Pseudomonadales; family Pseudohongiellaceae; genus UBA9145. The sequence goes on from CALSUH010000011.1 coordinate 68,697, forward strand.
TGTCGATGCGATAAACCAGATTTTCGCTGAATTTGAGTTCGCCTATCACAATCAATTTCACAAAGCCTTCAGCGATGTGGGAAGCCAAATTATCGCCAAGAAGTATTGGCTGGGCACTCTCGAACAGTACTCTCCACTGCAAATCGTGCATGCGGCCAAGCAGGTAATTCGAACACAGGATTATTTGCCGTCGATAGCGACCTTGGTGAAGGCCTGCGAGCAGGGCTTAGATTTGTTTGGATTGCCATCGCCGCGGCAGGCCTATATTGAAGCCTGTGGCGCCTCTTCCCCCAAGCGTGATTACCCGTGGAGTCACGAGGCGGTGTATCGAGCAGGGCAGGCGGCGGGTTGGTTTATTCTCGCTAACGAATCCGAATCGAGATCCTTTCCTGTATTCGACTATCACTACCATCTGCTGTGTAGACAGGTGATAAAAGGCGTGGAGTTAGAAGTGACTGGGGTTGCGCCTCTCCCGGATAAGGTCGCGCGCCTCCTCAGCAAGGACGAGGCGAAGGCTCGCTTGGCGAAAATGCGAGACGAGCTGGGACTCTAGCCCTGGCTGCAGCGCGAGTCTCAGCGCTAGAGGTTTAACTTCTTGTATTTAATACGTGTTGGCGCGTTGGAATCGCCGGTGCGTTTCCTGCGTTCCACCTCGTAATCCGTGTAATTCCCTTCATGCCAGGTAACTTCGCTGCCGCCCTCGAACGCCAGGATGTGGGTGCAGATACGGTCAAGAAACCAGCGATCGTGCGAGACCACGATGACGCAACCAGGATAGGCTAATAGGCCTTCTTCGAGGGCCCGCAGAGTTTCCACATCCAGATCGTTAGTTGGTTCATCCAGCAGCAGAACATTGCCGCCGCGCTTTAAAAGTTTGGCCATATGCAGGCGATTGCGTTCACCACCGGATAGGTCTTTAACAAATTTCTGTTGATCGCCGCCCTTGAAGTTAAAGCGGCTGGCATAGGCTCTGGATGAAACCTCATATCTGCCTATTTGCAATTGCTCCTGCCCATCAGAAATTTCCTGCCAGACGGTATTTTCTCCATTGAGTGCGTCGCGACTCTGATCGACATAGGCGAGATCAACAGTCTCTCCTAATTCTATGCTGCCACTATCCGGTTGTTCCGCTCCAACGAGCATGCGCAAGAATGTTGTCTTGCCTGCGCCGTTGCCGCCGATGATGCCAACGATGCTTCCCTTGGGTACCGACAAGCTCAGCTTGTCGATCAGGCTCTTATCGGTGAAGCCCTTACAGAGGTCTTTCACCTCGATGACCTTATCCCCCAGCCGATTGCCGGGGGGGATGTACAATTCGGACGTTTCATTACGCTTCTGGAAATCCTGTGAATTTAGTTCCTCGAAGCGTGCAATACGGGCCTTGCTCTTAGACTGTCTTCCCTTAGGGTTCGCGCGCACCCATTCCAGTTCAGACTTTATAGTGCGTTCATGGGCGGCTTCTTTCTTAGCCTCCGATTCCAGCCGCTGCTCTTTCGTTTCAAGCCAGTTGGTGTAGTTGCCCTCATAAGGGATGCCATGGCCGCGGTCCAATTCGAGAATCCAGCCAGCAGCATTATCGAGGAAGTAGCGATCGTGAGTGATCGCAACCACTGTGCCTGAATAGTCCTGCAGGAAGCGTTCTAGCCAGCCGACACTTTCAGCGTCGAGATGGTTCGTGGGCTCATCGAGTAGCAACATGTCTGGCTTGCTGAGTAGCAGTCTGCAGAGGGCTACACGGCGCCGCTCTCCTCCAGATAATTTACTCACTTCGGCATCCCATGGTGGAAGGCGCAGTGCATCAGCGGCTCGCTCTAGAACTCGCTCAATCTCCCAGCCATCGCAGGTATCGATCTTGGTTTGTAGCTCGCCCTGGTGCTCCAGAAGTTCGTTCATCTGATCGTCAGTCATGGGTTCCGCGAATTTATCGCTTATCGCGTTAAAGTCATCTACGAGCTTGATGATCTCCTGCACACCTTGCTGCACGTTGCCGCGCACATCTAGACTCTCGTCTAGCTGTGGTTCCTGCGGTAGGTAGCCGATATTGATGTCCGGTTGCGCGCGCGCTTCGCCATTAAACTCCGTGTCTACACCGGCCATGATTCGCAGCAGCGTCGATTTGCCGGAGCCATTCAGGCCTAATACGCCAATCTTTGCGCCAGGGAAAAAGGATAATGAGATGTCTTTCAGAATTTGCCGCTTCGGTGGGACGATCTTGCTGACCTGATGCATAGTGTAAACAAATTGTGCCATTGAACTGTTTCCTAAGAATGACTTTCCTGAATTTAACGTGTCTGAAAATAATGCCTTCAATATAGCGTCTTGGAGCTAGTGCGGTTACTGTCTACGTGCTCAATTTAGCCGTTGACGAGGTTGCAGCAATGCCAGCATCGCAGAGGTGCTATTATGGCACAAGCACAGTGTACTATTCTGCTCATTCACCAGCCCGAAAACCATCAGAATACTAAGAATAGTAATGCTCATAGAAAGCTCATCATGTAGAATAGCGCCTTCAAAAACTCTGACCGGCGAACTAATTCGCGAAAGCGAATCTTGCGTCAATCAGCAGAAGAATTCACATTCAAGCATTACCCTCAAAATGAGTAACCCTTCGGAGTAGTAGATGTTTAATAGCGGCACTAAAATTTCAGAATTTGACCCAGAAATAAGCGCGGCCATTGAAGCTGAGAGAAGTCGTCAAGAGCAACATATCGAGCTAATCGCATCCGAGAATCACACCAGTCCGCTGGTTATGGAGGCGCAGGGCTCAGTGCTAACCAATAAGTACGCCGAGGGCTATCCCGGCAAGCGTTACTACGGTGGTTGTGAGCACGTTGATGTTATCGAGAATTTGGCTATTGCCCGAGTAAAGGAGCTGTTCGGGGCAGACTATGCAAACGTGCAGCCGCATTCTGGCTCGCAGGCAAACGCCGCTGTTTACATGGCGCTGCTGAACCCTGGCGATACTGTATTGGGCATGAGCCTGGCAGATGGCGGTCACCTGACTCACGGTGCTAGTGTGAGCTTCTCAGGAAGAATCTACAAGGCAGTGCAATACGGCCTGCATAGTGAAACCGGCGACATCGATTACGAGCAGGTGAACGCGCTAGCTCAGGAGCATAAGCCAAAGATGATCATTGCAGGCTTCTCCGCGTTTTCTCGTGTTGTCGATTGGCAGAAATTCCGCGATATAGCGGACAGTATCGGTGCTTACTTCGTGGTCGACATGGCTCATGTCGCGGGATTGATCGCGGCCGGCGTTTATCCAAGCCCGGTAAATATCGCCGATGTCACTACATCTACTACCCACAAGACCCTACGCGGACCGCGTGGCGGAATAATTCTCGCTAAAGCGAATCCTGAACTGGAGAAGAAACTGAACTTTGCAGTATTTCCGGAGAGTCAGGGCGGGCCGTTAATGCACGTCATTGCAGCAAAGGCTGTGTGCTTTAAAGAGGCAATGAGCGAAGACTTCAAGAGATACCAAACGCAGGTAGTTGCTAATGCCAGAACGATGGCGAAGGGATTTATCGAGAGAGGCTTTGATGTCGTGTCCGGCGGTACGGACGATCACTTATTTCTTCTTAGCTTAATCAAGCAGGACATTACTGGCAAAGCTGCCGATGCTGCCTTGGGGATGGCGAATATCACTGTTAATAAGAATGCCGTTCCAAACGATCCCAAGCCGCCGTTCGTAACAAGTGGCCTGCGTCTAGGTTCGCCTGCAATCACAACGCGAGGGTTTGGAGAGGTTGAGGTTGCCGATCTAACTGCTTGGATGTGTGATATTCTTGATGATATTGAAAATGAAGCGGTGATAGCCGAGGTAAAGCAGAAGGTAGTTGAACTCTGCGCACGCTTCCCAGTGTATTAATAAACACGGTGAGTGATAACCGCTTCCTCGGGAGGGACTATAAAAATAGTCTCTTACTACCTTAGTAGAATAATAGTTGAATGAGTGGTTTTTATGCATTGTCCTTTTTGTGGCGCGATTGACACTAAAGTAATAGATTCTCGGTTAGTAACTGAGGGCAATAACGTCCGCCGCAGACGCGAGTGCATTACCTGCGAAGAGAGGTTTACTACCTACGAGTCTGCCGAATTGGTGATGCCGAGAATTATCAAGACCGATGGCATACGTGAACCCTTCAACGAAGACAAGTTAATGACCGGTCTAACTAAGGCCTTAGAGAAGCGGCCCGTAAGTATCGAGAAGGTGGAGGAGGCGATTACGCGTATCAAGGCGAACTTGCGCTCCAGTGGAGAGCGTGAAATTCAATCTCGAGCTGTCGGCGAGCAGGTGATGAAAGAACTGCGCGATCTTGATGAGGTGGCCTTCGTTAGGTTCGCCTCGGTCTACCGTAGCTTCAAAGATCTTGATGAATTTCGTGCGGAAATTGATCGCCTCTCCGAAGACAATTCTAAATAATGCAGACTATTTCTTAATCTCGAATTCGGTGCGCAGCTGCATCGTAGTCACTTTTTCGAGAAACCCGATTTCTGTTGAAGAACTATCTCATTCATGAAAGCCATGAAAAAAATTCGCAACGATGAACTAGAACCAGAATTTATTGACTGGCCAGTCTATATGCGAAGAGCGATAGATCTGGCCGGGTATGCTATCAATACATCCTCGAACCCTAGAGTAGGTTGCGTTCTCGTTACGAATCAGAAAATCGTAGGCGAGGGTTGGCATGTGGCTATGGGTGAGGATCATGCTGAAATAATGGCGTTGAAGCAGGCAGGTGATCGGGCAACATCATCGATCGCTTTCGTTACTCTAGAGCCGTGCTCACACACAGGTCGCACGGGTCCTTGTAGCGACGCGTTGATTCAAGCGGGGGTCTCTCAGGTTGTCATTGCCAGTATTGATCCGAATCCTGAGGTTGCTGGAAGCGGCGTTGAGAAATTAGTTGCAGCTGGAATACCCGTAACACAACTAACCGATTTCGATTCCTTAGCGCGCGCGGTAACCCCTGGCTATTTTAAGAGGCGGGAACAGGGTATTCCCTATGTTCGCTGCAAGCTCGCTATGAGCTTGGATGGTCGAACCGCGCTGGCGAATGGCCAGAGCAAGTGGATAAGCGGACGCCAATCACGCAGTGACGTGCAGAGGTTACGTGCCGCAAGCGGCGCAGTGATAACCGGCATAGAGACGGTGTTAGCCGACGATCCTTCTCTTAATGTTCGCATCAGTGATCTGAATCTTCATCCAGAAGAGCTCGCTCGCAATGAATTCTCTTTGTCAACACAACCCCTGCGAGTGATTCTAGATAGTCGGCTTCGGACTCCTGATACGGCCAAAAATTCTCACATTACCGGGAGAGGTAAAGATCTTCTCCATCGAGCCGCCTGAAGGCGCTAAAAATCCTGCATCGAATGTGGAATACCGACAAGCGGCGGCGAGCGAAAAGAGAGTAAGTTTGCATTCTGTGCTAGAATCGCTGGCCTCTGATTTTGCCTGCGCCGAGGTGCTGGTTGAGGCAGGTGCTACGCTGAGTACAGCGTTTATACAGGCGGGCTTGGTAGATGAATTAATCGTCTATATTGCGCCAAAATTGCTAGGCAGTGATGCTCGCTCGATGCTCAATATAGCGGGTATCGAATCAATGTCTGATAGCCTGAATTTTAAGATTACCGATTTGCGGCAGATAGATCGCGATATACGCGTTGTACTGAAGCCGATCTGAATTTAAGTCCATAGAAAAATGATTCGGATAAGTGAATAACACAATGTTTACCGGAATAATCGAGGCGATCGGCTCAGTAGCTAAGTTACAACAGTTAGGGTCTGACTGGCGTCTGACTATCGATACTGGAAAGCTCGACCTAAGCGATGTCGTTCTCGGAGATAGCATCGCCGTAAATGGTTGCTGCCTAACAGTTGTAGAGCTGAAGGAAAATATTTTCAGCGCCGATGTTTCCAACGAATCGATGCGCTGTACAGCTCTTGGAGAATTCAAGGACGGTACGCGTGTAAACCTAGAGAAGGCCATGCTAGCTAGCGGGCGCCTCGGCGGCCACATCGTTAGCGGTCACGTAGATGGTGTGGGCAGTCTGGTTGAATCGTCCGAAGACGGCGCCAGTGTGCGTTTGGTGTATGAAGCTCCAAAAGAGATAGCGAAGTATATCGCTGCCAAGGGTTCTGTCTGTATCGATGGCACTAGCTTGACGGTGAATGAGGTCAGTGGTCAAAAATTCACCGTTAACGTTATTCCTCACACTCAAATAGAAACGATAATCGGCGACTACAAAGTGGATCAGAAAGTTAACCTGGAAGTTGACCTCATAGCTCGTTACCTCGAGAGGCTTTTGCAGGGAACTGAATCCAGGACAGAAGGATTGAATAAAGATTTTTTGGCAAAGCATGGCTTTGGTTAAATAGGCGCTAGATTTAACAGTGTTTTTTGAAAGAGTTTAAAAAGAGTTTGAAAAAATTATGAAGTTGAATTCGATAGAAGAGATCATCGACGACATTCGCCAGGGAAAGATGGTGATATTGATGGACGATGAAGATAGAGAGAACGAAGGTGATCTCATTATTGCTGCCGAGCGTGTTCGCACCGAAGATATTAACTTCATGGCAACTAATGCGCGAGGCTTGATCTGCCTTACTCTTACTCAAGAGCGCTGTAAGCATTTGAAGTTGCCTCTGATGGTAAACGAAAACAATACACCCTATAACACAAACTTTACTGTCTCTATCGAGGCGGCGATCGGGGTGACCACTGGAATCTCGGCAGGCGATAGAGCCCGTACTATTCAAGTAGCCGTCGGCCGTGACACTGTCGCCGAAGACATTGTGCAGCCAGGGCATATATTTCCTATCATGGCGCAGCCGGGTGGCGTACTGCGCAGAGCGGGTCATACCGAGGCAGGATGCGACCTTACCAGGCTGGCTGGGTATTCGCCCGCCGCCGCGATCGTTGAAATTATGAACGAAGATGGCTCGATGGCTAGGCGTCCAGATCTTGAGAAATTCGCTGAGAAACATGGCATTAAAATTGGCACTATCGTCGATCTTATTCATTATCGAATTGCAAACGAACATACTGTTACTAAAGTTTCTAGCAACAAAATGGAAACGAAGTACGGCGAGTTCGATGTGCATTCTTACAAGGACTCTATTAGTGGTAGTTTGCATCTCGCCTTTACGATGGGGGTAATCGACCCTAATGATCCTTTGCTGGTACGAGTCCATATACCAAATACGGTGCGTGACATCTGTGATGTCTATAATTCGAATCGCACTAGCTGGTCGTTCAGCAATGCCTTGGAAAAAATCGCTGAACAAGGCAAGGGTGTGGCTGTGCTATTATCCGGTGAAGATTATGGTCAGGATCTCGATCAAAATATTGCTAATGTCTTGAGCGACGGTTCTGAGACCGCTTCTATTAATCGCAGCGGCAGTGATCTCACTATTGGAACTGGTTCGCAGATACTAAGGGATTTAGGCGTCGGTAAGATGCGTTTGTTGAGCTACCCGGCGAAACTTAATGCGATCTCAGGTTTTGATTTAGAAGTAGTTGAATTTGTTGAATTCGAGAAATAAAGTTGATCGTGGATCGAGCCGGTAGTAAGTAGAAGCGGCAAGAAATATTCACGCCCGTATGAGTCATGGAAAGAAAGTGGTAGGAAAAGGCAATGGGTATAAAGACAATAGAAGGTAACTACAACAACGCTCAAGCGAGATATGTGATTGCCGTGGCGCGATTTAATAGCTTTATCGTTGACCACCTGCTCGAAGGCGCGATAGATGTTCTGCGCAAGCACGGAGTCATGGATAAAGACATCACTGTCATTAAAGTGCCAGGCGCTTTCGAATTACCCTTGGCGGTAAAGAAGATCGCAAGCGGAGACGACTGCGATGCTGTTATCGCTTTGGGCGCGGTAATTCGTGGCGGTACTCCACACTTCGAATACGTGGCTGGTGAATGTGTGAAAGGCTTGAGTCAGGTTAGTCTCGACACTAGCAAACCGGTAGCTTTTGGGGTGCTCACTGTTGACAGTATCGAACAAGCGATAGAACGTGCTGGCACGAAAGCTGGCAACAAAGGCGCTGAGGCTGCAATTACTGCAATCGAAATGGTTAGCCTTCTAAGGCAGTTGGAGAAATAAGTGGCGCCAGCTAAGGCCGACGCAAGCAATAATCCTTCAGCCCCTAAAAAGAAGCAGCATGCTAAGAGTAAAATCCCATTAGCGCAGCGGCGCAAGGCCCGCACACTCATTGTGCAGGCTCTCTATCAGTGGCATATCAGTAAATCCGTGCCTCTGGAGATCGAAGCGCAATTTCATGAGCAGAATGGTGGCAAAATTGACTGGGAATATTTTTCGGAAGTCTTTCTGGAGATTCCTAAGCAACAAGAGGCTCTGGATAAGCATATAGGGCCTGTGTTGGACCGCGAGTTGACATCGTTGGATCCGGTGGAAAGAGCACTGTTGTATCTTGGAACATTTGAATTGGCGAATCGCATAGATATTCCTTATCGTGTGGTTATCAATGAGTGTGTCGAGTTAGCCAAAACCTTCGGTGCGACTGATGGCCATAAATACATTAATGGTGTGTTAGATAAACTAGCTAAGACTCTTCGCCCCTTGGAATTGGCGGCTAAGTAGTCGACCCGGGGAAATGCATCTCGATGTGGAATTCAATCACTTAGCTTAAATCGCAGTATCGATTACCTAGTTACTAGCTGATTTCGTTCAGAAAAAATCGCTCCTCCATTCATGGTAGTTGTCGATCAAGCCCCGGTACGTGAAGTCATGGACAAGCCAAGCAGCCAATCAGAATTTGAAATCATTCGTCGCTTTCTTGCGACACCCAACCTGTCTTTCCTGCGTGACGGGATCGAGTTAGGAATTGGCGATGATGCCGCTCTCATAGAGGTTCCACCGAACAAGTATTTGGCGATGTCGATGGATGTGCTGATATCCGGCATACACTTCCCTCTAGACGCCGACCCTTCCTTGTTAGCCAATCGCGCACTCGCCGTAAATCTAAGTGACCTAGCTGCTATGGGAGCGGAGCCTTTTTGTTTCACGCTTGGATTGGTCCTGCCGCATAGCGATGAGAAGTGGCTAGCTGGCTTTAGCAATGGACTCGAATATCTAGCTAGGCAATACAATTGTCCTTTGGTCGGGGGGGATACTAGCCGAGGCCCGCTGAGCATCAGTATTCAGGTACAAGGACTCGTTGAAAAGAATCGAGCCACGCGAAGAAGTGGCGCGAATGTGGGCGACAAAATTTATGTTAGTGGCACACTTGGTGATGGTGCCATAGCACTGCTCACGTTAGGCTTAGATTCACATCTAGGCAGCGAATTTGCCTTAACTGTGAGCGAGCCCAATGCAACATGCCTGCAGTTCTTCGAGGACGCCTACTTCAAGCCACATCCACAGATTGAGTTAGCTTTAACAGCTGGGAAATTATTTTCGAGTTGTATCGATATATCGGATGGCTTGCAGGGCGACCTACAACATATCCTCGATGAGAGTGAAGTAGCCGGTAGCATAAGATTGGGCGCGATACCCTATTCCAAATCCGCCCTGTGTAGCGTTAGCCCAGAGAATAGGTTGTTAGCGGCCCTGTTTGGCGGTGATGATTATGAGTTATGCTTCACTGTCGCTAAAAAAGATTGTGAAGAGCTGGAGTCTATCGCCAAAGAGTTAGGCGTTAGTGTCACCTGTATTGGAGACATCAATCTAGGTGAGGGAATCGACTATTTAGACGCTGATGGCTCGCCAGTTGAAGTCACTGCACAAGCTTTTCAACATTTCAGTGGCTGCAGGTAAACTCACAGTAGTAGACTAGAGCGACCATGAACTCAAACAAAGCGATATTAGCTAACCCGATACACTTGTTAGCCTTTGGCTTCGGAGCGGGGCTTTCCCCTAAAGCTCCAGGTACTGTGGGTACCGCCGTTGCGGTGCTGATCTATCTAGCACTGCCGAGTATGTCGCCCATCATCTATGCTGGCTTGGTACTGCTCAGTTTCATTTTTGGCATTTGGCTTTGCGGTAAGACGGCAGAGGATCTGGGCGTTCATGATCATGGTGGTATAGTCTGGGACGAATTTGTGGGCTATTGGATTACCATGTTTATGGCACCAAGCGGTCTGTTTTGGGTGCTCCTGGGCTTTGGCTTATTTCGTCTGCTGGATATTTTCAAGCCTTGGCCCATTAAATGGGCCGATAAAGAGTTAGCTGGGGGGCTGGGGATCATGCTTGATGATGTATTAGCGGGTATAATGGCCGCCCTGTGTATACAAGCTCTAGTTGTGCTAATTGGCTAAAGTTTGACGAAAGTAGAGGAATTTTTTTTGACAGTTTCATTTGTAGCAACAGCAGCTCTGCCCACGCAGTGGGGGCAGTTCACAATCCATGGCTTTGAAGATCAGTCTACTGGCAAAGAGCATGTGGCTTTGGCCTTTGGTGATTTAAGTTCAGATCAGCCTGTTCTATGCCGAGTTCACTCGGAGTGTCTGACCGGCGACTGTCTGTTTAGCCTGCGCTGCGATTGCGGGCCACAGCTGCAATACGCGATGGAGAGCGTAGCAAAGGAAGGGCGCGGCATAATTCTCTATTTACGCCAGGAAGGGCGTGGTATCGGCTTGCTAAACAAGATCAGAGCCTATGCATTGCAAGACTCCGGGGCCGATACGGTAGAGGCCAACGTTCAGTTGGGCTTCGAGGCCGATAGCCGAGGGTATGGAATTTGCAAGCCCATGCTGGATCATTTTGATATTTCGAGTTTGCGCATCATGACGAATAATCCTAGAAAAATAGATGCTCTTACCGAGATGGGCATCGATGTCACCGAGGTAGTTCCTATACACACCGGCGCCAACCCGCATAACGAGAATTACTTGGCTGTTAAGTTCGATAAATTGGGTCACAAGAAACCCACCTAGCACGTGCCTTCCTCGAAAAAACAGATCACCGTTGATTTTCTTCGCCATGGAGAACCCGAGGGTGGTGACGTACTTCGAGGTAGGGTGGATCATCCGCTGAGTGAAGTAGGTTGGTCGCAGATGCAGAAAGCTGCTGCACTGACCGCGCAGCGAAAGCTGTCCCCTTCGACGCCGAGCTGGACACACCTGATTTCTTCGCCGTTACAACGCTGCCGAGTTTTCGCCGAGCATCTTGCTGGCGTGACTGCGCTCGAATTACGGGTAGCCCAGCAGTGGCAGGAAATAGATTATGGCGATTGGGATGGCATGCTGCTTAGCGATTGGCGAGAAGAGGCTGGGCCGCAGTTCAAAGAGTTTCGAAGGGATATGTCCAAGTTGCATCCACCGAATGGTGAAGCGTTTCTTTCTTTCAAGGACAGAGTGCTTGAAGCTTGGAATGAGCTGGCCGATTTCCCTGATGGCAGTCATGTATTAGTCGTAACGCACGGCGGTGTGCTGCGTGTTGTCCTGCCTACCGTATTGGGCATGCCGCTCAATCGCAGTTATCCATTGCTTATACCTTTTGCATCCTTTAGTCGGATTGCTTTGTCTGTTGTTGGAAATAAGTCAGCAATAGAAGGGGATGGTGGTAATCAAGTAAGCGCTAGCCTGTTGTTTCACAACGCAGCCGAGTATGAAGGCGGTTAGTTCCCTCGCAGCTTTGTTCTAGTCTCATCAATCTGCTCACACATAAGGGCCGCGCCTAGCAGTGCTCGTGGGGTGTGTCGCTGCAGTAGTTCGGGGGGCACAAAGAATAGCGAGTTACTGCTAACCGCGCTGAGCTGCTTCCACTTGAGCCATTCGTCTAACCATTCCGGGCGTTCGATATCCATGCCGCTTGCTACGATCGCCTCTGGGTTTCTAGTCAAAACTGCCTCAAGGCTTACCTTCGGTGCTACCAGTTCGATGTCGAAAAATACATTAACGCCGCCACACAACTCAATAATGTCATTGATCAGTTCGTTGCCGCCGGCACTAATTAGCGGCCTGTCCCATACTTGGTAGAAGGTTCTAACAGGGGTCTTAGTTCGATAGTTTTCCGAAAGAGTCGCCAGTTGAGTGTCGAAATCTTCGATTACTTTTGCCGCGAGTTCTTCGGTGCCTGCTAATGTTGCCAATCTTCGAATATGGCTGGGGATCGAATCTAGCCGCTTAGGCTCGGCGATGTAGACTGTAAGACCCAACTCACGGAGTCGATTGACAGAGGCTCGCGGATTACCTGACTGCCAGGCGACGACCAGGTCGGGCTGCAGCTGTAGAATTTTCTCCATATCAAGCATGTCGTAACGGCCGATAATGGGCAGCGCTTTCGCGGCGATCGGATAGTCGCTGTATTCCACGACGCCGACAAGCTTATTTCCTGCACCGGCGGCATACAGTAATTCAGTGAGCGAAGGGGCGAGGCTAATAATTCGCTGTGCGTTCTCATCAAGTTGCACTAGCGACCCTTCGTCGTCGCGCACCTCGATAGAGAACCCAGCCTGACTAACCACAAGAGTAGTCAGCATCAACAGTTGCGGAAGTGCTTCGCGTAAGCTTATTGAAAAAATTCTTGGAGCCGTCCCCCTAGTGATACGAGTTACAAAGATCAACATCCGAGCAATATTTTTTGTCAGCCGGGTAGGAAGGTTGTTAGATGTGCCCTTAAATAAAAACGACATGCCAAATATTCCTAACGCATTATAACGTCGGCATTGTGTTGATATTATCAGATGGCTTCTCATCAGTAGTCGATGCCCTTCTGAACTTTTACGCCGTCGTAGAACGCGTGTTTGTTTTCACCCAGCTCGGTAACGGTGTCCGCCAGTTCTATGAGCTCCTTAGCGGCGCTGCGTCCGGTTACAATAACGTGCTGGCCTTCGGGCCTATTCTCCAGAGCGGACAGCACCATCTCCTTATCGAGATAGCCATAGGTAAGCATGTAGGTAAGCTCATCCAGAATTACGACATTAATCTCTGGGTTCATCATCATCTCTGCGCCGTGTGCCCAAGTCTGTTCGGCGGCGGCGATGTCCGAATCGCGGTCCTGAGTCTCCCAAGTAAAACCGGTATTCATTACATGGAATTCAACTAACGGATTGTCGGCGAACAGCATCTGCTCTCCGCATTCCCACTGGCCCTTTATAAATTGAATTACGCCGCAGCGCAGTCCGTGACCAACACTGCGTGCGAGCATACCAAAGGCAGAAGTGCTCTTGCCCTTGCCGTTACCAGTGAGGACCACTAGCAGGCCTTTATCGATTGTGGCCGCCGCAATGCGACCGTCTATGTGTTCTTTCTTACGTTGCATTGCCTTCTTGTGGCGTAGTGCTCTCTCTTCGCTCGTGGACACGCTGTACTCCGCTGCTGGTTAGATGGATAACTGATCGAGGGTGGTGATTGAAGCGCTGTCTTAGACAGCTTCAGATTGAATTTTACAGACTTTCAATTTCTGCTTGATAGCCGCGCAGATGCTTGCGGCATCGAGGCCTACGTCGGCTAACATCTGCGGCACCTTGCCATGCTCTAAGAATGCATCCGGCAGTCCTAGGTTCAGGACGGGTATTTGGTAGTTAGAGGCGAGCAGGAATTCGTTTACGGCAGAGCCCGCCCCGCCCATTACAGAGTTCTCTTCGATGGTTACCAGCAATTGATGCTTGGTAGCCATGTCTCCAATGATCTCTTTATCCAGTGGCTTGACAAAGCGCATGTCCACTACTGTCGAATCCAATTTTTCAGCAGCTTCTAATGTGGGATTGACCATGCTGCCAAAGGCGAGGATTACGACATTGCTACCTTGCCTGCGAACCTTGGCCTTGCCAATCTCAACCGGACTCAGCCCCGTTTGTATTTCCTGACCCGGCCCTTTGCCGCGCGGGTAGCGGATAGCCGATGGTCCATCGAAATGATAGCCGGTAGATAACAATTTATGAGTTTCATCTTCATTGCTTGGCGTCATCACTAGCATATTCGGAATGCAACGCAGATAACTCAAATCAAAGCTGCCAGCGTGGGTGGGCCCGTCTTCACCGACGAGGCCGGCGCGATCGATGGCAAACATCACATTCAAATTCTGTAAAGCAACATCATGTATTAACTGATCGTAGCCGCGCTGCAAGAAGGTCGAATAGATAGCAATAATTGGCTTAAGACCATCGCTGGCCATGCCTGCGGCAAACGTTACGGCGTGTTGTTCGGCGATGGCTACATCGTGAAAGCGATCTGGAAAATTGGCGGCAAACTTTCGCATGCCTGAACCTTCTCCCATGGCAGGTGTTATGCCCACCGTGAGTTCATCATATTGCGCAACTTCGCACAACCAATTACCAAAGACATCGGAGTAGCTCAGCGAGGGTGCGGCTTTGGGAGGCTGCTCTTCGTTTTCTTCTTTGGCCGCCTCTTCTGGTTGAATTTGTGAAGCTGGGCCAGGGTCTATCTTGCTAAGTGCGTGCATGCCGAAGGGATCATTCTCGGACTCAATGTAGCCCTTGCCCTTTTGTGTAACGATATGCAGCAGTTGTGGGCCACGTAGGGTTTTTATGTTGCTGAGTATATCGACAAGCCCATTGGTGTCGTGCCCGTCTATTAGACCGATGTAATTGAATCCAATTTCTTCGAATAAGGTGCCGGGTGACACCATACCTTTCATATATTCTTCTGCGCGGTGCGCTGCCTTCAGCGCAGGAGGAATTTTGGAGAGTACGCGCTTGCTGCCGGTGCGAATGAAGTTATAGGGCTTGCTTGCCCACATGCGGGCGAAATAGCTGGAGAGTCCGCCAACATTGTTGGAGATGGACATATTATTATCGTTAAGAATAACAAGAATATTGTCATCGAGGTGGCCGGCGTGATTCAGTGCTTCGAAAGCCATGCCCGCCGTCATCGCGCCGTCACCTATAATGGCAATATTGTGCCGCTCTTTGGCTTGCACTGTCGCTGCGACCATCATGCCTAGCGCGGCGCTAATGGACGTGCTGGAGTGACCGACACCGAAGGTGTCATATTCACTCTCGCTGCGATTAGGGAATGCGGCAAGGCCGCCCGCCTGACGCATGGTTAGCATCTGCTCTCGCCGACCGGTAAGAATCTTGTGTGGATAAGCTTGGTGACCGACATCCCAGACTAGCTTGTCGTTTGGCGTATCGAATACATAGTGAAGCGCAATGGTGAGCTCGACAACGCCGAGTCCCGCACCGAAATGTCCGCCGGTCTTACCTACCGAATAAAGGAGAAACGCGCGCAGCTCTTCCGCCAACTGAGCCAGTTGATCTCGCTCCAGCAGTTTTAGGTCGTCAGGATTGTCTACTTTGTCCAGTAATGGCGTGTCGGGCCGAGACTGTGGTATTTCATTTAACATAGTTGTAGTTCAACTCCAGATACCCTCTGGATAGTTTAAGGTCTGCAATGTCTGCAGCTAATAGCCTAGAGTGAGTGAAAACCGGCTAAGTTAAAGGACTGCTACCGGATCGTCAATTATACCCTGATCAGTGCAATCTACTCACCACAAAGGCGGCTAGTTCTCGCAGCGTGTCTGCGCTAGTCGGAAAACCCTGTAAAGCGGCGATAGCCTTGTCTGCTAGGGAGTTAGCTAGAGCCTTTGCTTTATCTGGGCCCAAAAGAGAGACATAGGTGGGTTTGTTTTTGTCGCTGTCTGAGCCCTGTGGTTTGCCCAGTTGCGAGGTGCCTCCGACTACATCCAGAATATCGTCCTGCACTTGGAATGCCAGCCCTATATTGTCTGCATAGCTCGCCAAAGCGCTCATCTGTGAGTCGCTGCTCGATCCACAGCTCATGCCGCCAAGTAAAACGGCACAGCGAATTAAGGCGCCGGTCTTCAGGCTATGCATCTGCTCTAGCTGTTGGATGCTGAGTTTTACCCCGACAGCTTCGAAATCCAGGCTCTGGCCGCCGACCATTCCTGTGGCGCCTGCGGCCTGACTTAGTAGCTGGACCATGGCAAGACGGTTGTTTGCGCCTAGCACATCAGTCTCGGTGCTCAAAATTTGAAAGGCTAGGGACTGCAGCGCATCGCCAACCAGTATCGCTGTAGCCTCGTTGAATGCTTTGTGTACCGTCGGCTTACCCCGGCGCAGGTCATCATCATCCATCGCGGGAAGATCATCGTGTACTAGAGAATAGCTATGAATGAGCTCGATGGCGGCAGCGGCATTGTCTGCAGCGGTTAGCTCGCCGCCCACGGCGAGCACACTGGCGTATGCCAGAACGGGGCGAATGCGTTTGCCTTTTCCCAGACAGGCATAGCGCATCGCCTCAAGAAGTGTGGCGCTGACGATCTCTGCGTCTAGAGCCGCGCCAAGACGCTGGTCGACGCGCTGCTGGCATTGCTGCCGGAACTCATTCAACTGAAGGGTATTCGATGTGCTCATTGGCTTAGCTTATTCTTCGACTTCGTCGAGATTTAATTCCTCGGTATCGCCGTTCTCATTTAGCAATACTTGCACTTTCTGCTCAGCGTTCTTTAGCGCGGTCTGACACTCGCGGGTCAGCTTAATGCCCTTCTCAAATGCTTGTAAGGATTCCTCAAGACTAAGCTCGCCGTCTTCCATGGAGGACACCAACGCCTCCAGCTCCTCGAGAGCTACCTCAAAATCGAATTTTGCTTGTTTCTTGGTCATGATCCTATTCCGGCATCTAGAGCTATGGCTGGTGAGCGCTGCGACTGACAAGGCAGTTTCCGACACGCCATTTGATCGAGATGTGATTATACGCCATGTCTATCGAATTTCATGCCAAAACGGCACGATAGTCCGATATTGTCGCTTGTTGATCATCCGTGAGCTTTCTGCTGCAATGGCGCCTTGTATTCATATCTGCGCGGTAGGAGGGTTCTACAGTTGTCGAATTATCTGTCAAACACTCGCCATTTTATTTGGTTCTGGCTAGCACTGGGCTTAATTCTTACTCTCTCTAAGCCGCTGTCGCTTCTCGCCCAACAAAACAATACGCCTAACACGTCAGCTAGTGTGTTAGTAAAGACCTTGGGCTCGATCGACTATGTTGAGATCTACACTCCCTCAGCGTCGCTCCTGCCAAAGCAGCTAATCATATTCGTTCATGGGACACCAGGCTCTTACACAGCATTCAGGAGTTATCTGAATGACCCGATCATGCAGGAGAAATTTCATATGGTCTCCGTCACCCGGCCTGGGTGGAGAAGCAATGATGACACGAAGGTGCCTTCTCTAGATGAACAGGCAGCAGCGTTGCGTCCTCTGTTGGATATGGATCGTTCCGGGAAAGGGGCACTGCTGATGGGGCATTCCTATGGTGGGCCGGTAATAGCGCGCACCGCGATGAATTATTCCGAGTTAATCGCCGGTCTGGTTTTCGTCGCGACAACTGGCGACCCGAAGCTGAGTGCTCCACGTTGGTACAATCGACTCGCCGTTGCCCTGCCGCGCTTCGTTTTGGGTGCCAGTCTAAAGGGAGCAAATGCCGAGATCATGCGGCTGTACCCTCAGTTGGAAGCTATGGTTCCTCGTTGGCAGGACCTCATCATGCCAGTCTTAATTGTGCAGGGGAGCAAGGATAAATTGGTGCATCCTGACAACGCTGTGTTTATGCAGCGGATGCTTGTAAATTCTGAAGTTCGGTTTCTCAACCGCGAAGGCCAAGGGCATTTCGTGCTTTGGGAGGAGGCTGCTTTGATAAGGGATAACCTTATAGATATCTTCGTTAGCAGCAGCGCCCCTTAGGTCGGTCTTTCGGCCAATTGAAATGTTCCGAGGAAGTGTTGACCGATCCTAGTTAGCGCTTTATTCTAGCTCGCCATGAATTCCTATATACCTAAAGACTGGCGCATTTGGTTTGCTCTTGGCCTTACCTTCTTCTGGTTCTGCTTTCTTATCATCTATATAGCGCGAAACGTCGGCTGGGGCTCCTTTCTTGACCTGCCTATAGAAGAGATGGGCACCTTTCTTGAGGGAGCGTTCGCGTTTCTCGCCTTTCTCTGGCTGGTAGTCGGCTTGTTCATTCAGCAATCGGTGTTAGCCGAGAATAATAAAGAACTGCAGCGCAATAACCTGCACTCCGAGAAGCAGGCCCACGCCATCGCCGCAACGGAGATGAATGCGCGACAAGAGACTTTTTTTAAGATCGCAGAAAGTACACACAAGCAACTGGGTTCGATAGTGGGCTTGTTGTTTCTCTCTTCGCAGGGACCGGCCGGTAATAACAGCTACACAGGGAAAGAACTCGCGGAGATCTGGAAACAGTTTGCGGGCGGAGATTCTGAAATATTTTCCCGGATGTTCCTAACGATGCCTAGCCTAATGTCGGAGGCGTCTGAGGTTGACTTCGTCGACCTCTTCTATGGTACTGGAATTCGTAGGCGCCACACGGACAATTTTCTGGTTGGTTTTGACCGCCTCGTAGCATTGGCTAAAGGTTGCGATACAGACAAGATTATTTTGGATACATTGATCAATTCGGCGCACGGCCTCCTAAATTTGATGATGAGAGAGTTGCATCCGGATATCAAATTCGAACCAATCGTCGGCACCGACTCGATCCAATATCTGGATCGCATGATCAACGTTAAAATTGAAAGCAGTTAATTATTGTAAAAATAGAACGCTGCAAAAGCAGCTTTGGGGAAAATTATGGAATTAGTAGCATTAGTAATCTTATTGGCTTTAGTGGAGTATATGTTCTTTAGCCTGAAGGTCGGTATGGCAAGAGGAAAATTCGACATTAAGGCGCCAGCGATAACCGGTCATGATGTATTTGACCGCTACTATCGCGTACATATGAACACGCTGGAACAATTGATCATTTTCATCCCGGCGATCCTAGTCTTCGCATACTTCGGTGACCCAACTTACGCGGCAGGCTTAGGCGCGTTCTTTCTCGTGGGTCGGATTATGTACTTTATGTCCTATGTGAACGACCCTTCGAAACGCGGCTTAGGGTTCATGGTCGGCTGGGTACCGATGGTATTGCTGATTCTAGCGGGTCTAGCATCTATTGTAAGGCAGTTGATTGGCTAAGCTGCTTTAGAGCAGCTCACAATAGATGAAAAAAAAGCAGACAATATCACCCTGATGTTGGCTGCTTTTTTTCAATCGCCTGATGGATGTCATGGTCTAATCTTGTTCATCCAGTTGGCGCACGATCTCTGTAAGAGTACGAAAGTCGGTCTTACCGCTGCCCATTCTTGGAAACTCAGGCACGTGTACGTACTTCTTAGGCAAAGCTAGGTTGGGTAACGTCTTCGCAAGACGCTTATTGAGATCCTGTTTATCTATTTTAGAACTGGTGACTCCGACTATCTTCGAACCACGTTTGGCGTCGGGTAGCTCCACGGCGCAGCACTCGACTTCTAGTGGCGTTAAATCGTCCATGGTCTCCTCGACCATGACGAGCGACACCATCTCTCCGCCAATTTTCACGAAGCGTTTTAGCCTGCCCTTGTGCCACAGATAGCCATCTTCATCGAGATAGCCTAAATCTCCGGTGTCATACCAGCCCGACTTGAGTCTTAAGGAAGATTCTTCCATGTTATTCAGGTAGCCCTGCATCACTCCGTCGCCCTTGACGAGGATCTTGCCGATCTCGCCGATGAGGCTATCTGTGCCTGTGTCCAGGTTCTGAATTCTTATCTGTGCTCCGGGAATTGGTTTGCCAATGCTGCCGGGCTTGTTGGCCCCACGTGGATTGACGGAGATAACCGGTGAGGTTTCCGTTGTGCCATAGCCTTCGATGATTTCGATATCATGCTTCTCTTTATACAGCGCTCTTAAATGTTCTGGGCATCTATCTGCACCTGAAACCGTCAGCTTGATGCTGGCGAAATCGCCGGGATTCGATTGTTTGATATAGCCCTCGAGAAACAGCGGCGTTCCCACCAAGAGTTCTGGTTTGTCTTCGAGGATAATCTTCGCAATGGTTTTAAATTCCAGAGGGTTGGCATAAGTGATGGAGGTCATGCCGAGACACAGCGGCGTCCAAAGATTGATTGTTAGACCGAAGACATGGAAATAGGGCAGAACCGCTAGCAGATTATCCATCTCATAGATATCCATCATCTGGGAGAAGGAATCGATATTAGAGAGAATATTGTGCTGTGTTAACTGTACAACCTTCGGCTCCTTCTCGCTGCCACTGGTAAACAGAATCACAGCGGGTGAATCGAGGTTTGATCTGCCAGCGGCACGCTTCAGCAGAGACAGAGGGAGTTTGGACTTAATAAACGCGAGCAGTTTTTCGGATTTTCCGAGTGCGCCGAGCATGTCTTCGATGAACACCATGTTCGGCAGTTGTTTGCAGCCAGCTTTTTCTAACAGGGCCTTGGCGGTAACAATGACTTGGAAGTCACACTGCTCTTGAGCATACAGGCAATTCTTCTCGGCGCCGGTCGAGTAGTTGATCATTACCGGAGTGCGGTCAGCCATGAGCGCTGCAATTATAGCGATCCCTCCAGCGGAAGAGGTCGGAAGCATAATCCCAATGCGGCCCCTCTCCATTTTCCTAAATCGGCGAGCCAGTATGAGCGAGGCGAGTAATGCCTGAGAGTAGCTAACATTGCGGCCGAGGCTGCGATCGATGAAGGCAATCTTCTCGGGGTTTCGTATAGCGGAATCAATGAATCGGTGCTGGAGCATTCGGTTATAGTAGCGCAGAAAAGCAGGGCGTGGAACCATGTCGCTCGCGGTGCTCAATCCAGCACCGACCCCTATTTTACGACCTAGCATGTTGCTGGCAAGGTACACATGCTGCAGTCACCCGATGCCGGTGGCAATAGCGGCGCGTTCAGCGGTGAAGATGGGGTGCTCATTCTCGCGCATGACAGTGTACGCCTGCGTATGCTCAAGGGATTGATAATACCTCGCCGTGGTGGAATTACTTTTCCGCAGCCTCCAGAGCAGGCTCGACCAATACTCACGTACAGTGAGGCAATCAGCTTTCATCTAAATAGCGAACAAGTCTATGTCTTTCTTGCTCCGCCTGCTCACACAGATGGAGATAGCTTCGTCTACTTCATGGAGTCATAAGTCTTGCATTTGGCTGATTTTTGCACACCAATATTTACCCTATCATCGACAAATGCAATGGTGGAAGCTTTCTTGGCATGACCGAGGCGATGGGCATTGCCATCGGTAGGACAGGTCCGGATACGAAAGTTATCTCTGGGCACGGGGTTGGCTTTACCGACAGAGAAGGTATGTTAGAGGTGCTCACAGTTCTCATAACGCTGCGTGATAGAGTGCAAAAACTTATCGATTCTGGTAGAAGTTTCGACGAGGTGCTAGCAGCAAAGCTGGCGCAGTAATTCCTGGCTCGAGGAAAACTTGCGCCATTGTCTTCTCAGTCTTAAACTCCTCATTTCGCAGTAAAGCCGCAGCCCAGCTTCGACGAGCCTTTTTGGAATCCTATGATCAAGCACATCAATACCGTCTGGCTTGTCGTTGTGGCTGTGATTCTAGGAATAATAGTTATCCACCCGGAATGGCTGGCTCGCGAATCCATATCGCACTTGCTTGGTCAGATGGGCTCAATAGCACTCATTATCTATGTTTTGATGTCGCTAACTCGTTCGCTGCTGTTGATGCCGTGTACGCCATTTGTTTTGGCTGGGGCTATTTCCTTCCCACAATGGCCTTTATTGGTGTTTGCCATATCTCTCGCTGGAGTTGTGGTTGGGGCATTCCTAGTATACAGTTTCCCTTCTTTTGGCGGCTACGATAGATTGCTAGAGAAGAAATACCCCGAGAAAATCGCTAATTTGAAGTCCAAAATGCAGCATAAAAACGCGTTTTGGTTTGTAGCTGGCTGGGCTTTCTTTCCTTTAGTACCCACTGATGCAGTTTGTTATGTTGCGGGGGTGGCTAAGATGTCGCTGAGGAAAATGCTTACAGCATTATTACTGGGCGAACTGCCTTTTGTAGTTGTGTACGTTTTTCTCGGAGCTGAAATTGGCGAGTGGCTTAGAATATGAATGCAAGATTGAAATTGAGTGATTCGCTAAATCTAATCAAAAGTTTTAAGACTTCTGGCACAATTACGCCCAGTTCTAAAGTTTTGATTAAAACGTTGCTTGCTCCTATAGATTTTACATCGGCGCGTTGCCTTATCGAGTTAGGTCCTGGCACTGGCTGTGTTACACGCTCGATTCTGAAACGAATGCACCCAGACTGCATTTTGATTTGCTTCGAGGTGAACGGTGACTTCATTGACCAGTTAGAAGCGCTGCAAGATCCTCGTTTGCGTGTGGTTAATGCTTGCGCCTCGTCTATTCGAAGCATACTCGATGATCTTGATGTAGAGGAAGTAGATCACATCGTTTCCAGCCTGCCTTTGGCTTTGATCGATAATGAAGTCGTTAAAAAAATCCTCGAATCAGTGCGATCGAATTTACGCGCAGGTGGCTGCTTCTTACAATTCCAATACAGTTTGAGTAATTACGCAGAATTGAAGCCAATCTTCAAAAGCGTGAAACTAGATTTCACGTTCCGAAATATGCCGCCAGCATTTGTCTATGAGTGTACAAAATAAGCTAGAACACATTCATAGCCTGCGCACCGCAGGAAAGACTACAGAGAAAAACTAAAAAAATTGGCGCGTAATACGCGCCAATTTTTTTATGGCAGTTTAAAGGCGACGAGTTCCGGGCTGTACTCTCGGTCACCGATCGCCACGAGTATGTACTGCTCACCATCATGTAAGTAGCTAATAGGAGGGCCGGATGTTCCTGCCTCCAATTCGATTTCCCAAACAATGTCACCTGACTCTTTGTTGTAGGCTCTGAATATCGGCCCGCCGCTGTTTGTAGCAATCTCGACAGGCATATCAACAGGGATTCGGCCACCGGGTCGCTGGTTGGTGAGTCCTTCACCGAGGAATAGCAAAGTCTTGGTAAGCAGTGGTGTAGGTCGCCCTGGCATCCCAAGAGGGCCTAAGTCTAAATCCACTAGATCAGGATGATCGGTTGGCCCATTTCCATTCGGCACCATCCACACATGCTCGCCAGTATTCATATCGATAGCCGTAATGCGCCCATAGGGAGGTTTAAATAGAGGTAGTCCACGAGGCCCCGCTATCCAGCGTCTCGAGCCTTTCACATAGCTGAGATTCGTAACTTCCGGGTCGCCAGGTACAATGTCGGCAACAAAGGGTGATGTAATTGACGGGATGTACAAGTATCCCGTCTCTGGATCAAAGGCGGCGCCCTGAACGTCTGCCCCACCTTGCGAGCCAGGCAGCTGAATCGTTCCCATGGTGCCATTTGGCCCATCGCTGGCGATAGAGGGTGGTGTGAAAAGAGGACCGGTTACATAGTTGTTAAAAATCTCTAGCGCTTCTGCGTGTAGCTCCGGCGTAAAATCGATCAGGTTATCAACGGTCGCCCCCTGACGATCGAAAGGAGCAGGTCGAGTCGGGAAGGGTTGTGTGAGCGAGGTGACTTCGCCGGGCACATCGGACTGTGGTACTTCTCGCTCTTCTATTTCCCAGATAGGCTCGCCTGTTTCGCGATTGAAAACGAACGCGAAGGCCTGTTTGGTGAGCTGTGTGACCGCCTTTACTGGTTCGCCGTCTACGGTGATATCCATCAAGATAGGTGCGGCGGGCGGGTCGTAGTCCCAAAGGCCATGATGAACCGTTTGGTAGTGCCAAACCCGGTCGCCGGTCTCTACATCAACTGCCACTAGAGACTGGCTAAATAGATTGTCGCCGATGCGATGGCCGCCATACATGTCATTGGTTGATGAGGATATAGGCATATACACGAGGCCTAGCTCTGCATCTGCACTGAACAGAGCCCAGACGGGAGAGTGGCCGGTGTAGGACCAGGAACGGTCCTGCCAACTAGCCGTGCCGAACTGTCCTTCCTGTGGAATGGTGTTGTAAGTCCAGCGCAATTCGCCGGTGCGTACGTCGAAGGCATGCACATCGCCGCGGAAGGCTTCTTTGTTAGAGAATGTGTCCGACATGGATTGACCGATGAGGACTATGTCGCGCACCACAGTCGGCACGCCACCCCAGCGGAATCGCTCGGAACCCTCTGGCATCAGCTGTAGATTGGCGCGGCCATCGACACCGAAGCCCTCTACCGGCTCTCCAGTGTCAGCATTTAGGGCGTATAGATAGACACCGCGTTGCACCAGAATACGGCGGTCGCTGCCTTCGCTCCAGTAGGCGACGCCTCTGGTATTTGCGCCAGGCAGTCCATCCACCCCGCCATAGGGCTCTTGAACCCAAATCGTTTCGCCAGTGCCAGGATTAAATGCCTCGACTAGGCCTACACCGTTCGGCACGTAGGCGATGCCATTCTTCACTATCGGTGCAGATGTCCAGGTGGAGGTATAGCGCTGCGCTGGATTCAGGGTGGAGTAGTAGGCATCAAGTGCGGGCCTTCTCCAGACGATTTCAAGCTCTGATACATTGCTGGCATCGATTTGATCTAGGCTGGTATATTTCGACTGACCATTATCGGCGGCGAAGGACCCCCATTCGCCCTCGCCAGATGGATTGGCCTGTTCTGCCAGCGGCTCCACAGCGGCCATAGGATCGGGCATTTCAGGGACGGTGGGCTCGGGCTCTGGGCTGCAGCTAAGCAATAGAGCAGCAAGAGTCACTAGGCTAAGTGTGCGTAAAGACTGCGAAGGCGTTGTTATTGTAATTGGCCAGCTCATGGGAATTACCTCTTTGGGTAGTAAATTCGATCGATGTATCGATTCTAACCAATTACTGTGCACATAAGGAAACAATTCTCCCAGCTGTGGATGCGCGCGGCGTCTTATGCTAGAAAGCATAACAATACAGCCAACAATAACAGTGGAACAGATTCGGCCGAATCATAGAGTCCGTAAGCTGCCCACCAGGAGTTTAGTTTATGTCAATTGATTCACTTCTAACTCGGCGTACACTTCTTGCAGGCATGGCCGCCTCCAGTTCTCTGCCTTTTGGTAGCCTATTAGCTGCTAGCGCTTCCAAGAAAATGCACGGTGCGCTGATGATCCTCAGCACGCCCTATACTGAATCCGGCGATGTGGACTATGAGGATCTAGCCAAAGAAGTCGCCTTTTGCGCTCAGTGCGGCGTTCAGGGAATTGTCTGGCCACAAAACTCTAGCGAACAACGCTATCTAACAAAGGCAGAACGAATTCGCGGATTTGAGGTGCTTGCCGAGGCCAATCGTGGTCGAGGTATGTCCCTAACCCTTGGCGTACAAGCCGATGACACTGCAGGCATGTTGGAGTATGCGCGCGTGGCTGAATCACTCGAGCCCGATGGCATGATCGCTATTCCGCCGACCTCGGCCGATTCGCTTGCGCAGATTCGTGCCTACTATGCGGCGCTTTGCGAAATCACCTCCAGGCCCATATTCGTGCAGACCAGTGGGGGGCCGGAGATTGAGCTACCAATCGACTTTCTCGTTCAACTTGCCCGTGACTTTCCACAGTGTGGTTATATAAAGGAAGAATATGGAGATGTGCATGCTCGCATGCTGGCGTTGCAAGAATTCCAGCCAGATCCGATTCGCAGTATTTTCGGTGCAACTTTAGGAAGAGGGTGGCTCTATGAGATGCGCATCGGCACCGATGGGGTGATGACCGGCGGCACCATGTACGGTGATGTCTATGCGCGCCTGTGGCAGCTGCATCTCGAAGGCCGTCATATTGAGCTCCGCGAATGCTACAGCAAGCTATTGTTGATTCAGAATCTCGATACTTTGATTCCAGGGGTGAGGCTGTATGTGCTGCGCAAGCGCGGTGTATTCAAGACAACGAACTCTCGCCGCGGAGAATACAGTTTCTCTGAGCAGCAGATTGCGGAAATCGAGTATCGACTCGAGGCGCTTAAGCCCTACATGAGCGTATAGCCGATTTCACCCGTAGAACCCGTCAATTATCCGGTAAATCAAGAGTCCTTGCCGAATTACCGCTTTTATCACTTCTTTAGTGATCCAGCCCCATAGCTAATGCGTAGTTGAATGCTATGTACCGAAATTACGCAAAACAAAATGTGGGTAACAATGAAGTAGCTCTAGCTGTTAGACTTGCCTCAATGAATACCTCCACACTAAGCCCAGACCCCGAAGATGCAGATATATCTGATGAAGCTTTGCTTATTGCAGTCGGGAATAGTCAAAATGTTGACGCGTTCAATCAATTATTCAAGCGATTCGCGAAGAAGATTTTCGCATTGGGTATGAAACTGACGCGTAACGAACAGCTGGCCAACGACCTCATCCAAGAATCCATGCTGAACGTCTGGCAGAAAGCGCCGCTGTATGACCTAGACAAGGGTTCGGCAAAGGGCTGGATATTCACGCTCAGCCGCAACCGCTGTTTCGATATGTTGCGCAAGCAGAAACGTCAACCCAACTGTATTAGCGCCGACGATATTTGGCCGCTCGAGTCTGGTGCTGAACCCACTATGGTTCACGAAGACATAGGTGGTCAGCAAGTTGAACTCAGTCTGATCGAGAGCTATTTCGATCAGCTCTCTGACCCGCAGCGTGCAGTGGTTGAACAAATATATAGTAAGGATCGCACCCATGAAGAAGCGGCTGCGTATTTGCAGATTCCTTTGGGAACTCTGAAATCGCGTTTGCGTCTGGCTGTGGTGAAGCTCCGAAATTTGATTGGGGTCAACGAGTGAGAGAATCCTCGTAGTGCCTGTATGGCAGCATGGGCTGCTGAGTTGATGAAAAAATTAAAGAATGAGGAAAACAATGAAAACCGAAGTAAAACTGCACCCATCCACCGAGCTACTAAACCAGTTTGTTCAAGGCGAACTAGTTACCGGAAAGAGCGTAGTCATATCAGCTCATATGGAACTGTGTGAATCATGCAGCGCTAAAGCTAATGAGCTACAAGCTCTAGCGGTATCCTCCTGGGTTGACCCAGACAGCGTGTTGCAGTCCGATCAATCTAGCGAAGCTGACTACCCAACTATGGTGGCGGGCATCGTGAAGTCGCCGCAGATAAAGTCGCAGCAGATTGAGGCGCTGGTTGAGGTAGACATCGATATATTGAATCACAGCATCAAGCTTCCTAAGGTTCTAGCGAAGGCAGCATCGCAGGGACTGGAATGGAAGAAAGTGGCGGGCGGTATTAGCGAGGCACAACTATTTCTCGACAATGAGACTCTGTGTGAGTTTATCTACATGGCCCCGGGATGTCAGGTTCCTGTGCATACCCATCAGGGCAGTGAATCAACTCTGGTTTTGGATGGCAGTTTTGAGGATGAGTTAGGTAAGTACAAGACTTCGGACTTCATCATTCGAGACGCGCAGCATAATCATCAGCCGCGCTCTAACGAAGGGTGTCTGTGTTTTGCTGTGTTGGATAGTCCATTGAAGTTCACCGAGGGCTTCGCCAGGTTAATGAACCCTGTCAATCGCTACAAGTTCAAGAAGGCTACCTCTAGGGTAGCCTAGTACTACTTCCTTTTACGTTGCGCGTCGCTATTCATAGCGCTAGAGACTCGCCCGCGCTTGCCTGTATAAGGCCGCACCCCATGCGCATGCAGGCACGCCGGAAACACCACTAGACTCCCCACTCGATTTTCAACCCTACTGCTTTAATATCCAGTTGGACTACCGGTTCTACAGCGTCACCGAACGCTTTTAGTAACTCGCTTAGTATCAGTCTAATTTAGAAAAATTATTTTGAAACAATGACTTACGGGTTAACTGGCGCGCTGACAAATCTCGAATAGGCACTCGATTGTCACGCAATTGTAATATACTGCTGGTTAAATAACCGTAGATTTACCTTTTGTTAAATGAAATTTGTGGTACAAAAATGCCTGAATCAACAATATTGATCGTCGACGATGAAGCAGCAATTCGCGATATGGTTGGCATTGCTCTCGAGCTAGCCGGATTTAGTAGCATCAGCGCAGATAACGCGCACGATGCCCACGTATCCATAATCGACAAGAAGCCAGATTTGGTACTCCTCGATTGGATGCTGCCAGGCGGCAGCGGTATCGAGCTGGCGCGCAGGCTACGCCGCGATGAGATAACCGCTAATCTACCTATAATTATGCTGACAGCGAAGACTAGTGAGGACAATAAGGTGCAGGGGCTCAGCGAGGGCGTCGATGACTACGTAACCAAACCCTTCTCGCCACGCGAATTGGTCGCTCGAATCAAGACTGTATTGCGTCGCGTGGACGGCAAGCAAAAGAATAAGGTGCTGCGTGTGTTCGATCTGCAGCTCGACCCTACGAGTCATCGCACTTCGATCGAAGACCACCCCATCCAATTGGGCCCTACGGAATTTCGTCTCTTGAAGTTCTTTCTGTCGAATCAGGAGAAGGTGTTCAGCCGGGATCATATTCAGGACGCGGTATGGGGCGGTAACGTCTATTTAGAAGAGCGAACTATCGATGTGCACATACGTCGCCTGCGCCAGGTTCTGTCCTCGGTTGAGGGCACTTCGATCGATTACGCCAAACTAGTACAGACGGTGCGCGGGGCAGGCTATCGCTTCTCCGTGCGTCAGTTCTAATTCAACCCACCCAAGAAGCCCTTTCCTAGAATGACCGTTTTAGCTTTTGGCTTCAAATTGTCGAATTGGTTACCACAGCGCGTTAGCTGGCAGCTCACCGCTTATGAGATAACTCAATTTGAGCCTCTATTGATTTAGTGAATTATGGGAAAAGCCACCCAATATAGAGCGATCCGCCGTTGATTTGAGCCAGTATGTCCTAAGCTAATCTCTCCAGAGACTCCTACAAGGCCATCAAATATCTCTATAGGCCCTATTTATGGAATAATTAGTTATCAAAAAATCAAAAAATCAAAAAGGCCAGTAAGTTCTCTGTTTTTATCAAACCATTGCAGTTGTGACTATTTGTTTTTTTGTTATCCATGTATATTACGCACCACGCGGTTTTCTATCTATAAATTGCTCACATTGAAATAAAAGATCTAGGCGCGGACCCCCACAGAGTTTTGGTCTGGGTTTAGACTTAGATTGATTAAAGCAATCTTCAATAAAATTTACTTAACTTAAGGGGAAGACGGATGTTAAAGCAGCCCGTTCCATTTGCAAAAGCAAAAAATTCTATCTCGAGGAAATGCCTGAGTGCAGCAATTTGCGCTCTGGTTCTTACAATAAGCAATCCTGTCCTTGCGCAATCAACTAATGGCGCAGTCCGTGGAACCGTTCAAGGCGCAAGCAGCAATACTGTTGTCGAAGTCATTGATAGTTCCAGAGGCACTGCTCGAAGCGAAACTACTGGTAATGATGGCGAATTCCGAATTGACGGATTGGCCCCAGGTGCTTACCAAGTTCGTGTACTTCAAAACGGGACTGTTGTTGATACCCTGGAGGTTCAAGTTTCACTGGGTAGTGCAACTTCTGTGAACTTGGCAACGACAACGTCAGTGATCAATGAGATCGTTACTACTGGAACTCGACGTGCGGCTATCGACACAAGTCTCGCCGAATCCGGCCTTATAATTAGTGCTGATATACTGCTTGAAATGCCTATTAAAAGAGACCTGACTTCAGTTGCTCTTCTTGCCCCAGGGGCAAGT
This sequence comes from uncultured Pseudomonadales bacterium, assembly GCA_943789485.1. Taxonomy (GTDB): domain Bacteria; phylum Pseudomonadota; class Gammaproteobacteria; order Pseudomonadales; family Pseudohongiellaceae; genus UBA9145. Next base: position 98,139 of record CALSUH010000011.1, read on the forward strand.
GCTGGTGACAACCGTTTCGGAAATTTGGCTTCTTTCGGTGGAGCGTCAGTTGCTGAAAACACGTCCTTCATCAACGGCCTGAATACTACTAACTTTCGAACTGGCGTTGGTTTTTCTAAAGTTCCATTTGAATTCTATGACACTCTTCAAGTAAAGACTGGTGGTTATGCTGCGAAGTATGGTCGTTCACTGGGTGGCGTAATGAACGCTACTGCGAAGAGCGGTTCAAATGATTGGGATTTCGGTATTAATACCTACTTTAACGACAATAGGTTGGAAACGTCTCCGGATACATACAGCGCTGCAAATAGGCTTGATGAAGATACAAGTACCACTGCAGACATATACGCTTCCGGCCCTATCATCAAAGACCGTTTGTTTTTCTATGCCTTGTACAGCGACGACTCACAAGAACAGCGTTATGCGGGAATTCAGTCAGGTCGTGACTATGACTATAATGTAGATGAAGGTTTCTGGGGCGTTAAGCTTGATGGTTATATCACTCCAAATCATCATGTCGAATACACAGCGTTCTCTGATTCTCGGCAAGGTATTGAGGGAGTTAATAATTTCGATGCCAATTCCTTTACTCGTGGTGATTTTGTCGGGAATACGGTTTATGACCAGGGCGGTGATAACTGGATAGCTTCTTATACCGGTAACTTTGGTAACGATTTGCAGGTTTCATTTTCCTACGGGGAAAACGAAGCAAATCGCACTACTGCACCAGCAAGCGCAAGTATTCCTGTTGTATATGAATATGACGGTGGCTTTAACGCGCTTGGGGATTGGTCAAACTTCACTGTATCTGAGGGATTAGATATGCGTGAAATGACTCGTGCGGATATTCAGTGGACTGGCTTTACTGGCCATGAACTTTCTTTTGGCATCGACAATGAAGATAATTCATCCGATGAGGCTACAGTAAACTCTGGCGGCGCTTACTGGCTTCGTGATCCTACAAATGCTTACAACGAATGCACTGTAACTGAATGCCCATCTGGAGCAAATGTTCGACTTCGTACTTACAGTGTTGGCGGTTCTTTTTCAACTAAGTCAGATGCCTACTACATTCAAGACATATGGGAAGTCACTGACCGTTTGACTCTTGAACTTGGTCTTCGTAATGAGTCCTTCGAAAACATGAATGCCGATGGCGGTGTGTTTGTTGAAGTTACAGACCAGTGGGCGCCGCGCCTTGCTGCTGTCTATGACCCAACAGGTGATGGCAGCTCCAAATTCTTCGCAAACTACGGTGAGTACTACTTGCCAATTGCTGCGAACACCAACATTCGCATGGCTGGTAACGAGACTTACATCCAAGATTATTATGATTGGGATGGCGTTAGTGTAAATGCCCAAGAGGTGCCAACAAACCTTGGTGGCATTTACGAAACTGATGTATTTGGTGACGGCACAGTGCCTGACACGCGCTCGGTTACAGACGGCAACATTCAGGCTATGTTCCAGGAAGAATACATCCTAGGCTATCAGACTATTCTGGATTCGGGTCTTGAACTTGGTGTAAAGGGTATCTACCGCGACTTGGGTACAACGATCGAAGATGTAGCTATTGATGCTGCAGTAATCGATTACTATAACGGTGCAGGAAACTGGACTGCAGGTGGCACGGTTGAAGATACTTTTGGTGGCTTTCATCAGTACGTACTTACTAACCCTGGCAATGACATGAGTGTGTACATTCCTGAGACTGATGAGCAAATAACCCTCTCATCTGCAGCACTTGGTTATCCAGAGCCGGTTCGGACTTACAAGGCTCTTGAGTTCACAGTTGGGCGTCCTTTAGAGAACAACTGGTCAGCTGATTTGTCTTACACATGGTCAGAAAGCACAGGTAACCACGAAGGTTATGTTAAGTCAGACAACGGGCAGGACGATGCTGGTATCACTACAAACTTCGACCAACCCGGACTGGTTGACTTCTCTAAAGGAGAATTGCCTAACAGTCGAGCTCACACTCTGAAGGCTTACGGCAGCTATGCGTTCAATAACGGTCTGCGCATTGGTGCTAACGTGATTGCGCAATCTGGGCGCCCAATAAGCTGTTTTGGTGTCCATCCAACTGATGACTTCGCACAAGCCTACGGTGCTGCATCTCACTTCTGTGCAGGCAACGCTGTTCCACGTGGTTCGCTGGGAGAGACTCCAGCGATTTACAACATTGACCTGAGTGCACAATATAATCTAGAAATTGCCAGCACTGATGTATTGTTGACTCTGGATATATTCAACATACTTAATCGTGATCAGGCTACTCGTGTGAATGAAATAGCCGAAACCGACGGTGGTGTGGCGGATCCTGATTACGGGTTTGCTTCCGGGTATCAGCGTCCACGAGGCATACGTCTGAGTGCTCGATTTAACTTGTTCTAAACAGTTTCCTTGCGAGTTTATGGCTCGTAAGGATGTTTGGATAAGCTCTATTTCAAGAGCAAGAAAGAACAAGAGCTAACTCTTAGGAGTTAGCTCTTTTTTTTGCCTGCGGTATTCTGAGCTTCCCAGTCTTTACTGGAAACTAAATAGCGTCAAAGGGGAATTACGGGCCACAGAGCACCTCGAAAAGGACTAGGAAGTTCGCATTGACTCGAGTTATTGACTGTAATGGTATCTATCGCTCTAGCTGTGACCCAGCTGCAACGACCAATTGGTTTTGGCGGCCAACTTGAGCTAAAACCTACCATTAAAAAGGCGGACTTAGGTCTGTCTTTTTAATGATTCGATTTTGATAAGAACAGCGTTAGGAATAATTTCTGTTGTTTATCGAAGATTAAAAGAAGTTTTTTGACTCGCAAACTAGTGCACATTAATTTCAGCGCAGACCTAACATTCGTCTGGCATCATTCGCTGAGGCAACAGTACGATCAAGTAATAGCGTGCCATCGCAGACCGCCTTAACAAGCGCTGCGTTATCTGTCGCTAGAGTGCCGTCGGACATCAATAGATTATTCTCAAAACCAACACGGCAATGTCCCCCTAGCCGAATAGCCTCCAGCATGCAGTCTGCCTCACTGGAGCCAAAAGCGCAGAGAGACCAGTATTGAACCTTTGGAAGGTGACAGAGCAAAGGGGCAATATCTGTTGCATTTGATTGCTGGTTTTCTGTATAGCGACCTAAGACTAATAATACGGAAATACTGTCGTCCGGAATAATTCCCCGCTCCAGTAATTTTTTGAAATGTAGAATGTCTTCTCGGGTGTAGAGTATGTACTGCGGCGCGATACCTTCTCGATGCAGGAAGCTGAAAAATTCGGCGGAGACTTTTTCATCAACTCCAGCCGGGCTTATCTCTCGAATCGCGAGTGATACCGCTTCCGGGCGAAGCTCTTGGACAGTCTGAATCTGCTGCTCTCTATTATAGATCCCCACCGCCTCCGTCGTAATCTGGATGATGAGCTCCTCACCTACCTGTTGGCGAATAGCTCGGATAGCCTCCCTGTAACGCTCTACATTGAGGCTATGCCCGAGCTTCTCATCGCGCACATGCAGGTGCAGCATGCAGGCCCCAGCATCTCGGCAAGATGCCGCGGTGAGTGCAATCTCCTTCGGGCTGATAGGCAACTGAGGGTGATCCTGCGGCGTCTTCCTAGCACCATTGGGCGCCACTGCAATCATCACTACACCGTTGCGACTCATGTGACATTCCTTATCAATTGGTTGATCTAGGCTTGCATAGTCTCAAAGCGGGGAAGCTACTACAAGGCAGGCAACTGCCGTATGCTAGTGAGAAATTATGTAGGAAGCGAGGTTGGGTACTGTTATTACATTACCAATCTATTCAGCCGAGAAGAGGACATGCTCATCATTTAGCGATTAATAAAGCTATCTACCGTGTTAACGCATGCGCGCCGGTCCTCTTTGGGTGGCCTAATAGAAGCTGCTTCTGCCTGTGCCGACTGGGCAGATAGAGGCGCCGAGTCGTATCTGCTTGAGCGTCTCAGCGACTCTGAGTCTCTCGTGTATACCCACAACGACTTGCCGTTTCCGGTGAAGGGCCAAGACGTGCTTGCACAGGTTAAGTGGACTGAAGACTCTGCGACATTTGAAGGCATGATGAATAGGGGCGCTACCAGGATGGGTGACGAATTTGTTGTGGATCGGTGCCCCATTCGAGACAATAAAGTCCTTTGTAAATGAAATGAGAAACTCAAAATAGGTAAATACCCAGCTGAGCTTTATTCAAGAGCCGGCGCAGTAAATCGATCAAGGCTTTGGAAAATAGAAAATAGGAGTTCAAGCGTGCCGCACGACCATCACCATAATCATGAACACACCGAGCCACCTTCGGATCTCGAACTTCGAGTGAAGGCTCTCGAGAGTCTGTTGGTAGAGAAGGGCTTGGTGAAGACGGAAACGCTTAGCGCGATCATTGAGACGTACGAGCACAAGGTGGGCCCACGCAATGGCGCGCACGTGGTCGCGAAGGCGTGGACAGACCCAGGGTTTAAGCAGGCGCTGATAAAGGATGCGACAGAGGCAGTAGCGAGTCTTGGTTACTGCGGACGTCAGGGCGAGCATTTAGAAGTGGTTGAGAATACCAATGACACGCACAACCTTGTGGTGTGCACGCTGTGCTCCTGCTACCCATGGACCGTCTTAGGTTTGCCCCCGGCCTGGTACAAGTCGGCACCCTATCGATCACGGGCCGTGAGTGATCCCCGCGGCGTGCTTGAAGAATTCGGTACGAAACTAGACGAGCAATCGACAATCAGAGTCTGGGATTCCACGTCCGAAATGCGCTACCTAGTTCTGCCCCAGCGCCCGCAAGGAACAGAGAATTGGAGCGAACAAGATCTACAACAGCTAGTGAGCCGCAACTCCATGATAGGAGTAGAGCTAGCACGTTCTGCCGAACAAAAAGGTGAGGGCGACAAGTGAAAGGTGGTCACGACCTAGGCGGCCAGTTAGAGATGGGCCCAATTAATCCTGAGCCTGAATCGCAGGAGCCGGTATTCCATGCAGATTGGGAGCGCCGTGTTTTTGCTCTCACCTTAGCTACCGGCATGCTCGGTAAGTGGAATATCGATGAGTCGCGCCATGCGCGGGAGCGTCAGGATCCTCTGGCTTATGTGCAAAATAGCTATTACGAGAACTGGCTTGAGGGACTGGAGAAGCTACTAGTTGAGAAGGGTTTAGTAAGTATCGAAGAACTAGGATTGACTGCTAACACGCCGGGGCAAACAACAGAATCACTCTCGGTACCCAATCCCCAGACCGCTCAGAAGATTCTCAGCTTTGGTGCGCACAGCACTATAAAGACGGATAACCAGCCGCTGTTTGGCAATGGCGATAGTGTCTTAGTTAGGGCTAGCCAGACCACAGGCCACACAAGAGTGCCGAAATATGCGCAGGGTGTGATAGGCACCGTTGTAGCAAAGTTAGGCTGTCATAGCTTTCCCGACAGCAACGCATTGGGTGTTCATGAGGGAAAATTTCTTTATAGAGTCGTCTTTAGTGGAGTTGATCTTTGGGATCATTCTTCCACACAAACAGAGGTATTAATCGATCTTTGGGAGCCTTATCTAGACGGAGCTGGAAACTAATGCAGAATTTCCCTCACCAACCACAAGACGATCAAGGGCCAGTGTTCAATGAGCCCTGGGAGGCGCAGGCCTTTGCTTTGGTGATAGCCCTGCATGAGCAAAATTTGTTCAGTTGGCAAGAATGGGCGGGGGTATTGAGTGAACAGATTGCGTTAGCGCAGGCCGATGGCGATCCCGACCTAGGCAATACCTATTATCAGCATTGGTTGGCGGCGCTAGAGAGGATCTCGCGGCAGAAGAATCTCTCCAATAAAAATGAGCTGCTGAAAAGAAAATCACAATGGCATGCCGCCTATCTAAACACGCCCCACGGAAAACCGATCGAGCTGTCTGCTGGGAAAATTGCCTGAATGTGGCGCTATCAATAGGTGATATGAGCCATTGAAGAACGCCTAGTTCGCAGTGCTACAATGTCTGCTCTCTAAGCGCGTACGGTTATTCCTTTATTGCAGTGCCTTAAGAATTTATTCAAAGCTGCCGGCTGGAATACGTGGTGCGTAAAAAAATAGCTAGGAAGCATAAGAAAAACTATGATCAAGTTTGAGAAGATCAAGGAACGTGCCGAGCACCGCAAGGGCGGCGGGGCAGCGTTAAAGAAGCTACTGCCCAAGGTCGCGAGTAAGAAAAAGCTAATCGCGTTGGGCGACGATCGCTATCTCGCCATGATGACCAAGTGCATCAATCAGGCGGGCTTTAGCTGGAAGGTGATCGAGAACAAGTGGCCGGAATTTGAGGAAGCCTTCTTCGGCTTCGATCTCCGGAAACTCGGTTACCTATCGGCGGAGCAATGGGAAGCCTATGTCAGCGACAGGCGCGTGGTGCGCAATTGGCAGAAGATTAAGGCCCTGCAAGAGAACGTCTTTTTCGTAGCAGATGAGTCAGTTAAGAATGGCAGCTTCGGCAAGTTCATCGCCGATTGGCCCGCCTCGGATCAGATAGGCCTGATGGCCTATCTGAAGAAACATGGCTCGCGATTGGGTGGTCACAGTGCGCTGTGGTTTCTGCGCCGAACCGGCAAGGACTGTTTCATCCTATCCAAAGACGTAGTGATCACCTTGCGCGGCAGCGGGTTGGAAATTGCGGAGCAACCGAGCAGTCAGCGTGACTTAAAGAAGGTGCAGGCGCAGTTCAACGAGTGGCATAAAGAGACCGGTCTACCTTTTAGTCATCTAAGTCGCATTGCCGCCTGCTCGGTAGGCGAGAACTACTTAGGGCATGCCTAGTTAGACTTCATTGGTCACGATCTTTGGATTGTTCTCCATTGTCAAATGCACAGGGCAGCGGTCGGCGATCTCCAGCAGACGCTTTCGCTCGGCGTCAGTGAGATCGCCTTTCAGCGTAATATTTCTCTCGATCACATCGATGAATTTGCTCTTGCTCTCGCAGTCCTCTGCATGATCGCGTTGATGACTTAGCTGCACCTCAATATCATCCAGTGCTAGATTCTTGTGGTTCGCGTACATGCGCAGTGTCATCGAGGTGCAGGCGCCGAGACCAGCTAACAGATGTTCGTAGGGATTGGGGCCCAGATCATGGCCGCCTACCGTGATCGGCTCGTCGGCGATCCAGACATGGTTGTCGGTCTGCACATCGCGGGCGAAGTGTTTGTTACGTTCATCGACTTTCACATAGCCCTTACTGAGTTTCGACTCACTCTGCTTGATCACGTTCTCCTGAGGCAAGAAACGACTCGCCCAGGCGCTGATACAGGCGGCGACGTATTCGGAATCCTCACGCTGGCTCAGCAGATGGTCAGCCTTGTCCAGACTAATAAAACTTTTTGGATGCTTTGCCTCTATATAGAGCTTCTCCGCCTCGGCAATGTTTACTGTCTCATCGACAGGGGAGTGCAGTATCAGCAGGGCGCGCCGAAGTTTGGCGATGTGATTGCTATTCTGGCTGCGAATATCATCTACGAATTGTTTCTTGATCTTGAATTTTCGGCCTGCGAGATCAACTTCAGCCTCGCCCTCGATAGATACCTTTTCCAGATCGCTTCCGAGCTGCTTGCTGACGTGCTGGGCATCGAAAGGGGCGCCGATAGTTGCGATGGCGGTGACCTCATCGATACTCTCCGCGGCCTTCAATACAGCAGCGCCACCTAGGCTGTGGCCTATCAATAGCTGTGGTGCTTGAAACTCGCTGCGCAGAAAATCCGCCGCTGCAACTAGGTCTTCCACGTTAGAGGAGAAGTTGGTATTGGAGAAGTCACCGTCGCTGTTACCGAGCCCGGTAAAGTCGAAACGCAGTACCGTATAACCCAAGGCTACTAGCGCACGGGATATGCGCGAGGCGGCTGCGATATCTTTGCTGCAGGTGAAGCAGTGGGCGAACAACGCATACGCGCGCACTGCATCTGAGTCGGACGATTCCAATAATCCAGCCAACTTGATGCCATTGCTTTCAAAGTCAACTTTGTTGCGTTTCACTGCCATGCGTAGGGCTCCTAATTTTTGTACTGGCTAATATTTGGACGTTAACAGCTAATCTATCAAATAGCTGCTTGAGCTTCCTGGATGGACTAGACCCGATTACTACACTTTTTGTTCAAACTAATCTATGCCCAAGCAATGAGCCCAATGCCCAGATACCGCGGAAATACCCGCTGACAGCCTGCCAGCGCTGTGCAATACTTTCGCCATGCTCACTCGCCGCCTTGCCATAAAATCGCTAGGAGTTGGTCTAAGTGTCGCTGGGTTGGGAATGAGTCCCTGGTTGCGAGCTCAGGACAATGCAGCTAGCCAACAGCCGCTTAGTATACCCTCGCTGGATGCGGGCACATTTTCTACCGGCAGCAATAATTTCGATCTAAACTTACAGCGCGGCAACCATAGCTTTCTGCCCGGGCTGAGCACCGAGACACTCGGCATTAATGGCAACTATCTCGGCCCGACGCTGCGCTTCAAGCGTAACCAGAAAGTCGCTCTTAAGGTGAGTAATAAGATTGGCGAGCCTTCCAGTCTGCATTGGCATGGCTTTCACTTGCCACCCACCGAGGATGGTGGGCCGCATCAAGAGATCGCTGCCAATCAAGTCTGGAATCCCTCCTTCGATGTGGTGCAGTTTGCCGGCACCTACTGGTACCACTCTCACGTCATGCACAACGCAGGCTCTCAGGTGTACAAGGGCCTGGCCGGTATGATTATCGTCGACGACGAGCAGGATGTTTCAGTACCGAACAACTATGGCGTCGATGATATCCCGGTGATCCTTCAAGACCGGCGCTTCGGCGGCGACGGTTCTCTGCTGTATATGAACCGGTTTGAGGATCAGGTCATGGGTATGCTAGGCGACACCATGCTGGTTAACGGCACGGTGAACCCTGTCATCACTCCCGGCACCAAGTTGCTGCGCCTGCGTTTGCTGAACGCCTCCAATGCGCGTACCTACAACCTAGGGTTTAGCGACAGCCGCGAGTTCTATCAAATCGCCAGCGATGGTGGATTCTTAGAGTCACCCGTCCCGTTGACCCGTCTTAAGCTAGCTGTCGCGGAGAGGGCGGAGATTCTTGTCGAGTTTGATCCCGGCGAAGAAGTGAAACTGGTAAATATCGCCTTGCCACCAGCCTTTCCAGATTTCCCCGGCGCGATGAGTGAGATGATGCGTCTGCTTAACACACAGGCATTTGATATTCTTCATTTCCGAGCCCAGACAAGCTTGCAGGACAACGGTGAACTGCCCTCACAGTTGGTCAATGTTTATAGGCTGCCAGAGGCCGCTGCAACCAATACCCGAAGCTTTAGGCTCGGTATGGGTAACGGTATGCGCAGCGGAGATGATGCCGGTCCCGGGCGTGGCGCGCGCAACGGCCGGGGTGGCGGGTTTGGTGGCGGGCAATTCTCCATCAACGGCAGGATCATGGCTGAGAACTACATTAACGAGAGGATACAATTCAATACCACGGAGATCTGGGAGTTAACTAACACTTCTCCTATGATGCACCCCTTTCACGTGCATAACGGACAGTTCCAAATTCTAGATCGTAACGGTAGTCCGCCGCCAAACAATGAGATGGGCTGGAAAGACACAGTGCAGCTTGGGCCGGATGAGTTAGTGCGTATCGTCATGCGGTTCACAGATTTTTCAGACGAAGAAAACCCCTATATGTACCACTGTCATATACTCGAGCATGAAGATAGAGGCATGATGGGGCAGTTCCTGATCGTTTAGTCGACAATGTGTTGGACAAGACGGTCAAATAAAGTGACTATTTGTTCACAAGAGAAAACGGCAGGCAACATTATTATGAAAATAAGAACGGCAAGGCCTAGTGCTGTGTTCGCGATAACAGCCCAAACCATTCTGCTACCGCTCGTCTTTCTGCTGCCGGCTTCATTATCGCAGGCACAGATCGAAGACTTCACCTCTGTTACCGACGAGATGTTAACCAGCCCGCCTACGGATGAGTGGCTGAGTTGGCGTGGCACGCCCGCGGCTTGGGGCTATAGCTCTCTTGATCAGATCAACACCGACAATGTCAATCAACTCCAACTCAAATGGTCCTTCGCCTTGGACGATACGGGCGCGGTGCAGGCAGCGCCATTAATTCACGATGGCATCATGTTTATTCCCTCCGCTCGCGGCGTGATTCAGGCATTGGATGCAGTAAACGGCGATCTGCTCTGGGAGTACCGCCCCGCGCCACCCACTGAAGATTTCATTAATTCGGGAGAGGGTACTCGAGCCGCCATATTACCGCCGGGTGCCTTCGCAGGCGTCGGCAGAGGTGTACAGAAGAACATCGCGCTGTACGGCGACATGATCTATGCAGCTACGGAGACCGCGAGCATCCGCGCAATCGATGCGCGCAGTGGTCTGTTAGTTTGGGAGGCGCAGGTTGCCGATCCTACGCTGGGCTATTTCTATACCGCGGGCCCAATCGTCGCCAATGGTACTTTGGTGACTGGCATTACCGGCTGTGATCGTTACAAGGAAGACGTCTGTTTCATCACCGGTCATGATCCAGCCACGGGTGAGCAGAAGTGGCGCACGTCTACAGTCGCCCGGCCCGAAGATCCCGGCGGCGATACTTGGGGCGATTTACCACTAAGATTTCGAGCGGGCAGTGATGCCTGGGTCGCAGGTTCCTATGACCCTGACGCTAATCTGATCTATTGGGGTACGTCACAGGCCAAACCCTGGGCAAGAGCAGTACGCGGTAGCGACGGCGATGCGCTCTATACCAACTCCACACTGGCATTGAATCCAGATAACGGTCAGATGGCCTGGTATTTTCAACACCTACCTGGTGAGACACATGACATGGATGAGGTGTTCGAGAATATTCTTATCGATGTCGATGGCAGGAAATCTCTGTTCAAGATGGGCAAGCTGGGCATTCTTTGGCAACTGGACCGGGAGACAGGCGAGTTTATCAAGGGTACCGACATCGGTTACCAAACCATCGTCAACCTTGATCCTATCACCGGGAAAATTAGCTATCGCGATGGTATGATTCCGCGCATCGGTGAGGAGCTAAACATGTGCCCGAGCACATCAGGTTTCAAAAGCTGGCGCGCGATGGCGTATTCGCCAGACACCAGTGCTATGTATATTCCGATCACGCTCAACTGCGAGCTTGCCACTTTTGGTCCCACAGAAAGGCAGTTAGGTGGCGGAGGCACGGGTCCAGTGCGGCGTGTCAATTACCATCACCCTGAATCCGATGGCAACTTAGGTGAGGTGCTTGCACTGAATATTCCCAGTGGCGAAGTTAAGTGGCGTTACAGGACGCGAGCGCCGTTTAATACGGCAGCGCTAACTACCGCAGGTGGACTCGTTTTTATTGGTGACTGGAACCGTACCATGTCGGCATTGGATGCTGAGAATGGAGAACTGCTGTGGAAGGTTCGTCTCGCCACATCAAACCAGGGATTTCCTATCAGTTACAGCGTCGATGGCAAACAGTACATCGCTATGCCGGCCGGTACCGGCGGTGCAAGCTGGTCGGGCAGCCTGCCCAGAGAACTTACGCCGGAACTTAGTCGTCCGCGAAATGGCAGCTCGATAAATGTTTTTGCGCTACCGGATTGATGATTATTAAAACCTCGGCGATCAAAATACTAACCTCAATTGCAGTTGCACTTAGCCTGTCCGCTGTGAGCTATGCACAAGATGCAGGTTTGATCTGGGATGGTGTTTACTCCATTGATCAGGCAAGTAGGGGGGAAACCGTCTACAGTGAAACTTGTGTCTCCTGTCACGGTCAGGACCTCGGCGGCAACAGCAATTCACCCGGCTTAGTGGGCATGGGTTTCATGTTTCTTTGGGAAGGAAGAACCTTGGGTGAGTTTTTTGAGAAAATACGCAGCGACATGCCTACTGATCGCCCTGGGCAACTTACACAGCAGAACTATTTGGATGTTCTCGCTTACATACTCCTCAAGAATGCGTTTCCTTCGAGAACGGAAGAATTATCTTCCAATTTGGATATTCTTAATGAGATAACAATCTCATCAAAATAGGCGTCTCGCTTATTGTTCGAAATGTGAAAGACAAGTTTGTTGTCTTTGTAATTGGCTTTACTCTGCTATCAAGATGATTTTTGTGTAATGCCGGTACTCCTTTTTTTGAAGTTATGTATTGAGATTTTATATGAAAAATACGCCAGATATCCTTTCACTCTGGTCTCTACCACAGCCGATCATTCTTCTCGGTTTTTCCTTGCTTGTCGCGAATGCAGCTATAACCGGATGGATTGATCTGTCTGTACTCGTACCTGTGCTCCTATTCGTGCCAATTTCATTGCTTTTTCTCGCAGAGCGTTTAATACCTAAACGGAAGGACTGGCTATTGGATTGGAAGGATTTCATCGAAGATCTTTTCTGGTTGGCCTGCACCTTTTTGATCTGGGGGCCTATCTACGATGATGCTTATGAAACACCTATTTCTAATTTATTCGCCTTACTGCGTGATAACTCAGGATTTGGATTTCGACTGGAAGCCGAAACTACCGGCGGATTATTAGTGGCGGCATTCATCGCTATTTTCGCCACCGAGTTTATTGGCTATTGGGCGCATCGCGTCCAACATCGCTTCATGTTTCTCTGGCGAATTCATGCAACGCATCACCACATCACGAAGATGAGTGTGGCTAGGGCGGAGCGTACCCACCCGTTGGAATTCCTCGGCTTGAATTTAGGACCCGCAGTTGCCTTAGCGTTTTTAGGGGCTAGCGCTGAAGTAGTGGCGGTGGTAGTCGTGTTTCGTCTTAACACGGCACACCTATGCCACAGTAATTTGCCCTTAGTCTCTGGCGCGTTTGGTTGGTTGTTCAACACACCCGAATGGCATCAGCTGCACCACTCCTGCATCAACAAAGAGAGCAATACTAATTTCGGCTGCACGGTAATCCTATGGGACCGCCTCTTCGGGACGTTCTCGGGGAAAAATCATATTGAGCAAGTGGGCAATGGGACTGGGAAAAAACTCTCGATAGTTACTCAGTTGCTTATTCCTTTCAAGTCAGACCAAGCAATAAGAGAACTCTAAATTATGAGAAATACAGTAAAAATAGTCGCTCTAGTTGCCGGCTTTCAAGGCTGTGGCTTAACAGATCGATTGATTTCTCCTGCTGACACTGAAGCCCTGCTACCTATTGCGGAATCCCTTATTGATGACTTCTACTCTTTCGACAGCATGCGTCTCGAGGAAGCACTCGCCAGTGCTGAGGATTCAAAAGAGTCACTTCTGTATTACCAGGGTTGGGCCGAGGGAGGGAACTACGAGATTGTCGAGCGAAAACGGTGTGCGCTTAAATCATCGAACATCGTTAGCTGCCCCGTAACGGTAAAGGATGATCCGATGCTAGCGCTAGCTGTCGACTTCTTTGTTACGGATACTTTTGAGATTACCTTCGAGGATAGGAGAGTGTCTTCGGTGGAAACTAGCTCTAATGATTTACCCATCTACTACCAAGCACGGGATTGGGTGCGGGCCAACATGCCAGAATTAGTAGCACAGCCCTGCGAAGGTTTCTTCGCAGGGGGGCCTACGCCAGGCAATTGCGCGCAAGCTATGGCCGAGGGTTATCGACACTTCACTGCGAGCGATGCTTATCCGCACTAAGCGTCCTAACTTGCTGGCAGCTTAAAATGTCGCCAAAGCGTTAAAGGGACTCGCTGTACCACCTTTGATCGGATTGATCTGGATAGACGTCATAAATTCCCAGCGCTGCAATCGTGCTGCAGTCTCTGCTACGTCCTTCATGTAACCGTTGTCCACGATCGGCAGGCCTAAGTTTACCTGAGTCAGTTGGTGTATGGGCCTATTAATGCCCTCCACACCAGAAGGCTGAACATCATTCACTGCATCACCTATTAATATTGCCACATCGCGCTCACGCAAAAAGGGTAGGACCGAAGCGTGTAAACCTGCGCCAGCCTGACCGTATTGCCACGGACCTTCGGCATCGCGCATGGCCCACCGTCCGGTGCGAACGAATAGGGCGTCGCCACTGCTAATGGTTACACCGGCGAACTCCTCCCAAGCGAGCAAGTCTTCGACATAAATGGGGGTGCTTGGGTCTAGCCATTCGACGCCGCGCAGCAAAGGCATGTCGACCAAAATGCCTCGGGTCACATAAGAAGTGCCCATGCGATCGATGGCTAGGTCTTCACAGCCGGTGGCAGTGAGGTTCTGCGGATAGCCATTGAAAATAATGTACTCGCCATCGATCTCAGTGCGGTAATGACACAGTGCGTCCAGATGAGACAACATGCCGTCGTGCAGAGAGAACTGAATCTCGTCCAGAGCGAAGGAGGGCTCGCCAGTAACTGGGTCTATCCGGCTCATCCAATGATCGGTAGGGCCGAAGGCGGCACTATCTATTGCCGGAGGCTCAGTTGTTACGAAGTGTTGCAAGGTCACGCTTTCGCCTGAGAGCACCAAAGAGGCGGCCTGTTTAGTCTTTGCAGTCGTGATCAGGTTAAGGGTGCCGCGTTGGTCATCAGGTCCCCAGCGTCCCCAATTTGAGAGGTCCTGCTCCCAGCCGGCCAGCGTTTCCAGCGTCACCTTAATCGACTCTTCCTGAGTTGAAGGATGCGCTTCAAACGGCTGAGCATGAGTGGCATTAAGCGCAAACATGGCGGCACAAACACTGCCGATGCTAGCAAGTGATTTAACAGACTTGAAGGTGTTGCACATGAGATCATCCTCTTTAGGTGGGCGAATTTCAATCCAGAATAGAGAAGTTGTGTGAGAGAGTCTAGCGAGAACCTACCTGCAGGGCTTTCTTATAGCTTTGCTAAGACTAGTCGAGCAAGTTATAGCTATGCTAAGAATAGTCGAGCAAGAACTAGCGCAGATACTCAAGGGTAACAGCGCGGACAGAGTGCCTAACACCCCGGGCCATAGCCTTACTTGAGATTGTTGCCTTCACGATGCCATCTATATCGTTGCCAATCTGGAAGCGCTGTTCGGCGCGCTTACCGACGAACTGTTCTTCATAGCCATCCCAGGCGAAGAAGTCTCCCCAAGTGTGGCGCAGGGATTCTTTGTAATAGATGACCTTTAGACCAACGATGTTGCCTTCTAGATCCATGCCGATGAGGCTGTCGATCTGGCTGGTGTAGCCGCTAGGCTCGGGATGGGTGTCGGCGGAGACGAAAGCATAGCCGATCAGGGCCTGCTCGCCAGTGTCAGAGTCAGTCTTATAGGCCTTGTAGACGGGAACTTCGCCTTGCTTCTCGGAAAAGCTATCCGCGCCCGGCACAACTTCTTTGAGGAGTCTTATGGTGGTGTGATCCTTGTTTTTGGCCTGCACGCCACCGTTGAAGATTGCGCCATTGGATAGAATTACGAGCACGAGAAGTCCAGTGCTTAATAGAGGCTTTAGCCAAGAATGAATCGAATGCTGCGGTGACATAGTGCTTTCGTGATTTCCCAGTATTGTCTTCGAGACGCATTGAAATATCTCTACATGGCCACCATATCTTTGACCAAGTAAAAGAGGCGTATTCATAACGAACACGAGTAGTTTGGCAATTTTTTAAGCCCCGGACAAGTGTGCTCCAGCCTTGAAGGGCTGAGACAGCCGAAGTTCGGGCCTAAAATTTGTAACTTATTGAAACACATTGCTAATTCACCCAGCTTTGTTCTGGCAATGGAACAATTCTGCTATCCTAACAATTGGATTCACTAACCGCTGCTGGAATCCAGCAGGGCACAACTTAGGAAATACTATGAGCCTGGTAGATTTTTCAAAGATCACAAAATTGATCAGAGACGACAAGCATAGAGCGAAACATAGGCAGGAACTGTTTCAGGAAGTCATGCTGATGGTGCTGGCGCGAGTAACGCGCGCTGACTCTAACGTCGAAACGGTAGAGCTTGAGAAAGTTCAGGAAGTTCTCAAGGAAGAACTTGGGCAAGATATCTCTGTCGCCGAAATACGCACGGCATCTTCCTCAGAAGTTTTCGAGACGCAGTCTTTAGAGAGCTATCTCTCCACTGCAACGCGCAAGCTGGATGAACGCGAGCGCATGCTCATCTTGGCATCATTAAAGAAGGTGATTCATAGTGACGAGATTATTCGTAGTTTCGAACTAGACTTCTTCGATAGGGTAGCGTTAGCACTACGCGCAACTCCCTCTGAGATTGCAGGTTTGGTTGCAGACTAGCGCCGGAATGAAACCCAGCAGTGATTGTAAATTGATGCAGTGCGTCTTTTGTCTTGATGCTCAGTAGAGGAGCTTGCCTAGACTTCGCGCAAGCTTCCCTAACTGATTAAAAGAACTCCCTATGACGGCCGAAACAAATCCTCTGTTTAGCAATCTTCGAGTTGTTGAATTAGCATCCATGATTCTTGCGCCATCTGCTGCCGTCATATTGGCAGACTTCGGCGCTGAAGTTATCAAGGTTGAACCTCCAAAGACGGGCGACCTCAATCGAAACTGGCATAGAAAGATAAACGGCCTGCCTATTTCCGATATGGCCTACGGTTTTGAGGTGGACAACCGCAACAAGAAGAGTGTGGTACTCAATCTCAAGTCAGCGGATGCCTATGCGGCGCTGTGCAAAATAATCAGTGAAGCGGACGTGTTGATAACCAACTACCGATTGAAGGCGCTGGACAAACTCAAGCTCGACTACGAATCCATTCGTGCTATAAACCCCCGTATAATATACGCCCTAGCTACTGGCTTCGGCGAAGAAGGCGAGGAGGCGCACAAGCCTGGTTATGACACCGTCTCCTACTGGTCGCGATCAGGTATTGAACACCAAATTTTTCCTTATGAAGGTTGGCTTGCACAATTTCCTTATGGCTCCGGCGATCATCCAAGCGGCATGGCGCTATTCGGCTCCATAATGACCGGCCTTTATCAGCGCGAAAAAACCGGCGAGGGTTGCAAGGTATCGACATCTCTGCTGGCTAACGGGGCCTGGTCAAATGCGGTCATGCTGCAAGCGCAACTCGCAGGTGCCGAGTTTAGAGAAAAACGCCCTCGCGAGAATGCTTATAATTTTATCTCTCTGCATTATCCAACTAGCGACGATCGTTTGCTGAAGATGAGCATGGTAAATACAGCGAAAGATTGGGGTCCCTTCTGCAATGCTATTGATAGAAATGATTTGCCCGAGGACACTCGTTTTTGTGACAACGATGCCCGCATTGCCAATATGCCAACGCTTATTAGAGAGATTTCCGAGACAATACGGAAGCAGCCGATTGCGCATTGGCTGCAGAAGTTGGAGCTGGCGGATGTGCCACACACTGTTGTGTCCAACTACGAAGAAGCTGCCAACGACAAGCAAAAAGTGGCGAACGATATTATCGTTCCGCTGGACCATCCCGAACACGGATTGATGCGAACCGTTAACAGCCCCTTTAAAGTGAGTGGCGCGGACAAGCTGCCCGCCAAGGCTGCGCCCAAATTAGGCGAGCATAGCGCAGAAGTGTTGAAACGGTTTGGTTACAATGACGAAGAGATAGCTGGCCTGACAGACGACTAAATATGAGTGAAGCAAGCGAGAATGATCCTGCAGTAGTCAGGCTGAAACTAAACCATGATACCGCCAAAATAAAATGGTCCGCC
This sequence comes from uncultured Pseudomonadales bacterium, assembly GCA_943789485.1. Lineage (GTDB taxonomy): Bacteria > Pseudomonadota > Gammaproteobacteria > Pseudomonadales > Pseudohongiellaceae > UBA9145. Next base: position 115,736 of record CALSUH010000011.1, read on the forward strand.
CTACACCTGCACCAACAGACCGAGTGTGTGATTGCTGTGTCTGTCGATCTGGATTTGATCGATGTGGCCTGTGAATTTACGTTCGATAATCACAATCAGGTAAAAGCCTGGTTGGAACAAGGGCAGATTAACAAGGTGAGCGACAAGCAGGCGCAGCAGTGGAACACACAAGAGCGCGAATTATGGGCAGTGGTCGTAGCTCCCTGGGTGTTAGTGCAAGAACAAAAGCCAGGAATGAATTAGCAGACACAGCGACCGCTTGCAAGTGCCCTATGGTCTGAGCGGCGGCGAGCCCACCGATGCGTTCAAGCTCATCAACTACCACTTTTGAATCTAGAAGAAACTGATATCGCGACATGTGACGGTTGAAGTGACTTGTCTTTTGGCTGCCGCTGAAGATCCAAACTCATCGGCAGCACCCATCAGCTAAGGCGCCAAACCGAGATAGATTCGCCAAGTGGCTCAATTAACTGGCCTGTTTTATTGCCGCCATTCTAGGTAAACTGTGAAAAGATAATTGAGCTAAAAAGGTAGTAAAGAATGGCTTCTCCAGTAGCTTTGCAAAACGATAAGCACCGTAACCTAAAAATTACCGAATCCGGCGACTATGCGCGCTATAAAAATCAGCACCTGATTCCTATCATCTCGCAGGACTTCTTCACTTTATGTGCAGAATTCCCGGTGGTCTTCGTCAAAGATGGCAGCGGCGAGCAGTTCGTTCCTGTCGCTATGATGGGCTTGAGAGAGGGGCATAATCTCTACTGTCAAACCGAGGAATGGAAGGCGCAAGTGGTACCAGTAAGGTTTAACAATGCGCCATTTTCGATGGTGCGAGTAGATGCAAAAGGCGATCAGCTCGCGGTACTCGTCGATGAAGATAGCCCGATGTTGAGTGAGACACAAGGCACGCCTTTGTTCAAAGAAGACGGAACAAAGTCTGAATACTTAGAACAGAAAATAGAACGTCTTCTCAATATTGCGGAGCAGACTGTGCAAACTGAAGGCATCTGTAAGCTATTCAAAGAGAAGGATCTGCTTGCAACACAGCAAGTCCAGCTGCAGCATCGCCAAGATGCTCCGGCCTATAACATCGGAGGTGTGTATACAATCGATGAGAAGAAGCTGAATGCATTGTCTGATGAAGATTACTTGGACCTGCGTAAAAAAGGAATAATCCCCATGATTTATGCGCATCTGAGTTCACTGCAGCAGCTTAGAAGAATTTCTGAGATGCAGTACAACGCGGATAAGGCGGCTGAGGCTAGCGCCTAGAATTATAGATGCAAAAACGCCCAATCACTCAAAAGTGCTTGGGCGTTTTCTATGCGCTTCAACAACCAATTCTGGCGGCGTTACAGTTAGCTTCTTAGAAGGACTAGCTTAGAAATCGAATTTTGTTCCAATATAGAAGAACGTAGATTGCTCATCGATAAGATTCTTTGCGTCGAGAAAGATCAAACCACTATCGAGGCGTATGTTGCCGGGCACCACACTCCATCGCACTCTCAGCTCTAAATGCTGACCCATATAGTCGCCGCTATTACCGGTTGTATCGCGTTGACCCGTTCTGCCCCAACTGTCCTTATCTTCGGCAAGCCAGAAATGGCGATAGTCCGCCATCAATGCCACATTCGCCCATGGGGTGGCAGTCAAGCGGATGCCTGGCGTAATAATATTGCTGCGACTAATAGGAGCGTACAAAGAAACTGGACCAAACTCAAAGGCAGACACACCGAGGATTGTATCGAATCGACCGCTGTCATTATCTAATGGGCTCTCGTCACCGCTGGCATAATTAAATTCGAATATGGCTCGTAGCCTGGACGGCGTATCGAAGCTGTAGGCCAGCTCCACCCGTTGGTAGAAGGCCTGATGATCGAGATCTACGGTATCAAGTGGGTTGCTCGAGGCTCTGCGTTCACCTGTCTGAAAAATCGACTCCCAATTTATGTCCCACTCGTTGACCGCTGCCGATGAGCGGGCGCGAAAGCCAAAAGTGTGGAGGTCACGATTGCTAGTTTGCAGCTTCCTAGTGTCTTTTTCTTTAAGCGCTAGGTAATAAGTCTCTAGATTTAAGTCGACGTTTAAAAGAGAGGTTAGCAGGTTGGGCAAGTTAACAAACACGCCATGGATCCGCAGCGCTTCACTAGACTTGTCACCACGGTGCTCATTGTCGAGCAAGCTCAATCTATCTCGAGGCGTTCGCCGTACGGGCTGAGCCGACAAGAATTTAAATTCGTTGCCATTTGCTTGTTTGTGAATGAAGGAGATGCCATCAAGTGTATTAATAGTATTGCGGTAACGGTTTCTAGCAATCAGAGTACGGCTGCCCCAATCCTGAGTGAAACGACCTACTCGAACCTCGCTAGAGTTATCGCTGCCAAATTTGTAGGCGACATTTGCCTGCAGTAAATCGAGCGTGCTCACCTGTGAGGTGGTAAGCCGCGTGTCTCTATCGGCTTGACCCTGTCTAGCATCCATGATCTCGACCTGAGCGCTAAAGCCGTCTTGTTTGTAGCGGGCATCTAGAGTCGTGCGTAGAAAGAAGGCGCCATCATTTGGGCTGGCGCCGACGAAGACGTTGCCATCGTAGTGCTCGAAGCGAGATTGATGCTCGCCACTTAGCGTGAAGCCATCATCTAGCCCGAGTGCATCAGATAGGGACCAGGGGCCATCGGCGGCAAGCAGGGAATTGCTGATTAATAGGGTTGTAGAGAGAACTAAGAAATTTTTGGTTGGGCCGGTTACTTTTGAGAACATAGTATTGTCATTTTTTAGTGGGTAGGGCGCTGCCAATGCTACACCAGTCCTAGGTTGAGTTCACTTCTCAATCGGATGTCAGTGAATATCTGATTCTGAAGATTGAGCCGGGCACGTTAGCCCATGAAATAACGAATAGCCATGCCGATAATGAGGATAGCCATTAATGCGGGCATGTAGCGAGTCATCTTTCCCAGATCCTCATCGGATTTCTCAGTGCTGTGTTTTTCTATCAATGGAAGGCCGACGGCTAGTACCAAAAAGAGAATAGCGAGTATCGATAGTAAGACTGTCATTGAGTAACGCCTAGAGTGTCGGAGTAAGTAGTTAAAGGGGACGCAAGGATTTAATTTTAATCCCTTCGTCCCCTTTAAGCTACGGCCCTTTTACGCTCAAACTAGTTGCGGCGAGTCATTGCCCAGGGGACTTCGGTACCCATAGCGCTTGCGCTGCCGTTAACGCTATCGCCCTCGACTGTGGCCGACATAGCGTAAGCCATTGGCGAACCGTCGCGGTCAAGACGGAAGGAGATCTCGTCGCCATCGGCCACGCCGCCTTCGATCGGCCAGATACGGCCGTCACCCAGATCAAAGGACCCGGTCAGCGTGTCGCCCGACCGCCATAATTAACGTGGCGGTAAGAGCGCCAAATGGACTGCTCATGGTGAAATTCCAGCTTCCATCCAGCGCTGACGAGCTCGGCTTAGCTGCGCAGGATGAAAGCACTGTAAATAGCGTTAAAACGGTAAAGGGCGGATAAAAATTTCTGTTCATGGGGTTCCCCACGGTGAACTGATATTGTTGTTGTACTGCTTCGTATTGCACGACGGTGCCCGTGCAACGCTGGAATCGTCGCGTCGGATCAGCCCCTCTATCTGGCCTCTAGGCTGATTGCGGCTTCCTGCCCAGCTGATGCGAGGGAATTAGGGCGCTCCAAGCCAGTTTCTCCACAACCTAGCAAGCAGAATAGATCTGGTTTCCCTATATGGCCGTTTAATAGATAAATTCATCTCTGCTGCTAGGCGTCTAAAACAGTGCCGGTCCATCTAATGAGTTATCGGTGCTAGGCTTTACCGCCATAGCTGAAAACCGTAATATAGTGTGTGATGCCTAACCTCTCCGTAAGCCGTGTTGTCAGCGCCCGTATTCCAACCGAGTACGGCGAATTCGAACTCGCCTATTACAACAATACTCTAGATGACAAGGAGCATCTCGGCTTCAGTATGGGAGATCTCAGCGGGGGAGAGGATATTCTGGTTCGACTGCACTCTGAATGCCTCACCGGTGATATCTTTGGATCCCGTAGGTGCGACTGCGGCGAGCAGCTGGACCGGTCGATGCAACTCATTGCTGAGGAGGGTCAGGGATTGATTGTTTATCTGCGCCAAGAAGGTCGGGGTATTGGCTTGCAGCAAAAAATTCACGCCTACAACCTGCAGGATGCGGGTCACGACACTGTCGATGCCAACCTACTGCTGGGGCACCAAGCCGATGAACGTGACTACACGGTGGCCGTCCGTATTCTGGAAGACCTTGGTATTAAGTCGGTCCGGCTTATCACGAATAACCCGCTGAAAATCAGCACACTGGAAGAGGCGGGGATTAAGGTAAGCGAGCGCGTTGAACTGGATAATTTCGTAAACCCGGAAAACTCTCAGTATCTGGCGACCAAGGCCCTACGCATGAATCATTTGCTGCGCATGGCAAATACGCCCCCTGACAACTGATAGTGACTTCTCCAACTATCAATCAGCAGATCGAAAAGTGGCTGTGCTCACGAGTCTCGTCTTTTCAAGCCAGCAACAGGCCCTTTATTACGCTCTCCTATGCGCAAAGTTGGGACGGCAGCATTACGACCCGCTCTGGAGAACCACTGAGTTTTAGCGGAGAGGAATCGACCCAACTGACTCACCAATTGCGCAGCCTGCACGACGGCATTTTGGTTGGCATCGGGACCGTGCTAAGTGATGATCCACAACTCACTGTCAGGCAGTGGTCCGGATCGAACCCTCAGCCAATCGTATTGGACAGTAGTTTACGCACGCCGCGGGCTGCAAAAATTTGTCATCACCCTGATAAACAATGTTGGATTTTAACAGGACGTCCTGGCGTCGAATCTCATGGTGATCAGGTTGATATTTTGGCCGTGGACAGCGCCGACGCAGATCAACAACAGGTGCCGTTAGAGGCCGCAATGAGCCTGCTCAAGGAGCGGGGAATCAAAAGCCTAATGGTGGAAGGCGGAGCCACTGTTATAACGGCCTTTCTGAAAGCGCAGCTGGCCGATGCTTTGGTATTGACCGTCGCCCCGCGGATTATCGGTGGCTACAAGGCAGTTGGCGATTTGCAGGCCGAGGGCTGTGATGATCAGCTGAGAATTCACCCGCTACACTGCGCGCCTGCAGGTAGGGATTTTATCGTATGGGGAGATTTTCAATACGGTGAGACCGACCGGTGAAAGCGCAGCAACTCTACTTCATAGAGCCTCATCAGGTCGAAATCCGCGAACAACAACTGCCGCCTTTGCAGCCCGATCAAGTGCTGGTCAAGAACCTGTATTCGGCAATCAGTGCCGGTACCGAGATGCTGGTCTATCGCGGCCAGCTTCCCGTTTCTATGTCTCTCGACGAAAATCTAACGGCTTCCGAAGCGCAGACAATTAACTATCCCACGCAATATGGCTATGCCTGTGTCGGCCGCGTAGTAGAGGTTGGTCAGGGTGTGGGAGCGGACTGGGTTGGAAAAGCGGTCTTCTCGTTTCAACCCCATGCAAGTCATTACGTATGTGCTTTGGATCGAATTATTCCCTTGCCCGAGGGAGTGGATCCGAAGAATGCTGTGTTTTTGGCTAATATGGAAACAGCAGTGAATCTGGTTCAGGATGGCAATCCGCGCCTCGGTGAGCGAGTGGTAGTTCTGGGCCAAGGCATCGTTGGGCTGCTGGTGTCCAGTGCCCTGGCCGAATTTCCTCTTGCTGACCTATATGCAGTGGAATCAATCGACGGCCGCCGGAAATTAGCAGTTCAGGCAGGAGTGCAAGCGACGTTCAGTCCCGAAGCCGAGAGCGAAATTAGCGCACTACAGGAGAAGCTAGAGCTTAATGAGGTTTGCGGTGGCGCCGATGTGGTATTTGAACTAACCGGCTCTCCAGCAGCGTTGAATCTGGCTGTAGAGCTAAGCGCCTATTCTGGGCGCATTGTCGTTGGCAGTTGGTATGGTACGAAGAGTGCCGAAATTAATTTGGGCGAGAGATTTCATCGTAACCGCATGACAATCGTAAGCAGCCAGGTCAGCACCATTGCTCCTGAGTTAAGCGGTCGATGGGACAAAGCGCGGCGCTTCTGTGTGGCATGGGGCATGATTAATAAGTGCCACCCCGCACAATTTATCAGCCATTGCCTAGAATTCGCTAAAGCGGGTGAAGCCTACCGGCTACTGGACGATTCACCACAGGATACAACTCAGATAATTTTCGATTATCAGGACTAGCGTCAGGTAATCAGTACTTTGAATAGAGGTTTACAGAATGTACACAGTTTCAGTAAGACGTGACCTGATCGCCAGGCATTATCTCATCGGCGGTGACTGGGGTGCCGAGAACGACCCCCATTCCCATCCTTACGTCATTGAAGTCCGGCTTGAAGCCGCTGAATTAGATCAGCACGGCTATCTTGTAGATATCGTCAAAATTGAGGAAGAACTGCAGTCTGTCGTCGATTATTTTGGCGAGAGCATGCTCAATGATCTGCCTGAGTTCGAGGCGCTCAACCCGAGTATCGAACATTTCAGCCGTATTGTCCTGCGGCAAGCTGCTAGATGGGATAAAACCGCCGGGATCAGGCCGTTTTACAGTTAGGATCTGGGAGAACGATAGCTGCTGGGCAGCCTATGTCATGGACTATTAGGCAAGAGGCCCATACCGCCATTTCAAGACTCCGTTGCTACCGAGTGGGGTAAAGGTGACTGCAGGCCCGGCAATATCGCTGCGCCGGCTACTAGAATAACCACATCCCTCAAACGCATCAGTACGATCAGACCGGCCGCCGCCGGCAGTGGCAAAGCCAGCGCCTGAAACGCCCAGAACAGACCCGCCTCGACACTGCCAACACCGCCGGGCAGGGGAAGCAGAAAAGCAAGGCGCACCACAGTAAACAGAAAAACAAAGGTCGTCAGGTCCAGAGGTACATCGACAAAGCTGAGCAACAGCCAGAATTCCGCAATCATGCCAGCCCATGCCAGCAGTGATAGACCCAGAGCCACTCCGAGGGCCTGGCGCTGCCTGGTAAATACCTGTTGCAGTGATTCAGTCAATTGTGAGACATGAGTATCCAGATTGCGCAGGCGGTCATGGTTTTTCCAGCGACTGGCCAACCGTTTTATCCAATTGCGGATGCGCAGCGGTTTCTGTAAAAAAAACCAACCAAGCAGGCCCGTCAACAGAATTAATCCCAATAAAACGAACGCTATGATTTGCCAGTCCACAAAAACGATGGAGCGCGAAGTCAGCAGCGCAAGCACTGCCAATAACAGAACCGCAAAATTAATCCACAGCTCATAGAAGCGATCGAGACCAACAGCGAGGAAGGGCGGCATGGCCAGGCACACTGTATCTCCGCCATAACCAGTAAATCTGCAGGGGTTCGCCACCGAACTGGGGGCCAGGTGTCACAAAACTGATTACCTGGCCCGCCTGACGCACGCGAAGTAACTGTAAGAATCTGCAAGGCAATGTCATAGCTCGGGTCAGCACCAGCCAACGTCCGACAAGCAGTATGATGACGAGCAGGTTGAAGGCAATCCAAGCCATCCACTGGGAGAGGTGTAGATCCGTAATGGTCTTCACGAGTTCCGTGAAGGGTAGCCTGGACAGTATCCACCCCGCGAGTCCCAGTGCCGTTAACCAAGTCAGGTAACCCAAAAAGTTAGTTGATGACCTCAAGCGCCATCGTACCCATTGAGCCAGTGGTCATCTTCTGTCCACAGGCTAAAGCGCCCGGTACCCAGCAGCAGCAACCAGACCAGGCTGCAGAATAAAACATAGTCCACCGGCAACAGTGGATTAGTCATGTAATACCAGCCCAGCAGACTGACGAGGATGAGACTGAAGTAGCGCCCGGCAACTCCCAGCAACACCATGAGCGATGCCAGAATAAAACCACCGATCATCACATTGTTCATCCAGCCAAGGTTGCCCGCAGGCAGAGGCGGGAGTCCGGATTGTAGTAGGGACATTACCAAAGTCACCACCACGATAACGCGCAACGCAGGTTGCAATACGGCCTGACTGAACTGCGTAATCTGCGCAAAGCGCCGGTCGACACCGTCGGCCTGTCGATTAATGCGCCCACTAACGATCAGCCAGTCGATAAAGAAGCCGAGCACTGCAGGCAACATGAAGGCAAAGCCGGCAAGCGTTGATAGAGGTGGATAAATCATTGGCCACAGAACCACCGCTAAGAAGCCCATCTGAAAGCCGGCCCAAGCACGCCTATGCAGTGCCGGCGGCAGGGGATAGACAGCTAAGCCGCGGAAGTTGCGCCAGAGAATCCCAGCATGGAATAGATAATAGGCAGTGCCCATCAATAGGTAACTCCAATGTACCTGTTCATAACCGAAGGCCAGTAAGGAGGCGATCGCCAGGCCGAGCGCATCAGAGAGGGTATCCAGTTCAATGCCAAGCAGGCTACTCTGCCCCGTGCGGCGTGCCACAAAGCCGTCGACTCGGTCCAGCACTGCGGCGAGCAAATACAGCATGCCTGGCAACCAGGCCAGCGCAGGTCCTTCGGGCCAGGGTTGAAACAGGAAACCCGCAACGGCAGCGATCAACCAGGCACGCAGCAAGGTGACTCGGTTTGCCCAGCCAAGGTCTTTATAAAGTGGTGCTTTCGGGTCTGGACGGTTAAGAGGCAGGCGTTGCTTAGTCTGATAACAGAGAAAAGCCCAAACCAGTCCGGCCTGCACCAACCATTGCAGTGCGCTTTGCCAAACCCAAGTCAGCTCTAAAAGAAAGCACCCGCCTGCGAGTCCAGCCACGCCCAACCATCCAAGGCGAGTGAGCTCGCGCCTAAGTAATCCATCAATCGGTTGTTGCGCATCGGTATTCAAAGTGTCTGGCATAAGACAACAATACCAAACCAAAGGGGACGGAGGGATTTATTTTTGATCAGTTTTGCGCCTTTGCAATCAAAATCATCTAGACTTTTACTCTCCCTTTCAATCAGGACCGCCTAAGGAAATACAGTGCCACGTCGAGCCAGGATGTATATACCGGGGTACGCCTACCATATTGTGCAAAGAGGCAATAACCGAGAGGCTTGTTTCTTTGAGGAGGAAAACTATCGTGTTTACATAAGGTATATGGACGAAGCACTGCCTCGTTATGGTAGTTGTCTCCATGCCTATTGCCTAATGACAAACCATGTTCATTTATTAATGACGCCTGACTGTGTAGACAGTATTTCCAATTTCATGAAAGTGGTATGCAGTCGCTATGCGCAATACATCAATAAGAAATATGCTCGCACTGGAACACTCTGGGAAGGGCGGCATAAGGCTAGTGCAATTGACACTGAAGGCTATCTGCTAAAATGCTATCGCTATATTGAACTTAATCCAGTGGCGGCTCACATAGTAAACCGACCTGAAGAATATGCATGGACAAGCAACCACTGTAACGCTTGGGGAGATCCAGATTCGCTAATCTCAGTCCATCAAACCTATCTGGCTCTAGGTCAAAATCAACAACAAAGATGTTTGAATTATCAAAAGCTTTTTAGTGAAGTCCTGTCTCCTGAAGATTGCCAGGCGATTGCCAAGGCAGTCCACTTTTCGATGCCACTGGGTTCCGAGGAATTTATTTCTCAGATTGAGAGCCGAACAGGTCACAAGATAGGGTTTTCGCACCGCGGTCGCCCTTATGCTAAATTGGTTAAAAATAAATCCCTCCGTCCCCTTTAAATGATCTATTTCGCATACCCAGGTGATCTCGACACCCCAACCGGCGGCTATCATTACGATCGCCGTTTGATTGAAGAACTACGCAGCATGGGCGTCAGGGTGGAAACCGTAGCGCTGCCGCACTGCTCTAGCGTGCCGAATCAACAGATTCTAGCGAGCGTTCAGCAGATATTGGCGGCTATACCGGATCAGGCAATTGTCGTGATTGATGGGCTGGCCTTCGGGGTTCTGGATGAGGTGGCAGCTGCAGAGGCAAAGCGACTGCGACTGGTTGCGCTATGCCACCACCCGTTGGCGCTGGAAACTGGGCTCGACGAGCGGGAGAGGCAGGTCTTGCAGGTCTCGGAGCAACGCGCGTTGAGTTGTGCGCGAGCTACGGTGGTGACTAGCGGGCATACCCGGCAGATCCTCATCGAGCAGTTTGCGGTGCCAGCGGAAAGCATAATCGTAGCGCTCCCGGGCACCGACTGGACTCCCTTCGCGCCTTGCGACGGTGATCCGATTCGATTGCTAACCGTGGCATCATTGACCCGACGCAAGGCGCACGATGTACTTATCGATGCGCTTTCCCCGCTTAAATCCCTGCACTGGCAGGCACGCTTTGTAGGTGGCCAGGACTTCGACCCGGCCTGGGCCTCGAGTTTGCAGCAACGGGTAAACGCGCTGGGCTTGTCGCAGCGGGTCGAATTCGCTGGCGCGGTAGAGGATACGCAAGTTGAATATCAACAGGCCGATGTGTTTGTCTTGCCTTCACGCTTCGAGGGCTATGGCATGGTGTTCGCCGAAGCCCTGGCGGCCGGGTTGCCGGTGCTCGCGGCACGCTCGGGTGCCGTGCCGGATGTGGTGCCTGAAAGCGCCGGCCTGCTGGTGGCTCCGAACGATACCCAGGCATTGACAGAAGCGCTGCGGCAGATATTGACCAGCGAGGCATTACGTCGGCGCCTGCAAGCGGGTGCTAGGCAAGCGGCAGCGACATTGCCTACCTGGTCTGACACGGCAGCCATTGTTGCCAGAAAGCTTGAAGAGGTTAGTAATTCATGACTGGTTTCAGCATCGACTGGCTGGACTTGCGCGAAGCGGCGGACCGGCGCGCGCGTAATGATAAATTGCTGCAACAGGCAATACTTTACCTGGAAAGCGCTAGGGAGCAAACAGCAGAACTGAGCGTTGTGGACCTTGGCGCCGGCACCGGTTCTACTCTGCGTGCCTTCTCCACCGCCGTCGAACCTGATCAAAAGTCGCTGTCCTGGCGTCTGCTGGATCAAGATGCAGGGTTGCTTGCAGAAGCCACGTCTCGCCATGGTGCTTCGCACCGGCTACTAACCTATGAGCTCGATCTCAGCGACGTTCCCGCGTTGCCACTGGAAGGTGCTGACCTCATTACTGCCTCGGCGCTATTGGACCTAGTTTCTGCCGATTTTATCGACACCCTAGCTGCCGCGTTACAAAGCCGCTGTCAGCAAAAGCCGGTTGGCCTCTACGCGGCACTTAACTACGATGGCATTACTCGTTGGACGCCCACCCACCCTTTGGACCAAGTGGTGCTTGACGCTTTCAATCGCGATCAGCGCAGCAATAAGGGTTTCGGTGTAGCGCTGGGGCCGGATGCTGGCCTTTATATGGAACGAGTGTTTAGCAGTTTAGGCTTCAAGGTGTTTTCCGCCAATAGTCCCTGGATGCTGGACGGGGCTGACAACAAGTTGGTGGATGCACTAATCAGTGGGATAGGTGATGCGGTAGCACAAGGTTCGCCGCTGGCTGTGCCTGATCTTCTAGGCTGGATTCGGTTTAGAAAAGCACATTTGAGAACCGGCACCTGCGAAGTAGGGCACACGGACCTATTAGCCCTGCCAGATACGGTTTGAATGCGCTGGAAAACCAGTAGACTCTTTCTATCGTACTTTATCCAGTAACGACACAGCACTATGCTAAATTGAGCAGCGGACAGCCGCAGTAAACAACGTTGATTGCAAATGATGAGGAGACTCCATGCAGAAACTCTACTCAAGCCCAGTCCAGTTAAGTTTGGCCCTGTTGACCCCTTTGCTGCTGGTTGCCGGATTGGCTCAGTCGCAGCCGGCGGATTGGGAAATAGATTCTGAACATTTTTCAATAGCCTTTGAAGCTGGCCATGTTGGCTATCAGAAGCAACTCGGCCTATTCCTTGAGGGGTCGGGAAGTTTCCATTATGACCCTGATGCTCGGGAGTTTACTGCAGGGCGTGTCGAGATTCAGGCAGGTAGTATCTTCACCAATCTCATTGCTCGTGACAACCATCTGCGCGGCAGAGATTTTCTGAATACCAGACGGAATCCTGTGATTGTCTTTGAGGCCACCGACTATGTTTCAGGCAATGATGCTGTACCCGGAACACTGGCTGGCAATCTGACTCTTCTAGGTCAAACCCATCCCGTCGTGCTGGAAGTGACAATCAATAAGCAAGCAAAGTATCCATTTGGGCACCGGCGCGAGACGCTTGGTATCTCCGCCCATACTACGATCACCCGCAGCCAGTGGGGCATGGACTACGGTGTGGCAGATAACCTAGTTGGTGACGAGGTGACGCTGCGCTTCGAATTTGAGGCGTTCCGTCTCCTTTAATCCTGGCGTGCCAAGCCATTGGCTTTTAGGACCATTTGCGTAGTTCTCTTACTTAGCACGCCATCGCCGTTACCTTTAAGTCATGCTCGGGGCTCTGTAAAGATGATCGGGTCCGGGGGTCTTTTTGAATTACTAGCGCTGATTTCCTTAAAGTAGTCTACTTTTTAAGTTTCATTTCTGCTGAATAGGAGCAACTTGTAGCTCAGTAGCGGGGAAAATTCCTGTTGCCGCATGGCTTTTTAGTTGCGAGCCCTCGGCCCCAAAGCTATAGTCTTGGTGTTGCTGTTATGTGAGTAGCGCACATAAAGCGAGCATAAAAAGAAAATTTGAAATAAAAGACAGCCGCTGCCATAGCACAGGAGAGAGTCCATGGGTGATAAAAACAAAGCCGATACTAGCCTCAACCCGAAGCAACGATCACGACGTGAATTCCTTGAGAACGCTGGCACCACCGCAGCGCTCGCCAGTGCTGTGCCAGTGCTCGGCATCTCCACAGCGCAGGCACAATCAGATACTGAGAGCACAGCTGCTAAGACCCGCATCCAACTAACAGTCAATGGCAGTCGTCATTCGGTGGATGTGGAAGACCGCTGGACCCTGGTTGAAGTATTGCGCGATCAACTCGACCTCACCGGTACCAAAATCGGCTGCGACCGCAGCGAGTGCGGTGCTTGCACTGTGATTATGAATGGCAAGCCCGTGTATTCCTGTAGTCAGTTAGCGGTGTGGGCTGATGGCGCGCAGGTAACTACAGTGGAAGGTCTTGCAAGTGGTGGTCAACTCTCGGCAGTGCAACAAGCTTTTGTCGAGAACAACGGCCCCCAATGCGGCTTCTGCACTCCTGGTCAACTCATGACCGCTACCGCCTTACTTAGCAACAACGCGACGCCCAATGCCGACGAGGTTAAGCAGGCCTTGGTGGGCAACCTCTGCCGCTGCTCCAATTACAATGCCATCGTCGAGGCCGTAGTCATGGCCGGCGAACGCAGCGGGGGTGCCGCATGAGCGAAGCTATTCACATCGGTCTCGATCCACTAAACACCATCGGCAATGCCACCGCCCGCGTAGACGCGGTAGAGAGGGTTACCGGTGAAGCCAAATACAGCCGCGACTTCAAACTGCCTGGTATGCTCTATGCACAGATACTGAGAAGCCCTCATCCCCATGCCCGCATTCGCGCAATCGATACCTCGGCCGCCGAGGCATTGCCTGGCGTGCGAGCGGTCATCACCGGCGATAACGCTTCCGTAGTGTGGGGCGCAGGGTCCGTCTCTGGTGGCCGTCAGTACAACGACCCGACGAAGGACGCCACGCTGCATCGGCGTTATATATTCAACAACCCGCTGCGCTTCGTCGGCGATTCTGTCGCGGCAGTTGCCGCTATCGATAGACACACCGCCGAACAGGCGCTGGCGCTCATCAAAGTAGACTACGAAGAGTTGCCCTTCGTATTAGAGCCGGAAGCAGCCTTGGAGCCGGGCGCGCCCCAGGTATGGCCCGATGGTAATCTGTGCCCCGACTTCCGCAACAATTTCGAACCTATGGTGTCGAACTTAGGCGATGTTGAGGCAGGCTTTGCCGAGGCCGACCAAATATTTGAAGAACGTTATGAGACAAGCTTTATCCATAACGCTCAGATGGAGCCCCGCGCCGCCTTAGCGCATTGGGAGGCAGATAAACTCACGCTATACTCGCCAACTCAGGGCATCTCTAATTGCCGCCACGACACCGCCCGCGACCTTGGTTTGCAAGACCATCAGGTGCGCATCATCTGCAATTACATGGGTGGCGGCTTCGGTAACAAGAATCAGAACCAGGATGCCGATCTAGTTGCCGCAACTCTTTCCAAGCAAGCTGGTGCGCCAGTGATGCTTGAGTTTTCAAGGCGCGACGACTGGCTTGGCGTCCACGGCCGCTGGCCTACCGTGCAGTATTACAAGATCGGTGCGAAGAACGACGGCACCGTCACCGCCATTCAGATGCGCGGCTATAGCGGCATGGGTCCATACCGCAAGAACTCCGGCGGCATAAGTGGCATGGATGTCTATGCCTGTCCGAATAGACTACGCAGCATCTCCCCTGTCTATACCAACCGGACTACCTCCGGTAACTTCCGTGCGCCATCTGAACCACATGGCTTCTATGGTGTGGAGTCTATGATGGACGAGGTGGCCTATAAGCTTGGTGTAGACCCGGTGGAGTTCACTCTGAAGAACATGCGCAGGCCTACCGACGACCAGCCATTTACCAATTATTCCCTAGACGAAGTCATCACCAGAGGCGCCGAACAGTTCGACTGGGCTTCGCGCAGAAAAACCACGCCCGGCTCCGACGAGGGACCCATCAAGCGCGGCTCCGGCTTCTCTTTTATGATGTTTCGCGCCGGTGTTGGGACCAGCAGCGCCATCGTGCGAGTTGACGCCCAGCGGCAATATACTTTGTTCGTCGGCGTTACCGACATTGGTCCCGGTGCTAAGACCACCATGGGCATGATCGCCGCCGAAGAACTTGGCGTCCCGCTCGACCAAGTAGAGGTCGTGGCTGGTGATACCGACCGCTGCCCCTATTCGGTAGGCGAGTCCGGGAGTCGCACCACTATTCAAACCGGCTATGCCGTGATGCAAGCTGCTAAAGACCTTAACCAACAGATCGCCGATAGTGGCATGCCCACCGGCAGTGATGTATTAATCGCCTCCGCCACGCCCAACCCCAGCACCGACGGCAAGACCCGACAGTGCTTCGGCGCCCACTTTGTGGAGGTGGAAGTGGACACTCGCATTGGCACCACGCGAATCGTAAAATACACAACGGTGCACGAGTCAGGCCGCATCATTAACCCGACTACTGCTCGCGATCAGATCCGCGGAGCGACCCTTCAAGGCATCGGCCAGGCGTTACACGAGGACTTGTTGTATGACCCTGCTAGCGGCCAGCCATTAACTACCGGCTACTACCGGGCGCGACACCTAACCCATCTAGATATCCCGGAAATCGATGTTACCTTCATCGAAGTTGATGACGGCTATGGTCCCTTCGGCGCTAAAACGGCAGGCGAGGCAGGCATTATTCTTGCCCCAGCCGCTCTGGCTAATGCCATCAGCAATGCCATCGGTGTGCGTATGACTTCGCTGCCCATCTCGCGCGATAAGATACTGGAGGCCATGGCATGAAGGCTTTTACTAATATCAATGTGAGTTCTATCGACGAGGCGGTTAGCGCAGCCACACAGGCTAGCAGCAACGGTCAGTCCGTCGCTTTCTCCGGCGGAGGCACCGATCTTTTACAGCAACTCAAAGACGGCACCGACACGAGTGATGTTGTCATTAACCTACGTAACGTAGATGGTGCGAAAGAAATTAGCAGCGCCAGTGGCATAACTAGAATTGGTGGCCTAATCACACTCGACGAATTGAGCAACAGCGGTCTCAACGATGTGTTGACACAGGCTGCGGCCAGCGTTGGGACACCACAGATTCGTAACGTGGCAACTCTATCAGGCAATGTCACTCAACGCCCTTGGTGTTGGTACTACCGCAATGGTTTTAATTGTTACAAGGCCGGTGGTGATGAATGTTTTTCAGTGACCGGCGAAAACCAACAACATGCGATATATGGTGGTGGTCCAAGTTACATCGTCCATCCTTCCGATCTGGCGCCTGCGTTGGCTGCCCTTGGTGCGAGCTTCATCGTGGCGGGTCCAGATGGCGAGCGGACCGTTAATGCCAATGACTTCTTTGTCATGCCAAGCCAAGATCCAGCGCGGGAAAACTCCTTAGCCTCTGGCGAATTGCTAGTAGGGGTTAGCTTGCCCACACCTGCCGCGAACAGCGTAAGCCACTACCATAAAATCATGGACCGCGAAGCTTGGACCCACGCTGAGGTGAGTGTGGCTGCGGTGCTAACTATGAACGGCGAGATTATCGAGTCTGCGAGCATAGTCTTGGGCGGAGTCGCCACTGTGCCTTGGAAACTTACTGCTGTTGAAAGCTACCTAGTAGGCCGCCAACTAAGCGCTGATGTAGTCACCATGGCGGGCCAGATGGCTATTGCAGGTGCTAGGCCGCTGGCCAAGAACGGTCACAAAGTCCCCATGACCAGTGCCGCCGTTGAGCGTACGCTGCTTGCCTTGGTTAACGGATAAAGGGGTGAATGGCGAATGAATAGAAGAGACTTCCTGTTGCTGCGCCACGAAGAGGAGCAGCAACTTGCCGAGCTGTCCTGCGAGAAGTTGTTCGTTCACTACTGTGACCTTAACTCTGGTTTCCATGAAGCTGAGGCCGAGCAGGGCACCATTGACGATGCGGATTGGTGGGCAGGCGAACCGCCACTATTAATTCACAGCATTGACCCCGATGAATTTTTTAGTAGCGTGATGCATGACTTGAAAGGCGTGGACTCTTTGACAGTGCTAGACATGGAGTGGGTAGCGCAGGGCGACTTCCGGATTAGAGTAGAGACCTTGTTAGCAGCGGTTAGGGCGAGGGGTGTTGAAGTGGTATTCCAACCCAATGAGACAAAACCGCCACAGCAAAATTTAGAACTGTCAAAATCGAGTTTCGCAAGCACAGCTTAGTGCAGGGAGTAATTGCAAGTTTGAATATTTTACTTATAGGTCGAAGCGTTAAGCAGTACGTCGCTCTTTTGTTCACTCTGTTTTTGCTAGCAGGTTGTTCTCCTGCACCTGAAGTAGGCGACGCCTCCTTCAATGAAACCGCGCCTGTTTTCAACGACGAACAGATTAAGTCTCAGATCGAATCTTCAATCGCTCGCTCCGCAGATCTGCCTCAGCAGATAGGCGTGCAAGTACACGAGGGGGTGGTAACAATCTTCGGAACATTAGATTGTGAGGGCTGCGGTGGCATGCGCACACCCGGTAATTTTGGCACTGTGCAGCAGAGCCTAGGCGCGGTGGTAAGAGCCGTAGCAGGCGTGCGAGAAGTGATCTTCGATCTAAGTTCAGATAGCTGATAGAGACACGACTTTAATTTTGCGATTGGCTTGCTAGTAGTTCGCACTTAATACGCCAATGAATAGGCCTCACGCCTGGGGTCTGCAGCTGCCGTCAGGACTTTCGTCTGTGGGTCATAGAAAATCATTTGTGCCCCACCGAAAGTGGCGGTCCAGCCCGAAATTACCTGCACAGAGTGTCCCAATGAGTCGAGTTCGATGAGCACTTCGGGCCTAACGCGATCCTCTATGGCAACTGAAACACCACGCAATGATCGAAAGCGCGGCGCTTCGATAGCTTGCTGCGGTGTCATTCCAAACAGCATCATGTTGTGCGCGATCTGCAACAATGACTGCGTCTGGCTGTCACCTCCTGGCGTACCCATGGTCAATGCGAAACCGCCATCTGGGTAGAGCGCCATGAGTGGTGAAAGCGTGTGATAGGGGCGCTTTCCGGGGGCCACTTCATTGGGATGTCCGGTATCGAGCGAGAACAAGGCGCCTCGATTGTGTAGCAGGATTCCAGTCTGACTATCCAGTAGACCAGAGCCGAACCCTGCGAAATTACTTTGAATCCAACTTACCGCGTTTCCCCATTGGTCTACCGCAGTCAGGTAAACAGTATCGCCGGTATCGTCTCTGTCTTTATCAAAGTTGGAGAAATCTGAGTTACTGAACCCTGGTTCAGCCGATTCCGCAGCCTGGTCCGAATTCACTAGATCGGAACGCTCACGCAGGTATTGTTCATCGAGTAACTCTGCAACAGGCACGTCGGCATGCTCCGGATCGGCTACCCACCGGTCGCGATCAGCAAAGGCGATTTTCTTCAGCTCAATAAGTGTGTGCAGGTATTCGGCGCTGTTATGCTCCATTGATTCAAGCGAATGATGCTTCGACATTTCCATCAGCGCAAGCTGCGTCATGCCTTGGGTGTTAGGTGGCATGACCAGGAACGTATAATCGAGATAATTCCCACGCAGTGGTTCTACCCAAGTAGACGTATGACTAGAAAAATCATTTTCTCGCAGGTGGCCACCCTGTTCGGTAATAAAGGCAGCTAGTTGTTCTCCAATAGCGCCATTGTAATAGCCGGTCTTGCCCTCACGTGCAACTGTCTCCAGCGAGTCTGCTAATTTTTCATTAATAAGCAGTGAGCCCACCACGGGAGGGGAACCGCCTGGAAGATAGAGGGCTTTTCCAGCCTCGTTGAGAGAACCGCCTTGTTCTTTGAAATCCATTGCTAGTCGGGTCGATACGGGGAAGCCGTATCTTGCGTAATTGACGGCAGGTTCCAGCAGGGATTGAAAGTTCTTTGTGCCGTAGCGTGAATGCGCATCCACCCAGCCGGCTACTGCCCCGGGAACAGATACCGAAAGAGCCCCACTTCCAGGGATTCGATTTACCCCTGCCGCCTGGAAAAATTCCGGTGTCGCAACCTCGCCCGCTCTACCACTGGCGTTAAGCGCGGTAACTTCTTTTGTTTCGCCGTCATAAAAAATACCGAAGGCATCGCCTCCAATACCATTCATATGCGGTCTGACAACCGCTAAGACACCGGCCATGGCGATGATCGCATCGGTCGCATTGCCGCCCTCATGTAAAACGCGCAGACCCGCTTGAGTCGCTAACGGGTGATCCGACGACACCGCGCCCTGCATTCCCCTGACATCAGGTCGATTCTGCGGTGCGTAGCTTGTGGTTGCAAAACGTGGAGCAGCTTCGGGGGCTTGCTGCTGCGGGGTACAAGCCACGCCTAATGTAAGACTTGCTGTTAGAGCGAGTTTGCATAAAGCCGAACATGTTAAGAAAGCTGGCTGGTGAATTTCAGAAATGCTCGCTAGGGTTACTGAACCAATCATACAAATACCTTTGAGAGTGTTTTGCGACTGACTAGAAAATCAAATGCAACAAGGGTCTGCATCGGTCAGTTTAACTCACTGTCGATACAAGTCCCTAGCAAGGCTGAAGTGCAGCACTTGGCGTGAGATTGACTATAAATAACTCTTTGCTTAAAGGCCATTAAATTGTTCGGGTCTCTCCGGCCTTGCTTTCGTTCTTCCTCTCATTAATTCCAATTCGCACCGAAGCGTTAAGACCGGTCTTACCTTGGTGCTCTTCCATGGTTGGCAGACAACTACTAAGAATTCAATCAATACGGATAGATCAAAACTTACTAAAAATGGGGTAATTCCTATCTCGGCGCGGACTGCGAATAAGCGGGTGTAGGTGTCGCCTATTACATAACCGAGGAGCTAGAGAGTTTTTATTTAGTAGGGAAATAGAAGAGCATTGCTCAAAACCTCTGTAAAATTTATTTCGCAGCCTTCGTATCTAGTCTTAAAGCCGGCCGCACCAGACAACCAAGGCTAGTTAAATTTTTACGCCGATCCATGAATACAAACCTGACCTGTTTAATCCCGAAATAAATCGGCTACGCGATCTGAGAACTCATTGGCATCTTTGCGGCGTGCGCCGCGCAGCATATTTGCCATGCCATAGTTTCCCTCGTGGCAGGCATACTCGTACAACTGAGACTCTACTTTAGTCATCGGAACTATAGCGCTTAACTTATCTGTGAAGGTAGAGGGATCATCGATAGTGAATTCATAGTTGATGGTTCGCGGCCCTATACGTGTAAACCGTTCTGTGAGAACTTTGTTTTTGGAAGTGCCGAAACCATCGAAGCTTTGCGTCAAGCCATTGAAATTTTGCGTTACTACTACCAGCGTATCGCTGTCCCAATAACCGCGTGAGTCGCCCGACCAGAGGCCTATGTTCTCATCCACGACCGTGTGATTGTCGAGTTTAACAATACGAGCGTCATGCACCATCTCAGTTAGGATCACCACATGATCTCTGTTCTGTACGATCTGTAAATTGTTGTTATACACGCTAGGTGATAATGGCGGACCAGCGTTAAAGCCGACTAAACAACGCTCTGAAAGACCGCGATCCTCGGGGCCATCACGGCCGATACCCCCGATAACAAATCTCACCGGGCGTACTCCAGCCGCCTCTATTTCTCCGCCGGGTAGATTTTCTATGCCCTGCGCAAGTTCAGGAATACGACCGTTCGGCGGAAAGACGATAAGGGAAGTGCGCACATTGCCTGCGCCTCGAATCTTCTCCATCCAGATAGTGTCATTGTAAAAAGCTTCAACGCCAGATGCTGAGCGTGTGGGAGCACCTGTCGCTCCCAAGCTAAAGCGTTGAATCTGGGCTGCGCTGATTTCATCTGCGGTGAGATATTGTCGTGCTCCGAAGTTCTCAGGGCGTTGCATTGGGACATTGGATGAGAAGTTCCAAACCCCTTGTAAGTCGGGTAGTCCCCACTGTGTGCGCAGAACTTCATAGTCTTCGGCCGCTAGGGCCAACTGGGAAGCCTGTAGTGAGAACCACAACAGCAGTAATACAGAGCACCGTCTTTTCATTACTTAATCCATGAATTCAATCGAACTGGCGTAATGGATAATGGCTCAATCAATACTTCAGTACAATTTTATTCAAGGCACAGAAGCTGGAAGTAAGGATCAGAAATAACGCCTCGGTGCCTTTTAACCTGCGCTATTCTGTAAAGAGGAGCGCAGAAGCGGTGATAGTCGGTGAATATGCTTGTGCCAAGCCCATAGGGAATTGTTGTCTTGTAGCCAATTTGGCCGGGGTTCTCAGAGTCTAACCACTGCTTCAAATCCTTGTGGCATCAACCGATAGCGTTTGATTTCTGCTATAGATAGTCGTAATCTCAGAATGGTTGTCCAGTCAAGATGTTTTAAGATCAAGACATTCAAAGAACAGAAGCTTTAACTAAAAAGCTCGTGTCAGCAATGAAGCCATCGAATCCTGCAGATCTAGAATTCGGTCAATGCTAATCTCGAGCTCTCATTCTTCTCAGTACTCTCAGTCAGGGAGGTTAAGTTCGTGAATCCTAAAGTTACCCGCAGACGCTTCATTAAGGGTGTAATTTTCTCTGCCACCGCGGCCACAGCCGGTGCCGGAATATACATCGCAAATGCTGCCAGCAGCAGATCAGCAGGGGCTGTCGAGCGACTCGTTTCGCTGACGGTCAATGGCCGCACCCGCAGAGTCGATGTTCGACCTCAGGAAACCCTGGCGCACACATTGCGCTATCGGCTCAATTTGACTGGCACTAAGTTGGCCTGTAATCGAGGCGAATGCGGCGCCTGTACGGTGATGTTGGATAATATAGCCAACTACTCCTGCTCGCTCTTAACCCACCAGATAAAAGGCAGAGAGATCACTACGGTGGAAGGTCTGCGCTTAGAAGACGGCACATTACACCCAGTGCAGCAGGCATTTATTGAAGAACTCGCGCCACAGTGCGGTTTCTGCACGCCAGGGCAAGTGGTCTCTGCTGCAGCTTTATTAATAGCCAACCCAAATCCCACGAGAGAGGAAGCAAGACAAGGCCTGTCCGGAAACCTATGTCGCTGTGGAGCTTATGATCATTACCTTAACGGCGTCATGCGCGCAGCGGAGTTAATCTCATGACTTTTATGCATATTGGAAAAGACTTTGTTCCACCGGATGTTGAAGGAAAGGTTACCGGTGATGCAAAATATGCTGAAGACTTTCGCCGAGAAGGCATGGTTTTCGCCAGACTGCTCACCAGTCCAATGCCAAGCGCCCGCATAGCCAGCATCGATGCATCGGCCGCTCTGAGAATGGATGGCGTAATTGGCATCCTGACAGCAGACGATTTACCACCTACCTTGCCGCCTGCCAATCCGATACTGGCAAGCGAGTATGTAACTTATGTAGGTCAGCCGATTTTAGCGATCGCTGCCACTTCTGAGCATATTGCTGAAAATGCCTTAGATCTGATCAAGGTTGAATTTGAGCGCAGAGACTTCGTGGTAGATCCACTAGACAGTCTGGTTGAAGGTGGCCCAGATGCCTATCCTGAAGGGAATGCAATGGTATTAACAGCTCCCGAAGGTGATGAGAACACCGCCTTAGTAGGGGTCATTAAGCCCGTAAAGTGGCCCGCAGAGGAAATCGAAAAGCTGCGTCGTGGCGAAGAGCCCGATGGCACCTTCACTGCAGGATGGGAATACGGCGATCTGGAAGGAGAATTCGCTAAATGTGATGTCGTAGTGGAAGAATCGTTTGTTACTGCTGGCACGCCCCATCAATGTATGGAGCCGCGCACCAGTATGGTGTATTGGGAAAACGGGAAGTGTTACTTCCACGCTTCCACGCAAAGTCAAAGTGCTGTGAATAACGGCTTGGCGGCTATGTTGGGAATCCTTCCTGATGATCTGGTTATAATAAATGAGAATACCGGTGGTGGGTTTGGTTCTAAAGGTACTAGCTATCCCACAATGGGAATCTCGGGCAATCTGTCCAGGTTGCTCAATCGACCGGTTCAGCTACGCATTACGCGAGAAGAAGAATTCTATATCGGCATTGGTCGTCCCGGTATGCAAGGCTGGATCAAAACCGGCTTAACTGCAGAGGGTAAAGTTGCCGCCGTTGATCTTATTATCATAAGCGATGGCGGCCCTACCGGGCAGAACAGCGCTTCGTCATCAGCGGGGCATATATCTGTGTTGTTTCAGCCCAGTGCGATGCGCCTACGAAACATTCCAATATTTACCAATACCACGCCAAGAGGAGCGCAACGCGGTCCCGGCCAGAATGAAATGGCAGCGGTGTTGGCGCCAATCATGGACAAGGCAGCGAATCAGCTTGGCATGGACCGGGTGGCTTTCAGGCGCTTAAACGCAGCTAACAGCGATTCCGGTATTTATGCCGATCAATCTCCAGTCACCAGCGCCTTTATGGCCCAGGCCATCGACAAGGGCGTCGAGATGTTTGGCTGGCAGGCCAAGGCTAGTCAGCCGCGTCGACGAGGCAACAAGCTAGTCGGTGTTGGTGTAGGACAGGGTTATCACGGTGCTGGTGGCTATGGCTACGATGGTCTGGTAAGAATTCACCCATCTGGCAAGATCGATATTCATAATGGTGTCGGCAACTTGGGCACGTATTCCTATGCCGCCACTTCGAGAACAGTCGCTGAAGTATTGCAGTGCAGCTGGGACAGTTGCGAAATTGTGCATGCGCGCACCGACAAGCATTTGCCGCACAGTTCCGTGCAAGGGGGCAGTAATACTATCTTCACCCATAGCCGTTCGAACTATGTAGCAGCGATGGATGCGCTTAACAAACTGAAAGAGATTGCGGCGGCCGACTTCGGTGGCACGGTAGAGGAATACAGCATCGGCGATGAGCGCGTATTCAGAACTGATGATTCCAGTAAGGGAATGAGCTACGGTGAAGCGGCACAGCGAGCAATCGAATTGGGCGGCCATTACAGTGGGCAAGAATACCCTGAGGATCTAAATCCAATTACCCAAAGAGCGGTTACCGCATTAGCAGGAAGCGGGCTGATTGGTGCTGCCAAAGATAATCTAGAGCGTAAAGGCACGCCGCCGGGAGAGATTATCGGTTTTATGGAAATAGAGATCGATGCGGATACAGGCAAGATCGAAGTGACCGACTATTTGGCTGTCGCCGATTGCGGCACCATCATGCATCCACAGGGTTTCTCGCAGCAAATGAATGGCGGTGGAGTCTGGGGCATTGGCATGGCTGCCTATGAGCGTCATGTTTACGATCCACAGAACGGGCTGCCAGCGAATGTTGGTCTGTACCAGAGTAAGCTGCCTTCTATGTTGGATGTGCCGGAGAACATGGCCAGTGCCGCGGCAGATATTCCCGACCCATTTAATCCAATGGGTGGGCGCGGGATTGGTGAGCCATCACAGGGCTGTGCGGTGGCTGCTATGACCAGCGCTATTGCGGATGCCTTAGAGGGTCACCTGTTTAACCGGATTCCGGTAACCGCCGACATGATCGTGAATCATGTCGCTGATAATTCCTACGGTCCCCGATCGCTCAAACTGAATACATTCTGAGGTTATTGCTATGCCATCACATGATGTTATGCCGGATATGGATCTGTTCCAGCCGTTGCAAATTGAAGACGCACTAGCCCTAGCAGATCGCCTCGGTGACAGCGCTTGGGTGCTGGGCGGCGGTCAGGATACCTATGGCTGGTTGAAAGACCGCGCTAAAACAGCGGAAGCAATGATCGACCTCAATGGTATTGAGTCGCTTCGCGGAGTACGCGAGACAGCCGATGGCATCGAAATAGGTGCATTAACGACGCTTACCGACTTAGCAGACAATGCACTGATCAAGGAGCGTTACGGCTTATTGTCTTCAGCAGCGAGCCGCGTAGCCAGCCCGCAAATTCGCAATGCAGGCACCTTAGGTGGAAACGTTAGTCAAGATGTCCGCTGTTGGTATTACCGTCGTGGCCTCGACTGCTATCGTGCCGGAGGAAATCTCTGTTACGCCGATACGCCCGAAGGCATGAATAGAGAGCACGCTATCTTTGGTGCTAGTCGCTGCGTCGCGGTAAATCCGTCCGACACAGGCCCGGCCCTAGTAGCATTGGAAGCCAGCATGGTTATTAATAGTGTCGATGGTCAGCGCATAGTGCAGGCTGAGGACTATTTTGTCGGCCCTGCCAATGATATTGAAAATACTACGGCATTACGTACCGGTGAGATCCTAACGTCGGTGAGAATTCCAAACACCTGGGCTAACGCGACCTTCTATTTTGAAAAAGTTGCCGATAGGAATGTTTGGGATTTCGCGCTGGTAAGCATGGCGGTAGCGATGAAGATGAACGGGGCTACTATCGCGGACTCGCGTTTTGTTGCCGGCGCTGTGGAATGCAAGCCGCGGCGTCTAAATGATGTCGAGAATGCTGTCAGAGGAAAATCTCGAGATGAAACTACCGCCGCTTCAATCGGCACACTGGCCAGCAATGGCGCGAGAGTGTTAGCGCACAATCAATACAAGGTTCCAATGATAGATAACCTGGTCAAGAGGGCCATTGTGGCTGGGTAAATAATTTTTATGCCAAACTAAAGGCCCCGTTTTTCGGGGCTTTTTAGTTTGGTGGTGATTTGATTTTATAGTTTTTGAAAAAAATAGTTAAAGCCGGTTCTAGTTAAACGGTAATAAATAATATCAGTAAAGAGTAGCTAGCAAAGAGTGCAGATAAGATCACAAAATGACGAGGAAGCGCAATTACCATCAGCGCCAACAATATCCCAATAGATGGAAAAACCAGAGACGGGACAATAGCGTTATTTAGCATCACAATATTGACATAAGGGCCAACAAGGAAATAGATCGACATGAAAACGGCCGACAAGCGGCCCAGGTGTTGGTTGTGAAGTAGCATATCAAATTGCTTGTTATCTGGAGATGGCAAAGCCATTTCGGCAGAACCGTAAACCAAAATAGACCCAAACACGAGTACTAGAAAATCTATAAAAGTCCATGTTTCTATATTGCGTAGACCCCAGCCGATCCACCAAAGCTGGAGAATATAGGTCAAGATACTTACCGCCCATAGCGTTGAGGACCAGTGAAAAACGACGCTGTCGTGGGCTCTTGTGAGCATGGCGGCGGTGTGCAGTAACCGAGTGATTGCCAAGCCCAATATTATCGAAATGGCTATGAATATGTATTCGTGCTGAGTCATTATATTCCTTCAATATTAGCAGTGAACGTGGCGGGCGTTTAGTTCATAGGCTCTCAATTTTTTTGTTGATTCCTCAAAGCAATCGACGCCAGCGTGGTTGTGGCTAGCTCGTACAGAAGAGCGCCATAAGTATAGCCAGTGACAGGGTCTCCACTGGTCATAGTGGAATACAGCCGTCCCAGTGCCAATGTCCCAACTCCCAACACGAGTAGTGAAAGTCCGGCACGATAAAAATCTGAATTTACAGCAGCCAATAAACAAAATAGCCCAAAGCCTGTCTGCAGGCCTCCATACATCGCTGCTATTTCAGCAACGGCGTCACCATTGGTCATTTCCAAGCCTGCGAAACCGGCAGGTATTTCTGGAAAGAAGAAACTGATAAGTCCATAGCTAATAAAGGCCAGGGCAGATGTCCAAAGTATACCTTTACCTAACATTCGACCTGTCTCCCATTTGAGTACTAGAGGCGTTATAACGGAAGCTTATGGTCTACTATCGACGCTGGGTAATTCAAGGAGTTTTTGTATCAATAGTGTGAATAAACTCTTTTGAAGGTTTTTCAGCTCGAGTGCCTAGTATTGAATAAAATCACCACCTATCAAGTTATACATAAGCAGTCGCTTCCCCCAACACCTGTCAATCAGTAGATGCATGATTAGAAATATTACAGTGACTATGTGCCAACGATTGTGAATCTAGTCCTCAAGTAACAATTGCCGCACACCAGTGCCTAGGAGCATGAACGCTACATGCCAGCCCTCAGGGATTTCAACTCGCGGCACCGGCGCGGTCACGGCGATTTTTTCGTTTGTAGCGCTGTGTTGTATAGGCGCAGCCATTTCGATGTTCAACTGGTTATTGTTGTTACCGGTGATATAACCGAATAGTCTCATAAAACCTTCGTTGGAGGCCGACCGATAGTTGTAAGAATTCTCTACGAATGTTTCTGTTAGTAGGCAAGGCTCATAGTGTCGGTATTCCACTTTCTCATCTTTGTAGATGACAGTGTATTGCGGGCTCTCGATGGCGAACGCTTTAGTTGAAATGAGAAGTAACATAGCACTAAGCGTATACAGATGTTTCGAATTGAGAGGAGTTTTCATTTTTATTCAGTGGCACTTTATAGATAGGTATTATTACGGAGGAAAGCTGAGTATGGATCGGTTTGGCAAACGAAAAGGCGCATTAGTACAAAATCAATGCTATTGCACTGCTTTAACCCAGCTAATGCCGGTAAGTTCATGCCTATCAGTTATCGCAAAACAACTCGGGTAGATTCTCTCTTTCACAGGGTTTTCAATCTTTAGTTCAAGGATGAGCTGTCTGTCACGTCGATTGAGATTGCGCCCTGCCGGAATGCTTCAGCACACAGTGCAGCCTAGCGCAGCAAGAGCGCTACTTACTTAGGTGTCAGCGCTATCTCATTTCTTAGGTTTTTCTGCTTCAATCATTGATTAGTTCACTCACTAGGCGTAGTTTTGAGGATCAGATATATTCCGCTAATTCCTGAATAAGCTAGTTGATAATGGAGGTTTGAATGACTATTCAATATTCTCGTATTAAGACGGCAGGTTTATTACTTCTACTTAGTGTGCTCGTAGTTCCTTTAATAGTTCCATCAATGGCGCCCTCTGTAATTCGCGCACAGTCCACAAGCAATGAAATTCCAAGGCTTGCTAACGGACAACCCGATATTCAGGGCACCTGGGACTTTCGCACGATTACGCCTTTCCAGCGTCCGGAAGACTTGGCCGACAAAGAGATGCTGACCGAGGCGGAAGCAGTTGCCTTTGAGGATGCTGAGAACGAACGTCGAGATCGAGATAACTTCACCGATACTTCCACCACCGGGGACTACAATCAATTCTGGTACGATCGGGGCACAGAAATTCTCGATGATGGCCGCACTTCCCTCATAGTCGATCCAGCCAACGGCCGTATCCCGACACTAACCGACGCCGCTAGAAACAGAAATCAATTAAGAACAAAGGCTGCCCAAGAGGCAGCTGGCGTCGAAGTCAGGCCCCTGTCCGAGCGCTGTATAATGGGATTTAATTCTGGGCCACCGATGATTCCTAGCGCCTACAATAACAATGTACAGCTAGTTCAAACTGAGGAGTTCGTTCTCATCCATAATGAGATGGTGCATAACATCCGTCCAGTGAAGATGAATGCGAGCAGTCACCTTGAAGTGCCACGCAAATGGGAAGGCGATTCCATTGGGCGTTGGGAGGCAGACACGCTCATTATTGAGACAAGAAACTTCGCCAGAGAAACAGCCTTCGGAAACTCCAGCGCGAACATGCATCTAGAAGAGAAGTTTTGGATGATCGATGCTGATACCCTGGGTTATGAATTCACTATTAGCGATTCCACCACCTGGGAAGCACCGTGGACAGTAATGTTCCCTATGCGCCGATCAGCAGATCCAATTTATGAATATGCCTGCCATGAGGGTAACTATTCCATGGCTGGGATATTGGGCGGCTGGCGTAGATTGGAGGCGTTGGGACAGACGGGGCAGCAGTAATTTTAAAAAGGGAGGACGAATAAACACACAGTGGCTCTTCTTGAATAACCAGCTGGGGGTGCATCACTTTTGTCTATTTGTGGGTTCGCGTTAAATTTCACGGATGTAAGAAAGCGACACTGCTTGGTACAACTAGCTTTATCCGCTGTCTCAATCCCTCCATTGAGTTGTAGGGTGAATCTACCAACAACCTATTGGTGACCCAGCTAGGAAGCAGACTTGCTAGATTAATATATGCCTCAAGCCCCACCTTTACTGAACTATTTTCTAGCGCTGTCAGCTGCCAGTTAACTTGTGCTGCGGTCAGGCGCACAATTCCATCACTTTCTTCTAATTTATCTGTTGTCGCGTTTCCCTGCATAGTGACAACTAATGTCTCTGGATTTTGACGCCAAATCACATGGCTAACTAGATCCCGATCAGTCACCGGCCAAGGCATGTCAGTAATTGTGTGAACGTAGTTCTCGAGCTCGCTCTCCTATTCAATGATAGTGGCGGATGCGCAGGAATCGGACCATTGCGGACAGTCTTTTGAATTTCGAATAAGCGAAACAACGCTCGATAGCGTGGTTGCTTGCAAATGAATCACACTGCGAACGGCCTTATAGGCATAGCCGGCTACAGACCGTGTATAGACCTGTATCCCATTCTAGTCTCTGTTTAATTCCCCTTGTGCAGCAAACCCCGGAGCCGAGTAAATCAGAATAGCAGGGAGGATGCGGCGGGACATCGTAGTTAGTTCGATAGCGGATAACTCCTTCACTGAACAGTAAAATTAAAATTGATGGTTTGAGAGGGACCGACGATTCAATGTAACTCATTCGGCTTCGGGTGTTATTTATTGGCAGAGTGCTTCGCCCTTACCAACAGCGATGATAGGCACTACCTTATGCAGTGGCGATTCAGGCGGACCTGTCTACTTCAATTCGTAGGGAGGTCGGCTATCCACCATAATGCTATTCAGCTTATTTTGCGCGCGCTTTGGATTAGTCAAATCCTGTACTTCCAACATTTCGCAGTTGTCTTCTACCATCTGATCGATAGTCACCGGGTAGAACTTGCAGTCGTCGGGCCGGTCCATATAGATATCGCAGGTGTATATCTCTTGATTGGGTGTTTTTCTCAACCACGGGCAACGCTCCAATTGCTTGCCAGTTGCAGGGTCCGTCCAGATAATCCCATCCTGCACATACTCGTATAGATCAGTTCTAAAGGTCTCCCACAGCTGGATTTCCTCATCCGAGACCGACAAGCCGTCGCCACCGTACTTCGTACAACATTTTCCGCACTGATTGCATTCTTTCAAAGTTAAGTGTCACTTCCAATTATTTAGTTGTAAGCATTTACGATAGATAGCGGACAAATTTACATTGCGGAAAGACCATTCGTTTTTATCCAATCTTTCTATGCTAGCACCAAAATACTCAGGCCTTTTTGTTTAGTCTAATTAGACAGAGGGTCAGGTCGCATCTGAAAATGGTAGACTTTACTAGTAGTGCCGGCACCAGATTCCATGTGAAAAGGCGCTCGGCTAGAGATAGTGGCCCACAGCCCTCGACCTTGCCAGCCGCCATCCGGATCATCTATGCGCCCATCCAACCATTTCGTGTAAAAACCCAAGGGATAAGGCACAGTCAGGCGCACCCATTCGCCGTCGTCTAGCACTAGCAGGCTACCGGATTGATTGCCGGTGCTAATAGGGGTGTTGGATCCCAGCCCTAGCGTGTCGAACTGATCCACCCAGGTGTAATAACTTCCCTCGGAGCTGCCAGATTGTTGAATATTTTTGAATTGGGGAAGGGGTTCAGCAAAAAAACTCCAGCCCTCAGGGCAGTGCTGACCTGTGGCTGTAGGCCCATTCAGTGGTCCACGGCACAGGTTGCGATCGAAGCGGCCCATATGCCCGCTGGCAAGAGCCACCCAGGCAATCCCGTTACGGTCAATATCCATGCCTCGGGGCGAGAATCCCTCGACGGCATTGCCATTTTCATCTAGCGGTAATTCGTAGTACTCAGTCAATGCCGTGGAGCTGGGGTCGGCGCCGGGCAGGACGCGCACGACGGCGCCGGGATAACTAAGATTAGATCCCCACACGGAACCATCAGGAGCAGGTGCGACAGCATACAGGCCAGAGTTAATGCGTTTATCGAGACTCGGATCTATGTTTGCTCCTGGTTCCACGTAGTCGTCGCGGCGGCCATTGCCATTAGTATCAAGAATGAAGGGTGTCCAGCCTTGGGCTGCGACCGCGTCGCCAGTTTCCAGAAATTCGCGAGTATTGAACCAGCCTACCGCCGTGCCGCCGCCACTGGTCCACAGTGTATTGTCTGCATCCTCGGCAAACATCAGGTGGTGGGTGCCGAAACAGGTATTAATAGGAGTATAGGTGTCGGTACGCGGATCATAGACTCCAAGGTGGCGACCGGAACGGCCCAACGGAAACGCCTGAGCAGAAGGGTGATCAGAACCTTCTTGGCAGAACGTCGGCACATTGCCCGGGTCGCGAGCTCGGGAGGTGATCCAAACCCGACCGTCGCTATCCATCATTGGATTGTGCACGGTAGTGGCCGAATCCCAGATCTCTTCGTCGCCCCAGTAGGGAGACGTCGCCATAGCAGTTTGTGCTTCACGCACGTAAGTAGGGTCTTCCGGGAACACCGTGATCTGATCAGTACTATGGGCTGTCGGATCCAGTACCGGCAAATAGTCGGCACTGTTTTCCAAGGCTCCATAAATCTTTCCATAGGCATTCACCGTCGGATCGCGGCGGTCGGTGGTGACTAGGTCGTGCAAGTAGGCAGTAGGATCGGCCCAGTCCCATTGCGTTATGACCACGTTGCGTTCCAGTCCCTGAGGCCGCGCTGGTGCTGGTGGCAATTCACCGGCAGCTATACGGTCAGTCCAGTCGGCATACATCTCAAGCGTGCGGCGATCTCCCATGCCGGCCAATGTTCTGGTCATGAAAGAACCCGCCTGCCCGGAGCGCACTCTTCTATTCCAGGCATCAAAACTTGTTTCCAAATTCGAAAACATTTCCGGAATGGTTCGGGTAGCAGCGTTGCCCATCTGGTGGCAGACCACACAGCCGCCATTGGTAACGCGGCGGATGTAATCATCCTGAGTCAGCACGCCCACGCCGAT
This sequence comes from uncultured Pseudomonadales bacterium, assembly GCA_943789485.1. Taxonomy (GTDB): domain Bacteria; phylum Pseudomonadota; class Gammaproteobacteria; order Pseudomonadales; family Pseudohongiellaceae; genus UBA9145. Next base: position 147,255 of record CALSUH010000011.1, read on the forward strand.
TCCATTGCCATCAGGTCCAGTCCCCGGAAACTCATGGTCCTCAGGAATCTCCAGCAGGGAATACCAGTACCCCGCCGGGTAGTATTCAGCTGCGGCAGCGGCACTCGGTGCGACCTGGGCAATGAGATCGAGCCTCTGACCAGGATTGGCATTGGTGCGCGATGAATCTACTAGACCATAGCCGCGTACCCACAACTCAAAATCAGCCTCAGGTAGATCGGGAATCAGGTAGCGTCCCTGATCATCGGTGACTACTGTTTTGGAATAAAGAGTTTCCAAGTCGCGAGTTTCAGCGATTACCCAGACCCCGGCCTCGGGGCCGTTGCTGCTGGTGACAGAGCCGGCGATGTCATTGCCGGTTACGCGAACGGCGTTAGCAGCTGGCGCTATGGACGCCTCGGACAAGGAAGCAGGCTGGTTGTTGGGGTCAAATTCGCTGCAGGTAGTAAGTAGTAGTGCTGCCAGCGATAGGGATAAAGTCCGGAATATGTGCATGATGAACTCTTTTTTTGGCGCCATTGAGGAATTACCTACTTTACTAGGTAGCGGAGGAAAATGGGATAGATTTCGGCAAGAGCGTTATAGGGGTTTGTCTTAACCAGCTATGCCTCCCCAAGTGTTCACCATTCGAATTGCTTACAAATAATTCCCTGTTTCCTCTTAAACTCTCTATAATTTTGAAGGTATCTGACATAATCGGTCAAAAATAGGGGGAAATACCGTGGTAAAAAAACAAAAGCGTACCGTTCCAGCCGAAGCAATCGAAATCTACAACAAATACATTCACGACGAAATCAGCCGCCGTGAATTCATGCGAGGCGTAAAGAAAATTGCCGTTGCGGGCCTCTCTGCCGGCGCCATAGTGCAGGCGCTTATGCCGAACTACGCAATGGGACAGCAGATCGCGCGCGATGACGAACGCATTACCACCAGCTATGAGACACTGCCATCACCCGAAGGCAACGGCACTATACGCGGCTATCTAGTGCGCCCCTTTAGCGCAGACAGTCGCCGCGAAACACCCTCTGAGCTGCCTGGCATCGTTGTTGTGCACGAGAATCGCGGGCTTAATCCCCACACCGAAGATGTTGCCCGTCGTTTCGCGCTGGCGAATTTCATGGCGTTCGCGCCGGACGTACTCACCTCCGTCGGGGGCTATCCCGGCGATGACTACCAGGGCGGGCAATTGTTCCGCGAAATCGACAACGATAAAAAATTTGAAGACATTGTAGCAAGCGCACTCTGGCTGAAAAGCCGTCCAGATTGCAGCGGTAAAATTGGCGTGACCGGCTTCTGTTATGGTGGCAGCGTTTCTAACCAACTTGCGGTAAGACTAGGTGACGATCTTGCAGCTGCTGTGCCGTTCTACGGTAGTGGCGTCGCAGCCGCCGATGTGTCGAATATTAAAGCGGCACTACTCGTGCAGCATGGGGAGCTCGATACGCGACTGGTTGAAGCATGGCCTACCTACGAGGCGGCACTGACAGCCGCCAATGTCACCCATGAAGGACACCTCTATCCAGGCGCCGTACATGGTTTTTTCAACGATGCTACGCCTGAGCGTTACGATGAGGCGGCAGCGACCGAGGCCTGGACGCGCACAGTAGATTGGTTCAATCGCTATGTTCGAGCATGAAGTTGGGGTGATTAGCTGGAGTCAACTTATACGGAGCAAGTCAATTTTTACAGTATTACTAAGTTAACTAGTTTGGAACGAATTATTCGTCTAATAACTAACTTTAAGCCATTAATTTCTGGTTGTTGAGATAGTTTGTACTAAGCCCAAAAGACGCAATTTGAAATTAATTTGTCAGTACCTTAGAGTATTTTTTAACAATGCTGTCAGGGGTTGGCGCAGCAGGCTGAAGTCCGTAGTCGCCAACAATTCAAAAATGACTGATATACAGCTCAGTGAGCTATTAAATTGATCAATATCGTGTTGAATATTTGTCGCTAGGGTGAACCAAACTTACTCAAGCATCGGCTGTATAGTTATAAGTTTAACAAATTCGCATTGAGTATCTGACCACTGATTGAAGTTAAGTCCTCATATTTCGTCAGATCAAACAGCAGACAGATACTGTTCGCGGCATCAATTTCTAAATTGCACAAGGCGAAATATTTGGCTTTCTCGGTCCCAGTGGGTCAGGCAAAAGCACCACACAGAAGTTACTAATCGGGCTGATGGGAAATTACAGCGGCCGGTTGATTCCTAGTTGCTCAGAAAATTCATTTTGGATGAACCACTATACTTCGTTAAATTACTAAGCTATTAGTGTCCCTTTCCCATTTCTTCTATTATGTCTTCAATAACCATGGGTAATAGCAATGTGCCCACGGTGATTATCGACGAAAAAGAGGCAGAGTTTATTTTGCAAGGCGCAGAACAAGACTGTTATAAAGAACAGGACTATTTGGCCCACGAAGAAGAGGTTACTAAAAATGGTAGATAGCAATCATAGCACTCTTGCCAGACGCCTCACAAAAGAGCTACAGGGCGAGGTGCTGTTCGATAATTTTAGCCGCGGGCGATATAGTACCGATGCATCGATTTATCAGATACAGCCGATTGGGGTTACGGTTCCGAAAACAGAGCAGGATGTACAAATTGCCCTACAGATAGCCGTGAATGAAGGTATTCCGGTACTACCCAGAGGCGCTGGTACCTCACAAACAGGTCAGGCAATCGGTGAGGCACTGATCCTTGATACCACCAAGCACCTCAATCAGATACTGGAATTTGACGCCGAGGCTCGCACCGTCTGCGTTCAACCAGGCATGGTGTTAGACCATCTAAATAACTTCCTCAAACCCCATGGTCTATTCTTTCCAGTCGATGTCTCAACTGCTAATCGTGCAACCCTGGGAGGAATGACCGGCAATAACAGCTGTGGTTCCCGGTCTATTCGCTACGGAAATATGGTGCACAACGTTCATGCTATCGATGGCCTGCTGGCGGATGGCAGTCAGGTGCATTTTAAGACATTGCATGAACGTAAACTCACTGATGAAGATCCGGTGCAAACCGAATTAATCAGAAAGATGCTGGCTCTTGGCGACAGGGAAGCGGCGGAAATAGCACAGCGCTTTCCTGATTTACTCCGTCGAGTCGGTGGCTACAATATCGACGTACTTACACAACAAAGCCCGAATATGGCCCACTTGCTGGTGGGTTCCGAGGGCACACTGGCATTTTTCCAGCGCATTCACTTGAAATTACAGGCCTTGCCGGCCCACAAGACTCTTGGAGTTTGTCACTTTCCTACCTTCTATGAAGCGATGGAGGCAACACAGCATATTGTCGAGTTGAACCCCAGCGCGGTTGAATTGGTTGACCGCACTATGATCGATCTGGCTAGAAATATTCCGATATTTGCAGGGACAGTTGACCGCTTTGTTCAAGGAGAGCCTCAGGCCATATTGTTGGTTGAATTTTCCGGCGAAGAACAGGAGGCTCAACTGCACAGCCTGTCCCAACTAGTTGAGTTGATGGAATCCATGGGTTTCATAAATTCAGTTGTCGAAGCTACAGACAATGAATTTCAACAAGCCATATGGGAGGTACGGAAATCCGGCCTCAATATTATGATGTCTATGAAGGGCGATGGAAAGCCAGTCTCGTTCATCGAAGATTGTGCTGTGGATCTAAAAGATCTTGCAGAATATACAAGCCGACTAACCGATATATTCCATAAACATGGAACAACTGGCACCTTTTACGCTCATGCCTCAGTAGGTTGCCTTCATGTTCGCCCTATTCTCAATATGAAAGAAGCAAGTGGGGCTCAGAAAATGCGGGCAATAGTAGAGGAGACTCTGGAAATTGTTCGCCAGTACAAAGGCTCCCATTCCGGTGAGCACGGAGACGGAATTGCTAGGTCTGAGTTTCACCTACCCATGTTCGGTCAACGCATGGTGAATTCTTTCGAGGAGGTAAAAGACAGTTTTGATCCGGCAGGTACATTTAATCCCGGCAAAATTGTGCGCCCTGAAAAAATGGACGACAGAAGTCTATTTCGATTTTCTCCAAGCTATGCTATTGCGCCCATTGCTACTACCCTGGATTGGTCGGATTGGGGGAGTTTCAATCAGGCGCTGGAAATGTGTAATAACAACGGTGCCTGTAGAAAGTCAGATGTCGCCGTTATGTGCCCGTCTTATAGAGTAAGTTCAGATGAACAACATCTCACTCGAGGTCGCGCAAATACGCTACGACTTGCTGTTAGTGGTCAGTTGGGGCCCCAAGCACTATCTTCGCACGCCATGTTCGACACCATGGCACTGTGTGTTTCCTGTAAGGGCTGTAAGCGTGAATGCCCAACCGGCATCGATATGGCAAAGATGAAAATTGAATTCCTGCACCAGTATTATAAGAAAAATAGTCTGTCGTTGAAGGACCGTTTAGTCGCTTATTTGCCACGCTACGCTTATCGCATGAGGAACTTGTCTTTCCTGTTAAATCTACGAGATCAAATTCCCGGCTTGAAGAGTTTGTCGGAACTTGTGTTGGGCTTTAGCGCCAGACGTAATTTGCCAAAGTGGCGAAGTGATCAATTTCGACCAAAAATCGAAGTGCCGTCTCAGTCAGGAATTTCTTCTAAAGGCAAAGACGTGGTGCTGCTGGTGGACACTTTTAATAGTTGCTTCGAACCAGAAAATGCAAGAGCGGCATTGGCGGTACTAACCGCGGCAGGTTATTCGGTTCACGCGGCCGAACCAGCCGATAAAGCTCGACCCCTGTGCTGTGGTCGAACCTTCCTCAGCAGCGGCATGGTGGAAGAGGCACGTGTGGAGGCGCAACGTGTAATTGCTAGCCTCAGGCCTTTTGTGGAACGGGACATACCCATAGTCGGCCTTGAGCCTTCTTGCTTACTAACTTTAAGAGATGAATTTCCATCTCTGCTTCCCGGTGATGAATCTACTGCCCTATCCCAACATGCTTTTCTCTTCGAGGAGTTTTTAGCAGCAGAAGCAGCCAAAGGTCAGTTACAGCTGAATCTGAAAGCATTGCCGGCGAAACGAGCCCTGCTCCATGGACACTGCCATCAGAAGGCGTTCGCGGTCATGTCGTCGGTTCAAAAAGTACTCTCAATGGTGCCGGAGCTAAAAGTGGAAGTAATAGAGTCTAGTTGCTGCGGCATGGCCGGTTCATTCGGCTACGATGCCAAATATTTCGATACCTCGATGAAGATGGGGGAATTAAGTCTGCTACCGGCTGTAAGAGAAGCGGATGCTGATTGTTTGATCATTGCAGATGGCACAAGTTGCAGGCACCAGATTCAGGATGGGGCAGGGCGAGAAGCGATTCATGTAGCACGAGTTCTAGAGATGGCTCTGGCAGAGTGACCTGTCTGGCTTAGCCTTATCTATGGTAGGTGAATTATTGCTTATTGCTTCCGATTTTTGAGTAGAAGAACTGACAGGCAATGCCCCTAAAGCACAAGCAGTGCTGATAAAATTTCTATTTCTCTACCCCACAATGTGTGCTGGGAATCCTCGATTACAAACTTAAATAAACCCAGCAACCCACATTATACAGACAGCCGAAAACGACGTAATACCACCGACCAGGGTTGCGCCCCCGTAACTAAAAACGGCATCGGCGACACTTAATTTAGTTAATGATGTACACACCCAAAAATAACTGCTGTTCACATACTTAATAATTACCGAACCACTGGCTCCAGCCAACATAGCGGCTTCCGGGGATAAGCCCAGGGTTCCCAACATCGGTGCAACCAGCGATGCGGCGGTGATAACTCCAACAGTGGTAGAGCCGGTAATCAGATTGCCAATTATACCTATTACAAAGGGTAGCAATATCGTGGGTAGTCCATAATCGGTAAACATCATGGCAATAAAATCAACTGCCGGTGTGCCTCGCAATATTGCACTAAGCGAGCCGCCAAGTCCGGTAACAACCAAAATCATCGCAGACGTTCTAAGCGCCGCTTCCACCCATTCATCTTTTGCTTTTTCCCGCGCGTCGCTACTCTTAATATTTCGGTAAGCTAGCCATACACCAACTGATAGTGCGATTACTGGCCAACCTAAATAGGAGAAAATAGTTCTGAGTATATGGTCCTCGTCGAATACCAGGCTGACGACACTCTGCGTGCCTATCAGCACGATGGGAATCACTATGGGCATGTACGAGCTTAGGGTGCTGGGTAATTCTTCTTCCAAGTGCTCAAAATCGCTGCCATCAAATTCATCTGAGGCTTGAGTCGTAATGCGCGGGCCCGCAACATAAACTCCCCAGGCCCAACAGCTTATGGACCCAAACAGGCAGGCAATACTGCCAAAGATAATTGTCTTGCCAATGTCAGCGCCTAACAGCGCAGCTGCCGCTAGTGGCCCCGGAGTGGGTGGAACGATCGCATGGGTTAATTGTAGAGCGCCGACTAAGCCGGTGGACATTACGGCAATACTCACCCCCATACTCTTGGCGGCCGAGTGCACTAAGGGATTAAGAATAACGTAGGCAACGTCTGAAAAAATGGCAACACCAATGATAAACCCGGTCAAGGTTAATGCCAGAGGCATCCGATTAGAGCCGATTAGATTCACCATAGATCGAGTGATGACCTGAATTGCGCCGGTATGTTTAAGTGCCTCGGCAATGATGGAGCCAAGCACTATCACTACTCCGATAGAGCCTAGAGTATTTCCAAAGCCGGTTTCGAAGGCATCAATAAAATTATTCTGCTGCACACCTGGTAGAATACCAAATAGAAGGATCGGAACTAGCAAGGCGAAGAAGACATGCCACTTCCATTTAGCTATGAGAAAAAGCAGAAGGAAAATCACAACGGCGAAGCCGAGGAGAGATACCGCGGGGCTCATGCTAACTGCAGTAGATGGATCCATGAAAACTCCGGCATTATTTTTAGTATTAGTAAGTTTAGCTAAGCATCGAGTTTCGTATAATCAATTTTTTTCTTCAAGGCCTTGGCAAGCAGAATCCAAACGAAAACAGTGAGTTGTCTTACGCGGAGTTTGCTAAAAATTCCAGCGCGGCATTCACGCCGCCCTTTTTATGAGGGACTCCGGCAATGTTCAAGCCCATTTCGACCCCACTAAGGGCTCCAGCCAGCATCAACTCGTTGAAATCCCCGATATGGCCGATGCGAAAAACAGTGCCTTTCACCTTTCCGAGGCCCATCCCCAACGACATGTTGAATCGATCCAGGATGATGTTTCTTAGCTCATCCGCGTCATGACCTTCCGGCATCAACACAGCGGTGGTGGAATTTGAACATTGCTCAGGATTCACACAAAGATTCTCCAACCCCCAACCTGCTACAGCTAACTGCGTGGCTAATGCCAGGCGGTGGTGCCTCTCGAAGACAGTGGCCAACCCCTCGTCGTGCAACATACAAAGCGCCTCATCAAGGCCGTAGAGAAGATTAGTACTTGGTGTATAGGGGAAGTAACCTCGTTTATTGAGTTCCAGCATGGAATCCCAACTCCAATAGGAATGAGGAAATGTCGACAATTTGCTGGCTGCCAAGGCTTTTTCGCTAACAGCGTTAAAACATAAACCCGGGGGCAGCATTAAACCCTTTTGGGAAGCGCTAATAGTCACATCGATACCCCAGTCATCATGCCTCAGCTCAGTACATGCTAGAGAGGATACAGCATCCACCATGTACAAGGCGGGATGCGTGGCCGCGTCGATGGCCTTCCTGATTTTAGCGATATCGCTAGTTGCTCCACTAGAAGTTTCTGTGTGCACCGCCAGCACTGCCTTAATTTCATGTGACTGATCTTCTTTTAGATGATGCTCCACCACAGCAGCATCGATACCTTGACGCCAGTCCCCTTCCACCCAGATCACTTCCAAGCCCAGTTTAACCGCAACGTTCTTCCACAGGGTTGCGAAATGCCCAGTCTCGAAGGCCAGGACTTTATCTCCCGGGCAAAGCGTATTCAACAAAGACGATTCCCATCCACCGGTTCCCGAGGCTGGATAAATAAAGATAGGAGACTCAGTGTTGAACACTACTCTAAGCTTATCCAAAATACTGAGAGTTAGCGTTGCAAACTCTGGACCTCGATGGTCAATGGTGGGCTGAGCAATAGCACGAAGTACTCTATCCGGCACATTGGATGGGCCAGGTATTTGCAAAAAATGCCTGCCTGCTTGATAAGTCTTATTCTTAGACATGCGCGTTACTCGTTCTTTGATTGCCTACTTTGAAAATTGTCTGTCTGAGGCGAACTGGTAGCAATTATGTTGCCGAAAGCCAATACTATTCGACAATCTGTAATAAATCATCTCAGGTCGTTGCCACTGCCGCCGCAATCGAATACTAAAACCCTAGGGGTCGGCGAAAATTACTAATGACTAGCCTTTGTCACCGACCTTCATCGGGGACGCGATTGCCGGCTATCCAGACACTTGCTATGGTTTTTGAGTTTTCTATGTCTTCGGCTGGGTTTGCGTCTAGTACGATTAGGTCGCCCCATTTGCCGGGTTCTAGGGTTCCGATATCTCCCATGCCCATGCAATCGGCAGCGACACCGGTTGACGCGCGGATAGCTTCAATTGGGCTCATGCCCGCATCCACCATCATCTGCATTTCCATATGTTCGAAATAGCCCTGGAATCTTGCCGGTGGCCCTGTGTCTGTGCCCATAGCGATGCGGACACCACCGTCGTTTAGGGCCTTGATATTTGCCATCGCGACTTCCAATGCGATCTTATAACCGGCGGCGGCGCGGCTGTTTTGCATACGGGTTTGCCGTTCTGGGCTTTTTAATTGCTCAAGAATTGCCGATTCGGCCTCTTTTAAAAAATAAGGGTCAGAGAAAAACTCCGGCTCACTTTCGTAGACGAAGGTTGATACCTCTCGGGTCAAGGTAGGGATGTAGCACACGTCTTTGTTATTAATGAGATCGATGAACTCATCATCCACTGGTAAGTCCCGCACACTGTGTGCAAGCAGATCAGCGCCTGAATTGAGAATGTATTTTGCATCGTCAAGATAGAAGAGATGCACCGCTACCGGCAGTCGACGAATATGTGCCTGATCAACTAGGGCATCGAATATGTTTCTTGGCATTTTTTCTGCGGTGCCAAGCTCGTCGTCAATTCTCACCTTGATGAAGTTTGCTCCCATATCGGCATTCCGGTTAACCTCGGCTCGGATCTTCGCTTCGGTATCTCCCAACACTACGCTACCTGCAACATAGATTCTGGCGCGGTCCAGATCTTGACCGAACTGACTATTACGCAGGGCAAAGCCCTGCTCTTCATCTCCGCCAAGGCTGTTCACCGTGGTGACACCATAACGCGCGTAGAGACCTAATTGCCTAAGCAGATTGTCAGTGTTGTAGTGGCCTCCTTCCAAACCAAGGGTGCCACCCACGTGACCATGGGCATTAATAAGCCCCGGCATAATTGTCTTGCCAGCCACGTCGATAATTTGCGCACCATCGGGAACAGTTACGGCGCTGCGAGGGCCTACGGTCCGAATTCGCCCATCGGTGATGACCACGACACCATCTTCGATTGGATTGGCAATCGTTCCATCAATTATACGTGCGCCGACAAAGGCAATACTTCCCTCATTGGCGCTTGAAGTGCTGCTGAACAGTGTCAGAAAACCTAGAATTGCGAGTAAACCAGTTATTGTTTTTTTCATGACTTTCTCCTCCTAGTAAGCATTGGAGAGGATTCCTCCAAAAAAAGCAATAGCGTCTTGGCTTTATCAAACGGCATAGAAATTTTCGAAAACATCAGGTAGGGTGGTTAGCAAAGAGTTTTAAAGAACAGGAACAGCACTTCTCTTTTCACGGAAACTAGCCTAGGATCCCGCCGATGCTTGATCACACTTTGCGAATAAAATGCTGCAAGGGGCTTGCCTGTATCGCCCTATTTCTTTCTCTATCGCTTAATTCCCTAGCACAAGATGACTTTCCGCTAGTAACCGACGCGATGCTGCAAAATCCTGCAGATAGTGATTGGTTAATGTGGCGCCGCACCCTGGATAGTTGGGGTTACAGCCCGTTGGATCAGATAGACCGCAGTAACGTAGATCAATTACGCATGGTATGGACTCGTAATTTAGAGGTTGGAACCGGTGAAATCACACCGCTGGCCTACAACGGATTGCTTTATGTGCCTCAGGCAAATGACGTGATTCAGGCGATAGATGCCGAGTCTGGCGATTTCGTCTGGGAATATCGCCGTGATATCCCTGCTGATCTTTATGAGATGGTTGGGGGCAATGCCCGTAATAACCGTAATTTGGCGATTTACGAAAACCTAATTATTAATACCAGTGATGACAACTTCGTTTTCGCCCTGGATGCCCTTACTGGTGAAATGGTTTGGGAAACCAAGATTTTTGACTATAAGGTCAATTCTGCTACGCATAGCTCAGGGCCTATCATCGCCGACGGAAGAGTTATTTCTGGCCGCAGCTGTCGGCCATGGGGTGGTCCTAACGCTTGCGTCATTACAGCACATGATGCCAGCACCGGTGCTGAGTTATGGCGACGGCGATTGATACCAGCGCCAGGCGAACCGGGCGACGAAACTTGGGGAGATGTGCCCTTCGAACAACGGCAGCATGTAGGCTCCTGGATGGTGCCCAGCTATGACCCCGAGCTTAAGTTAATCATTCTTGGCACTTCTGTTACCTCGCCGGCACCAAAGTTTTATCTTGGTGGTACGGACAACAAGCATCTTTATCACAATTCCACCATGGCCCTGGAAGTAGATACCGGCGAGATGCGCTGGTACTACCAGCACCTAAATGATCACTGGGACTTAGATCACCCCTTCGAAAGGTTATTAGTTGAAACCCGAGTGGCTCCTGACCCTGATGCAGTGACGTGGATAAATCCAGACCTTGAACTCGGTGAAATCCGCAAAGTGATTACTGGCATTCCGGGCAAGACCGGTGTCGTTTACACTTTGGATCGAGCCACCGGAGAATTCCTCTGGGCGACTCCAACTGTTCAGCAAAATGTTATTCAAGATATTGATGGAACAACCGGCGTAGTCACTGAAAACCCCGAAGTGGTATTTCGGGAATCGGAACAAGTGGTTTTCGTTTGCCCGACTTGGACCGGCGGCAAAGATTGGGAAGCGGGAGCCTATAGCCCACTGACCAATACCATGTATTACCCGCTTAGAAATACCTGTGCAAATATGATGGCTACTGCCAATTTCGAAAGTGATACCGCCCAGTCCTTAACAGCCGGTGGTCAAGGCGGCTTGGCAATTTATTCATTGGCAGCCCGCCATCAGTTAACTCCAGGCACAGAGAACCTTGGGACAGTCCGAGCCATCTCGGCGGAGACAGGTAAGACCGAATGGCTCTATGAACAACGTGCTGGCACCATGTCACTGGCCGCTACTGGCGGCGGGCTTATCTTCGGTGGCGATTCCAATGGCCGCTTTCGTGCTCACGACCATGACACTGGTGAGATTCTTTGGGAGGTGAACCTTGGCTCTTCCGTTAGTGGCTATCCGATTACCTTTGCCGTTGATGGGAAACAATATGTCGCGGTTAATACCGGCAACGGTCAGGTCAACCTGACGCCTGAATTACGTCCGAGTCGCGGTTCTAATGTTTATGTGTTTGCTCTGCCCTAATGATTCACTGAGAAACAATAGAAAAAATAGGGCTAGGGTAAAGCTAAGGAGTTTCGGTTTTGTTAGATCGTCATAGAATGTAATCAATAGAAAGGCCCAGCAATGCTGGGCCTTTCTATTAGGGGCGGCAGGGGGATAGGCTAAATATATACCCTATTGATAAATTGGGTTAATTACGATTCAGCTTTGGTTGATGTTACTAGAAATGTAACCGGCCTCTAACTAGATTTTACTGCGCCCAAATGTCAACATTTACGGAAAATTATTTCCCTGTATTCCCGCTCAAAGAAACATAATGCTTTTAACCAAAGCGATCGCGTGTGGCTTGCTTTGCGATTTGATTGGTCTGGCCGAATCGAATCTTTCGTCCGCCCACATAGCAGTGCCACTGATCAACTTGTCAGTATCCTACTGACTGTTACCGCAGTTAACACACAACCCTCACAAGCTAAAACGGTAAGGGAAATCAGCGTGTAAAACCATGCGTAAATTTACTGATTCCTATCAATTAAGGTAAGATCAAGAGATCGCCGTGTTGGGAAAGTCTAGGTGATTGACTTAGCCAGAATACGCGCCAGTCTCTAGTTGTTAGAGACTAGAGATAACCCGAAAAGAGAGAAGTATGATTAGAATAACTACAGTGTTGGCAATTCTAAGTTTAAGTTTAGTGCAAATGAGTTCCGTTATGGCACAGCCGCCGCCCAAGGACCCCAACAACTATGTGCCGGGGCTAGGTGATCTGATGGGCTCTCTACAAGTGCAGCATGGCAAGTTATGGTTCGCGGGTGAGCAGCACAACTGGTTGCTGGCAGCTTATGCAGTGGATGCTGTAAAAGAGGGGATTGCAGACATGATAGTTTTGCGCCCGCGCTACAAGGGAGAATCCATAGTTGACATGCTGACTCTCCTCACCGCGAAACCATTACAGGACCTTGATGAGGCAGTGGAGGCAGAGGACAGCGCATTATTTATACAGGCCTATGATTCGCTTACTGAAGGTTGCAATGTCTGCCACAGCAATCATGATTACGGATTTATCGCTATTCAGCGGCCGACCGCCCCAGCCTGGACTAATCTGCGCTATCGGCCTTAACATCAAAGGGGACGGAGGGATTTATTTTTGATCAATCAGCAAACTGATTGATCAAAAATAAATCCCTCCGTCCCCTTTGACTCGAACCATGATGGGAGTGTATGACTTGAGCAAGGAGGCAAGCAAAACGCAATTTCTGCGAGTACTAGGCCGCCGAGAAGTATTGGCGCTGGCATTTGGCGCCATGATCGGCTGGAGCTGGGTAGTGTTGTCAGGCACCTGGATAAGTTCGGCAGGCACGCTGGGTGCAATTGTTGCCTTTCTTATCGGCGGCGCGGCGATCCTATTAATTGGTCTTACCTATGCTGAACTTGCCTCGGCCCTGCCTTTCGCCGGCGGCGAGCACGTTTACAGTAAACGCGCATTAGGCTCCGGCGCTTCCTTTATTTGCACCTGGGGTATCATCCTCGGCTATGTCTCCGTTGTAACTTTCGAGGCAGTGGCGCTGCCAACGGTGCTGGATTCATTAATACCGGGCCTGGATAAAGTTTTTCTTTGGCAAATTGCCGGTTGGGATGTTTATTTGTCCTGGGTATTAGTAGGCGTAGCTGGCTCCGTGATTATGACCGCTCTCAACGTGATAGGCGTGCGCATGGTAGCGCTGGTGCAAAGCGTGGTTGTGTTGGCTATTTTGCTTGTGGGGGGATTGTTTGTCAGCGGTGCTATGTTCATCGGCGACATCAGCAATATGCAGCCCTTGTTCAAGGATGGCGTCTCCGGAATTACGCTCGTTCTGGTAATGGTGCCGTTTATGTTCGTAGGCTTCGATACCATTCCCCAAGCCGCCGAGGAAATAGATCTTCCGTTCAAAGATATTGGCGCCGTACTTATGATCTCCGTAGCAATGGCTATCCTCTGGTATGGTTTGATCGTACTGGGGGTTGGTCTGGTTCTGGACGAAGCCAGCATTAATTCTTCGGAGGTAGTGACCGCCGCAGCCAACACCATTATCTATGGAGAAGCAGGTGGCACGGTGTTATTGATTGCCGGTCTCGCCGGTATTATTACCAGTTGGAATGCGTTTATCCTCGGTGGAAGCCGCGCTATCTATGCGATGGCCCACGGCGGTTTATTGCCAGAATTTCTTGGTGAGATTCACCCGAAATACCACACACCGAAGAATGCGATCCTGCTAATTGGCGCACTGTCTATTATCGGTCCCTTCTTTGGTCGGCCAGCATTGGTCTGGGTTGTCGACGCGGGCGGCCTCGGCATTGTAATTGCCTATGGCATAGTGGCTTGGTCATTCCTCGTATTACGCAAGAGGGAGCCAGAACTAGAAAGGCCATACAAAGTGCGTTATGGGAAGTTCGTAGGAATCTCCGCATTAGTGTTGTCAATTGGTCTGGGTTTACTCTACTTACCTGGTAGTCCCGCAGCTCTGATCTGGCCACAGGAATGGGGAATCGTTTTGGCGTGGGCTATTCTTGGAGGGATTTTGTATAGCTTTGCGCGAAAAAGTGGGGGGGAGTGAAGAAGTGCCAACTAAATAAGTTAGTTCTCTTTTCCCACTTCTCCCATTTGCGTTATTTCTGTTCGGCTTCTAGTCTGCGTGCGCCAGCGAGAGTACCCGGCATAGAGTAGTTACCTTCGTGGCAGGCGTACTCATAGAGATGGCCGTCTGAGGTATGGAAGCTGAGCTCCGCTGTCCAGGCTTGGCTGTAGAGGTCAGAGTCTTCCACGGTAAAGCGGTAAACAATTTCAGTATCCGAATAACGAGTAAAGCGCTCAGTTATTCTTCCGTTTTTCGTAATAGCTGTAGAGCTTTGCTGCATCTGCTGAGGGTTAACATTGATAGTCTCCACTACCAGAGCATCACCTTCATACCAGCCAACAGAGTCTCCCATGTATTGTTGCAAGACTTCCGGTCGGCGATTGGCGCGGGCCTCGATGGCTGAGGCAAAGATAGGAATGATTCGCGCATCGTGCATTTGTTCCACGTCTATCATCACGTAATCATTGGTTTGAACGAACTGATAAGTGTTGTTATAGAGCCCGCTCTGCATTGCTGGACCGGCTTTACCTTCAGATAAAATACAACGCTCCGATAGGGGCAGGGCCTCGGGGCCGTCCGCGTTACCAATGCCTGTCAGGTATCGACTGCCGAAGTTGGTACGCCGATAATCCGTAGTAGGATTTTCCAGACGTGGGACTAGCCCATTCTCCGGATTAACTATGTAGGAAGTACGGTACTCGCCCTTGACCAGAGCCAGGCTGGAGCCGGGATCGACCCAGAAATTGTTGTACGCCCTGCTGCCGAAGTCATCTGCGGCCGCCTCTGGTGTGTTATTGACTCCATCACCATCATCAAAGCCACCCTCAATACCCCCAATCGGTACGCGCGCAGCCATGACCACGGCTTCCTCCGGCGACACGACAAGGGATTCGACTCCGCTTCGACGCGTAAGATTGGTTAACGATGCATTGCTCCAGACGCCTTCCAGGTCGGGCCGGGCGGTGTTTTGGGCCTGCACGCCGGAGCACCCTAGAACAGTGCACAGCAGTAAGCTAGCAATTCGAGTGGAGTTTTTTAGCAGAGCTGTCATTTGCCATGTCCTCGGGTTTTGTCCTTCGTGAGGCAGTAACTCTAGTTGAGTTAACTGTCCTCTATATTTGCTTATATTTCAACATCTGGCTGGAACAAATAGATCTGTTCCTATTTATTTAGAAACTAATTATCCAAATTCAGGTATGTTCCGCTGGTATACGCGCCAATAGTGCCGAACCCCCGTGACCTGTTCATTCCCGTTTGTATCAATTGTCCTGGTGACGGGGTCCCTCCCAAGTATTTCGAAAACTTCGGCTCGATCGGCAACTAATGTCACCGTCATTTCGTAGATCTTTCCGTCGATCTTCATGCGTACGCGCGGATCGCGTTCGATGTTGGCCCACCACGCTTTAGAGTCGGGGAATTCCTTTTCCAGTCTGGACCCTTGTTCGCTTCCACTAACGTAGAGTTTTTCGCCGCGCGGAACAAGGTTGATCGTGACTGAGTGGGGGATTCCGTACCAGGTAGGAGTCTCGAGCATTATTGAGTTTCCGCGGATCGGGTCATTGACCTCAAGAACCCAGTCCCAATTCGTCACCGGTTCGCGCACAACTTCCCCAGTGAGCCAAAATCCTGGCCAGGCAGTCCGGTCGCTTTCGACAAATGCTGGGCTGCTGGGATCGATGTAGCGTGGGTCGAGGCCAGTCACGCGCAGCGTTAGAAATGATACGACCACGAGGGTTACGACAACCAACAAGCCAACTTTCAATGCATGCATCATCGATATTCTCCTACTCGATAGAGTGAGAATTAAAAGTATCCTTAGTGCGAGGAATTGTCCAGCAGTGTGGGCAATGAGCAAATAAATCTCAGCACTGCAACTTTGCCCTTGTCCCTTTCTTACTCTTTGTTAGCTGACTTTTTGACTAAAGGGTCTCGAAGAAAAACCCTCAGCGTATTCTCACATCTTAATTCTCTCATTTGAGCGGCGGTTCAACGGGGGATATTGATTTTCGTCTATCTGGAGCGCGTGCCACGTCTATATTTACAAATAATTCTTTCCTATTCGCTTAGAGCATAAACAACTATGGCCGGACCGCTGCGTGTGTGGTCAAGCAAAGGACTTTGATCACCAAGAAAATCATTCACCATATTCATCCAAATGCTCGCATGGAAGGGGCTAGGCTGACCTACTACGACAGCCACATATTGTGTGCCGTCGACGGCGTAACTAATAGGAAAGGAATTGGGAATATCGCCAAGATCCTTCTCCCAGAGTTTGTCGCCATTGGTTTCATCAAACGCAACAAACCTATTGTCCATAGTGCCTACAAAAACCAATCCGCCGCTTGTAGATAAGGTGGCTGATGCTGGCGGCACGACTTCGCGATAGTTCCAAGCCATCTCGCCGGTTTGTAAATTGATCGCTTGTATCCGGCCAAATTTTCCATCACTGTTTGGCTGTGGCCTCGGTTCAATCGTCACACCGGTTGACAACAAGCCAGGGTCATCACTGGTGGGGCCAAACATCATGCATATCTCGGCAAGGGGCAGGTATAACATATTAGTGTTGGGGTTGATGGAGGCCGATGGCCAATTGCGTCCGCCATTGGCCATAGGACATAACAGGTTCGCCTCTTCTGCATTCGGAATTGCTATAGGGTTGATTGTCTTGTCCCCGGTGATAGGGTCGATAGCAATAACGATGTTTTGAATGCCCACGTCAAACGAATCTATATATTCACCCGTTTCTGCATCGAGCGCATCGTAGAGTGCCATCTTCCCCGCAGTCACAATTACTTTGCGCATGGCACCATCAATTTCTAGTTCGACTATTTGTCGCTCAAAAACCCAATCCAAATCCCATTGGTCATTAGGCATATGTTGGAAATGCCAAACCAGCTCGCCAGTTTTGGGCCGTAAGGCAATCGTGGCATTGGTGTAAAGGGCTTCATTTGACACGCCTTCCTCATTTAGAGAATAGAGAAGAGGGGCGGTATCGTAAGTTGGCGCCGTACCGTAGTAGGCTAAATCCAGCTCAGGATCATAGCTGCCTGGCACCCAAACCGAACCACCGCTGCGGTCTTTCAAGGCGAGGTTATTCCAAGTGTTACCACCGGGTTCGCCCGGACGGGCAACCGAATGAAAGCGCCACACTTCATCCCCGGAATTTAAATCAAGGCCAACAATAAACCCACCCTCAGGAATCATTGTTGCCGTAACGCCCTGCAAAACCATGCCATTGGCAATAAGAGGTGCACCGCGCAGGGAGTAAGGGCGGGGTGTATTGCCTGGTGCTTCAATAGCATGATCCCAAATCACTGCACCGGTGCGCGCTTCAAGCGCAACAACATGCATGTTCTGGGTTGGTACAATTACTTTATCGCCATGTAACGCAATGCCAATTTTCGAGCTTGGAAAAGCGGTAGGGCGATGCTCATAGGTCCATAAGACTTCTCCACTGCTTGCATCAAGTGCTAGTACCGTGTCCTGAGTGCTGGCAAGAAACATAACCCCATCGTGAACCAAGGGCGTAGCCATGTTCGGGCCGTCTTGAAGCTCCGTGCGCCAGGCCTCCCCTAATTGACTGACATTACTTTTATCAATTTCCTTAAGCGGACTAAATCCTTGGGCATCATAGGTCCTGCGCCATATCAACCAATCCTCAGCCGCAGGATTGGCGAGCTGCGCATCTGTAACTGCGCTCAATTCTGCTAAGCGGTTACTAGTCTGAGCAAAAATTGGCTGAGTAAATGCTAGCAAAAAGCTGACGATCAACACAGTTGAGATCGAGCGTGTAAGAGTCATGATGACTACTCCAAAATTTAGCGAGTTTCGATAACCTAGTAGCCTTAAAAAGAAAAGTCCAACTTCAGAATAGTTATTCCTTGTTAGCGTCGAAAGGGAGTTCGTTGAACTGAGAGAAGGGTTAAGCTTGTCGAGTGCCGCCCCTCAGTTTTTTCCCCAGTGCTTTTGGGAATAACGCTAAACTTATCAAAGAATCTCGAAGATAAACACTCTAAGGGCAGTTGTAGGAATGTCATTGCCGTGTATCGCTCCTCTTGAGACGAAATTCACATTAGCTTTCGCGCCCGAATCAAACCAGACCACCACGGCATCATTGCCATGATAATGTGCTGAGTCAGCAGTGCTGGAGAAGCCTTCATCGTATTCCCACACTCTTACGCGGTCGTTTGAGCGGCGCTCCAGCGGAGAATCGTGTGGGAATTGAGGCACTGAAGAATTGGTTTCTATTGCGTCAGCAACTGGACGTTTGATTTGAATAAAAACGGCACGAAGAGGCTCATCACTACTACCGGACTCAGTGTGAGTTACGCCGGCAAGCTGAAACGAAATGTTCCAAGCATCTGTGTGGACCTCGCGGACCTCACCTTCATTCGATGTAATTATCCTGTCACCCGGGCTGTAGTACACGCCAGTATGGTCATAGCGATGGCGGTGGATGGGGTAGTTCTGTTTCAACCAGTTAATATCCCAAACAATGACGTGCTCGTTTTCCAGCATTTTGACAGCCCCGTCACGAGGATAGGCAGGCGGCGCATCAACTTGGGCTTGAGCTATTGGGATAGCGCAAATGAACGGGAACAGGAACAGTGCAGTTCTTTTCATAGTCAACTAGTTCAAAAATGGTAAGAAAGCGCTAGAGTAAAAATACAGTAGTTTGGGCCGTTAAGGACAGAGTTATTTTACCGAATGCAGGTGCTGAGACTTTAAAGAGGGTAAAGGCGTGGATAGACTTAAAGTGCTTCTGAGTCTGCTGTGGCGGTCAATCCCCATCAGTATTGCCAAAACCCGGCGATCAAACTACTCTGATCCCTTAATCCAAGCGGCAGTAAATAAGTTGAAACGCGCTTTTCACATTCTACCTATGTTCGGGCTTTCCCTGTTGCTGCTATTCTGCACACTGGCTTTCCCAGCTGCGGCACAGGATCGTTTGGCTGCCCTGATTGGTGATGGCAGTGTGATGCTGCGTTCGCCGAATGGTGAGACTCTGGTGAGCCTCAATCCCGGCACCGAGCTGGTGCCGGCATCCCTTCTCAAGGTACCGCTGGCACAGGTGGCATTGTCCACGTTAGGTGAAGGCTTTCGCTTTGAAACTCACTTTTATCTCAATAGCCATGGGGACCTGTTAGTTCGGGGCCTAGGCGACCCATTTCTGGTGTCCGAGGAGATTGCTCATATTGTCGACACCCTGGCCGAGCGCGGACTTAAACAGGTTCGCCGCCTAGTTATGGATGACTCTGCCTTCGAATCGAACCCCGACCTACCTATTGAGAGTAGTACCAATCAGCCCTA
Organism: uncultured Pseudomonadales bacterium; assembly: GCA_943789485.1. GTDB lineage: Bacteria > Pseudomonadota > Gammaproteobacteria > Pseudomonadales > Pseudohongiellaceae > UBA9145. Next base: position 166,764 of record CALSUH010000011.1, read on the forward strand.
TGGTGCCCGCAATAGTGCTCTGGCCGTGAATTTCAACACGGTGAATTTGGCGTGGACAGCAGGTGGTAGACTGATCACGGGTGAGCCGCAGACCCCCCTGACAGCACTTGCTCGAGAGCTAGGCGCGCAGCTTTCTCCAGGTGAAAAGCAGCGCATCAATCTGGGCGATGATCCAGCCGCTGGCCTGCTTCAGGCACAGCAACTTTTTCTGCACTTTCTTGTAGAGTCAGACATCACCCTATCCGATACGGACTTCTATCACAAAGCCGTAACGAAAGAGTGGAGACTGTTTTATAGTCATCGCAGTTCCCAATCGCTACGCGATAACTTAGAGGGTTTGCTGCGCTATTCCAATAATTTCATCGCCAACCAACTCTTTCTAACGCTTGGTGTGCAAGATAGTGGCTACCCTGCCACGACAAAATCAGCTCGTGCTGCCCTGCAGCAGCAGCTTGCTGAGTTGTATGGTGATAGTTTCGGGCGCGATCCAAAGTCCCTTATTATGTTGGAGGGCTCAGGCCTGTCCCGCACCCAACGCAGCAGTGCCGCTGGCATGATGCATATTCTCGAAGTCTTTAAACCCTATGCCGATCTGCTGCCCGAGGTAGACGGAGTGCTACGCAAGAGTGGTACCTTGACCGGCGTCTACAACTTCGCCGGCTATATCCTCGAGCCCGATGGTCTGTATCCGTTCGTGATTCTGACTAATCAAGCTGTCAATAATCGCCTAGAAATTCTGCGCGTTTTGCGGCAGGAGCTTTAGGGGGAAAGAGTTAGCGTAAAATATAGCGGTAGTGGGCTAAGCATGCCGCGCTATTTATTGCATCTCAATTGCCAGGTTCATGATCATTCCTCCGGCTCTTTCGTCCAAACCAAGAATCGCGGGGCGGTTGAGATAGGCTTCCAGTGTTGGCATCTTTCCGGTGCTGGTGCAGACATCAACAAATTCACCGTCAAGGCTTGTGCGGATTAGCACGGCTTGCCAGATGGCATCTACTACGGGTTGATAGTTTTCTGCATCCAACCATCCTTTGTCGAGGCCGCGCTTGATTGCAATGCCGATCATAGCGGTTGATGAGAGCTCGGAAAAAGACCCTTCATAATCCACAACCTGATGCCAGAGACCATCAGCGTTCTGATGACGTATTAGTGCCTGCAAGTGATCTTGGTAAGATTTCAGCAATTCAGGGAAAGCCGGGTGCTCTGATGGAAAATCTGAGAGAACTAATGCTAGGCCCAAAGCTGGAAACGCATTACCCCGACTCCAGGCAACATCTGCTAGGGGAGAATGGCGATAGAGCCCGTCTTCCCTGAGTAACAGATTTTGCATGAAAATGATGTGACGCACAGCCATGTTGAAATATCGGTCTTCTTCAGTAAAGACACCTGCCTGGACTAGCAATGGAGGCGCCATAAAAACTGAGTCGCTCATCTCGTTGTTAAAGGGCATGGATTCCAGCATATCGCCGTCCTCGTCAAAGCCCAGATTCGCAGCTTGAATCACCAAGTCTATTGCTCGGGAGTCTCCGCTCAAGTGAGCATATTCAGCGAACACAAGCTGGCCGGCCATTAGGGACGCATTGCTAACGACAACCTCACCGTCAGCTAAATAATTTTTTAACTGCTCTTCTATAGCAGCAATCTGGCCTAGACGAAGGCGCCCGATCATTCCCATACCAGGCACGTAAGCTGGGGTCGAGAATTCGCGGCCGTAAATACCCGCTAATTGCTCAGCAAGCTCACTCGGCGACCTAGCCAGGCGGCGTTCTACTTCTCTGTGGGCAGCGGAATAGCGAAGCTCTGAAAATTCTAGCAATTGACTAGTCAGGGCAGAAATTTCAGCGAAGGTTTGAACCGGAATGGATCCAAAGCCTGCTACTGCTAGATTCGATGCTGCCTCAGCAAATCCAGCGCTATCATCGCCCATGATAACGATAATGTCCGGTGCATGTACGCCGGTCCAGCGCCATAACGCATGAGAAACGGAGTTCTCCTGGTAGGCTTCTCCTGTAGGGGGAAATACCAAAATATCAGCGTCGGGGTTAGCGATGGGAATTACCAAGAGGTTGACCCCGCGGCCTGCCGCGTCACGCTGTGAATAGTGTTCAGCGAGCGATAACAGCTGTTCAGTGATAGGGGAGGGTCCATCTAGTCCGGCGATTACCAGCACGCTAGGCGCCGTTTCTGATTCTGCCGTAATACTGAAAGCGCGAATGACCTCTCGCTGTGAAGTCAGACCAACATCGAGCTGAGAAATTTGCGCACAGGCTTCAGCCGTGAAGAGAAGAAGCATGGCAAGAGCAATGGTGTGGGTGGGCAGATTCATGCGAGTTAAATGGCAGCCGAAAAAAGGAGGAAAACCAAATAGCTTGTTACTGGAGTCTCATTTTTCGCGCCCATTTATTTAGATCTCTTTTATCCAAATTTTTATTACACATTAAAATTGTTGCCATCTCTTATGTTGTATTCGTCTGCAAAGGCTTTTGGGATTGCGGCCTGCCGCTAGCTGCGTTGACAATCATGTCTGCGGTTACTGGCACTCGATTGAAATTATGCCCACCCAGTGCGTCGGAAATGGCGCAGAGTAATGCAGCGGCGGCGCAGCCCTGAATAGGCTCGCCAATGCCTTTGGCGCCAACCGGGTTTTGTGGGTCGGCTTTGTCGATGGCTGCCCAACTCATATCGGTAGCCGCATCGAGATAGCTTGGCGGCTTGGCCTGATATAAGCTTGAATTGGCCGGTAGGCCGTTTTGCGGGTCATAGGCGTGCCGTTCGAAACCGGCCATACCAAAACCCATGAAGGCGGCGCTTTTGATCTGGTTGCCCAGCCCCAATGGATGCAATACAGTGCCGCAGTCAGCCACGCCCACGTAATCGAGTATGTCGTACTTGCCTGTTTCAACATCCAGTGCAATCTGCACAAAACCCGCAGCCAGCGCCGGTACTGTACCCTCTTTTTCTAAATTGTCCTTTGCCACGCCGATCAGTCCGCTGCCAGCCAGCGCAGCAACTGAATTGCGCGTCATCGAGTTAATGTCTTCCGGTGCTATCTGGCCGCTGTATTTGCCGCCTATCTCAATGGCGCGCGTTGCTGCTGCTGCGTAGCTAATAAAGTTTGAAGGATCGCTTCTAAGAAAAACCCTTTCATCGCCGATGTCGTAATCAGCAGGTGATCCGCCCAGATCCAGTGCGGCGATCTCCAGCAATTTCTCCAGAGCATCCATGGCTGCAACGTAATTGGTGCGGGTCATGGTGAACGAGGTATTGCTGCCAAACTGGCCCAAATTCCAAGGCAGGTGACGGCGACTGTCTCCTCGCTCGACAACACAGTTGTCCCAGTTGCACTTGAGAATTTCGGCAGCTACCCGTGAGGTAGCGGTATGAGAATAGGTGCCCAGATTGCCGACCCCTGTATGAATATGCAGTTTGCCTTCGGGAGAGATTCGAACCAATCCATCGAAACCACTGCTTCCGGCCGAGTGATAAGCCTGCCCTACACCGACACCAATGATCTTGTTGCCAAGGCGTTGCCCGCTGAGTCTGCTCTTCTGTTCCCAGCCAAACTGTTGTGCACCCTTTGCCAGTGCTTCCGGCAGGTGTGCGCTGGTGAGAGAACTCTGCCTAGCACCGTAGAGGTCATCACTTTCCGGCGCGTTGATGCTACGAATCGCGAGGCGATCTATGCCCAGTTCCCGAGCGGCTTTGTCCATTAACGGTTCAATAGCGGCGTGAACCTGATTCTGCCCTGGGCCGCGCTGCGCGCCCTTAAACGGCGTATTGGTGAATACCGGAATACCTCTAAAGCGCATGGCTAGCGGTTGATACACCAAAGAGACGGCATCGCCGGCTGATAACCAGTCGGAAAAACCCGCATTGGCGCCATTGTCCTGCACGATATACAGATCGGCCGCCGTTATGCGGCCGTCTTCGCGGAAGCCCATTTTTATATGGCCCTGAAAACCATGTCGCGCGGAACCAATGTAATACTCTTCTTCACGAGAGATGCGCAGCATAACTGGCCTACCTGTCAGTCGTGCCATGTGGGCAGGAATAGACATGCTCGGATAGGCGCCACCTTTGGATCCGAAACCGCCGCCACAGAACTCGGCCACGAACACCAGGTCTTCTGGCGCGATACCGATGTAAGCCGCAAGCCCCGGTACTGGAAAACTCTGACTCTGACTTGAACCGTAGACAAAGCACTTGCCGTTTTCCCAATAGGAAAGCACCGAGCGGGGCTCCATCGATAAATGGGAGTGACTGGCGGTTACAAAACTTTCATCGATGACGAATGCCGCTTCATTGAACCCTGATTCCAAATCCCCCACGCTCCACTCTACGGCAGCCTCCCCCTGCGGCAGGGTATTTTCGCCGGCTGTAGCAAATTCTGCAGCACTCCACTTAATGGAGCGAATGCCTTCTCTTATAGATGAATTACCCACATTCCCTTGAGTGCGAGCGTCGGGCCCATCCGGGCGCAGGCTAGTAAGCGGATCTACCGTAAAAGGCAGTGCTTCGAACTCAAAGGTGATGGCTGCGATTGCATCTTCGGCGGTTTTCTCATCAACCGCGGCTACCGCGAGAATAGGATCCCCCACATAAGCAGGTTCGTTGGTCAAAATATGATTAGCAACACCCTCGGGGCTGGGGACGTCGTCTGCTGTCAGGACAGCTACAACGCCTTCCATTTGTAACGCGGCGCTGGTATCGATTCTCCGAATGCGGGCATGAGGAACCGGGCTGGTGAGTAGGCGTGCATAGAGCATGCCCTCAACCTTGAAATCTTCTGCATATTTAGCCTTGCCGTTTACCTTGCCGTGAACATCCGGTGGCGTAAAATTCTTACCGATGAGTGAATAGACCATGGTCGTTCCGCCGTATTGTCAGGGAGATTACGCCCTATATTAAAGCAAAAAGAGGAGAGTAAAAACACTATCTGAACAAGATGGGTTAAAGAAATTCGGTCAGCATTAAAAATGCAGCAGTATTGAATTGTCCGGGGAAGATTTTTGCCAAACGCGACGCTAGCTAGCTAAATAGGAAATCTGTGATAGCCGGTAACCAAGCCACTCGTGCGAACCCCCAGGTGGCTGTCACTAAGAGCAGGCCACAGCAGAGCATTGTCACCGAGGCCGCGGTGAGCAACCGCTTGCTACTCTCTTGAGATCGGGCGCGGATCATTAGCTCCACGATGAGTAGATTGGGAATGTAGAAGAAGAAGGCCATGATGTGATCGAACCAGCCATCGAATTCCTCAGTGTGGCCTACCCAGTCAGTAAGAATCAGCCACAGGCCATAATCCATACGATAGAGCCATGAACCGATAGCTAGCGCATAGAGGCGCCAGGCCCAGGCCTGATGGTCCCAAAGTTGGCGTGCCATGGCATAGCGCACGGTCTGCGCGGCAGCTACAAACATCAAAATGCCATACAAGCTGAAGCCGATGTCCATTACCAGTCCGCCGACGGTGCCTTTGATAGCGATGAATGATAATCCCCCGATCGCTGCAACCATAGACAGGAAAATATAGAGTCGACCGGTCCAATGATGTACGCGCGGGTAGTTGCTGCGTATTGGTTCGATTAGCTGCATGCCGCCGAGAACCAGAATCAAGCCACCGGCTGCGAAGTGCAGACCTATGCCCACAGAGGCCTGTGGCTGGCTTGGATCATAAATCTCCGGTAGCACATTATTCCAGCGCAGCATGTCATTCTCAAAATACGCCGCCGCGTAGTTGGCAAGTATATAGAGGCCGAAGATGAAGGAGCTAGTCCAGACGATGACAAGCAAGGCTCGACTGGAGAAACGGTAAAGTGCATCACCGTTATTGCTCGATTGGCTTGAGTCGCCGGTATTTTCTGTTATGACTGTCAATAGAATTATTGCCTATTAGGTCAGTAGAACTAGTCGAATTTGAATTATTGTGGATTCCAGTATTCTATTAGTCCGGCTGTATAAGTAAATCTCAAAAATTTGGAACGCGAGCGCAAAATTTAAAGACAAATCAAAGAGGTCAGGGTACTTTGATTTGTCAGAGGTCTTTTAGGGGCGCTGACAGCTTAAGCCTAACTCTTGGCATCGCTTTCAAGAGCTTCACATGTAGCCGCTTCTTTTACTCTCATAGCATGTCTTCATGAGGTTTAAAATTCATAGCACAGCGATCGATAAAATTATCAACATATTTGAGATCAGATTGGGCTTTCTTTGCATCAGCAGGAGTTAGGTTTTCTTTAGCTGGGAACAGGCCCATTCCTGAGAGCAAGCAGTTCCAAGACTTATGTGTATAGTAAGTAGCGATGTTAAGCCGATTTAACTCTGCTTCTAAGTTTTGTATGTTGTACCAACAATTAAGCATAGTTTCCAAGTTGTTCGAAATATTCTTATTTTCTCGATTGTCTATCCAATATTGACTATCACTTCTTGAATTGGTCTTATAATGTAAAACTATGTAGTCTCGAATACCTTCATAATTCATATTCACGCGCTGGTTGAATTCATCCTTATGTTGATTGGTAAATCCCCCTTCCTCTAATGCTATGGCGAATTGCTCAATCGTAGCGTATATGAATTGTATAGCTGTTGCTTCCAGTGGTTCTATGAAGCCTTGAGAAAGCCCGACAGCCACACAATTGTTACGCCAAGATACCTGTGCCCTACCAACTTTCATTTTTAGATGACGAGCTTCGATGTCATTATCTAGGATCCCTAAGTGTGTTCTTAGCTCTTTTTCAGCTTCATCTTGAGTACAATATTGTGAGCTATAAACATACCCATTACCAAAACGATTAGTCAGCGGTATCTGCCATGCCCAGCCGTTCGTTAGTGCCGTCGATAAAGTTTCTGATGGTATATGTGGATCAATTTCGGTCGGCATTGCAACGGCAGAATCGTTAAACAGATTATCTGAGAAACTAATAAAAGGCACCTTTAAAGTTTTTCCTAGAAGAATTGAAGCGAAGCCGGAGCAGTCTACAAAAAAATCAGCAGGCAAGGTCTGCCCATTACTAAGTTTCAAAGAACTTATATCACCATTCGAATGCTGTGACACGCTTTCGACGGTTCCCTGAATATGATTGATACCACGCTCAACAGCCTTTTTCCGTAAGAATTTTCCAAGTAATATAGAATCAAAGTGATAGCCATATTGGAAACTAAATGGAAAATTTTCGGACGGAATTGGTGCCAGTTTTTTTTCCGTTAAATTTGCCATCAAGGAAAAACGATTAGGATTAGCTATTACATCAACCCCTTTTCGGCGCTGAGTTGCATTATTATAATGATAATTAAATGTTAGTGAGTCAAGGCCGCATGGGAAAGGGTGAAAGTACTCTTCATAGTCAGAAACCGTTGACCAGTTCTTAAAACTTATTCCATTTTTATAAGTCGCATTGCATTCGGGCATCCACTCAGACTCGCTGATATCCAAAGAATCCAAAAAAACCTTTAGCATTGGAGTAGACCCCTCGCCAACTCCAATAATACCGATATCAGTTGACTCAACTAAGGTGATCTTTATCCCGAGGTGCTGCCACTTTTTTTGTAACACGTTGGCCGTCATCCAGCCTGCAGTTCCACCACCCAAGATCACAATGTTTTTTACTTTCAAATCGGTCATCATTTCCTCGCCAATAATAAATAGTGCGGCTCAAATTTAGCGGTACAGATTGATTAGGCCTTAATCTTGAGTACAAATTTTTATGAATTTAGATAATAAATGAATCTAATCAAATCAAATCAAATCAAATCAAAGGGAATGGCATAGTCTATCTTCGCTCCCTCGTTTGCGTATAAGTAGAGTAAAAGCTACCTCCCTCTAAGTCTAGAACTTCTTTGCCTGGAGCAATCTCCAGCCAGCCCCAGTAATACGCTGAAACTCTCTCCAAACTGCCTCGACATTAACTAATCCTATGCTTGAATCACTCTTCCCAGTTCCATTTGGGCAGCAAGCCAGTATCCCCACATCCTTTCCTACAAAATGCATGTGCTGGTTCCGTGAATCGACGGTAGTCTTCGAATTGAACAGTCGCGTTTGCGCTAGCTTAGCCCTAAATAAAGATGCCCAAAAGGCAGCTAAGGCTGCTGAAGTCAATTTCTAGAATAATGAGAAGGAGCCTCAAGTAATGGGACAGAACCATTGGGCATCGTTCTCAGGCCAGCAACTTGCGTTTGCCTCCGCTCTGGAAGCTGATGCTTTTGCTGCAATAGCAATGACCCCAAGATTTGATAGCCTAATCAGGTAACTTGAACAATACGATAGCTATCTGAAAACCCTGAATAAAAATTCCAAGCATCGGGAAATTGTACGTTCTCTACTGAAGAATGGCGGAATAGTCGATACGGCGGTTCCCACTAGGGAATTGGCACAGCTTTTCTGTTGGGAACAAATCGCCGCTTGCTCTGAATTTTTCAAAGGTTGGAAAATTAATCTCACACATCTGAATCGAGAAAGCATGCGCGCTCTGATTGATCAAGGTTGCGCTAACATAAGGAACATCCAGGGGGCGTCACCTGAAATTCGTCCCGAGCAATACAGGGAAGCACAAAGACAGCGGCTCAACGGGGTAAATATGATCCAAAATGTAGATACCGTTAGAGTTTTGCAAGTGGTTAAATTACTCGGCCTGATCTCGGCCCTGCTAGTGAAATTCAGCAACTTTCTCTAGGGGTTGGTAATGGGTATCGTGATCTCTATGGAATCCATGGTGAACCTTGTATCAGTAAGAAGCAGCAAGGGAACGCCGCCATACTCAATTTTGATACACTGGACCAACAAGCAGCGCATACGGTACTGGTCGATAGCGACCCAATCTATTACGATCACTTTGAGGCATTGAATCGGGAAGAGAGTGGCAAAGTGCTGGCGCTAAATACCGAAGCCGACCAGGCCATTAATACATTAAAGAGCAAACAACAAGAATCAGATTTAGATTTTCGAAATCTTGTGGTTGGTTTACGGATTGATCATAACATGATTCCTGACGCCGAAAAATTCCTCAGACTGATTGGTATGGTAATCGATTCCAACGCCGACTTGATATTTACGATTGGAGCTTTTGCCGACGTTTATATTCAGCACTCTCTTTCGTATGAAGTCTAGTGCCATCATTGTTATTGTTATTGTTATGAAATGGTATGGCAGTATTGGTGCGGTGAAATTCGAATGGACATAGACCATAAGGGAAATTGAACTCTGATCCTTTTATCATCATCAGATAAGTGTTTGGATACATCCGGGCACAGGTTAGCCTGATAGTTTCAACTACCGGTAGTTTTTCAGGCATGCCTAAGAAATTTTAGTCGCTAATTAGAAAGTCTATGAGCAGGCGGCTCTCAATATCACCAATACTTTCCCTCGCGGTTTTGCCGCACTGACCCAATATTATGCACCGTGGAGCTATGGACTAAATTAACAAAGGCTTCTATTATTCTCATTTTCCCTTATCAATAGACCAACGTCTCTTCATAATGCCAAACAACGAAGCCAGAACTCCTCCGGATTCAGAAGTTGAGTCACTTTTCAATCTCTATAATGCAGGGGATTTTATTGGGGCTGAAAATTTTTGCAGAAACCTGCTTAAGACTTATCCCGATTCTGCGGTTGTTTCAAATATGCTCGGCGTCGTGTTTATGGCTCAGGATAAACCAACACAGGCCTTGGTTGCCTATGAAAATACCGTTAAAAAAAACCCCGACTATCCAGATGTTTACAATAATCTCGGAATCTTACTGAATTCTCTTGGGCAGTTTGACGAGGCAATTAATAAATTTGCAAAGGCAGTTCAACTGGATCCAGACTTCGGTGATGCTCTCAATAACTTGGGCGCGATGTTGCAAAACCTCAATCAGCATGAACAGGCCCTGACACACCTGTCCAGGGCCGTTACACTGAATCCTCGTAGTCCCTTGGCTTACTTTAACTATGCGAATTCCCTGAAGGCAACAGATAGAAAGGATGCTGCCTTAGAAAATTATGACAGGGCTATAAAATTACATCCTTCATTTTCACTGGCCTTTAATAATCGTGGCAACCTTCTGCAAAGCATGACCCGATATGAGGAATCTAGTAGAAGCTTTACGAGGGCTATCGAATTGGATCCCGGCTACGCACGAGCTTATAGTAATCGAGGTAGCGTAGAGGAAATACTTGGCAACTATCCCAGAGCTAGAAGAGATTTTAGCAGGGCTGTTGATCTCGATCCTTGGCGACCGGGGAATTCAAAGGAAGACAGCAATTTGAAATTTAGGCTGTACATCAATTTAGGAGATATTCAGATGTACTTTAAGGAATTCGACAAAGCCCTGGCAACTTATGATCAGGCAGCAGAAATTGAGCCAAATAATTTAGATGTGGCAGGGTTTAGAGGCAATGCATTAGCAGCGCTGGGTAACTTATGCGAAGGTCTGCAACTCAGACAAGAGTCGTTTGGTGTTGTGTCTTTCAACATCTCGAAAGGTGTGTCGATTATTCATGGGCGAGTGAAATGATCAGCATAAATATAGAAGGCTCAAGTCCGCACTTTATTGGCAGTTGGAATATTGAAGAAAATGCACTGTGTGATGAGCTAGTCAGTTTTTTTGCAGCTCACGAAGAAAAACAAGAGCCGGGCCAGTCTGCCGGAGGAGTGAATCTTGAAGCGAAGAATTCCACCGATATTACGGTGAACCCGAGAGATCTAGAATTGCCAGAATACAAATCGGTTAAAGAATACATAAACTGTTTATATGCGTGTTATGAAGAGTATTTAAAGGAATTCCCGTTCTTGGCATCGACAATGCCACGAACGGATATAGGCTCATTCAACATTCAAAAATACTTGCCAGGTGGCCACTTTAAGTTGCCCCACACCGAACGGACATCAATACAAAATTCTTTCAGGGTCCTCGCCTTTATGACTTATTTAAATGATGTTGAAGATGGTGGCTCCACAACATTCGTTCATCAAAAACTAGAAATACAGGCGGAAAGAGGAAAGACTCTGATTTGGCCCGCCGAATGGACTCATGCTCATCTAGGCAATATTGTTAACTCGGGAGAAAAGTATATTATTACCGGCTGGATGCATTTTCCCCATGAGGCTAGATAAAATTTACGCAGGCTTCACTTACGCTGATTACTGTTCCGAAACAAGAAATGGAACTAACTTGTTGAAGTTATGATAAATAATGCAAGTTTGCATGGGGAATAGGCTAACAAGCGCCGAGCAGAAAACGCACCCCAACAGCTAGAATTGCGTATAATACACACAAAATTCTTTGTAATAATCATGTTATAGACATCCGCTATGCCCATGTTCATGCGTGAAGATTAGCCAATAATCAGGCACGAAAAAGATACATAGTTCAGATTGAGAAGCACAATAAAGGATTAATTTAAGGAAGATACGATGATAAAGCCCCTGATTTTACTGGTATTGGTCGCTGCACTCACAGCCTGCGAAAGCTTATACGAAGATGATGGGATTCCTAGAATTCGCACCCAAGCCGATGTTATTGCCTATAATGCCACTGTCGTTGCTGACAATGACAAGCTAGTCTGCAGCCGTGAACGGGTAATAGGTACAAATATCCCCCAGTTCATTTGTATGACCGTTAGGCAGCGGGTCCGAATGCAGGAAGAGGCTCAGGAGGATGTGGGCTTCCTGAGCAGAACTTTGGGCGTCGGGACCGGCGCCGAGCCTCAATAATTTCTTATCAAACTAAAACTGGGTTCAACATGAAAAAGACAGTACTGGTTTTATTGTTGGTTGCTGTTTCTCAGCTATCATTGGGACAGGTTGCAGATACACCTGCTATAGAGGAGGTCATCGTCATCGGTGAGCTTTCCAAACCGGCAGTTAGATCTCAAATTATTCGCGTTGAAACTGATATTTATAACTTTTACAATGCAAACAATGGCAACAAAAAGTTGAATATTGTCTGCAGACAAGTTGCCCTGACAGGAACCAGAATCCCCCAGCGGGTCTGTGAACCGGTGTTCTTGACAGAGGCTCGTAGCCGAGAGGTGAGGCGTTTTATTCAAGAGTTTGATGGCGTTGCCGAACTGCAAGCATTAGAGGCGAACGTAAAGATTGAAACGGATGAAATGAACACAGTTTATGCATCACTGATAGAAAAATATCCACCCTTCGCTGAGGCCTTGCTTGTCTTAGAAGACTTAAAGGCTCGGCTTGAAGAGCTTGGCAGATAGGTCTTACAGGAGTTTCTATTTGGTCTTTGCTAACCGCTGGGTTACCTTCCCTGAGTGCTTGGATTTCCCTTGCAATAATCATAAGTTTAGTTCATGAAAAAAATGGCTAAGGCAGTCCTGTCTTGGCTGAATATCTAACTATGTAAATAGTTAAATTCACTGTTCAAGCAGACGGCGCATCCGCAGCGACGAAAAAACTGCTGCGAGAGTGCAGCGGCGGAATAAGCTAATGTCTTGGCACGGTAAGGCATTATTCTAATTTTTGTAACAGACAACAAGGCTGAAAAATAAACTAAATCTTGGAAAACACGATACTCATCAACAGGCGGTTCCGCCTGTAGAGCCATTGCAAAAGATTACAGTGCCCGTATACCCTAGAAGTTTCCAGCAACACTGCAGAATGTCGTCCTTTACTAAAGTCCCACCGATAACAAGTCGAGTTTAACGGTGAGACCTAGTGTGTTAGGTCGAGATATAAATACTCATGAAAAAAATGTCGGTAACCTAAGCTGGGCTACCTGCATTTAATCAAATTTTCGAGTCAAAAAAAAACGGCTCCTTCATAAGAAGGAGCCGTCCTTGTCCTGCAAGAGCCTTGCTTAGAACTCCATTGTTACTCTGCCATAGAGCATACGTCCACGTCCCGAATAAAGGACCGACTCCATGCCAGCGAAGTCATTCACTCGCTGTGGCATTCTATCGAACACATTTCGAGCTCCGAACGTCAAGTCTACATCAGAACCCATCACTTCAAGTCCTTGGTAGTTGTAAGTAGCGTCCGTGACTGTACTTGCGCGCAGCGTGTCTCTCTCACTGATATCGAACCCCGTGAAGAATGGGAACTGGTCGAAGAATGAACTACCCCAGTTGTAGCCATCGTATTCAACTTCGTCGATATATTGTGAGGCAACGCTAACACTGTGGTTACCATTCACCCAAGTTACTCGCATGTTAGCCTTTACTTCTGGCAGTGGCGGCGCTTCACCAAGGAATCGATTCCGCTTGCCCAAAGGCGAGCTCACCGGATCAGTCGCGAACTTCTGGTATTCCCACAAATCGATCTTAGTAGCATTAAAGTTCACCGTAATGGCACCAACATCGTTGAAACCTAGTAAGCCTGTAATTGCATCAAGGTCAAACTGGTATCTAACCTTCAGATCGTAGGCTTCCACGTTATTCACAGCAGCGTTAGACTGACCGACGGTAACCCGCAGAATCTGCGTCGCGTCGTTGGCTGCACGAACAATACGTGGATCCTGTTGTCCTGAGTTAACCCAGCTAGTCAGTTCGGCAACGGTAGGCTCTCTACCGCTTACACCAGTAGAATTTGACCAGTTAAAGTAATCCAGGGACAGCAACTGCTGCGGATCGATACTCACGATACGATCCTGAAAATTAGTCTGGCTCCAGTCCAGATCAATACGCAGGTTATCGATCGGCTCGAATGTCACACCAAAGCTTCTGGTGTCAGCCGTTTCCGGCGTCAGCAGCGGGTTACCAGCTTGGCAACGACGTGCATAGGCGAAAAAGGTGGACATTGGATCGTCTATGTTGCTCAAGTTACAGCGCTCCGGCGCGTTCAAGTCGTTCAGAGACGGCGCAATGAACGCCGTACCGTCAGTAGCGCGCAGAGTTAGCCAGTCCGTTGGGCTATAGGCGATACCAAACTTCGGGTCGGTTGAGTCCTGGCCGGTTGAGTAACTCTCATTACGGACAGCCGCGGTGAGTTCCAGGTTATCCAGAACCGGGATTGCCAGCTCGACAAACCAGGCATCGACGCTTCTCGTCTCGTTAGCCGGTTGGTCCTCCGCCCCGTTATAGAGGTCTCCACTCTGTTCGATGCTGGAAGGAATGTAGTCAAAGCCATTACCACGGCGCTGGAGGCCAACAGCCATGCCAATAGGTCCTCCAGGCAATTCAAAGTTGCCCAACGGCACCTCACCATTCAATACCAGGTCCATAGTGTAGAGCGAATTATCTGTGCGTCTGCGGAGTAACTGAGTGGGAAATATCGAATCAGCGACTGCCTGCGAGTTAGTGTACGGTCTAAGCACATCAGCATTGACCGCAAACGGGTTGAAACATTCATCTACTGGACCGAGGGTGTCACAATTCAGACCCTGAGAGATCGCAGAGAAGCTCTGGTTGTTAAACCGGCTTAGATTTTTTTGTTGGGAATACATTACCGAGGCCGCACCCCTCCAGCCTTCTATGAAGGGGACAGTGAAGTCCGCATCGAGGGCTACCCGAAAGGCAGTTTCTCTGGCAAAGCCAGGGAAGCTGCCGTTGCTATTAAGGCCCGCAGCAGGCGTCTGTGACTTACCGAAGGGCCGCCAGCCACTAAAGTTAACGTCTTCGTTAAATGGGATGCCATTAGGGTCCAGTTGCACCACTCCGGCGGCATTTCTGTCCGGCAGGGTGTCCCCATTCATATCGGCTGCAAACAATAAATTACCATTGGCATCCATTGCGCGGTATGGGTTTCCTGGCAGTTCACCACGAAGCAAAGGCAATTCGTCTACGCGTCCACCTGGGTTAGCAGCGGATTCCTGCCCTTGATAGGTCAGGCTGTTCCAGTTGAGCTGCGCATTAAAGGTCAGATCGTCGTTGACTTCATAATTGGCATTGGCAAAGAACACGCCCTGCTGATTCTTAGGCTGCAATTCCCACCACTGGCCAAAGTCCATGTAACAGGTGTTGTTCGAGCCCAGAGCACCGTTGGGGTTGGGTCGAGGCCCATTACTTGTTGGGTCCACTTGACTTGCCATGGAGCCACAACCTAGGTCGCCCTGGCGGCTACTGGCTCCGGTGAGCATGCCGTTCTCATCACGCTGTGGTACGGAGTACTGACCTGGGTTGCCCGAAGAAGAATTGTTGAAACCAGCTTTATAGAGCTCCGGCCGGTCAGACCAAAGCAGGTTGGAGTTATCCCGCCATTGGCCGGAAGCTACTATGTCTATTGGCCCGATTTCAGTACCCCATAAGAAACTGTACATCTGTTCCTCATAAGAGTCGCTTGCGTCAGTTCGCATGTTAAAAACTTCAACCTTGAGTCCGTCATAGGACTTGATAGGCACGAAATTAACAACGCCAGCCACCGCTTGCGAGCCGTAAAGTGCAGCAGCGCCGTCCACAACGATGTCGAGACGTTGAATGGCTATCTGAGGGAGCATCTGGTTAACGTTGTCATCGATAATGCGCTTACCATCTACCAAATTAAGTGTAGCACCGGCGCCGAGACCACGGATATTTATCGCGGTTGTAGTGGCACCGGAACCTGGTGTGATGTTCGAAGAAACTGACGAGCCCTGATTAAAGCTCAGGTTGTGGATGACATCACCCATGTTCGGCGTGCCTTGGGCCTGAATGTCTTCGAGTGATATCTGTGTCAATGGGGATGCCGATTGAAAGCCTTCGGAGCGGCGAATAAACGAGCCGGTTACGATAACTTCTTCCACTTCTGCATCATCTTGTGCCAACGCTGTCCCGGCTAGGGGCAGCAACGACATTGAGATTGCTGCGCACAATAATTTTCTTTTAAACCCAGGATGCCCGAGTTGTCGGTATTTGCTCATTATTCTCTCCTTAAACACTAAATCGTAATATTTTTTGAATTTTACCGCTTCTAATTAAGGAAGCAGTAATTGCATAACAAGTCACGGAGGGAGGACGTATACACTTGTGTTGTAAACGCCTACTACCTAGCATCAAAACATTGTGGGTAAGCCGCTAGACTACTGACCAATTACACACGCATCGTAAGACTGACAGCTGTAGCCGTCAAGAGTTATTGTGACAATCTGTTACTTATAATTTAAAGCACCCACCCCTGATGCGAAGAGTGTAAATCGCCCCCCCCAAGCAAGAAAAATGTAACTAACATTCCCAAATAACAGTGCAACTCCCATCTCCAAATAAAAAGTGCAACTATTATTCCCAAATATTAAAAAATTAGCCTCGGTTCTAATATGCGGCAGCTCACCAGCTTAGGAAAGTGCCGTGTCTTGGGTGCCTATATTTTTCTTTGTATCCTACATGTGGGTTTTTACTGTCTTTCCTTTCGAGTCGCTAACGTCTGCCACGTACAGGTTTTCTCTGGCAAGTCTAAAATCTCTAATTGTAGCCAAAGTAGTAATAACCGAATCATGCGTACACTTGTATTGCGCACAGCAGAAATCACAAAGCAAGATCAAGAAAGATACTCTTACAGCCTTCAGTCCAATATGTACTGCTATAGAGATCATGGGAGCCTATCAATAAGCTGCTTTACTTGAGCAGCCAATGTTTGATGGCAAGTAAAGTGAGAAAGATAAAACTCAATGAATCTAAAATAATTCACTGACAATAGGTTCTATAGATTCTGCCCAGATTCTATAACCCTGTTCATTTGGGTGCCGAGCGTCGGGCATTATATCTGGGCTCAAGATTCCGTCATTGCTTAAGAAGTTGGCTGCTATATCCATATAATGAACCTTGTCTCTGCCGGCAATTATGGCCGCCGCTGTCTGGCTTGCATTAGCGAGGATTGTTCGAAGGATATTAGGGTGTTCTCCGCGCGGGAATATACTTAGCAGCAATATTTCCGAAGCAGGTAACTTCAGTTGTAATTTATCTATAATGGCGACAATTCCGTCAGCTATTTCTTCTGCGGTATTGTCTGCAGCATTGTTAGTGCCTGCCAATAAAACGATTAACTTTGGCGATATTCCATCGATGTTGCCATGGTCGAGGCGCCATAAAATGTTTTCGATTTTGTCTCCGCCTATGCCAATATTAACGGCATTTCGCTGGCTATAATATTCATCCCATACTGCCTGGCCGGCTGTACCATGCGGTTCTGAATCCGTAGGATAGATAGTGCCTTCCCAGAAATGGGTAATGGAGTCGCCGATGAACAGCAGGTCGATATTACCCTGTTCAATGCGGCGATTAATTTCATCGAATCGATTTAACCAAAACTCGCTTTGTCGAGGTTCGGGTGTGGTGGTTGAAATAGGTTGTGGAAGTACTGCTGTGACTACTAATAAAATGGCGGCTATGATCACCGCAGTTGCGATGACAAGAGTTCGAATCGAAGTGCTAATTAGTGCCATTTGCGCAGCCTTTCGTACTCTAGCGGTTACAGAGCAGCAGCGTGTTTATTAGAAGCTAAGGCCTAATCAATCGCTTTTTGGCGCTGCCTGAGGATTGCCTACCGTCTTAAAAATTCATAGGATTCAGATATTTTCAGGGTCTCACTATAACAGGGGCCAGAGGAAATACTATTTCAAAGGGTTCTGGGTTTTAATAAAGATTGGGGTCAGAGTAAAAATACAGTACTGTATTTTTGGCCACAATTATTCACGTTCAAAAGCAGATGATGAGTTATAAAATGAAAAAATTACAACCGATGCTTCTTTTGCTACTGTTATCTTTTTACCTTTCTTCTTTGCAGGCGGCGGAATTTTCCCAAGTCCGACCTGATGCAGACACCCTGCTAGAATTGCCAACCAATGACTGGCTTACCAATGGCGGAGATTTGTACAACCGTAATTTCTCTCCCCTGACTCAAATTAACACTGACAATGTTAACCAGCTGGGCCCGGTGTGGCGCACGCACCTTGAAGGCTCCGGTGTCGGGGCTAAGTATTCCGGCGAGGCACAGCCTATAATCCATGAAGGTGTCATCTATATCATAACCGGTGCAGACGATGTCTTCGCTGTGAGCATTGAAACTGGTGAAATTTTGTGGAGTAACAAGGCAGACCTAAATGAGGAAATTTCAACCATATGCTGCGGTTGGACTAGCCGTGGAGTGGGATTTGGTGAGGACAAGATTTTTGTCGGTCAGCTGGACGGTGTGCTAAAGGCTTTAGACAAGGACAGCGGGGAAGAGGTCTGGTCTATCCAAGCCGAAGCTTGGGAAGAAGGTTATACGATCACTAGTGCGCCACTGTACTACAACGGAATGGTGATTAGCGGGTTTGCTGGAGCTGAATTTGCGGCCCGGGGGCGGGTTAAGGCATACAGTGCGGCCGACGGCAGCTTGCTATGGACTTTCTATACGGTGCCAGGCCCAGGTGAATTTGGTCATGACAGCTGGCCCGCTGACAACGATGCCTGGAAAACCGGTGGCGGTACAGTTTGGCATACGCCGGCGGTCGATCCCGAGCTTGGCATGATCTACTTTTCAACCGGCAATCCGGGTCCGGATTACAATGGTGCGCTGCGAACCGGAGACAACCTGTTTACCGCCTCCATCGTGGCACTGGATGTCTACACTGGCGAGTATCGCTGGCACTTTCAACAAGTGCACCACGACATCTGGGATTTCGACGCGCCTAACCCGGTGGTTCTGTTTGATCTGGATTATAACTCAGTGCCCCGCAAGGGGCTGGCCCAGGCCGGCAAGACCGGATGGGTATACATTCTCGACCGGATCAGCGGCGAGCCTTTAGTGGGAATCGATGAGCGGCCAGTTCCTCAGGAACCGCGTCAGGCCACGGCTGCTACCCAGCCTTACCCCGCGGGTGATTCCTTCGTCAGCCAGACTCTGGATATCCCGCCAGAAGGTTTTCGGCTGGTCAACAACGGCGCGATCTTCACCCCATTTTGGGAAGACCCGGTGCTGCTTCGCCGCAGCGAGGCAAACTGGCCTCCCAGCACAGTGGACCCAGTTAAAGGAGTAATGTACGTCTGCGCCGGCGAAAGGCAAGCTGCCTATTCTACTCGAGAAGGTGTCGAGCAGGTCGAAAATGGCGACCGTTACACGGGTGGCAGCATGAGTTTTGCGCCAATAGCTGTCACCGGGGTTGTTGCAGCGATGGATCTGCGAACCAATCAACGGCTGTGGTCAACACGCTGGCCTGGCCGTTGTTATAGTGGCCTGGTCAGCACAGCGGGCGACCTTTTGTTTGCCGGTAGAAATGATGGTCGCTTTACCGCACTGGATGCCCGCGACGGCAGCAAGCTCTGGGAATATATGACCGACTCTGGGGTCAACGCCCCACCTATCGTTTTTGAACAAGACGGCAAGCAGTACGTCGCTGTGTTTTCCGCGGGCAATCTGCTGGCAGCCTCTAACCGGGGAGATAGCATGTGGCTGTTTACGCTGCTAGATGAAGGTCAAGAAACCTCCATCGTATTGGAGCAAGTTACTCCGCCGCTAGCAAACCCCGAGGGGCGGGCATTATTCCAGGATACCTGTGTATTTTGTCATGGTCGTCGCGGCGAGGGCGGCCATAATGGGATGCCGCTTGAGGGTCTGGCGGCATTTGGCACTGGCTACGTGGCAGGTATCATCAGTTCAGGGCAGAACAACATGCCAGCTTTCTCAGATACGTTTACTGCCAACCAGATCAATGCGATCGCAGAGCACGTGAGAACTCTTAATACGGAGATTTCCAATCGTAATAATCGATAAATAAAGTAATGAGTTCAGAGTAGATATCCAGTGGTCTATGAATCGCTATCGCTAGGCTGATTTCATCCTCTTCAATGTTCAATGTTCAATGTTCAGGGATATTGTCTAGTGTATGTCTATTTATTTAGTAGCATCTGTTATCTATAATTGTTGTACTATTATTGAAGTCTTTCCTACCTCTCGATATGCAAGCTATTGATAGTCGATCTAATAGTTTAGCAAGTAGAAAGCGGAAATTCTGCCTGATGGTTGCCGGCAGTACACAGATGCTGGGGAAAAGTGCCGATTAGTGTAGAGTGTGAACCAAAAGAATGGCAAATTTAGCCGTAGGTGAAAACCCTTGCAGCGCAATATGGGGGTATAACAATGAAAATGCGTAGTGTGTTAATCAGGCTTATTCTAGTAATGCTAGGCACATGCCCAGCAAGCATTGCCAGCGCAGCGGATATTGATGGCAATGCAGAGCAAATTAACCCAAGCACACTGCTTAATATGAGTCTTGAAGACTTGCTGAATCTTACTGTAACCACAGTATCGAATCGCCCACAATTACTCTCTCAAGTGGCCAGCGCTGTTTTTGTAATTACGCAAGACGATATTCGCCGATCCGGTGTAACCAGTATTCCCGAAGCATTGCGTATGGCGCCTGGCGTGCAAGTAGCGCGTATAGGTACTGATAAATGGTCAATCAGTGTGCGTGGCTTTAATGGGCGTTATGCGAATAAATTACAAATTTTGATGGATGGACGCAGTGTTTATACACCGTTGTTTTCCGGCGTAGTTTGGAGCGAACAAGATACGTTCATTGAAGATATCGAACGCATAGAGGTGATAAGAGGCCCTGGCGCGACAATATGGGGCGCTAACGCAATGAATGGTGTGATCAATATCATCACCAAAAAAGCAGCAGCTACTCAGGGTGTGTTGCTTACAGCAGGCGGCGGCAGTTTTGAGCGCGGCTTTGTCGGCGCACGTTATGGTGGGGAATTGGGTGAAAATACGCCATTCCGTGTTTATGCAAAGGGTTTTTCTCGCGACAACACGACGACGTTAGCAGGTGCTAATGCTAATGATACTTGGCACTCAGCCAGAACAGGTTTTCGTCTGGATCACACGCGCGGCATAGATGAATACACCGTGCAAGGTGATATGTTTATAAGTAGTACCGGCGACATGTTGGAGCAATCGATATTATCGCCACCATTTACGCGGCTGGATCTTATTGACACCAAAGTAAAGGGCGGAAACATTCGTTTTCGTTGGGACAGAAACTATTCCGAAAATTCATCGACCTCTCTGCAAGTTTATTATGATCGTGTTCATGATCAACTAATGCCAAATACAGAATATGCTGAGAGTTTCGATATTGACTTTCGGCATCGACTAACCATTTTAGATCGACATGAAGTTATCTGGGGAGCGAATTACCGTTTGTATAACAATAAGGTTCTCGATACAGAAACTATACTCTTCATTCCTCGTCAAAAAGTAAATGATGTTTCGAGTGTCTTTGTTCGTGATGAGATCGTGTTGTTGCAGGATCAATTACGGTTAACACTGGGTATAAGGCTTGGGCATAACGACTTCTCCGGTTTAGAAGTGCAACCTGATGCCCGCCTGACCTGGACGCCGAATGAGGAATCCTCGGTTTGGCTATCAGCCTCCCGTGCAGTACGGACACCCTCTCGCGGCGAGTCTGACGCTACCATCAGTGGAAGAGTCATGCCGGCAACTCCAGATCAGCCATTGCCAGTTATGATGGCTGTGCAAGGATCACACACTTTTGATTCCGAGAAACTAAATGCTTACGAGCTAGGTTATCGTTATCAATTTACAGAAAACGCTTCTATTGATGTTGCGGGATTTTTCAATGACTATAGTGAACTGCATGATTTCAACTTTGGCAATTCTGAATCTACCCTTGGACGGCATGCGCATAGGGCTGAGCTTGGCGTTGGAATTCATCAACACTTGATGTTGCCTGTATTTTTTAATAATCAAGCGTCTGCGCACTCCTATGGAGGTGAAGTTGCAGTAAATTGGCGGCCGCATGAAAGGTGGCGCCTGCAAGGAAGCTACAGTTACCTGGAAATTAACGTTAACAGCAATCCCGTCTTTGCAGCTGAATCCGCGTTTATTGGCCTAGACGCAAAAACAGCTGGGGCTGCTACAGCCAACCCACGGCACCAAGCATCATTCCGTTCAAACTACGATCTATCAGATAAAGTAGAATTGAATCTTTGGTTGCGTTATGTAAGTAGTCTTCCTTTTTATAATGTCAAAGAATATGTGACGATGGACGCAAAGCTCGCTTGGACGCCCGCGCGAAATGTTGAAGTCTTTCTTGTAGGACAAAACCTATTCACTAAAAACCACAGAGAATCCGAATCTGATTATATCCCTTCGTTACCCACGTACATACCACGTGGGATTTATGCTGGTGCAACATGGCGTTTTGGAAATTAGGTGGCCGTATTCTCGTCTGCACCACTGCATGTCGCCCTAGACGTATGTAGTAAGAAAATGCGCTATGCAGCTATTCTGCTATTAGTATTTTCTCAAGGCCTTGCCGCGGCAGCCGTTGACGATGCTGAATCCTTGGTCAAAGCGAGCGTCGTCTACAATATAGCGCGATTTGTGACCTGGCCAGAAAAATCTAACGAGGAAAATGCGGCTGATCTTATTATATGCATTCAAAATGACAACCACCTCGTCACAGCCTTTTCAGATCTTGCGGCTGCTCAGGCTAGAGGTGACACTTTCTCTTTGAGGCTGGTTGAAAGGTTTGGGGGCCAGAACGTAGATTGCCGTGTAGCCGTTTTGTCGGAAGATAATCTGGATCAAGTGGATTTAAGCGCTATGGCACGCGACGCAATACTTGCGGTCAGTGATGCGGCAGGATTTTTAGATGAGGGTGGTTCCGTCGAAATTCTAAATATTGACGGGAAAATAGGCTTTTCTATCAACCGGAGGATTGAGGAGTTATCGGGTGTCTTGCTCAGCTCCCAAATACTGCAATTGGCCCAAAAGGTAATATTGGGGTCAGAGTAAATATACAGTAGTTTTGAGTTTTTAAAGAATTCGTACAATCATGATTCATGGCCAAGATTACTTGATCACTACAGCGCTTCATTCTTAATAGTAATTGGCGTATCTTTTCCAACAAATCACACGATCTCAGTCTTATGCAGACTATAAAAAAAGGATTTTTAAAATAATGAGTGAAAAGGCTGAAAGAGATAATCTAATCTACAAAATCTGTGTTGTGGAGGACGAACCCCTTATACGCAAGATAGCCTGCAGAATGCTAACTAAACTTGGTCATACAGTTGTGGAGGCTAAACATGCCACCGAAGCGCTAGAGCTAATTGAAGCGGCCAATACAGATATAGTATTTTCCGATATATCAATGCCTGGCCTTTTGAATGGGGTCGAATTGGCAGAACAAATAGCAATAAAGTACCCCAACATAAAGTTCATACTAACAACCGGGTATTTCAATGAAGATATTGCATCCCGAGCGATTAAATTAGGCAAGTTAATTAGCAAGCCCTATAAACTAAATGACCTAAAAGAAGCAATTGATGACTTATAAGCATGCGTCAATTGAATTTATTGACTTACCCTTTGTGCCATTTTGATCCATTGTCGTATATACCGGCGTAGAGCTTTCTGAGAACACGCCCCTAAATCATGAATACATTCAACATCTGCCGATTGAGGGAAAAATGTTTTACTGTCTAAAGAGGCTTCAGTACCCATTAGATAGTCTCCATACTTTTTTTGAACGAAATCATAATCGATGACGCACAACACACAAGCAGCCGATTAGCAGGAAATTTAGCATTCGATGTCACTCTTTTTTCGGTCGAGACGCAGCTATGCAGTAGAGTCCGGTTCTTCTTTAGCGGTAGGGGACCCTAGCAAAACCCCTGGAAGGTCTTGTGTGGTCTGGCCATCAAGAAAGTGAGTGGTTTAAAGTCCATGAAAGCGCATTTTATACAGCCTATGTTTACATGTATCGACCAGGAACAATTCCATTGGGCATGTCAATGTAGCGGCCAGCTGATTATGGGTGATTATCACCCCAATGCAAACCGGTGAAAAATGGCTAGAACTAGAAGGACATTCAGCCCGGAATTCAAATTGGAATCAGCACAGTTGGTTGTTGAACAAGGTTATACAGTTAAGGCTGCTTCTGAAGCTGTGAGTGTTGCTAGGTTCACCATTAAATTGGCACGACACTTGTGCAAGAGTAAGTCAATCCAGAAACGTGGTAAGAAGTATTTTGCAGAATAATTTTTATTTTAGCTGGCTCGCTCTGAGTTTGGGGTGTCTTGTTTCCCTACTTGGATTACTGGGCTTGGTCCAGCCTTTCTTCATGGCAATGGAGTTCAGCGTTGCTTTGGGCTTTCTTTTTACCGGGTTAGGTCTTTTAAGTATTCTCACTGAAAGGCGCCTACAGTCGTTTTGCTGTGGTGGTTTTGTCGGAATCTTGGGTTTTCTGACGCTTTTTGAGTACATTTTTAGCTTCAGTTTTGGCTTAGATCAGCTCTCGATACTGAACCCTATCTCTACCGAAGCTATTGATTTGGGCCGTATGCCCTTTTACGCGGCAATTTGTTTTACCTTAATAGGTGCCGTGATTTTTTCGGATTCGCTTAGAAAGTTTAGTTGGTCCATCGTTTTTATATTTGCTGTCCTCATTTTTTGTCTAAGCACTTCGACGTTGGGCTCTTACGCTTTGGGCGTTGATTTAGGGTTTGGTTTGCTCACTCAAGCGAAAATGGTTGTGCTTACCTCTTTGGGGTTCATTTCAGTTAGCGCTACATTTTTGATCTATTGCTGGAACAAAGCCAATAGAATTCGCAAATTAAACGCGACTACGCTCTCCATGAATTTACATAAATGGTTTTTCAGTTTAACGATAATTATGGCTAGCATTACCATCTTTGTGTCTGTTACATCGTTCCTAATACTGATGGAGGTGACCGCGGACAAACAGAGGCAACGCCTAGTCGATACGCTTAATAATCAAATTACGCTGATTGAATCAGTTGCGCGCTTTAATGCAGAATATAGTGCAATAGAATTTGGTGAAAATGGGGTGGCGGCGACACTGACTCAAATAAAGGAAGCGGCAGATTTCAGCCGTGGATTTTCTGAAACAGGAGAATTTACGATCGCTCGAAAACAGGGAGACATGATTGAATTTATTGTCGCCGAGCGTAGTAGAGCAGTAGAACTACCTTTTCGAGTCCCCTTCGATAGCGAGAATTCTGAGGCAATGCGTCGCGCTTTAAATGGAGAAACTGGCACAGTACGAGGGATTGATTTTAGGGGTAACGAGGTGTTTTCCGCCTATCAATCAATCCCTTTACTTGGTGTCGGCATGGTAGCGAAAATTAATAGTAGTGAAATACGCGCTCCCTTACGAGGCTTGGGCATAGTAACTGCCGTGCTGGCAATCATGGCGATAATGTTTGGCGCTCTTGTTTTTCGCGGAATTTTGAACCCAGTTAAAAGGGTTCTGGAGATGAGTCTCGCGGATCGAGATAATCTAATTGAACGGCGGACCCGGGTTCTAGCAGAAAGCGAGCGCCGCGCCGGAGGTATTTTAGATAGCACGGCAGTGGGGCTGGTGATTATCCACCCGCAAACATTTTCAGTTATTTATGCGAACCCGCATTTTGCAGAGCTATTCAGGGCTCAAGTTGATGACTTGATTGGCCGTCCAGCACCGTTTTATTCAACGGAAGAAGATCGCCTCTTCGCAGCCTCGGAATATTTTGAAGTTGGAGAACACGTAGATATTGATATGCGGTTTAAACGCGCCGATGATAGTTACTTTGACGGATTAATGAGCATAGCTAACATCGAATATATGGACGAAATTTGCATGATGGCATGTATTTACGACATCACTGATCGAAAGATAATGGAAGCTGATTTGCTATCAGCAAAGGAGCAGGCCGAGAGATCCGGGCAGGTGAAGACTGATTTCCTAGCGACGATGTCACATGAAATCCGCACGCCGATGAACGGAGTAGTGGGAATGGTTGCCCTGCTAATCGAGACCAAGCTTGACACTGAACAGCGCGAGATGTTGAGCACAGTGCGAGACTCCGGTCATTCGCTGCTCACTATCATCGACGATATTCTGGATTTCTCAAAAATAGAGGCAGGCAAACTTAACATAGAGATTGTCGATATGTCTCTAGCGGACTGCATCGAAGCAGCGGCGCAGACATTGGCTCTCAATGCGAGCAAAGTAGGAATTGACCTCCTGACCTACATTGACCCTGATATAGCCCCGCTGATACAAGGTGACCCCACCCGAGTCCGGCAGATTCTTATCAACTTAGGCGGCAACGCCATCAAGTTTTCTGGGCCTGACAATAAAGTGCTAATCCGAGCCGATAAAGTTGTCTCTGATGCTGGCTATTCTCGAATACGCTTCAGCGTTATCGATCATGGCATTGGGATTTCCAAAGCAGCCCAGTCAGGCTTGTTTGACGAATTTACCCAGGCAGACACGTCGACGACGCGGCAGTTTGGGGGAACGGGCTTAGGTCTTGCCATCTCCAAGAAAATGACTCAACTGATGGGTGGTGAAATTGGCGTGATCAGCGAGACGGGTAAAGGGTCAACCTTCTGGTTTGAATTATCCTTAGCTGATTCTAACAAAGGGCTTGAAAAAGATAAGGCTGATGACCTTTCAGGCCTGCATGTTCTCGTGGTGAGCCTTAGCGAGCATTACCAGGAGATTTGCCGTAGCTACCTTCTCCATTGGCATGCTGATGTTGAGATCAGCACAGATATAGACGAATGCCTTCAGCTTTTCAGAATGCGCGAAAAAGCGGGCAAACCGCCATCAATAATTGTCATCCCAGATCTGCGCGATAACACAAAGGTGGCTGCTACCCGCAGAGCTTTTATAGACGCTGGTCTGATGCCTTATCCCCGATTTGTCATTGGTAACAATCGGCAGCATAAAGATCAAGACCACATCCTTGAGGGCATTGAGGAAGTGACGATGATGGACACCAGTCCTATGAGGCGCAGTGCCCTAATAAATGCCGTCGCCATTGCGGCCGGTCGGGCCAGCCCTGAAATTCATCACGATGACGACGACTTAATGGAAAGGGTGCAGGCCCCGACCGTCGAAGAAGCCCTGAATCAAGGCAAGCTAATCCTTTTGGCTGAAGACAACTTGACTAATCAGCTGGTTATCCATAAGCAACTTAACGCTTTAGGGTATCAGTGCGAGATTGCCAACAATGGCAAGGAAGGGTTCGATATGTGGAAAGCCAAGCCTTACTGCATGCTTCTCTCGGATTGCCACATGCCTATATGGGACGGCTTTCAACTGACCGACGCGATCCGCAAGGACGAAAAAAGCACAGGAAAACGTGCGCCTATCGTCGCCATTACGGCCAATGCTCTTCACGGTGAGGCGGAGCGCTGTCTGGCTGCGGGGATGGATGACTATATGGCAAAGCCTGTTGCGATGAAGGTTCTTAAGCAGACCCTGGTTAAGTGGATGGGAAAAGGCAGTACGCTCGGCCAAACTGAAGTTGACTCATCGCTTGAAGTGGCTGTACAGGTTGAGGCGCCAAGCCAAGCAAATGGTGATGACGATGAAGACAGCACATGTCCTATCGATGAGCGTATGTTGAAGGATATGTTTGGCGATGATGAAGACACCTTCAAAGAGATTTTGCAGTCTTTTATTGGGCCGTCTGAAGCCATTATTGCTGATTTAATGGCGGCTCATGGGGTTCTCTCAGCTACAGAGATTAAAGCGCATGCGCACAAATTAAAGTCTTCATCTCGCAGTATTGGTTCTAATAGGATGGCAGATATATGTGCAGCGCTAGAGGCGGCGGGTGGCCAATCAAACTGGGGCCTAATTGATGAGGAGTTACCTAAATTGGAGCCTGAATATCAAAAAGTGAAAAGCTATATTGATTCACTCTAGGCCTGATGCGTGAAATTAGGAAATTAGTAGGCTTACGCTTTAATTTTCCGATAGCAGAGCTTGAGAGTGTTGCTATGAAAAATGGCTAGGGAGCCGTCAATACCAAGGCGAAAAATTGAGCCATTAAAGTCACAAGTGAGAAGCTTGATAGTAAATATTTCACAAAACTAGAAGCTTCTCTTTATCTTGCATCTGGCTACTTTTTATTAAAGAACTCATTGATAGTTCGCGCACTTCCAGGCTCTCGAATGAATCTGCCGCTAGCTTTAGAAAATTTGCACCGTTTGGCGAAGTCGGCTTGTTCTGCATTGGATACGTTTTTTACCGATGCTACTAATCCTATTTTTGTAACATAGGAAGCGAATGATGCTATCTCAAATTCAGTTTCGGTATTTTTAATCTGTCCTTCCCCAAATCGGACATAATCCATATTCAAGGTAACTTCATCGATTGGTAGCTTGTCCAGGAGAGCCAGCACTTCATCAATTTTTTCTTTAACACATACAGAAATTTTGAATCCCTTGATTTTTAGCCTTGAAAGCACAGTGGAAGTCGTTTCGCTTGGTTTGGTTACGATTCCCTCGTCGATTTCAAACATTATGGATTGATTGCTTAATCCTGTCTGGGTAACAAGTTGATCTAGGTAATTTGGAGCTGCCTCATCGTTAAGTATTTCGATCAATAGAGGGATCTTTACATTTATATTTTGATCGTCACTGGTGAATATTGCCTTATTTTTATGAATTCCTCGTAAAACTGTTTCAAGTACCCCCTTCACTATCTTTGAGTTGTATGAATCCCCAACTAAGCTTGCTATATCGACTAACTCGGCGTCATCCATGCGCCAGAAAAGGCTTGCCCTAATCCAGTTGTTATCTCTGCCGAGGTCTTCTTCAAGCGTTGCTTCCGGCTCGTAAACTATTTGAGATCCAAAGCTCAAAGTTGGCTGTTTGGTCACGCCTGAACTTTGGTTCGATGATTTTAAGTCGATCAGCGGCTGTAATATGCCTTCTACTTGTCCAGGAGCGAAAGGTTTAGTTATGGCATCAATCACGTCAAGACTGTTTTGCTTCGCTCCTAAACTGACAGATGCGAGCGTTCTTTTGTCTAATCCGCTCATTAATACTATCTTAGATTTGCAGCCTGCCTGCCCTAGATCGCGAATAATTTCTACTCCATCAATACCAGGCAAAATAAGGTCGAGGAAAATAACGTCTGGCTCATAAGCGATTAACGCATTTCCCACTTCATTGCCATCATGGATGCACTTCACGTCACAGCCTAATTTCTCTACGATTCGTTTTAGAATATTCGCGATAAATGTATCGTCATCTACAACGAGTATTTTGAAATTTCCTGGTGATTCTTGAGTTGAGCTCACTTAGGCTAGCCTTATAGTAAATCGTAATTTTTGGGGGATTGCTTCCACGTACCGAAATGGCTCCTGGTAACAAAAATGCAATTGAAGCTTAGAGCTTGTTCGCAATAATGCGTTCAGAGATCTCTATTTTAATTAATATATGCACAATAATTTTGGCCGATAAGCTTAACATTCGAGCACTTAGAAGGGCAAGGCAAGACGGCTAGAATAGAACCTCATTTATCAGCTGATTGCCTGAATCGTGCACCGCCTGGAAACGAGAGTAAATACACCATTTAAGGCCGGATTATCTTGTTTTAAGCGATCAGCGAGCTGATTGTCGCGGTTTCAGACTGGATTCGTTATAACCAAGCTGAATTTTATTAGGAATGTGAAAGTAAGCGCTTATACTTACTTTGACCCATCAGTATATTGGCTAAACATCATTTTCGATAGCATGTCTTTCAGAGGTATTCGTAGGTGACTGAAAAAAGTACGCTTTTTCAATTTTACTAATTGATGATGAATCTTTCGTGCTCAATCTTGCATGAAGAATTCTAGCAAAGTTGGGCTATTCTGATGTAGAAACAGCTAATAACGGCAGCGTGGCCCTAGGCAAGCTTATTACCGCGGAGGTACCTTTTGGACTACTAATTACTGATCTCAATATACCAGAAATGTATGGCGTTCAATTCTCGAAGCAGGCGAATAATAGTGGGTTTAAAGGTGGGATTATCTTATTAAGTGGAGAAAATTCCCAAATACTTGCGGCTGCATACGGGCTCGAGAAAGCATATCCAATGAATAACGTGGGTGCGCTACAGAACCCGTTGAGGCCGAATAAGCTCGAAGACATATTGAAGAAATTTGACCCGACTAGCAAGGAGATACGTCATACCGTCGCGCAAAAAACCATCACCAGAAAAGAGTTGATCGAGGTTATGCGAGGGTCGGCAAATAATCAGCTGCATTTGGTCTATCAACCTAAAGTAAGCCTTATAACAGGCGAAATAGCTGGTATTGAAACCTTGGCTCGGTGGTGGAATAGAGAGCGGGGAGTGTTGGGCCCGGGAACATTTATTCCACTAGCACAGGCAATGGGAGAGATTGATAACTTGAGCAATCAAATCTATACTGACGTACTTTCTTAAGCTGCTGAATGGACGGAACAAAGAATAAATTTCCGAATGGCAAATAATGTTTCCATGAATTCTCTTTCCAACCCTGACTCTTGTGACTTGTTATTTGAAGCGACCAAAAGACACGGGCTCGCCCCATAACAGATCGTAATTGAAGCGAAAGACACACAGACAGAGTATATTCCGGCTAAATCACTCAAAGCCCTAATTAGTTTCCGGCTTAAGAGGTTTGGATTGTCTACTGATGACTTTGCTAAAGGGAAAACTTCTCAAGCATCGTTTGATGTATGTACCTTTTATTAAAATGAAAATCGATAAGGTTTTCGTTAATGGCGCTTCCTAAAATGCAAGTGCCCTAGCGATCCTTGAGTCAAGTATCGACATAGCAAATAAGCTGAATATGGAAATTGTAGCCGAAGGAGTCGAAGTCAAGGAAGATTGGGAATTGGTTAAAGAGTTAGGCTGCGATTATGTTCAAGGTTTTTATCGCGCTAAACCAATGCGCAATGAAGACCTGATTGATTTATTAAGAGCTGGGAAAAACTCATTGATATTCTTATGTATTTCTTAGTATCCCGAAAAGCAGCGGCATTTTTTAATTTCATCTTCTCGGCGGGGAGATTTTTTCATGGATACAAATAGCGCTAAGTTGCTCATTGTCGATGATGATGAGTTTGGCCGTTCTGTGACTTCGCGATTATTGCAAAAGGAAGGCTATTCTGATTTTGATATGGCTGAGAACGGCTCGATCGCTTTAAAAAAAATTCGTGAAAATGACTACGATGCCATAATGCTTGACGTTGAAATGCCGGAATTGGACGGTTTTGGGGTATTGGAAGAATTGCAAAAAGATATGCGGCTTCGTGATATACCGGTGATCATGATATCGGGTGTTGACGAAACTGCGAGTGTAATACGATGTATTGAGCTAGGCGCCAGTGACTACCTGCATAAGCCTATCGATCCGGTCTTGTTTAGGGCTCGGTTAGGCTCAAGCATTGAAAAAAAACGATTGCAGGATCAGCAGCGTGTCTACATAAGCCAGCTGCGCGAAGAGAAAAATCGGGCTGACCAGTTGCTTAACATCATACTGCCAGAAGTCGTTGCGAACGAATTAAAATCAATGGGCCGAGTACCGTCGCGAAGTTATCGAAATGTCAGCATTTTATTTTGTGACATTGTGAATTTTACAGCTTATTGTGATTCTCATAGCGCAGAAAATGTTGTTGACGGTTTGCAAAATCTCTTTAAATCATTTGAAAAAATCACTGATGAACATGGTTTGGAAAAAATAAAGACGATAGGTGATGCATTCATGGTTTCTGGCGGGCTGATGCTCGCAAATTCAGATCCTCTTAAGTCCGCGATTGCCTGTGGATTGGATATGATCAAGTCAGCAGCGACAAATGTTCCAGAATGGCAGGTACGTGTGGGCATTAATCAAGGGGATGTTATTGCAGGTATTGTAGGTCACTACAAATACCAATTTGACATTTGGGGCGATACCGTTAACACCGCTGCCCGAATGGCTAAAATAGCCAACGTCAACTCCTTGGCGTTGCCGATAAAAGCCTGGATGTCTGTTCAAGATAGCTGTGATGCAAGATCAATGGGTCAAGTCGAAGTCAAAGGGAAAGGCAAGCTGGAAGTAGTTGAAGTGTATGACTTGAGATGAAAAATTTCAAAATTTCATAATAAGGGTGACCTTGGAAAATCTAATTAATAAAAATATCAGCATTCTATTAGTAGATGATGAACCATTCATTTTGAATCTCACGTCAAAAATTCTTAACAACTTAGGTTATGAAAATCTTAAAACGGCGCAAGACGGTAATAGCGCGTTGTTAAAATTAGTAACTTCAAACTCACCATTTGATCTCATTATTTGTGATATGAATATGCCAGAAATGGATGGATTGGAATTTATGCGTCGTGTTAACGAGGCGAAATATTCTGGCGGATTCATTTTATTAAGTGGTGAAGATGTCCGACTTCTCGAAATCGCATATAGCTATGCAAAAACTCAAAATTTGAACATACTGGGGGCTATACCGAAACCGCTAAATTCCAAAGTTTTAGAAGGAATGCTCAATTCTTTAGCTACGCCTAAAAAAAGAACTCAGTTTTCAACAGCCGAAATCGCAATTGACGAAGAAGAACTAAGGCGCGGCATTAGAAATCATAATTCTGATAAATTATTGGTTCTATACCAGCCCAAGATTGAAGTTTCTACAGGAAATATTATCGGAGTGGAGGCCTTGGCCAGATGGAATCACGGCTCTCGTGGCATCTTGGCGCCTGTTACTTTTTTGCCTTTAGCAGAACAAACCGGTCTGATGGAGGAGTTGACGCGGAAAATTTATGAGAAGGTCGTTTCGCAACTGAATGAATGGCATAAAAACGGAATTAATCTTATCGCTTCTATTAATTTTCCAGTCAGTTTGTTCGAAGACCCAAAGCTTATTGAATATCTTATTGCTGTATGCAAGGAGAGCGATGTCAGTTCTTCGCAGATAGTGCTGGAAATTTCTGAGGCTGAAGCTATGCGGAAATCAGCATCTCTTGCAGAAGTGCTAATGCGATTACGTCTAAAACGATTCGACATTTCGATAGATAAATTTGGTAGTGGAAACTTGTCGATATCAGCGCTAAAGGAAATGCCTGTAACTGAAATGAAAGTTGATAAGGCTTTTGTTTCTGGTGCTGTTGATAACTCCGGCGGTCGAGCAACCTTGGAAGCTAGTGTCGCATTGGCTAAAAACTTGAATATGAAAGTTGTAGCTGTAGGGGTAGAGGAACATGCGCATTGGGATTTGGTTGTAGAGCTGGGTGTTGATTACGTTCAAGGTTATTTTTTGTCTAAGCCTCTATCGGGTAATAAAATTACCGAGCTTGCGCGCAATTGGACAGGCCCACATTGACAGATGGATTCTGGTGAATAAGCAAGCGTTTTAGATGCCCGCAGTGAATCATTCTCTTAATTTGGCGCCCAGAAAAACATATATAAGTTAGGTGAAATTTTTAAAGTGGCGTATTATTCTGGAATTAAGAGAATTGTAAGATTCGTTTCGTATTGATACCGTTAGTGGGCCCAAAAAAATTGCTCAATACACGCCGTATTCTGGGGAAAGGCGAAAATTCCTATTCGCAGGCATCGCAGCGGTAAATCTGGCTCGGTAAAGCGGCGTAGAATTTCGCTTCAAAACAAAGTCCACAGACGCAAAGCTCGAACTGGCATTCAGGTTCACTTCTAACTCCCTGAAAAAAATCAGTTTTGGGACTAATGGGTCGGCAATAAGTTCAATAATAATTAATTTGATAGAGGTTTACTGTCCATGAAAGATATCCAGATAGAAGAGGCAACGAATGAGGCGATGCTTACGGCGATTCATAAATCGCAAGGTGTAATCGAATTCCTTATGGACGGCACGATCATTACTGCCAACGAAAATTTTCTGGAGATTCTTGGCTATTCTCTAGAGGAAGTAGAGGGTAAACACCACAGAATTTTCTGCACCGAAGAGTATGCCAGCAGCAATGACTACATGACTTTCTGGGAAAAGCTGAACGACGGTAAGTACGATGAAGGTGAATACCTGCGCTTGGGGAAGGCTGGGAATACTGCTTATATTCGAGCAACCTATAACCCGATTTTCGATTCGAGCGGGAAGCCTGTAAAGGTATTGAAAATCGCCTCGGACGTTACTGCTGAAAAGCGCTTAGAAACTGAGAGACAGAAACAAAACGCATTGATTATGGAGATGTCGACACCGGTAATGCAGCTTTGGGATAATATATTATTGCTTCCTGTTGTCGGCTTAGTTGATTCCAAGCGTGTCCAACTGATTATGGAAGCAGCATTGCAAAAAATATTAGACTATCAGGCGAAGGTGCTCATTTTGGATATACAAGGGGTTCCAGCGGTTGACAGCGCCGTAGCAAATCACCTTATCCAAATAACTAAAGCCACGCGGTTGATGGGCTGTACCTCTATAGTGACGGGGATTTCTCCGGAAATATCTCAGGCGTTGGTGAATTTGGGCATTGAATTAGGCGATATAATTACGCAGGCCACATTAAAAGATGGTATGCGTACCTCCCTGAAAAGTCTGGGGTTGCAATTACATGAAACCCCAAATGACAGATGAAATAGCCCATTAACAAGTGCGACTGAGCTGTTTTAAGATTAAAGTAATATGACTGAAGATTCGGGCTACAAACGTGCTTACGAACGACAGAAGGCGGCCCGCGAGAAGGCGGAACAGCGTCTAGAAACTCGGTCGCGCGAATTGTACGAGTCGCACGCAATCCTCTCCAAAGCCAATAAAGACCTACGAACCCAAAAAGAAATTGCCGAAAGTGCAACTAGTGCCAAGCTTGAGCTCTTAGCGACTATGCTTCGTACGTCAGTGGCCGATTCTACAGAGTCTATCAGTATCGCCATGTATGAAACTCAGGGCTGCTTGGTGGTTCCCATTCAAGAGGAGCTTTCTAAACACGCTGCACACCAAATTCAAAGAAAAATACTAAAGCGGATTCCTGCAAGTAGTTTGGAGGGGGTTGTTATTGATTTAACTGCAGTGGCCGTTATTGATAGCATTTTGTGGGACGTATTCTTGAAGACTACTCAGATGATCAAAATGCTCGGTTATCGGTCAGTGATTACAGGCCTGAATCCAGGGGTGGTGGCTTCCATTATTTACCTAGACTTAGACATCGATAACGTCACCACAGCGTTACAGCTAGAAGATGCGCTATCTTTTCTGTCTAAGGCCTCTGATTTGGAAATAACTGAAGCTAACAGTGCTGAATCACTGGAAATCGAAGATATTCATGAAGCTGGTGCTGAGAAGGGGATGAATAGTGATCCTGCTTAGTGTCAATGTATTGCTAGCCTATTGTGCTTATATTCTTATCTTTATAAGAGGTTTATGATTTTGGGAAAGAATGCCACAAGGCTAGAATTATTAGGTGAGGTTGATGTCGCTTATGCGGCTCTAGATGCAAAAAATTATGCGAAGCGCATAGGATTTACAGCTAAAGATCAATATTTGATTTCCACTGCAGTCAGTGAACTCGCGCGAAACATTGTTACTTATGCAAGTAAAGGATGTATTTTCTTGAGCACTATAGAGCAGGATTTTAAAAAAGGCATTGAAGTAGTAGCAGATGATTCTGGCCCTGGCATACAGGATTTGGAAAAGGCAATGCTAGATAATTTTAGCTCAAGAGGCACTTTAGGCGTTGGTCTTCCTGGGACTAAGCGACTAATGGATGATTTTCAAATCTCCAGTTCTAGCGCAAAAGGAACAAGGATTACTGTTAGGAAATGGCTTTGAGTACTAATTTTGGCGTTGATTATTTTGTAGCGGAGAGAGCATTTGATCAGGTGAGTGGTGATGCTGTGCTTGTCGACGTCACACAGGAGCAAATTTTCGTTGGTTTGATTGACGCTGCTGGTCATGGCCCTCGAGCGCATGCAGTGTCCCAGGCCGCTTGCACCTTCCTCGAAGAAAACAAAAATGAAAAACTGCCTGTATTGATGCAAGCGCTACATGAAAAACTCCGTGGCACTCGTGGAGGTGTGGCCATTATTGGGAAACTGGATGTTACGCAGCTACAATTAACGTATGTAGGGGTAGGAAACATAACTCTAAGAAAATTTGGAATAGTTTCAACGAGAGAGGTTACGCAAGGGGGTATAATTGGATACCAGTTGAGAACTCCTATAGAGAAAATTTTACAACTAGAACATGGCGATGTAATAGTCATGCATTCCGATGGGTTAAGAGGACAATTTGATATAAACGATTATTCAGAAATTCTGAAACATGATGCCCGCGCCATAGCCAGAAACCTGATAGAAAAATTCGCTAAGAACGAAGACGATTCAATATGCCTTGTAATTCGGGTTTAGTAGTCGAAGTGCTTTATAAGAGCTGCACTTTATTAGGATTGATTGTAAGTGTCCATAGTCAGGAATAGATGATGTTAGAGCTTGGCACAATTTGTATACGGAATGAAAACTCTGTCGTTTTCTGCCGAAGCAAGATTCGGAGTTTGGCTATGGACTCAGGTTTCAACTCCATATTGGCAACTCGACTTGCTACAGCAAGTTCTGAAATTTGTTGTACCGTTTTAGCTCAAGCAATCGATTTCTATGTGGATTTTTTAATTGATCAAATAGACGGGCGGTTAGGCTTGCTTCTGCTATTTCGAGGAGTAACTATTCAACCCGAGACGAGGATATCTGAATTTTTATTTGATCGTTATTCGGTCAATCCAGGAGAAAATGGAAAGCTAGACATTTATGCCTTCAAGCACTTTGTAGATCCTGCATTTATACCCAGCAAAGAATTCATTGAGACGCAAAAACTTAAGCTTAGTCAACTCAGCCGAGAGGAATTAATGCGGGAGTTGAAACAAGCCAAGGATTTAGCAGAGGAGGCAACCAAGGCAAAATCTAGTTTCCTTTCCACCATGAGCCATGAGATACGCACTCCGATGAACGGTGTGATTGGTATGATTGACCTTCTGCATGAGAGCGCGCTTGATGCTGATCAACAGCATATGGTTAAAACGGTAAAGAGTTCAGCCTACTCACTATTAACCATTATCAATGACATATTGGATTTTTCTAAGATTGAGGCGGGCAAACTTCATTTGGAAGATATTCCTATGTCTATCGATGATGCGCTCAATGGTGTCGGTGAGGCGTTGGCCGTTACAGCCAGGAATAAGAATATTCAGCTTTCCGTCTATGTAGATCCTGCTATCCCGGACGGAGTGATTGGCGATCAAGTACGAGTGAGGCAAATACTTTTTAATCTAGGCGGTAACGCCATCAAGTTTACTGAAAAAGGTAAAGTGCTAATACGCGCCGACAGGCTAGCTTCTGACAATGATGCGCAAGCAGTCATTCGGCTGCAGGTAATTGATGACGGCATTGGTATACCGGAATCGGCGCAAAAAGCTTTGTTCCAAGCATTTTCGCAAGTAGATGCCTCTACTACTCGTCTATTTGGAGGGACTGGCCTTGGCTTGTCTATCTGTCAGCGCTTAGTCGAGTTAATGGGCGGAAAGATAGGGGTTGAAAGTGTCGAGGGTGAAGGTGCTACTTTTCACGCAACGGTCACATTTCAGATCGCACAGGAGCATAATTTTCAACGAGAAGATACAGATCTTGCGGGCCTTAAAGTTTTGGTAGCGCACGATGACTTAGGGCTTCTTGCTTTACTAGGAAATTATCTTGAATATGCCGCGGCGCGGACCGAAGTGATTGAACAGATGTCCGATATTAAGGATTACGCTCTAGCAGCGGTTAAAGAAGACGATCCGTTTGATGTAATCGTTCTGGGTTCAAGCTGGGCGCTAGAAGATCAAATAGCTCTCATTGAAGAGCTAGCAGCAGGCGGTAAAATTTCTTCAAAGTATGTAGTGGTCTGTCGGCAGAGAAGCCGAAAAGAACGCAAGCCGCTTGTTAATACAGTTTACGTGAATGCAGACCCTATGCAACGAGGAGCGCTCATGCGCGGCGTTGCGATTGCAGCAGGACGCTCGAGTCCTGAGGCGGATTACGATGACAAAGATACTGCTAATAAACCAGGGAAGGCCCCAAGTGTTGTAGAAGCAGCTGCCATGGGGCAACTCATTCTTTTAGCTGAAGATAACTTAACAAACCAAGATGTCATCAAACGTCAACTTAATATTCTGGGTTATGCGGTGGAGCTCGCGAATGACGGTGTAGAAGCTATTGAGTACTTGCAAAAAGGCTCCTACGCTTTACTCCTGACAGATCGCCATATGCCCAATATGGATGGCTTTTCACTCACTAAAAAAATTAGGGAAAGCGAATCCAACACTAATAACCGTCTTCCCATAATCGCCATTACCGCAAGTGTTATGAAGGAGGATGTTGATGCCTGTTTTGAGTCCGGAATGGATGATTTCCTACCTAAACCTCTTGAGATGGGTCAGCTTAGCTCCTTGCTGAAAAAGTGGATGCCTGTTTCTGCCACACCTAAACAGCAAAGTTCAACACTAAAAGGGCCAGCGGCGGCGAAAATTGAACAGAATAGCAATGGTGGCAATGCCCCTATTGACCTAATTGCTTTGCGAAGCATCTTTGGCGACGATGAAAAAACCGTTGTTGAAGTTCTCAAAGAATTCGTTGAGCCGGCTTCATCCAATGTCGAAGAGATCAATGTTGCCTATGCCGAACACTCTGCGAAAGGTATAGCGTACGCTGCACACAAATTGAAATCGTCTTCTAGCAGTATTGGAGCCAATGGACTTGCAGATTTATGCCAAACCTTAGAAGACGCTGGCAATATAAAAAATTGGGATGTAATTAACCAGGCAGCCCCGCTTCTCCCTTCTATCATTCAGGAAGTTATTGACTATATACGAGCAATTTAGCTTGGCAATTAGCGTCTGTTATTGGCCGAAAGCTGGCCCTTGCATTAGCTGAATTTATGAAACGCCAGTCTGTTCCATAAGCCAAAATGGAACCCAAAAAAATGCTCGAGGCAATCGGGATTATGATTATGACGAGTTAGCTCCCAATCTACTAAGGGTTGGCAGATGGCCCAATCAGAAATGGCGAAGCGTTAGTGATTTCTATTAAAACTCATTCAATTTATAATTTGGTTTTAATGCTGAATTAACCTGAATCACCGCGACATCGAAGACGTGCCCCTGAGAGGGGAATCACTGTCAGCTATCAAGCAGTTCGATTTTAGTTCATTAAGTTTGGGCTAAAATATGCCATTAGCTCCGAAGAAACCGCTAATGCTATGGTGATATTTTTCTCTGACGAGGTGTTCGTTACGCTCTAGTGAGCACAAAATCACTTATGCCGAGCAGTTGATCAAGACGGGGAGGTCGTAGATGTGATCCTCTAATAGAGGCGCGATTCAAAGGCGACAAAGCACTTGTTCAGGCGGCTTCAAGGTGAGCCCAGGAAGACTGTCACGGACAATTGAGGGGCGGTTAAGTTGTTATCTTGTCAGTGCCCCCTTGTTTACTCTGTTTATTTAGTTTCTATCGCATCATCTCAAAATTCAAAACTACTGGATATTTACTCTGACCCCAATTCTTCATTCTTCTCCCACCCACTTAACCAGGGTCTGCTTAAGAACCTTCATCGCAACAGGCTTTGCCATATAGTCATCCATCCCCGCAGCCAGACAGCGCTCCGCCTCACCGTGAAGAGCATTGGCCGTAATGGCGACGATAGGCGCACGTTTTCCTGTGCTTTTTTCGTCCTTGCGGATCGCGTCGGTCAGTTGAAAGCCGTCCCATATAGGCATGTGGCAATCCGAGAGAAGCATGCAGTAAGGCTTGGCTTTCCACATATCGAACCCTTCCTTGCCATTGTTGGCAATCTCGCACTGATACCCTAAAGCGTTAAGTTGCTTATGGATAACCAGCTGATTAGTCAAGTTGTCTTCAGCCAAAAGGATTAGCTTGCCTTGATTCAGGGCTTCTTCGACGGTTGGGGCCTGCACCCTTTCCATTAAGTCGTCGTCATCGTGATGAATTTCAGGGCTGGCCCGGCCGGCCGCAATGGCGACGGCATTTATTAGGGCACTGCGCCTCATAGGACTGGTGTCCATCATCGTCACTTCCTCAATTCCCTCAAGGATGTGGTCTTGATCTTTATGCTGCCGATTGTTACCGACGACAAATCGGGGATAAGGCATCAGACCAGCGTCTATAAAATTTTTGCGCAGACTGATTACTTTCGCATAATCATCTAAGTCTGGGATGACGATAATTGATTCAGAGCCAAAAGTGTCTTCGGCATTTTTGAAGAATTGAAGGCATTCATCAATACCCATCGTAACCTCTACCTCAGCATTCTCGTGGCGAAGGTAGCTCTGACAAACTTCCCGATAACTCTCGCTTGAGCTAGCCACGAGAACATGCAGGCCTGAAAGGTCATCAGCCTTATCTTTTTCAAGCCCTTTGTTAGAATCAGCTAAGGATAATTCAAACCAGAAGGTTGACCCTTTACCCGTCTCGCTGATCACGCCAATTTCAC
Organism: uncultured Pseudomonadales bacterium; assembly: GCA_943789485.1. GTDB lineage: Bacteria > Pseudomonadota > Gammaproteobacteria > Pseudomonadales > Pseudohongiellaceae > UBA9145. Next base: position 206,878 of record CALSUH010000011.1, read on the forward strand.
CACCCATCAGTTGAGTCATTTTTTTGGAGATGGCAAGACCTAAGCCCGTTCCCCCAAACTGCCGCGTCGTCGACGTGTCTGCCTGGCTAAATTCTTCAAACAAGCCTGACTGGGCTGCTTTGGAAATCCCAATGCCATGATCGATAACGCTGAAGCGTATTCGAGAATAGCCAGCATCAGAGACAACTTTATCGGCTCGGATTAGCACTTCCTTGCCAGGCCCAGAAAACTTGATGGCGTTGCCGCCTAAGTTGATAAGAATCTGTCGGACTCGGGTGGGGTCACCTTGTATCAGCGAGGCTATATCAGGGTCAATGTAGGTCAGGAGGTCAATTCCTACTTTGCTCGCATTGAGAGCCAATGTCTGCGCCGCTGCGTCGATGCAGTCCGCTAGAGACATATCGACAATCTCTATGTTAAGTTTGCCTGCCTCTATTTTTGAGAAATCCAGAATATCGTCGATGATAGTGAGCAGCGAATGACCGGAGTCTCGCACTGTGCTCAACATCTCGCGCTGTTCAGTGTCAAGCTTGGTCTCGATTAGCAGGGCAACCATTCCCACTACTCCGTTCATCGGCGTGCGGATTTCATGTGACATCGTCGCCAGGAACGCAGACTTGGCTGCAAGTGCGTCTTCGGCAGTTTCTTTAGCTGAGCGTAATTTAGTTTCCAGATTTTTACGTTCCGTAGCGTCAAGGCGTAGTGTCTGTATTCTAGCCAGCGCAAGCTCGAGATCTTTATTACCCTGTATCAACTCCTTGTTCTGCTCTTTATATTGGCTAGTTTGTAGTCTTAAGGTGGCTCCATACCCAACGGTTAAAGCTACAAATAAAGCCATTAACAATGATGTTCCTACCGATCGATTTAACGCTGTCCAGAAGTCCTCAAGGCTTTTAGCAGGTGGAAAAACCCCAATATAATGGTAGTAACCACTTATTAAAAATACCAGAACCATTACCATCAAAAAGGCTAGAACATGGGTAGGCCTCCCGTAAATTGAAAGCAACATAGTAGTACAGGCAAAAAGCAGGGGAGCATGGCTATAGAGTCCCTGAGCTGTAACGCCAAAAAAAGATGCCATTAAAAGTGTTGTGAGCAACAGCAGCCATTTGTAATTTATCGCCACTCGATGTCTAAAAATATAGACGATATCGATAAGAATGAAATTTATAGCTAAAATATCCCACGAAGAATTTGATTCAGGAGAGAGTCTTCGGGCGGAAACTACAGCAAAAAAGAAAGGTGATGCGACTGCGCACCAAAAGAAAAGTCGATTTATTAACTCAACTTGCAAGGATTTAAGCGCAGTTTTCATTTATTTTCCTTTAAGGAGATTTCAGGATTTGTATAAATGGTGATGACAGAATTAGCTCATTTTTTCAGGCGCCACGAAAACTATTATTGATTCAAATGCGCGAATATGTGCTAAAAAAATTGTGGTGAAAATTAGCTTTATTTCGCAAAAACACTGACGTGAGATTATTGCTTTTAGATGGTCATTATAAACGCATTGCATATTGAGCTACATAATTTTGCGAAAATTTAGCATCAATGTTTTGGCTTTACCGGCACTGATTTTTTTTTCATGCTCAGACTTATCCGAGATGAGAAAATCCGAGAAGCCCTCACTTGAGTCCCCAGATAGGTTCAAATAGGCCATACTCCAATTTGAAAATTCACGGCGCTCTATAAACCCTTTAAACATAAGGATAATACCATGGTGCCTAGTATCCCTACTGATTTTTAGCATGAGCTCCATGATCTTCTGTTCCTGGCCTTCTATTGTCTGCATGAAATTGCCGTCTTTATAGGCAAGTAATCCTGTAATACCAATTTTTAGGTTAGCGGTCCGCGATTGCTCGAGCAAGTTGTTGAGTTCTTTCTCAGTGTATAGATAGCTGGTGGTGCTAGCATAAATAATTTGAAAAATTTTGCTCATGTGGCAATAAACCTCTAGTATTTTCCAGGTTTTGTAACGTTAATTGGCCTATTAATTCGGGATTATCCCACTCTTTCTAGTAGATAACCATGTGGCGCCCTAGAAAAGATCCTATTTCAACCTTGGGTTTAAGCTTGAAGCAGCCCAGTTGGTTGTTGGCCAGAATTATTCGGTTAGGCTGGCAGCCGAAGCGGTTAATGTGAGTGCCTCACCCATGAATAAATGGTCAAAGATTCAGTCGTAGAGAGAACTGCCGAGATAATGCTCCGATGGATAGGGTTTACAGGGGCTTTAAGACTGAATGGATGCCCTCGATTGAAAAAGAGAAGGAACATGAAAAACACAGTGAAAAAGAGAGGGGATACTGACAAGCTAACAGCTTAGTGCCCCTTCTTCTTATCCTTCATCCAGAAAAAATCGAATACTGCGACGGCGACAATTATCATACCTGCCCAGCGAGCGCCATTGAGAAGTGGAATTACAGCGATGCCTAGACAAATCGGCAGCAGCAGACCAACGAGTAAGCCTATGGCCTTACCAAGGGTTGGAACTGGCATAGGAGTAGCTAGGAGGAACATGGTGAAAACAGCCGCGATGAAACTCATATCCCAATTCACTATTTGGGAAAAAACAAGCGAGAGGCTAGTGCCGAAAGCCAGGCGGAAAATTCTGCGGTTAGCTGTGGCGGCTTTGGGGTTGGATGCTAAATCTATCGGTGTATTGCTAGTCATGATGGCTGCAGCGGTTCGAAAACTGTTAAAAAGGCCTGTCCTCTAGAATGCGTAGGTTAGAATGCTGTTTATATCCACATAGATTCGCGCTAGCCAATTAAACAGACCATGCTCACCGGTGTACACTATTGCGGAAACCTGAGACCCCACTCGGAGAGCTTGGCGCGCATCGTTATCGGCGATACTAAAATCGATCAATACGGGGAAGCTATTCGCCTTATGTACAATAGGTTTGGATCGAAATTTGCGCAAAGGTTAAGAAAAAGTCAGCCAGAGTATGGTGATATTTTTCATCGACGAGATCTTCGTTAAGATCCACGGGAAGCCGCATTATTTTTGTCAGGCCGTAGACCAAGATGGCGAAGTAGTTGATGCGCTTATTCAGAAGTGCAGTAATGGGCGGTAAAGCGCCTTTATTAAGCGGTTATTGTGCTAACACAAAGGCAAGCCAAGGAAGGTTGCCGCGGATAAATTGAGATGCGATGGTGCAGCTAATAGAGAATTGATTCCAGATTCGGGTCACGATATAACCCAGTACATCAACAATAAAGCTGAGCTCTCTCTTGAGCCAACACGAGCGGGCATGCGCGAGAGCCTAACCAGGTTTTCTGATTTTGGCAGTTAACTTGCTAATATCAGTTGTGGCATTTATGGTGCCATAAATGAAGCTAATTACCTTCCTAATACAATTAAAAGTCTACCTCTGCTCGCTAGAAATTTTGTTATACTGGGCGAAGGAAAATAGTAAATAAAGCCTGCTCTAAGGACTATTTTTGATGCTTCGGTAGTGGTGATTTTTAATAAATTTCGCTAATTACTAAAAGCAATGGATTTCACTATGCAGAACGAACTTGTTAAAAATCTCGAAGAAAAAACTATTCTTCTAGTCGATGATGATCCATTTTCGGTGTCAAGTGTTGATCGGGTTCTGAAAATATTGGGCATGTCAAATGTTGAAAAAGCTGAGAATGGCCAGCAAGCACTAAAGGTTCTCGAGCGGAGAAACGTTGACGTATTGTTAACTGATATTCAGATGCCAACAATGAACGGGCTTGAATTGATAAGGCAAATTCGCTGTGGTCATTCACTAGCCCCTCAAGGATTGCCTGTAGTTATTTTTACTGCGTTTTCTACTGATCAAACACTCCGCTCCGCACTCGAACTCGATGTAAATGGCTTTCTCTCAAAACCAGTTAAACCTCTGCATGGGATACAGAAAATAATTCAGGCGCTGATCGAGAAAGAACAACGCCTGCGAGCAGTTGATGACTATGCCCTGGTCAACACTGATTTGGAGGAGCTACTTTCTGGTTTTTCCAGTGATGAGATTGGAAAGAATACGAGTGTTAAAGCCGATGAACAGCAGGTGGAACTGTATAGGCTAAAACCCAATATGCGCTTGACTCGAAATGTCATTCATCAGAATGGGGGGTTGCTTTTAGCTGCAGGGTTTCTCCTCCAAGAAAGTACGATAAACCGCCTAAAAGATCTGCGCCCATTTTTGCTGGACGTGACGTTTTATATAGAAATGACCGCCGAGACGCTGACAAGTTTAACTACCGATCTTTCAGAATTTGGCGCATGACCTATTCAAAAATGGTCAAGCGCGATAGATTCTCACCAGGGGTCACTCAATTTTTATACCGAGTTTGAGGGAGTTATGAAGTTGAAACACGCCCAACATGCCGGCTTGATCTGGTTGTTCGCAGCCACGATTTTCCTCAGTGCCTTCTTGCTTTTTCAGGTGCAGCCAATGATCGGCAAGTTCATTCTGCCTTGGTTCGGCTCCACCCCTGGTACGTGGACAACGGCATTGATGTTCTTCCAATTGAGTTTGCTTGGTGGCTACGTCTATGCCCACCTTGTGGTTAGTCGTCTGAGTTGGAGAGCGCAGGCGATTCTGCACGGGGTTTTGTTGGCGCTAGCGCTGCTAGTGTTGCCCATCGCGCCTGCCGAGGCATTGAAACCGCTTGACCCTGGCGCCCCTGTGGGTCGTATTTTTCTTATTTTAACGCTGTCTGTCGGTGCGCCATTTTTTTTACTTGCGGCTACAGCCCCTCTCCTGCAACGTTGGTTCGCTCATCTGTACCCTGATAAGTCACCGTATCGTCTCTACGCTCTTTCCAATTTTGGTTCGCTGTTAGCGTTGTTGTCCTATCCCTTTATTGTTGAACCTCTATTTCGCCTTCAGGTTCAGTCCTGGATATGGTCGTTGGCTTATGTGGTGTTTGTAGTTCTGTGTGCTGCCTGTGGGTGGCAGCTGTGTCGCTCGCGAATTAACGAGAAGAAAGTTGCGGTGAATTCTGAGGATGGCACGAAGCCACAAGTGAATGTGGAGAATAGGCCAGCAACCGGTACTGCCTTAATGTGGCTGTCATTGTCAGCCTGCGGATCAGGTCTGCTGATGGCTACGACGAATCAGATGTCAATTGATATCGCCTCGGTTCCCTTCCTCTGGATTGTTCCGCTAAGCCTTTATCTGCTGACATTTATCCTCTGCTTCGATAGTGAGCGCTGGTATTACCGCCCCTTGTTCTCGGCATTGCTGCCGCTGGTGTTGATTAATACCCTGCGGCTGCTTTATATAGGCGAAGATCTGGAAATTGTAGATCAATTGCTAGGTTACTCATTGACCCTGTTTGTATGTTGTATGTGTTGCCACGGTGAATTGGCTCGATTGCGTCCAGTGCCTAAGCAACTGACTCTATTCTTTCTCATTGTTTCCGCCGGGGGGGCTTTGGGAGGAATGTTTGTAGCTATTTTAGCGCCGATGATTTTCACCGGGTTTTACGAATTCCATAGCTTGCTCATCATGTGTTATTTGCTGGTGGTGTTGGCGCAACTGCCAGGGATTTTTAGTAGTGAATATGATGCAGGCAATGGGGTGTTGATTCGAGTGCTCTCAGCATTTTGCTGGGCAGCAGTTCTATGTGCCATTATTTTCGGCGCGTACTATTCTTTTATTCCGGACACCTGGTCTATCTATAATCTCGGCTCCACTGCAGGCGAAACGTTCGTGAGCTGGCAGACAAACATGGCACAAGTCCTGCCGATTAGTCTTGGTCTGCTGGTGGTGACTCTGGAGATATGGAGGCGGACTCAGGGTGCAACACTTCTGACATGGTGGGGCTCGAATCGTGGTGTCACTAGGCTTGGAGTGAGCGCGGTGCTGACACTGGGTCTAGTTTCGCTGGTCGGCGCTTTGAATTGGCAAGTCCAAATAACACAGAGCCGCATGATTGAAGGGGCGCGCAACTTTTACGGTGTTCTATCAATTAACGAGCGCGGAGCCCGCGACTCTAGGTTTCGGCTTTCACTCAACAATGGCCGCATCCGTCACGGAGAACAACATCAATTATATCCAACTTGGCCCACCACGTATTTTGGGCCCGAGTCAGGAATTGGGGTAGCTATTATAAATCATCCCGCACGCGCTGATGCTAGTCACCAGTTCCGCATTGGTGTGGTGGGTTTGGGAGCGGGAACTTTAGCCGCCTATGCTAATACTCACATTAATCCAGAAGGATCAACGGACTCCTATGTAACGACACGTGATGTTGGTGCTGAAGATTACCTTCGCTTCTATGAACTTAATCCCCTAGTGGTGCAGTGGGCTAGGGAGCACTTCACATTCTTACAAGATGCCAGTGACCGGGGGTCAGACGTTGATGTGATCGAGGGTGATGCTCGTATTGTATTGGAGCGCCAGCTCCGGCAAGGAGATGGCCAGCGCTTTGATGTGCTCGCCATCGATGCTTTCAGTAGCGACGCCGTGCCGATTCATTTGTTGACGCTTGAAAGTATTCAGATCTACCTTGAGCATCTAAATAAAGGCGGTATTCTCGCCCTGCACGTTACCAATCGCTATGTCGACTTAATTCCTATAGTTGCTCGTTTGGCTGAAGCGGTGGAGGTGGAAGCGATCTACATTGATAACCAATCCAATAGAACTCGATTTGTTGATTCTACTGATTGGATACTATTAACCAATAATCGAACTTTTCTTGATAACGAAGCTGTGTATGTTAACCGTGCGCCGATGCCTGTGCCTGGCTCCCTTTGGACTGACGACTTTAGTAGTCTCTTTGGGATAGTTCATTTGTAGAATTAACCGCAGTATTTAAATATCACGAGATGTGACTTCGTCGGTAGTATTCCAGTGTGAAAATGGTACGATAATGTAATAGGAAGTATTCAATATTCTCTAGAGCTTTGGAATTTATATTCCAAATTAAGGAGTCGATGACTACTTCGCCTACAACACTTCCGAATAAAAAACTGAGTAAACTTCGAGAATCTAATGGCTAAATCGTTAACAAATCGAATGCTAGAACTCCCTACAAAGGCTCAAGAGGGTATTATTCTTCTTCTGATGATGTTAGCACTACTTTTGGTAGGAACCAGTGTTTATATTCGCGTGTTGAGAAACAGCGATGCGTTTTTGCAGCATGAAAGCAATACCACCGATGCATTGAGTCGCAGCAAAGAGAACTTAATCTCTTATGCTGTGCTGTATGCGGATTACTACGGGGCGGCCAGTGCTGGCCCCGGGCACCTGATGTGCCCTGATACCGATGGTGACGGCATCGAGAATGTAGCTTGTGCGGTCAATTCTCTCGGTCGCCTGCCAACTTCAATGGCATTGCCTTCTGGCGATATTTTCTCGTTGAACAGTTACGAGAGTGGTCTCGACCAGCAAATTTGGTACGCACTATCCGACGACTTTCGTCGTAGTTCTGTGACACCCTTGAACACCTCCACGGCAGGTAACCTCACGATGAATGGGCAAGGCAGCATTGCGGCTATTCTAATTGCTCCGGAGGGTGTTATTGGTGCGCAGGCTAGAAGCAGCAATTCCAGTGTAGACTATCTGGAGTCAGCTAATGTGTCAGCCCCAGATTTCGTAAGCTTCAATCAGCTCGACCCTGCTAGTTTTAACGATCGGGTATTGCCAATCAGGCTTACGGAAATATTTTCTCCAGTGACAGCTAGAGTGGCAGAAGCGATCAGGATTCAGCTAGGCGACTACTATGCGATATCTGGGATGTACCCCGCTAATCAAAGTGATTTTGAAGATATCCTCAATGGCATTGTCCCCGATGGCGGAGAGAATTTAACCGGCGGAGACGGGGGCAACGATGACGATGATGATGGAAAAGGCAACGACGACGATGATGATGATGATGGAAAAGGCAACGACGACGATGATGATGATGGAAAAGGCAAAGGCAACGACGACGATGATGATGATGATGGAAAAGGCAACGACGACGATGACGATGACGATGACGATGATGGAAAAGGCAAAGGCAACGACGACGATGACGATGACGATGATGATGGAAAAGGCGACGACGACGATGACGATGACGGAAAAGGCAAAGGCAAAGGCGGTGGCGGCAATGACGATGACGATGACGATGACGATGACGATGACGATGACGATGGCAAAGGCAAAGGCAAAGGCAAAGGCAACGGAAAAGCTTCCATCGGGGATGCTTTGGAAGGAATGTTTGTAGCCATTTTGGCGCCGATATTCTTCGTCATTGACGATGACGATGACGATGACGATGACGATGACGGAAAAGGAAAAGGAAAAGGAAACGATGACGATGACGATGACGATGACGATGACGATGACGAAGGCTTGAATCCAATGCCGGCCTGGTTTATCAGCAATGATTGGATCTCGGTTTCAAATTACACGCAAATTTCCAGCGGTAGTGGCAACGTGGATTTTACCGGTTGTAATATCACTTATACATTGAATATTGGAGTGAGCAGTCTTGGTAAGACAGGGTCTTCATGCTGAGGGCGTCGAGTACTTTAGGAAATTTTTTCGGGCGTGTCAGAGTGCACGGCCAACGGCCTTGCAAAAGGCATAGTACGCCGCACCAAATCGTAAGCAATTGAAAAAAATAAAAAATCGGGGATACAGGGGCTTGAACCCCAAGCAAACGGGTTATAGAAACGTCTTAGTACGACCTTAATCTAGCTTGATTTAAGGGATGAATTCAACGAGTTAACCTTTAATCCAATTTGATCTGCTTTGATGTAAAATGCTTACGTATTGTTTACATTACATTTTCCCTCTTTACCCTAACTTTGTTGGCATTTGGTATCAGTTGAAAACTACCGGCATGCCTTTGCGACGGGGAAAAGGCGGTGACGATACAGAAATGCCTAATTGGAATTTGTTCTCGATTTTGCTAGTTAACTTGCCAATACTATTATGAATACAAATTTTTCATCACATACTATGCGTTTTCAGCTAGCTATTTCTGCGGACGAGTATCTGGCCTATTACCAGGGGAGCATTAAGAATATTCAGGTGCGCACTGCGGACAATCGAACTATTCGATTCCCTGCCAGCGCGGTTCAAGAGTTCCTCACCCATGGAGGTATATTTGGCACATTCGAAATTCAGTTTGATGGGGAAAACAAACTGATAGGGATTAAATTAATAACCCCATAGGATAGTGAGGAGTAACAGGGGTGTTGACAAGTTAACTGTCAGCTTGTCAGAGCCCTAGTATGAGCTAAGCAATAATGGCCAAACACCACCAATTCCTAGCCGAGAGCCCTCGTGCCTAATGACCCGAGTACAATGTCCGCACACGAAAAATAATAACTTCCTGTTAAACCAGTACTTGGTACTACCAAGATAACTCCCTATCTGAAAAAATTTGGCGCATGATTCAATCATAGATTCTCAAGCGGCATCGGTTCCCATCGAAAATCATTCAATATGTCGCGTTCCTCCGTGACGCGTTTAAGCTCTTTCTTGAGTTGCCGTATCTTAGCCTGCTCGATAGACCTAGATTGATGCTTAACAGAATCGGGTTCGTATTTCTTTCGCCAAGCGTAAAAGCGGTGTGTTGTGATGCCAAGACGGCTGTCTACTTCTGCCACACTGTGGCCTTTTGCAACTACCTGTCGAACTGCTTCTACTCTACATTCTTCTGTGTATCGATTGTTGCTCATACTGACCCTTCTTAAAGCCTTTTTGGATGACTGCAAGGTGTCTAGTAAAGTGATAGCGATTCAACTAACAGATTAACGATGCAGGTTTTCATCTCAGCTGTCGATTCAATTAGTGAGGCAACAGGGACTCTAATTCCGGACAAATGGATTATAAGGCAGCTACTCTAACCAGCTAATTTTCTAAGGAAGAGTTATCGTCCATTCGAAAGAGGGAACCGTTAGTTCGAGCCGGTTAATATCTCGGTTGAAAGCCGTGCAATTGATAGAGAATATTTTGTTATTGTCAGTCGCTGTCAATGATGACTTGATTCTATATTGTGTATTATCACCCAGATTACCGACCACTTCGAGCAACGCCTGTGGGTCATCGAAATTACATTGAATTTCTAAATTCCCGGCTTCGAACACAGTGATTCCATCCAACATCTCTTTATAAGCCAGCTCAAGCAAGGCGTCATCGTAAACGAAATCTCTTGAATAGGGGGCAATCCCAGCGCGTAATTCAAAATTGCTACCTTCATAGGTGGGTCGCAGATAGAGACGGTCTTCAGCTGTTAGAACTGTAAAATCGATGGGCCCCTCTGGAGGAATAGTGGCTTGCAGCTCAATGGTATAAAAACGATTTGTGTTCACAGCGTCGTTGCTACCCAACTCTGCAGAGTCGGTTGAATAGATGGCGATGTTTCCATCGACTACTAAGGTGTCTAGACAGCTCTCAGGAATTTCTTCGATTGCTTGAATGGGCTCAACCAAACGCAATGCATCACCGATCAACTGCAGATTCAATGCGAATGCAGGCGCGAAGCCGGGAATAGCCATGCCAGTTCCATCTTCCAGAACAGCGCAAGGAATACGTAGCGTAGCAGCCGGAATGTCGAACGTTGTTCTAGCTAAACCGTCCCATACATCGGATTGACTGAAGGCTGAGGGGGCCGGAAATGTCACCAAAAGAGCGGCGAGTAATCCTGTAGTTTTATACATATATCACTTCTTCTAGCTGATTTTGTTAAATGGTTTGGTATAAATCTCGCACTATTTGATAGTAGCAAGCTGTGAGATTGTACGTTTCTCAACGCCATTCCCGATTTCACTTTGGGCGAAATTCATCGCCCGCCTAGGACCAACGGACTTCGAAATTCTATGAGCTTTGATGCTAAATGGTCAGTGGAAGAAAAGGAAGGGAAAATGGAGTGCCCACAGGGACTCGAATCTTGGCATGAAATCATCAAAAGATTCTAAAGCGCTATGAGTCTTCACTGGGAATTATTCTATTAGTGGCCTGATTTTACCATCGATTCAAGCTCAGTCATCGGCATATATCAAGGGCCGGGTAGCGGCAGGGGGATGCGGAATTTCAAATTAATGCAGCAGGCGCAATGTTTTTTAGGTGCCTATGCAGCGGTGTACAATTCTTTTAATCTAGGCGGTATTTGGTGTCAGCAGAAAACTATCGATATTTTAGATCACGTGCCTTTGCGTCTTGGAATTGTACGAGGGCACTGTAGAAAAGCTTAACCTGAGTTTGTTTCAATTGGGGTAGTTAACTTGTGGATACCCGCTAGGGATTTTTAGTCAGAGCGAACTTCGAGCCTCCCTATACTGTAGTCTCCCGGCACCGCCCCAGGGTCTAGCCTTATCTGTGTTATAGGCTCCTCAGCATTGATGCTAATTACAATTTCGTTCTGACCTTCGCTCACCTGGACCCACTCTCTGCGACCGGCAGCGAAGTTGGGCTGAGATTGTGTGGCATAGAAAACTTCGACGCTCGAACTATCTGGCACCGTGAGCCGCGCGTACAGCTCTATCTGCGTTCTCGGATCTGAGAACACTGGAAACCCAATATAAGGGTCATTACCCGTGGCAGCGAAAAGCAAGCGTCCCGGCGGCGACACTTGAAAGCTCAGCTGATTTGTTGAGACGCTCAATTGTGAGAAATCATTTTCTAGTGAGTAATGCAGCACAGGCTTGTTAAAAAAATCATTTAGCTTTTGAGCCAATTCCTCTGATTTTAGGAGCGTAGTTTGATAGAACTTGCTGTCGACAATACCAACCCCGCCCCTAGCAATAGCATTCCGCTCTCGTTGCAGAGATAAACTGTCTGTGTAAATCTCATCGATACCCAGTGATTTGAAATACAAGCTGTCGGCCAAGGCGTTGATGGTGTGCACATAGCTGGGCACATCGATCGCGTTTAGGTTCTGACCTAAGTTTCGCTCTGCGCGGGTGGTATCCATAGTAACCGCCCATAGATCCATGGCTTTGACTGCATCGAGCACAGCAAGTGAACCCCCAGAATACATATAGAGCGTCCAAATGATTCGTTCAAAGCCAAGATCCCGGACTACGGGATATTCCGTTGGTTGATAAATTTGAGGAACAATTCTCGATAAGAACTGCGGATAATTTGCTGAGATATGACGCAGTGCCTCAAGGTTGCCTTCTTTGACATCGGTCACCAGCAGCGCATCTGGGTGTTCGGACAACCAATGCATCAAAGATGCCAGATCACACTTGGTAAATTTAGATCTTTGAGCAACTAGCTGTTGAAACTCCTGTAGTGAAACAGCACCGCGAGGCGCCACGCCAAAACTTCTCTCAAAGCTCTGTTCCCAATCGTGCAGGCAAACAAGTTGCGTATCCGTGGTCCAACTGAAATCTATTTCAAAAACACGAAAGCCTTCTTTGAAATTTGCATTAAGAGCCTCAAGCGAATTCGTATAGGTTTCGTTCTCAATCTGGCCGCCGGCGTGAGCAATCCTGAGAAGAGTAGACGGGGCCTGAGAAAATGCCGACAAGCTAACGGAAATCGCGAACAAGCCAACTAAGATTTTTTTTGTTGCAGCAATCATCTAATTCTCTTTTTTGTTCTCTAGGCTGACCTCAGCCAATGACGTTAATAAATCTGCTTCTTCAAGATCTGAATTCGATACTTCTTATTCGGTACAGTCCTGTACTTATCACGGAATCAAGCCGTAATCGTCTTATCGTCATTCCCTTCCCCAGTCTGAACACAATCTGGTTTTCTCCGGAGACTGTGGATTGGCTTAGGGTCTTCTCTTCAGAGAAATTTCCATTTAGCTCTATTTTTGCCAGCAATTGCTTGGAAGATAGAATTGTTCAGCGCCGCCCCGGGCAGACGTTCGACCATTTCCTTCTTTCAGCTACGCGAACAAGGAGCCGAGACAGAACGCTAATAGGCAAACGCTGTGACATTGGCAAAAGCGTTCTACGCGATAGTGTAATACTGCGTAGCAATTACAGGCAATGAAAACAGACGTAGGGAAATTATTTGCATGAGCTTCACTCGCGATTCTCCGTTGGCTTGACTATAGCAATAGCATTGCCCAGACAAATACCACAAACAGAAGGCTTACGAACACGGCTGCCGATCCTATGTCTTTAGCTCTACCTGATAGTTCGTTGTACTCCAGGCCGCTACGGTCGACCACAGCTTCAATGGCCGAATTAACCAGTTCGACAAGAATGACTAACACCAGTGAAGTTATCAGCAGGACCTTCTCGAGATCTGATTCACCCAGCCAAAGGGCAATGGGCGTTAACACAATAAAAGCTATGAGTTCTAGGCGAAATGCCTCTTCGTGTTTAATAGCGGCTTTTAAACCGGCCAGTGAATAAACCGTAGCGGAAACTAGACGAGCCATGCCTTTTTCTGAAGGTGGCACAGAACGATCTAATTGTGAGTCTTGTTTATTCATGGACGAGTCGCCAAGAAATTGATCAGAGAGTAGGATTAGAGTTGCCGGCTGAGGCTGAGTCATCAAGGCTTTCAAAATACCGCAAAGAGATTGAAGACTATACCACCACTTTAGCAATGGGGTCAGAGTAAATATCCAGTAGTTTTTTAGCAATGGGGTCAGAGTAAATATCCAGTAGTTTTTGATTTTTTAGGTGTTAGGCTCAAGCGACTGATAGCACGGTTTTTGTAGTTGAAGTTGGGAGAGATTATGACGAGTAAGCCAGTCAAATATCGCGCGTTATTTGGTTCTGCCACTGAAAGGATTTTATTGAAAGATATTCGCTATTCATTCAACAACCGTTTAGTGCTGGACACGAAGCGGTTTAAGACAAGATAAAAGCATTTGCCAGCGTCGAGTAAGGCCAGCAAAGAGAGGCCACAAAACCCATAAACTACTGGATATTTACTCTGACCCCAATATTACCCCCTTAGTAAAGGTGGCAGGCAACCTGCCGTTCGGCATCCTGTAATGGAATTAATTGCGGGGTTTCTACACGGCACACATCCATCACCTTCGGACAGCGATTCGCGAACCGACAGCCAGCAGGAACATTGACCGGCGATGGAATCTCTCCCTGTATCGCCGTAGAAGGCCGGCTACGCTCCTGTTCGGGGTCTGGCTCGGGATTGGAGCCAATCAGGATTTCCGTATAGGGATGCTTCGGATCGAAATAGACCTCATCGGCCTTGCCAACTTCCACCAGAGAACCCAGATACATTACTGCCATACGGTCACTGACATAACGCACCATGGACAGATCGTGTGCGATAAACAGCAGTGTTAATCCTAGTGTGTCCTTCAACTCACTTAGCAAATTAATGACCTGTGCCTGCACTGAAACATCCAGCGCCGAAATCGGTTCGTCACAAACGACAAACTCCGGCTCCAAAATGAGCGCGCGTGCAATACCAATGCGCTGACGTTGGCCGCCAGAAAACTCATGGGGATAACGAGACATATGACCGGCGTGTAAACCGACACGAACCAACCATTCCTCGACCCGCGACTTCACCTGTGTACCCTTCAGCGTAGAATGCAGTCGCAAGCCTTCCGCAATTATTTCGCCGATCGTCATGCGGGGGTTCAGGGAGGAATAGGGATCCTGAAATATCATTTGCATTTTTGACGCGAGACGTTGAAAGTCAGCCGGGCGATAGGCCTGTGGCAGGATTTCGCCACGAAATTTCACCTCTCCGGAAGTCTTCGCATGCAGTCCAATTACCGTCTTGCCGAAGGTTGATTTGCCCGAGCCGCTTTCACCCACTAGACCAACGATTTCTTTTTCCGCAATCGTAAGCGAAATATTATCGACGGCATGTACTCGTTGCTTACGTCCTATATCGAAGTATTTACTTAACTCGAGTGTTTCTACCAACGCCGTCACTACGCTTTCTCCCCACAATAAAGTTCGTCCGGCACAGTGATTGCTTGCGGATGTTGTAACCAGCACCGGCTTTCATGCTTTTTTCCGACAGGCAATATATCGGGATCTTTTACATCGCAAATTTTCATGGAGTAAGGGCAACGCGGGCAGTAGCCACAACCAATAGGTGGTGCAAATAAATCGGGAGGACTGCCTTCGATTGGATTAAGTTTATGTTGCTTGCTTGGATCGTTGGTGGGCATCGCCAGTTTCAGACCCAGTGTGTAAGGGTGCGCGGAGCGATAGAAAATATCATCTACGCCGCCTTGTTCAACGACCTTGCCGGCATACATCACGGCGACGTCATCGGCCATGCGGGCCACAACCCCAAGATCATGTGTGATCAGGATGATAGCCATGCCCGTCTCTTTCTGCAGGTCTTGCAGCAGATCCAATATCTGCGCTTGTATGGTCACGTCCAGCGCCGTAGTAGGTTCATCGGCGATAAGGATTGAGGGCTTGCAGGCGATGGCCATGGCGATCATGGCGCGCTGCAACATGCCGCCGGAAAATTCGAATGGATACTGGCGAGCGCGTTTTGCAGCTTCCGGTATCTTGGTTATGGATAGCAGTTCGATAGCCTCAGCGAAGGCGCGCTTGTGGCTGTATCCGCGATGTACCTGTAGCGGTTCGGCGATCTGATCGCCAATAGTCATCGTCGGATTCAGGGAGGTCATTGGATCCTGGAAAATCATCCCGATCTGCGAACCGCGAATATCCTTACCGTTGATTATATTACGCCCTAATACCTCAACACCGTTTAGGCGCGCCGATCCCGAAGTGATGCGTCCCGGCGGCATGGGAGTCAGTCCCATCATGGCCTGCACTGTTACGGATTTACCACAACCGGACTCTCCCACGATGGCCATGGTCTTGCCCCGTTCCACGGCGAAACTGACACCACGTACTGCCCGCACGATTCCTCCGTAGGTGGAGAACTCAACGGCTAGGTCTTCCACTTCCAGAAGGCTGGGCGTGTGTTGCAAGCCGGTGGCCGCTGTTGTCATTCCGTGTTCCTCATGCGGGCGTCGAGTGCATCGCGCAGGCCATCACCTAGCAAGTTAAATGCGAGTACTGTGATACTGATGAGCAGTGCCGGGAAAATCAGTTCATGAGGTGTGTTGAGCATGGTCTTAATGCCTTCATTGGACATCGAACCCCATGATGGCGTTGGCGGCGCTACCCCCATTCCGATAAAAGACAGGAAGGCTTCTGTGAAAATGGCGCGGGGAATCTCAAACGTTAGAGTAACCAGTACTACGCCAAGTGTATTGGGTAGCATATGGCGCAAGATTAAATAGGAAGACTTGGCGCCCAGTAGCTTGGAAGCTTCAACATAGCCCTGTTCACGAATCTGCATGATCTGCCCACGCACGAGTCGCGCGGTCGCAGGCCATAACAACACAACCATGGCCACCAGCATTGGAAATATCCCGCTTTCGCCGGGGCCGATACCAAAAGAAATCTTGAATAGGATCATGAACAGTAGGAACGGAAGTGCGACAACGAAATCCGCGAACCGCATCATCAGTTGATCCACCTTGCCGCCCATAAAACCGGCGATACTGCCGTATACGACACCCATCAGAACATATAAAAGTGGTGCAAAGATACCGATGAATAACGAAACTCTAGCCCCTTCCATCAAGCGCGCTAACATATCGCGGCCAAGATAATCGGTGCCCAATGGATGCAGTGCGATGTTCACTGTGTCACCTACGGCGATCTCTTCCCCTTCTTCCACCAAGCCCTGTGCAATAGCCTCGTCAACGGTCGTGGCGCGTAGCACGTCAACGCGAATGGTAGCCGCCTCCGTAGCCGGGCGTCTGTTATTACCTAGGGCAACCACAGAGTAATAATAGATACCCGGGCTTAAGTCCAGGCGATCTTCAAAGTAAAGCGTATTGTTATCGAAGAATTCTGCCATAGGAATGCCATAGGCCTTTTCTTCACCTACCGGATACAGGTTGCGATAAACACGGTGGCCATTGGCCTCCGGCAGAGAGGTCCATTGCAAACGCACCGACTGCGTCGTTGCGGACCCCGCCAGTTCCAGTTCGGTAACCGTCGTCGTCGGGCCAGCCCAGGGTTCGTAATCTGGAATAATGAGCGCACTGCGAGCACTGCCCGGTGGCGTGCTGAGTTGATCCAGGTCCTGTTCGGATGAATTCACCGACCACAGCAGAGGTCCAAGTAACGTGAAAATAAGCAAGCCAATGATGAGACATCCAGAGGCGAGCGCGCGCTTGTTTGACTTGAGGCGGATCCACGCATCCTGCCAATAGGAGAGTGACGGTCGCGATAGAGCATGGCAGTGGTGTTCGTTTGAGTGGGGTGCAAAATCGGCTGCGGTCAATTTACTCATCAATTCATTCTCACGCGCGGATCGATAAAGCCATAGATCACATCGACGAGGATCACCATGAAGACGAGAAAGGCTCCGTAAAATACCGTCGTGCCCATAATCACAGTGTAGTCAAGCTGCTGCACGGCCTCCACAAAGAAGCGGCCTAGACCGGGGATGGCAAACACAATTTCCACAACGAAGCCGCCGGTGGTGATGGCAGCGATAGAGGGTCCAAGCACGGTTATTACCGGCAGAACGGCATTGCGCAGCTGGTGGCGCGCAAAAATACGTGCCGGCGGGACGCCCTTGGATTTAGCTGTTCGCACGAAATCAGAATTCACGATTTCAAGCATGGACGATCGCATCAGCCGCGTTAGGTAGGCCATCGTCGTAAGCCCCAGTACGAGCGCTGGCACTAACATATGGCTGATGGTTCCCCAGCCGGCTACAGGAAGAAAGGTTCGGCCCAGCAAACTATTGATGGTGACAATGCCAAGCTGACTGAGTGCGGCGATTACAAAGCTGGGTACGGAGATGCCCAGTATCACCAGAAACATGATGATGTAGTCAGGCAGACGATTGCGATACAGCGCTGTAAGAGATCCCCACAGTATGCCGCCAACAGCGGCAATGACTACAGCAAGAATACCCAAGATGGCTGATACCGGGAAATGCTCGCGGATAATATCATTCACTTCGCGATTTTCCTGCGCGAAAGAAATGCCAAAATCACCGTGGGCGATATTATTCAGATAAATAAAGTACTGCGTGGTTACAGGTTTATCGAGGCCGTATTTGGCTTCGAGGTTAGCCCGGATAATGGCAGTGGTGGCGCGGTCATTCAAGAGTGGGTCGCCAGGCACATTGTGCATAGCGAAGAAGGTGGCGGTGGCGATAAACCAGACGGTTATCAGGCCCTGAACCAGGCGTTTGCCAATAAACCACATCATAGTAAGTCTGACTCTCTGTGATACTTCATTATATTATAGGGAGTATTCGCTAGTCAGATGAAACGTCAATATAAGCATAGTTATAATCTACTTCCGGGCCCACTGATCGACGTCGAAACCCTTTGAGGCGGGGATCAACAACAAATGACCAACCCCGTTCATACATCGGCAGCATAGCAACATCATCATATACCAGCTGTTGAATATTACCGAAGGCATCCATGCGCTCCTTCGGATCCAGCGAAGATTGGGCTGTGCGAATATAGCTGTCCATTTCCGGACTGTTATAGCGGCCACGATTATTCAGATTCCAGGACGCAAAAAAATCACCGAAGGTCAACGCGTCATCATAGTCGGGCCCCCAACCAGCAAGCACGATATCGAAATCCCCAGACGTCATCTTCGCAAGTCGTTGCTTGAATATTTGAGCGTCTATGCGTATTTCCAGACCTAGCCGCTTACGAAAGAGTTCCTGATAATATGCTGAAGCAACCAGAGATACAGGGGTGTCGCCTGAAAGCATAACGATAGGTGGAAATTCATCAACGCCGAGTTCCTGCTTTGCTAGTTCTAGGTGATGTCGCGCTTTCTCCAGATCCATATGGTGTTCCGGTGGTGGGTATTCCTCCCGAAATGGTCCGTTAACTCCCTGAATCCATGCCGGGAAAAGGCTCACAGCTGGCAAGTAGCTGGCTTCCTTCAAGGCTTTGTAAACGAGCTCAGAAGATTCATGTGCGTACATCAGCGCCTTGCGAAAATTCAGGTTATCCGTGACGCGGCCAGGGCGGTGATTGAATTCGAAGAAGAAGACAGTGCCGTCCATAATGCGGTCGATCTGCCAACGCTCGGCCATGGCGCCGGGTAACATCGGTGAGAGTAATTCGGTTTCGACGATCTGGCCATCCTTGAACAGATTTAGTTTCGCATTGGTGTCGCTGGTGATATAGGCGACGCGGATCTCGTCAAGAAAACCACGCTTGTCACTCCAGTAATAGGGGTTCTTCTTCCACACCATGGAAGCGCTATGTACCCAATCAGTGATCATATAAGGCCCGTTATAAATCATCTCGTCTGCATCTGCGCCATAGCGGCCGTTGGTGCTGTTGTAGAAGTCTTCGCGAACAGGAAGGAAGGTAATAAAGGCGACGAGTTTGTCAAAGTACGGGGTAGGCTGTTCAAATTCAACTTCAAGTTGGCGATCGCTGACGGCGCGGACACCAAGCATCTCTTTAGGCAGTACCCCGGTATTGACCGCTTCGGCATTCTTGATGGAGTAGAAGATGAATGCATACTGCGAGGCGGTGGCCGGATCCACTACTCGACGCCAGGCAAATTCAAAGTCGTACGCCGTTACTGGTACACCGTCACTCCATTTCGCATCCTCGCGTAACCAGAATGTCGCGCCATCTTCTCGAATCTCCCAGCGCTCTGCCACACCCGGCGTCAGTCGGGCTTCTTCGTCATAGGCAATTAGCCCCTCAAAGGCGTGGGCGAGCACAACGAAACTGGATGCATCGGTGGAACGGCCCTGATCTAGCTGAGGCGGTTCTGCCCGCAGCGTAATGGTAACGGCGTTGTCCTCGACATCGATTGCTTGGCCAGTGCTATTGCTACCCGAATTGAGCAGCAGCCACAGACAGGATGTAGACGAGCACGGATAGGCTGATGACCGCATACAGCGCATAGAGGGCGAGTTGCTTTCCCGCAGAACGGGTGAAACTGTCGTCACCTTCAATTGCCCTGGAATTCGTCTCGGCCATGCCTTTCTCCTGATTGAGTTCGAGAATACCTCAGCCCTTTGTATACGACAAGCAACTGATTCCGCCGAAAATATTCAGATACTTTTTTGGCCATTTCCAGCAGATCAAAGGGGGGATATCTCAAGGTCAAAGCACTTCGGCTTTGACGAATTCTCTGGGTCAAATTATTGTGACTTTTTTGGCTTCTATTCGGTAACACACCTAGCCGGGTCGCTCTCTGTGAGCACTCCGCTCATGTGCCCGGTATGGATATACTCTGCTGCCAATTTACCTGCCATCGGCCCGCGGCCGAAGCCAGACGAAGCTAGGCCGCTGACAATAAATAAATTATCTCGCAGCGGTATTTTGCCAATGATCGGTGCCCCGTCCAGTGAAAAAGGCATCATCCCAGACCATGTGCGGGCAATGGGAAGAGTAGTAAGCACAGGGACCACCTCTGCTGCATGGCCACGATTTATTTCGATGCCTGCTGGATCAGGATTAGAGATGTAACCCAAGCTTTCGCGATCGCCGCCGAAGATGATCTCGCCGTTCTTGCGCTGTCGACCATAAAGGTGCCGAGTCGACCGGTTATTATTTTTATGAGTAAGGTTCGGCGGTGTAACGTCATCTGAACCGTTGTTCCGGCTCCAAGCAACACTGGATTCAGCAGAACCGATGGTGTTAAAAATCCGTGGGGGGCAAACTCTTCGTAGCCCACATTTGACCGCGTATCGGCACGATTGGTATGTTGAGTCCCAACATCTTTCCAACCGGGCCGCACCAAGCTCCAGTTGCCAGAACCAACGTTTGACAGCGATACTCTCCTGATTCTGTCTGCAGAGAATAGCCGCCGCGAGATTGCGGCGTGATGGCGATGACATTCTGTCCGGTATGAATCTTCGCCCCTGCCATTTTCAGCGGCGTGAGCAAATGCCCGAGTTGACTTCACCGGATCGGCCTGGCCGCGCTGAGACGTATGGACATAACCTAGCAGCTCGCCATTGGCTTGGGGCTCGATAGCGAGGGCTTCCTGGGGTGAGAGCAGCTCGATCTTATAACCGTCAGAACGTAGAGAGGCCACTTGATCTTGGTAGTACTCGTATTGCGCCTCGTTATGAATGGCAGTCATCGTACCTGACATGCGAAATTCCATGTCGTAGCCTAGGTCGATTTGCATGTGCCTAAATATCTCGACGCCACCGGCAGTCAGGTAAGACAGCAAGTTAGGATTATTGCCCCAGCCATTTCCCCCCGAGGCCGCCCATATTCTGCCCCGAAGCCTCGGATGCAATGTTCCCCCCTTTCCAACAACATTACATCGCGGCCCAGTTCAGCTAAATGCATCGCCGTGGAAGCGCCGGCAATACCACCGCCGATGATAAGGGTTTCGGCTTCATTGACAGAGTTTTGTGCAGGCAGTTGGCGAGGCAAAAAACCAGCAGCAGCGAGAGCACCAAACCCAGTAACGACGCGACGTCGGCTGATACCATTTACATTAGTATTCTTATTGTCTGCCATGGTGAACCCTTGGGAAGTAAAGAGATCAGAGTAACATAAATAGGGGCAGAGCTATTTTGGTGCGCAAGGGATGAAATAAACGGGGATGGATTTATTGTTAGGGTGTCCAGAATACCGACCGATCCAGAGATGGAAATAAAAAGCGCCCCCCAAGGTTAGGCGGGAGGGAATAGTCGTATCGTGGCGAACTAGTAAGGATTAGGAAGTTTCCGAGGGAGGTAAACCAATATCTCCGGCAAAGCGGGAATAGACTTGGATGACGATAGCTTTTATCCTACTTAGCCAGCGCCGTGAAAAGAAGGCTTAGTGACTCTAAATCTGTCTATGGCGGCTGCACTAAGGCCATTATGTCCAAAAAAATAAAAAGCAGTTAGTAAGGGAATATTGACTGAAGGGGGAGAAATATGTCGAAGAAAATTCAAGGTTCAGCTGTGGAATACGATGACGTGCCAGCTGATTATCTCGACAAACGCCAGTTAAAAAAAGGTGCCGCGGGTTGGATTTTGCTAGCGAGTCTTGGTGTGTCTTATGTGATCTCCGGTGATTTTTCTGGTTGGAATTTCGGCCTAGAACAAGGTGGCTGGGGCGGTATGTTCATCGCTACTGTGTTGATGGCTACCATGTATACGTTTATGATTTTTGGGCTGGCGGAACTGTCTTCTTCTCTTCCTACCGCCGGTGGTGGTTACAGTTTTGCCCGACGGGCAATGGGTCCTTGGGGAGGGTTTCTCACGGGCACAGCTATCCTGCTTGAGTATACTATTGCGCCGGCTGCCATAGCCGTTTTTATAGGCGGTTATATAAACGAATTAACTGGCTTTAGTGGCCCTGCTATTTATGCGGGTTTCTATCTTGTATTTGTCGGCATACACTTATTCGGTGTTGGTGAAGCACTGAAGATCATGATGGTTATCACCAGCATTGCTGTTATTGCACTATTGGTTTTTTGCCTTAGGTCTTATTCCTCATTTCGACTACAACAATCTTTTCGATATCGCCGTTAACGAGCAGGCCGTTGGTAGCAGTAGTTTCTTGCCGCAAGGGTATGTGGGCATCTGGAGTGCTATTCCCTTTGCAATCTGGCTGTTTTTTAGCTATCGAAGGCGTACCCCTTGCAGCTGAGGAGACTGCTAATCCTGGCAAAGACATGCCAAAGGGAATTATTACCGCTATGGTAATTCTTCTGATTTTTGCGGGAGTAGTGCTGGTATTGGCCCCGGGTGTTGCTGGTTCGGAACTAATGAAAGATCATGGCGCACCTCTGGTTGGGGCACTACAAGTAGCTTATGGTGAAAATTCATCTATCGCGACCTTCGTTATATGTGGTTGGTTTGTTTGGATTAACGGCCAGTTTTTTCTCGATTATTTTTGCCTACTCTAGGCAAGTGTTTGCGCTATCAAGAGCCGGCTATTTGCCGCGGTTCTTATCGGTTACTGGCAACAGAAAAGTTCCTTCATGGTCGCTTATAATTCCTGGCATCATCGGCTTTGGTTTGTCCACCACAGGGCAGGGAGATTTGATGATAACCATGGCGGTTTTCGGTGCTACCATCTCCTATGCCCTAATGATGTTGTCACATATTCTGCTGCGAATCAGGGAGCCAGAATTAGAGCGTCCGTTTCGTACGCCGGGCGGTGTTTTTACCACAGCAATAGCACTGGTTTTATCCTTAGTGGCATTCGCATCCACCTTTGTTGTTAGTCTCGAATCCGCCCTATGGGCAGCTGTATTTTATGCAGTGCTGCTTGCATACTTTGTTCTCTACAGCCGTCATCATTTAGTCGCAAAATCTCCAGACGAGGAATTTGCGTTGATAACGGGCGCAGAGAATGAGTTGAATTTGGACTAATTCGAGTAGGGCGGTGTCAAAACTAACCAGACGAAATGAAAAGGAGAAAGCATGCTGGATCCTCGATCAGTAAAAACAACTCTTGATGCTAAGCAAATCGTGGAAGAACGCGGGCTTACCCATATTAAAGTTGGTTTGTTTGATATCGATGGAGTTATGCGCGGAAAGTATATGAGTAAGGATAAGTTTTTTTCCTCTCTTGATAGTGGTTTTGCTTTCTGTGATGTTGTTCTGGGTTGGGACTCCAATGATCAATTGGTTGATAACGTGGAATATACAGGCTGGCATACCGGTTATCCTGACGCGCCGGCGAGAATTATTGCTAGCAGTTGTCGTTCGTTACCTTTCGAAGGTGAGATGTTGCTGTTTATCGCTGAATTTGATGGCGAAGCAGAAAAAATATGCCCTCGGGGAATTCTGCAACACACACTCGCCAGAGCATCAGACATGGGCTTTAGTGTATTGGCTGCATTTGAATACGAATTTTTCCTTTTTAACGAAACCCCGCATTCCGTTCGTGAAAAATCCTATAAAAACCTGACGCCCTTCACGCCTGGTAATTTTGGTTATTCGGTGATCCGAAATTCAGTCCATGGAGAGCTGTATCATAGCTTGCTGCAATTATGTGAGGCTATGGATATGCCCATTGAAGGCCTGCATACAGAAACCGGGCCTGGAGTTATTGAAGCAGCTTTGGCTTACGACAATGGCAGCGATGCAGCGGACAAGGCTGCCTTGTTTAAAACCTTTACCAAAGTGTGGGCGCAGCACAATGAATTGATGGCTACGTTTATGGCCAAGTGGTCGGACCAGCTTCCTGGCCAGAGCGGTCATATTCATATTTCACTCAAATCCAATTCCGGTGAAGCCGCCTTTTTCGATTCTGACAAAGACTACAATATGAGTGATACACAGCGCCATTTTTTAGCAGGACAGCAACGACTTATGCCTGATTTTTTGGCGATGATAGCGCCCACGGTAAATAGTTATAGCCGAATGGTGCCAGGTCTTTGGGCGCCCCTTGATGCTACCTGGGGTGTAGAAAACAGAACTACCGCGCTGCGGATAATACCCGGTTCAGAAAAATCGCAACGGATTGAATACCGCCTTGGTGCAGCCGATGCCAACCCTCACATAGCCCTTGCTGCCGCATTGGCATCGGGACTGTATGGAATTGAACACCAGCTTGAGCCCTTGCCTCAAGTAAAAGGCAACGCCTACGAACAAGATCACCCGGCAGAACTGGCGTTACCTCACAGCTTAATGGAGGCTGCAAACAGGCTTCGACAATCCGGCACTGCAAAGGAGCTGTTTGGTGAGCATTTTGTTGAACACTTTGCGGCAACCAGAGAGTGGGAAGAACGGGAGTACCGTAAACATGTAAGCGACTGGGAATTATCCCGTTACTTTGAAATTATCTAAACAATGCAGCTACGATGATGCAGCAAACAAAGGCAGTGTCATTGAATTATTAGTCTGAGGTTCCCTGAACATGAATTTTGATCAATACACAGCCAATTGGAATTATCCAACCAGTATTCGTCAGGGCATTGGCAGGGTCATTGAGCTTCCATCAATTTGCAAGGAACTTGGTTTAAAGCATCCGCTGTTGGTTACTGATCCAGGCCTGGCGCAACTTCCTATGGTGGTGGATGTTGTTGAAAATTGCTGCAAGCAAGGTCTAGGTTGTGGGCTGTTTTCAGGGGTTACCAGTAACCCTACGTGTGAAAACGTCGCAGACGGTGTTAAAGCCTTTAAGCTAGGTGGGCATGACGGAGTTATCGCTTTTGGTGGTGGCTCTGCGTTAGACGCGGCGAAGGCTATTGCATTGATGGTGGGCCAAACACGTCCGCTTTGGGATTTTGAAGATATTGGTGATAACTGGACTCGGGTGGATGCCGATAACATGGTGCCAGTTATTGCTGTGCCCACGACTTCGGGCACAGGCTCTGAAGTGGGGCGAGCATCGGTAATCATCGATGAAGCTCATGAAACAAAGCGAATAATTTTCCATCCGGCAATGCTGCCATCTGTGGTTATTCTAGACGCAAAGCTGACCGTTGGATTACCTGCACATTTGACAGCGGCTACTGGAATGGACGCACTGTCGCACGCACTTGAAGCCTATTGCGCACCCTATTTTCATCCGATGGCTGAGGGCATAGCTTTGGAAGCTATACGCCTGTTAAAAAAAAATCTGCTTCGTGCCTATTCAGATGGACAGGATATCGAAGCACGCGTGCAAGTCATGACAGCGTCGACTATGGGAGCGACTGCGTTTCAGCGAGGATTGGGTGGCATGCATGCTTTGGCTCATCCTCTGGGCGCAATTTACAATAGTCATCACGGTCTGCTCAACGCAATTCTAATGCCCTATGTATTAGTCGCAAATCGCAGCGCGATCGAGACACGTATAGAGCGTCTGTCTCGTTACATTGAATTGGAGGACATAGGTTTTGATGGCTTGCTTAGCTGGATTCTTGCGCTTAGAGCAGAGCTGGGAATACCACACACGCTAGCTGAAATTGGAATTAGTAATGACCGAGCGCAGGAAGTAGGAGCTAAGGCTATTGATGATGCTGCATCTGAAGGTAATCCGATTGCATTTAACGCCGAAAAATATTCAGAAATTTTTTCAAATAGTGTTCGAGGGAGACTGGAGTGAAACTCTTTTTGGTTTTAGTAGCGGTTCTACTACTGAGTTCTTACAGGGCTTCTACAGCCGAATTGGTATTGAGATATTAGGGTGCCCAGAAGAGGACTGGACAGCAGAGTATTGTATCTAGTTGATTTAGCTGGTCATTTGGTAAAAAAATAGCTTTCTAGCGTCTAATCTAACGTGTAAGTAAGGGCATTTCAAACCCTGACACTGATAAGTTAATTCTCAACCTGTCAGAAATTGGACCATGAGCTCGTCTATTATCTGTAAGCATATTCGATTCCGTCTGCGTGCCTTTGCGTCATGGGAAAAGGCCGTGGTGATGTAGATGTGGTTTGATTCGCTCTTTGTTGATTTGAGCGGTTAACCTGTCGATACCTCGCGAATAGCGATCTGAGGAAATCGCGGCTCATCTTGCGGCACAGGAGTGTCGCTTGGTGATGACGATCACCCATTCGCGCCACTTAAAAGGTTTAAAATCCTTATCGTTTTAAGATAGGCTTCTATCGTCATTGTAGAGGCCTAAGTTGTGTTGACCACACGCTAGCTTTACCCTTTATTTTCGTTCGCGGCAACTCGGTTTAAAGCAGTTTTGCTCATTGGCAAAGTTTGGTTTGCCGTTGATTTTTGTGAGAAATTTTAATCAAGTTTGCAGTTTTTTTGTGCTCAGGTATCCAATGTCTGCTGCGAGTTATGCCCCTATGTTGCTTTGGGGTACACTCTTGAATGCACCCTTAGAGCAGGTCTGCTAAATTTTGGCCTACTAAATTCAAAGGAACGTTATCATGATCGACTATCACAATCCCGCAGGGCAGGTGGCTTTGGAAGTAGAGCCATACACATTGTCTGCTAGTGTCACGGGGAGCCAGGAAATCAGCATTGGCTTTTTAGCGAATGGTTTTCCTGATTCAGAGAACTTTCTGAATGAAATCCAAAAAGCCATGCAAGCACTTGAGCCTGGTATCGAAGTGCATAGCTACAATAAAGGCAATGCATCCATGCCCGCCAATGAAGAAATGATTTTTAAAATTAAAAGTGAGTGCCAAGCGGTTGTAGCTGCCTATGGGCATTGAGGTTCCTGCACTACCGGCACCGTGCGTGACGGCGTTAACTTTGCAAGAATTGGTATTCCCGTCGTGGCTTTAGTCACTGACGAATTTTGGCCCTCAGGGGGATTTTGTTGCCCAGTCTCTCGGCATGCCTGATGTGCCCAGAGTTCAACTGCCGCATCCTATTGCGGGTACTGGGCACCCAGAACATGAAAGCAATCGCGGCTGACTTCGCTCCTCTGATCATCAAAGCACTTGAGGCAGACCATGACTGATTTGTTTAGCGCAGCAGATGAAGCAGCTGCACTAGAAGACTTGCACAATCGCAACATGACTGATGGGTTGCCGGTGATTATTCCAACACCCGCAAGAGTTAGTAAAATGGTTTTGGCGTCCGGACAAGATGCCGATATGGTACTGGGAACCATGGGCCCTGCCAATGGCATGGCAACTCTCCAGAAAGTGGCAGTAGCTGCTGTGATGGCGGGCTGTCTGCCAGATTATATGCCTTTGGTTGTAGCGGCGCTTAAGGCTGTAATCGATCCTCGTTTCGATCTCACTGAAATGCAGGCCACCACCCACTGCACGGCGCCCCTTATTATTGTGAATGGCCCAGCACGACACACTTGCGGTCCTGTTAGTAGTAGCTATGGCGCACTCGGGCCTGGCCATCGAGCGAACGCGTCTATTGGCCGCGCATTACGCTTAGCGATGATAAACATTGGGGGTGGTAGACCCGGCACCTCCGATATGGCGCTATTGGGCCACCCCGGGAAATTCAGCTACTGTTTGGCAGAGAATGAAGAGGCATCTCCATTTCCTCCTATGCATGTGGACCTTGGTTTTGATTCGCAAGACAGTGTCGTTACTGTTATCGGAGCGGAGGCGCCGCACTCGGTTTTATTCAGCGGTGATGGTGATGACCCAAAGCAATATGAGCTGCTATTGGAAGTACTGGCAATTGGGTTGGCGAATGCAGCTACTAATAACGCCATTTTAACCGGCGGGATGGCGAGCATTGTGCTAAATCCAGAACACGCCAGTGTTCTTCATAAAGCAGGCTTAAGCCGTCAGGATATTGCTACTGAAATCTATCAGCGTTGCAAAATGGACGGGGCCGAAGCAAATCGACTTTGTGCAGGTTTTGCCCGCAAAACTCTAAACCCAAGGCAAGCGTTCACCGGCCCGGAGCAGCTATTGATACTGATGTCCGGCGGGCAGCGGCCTGTACTCAATGGTGATGCCCAGTTGGAGCGCTGGGGCCAACAGAAATTCTGCGGTCAGTGTAAAAGTGGAGGCTGATTTCTATTGTGAAGTTCCAAATTTTGTCGGTGCTTAGCGTTGGGTCTTGCGCACGCTAATTTATGTGCACGTGATTTGAAGGATTCGAACCCGACAATACCGATAGTTTTCTGCCATCACCAAATGACGCTCAAGCTTGAACAAATTGTACACAGCGGCGTGTGCATTCAAGAATCGTTGTGCCTGATGCACCGTCTTGAACCGACGCACCCACCCTAAGGGCACACTCCTATAAGTCAGAATGGTTCCATTGCACCCCTGTACATACTATTGTGGTCGAACGGTTAGGTATTTTCCAGAACAGGGCTATAGTGTTTGACTTGGGTTAATCAATGGCGCAGTTATGAAGTGTCGCTACTATTATAATTCTAAAATTGCAGTCTTCAAATAAGGGAAAAAACTAGGAGTATTATTTGTGATTATCGCGCATTCGTCCAAAATAAAAGGGAAAATAAAATTACAATTGAAAGTAAAAGTAAAAGGCATCTTAACCAGCACTGCCGCCTGCGCGGCTTTTTTCCTTTCTGTAACAGCCTTTTCACAAGGGGACTATGTGCCCTCAAAAACTGAATACGGTCAGCCAGACTTACAAGGCGTTTGGAATTTTTGCTTCCCATACGCCCTTGCAGCGCGCAGAAAAATATGGCGACCGAGAGTACGTAACCCAAGAAGAAAATGAGGAAAACCGAAAACAATCAATAGGCTCTTTCGAGGCTAGAGCCGAATCACATTTTGACGGTGTTGGCGGTTACAATTCTTTTTGGGTATGAGCGAGCGGCTATTGGCTATGATCTTCGCACGTCACTAATCACCTACCCCTCAGACGGGCGCATTCCAGAATTTGTAGAAGGCGTTACCATTCAACGAGGGTGGCGTGGGCAATGATATTCCCGGTGAACGGCCGGTACGATATGCTGTTGGTGGAATCTCAAAAGATGGGCCCGAAGATCGTGGTCTATCTGAGCGCTGCATTGTTGGCTTTAATTCGGGGCCGCCCTTTATGCCCAGCAGCTATAATAATAATGTCCAGTTAGTACAACATCGTGATCACGTGGTCATAATTACAGAAATGATACACGACGCGCGGATCGTCGCATTGAGTGAAGGTCCTGCGCTCGATGATGGTATCCGGCTCTGGTCCGGTGATTCCCGAGGCTATTGGGATGGAAATACTCTAGTAGTTGAGTCCAAAAACTTTACTGGCATGACACAAAGCCTTATCGGTTCATCCGGCGGAGATTCTTACGATAAATTTCTCACCGAAAGATTTACTCGAGTCAACGATGCAACCGTTGAGTATGAATTTACGGTGGATGATCCTGGTACGTTCACTGACAAAATTACCGTCATGGTGCCAATGACTAAAGTTGATGGCCTGCCTATATGAATATGCTTGCCATGAAGGAAATTATGGAATGACTAATTTGCTTCGTGGAGAAAGACGACAAGAGATGGATGCGCAAGGAATCCAGTAACGTGGTATCAAATTATTCAAACCCGAGCAATCACGATACAAAATTTTTGCCAACAATTTCATACCCTTGCTAAACGATTTAGCATCATTGAAAAAATTAAATGTAAGTTTGTCCGTTTTCACGGAAAGCATGCGCCAAATAATTAGCCCCTTCTGCTTATTTTTAGTTCTAAGAGAAAGCTTAAACAGTGGATGTAGAGTAGGGTTGCTTTTACGCAAATGCAAAGGTATCCATCTTTAGAAATACCACACCCCGTGTTCTGAGCAAGTGATGAATCGATTTTTTGAAGCGGCAACCATTTAACGTCTATTCGAGCGAACGGAGAACCGAAAAAATATAATCAGGAAAGTAACATATTGAAGTTAATATGTTTATTTTTCGTAATGGTGCCCAGAAGAGCAGTTGATTGAAATGGCCTTAGGGCCATTTCAACCCTTGCAGGGCGCATTAGAAAGCAGGCGTCCAAAATGCTGCGCTTTTTGTGAACCTCCGCGACCTTGCGATCACTAGCGCCTGAAGTTAGCGTGTCTACCAATTTCACCGTCTGGGCATAATGGATTAGGTTATTTCTAGCGCCGAACTAACTCCTCTATTTGAAGGGGTGTTCGCAGCTGGGATTATGACGCGAATTTTGATAAAAAAATCTACTCAATCGTTGTTCCATCTATCCTAACACGTCAACAGCGTCCCGAAATTGAACTTTGGCCACTTCACAAAAAAGCCCACCTAATTCCCGATAAAAATTTCGTAGTGGTGAAGTGTCACGCCAGGCCAGCGCATGGATGCGATTAATAGACTCACCTTTTATAGTTAAAACGCGCAGCTCATCACGATCTATGATTTCCGATCTTATATACAGTGCTGGCAAGAAAGTCACGCCCATTTCCATATGGACCATTTGCCGGATCGAGTCGAGGCTGGTGCCTTCATAATCCCGCAGGATTTCTGCATTAAACTGTTTGCATAAATCCTCTACTTGTCGAAAGAGTAAATGGTGCTCTTCGATAGTCAGAATTTCCAAGCCAGCCAGTTGATCTCCTCTTATAGATTTGTTTTTTGCCAGGGGGGTGCTCTCGGTCATAACCAGGTAGAGAGATTCACGGAACAGCGGCATGACGGTAATGCCGTTTTCTTTCAATGGCAAGGTAGTCAGTATTAAGTCATAACGACCATCGTACAGCCCTTGGGCCAGCGCGTCGGGCACTTCTTCTCGGACGAAAATTTTCACTCCGCCATACTTTTTATGAACTTCCGGTAATATCCACGGCAAGGCATAAGGGCCCAATGTAGGACTGGCACCTAGCCTAAATGTACCCGAAGGGCCCTTGGTAGCGAAGTTGGCAGCATCGACGATTACTTCCGCCGCACT
Source organism: uncultured Pseudomonadales bacterium (assembly GCA_943789485.1). Taxonomy (GTDB): domain Bacteria; phylum Pseudomonadota; class Gammaproteobacteria; order Pseudomonadales; family Pseudohongiellaceae; genus UBA9145. The sequence continues at coordinate 237,974 of CALSUH010000011.1, forward strand.
CACTGCCTCCTGCGCGTGTTTCAGTAATTCTCGTCCTAAAGGGGTGAGTGTGACTCCGCCTTTGCTGCGCTCGAACAGTTCTAAGCCCAACGCTTCCTCCAATTTTTGTATCTGTGCGCTCAAGGAGGGTTGGCTAATTTTCAATTCCCGAGCCGCCTGCCGCAAGCTTACATACTTGGCGGTTACCAGGAAGTAGCGCAATTGCTTTAGAGTGATATTCAGGGTGTTTATACTCCAATTCTGGGAGAGACTTCTCGGGTTTAGCCGCTAATATTATGTCTGTGTGCGGAGAAGGCACTATGTTCGATTTTTGGTGAAAGTTTTTTCCTATCACATATCGTATATATTTATCGATAAATAATCAATATTATTTCTGGCTAACTAGGCTTTATATGTTTGCCGTGGCACTAAATCAAAAGGCTTACTACTAGTTACCGTATAGGCAGCCTGTATCGACAAGTCAAAGATAGAAGGCGTAAAAAGGATGGAACTGTCTACAGCAATACCTATACGCCGTAAATTTTGTTGATCGAATGGAAACTTTACATTAGCCAATTGAACAAACTACAAAATAGAAGAAGAATGATATGAATACTACAATCTCCAATATTCCACAGGGAACGCTTGCCGATCTGAAACGCAACTGGAAAGCCGATATGGTGTCGGGCTTCCTCGTCTTTCTTATTGCCTTGCCGCTGTGCCTTGCGATTTCTCTCGCCTGCGGCTACCCAGCGATCGCTGGAGTATTCACGGCGATTATCGGCGGTATATTGTCCGCCTTTATCAGCAACTCGGAATTGACGATCAAGGGGCCCGCTGCGGGACTAATTGTGATCGCGCTAGGCTGTGTTACCGATTTTGGGTATACAGCAGGAATTGACCCTGCTGCAGACTATCAGGCGTATCGTTTGGCGCTAGGTTGTCGGAGTTGCTGCAGGCGTAGTGCAGATCCTTTTTGGTGTTTTTCGCTCTGGCATACTCGGCGAATTCTTTCCAACATCCGCGGTGCATGGCTTGCTCGCCTCAATAGGCATTATCGTCATTGCCTCGCAAGTACCGATAGCGCTCGGCGTGCAGGCATCGGGGGCACCGCTGGAGCGATTGGCCTCTTTCCCAAGCTATTTTATGGAAATGAATCCCCTCATTGCATTAATCGGCGGCATTAGTCTTGCCATCATGTTTGGGTATACCTTCATTAAAAACCCGAAACTTAAAATTATCCCAGCTCCAATGCTGGTGCTCTTAATCACAGTTCCCTTAGGTATGTATCTAGACATCGGCACAGAACACGTCGTCGCGTTTGGCGGTCAGGATTATTCCCTAGGACCCCGTTTCTTGGTGGATGTACCAGATAATATGTTCAATGCAATTACCTTTCCTGACTTTTCCGGCGTGTTCACGTCGGTAGGCATCACCTACGTCATCATGTTCTCGTTGATTGGGAGCCTGGAGTCTTTGCTGAGCGCAAAGGCTGTTGATCAAATTGATCCATGGCGTCGCAAGACGAATATGGACAAGGACCTTCTCGCGGTTGGCATCGGCAATACCGCTGCCTCTTTTGTAGGCGGTCTACCGATGATTTCCGAAATAGTGCGTAGTAAGGCGAATATCGATAACGGTGCACGCACTCGATTCGCAAACTTGTTTCATGGGGTATTCCTGCTTGCCTTCGTAGCCTTGGTGCCAGCCCTCATTGACCGCATTCCACTTGCTGCATTAGCGGCAATGCTTGTGTTCACGGGTTTTCGCCTCGCATCGCCAACAGAATTCATACACATGTACAAAGTGGGCCCTGAGCAGTTTATCGTTTTTGTTTCGACCATCATCGGCGTGCTTGCCACTGATTTGCTTGTCGGCATTGGCATCGGCATCTTGGTGAAGGCGATTATCCATATCGTCAACGGTGCACCCATCGGCTCGTTATTCAAAGCCTAGCGTCAGAACTTGATAACCCAGGCGACGGCTACGGCGACGGTCATGGTCGAACAATTCTGCCGTTTTCAGTACTTGGATCGCGTCTTAAAAACCGCATCGAGCGGACAGAATGCGCAAGCAAGGTCGTCGTCGATCTGTCAGGACACAAGGTTGGTTGATCACACTGTGTCATGGCTAACCTGGACGCCCTGCAGTAGTGAATATTGCAGAGCGCGATCGCGAACTTAACGAGTTACCGGACTGGATGGACATAGTGCGCTTTCTGATCATCCCTTGGCTAGCTGCAAGGAAGAAAGCAACCTGACTGAGTGCCACGAGTACGCTCCAGCACCATATGTAGAGGAAGCGGCGGAGCCGATATCCCAGTTCTGGCCGATGAAGGGGTTTGTGCATCACAACCCGATTCATGGCTTTGAGCATCTTCCCTTCGACGAGGCGATCCGGCAGGCGAAGACTCTCTTTGGTGCCGAAGGCTATCTGCCCAACGCTTGAGTACCGGGGCTTCGTACAAGACAGGGCGCATCAATGACAGGAACGTTGACCGTGCCTCTTGCCCGTCTTGGCCCGAAAATCGCAGTGCCTCTCTGTCACTGGCTTCGCACTCTCTTACAGCAGCCGATTGAGGTGCAGCGAATCCATTTGCTTCATGGCATAGATGCGCTGGAACCCGCATTGCTTGATTGGGAGCTCGCCAGTGCAGGGGCATTAGAACAGCCTCGAGACGGTGCGGCTAAGAATAGTGACTTGGCGAATCTCTGGGCCCGCGCGCAGTCCATTCTCAAGCTGAATGAAGGGTCAGTTGACGACTACAAGAAGAATTCAACGAATGATGGAGCCCCTACGGTAGAGTTGCCATTTCGTCGAACACTCAGTGACTGGATTGACGAATTAGCTGACACCTGCATCGTCACAACTATTGATGGGCAAATGATCAAATGGGTCTCATCGTTTATCGATGAGGGCATGGCGGGTGGACAATGCCGGATAAGCATTCCGGTTTCTATGCAGCTTGGCGTGATCTCGCGCAACATGATTTGAGTGGCCGCTTACTAGGCATTAAAAACTATTCAACAAAGATTGCCGCTCTTCCAGACGATCCGGAAAGTGCAATCCAAAAGTCCCTTGATGCGCTGCAAATTCCCGAGGCTCGTAGAGAGGATTATCTTACCCGTGTTCTTGCTCAGCTCTCGGGCTGGACGGGCGTGGTTCGCTGGCGCGGCCTTAATCCTGAAGACCCGATACAGAAAAAATAATCCAATCGATATTGTTCACTACCTTGCTGTCCGATTATTTTACGAGGCTGAGCTCACTGTAGTCCACGCCTCGCGACAGTGGAAAGTAGACGGCACACTTCCTGCTATTTGTAGCTATCTCGAGAACGAGAATTTTCTAAGTAATGTTGATGTTACCAGCGCAATAGTCAATACGAATAAAAGTGCAATTTGTAGAGACGGCTGGCGTTTATTTCATCTGCTGCAATTTTTGGGACTAGCCTCGGAAGCTCTGGATGATTTGTCTAATGAAGACGCACTAACACTCCTCAGCTGGCTAGATGTCTTTCCCTCGGAACAGCATTCTTCGGTATGGCTCGAGGCCTACGAAGATTCGTATCGAGACGAGCTATTGACAAAGATAGCCGCAAACCGCGATAAAACTCAGCTGGAAAAGGGACGCTCTTTGGCGCAGGCCGTGTTTTGCATTGACGTTCGTTCGGAGCCGTTTCGCCGACATTTTGAACAAGCAGGTATTGTCGAAACATTTGGCTACGCCGGTTTTTTTGGCATTCCAATAAGTCATCGCAGTTATGACAGCGATGAGTCTCTCGCACTTTGTCCAGTTCTCCTTACCCCGGCAAATTCACTCTTTGAGCTTCCGCGCGAAGGACAACAGCAGGAGCTAGCGCGTTACGCGTCTGGTTCGCGCTGGGCACAGTTTGCAGAGAAGCTTTTTCACGACATGAAACATAGCCCTGTTGCGTCCTTTTTGCTTGTTGATGTGCTCGGCTTGTTTTTCAGTATTGGGCTTATTGGTAAGACAATGCTACGCAGGCCCTACGAATTTTTCATGCAAGCTTTGCGGGGATGGTTTGTTCAGCCAGTGGCGACAGAAATAAACGTATCGGCGGATTCTGGAGATGCCCCGCAGGTAACTGGTCAGCCGATTACACTTGATAGAGGCTTTTCCATCGATCAGCAGGCCTCGTTCGTCGAAGGCGGTCTTCGTACAATTGGTATCACGGGAATTTTGCGCGCTTTATTGTGCTCTGCGGTCATGGCAGCACATCGGATAATAACCCCTACTATGCAGCGCTTGATTGTGGTGCATGTGGCGGTCGCTCAGGCGATCCAAATGCGCGTATGTTTGCCAACATGGGCAATAACCCCGATGTGCGTAAAGAACTAGCGCAACGCGGCCTTGAAATTCCGGATGACACCCGGTTTCTGGCGGGCAGACACGACACGAACTCGGATCGAATAGCCCTGTATGACGTTCAAGATGTTCCGAGCAGTTTTCTTGAGGACCTGTCGGAACTTCGCAAGGTATTCCAAGAAGGTGGCGAACAGCAGGCCCTAAATCGCTGTGATGGTATTCCCGGCGCTCCGACGGGGATGACAGCAAAACAGGCCTATGCCCATGTTGAGGCCCGAGGCTTCGATTGGGCTAACCCGCGGCCAGAATGGGGTTTATCCGGCAATGCCGGATTCATTATCGGCCGCAGAGGCGTGACCAAAGGAGTGGATCTTGGCGGTAGATGCTTCCTGCATTCCTACAACGCGATATCGGATCCGCAGGGCGCGATTTTAGAAAAAGTCATGACAGCGCCGCTTGTCGTTGGCGAATGGATAAACATGGAGCACTACTTCTCTTCAACCGACCCCTGGAATTACGGTAGCGGCAGTAAAGTTATTCACAACGTGGTCGCCGGTGTCGGTCTTATGTACGGCGCAGAAAGTGATCTGGCAACAGGCCTTCCACTGCAGACAATGAACAATGGTGAGATTCACAACCACGAGCCAATGCGTCTATTGACGATAATAGAGGCAAAGACTGAGGTCATTGCTGCAATTATTAGCCGCCACGAAGTATTGCAACATTTTTTCCACAATGAGTGGGTAAACCTAGTTGCATTAGACCCTCTAAGCTCCGAGTTTCATAGATACAATAAAAACGCTACATGGGAGTTGATTGACTTATGAGGATTTTTGCTGGCTTCGCACTTTTTGTCCTCTGGCTCGTATTGTCAGCATCGTATAACATCCTCCATATGGCGACGGGTGCTGTTGTTGCTAGTATGGTTGTTTGGTTGAGCCCGACTGGTGCACCCCACGTAAGACGCTTTTCCTGGCTGGCAGCACTGATGTATGTGCCGTGGCTAATTGGCCGTATTCTGAAAAGCGGGTTCCATGTGAGTCGTCTCATCCTAGATCCAGCTCTTCCTATTGCGCCGGAACTTGTTCGACACAAGACAAAGCTAAGTAGCGATGGAGAACTCGTTGTGCTCGGTAATTCAATCACGTTGACGCCCGGCACTATCACCGTTGAGGTCGCGCCAGGCGAACTGATTGTGCATGCCCTTGATGTAGCGTCCTGTGAAGAACTCAAAAGCGGTCTATTTGATGACAGAGTGGGTCGCCTGTTCTCTGTAAAGGGGGATAAAAAATGAACACTTTCTTTTTTGTTGTGCTCACCATAATCACCGTCTTAATGCTCGTTTATTTTTACCGCGTAGTACGCGGTCCCAGCGTATTTGATCGGGTGCTGGGCTTGAATGGTATCTCTACCAAAGCTATTGTGCTGCTCGTCTTAATCGGCACTATGTTCGAGCGAGTCGATATGTTCGTTGATATTTCTACCGGCTATGCGCTTCTAAATCTTGTTGGCGCATTGGCTATAGCTAAATTTCTCGAGGAGAGAGGGGCATCATCGAAATGACTTGGTTAGCTATTTTTCTTATTGTTCTTGGATTATTTTTTCTCGTTGTAGGTTCGATTGGAATGTTGCGCCTACCCGATGTTTTTTCACGCGCCCATGCACTTTCTCTTACCGATTCACTTGGCGCAATTTTGGTTCTTGCGGGTCTTGCCGTCTACGAGGGATTCAATATGAATTTTCTCAGGATTCTTGTTGTGCTTGTGCTCATTTACCTGTTGAACCCGGTTATTTCGCACGCAACTATTCGGGCGGCATACCGTTCCGGGCTACGACCTACGGATAAGGAAAGCAGATGATAATAGAACTACCACTTCTCATCTTGCTGGTCGTGACAGCCGGCGGCGCCATCATGGTGAAAGATCTCATCTCGGCAGTGTTTATACTAGGCTCCTATAGCTTTGTTCTGGCGCTAGTATGGGCATCACTGGGTGCTGTTGATGTTGCATTTGTAGAGGCAGTGGTAGGCGCAGGTCTTGCTACTGTATTCTTTCTGCTGACGCTGTTCGGTACAACTGAAAAGGACACGCATATACGCCGACCGCCTGTACCTTGGTCCGCACTACTAGGCCTTCCAGTGCTGGGTCTTCTGCTTCTTTACGGCGCAGGTGATTTACCTGCTTTCGGTGATATCACCTCCGCAGCAAGCATCTACATCTCGCCGGAATACTTAGAGAATAGTGTAGAGCAAACGCGGACTCCGAATGTAGTAACTTCTGTGCTCATGGATTACCGTTCATTCGACACGTTCATCGAAACTATTGTAATTTTCACCGCTGGAATTGCCTGCGCACTCATTCTCAGGAAGGGCGGCTCATGATTCGGCCACACGATAGCGCTATCGTGCGCACTTTGGGACACATCGTAATTCCCATTGCTCAATTGTTCGGAATCTACGTGCTGGTATTTGGTCAACACGGACCAGGCGGTGGCTTTGTAGGCGGTGTGATCATTGCGGCTAGCATGATTTTGGCGATTCTTATTTTTGGTATTGATTCACCCGACAGTGTGCTTGCGCGAAAAATTCTCCACGGCGACGGGCTAGGCCTGCTGATCTTCGCTGGCGTAGGTGGCCTTTGTCTTATCGGAGGTGGTCAGTTTCTGAACTACTCTTACCTGCAAATTCCGAGTCTTGACGAAGCATCCCAGCACTACGTAGGAATACTGCTAACGCAGATCGGGGTCGCCGTAGATGTGGCAGTCACCGGTGTGTCGATTGCGGTCAGTTTATCCTTTGATGAAAATGAAATTCCAAATGACGAGGTTAGCAATGTTTGAGCTTTTAGAAACATTAATTCAGCGACCAAATTTTGTAGTTTTTGTCATTTTGTTTTTGTGGGGCATTTACATCATGTCTGCTCACCCAAACCTAGTGAAGAAACTCATTGGTCTGTATATCGTTCAAACCAGCGTCATCTTCTTCCTTGTCGCTTTCAGCGCGAAGGATGGTGCAACAGTACCTATTATTCTGGCTGAATCAGGTTTGGTGGATCCTATGCTCTATGCAAACCCGCTGCCCCACGCATTGACGGTAACGGCCATTGTGGTTCAGATCGCAACGCTTGGTGTTTCACTTGCACTTGTTTCAGCTATTTACCGAAAATTTGGCAGCCTTGATGAAGATGAAATATTGGAGCAGCTTAAATGAGCAGTAACCTGCCTGTTCTACTTTTTTTAGTACCGTTTGTAATGGGTGTATCTATGCCTTTACTCACGGCAAAGCGGCGATCGTGGTGTCCAAATCTCACGCTGGGTGCTTTCGGAGTAATGCTCCTTCTATCTATCGCCAATCTGCGCGTCGTTCTGGCAGAGGGTCCCGTTGAGTACGCCTTCGGTGGATGGACTGCACCGATTGGGATCGCTTGGCTTAATGATTCGATTGCTGCGATTGTGGTGTTGGTAATGAGCTTTGTTGCGGTGATAACACAGGTTTATGGCCGTGTGGATACTGCAAAGGACCTGGAAAAGAGTATTCCCTATTACACACTTATTCTGATCATGGTGTCAGGCCTGGTCGGCATCATTTTTGCTGCTGATCTGTTTAACGTTTTCGTGTTCTTGGAAGTGGTCGCGTTAACTGGATACGCGCTTGTAGGTGCTGCTGGCGGAAAGAGTCTGGTTTACGCATTTCGCTACCTACTACTAGGCTCGTTTGGTGCGAGTTTATATCTACTCGGTCTGGGCCATCTCTATGTTGCAACAGGTACGCTGAATATGGCGGATCTGGCAGTACGACTTCCTGAACTGATTACGTCGACCGCAGTAGCCGGTGGACTGATCTATATTTTCCTAGGCCTATCGATCAAGATGGCCTTGATACCACTGCACAGTTGGTTACCTGATGCCTATGCGAACGCACCGTCATCGGTTACGCCTTTGCTGGCATCGACAGTGACTAAGGTGTCCCTTGTCGCTTGGATTCGTATCGAGTATTCGCTTATCGCGCAGGGCGTTGAAGTTAGTCACGTTCCTGTCCTGGTGTTACTCGAGGAACTAGGCGTGGTTGCGGCTCTGGTAGGGGGTGCTCTCGCCTTGATACAAACTAATCTCAAACGTATGTTTGCCTATGGTGGTATCAGCCATATCGGATTGATTCTTATAGGCGTGAGTCTGGGCAATACCACAGGCTTTGCAGGGGGCATGTTTTACCTGATTAATGATGCAGTCATGCAGGCATCGCTGTTTATGATTGCTGGTGCCTTAATTTATTATCACGGTGTGCACACCCTTGAAGATCTGCGCGGCGTGGGCCGGCAATCGCCTTGGTTGACTGGCGCTTTAGTGGTGGCAGCAGTTGCGATGGTCGGGCTTCCGCCTACCGGCGGGTTCTTTGGTAAATGGAATATTATCCTCGGTGCACTTGAGGCGCAGCACTACCTAGCGGCGTTCGCAGTACTGGCATCGACTCTGTTGACCCTGGCGTATTTCCTCAAAATATTTTCTTGCTGGTTCCACCAGCCGCAGCATGCCACGTCGGAACCGCTAGTCGTGTCAAACGCTCTACGTATTAGCCTCTCAGCAATATCATTTTCAATGATCGCTTTAGGCTTAATGAGTGATACGATTTTCCAATTCTTAATTGAATCCATAACCAATGGAGGCGTTTAAGAAACCATGTCTATTTACACGTTGATTCCTCTATTACCTCTCACCGCATCATTCATCCTGATTCTGTTCGGAGAGGGCCTGCAGGGAAAAGGGCACCGCCTTGTCATCCCGGCGGTTGCGCTTTCGTTCTTGATGTCCATCGTTGCGTTCTTGGATGTTTCTGCTAACGGACCAATTCGAGTACATCTTTATGAGTTCTTGGATGTCGGCAGGCTAAGCGTAGATCTCGGGTTCTATATTGACCAGCTCACAGTTTTGATTTTACTGCTGGTAACCGGAGTTAGCACAGTCGTTCAGGTCTATGCCTCGCGTTACATGATAGGTGATCTGCGGCACAGCCGATTTTTTGCCCTGACCGCTCTTTTTACCGCGGCCATGACGCTTCTGGTGATGAGCAGTAATCTGCTTTTGACCTTCATCTTTTGGGAGCTGATGGGCCTTTGCTCATATCTGCTGATTTCACACTATGCAGAACGGCCCTCCGCGGCCCGAGCTGCAACAAAAGTTTTTCTGGTGAACTCGGTTGCCGATGTCGGGCTGGCGATAGGCGTTGTCCTAACTTTTCTGACGTTCGACACGCTCGATATACCCCAGATACTCGCGATAGCAGAATCCGGCGCCGACATTCCGACGCTGTCTATTACCCTATTAACCCTTTGTCTGTTTTGCGGGGCAGTTGGAAAATCCGCGCAGATGCCGGCGCACATCTGGCTGCCGTTTGCGATGGAAGCGCCAACTCCTGTGTCTGCGTTAATTCACGCCGCCACTATGGTGAACGCCGGGCCTTTCTTGCTGGTTAGACTAAGCCCGGTGCTGGTGCTATCGCCAACGGCGATGATGGTGATTGCTACGGTAGGCGGCGTAACCGCGCTTTTTGCAGCGCTGGTGTCGTCGACACAGACCGATGTCAAACGCACTCTTGCCTATTCAACCATTAGCCAGCTCGGATTCATGACAATGCTTTGTGGTGTGGGCGCCTTCGTTGCAGCCATATTCCACCTGATTGCCCATGGCTTCTTTAAGGCGTTTTTGTTTTTGTCGACAGGCAATGTGCTTGCGGCTACGCATCGACATGTTGAAGAGGACGCCAAAGAGAAAGGGCCATCACGCGCAATGGGTGGGCTCTTTATTGGCGCGTTAATTTTGTCGGTGATTCCAGCGCTAGTCATATTCTCGGGGCCCTACGGTTATCTGTGGCTTTCGCAAAGTTTCTCGGCGGCGAACATTGCCCTGTGGATTGTTGGTCTCGCTACAATCTTTTTTACCGCCATCTATCTCTTCACAAGTATGACTACAATATTCCATCGTAGTCCTCCTGGTGCAAAGGATGGCAGTCCCACCGTCATAGCTACACCATTTTCAGCAAAGCATGTGACTGGTGTTGTCGTTATAGCCACGGTTATGGTTGCCGTGTTAATTGTCGTATGGCGCTGGTTTGCTGGTTTTTTATCGCCAGCTGTGGGTGGACTGCCAATACAAGCAAACATGGAGTTATCTGTCTGGATATTGGTTCCGCTAGCTGCTGCAGTTGGGGGTTGGGTTGTCGCCTATTTGGGGTTTCTGCGACCCAAGACATTAGAAACACCACGGTGGCGGAAAAAGTTGTATGTTTTTTTCCTGAACAAAGGCTACTTCGATGAGATTTACGATGTCTTCTTGGTGCGTCCAACGATAAAATTCGCTGATTGGATGTGGAGAAGAATAGATCAGGGCATCATTGATCGTTTCGTCGTCACGCTGGGCTCAGCCAGCGTCGGCATAGCTCGCTGGCTTGGCAGGTTTGTCGACACGGCGGGTATTTCAAGAACGGTTGAAAGCATAGGCAAGGATATCGATGCTTCTGGACAGGCGGCTCGGCGTTATGAGCCACACACGCTGCAACACAATTTGTTGGTAGTTGTATTCTGGCTGATTGCAGCACTGGGGTTTTTCTACTGGATCGTGGGATAAATTTCGATATGAGTTCACTATTTGCAGAGCATATTCTGACCTGGATGATCCTAGTGCCCTTTATTGGCATGGTGGCTCTATTATTTGTGCACGAGCGGAAGTGGGTTCTCGTTACGACGCTCGCTACGACTCTGGTAAATGCCGCGCTTGCTCTGCAATTGTGGGTGAGCTTCGACAATGTTGAGAAAGGCCTGCAGTTCGTTGAGCGTGTGGAGTGGATGCCGACTTTTGGTATTCAGTACGCGGTGGGAGTCGATGGCATCAGTGTCTTGCTGGTACTGCTCACGACCTTTCTCCCTCCGCTTTGTGTTCTAGGCTCTTGGGACTCAATCACGACGCGCTTGAAAGCGTTCATGATGCTGATTCTGCTTGTCGAGGGTGCAATGCTGGTAGTGTTTACAGCCTTAGACGCTTTCCTGTTCTTCATGATGTGGGAAGTCACTATGATTCCCATGTATTTTATGATCGTGCTGTGGGGTGGCCCGAACCGGGTCGCGGCAGGCTTAAAGTATGTTCTCTACAGTCTGACTGGTAGTTTACTGTTGCTCATCGGAATATTGGCCCTTTCTCTGCAAGCTGGCACTTTTGATATTCTCTCGCTGGCGGGGTATGACTACACGCCAGATTCCGAATTCTGGATATTCCTCGCGCTGTTTTTGGGTTTTGCGATCAAGTTGCCGATGCTGCCATTTCACACCTGGCTTCCCGACGCTCACTCCGAGGCGCCAACCGCAGGTAGTGTGCTCTTAGCAGGCGTACTTCTTAAAATGGGTGGCTACGGCTTTATCCGCTTTTGCCTGCCCATATTCCCAGAGATGTCACATGCCTTTGCACCGGCGGTGCTGTGGATGTCCGTCGCAGCAGTTCTGTACGGTGGCTATATGGCGCTCGCTCAGGTAGATCTGAAGAGGCTCGTGGCGTATTCCTCGGTTTCACATATGGGTTTCGTAACACTTGGCATATTTTCGTTTAATAACGAAGGCGTCGAAGGAGCAATTTTGCAGATGGTGACTCATGGTCTCACCACCGGCGCAATGTTTCTCATAGTCGGACAATTGTACGACCGAACCAAGAGCCGTTCGATTGCAGACTACGGTGGTCTGCAGCAACGTATGCCAAGATTTGTAGCCATACTGAGTCTGTTCGCTGTAGCCTCTTTCGGTCTTCCGACGACGTCTAACTTTATAGGAGAGTTCCTGATTCTGGTTGGCGTTTCTTACGAGAACTTTGTCTTCGTCGTTCTGGCAATGGGCGGCATCGTGTTGGGGGCTGCCTATATGCTATGGATGCTACAGCGAGTGGCTTTCGGTGAGGCGCGCACTGAAGCGGCAAAAAAAATGACCGATCTCAATACAAGAGAGATGTGGACAATAATGCCCTTGGCGATTGCGGTTGTCGCAATTGGTGTCTATCCCGGGCCACTTTTGGAAGCTATGGATGCGAGTGTGACGTTTGTAGTTGAACGCCTCGCGTCGATACTGTAAATAGGTGCCCAGAAGAGGAGTTGATTGAAATGACCTCAGGGCCATTTCAACCCCTGAGGGCGCCTTAGAGAGCTGGCGTCCAAAATGCTGGGTATTTTGTGAGCCTCATCTTTTGAGCCCAAATACTATTACAGTAAAAATCAAACTAAAAGGTAGTACATTGGATTCGCTCGAGTCTCAAATCAAAACACTTAAAGCGCAGATCGCTGATGGTAACAATAGAGAAAGACAGCTTGGCATTTTGCTTGAGAGCGCTAATTATGGCGTATGGGACTGGTATGTTCAAACAGGAAAAATCACTGTTAGCGAACGCTGTGCGAATATCATTGGGTATACGCTTGAAGAGATATCTCGTGAATGGATTAATTTATGGGAAGAGTCTGTTCACCCAGATGATCATAAAGAATCTGACCGTCTATTAGAGGAACACTGGGCGGGAAAAAGCGATTATTATTATTTTGAAACGCGGTTGAAACATAGAAATGGGCACTGGGTATGGCTTGAAGAACAAGGGAGGGTAGTTGAATGGGGAAGTGATGGCGCACCAACGAGAATGACTGGTACCTACTTAGATATTACAAAGAAAAAAGAATATCAGGCGTCAGGAGAACGTTTACAAGCTGTTGTCAGGACCACAGTCGACGCAATTATTACCATTAACAGCGATGGAATCGTGGATTCGTTTAATCCCGCCGCTGAAAACTGTTTCGGATATAAAGCACAGGAAGTTATAGGGAAGAATGTCAAAATTCTCATGGAAGACTTTCACAAAAATCATCACGATGGTTATATAAACCAGCACTTGGCAACTGGTGAAAATAAAATAATTGGCCTGGGGCGCGAACTGGAAGGGAAGCGAAAGAACGGCAGCCTTTTCCCAATGGAATTAGCTGTGAGTAAGTTCAAAGATGGCGGTGACTTTGTTTTCACAGGTATTGTTCGAGATATTTCACAACGTAAAAATCTAGAAAGTCAATTGCTGCAAGCACATAAAGAAACGACTCGCGTCGCGAGCGAATTAACCCAATTGATCGACACCGCCAATGCGCCGATTTTCGGTATTGACACCCAAGGTCTGGTGAATGAATGGAACCAGGAGGCTGTGAGCCTCAGCGGATACAGCAAAGATGAAGTGATGGGCCATGACCTGGTTCAGGAGTTTATTACCGATGAATACAAGGAGTCGGTGAAGCAGGTTCTGGACGATGCATTACGGGGAATCGAGACAGGAAACTACGAGTTTCCACTCTACACCAGCGAGGGAGAACGACTGGAGGTTTTGCTCAACGCAACTAGCCGAAAAAATGTGGAAGGCGCCATAGTTGGCGTTATTGGGGTTGGTCAGAACATCACACTGCAGAAGCAGGCTCAAGCCGAAACGACTCGCGTCGCGAGCGAATTAACCCAATTGATCGACACCGCCAATGCGCCGATTTTCGGTATTGACACCCAAGGTCTGGTGAATGAATGGAACCAGGAGGCTGTGAGCCTCAGCGGATACAGCAAAGATGAAGTGATGGGCCATGACCTGGTTCAGGAGTTTATTACCGATGAATACAAGGACTCGGTGAAGCAGGTTCTGGACGATGCATTACGGGGAATCGAGACAGGAAACTACGAGTTTCCACTCTACACCAGAGAGGGAAAACGACTGGAGGTTTTGCTCAACGCAACTAGCCGAAAAAATGTGGAAGGCGCCATAGTTGGCGTTATTGGGGTTGGTCAGAACATCACACTGCAGAAGCAGGCTCAAGCCGAAACGACTCGCGTCGCGAGCGAATTAACCCAATTGATCGACACCGCCAATGCGCCGATTTTCGGTATTGACACCCAAGGTCTGGTGAATGAATGGAACCAGGAGGCTGTGAGCCTCAGCGGATACAGCAAAGATGAAGTGATGGGCCATGACCTGGTTCAGGAGTTTATTACCGATGAATACAAGGAGTCGGTGAAGCAGGTTCTGGACGATGCATTACGGGGAATCGAGACAGGAAACTACGAGTTTCCACTCTACACCAGCGAGGGAGAACGACTGGAGGTTTTGCTCAACGCAACTAGCCGAAAAAATGTGGAAGGCGCCATAGTTGGCGTTATTGGGGTTGGTCAGAACATCACACTGCAGAAGCAGGCTCAAGCCGAAACGACTCGCGTCGCGAGCGAATTAACCCAATTGATCGACACCGCCAATGCGCCGATTTTCGGTATTGACACCCAAGGTCTGGTGAATGAATGGAACCAGGAGGCTGTGAGCCTCAGCGGATACAGCAAAGATGAAGTGATGGGCCATGACCTGGTTCAGGAGTTTATTACCGATGAATACAAGGACTCGGTGAAGCAGGTTCTGGACGATGCATTACGGGGAATCGAGACAGGAAACTACGAGTTTCCACTCTACACCAGCGAGGGAAAACGACTGGAGGTTTTGCTCAACGCAACTAGCCGAAAAAATGTGGAAGGCGCCATAGTTGGCGTTATTGGGGTTGGTCAAAATATTACTGAACTTCGAGAAAAAGAAGGCGCACTTAACCAGATGCAAAAACTGGAAGCTGTCGGTCAGCTGACCGGCGGTATTGCACATGATTTCAATAATCTACTTAGTGTGATTGGCGGTAATTTGAGGTTTCTACGCGAGGATATTGGCACAGTTAGTACAGAAATTAGTGAATTACTTGAGGACGCTATGTCTGCTGCAGACAATGCGACAGAATTGACGCAGCAATTGCTTACTTTTTCTAAAAATAAGGTACTCAACCCTAAAGTAATTAACGCAAACCTGATTATCGAAAAATTTTCCCGATTCATTTCACGAACATTGGGCGGAAAAGTTGAACTAGTAGTAGAGCTTGCTAAGAGGGATTTGTTTCTAAAGGTAGACCCCTCTCAATTAGATAATGCGCTGTTAAACCTTTGTATTAATTCTCGCGATGCTATGCCTGCCGGTGGTCGTATTACTATCAGTGTAAGCCAGTATATAAAGGGTGAATTCCCTACATCAAAATTGTTAAATATTGGCGACGAGAAGTTAGTCAAAATATCTGTAAAAGACACGGGTGAAGGGATTAAGGCCGATGATCTCGAGCGCGTCTTTGAACCTTTTTTTACCACCAAGGAAGTGGGCAAGGGCAGCGGCCTCGGGCTTAGTATGGTGTATGGGTTTGTCAAGCAATCCAATGGGGAGTGTTTCGTAGAGAGTGATTATGGACGTAGCACTACTGTGTCAATTTTGTTAGAAGAAGTACCTGAATTAATTAGGCAAAACCCACAAAAGATGAGCTCAGATAACCTCCCGGGGGAAACTAAAATTATTCTGGTGGTAGAAGATGAACCCCGAGTTCGAAGGCTGACGCTGCGCGATTTAAAGAAACTAGGGTATGCAACGATTGAGGCCGAGAATGCCGATGTTGCTCGTGCAACTCTAGAATCAGGAGTCAGTGTTGATTTGGTCTTTACCGACGTGCTTATGCCAGGCAAAATGGACGGCCATATGTTAGCTCTTTGGGTACAGGAAAATTTCCCTGAAGTCAAAGTAGTCCTAACATCTGGATATAACAAAGGAAAGGATGAAGTATTTGGAAACAGCGTCGAATATTTTCCTATGGTAAGAAAGCCCTATGAAGTGCGAACACTGGCAAAAATAATTCGTGATGAACTCTCTAAAAAAGGACAAGGGGAAAAAAAGGACAAGGGGACACGAACAACTTAACAACTTAACAACTTAACAACTTAACAACTTAACAACTTAACAACTTAACAACTTAACAACTTAACAACTTAACAACTTAACAACTTAACAGATAGAGGTGGCTTCTTGATTACAGTAATCGAATGCTATGGGTTAGCCTTAAGTTGTTAAATTGTTAGTGTCCCTGCTTAGTGCTCCTCACTATATCGCTTACCCTAACCCGCGCTAATTCAGCAATCTGTGCGCCAAGCCACTTAAAATTACTAAGATTGACACATCAGCCTAGTCATAAAATAAGGCTGGCAACGCCCTCCTTTATCCCGACCAAGCACAAGTAATCTGTTATTTGAAGTTTGGCGTAGAAGAGGCGTAGCTAATAAGGATTAAAAGGCTTTCCGCAATTCTACCATCTATCGAAGCTCATATCGTAAGCTGGCTCATAGCGTGCATTACCTACTTGTTCCTGGGACTTGAAAATGATTATAGATACTTTTAGTCGATTGCCACTCCATGAACAGTCTCGAATTATTGAGATGGCCTGGGAAGATAGAACCCCTTTTGAAGCAATTGAACAGCAATTTGGATTCGGCGAAAAAGAGGTTATCCAAATAATGCAACACCAGTTGAAATTAGCATCTTTTAGGACTTGGCGCATGCGGGTTCGCGGACGGGCTACTAAACATACTGCATTCCGTGACCCCAAAGTATTACGCGGATATTGTAAGACTCAATACAAGATTCGACAGAATAAGAGAGGGTAGTATTGGAGAGAACCTCTTATTCAATAAAAAAGTAGCCACAAGCATTCTTTACTGCAAAAAAATAGAAAGCAAAGAAATACAAAAACCCATTAAAATTCACCATAAAAGTCGCCCCTCTTCCTAAAATCATGATTCTAGATAAACTGCCCAAGATAAAAACCCTACGATGGATATTTGGCGACCAACTTAATGCCAACCACTCATGGTATGCAGATAAATGCGAAAACACTCTATATGTAATTGCTGAATTACCGCAAGAGACTAATTATGTGTGCCATCATGTACAAAAAGTGTGCGCCTTTTTTCTGGCTATGGAAGCTTTCTCCAAATCACTCCAAAGCCGCGGCCATAAAGTGCTACACCTGACGCTCGATGACTCCGCAGAATATGTATCGTTGAAAAAGCTGGTAGAGGTGATCATAACTAGAACTGGTTGCTCCATTTTCGAGTACCAGCGGCCAGATGAGCATCGCTTGCTTAGTCAATTACAGGAGTTGTCCAGTCAACTTAGCATTACTACGAAAGAAGTAGATAGTGAACACTTTTTGATGCCGTTTGAAGAACTTCCCAGCCATTTTAGACCAAACACTAGCGTACGCATGGAGATGTTCTATCGCAAAATGCGCAAAACGTTTTAAAATTCTAATGACCAATGATGGGCCTTTAGGCGAGCGCTGGAATTTCGACAAAGAGAACCGAAAATCTTTCTCAAAAAAATCACTGTCTGAAATTCCAGAACCGCTCATCTTCAAAAATGATGCTCGAGCGGTAATGGCTCGCTTAGAAAAGCATAAGATTAAGACAATAGGGGTAGCTGATGACAACTTGCTGTGGCCTATAGACAAAACTCAATCGCTACAGCTACTTGGGCATTTTGTGAATTTGGCCTGTCGAGATTTGGCTTATATCAAGATGCGATGACTGCGAATAGCGAATATCAATGGAGTTTGTACCATTCAAGATTAAGCTTCTCACTGAACACGAAAATATTACACCCAATGCAGGTAATTCAAACTGCAATTCAATCTTTCGAGAATTCGAATGGAGAGATTAACCTCGCACAAGTTGAAGGTTTCATTCGCCAAATCCTAGGCTGGCGCGAGTATGTGCGCGGCATGTACTGGTCGAATATGCCAGATTATTCAGCAGCAAATTCACTCGATGCAAACAGGCCTCTGCCTAGCTGGTTCTGGAGCGGCAACACAAAAATGAATTGCATCAACAAAAGCATTCAGCAAACCATGACTTACAGTTACGCCCATCATATACAGCGCTTGATGGTCACTGGCAATTTTTCTCTACTAGCTGGTTTGGCACCCAATGAAGTTGACGAGTGGTATTTGGGTGTTTATGTTGACGCGATAGAATGGGTTGAACTCCCCAACACACGAGGCATGGCACTGTTTGCCGATGGGGGCTTAATAGCATCCAAACCTTATGCTGCTAGCGGTAACTACATCAACAAAATGAGCGATTACTGTAAAGGCTGCGTGTACAACGTTAAAGAACGAACCACAGAAGATGCCTGCCCTTTTAACGCATTGTATTGGCACTTTATTGATAGAAATAAAGACCGTTTTTCAGGTAACCCTCGAATGGCGTTCCCCTATAGCACATGGCGCAAGTATTCATCGCAGGAACAGGAGAAGATAGTTGCCAAGGGAGAACAGCTATTAGCGGACTTGAATCCCTATAAGTCCGCACGGCTGCGCCGTATTGAAAAGATGGAAGGGGACAAGGGGACACTAACAACTTAACAACTTAACAACTTAACAACTTAACAACTTAACAACTTAACAGATCGAGGTGGCTTCTTGATTACAGTAATCGAATGCTATGGGTTAGCCTTAAGTTGTTAAATTGTTAGTGTCCCTACTTACTCCTTTAGTGCCTCCAGTACCCTACTTACTTCTAGCATCTCCAAAAAATACGTTTCTATCAGCTATTACAAAAATCGCTGCTATAACTATTAGAATTAAAGTTTGAATGCATTTTGTGTATGGTGATACTACGAAGAATTCCTGAGTTAGGTTAATAATAGAGTGAATCAAAATCGCTCCCAAAATGCTGCCTCTGTTCTTTTGCAAAACCAACTAATTATAAAGGCCAGAGGGACAATGCTTACGAAAAAATTAATAACTAGAATAAAGTCTTCTTGAAGTAGTTCTGCTTGATATGACTCGGGGATGAAAAACATGGGGAGGTGCCAGAGCGACCAGAGAATCCCAAAAACAGCGGTTGCTTCAAAATAGTTAAACTTGTTGTTCAAACTTTCAACGGCATATCCTCTCCAGCCGAGTTCCTCGAAACACGCTGCAAGCAAAAGAACAAGTAGTGTTGGGATGCCTCCAACGCTGAAGGAGAATTCATCAGCTATAGTAAATTGGTCAAATGAGTAACCAAATAGAGTAGAAATAAGCACGGATATAATTATTGACGCTGGGAAAAGTATTAGAAAAAGCGGGATAGTACTCCATTTGATTAATTTGATATTAAGTAGTTTGTTGAAAAAAATACGCTTTAAGGCGCCATTTTTCGACTTGAATATTAGATATAATGCAGTAATAAATGGCGTGAAAAGGCCGACCAGCATAAGCACAAGGAATATGAGATCACTGTTTATTGGGTCTCCAAAATATGGGGCGGCAAACCAACACGCCCAGGTAACTGCAAAAGTTAAGATAAAAAATTGTTTGGGTTTATATGTATTGATTTCATTCATGAGACTAAAAAATCCAAAGCAAAAGTACAGGGAAGGACAAGGGGGCACTAACAAGATAACAACTTAACAGGAAGGACAAGGGGGCACTAACAAGATAACAACTTAACAGATCGAGGTGGCTTCTTGATTACAGTAATCGAATGCTATGGGTTAGCCTTAAGTTGTTAAATTGTTAGTGTCCCTACTTACTCCTAACCCTATCTGTTTTGCGGAATGAGCCTAACAATTTGTCCGCCAGCATTGTGTTCGAACAGAACATAAATTGTACCGTCATATCCCTGCTCGACATCCCGGACGCGGCCAATCCCCTCAAAAAGTGTTTCTCGATTTACAAAGCTATTATTCTCGATAGTAATGCGAAACAGGCTGCGTGCTTTCAGTGAACCTACAATAAAGTCGCCGCGCCATTCCGGGAACTGTTCGCTGTTTGCAATAATAAAGCTGGACACAGCAGGGGAAGGTGTTAAATCCACAACAGGCTGTTCAATGTCTGATAATTCAAAGGCTATCCCTAGATCTTTTCCATATTCAACGGAGGTTCCGTCGTAATCGATTCCCAGGGAGTACAATGGCCAGCCGTAGTTTGCCCCGGGTCGCAAAAGATTTATTTCATCGCCACCGCGCGGACCGTGCTCGCTGCCCCACAGCTCACCATTGGCCGCATCGAATTCCAACCCTTGTGGGCTGCGATGGCCGTATGTATAAATGCTGCGATAAACGTCGCTGCGCAGTGCAAATGGATTGTCTATCGGGATACTGCCGTCGTCATTCACGCGATGGGTTTTGCCACAAGGTGTAGTCAAATCCTGAATGCCGCTTGCGTTGCCACCGCACTTCATACCAATAGTGAAATAGACATGACCGAAACTATCAAACGCAACACGTCCACCGGCACCAATGTCGCCAGCGAGACCGTAATCTTCAATCGGTGCCTGCCAGATAATTTGCTCATCAATCCAGACACCGTTCTCTATACGGCCGCGTACTAGCCGGTTCATCGATACAGGGCGTTCTCGTTCCCGACTCAAGTCGTTGCAGTCTTCGCAGCGATGACTGTGATACAGGTAGATCCAACCATTCTCTTCGTAGTTAGGGTGAAGCAGGATATCGAATAGCCACCCCATTCCCCGCTCAATATCGATACGCGATTCAAGTCGATAAATATCATCGAAGGCATCGGGCGTTCCCTCAATGAGTTCCGATTTCTGCCCATCAGGGCTGACAATACGCAGGCCTCTGGTTTTTTCAGTTACCAAAAGGCTACCATCAGGCAGAGGCGCAATGGAAAATGGCAAAGGGTCAAGATCATCTATCAGGGTGTCTAGGCGGAAATTATGGCTTTCAGTCTCGAATACATTATCTGGAATCAAGAGCGGAGCATCATAATTTGAGGTGACATAACCAACGTTGGCTCGTGATTCCAACACATACAGTGCTATACCCTTGATCTCAACCGGCGAGAAAATATCGCGCAGGTAGGCATGCCCGCCAGTTCATAGCCATTAGTTATGCTGGCAGTGATGTCCGACATGGACTCACCGTGGCTTAGGTCGCCACGTAACGGCGAGCCCTGAGGCGCACCTTCCAGGTTTTCACCGTGACAAACTGCGCAGTTTTCCCGGAATAAATTTCTTGATTCTGTAATGCCAGAATAAGCAGCAGACTCAACCTGAGCGAAGCTTAAAGCAGGCACCAAAAAGATGGCTGCCAGAATAAAAGCTGAGACAAATAATTTCGGTTTCATGGTCACTGGACCCTAGTAGCGATTTCTATTGTGTCATGGCTATCGTACTATTTCTTGAAGCCGGTCAACGTAAAAATGAGGACCGACCTTGTTTTATGTTGTCTGCTTTCGGCTCAGGCCGTGCAAAAACACACGATACAGCATTGATTGAACCAATATAAGCCTCTGCTCGAGTCCCCAGAGTCATTAACCAAGCCCAGTTATAATATCGATTGTTCTGAAACAACAAATTTTCTCTTCGCCTGTCGTTCTTTAGAAGGCTTGATAACACTTAGTTCCTGCTCTTTTTACAGGCAAACACAAGCCCTATGAGGACAAGGGGACACTAACAACTTAACAACTTAACAACTTAACAACTTAACAACTTAACAACTTAACAGATAGAGGTGGCTTCTTGATTACAGTATGGACTTCCCAGGGTTTGCTAGACACTTCCTAGCCTCGAAAAATAGTCTTTTTCATATTGTGCTGGGGATATACCGCCTGTGTGACTATGACGCTTTATCGGATTGTAGAACATCTCGATAAAGTTAAATATCTCCGACTTTGCTTGGTCTCGAGTAGCGTAGATCTTCTTTTTCGTAACGCGCTTCTTGAAGGTTGCAAAAAAGCTCTCAGCGACTGCGTTGTCGTGACAATTTCCGCGGCGACTCATAGACGGCTGAAGGTTATTCTCTTTGAGGAAAGCGAGGTAGTCGGAGCTGCCGTACTGACTTCCTTGATCACTATGGACCAGTACCCGCTCTTTGGGTTGCCTCTTCCATACCGCGGTCATCAGTGCTCGTATCACTAAATGTCGGTCGATATTCTTGTCCATGGACCAACCTACTACCCTGCGAGAAAACAGATCCAGAACCGTGGCGACATAGAGAAATCCTTCGTGGGTTCTCACGTACGTGATATCGCTGACCCATGCTTGATTCGGTTTGCCGGGATTAAAGTTGCGCTCGAGAACATTACTGGCGATGCTGCCTGTTTTCCCGCCCTTCATGTATCGACGTTTATACCCTATCTGAGCTTTGAGCTGGTGTTCGCGCATGATTCGAGCAACGCGGTGGACGCTGCAGGACTCGCCTGCGTCTCTCATGTCTCTGTGAATCCAAGGGCTTCCGTAAGTTCCACCACTGGCGATGTAGAACGTCTTTATCTGCTTTAGTAGCCGCTGATCTTCCTGCGCTGCGAACTGAGACGGGGTTAGACAACCACGCGTAGAACCCGCTTCGATGCAACATAAATACGCGACACATGGCGCCTACTGAAAATTCGTGCCGGTGATCGCGAATGAACGCGTACTTTACCCTGGGTCGTTGGCAAAGTACTTTGCGGCCTTTTTTAGAATGTCACGCTCCTCTGTCATTCTTTTCAAATCGGCCTTCAATCGCGCATTCTCGGTAGCAAGATCATCTTTGTCAGCTTGTCTTGGGCTGGCTTCTCCGAACTTTTTCAACCAGAGATACAAGCTATGTGTTGTAGTCCCAAGTCGCTCAGCTACTTCACTAACCGAATAGCCCCTCTCAGTGACCTGCTTGACAGCCTCTTTCTTAAACTCGTCTGTATATCGTTTGCCTTTCATAAACACCTCTCCTAGAGTTAGATTCTAACGCTATTTGGTGTCTAGCAAACCCTGGGAAGTCCAGTAATCGAATGCTATGGGTTAGCCTTAAGTTGTTAAATTGTTAGTGTCCCTACTTACTACTTGAATATTTTTTTCTAAGTTTCATAAAGGAAACCCTTGAAAGCCTTCTTCAAACTGAACACCTAAACTATTTAGGTACATCGCCACTAAGTTGTATTGGCCAACGGTAAACACTGCTTCCATCAATTGCCGCCTGTCATAGCGTACTGCTAACTTGTTCCAAGTGACATCAGTAATCAAGGCATTACTATGCAGTTCATCCGCCGCTCTTAATAATGTGCTATCCCAATCACTCCATCCACTGGCATCTGGGCCTTCAAGAATGTTTTCTAACTCAGCTTCAGTTATGCCAACACTCAAGGCAAGACCCCGATGTGCTGCCCACTCATAGGCACCACCATTCAACCAGCCAATTCTTAGTATTAGCAACTCCCTATCTCGAGTCGGTAGAGAAGAGTCCTGGAGCAAATAATCGGTGAACTCCAACCACGCATTACAAAGGTCTGGCGCTTGGGCACAGGTGGACCAAACGCCAAGCACGTTGCCATTATTTTCTCGCGGCTCAAGGATTGCTCTTTCGGCAACTGACCAGGGCTTTTCAACTCGGGGAATTCGTTCTGAATCAAGTGGTGGGCCACCGTCTCTATTAGACTGAGCATAGCCAAGAGTAGGCAGTACAAGTAATGCGCAAAGCAAAAAGAGTAATTTATTTCCAATTGTCTTTATTATCATAATTAGTTCTCCAAATTTATCGTGCCGAAATCAGTCGTCCACAATAGTCTGTATAGGGGCGCAATGGAACCATTCTGACTTACCGGGAGGACAAGGGGACACTAACAAGATAACAACTTAACAACTTAACAGATAGAGGTGGCTTCTTGATTACAGTAATCGAATGCTATGGGTTAGCCTAAGTTGTTAAATTGTTAGTGTCCCTACTTAGGCTTTAGTGTCCCTACTTACGCCTACTTACTCTCCTATGGGTTAGCCTTAAGTTGTTAAATTGTTAGTGTCCCTACTTATGGGTTAGCCTTAAGTTGTTAAATTGTTAGTGTCCCTACTTAGGGGGTTGATATCTAGTAAGAAAGTGAGGTGACAAAACTAATTGCTCCGAGTAGTGTTTCACCTTACATAACTAAACTTTATCGGCGGAGGTCTCCTTGTCGCGATTCACAGCTATTGGTGTGCTGCTAGTTTGCCTTATCAGCGCCTGCTCAGACGGAATGAGCGACCAACGCACCTACGTGCTGACTACGGGTACAACTGGCGGTACGTTTTACCCCGTCGGGGTTGCCCTTTCAACGTTGGTTTCAGCAAAGGGTGAGCAAGGATTTTCTTTAACTGCAATAAGTTCGGCTGGCTCGATGGAAAACATCAAACTACTGCGGGATAATCAGGCGCAGTTTGGACTAATACTGGGCACCTTCGCAGCATGGGCCTACGAGGGCGATGGGCCGATTAGCGCTCCTCAACCCCACTTACGTAGCATCAGCGCAATGTGGCCTAACGTGGAGCACTTCGTACTGCGTTCCGATTTAGTTATCGATGGTACTATTTCCGACCTTGGCAAACTTGAAGGCGAACGGTATTCCATTGGCATGCGCAATTCAGGGGCCGAACATACCGGCTTCTACATCCTCGATGCACTTGGAATCGATTACAATAAAGATCTGTCTATTGCCTACTTGGGCTATGGACCGTCTACAAACGCCCTGCAGGACGGTAATATTGTCGGCATGAATGTGCCCGCAGGGCCCCCAGTAACGGCCATAGCTCGTGCTTACGCTCTGCAAGGTGAGCGCATGACCATCCTTGGGTTTTCCGAAGCGGAATTGACAGCCATCAATCAACAATTTCCATTGTGGGATTTCTATGAATTGCCAGCAGGGACTTACCCGCGCCAGGAAAAGCCTATTACAACAGCCTACAGTTCCAATGTTTTTGTCGTTCGAGATGATGTATCAGAAGAAGTTGTATACGACATGACAAAATTGTTATGGGACAACCTAGCGACATTACAAGAGATTCATAGCGCCACCAAATCTATGGCCATTGAAAAAGCACTGAAAGGTATTCCCGTGCCACTGCATAAAGGGGCGCTGCGCTACTACAAAGAACAACAAGTGAAAATCCCTGAACACTTATTGAATGAATAGGCTCAAAAATTCTCCGAGGGTATCGACTTCCCTTAAATTTCTATTGAGCTCGCATTTTGGGCTTAAAACATCTCACAGGCTCTTAGAACGTCTCCAATGCCTGTGTTCACACTCCCGCCTAAGCATCTTTAGCTTTACAGGGTGAATTAGCCTTCATAGCACCCAGGAACCTCTTGAGGTAATATCAAATAACCCTGTGAAGTGCGCCATTCTGGCTGGGAGCTGCTGTTACGATATATGGGGGCGCCCTTACATAATGGAATTAACTGCTAGCAAGCACACCAAAAACAAAGCAGCATTTCACTGTAAAAATTAGAAATGAATGTCGGCTTCTCGCCGGAAGCAGTCGATTTAGAACAAACTTAAGGTCCCAAAATTTTTGCTTAGGAGAAAGTTGTGAATAGAATTGCTCGATGTTTTAAATCAGGGTTAGTTGCAATTGCACTCGTTGTTGCTTTGGCAGGAGTTGGATTCGTTAACGCTCAGGATTCAGCTTCAACTGCGCTTACCGGCCAGGATTACGAAGAGATCAAAGCGCTTTATGCACGCTACAATCAAGGCAGTGATTTTCGAGATGCCGGACTATTCCTATCGGCATTCGCTGAAGATGCGGTGATGACGAGAGGTGGGCGGGACATAGTAGGGATGGACGCACTGAGGGCTGATCGTGCCGAACGCTATCAGGGAAAAACTGGCGATGTAGGCAGACGGCACATGAACGGAAGTTTCCTTATATCAGCGACCGAAGGTGGTGCCGAAGCGCGAGCCTATTATCTGTTGCTAGATGTTACTGCACGACCGCCGACGATGATATCGTCTGGCTATTACGAGGATGTTTTCGTGCGCACCATTGACGGGTGGCGCATCCAGCATCGCACATTATTCAGCTATGAAGGGACTCAGTAGTCTTTGAATTCAGAGACTACTGTTGGCCGCAAGCCGCCCTAATTAAATAAGGGGATCCTCTGCGAATACACAAGTTATGTGTTTCGTAGTGCCTGCTTAAGCGGGCACGAGTTTACTCCGTATTTGTTTCAGGTCCCGATAGATTAAGAGTTATCTTGTCAGTACTTTTCGATCAGATCCTCCCTGAAGGTAACCCCGAGGCCCGGGCCCTGAGGCACTTTAATTTGACCGTCCGCTTCTAGGACGGGCGGGTTCTCGAACACCTGCCAGCCCTCGAAGATATCCGCGTGCGGCGGTTCGTGAATGAACTCTGTTATCGGGGCGTTTGGCATGGACGCGATAAGATGGATTCCGCAGATATTGACCAATCGCCGTTCAAACGGCGCCGAATGCGGCGAGACTTGCCTGTTGTACGCCGCCGCGAGGGTCCCGACATTGCGGGACATTAGGGGGCCTATATCGCCAATCTCAGGCATGAGGATGTCGAAACATCCCTGCTCAAGAAGCCATCTGAACTCATGGATGCCCCAGTTTGCCTCTGCGCCTGCCATCGGCATACTGAGGAGCCGGTTGAGCTCCGCCAACCGCTCGTAGTCATAGCGGGGCAGTGGCTCCTCAAACCAATATACATTGAGTCGCTGGTACTCCATGGCCGTGTCATAGGCACGCTTAAAGTTCCAGAGTGTCGGATCCTCCCCATTGGCGTCTGCGTCGCCGGGCGCTTTGTTGCCGTCGCAAAGGATGTGAAAGTCATCGCCCACCGCTTCTCGAACCAACTCCACGACGCGGATATCCTCCTCCATCGTCCTGAACCCCGAACGTAGTTTGATGGCGCGCCAGCCGTCCTCTTTGAGCCCAATGGCGATGTCGACCCGGTCCTCCACCGTGCCGATGCCCCACATAGCCGCGTAGGGCAGGACTCGATCGCGCCCACCACCCCAGAGCTTGTAAAGCGGTAAATCAGTTGCTTTGCCCAGCAGATCCCAAAGCGCGATCTCTACAGAGGCACCCCATCTGCGCTGCGGCCGGTATAGCGCCTTGGCATGCTGATTGATATCGAAAGGATCTTTGCCGACCAGCAGTTGTTTCACGGCCTCGATGTTCTGGGGAGGGATTCCCGGGCCGATGCCCACTAAACCATGATTCGTGTGCACTTCAGTCACGGTGAAATTGCCAATCTGAACGTGTAGCCCGCCACGGGGAGTATCGACGCGACGGGCAAGGATGCCCTTGTCTTCGACCAGCTTGATCTTGATTAAACGGACATCAGTGACCTTTAGGTTCGCCCCCTGCGCAGCCTGAGCAGCCTGTGGCAGCATCAATGGCATAGTCGCAAGGCCTGGTAACTTGGTTAAGAAATCTCGTCTGCGCATCGCAAAATCCTATCTGTAGTCAAATTAGTATAATTACCATATGATTTTTATTGCTTTTATTCAACTCCAACTGAAATTCCAGTATTTACAAGCTAACTGCCTAGATCGTGAAAAACGCCAACTCGGTCGTTCTATACTGCCGCTGCCTTTATCCCAAGACGCAAAGGCACGGAGCCGGAAATACCGATATTTTTCGCCTGACTCCAAGTGCCGATCGAGGTTGAATCGGTGGTAAACCCACACGGCATACTGAATAATTTCAGGCGGGAATCGGCGACGCTTGTACATTTTCGATTAGCTCATATGCCGGATTCTGACAGATTGGGGGGCTAACTTGTCGGCACCATACAAACTACTGTATTTTCACTCTAGCCCTATTTGTTCACGTCACTTCAACTTCGGAAAAAGACTTTAGACGATGTTTGATCCAGAAAATCTCATAAAGATCGCCAACATGAAAATGCCCTTTGGTAAGTACAAAAACAGAACACTGATTGAATTACCAGAACCCTATTTGGTTTGGTTTGCCAGGCAGGGATTTCCACAAGGCCAAATTGGCGAGTTGCTACAACTAACCTATGAAATCAAAGTGAATGGACTAGAGAAATTGATTTACCCATTACAGGGGGAGCAGAAGGTGACTCCAGACCAGATGTAGGATGTAGAGAACAGATTTATTTTATTGAGCGCTGACAACGAAGAGATAAATTTGGATTCGAATATCCTGAAAACCAATCTGCTCCTCGTTTCCTTAAATCAACACAAAGAATGGGGGCAGATTTGATTTTGTATTCTTGGCAGCATAAAACCTACAAAATAAATCAGCCCCCTTTTACTTCGAATCTAACTCGATCTAATCTGCCAAAAACGTTCTAACGCGCTGAACAAAACCCTCAAGCTGATCGTGATGCACCCAATGCCCGGCTTTCTCAAACGCTTCAACTTCGATAGGGCAGTTGAAGTGCTCAGTGCGTCCGTCGGCAACTGGATCTGACGCCCACGACTCCACACCGCGCACGAGTAAAGTTGGACATTTAATCTCCCCCCACAATTTCTTCAAGTCCCTTCTAGGCAGGTCACTAAAAGCGAAGAAGCGCACATAGTTGTCGAATTTCCAACTGAAGGTGCCGTCTTCATTTTGATTACTCCCATGGATAGTCAGGTGCCGAGCTTGCGCTTCGGATAGGTGAGGGTTTTCATCCTGCATACGCTGGAATGCATCTTCCAATGTGGGATAACGCCGCGCTGAACGTCCCGATGATTTGCGCAGGTCTGCCATCCAATCGCGAATTCGGTCTCCTATGAGTTTTTCCGACATCTTTTTCTGCATAGATGGGGAAGGTCCCAGCCCTTCTATGGCAACTAGTTTTTTTACATTATCTGGATAGATAGACGTGTATAACAAGGAAATAGAGCCACCTAGGGAATGGCCAATAATGGTTACTGGCCTCATATCCTTCTGATGTAATAGCTGGGCGATATCGTAAACGTAATCCAATTGCGTGTAAGTACCGCCTTCCATCCATTGACTATCTCCGTGGCCTCGCAAATCCGGAGCGATAATGTGGTATTCGTCGCGAAAATGTTCAGCCACCCAATCCCAATTTCGACAGTGGTCACGCCCGCCGTGGACCAAGATCATGGGAGGTGCACTGGGATTGCCCCAGTCCACGTAATTAAGACGCAGGCGCTGAGAAAAATAGTTGTGCGAAGTAGGACCGGCAATGATTGAGTTATCTGCTGGCATAGGAAAATTTACCTTATTAAAAACCGGGTTGAAACGCATTCATGAAACTGACACCCTTGAATGTTCACGATCCTCACAGACTGTCCATATCTGCCCAGCCTCAAGCGGAATAGATATTGGTAAGGGATAGCGGGGCTAGGTCTTCCAACACACATGGCAATAACTATCTCCGCGTCTAAGCCTAATCCCAACTATCGTGAGTCAGCACCAATTTCCCAAATTGATCCCCTGTGTGCATTTTATTATAAGCCTGACGAATATCTTTTATGGAGGTGGGTCCATCTATCCGAGGCTGCATCTGCAAGGTGTTAACCAGATCCATCATATTGGCAAAGTCCGCGTTATTGCCCATGGTAGTTCCCTGAATAGTGATTTGCTTGAAAAACATTTTTCGCAGGTCAATGCTAGAGGGGAAACCACGAGTGGCGCCAAAGAAAGTCAATCTCCCACCAGGGGTCAGACAATCAAGTAATGAGGCAAAGCCATCGCCGCCGGCGCTGTCTACTACCAGATCAATACCATCTGATTCGGTTAGCGCTTGTAATTGCTTGACCCAATCTTCACTGTGGTAATTAACACCAGCGATAGCACCCGCTGCCATCGCAGCGCTAATTTTCTCATCACTGCTTGAAGTAACATAAACCTTTGCTCCGCGTCCCACCGCCATCGCCAGCATTAGCGACGACACACCACCCCCGATGCCGCTTATAACAACCACCTGGCCCGCTTCCAGTTTGCCCTGGGTGAACAAGGCTCGGTACCCGGTAATGCCCGCAAGAGGCAGTGCTGCCGCTTGTTCAAAGCTCAAAAAATCTGGCTTCGCAAAGATATTTTCAGCGGGCACTCTAACGTACTCCGCCTGTGTGCCATCCTCTGGCAGGCCAAGGATACTAAACTCTTTACCCTGTACTCGAGGGTTATCACCGAAACGTAAACTCGGATTAATGATTACCGCACTGCCAACCAAGCCTGCATCTACACGGCTACCGACCTTGTCGACAACACCGGCGCCATCCGAGCCAAGAATGATCGGCGGCTTAATGCCTGCATACAAACCCCGAACTATCCACAGATCACGATGATTGAGTGCACTGGCCATTACCTTAACCGTCACTTCATTTTCTCCCGGCTCTGGATACGGCACATCGGTAGTCACCAGAGAATCGAACAAATCCATTCCTTTGGCATCCCTGTTTAGCTCTTGTAAGACTATGGCTTTCATATTATGGCTCCGTGATTCTTCGATTTGGTAAAAGGGAATAGGTTGATTGTTTTGGATATTACCGCTTGCCAATTGCTGGCGTCCACTAACGAAAATTAAATCTGAACTCAGTCTATGAAGAACAAAGATACTGACAAGATAATTACCCAAATCGAGAAAATCGCTATTTCCCGCTACATTGCCACTATCTTTTCCCAAACCGCAAAGGAATGCCGTCGAAAATACCGAAAGGTTTCTGCTGACACTAAGTGGCGCCCTAGATTGAAGAAGTTGTACACCGCTGCATGAGCACCCAAAAACAGTTGTGTTTTCGCCATTGACTTAAACTTTCGCCTGCCCCGCTTGGCCGTCAAGTCTTCGACGTCGCGGTGACTTAAGTGGAATCGATGGTATAGCCATACGGTATATTGGATTATTTCAGGCAGGAATCTGTGGCGCTTATTACTATTTTGGTTGAGTCAAGAGCTGAATACTGGCAGATTAGAAGTTAGCTTGTAAGTACCGAACGGCATGCATCTTATTTCATAACGTCGCGCATAAAAATAGATTCAATCCAGAGAGATTAGACATGAAAACCATCACCCTTACTTTAACCTGCATGCTTGGCTGTTCTGCGGCGCTAGCGCAATTGCCCGACCACACTCAGATATTCGAGCCTGTCCCAGCGCTGGTGACAGGAGCTACCCACGAGACGGCGCCCTCCGATGCAATAGTGCTATTTGATGGCAACAACATGAATGCCTGGGAACGGTTGGAAGATTCTGCTTCCCCACAATGGGATATTGAAGAGGGAGTTGTCACGGTAAACGGAACTGGAAACCTGAGGTCGAAACAAAGCTTCAGCAACTTTCAATTGCATATGGAATGGCGCGCAACCGATGTGATTGAGGGTGAAAGTCAGTCGCGCGGCAACAGCGGCATATTTTTGCATTCCCTGTTTGAGATTCAGATTCTGGACAGCTGGGAAAATCCGACCTATGTCAATGGTCAGGCCGGCTCCGTGTACCTACAACACAGTCCGCAGGCTAACGCCGCGAGGCGACCGGGTCAGTGGCAGAGCTACGACATTATCTTTACCGCGCCGATCTACCTGGCCAGTGGCACACTGCAATCACCCGCCTACGTCACCGTGTTGCACAACGGGGTGTTGGTGCAAAACCATGTTCAAATACTCGGTTCGACCTACACGCGCGCACCTCAGTACAAAAGCATCTGCACTCCCTTCGCTCACCGCGAAGAGCAGGCTTGTGATGGAGCGATGCCACTGCTATTGCAGGATCATGGCCAGGTCGTTTCTTTCAGAAACATCTGGTTAAGAGAACTCTAGAGGTTTTCGAGATACTCCGCCCTGGTAGCTTTTCTCTAGCGCCTGTTCTTTCCAGACAGCCAGCAAGCACAAGAATAAGCGGTAAATCCTAGGCAAATAATTGCGTGCGCTTGCCGGAAGGTTTCTTATAGTATGCTCGTTAGATCGAGCTTAATATGAACAGTAACTTGCAAGAAAAAGCGAGCAGGGGAATTGAATGGCTTCATTTGAGGGTTTTGAATACGACGTGCTGATAGTCGGATCGGGTGCGGGTGGTGGTATGTCCGCCCACATACTAACAGAGGCAGGCATAAGGGTGCTGCTACTGGAAGCCGGGAGAGATTATGACCCGGTTACAGAAACACCGATGTTTCAACAAAATCACGAAGCCCCTTTGCGCGGCGTCAGCACTAGTGACAAGAACTTCGGCTATTTTGATGCCACCATCGATGGTGGTTGGCAAGTCCCTGGTGAGCCCTACACTGAAGCTGAGGGTACGCGTTTCATGTGGTGGCGTGCCCGGATGCTGGGTGGTCGAACCAATCACTTTGGCCGCCTGGTACCACGCTTCACGCCAGAAGATTTCAACATGGCCGATCGTGATGGCTTGGGTGAGAACTGGCCGATCGACTATGACGAAGTCGCCCCCTGGTATGACCGAACTGAAAAACTGATTGGTGTTTCCGGCACCAATCCAGACCTAGAAGATACTCCCGCCTCTGCTGATGGCGTTTTGCAACCACCACCAAAACCGCGTGTCTACGAATTGCTGTTGAAAGCGGTTACCGACAAGATGGGCATACCCGCGGTGCCTATGCGCCGAGCGGTAATTACCCAAGACCTTGACGACAGAAAAGCCTGTTTCTATGCCACCGGCTGTGGCCGAGGCTGCTCTATCGGTGCAGCCTTTCAAACTACAACTTCGCTACTGCCTTGGGCACAGAAAACCGGCAACATGAAGTTGGTTACCGATGCCATGGTTAAAGAAGTGCATGTTGATGAAAACGGTCAGGCATCGGGTGTCACCTTTGTTAACCGACTCACCAATGAAGACATACGAGTTGACGCTGATAGAGTTATTCTTGCAGCCAGTGCCTGCGAGACAGCACGGCTAATGCTGAATTCAAAAAGCGCTTTGCATGCTAATGGCCTGGCTAATAGCAGCGGACAGGTAGGGCGTAATCTAATGGACTCTCTCGGCGCCGATATAGGCGGTTTTATACCCGCCTTAAAAGGCCGCCCCAAATACAACGAAGACGGCTATTCCAGCAATCATTTGTATATTCCCTGGTGGGACAATGAAGGCCAGAAGGATGGCTCGCTTAATTTCACCCGCGGCTACCATTTTGAAATAGGCGGAGGCTTTGGCTCTCCCGGTATGGGCGTTGCTAGTCGCGTCGATGGCTATGGTAAGCGTGCCAAGGACGAAGTGAGGGATTTATACGGTACGGGTATTGGCTTGTCTCTTCGTGGTGAGATGGTACAAAGCGACAATTGCTACTGCGAAATCGATGAAGAAGTTAAGGACAAGTGGGGAATCCCGGTTCTCAAGTTTCATTGGCAGTGGTCCGAGCAAGAATTGAATCAGGTAGCTCACGGTCTGGAATGGGGCAAAAAAATCATCGAAGCCATGGGCGGGATTGTGAACAACCCTGATGTCACTCCCCAACAGGCTATCAAGGCTGGCGGGCAAATCATTCACGAAGTCGGCACCACAAGAATGGGTGATAACCCGGCCACTTCGGTTGTTAATCAGTGGGGACAATGTTGGGACGTAGACAACCTCTATATTATGGACGGTGGTGTCTTCACTTCTAACCCTCATAAGAACTGCACACTCACTATTCTTACTTTAGCTATGCGCAACGCGACTCACTTAGCCGAACAAATGACAGCAGGAGAAGCCGCATGAGTACTGTGTATAACCCCAAAATGACGCGGCGGGAAAGCCTTAAACGCATGGGTTCGATGACAAGCGTGGTGATGATTGGCGGCATCGCCGTTGCCTGTGAAGCCCCCCAGCCTGAAGCTATGACCGTTGATGCTTCCAGCAATTGGCCGGGTTTAGACTTCGCGGCAATTAACGAAAATGGCTATGGCACCGATCCAAATATGATTAGTCCAACTGCTCCATGGCCGAGAACTTTAAATTCTGCACAATTGGATCAAGTCGCCGTGCTAAGCGACATTATCTGCCCTCAGGATGACCGTGGTCCTTCTGCTACAGCAGTAGGGGTACCGGATGTTATCGACGAATGGGTGAGCGCGCCCTACTCTTCACAGCATCGAGATCGTGTGCAAATTCTAAACGGACTGCAATGGCTGGATGATGAAGCGAGCCGACGTTTCAGTAGCAGCTTTGTCGCTGCCAGTGATACACAACAGATCGAGATTATTGAAGACATTGCCTATAGAGATCGGGGTGATGTGCCGGAGTTTGAACATGCCGTGCAGTTTTTCTCACGACTGCGGCGACTGGTGTTCGGTGGCTACTTTACTAGCCCGGAAGGGGTTGAGGATATTGGTTATATTGGCAATGTGCCGATTGCCGGGGATTATCCGGGGCCGACGGATGAGGCTATGGAGCATTTGAATCGGGTTATTGCGGATTTGGAGTAATTACCAGAGCTCACAGGTATGCCTTTTTGAGCGAAAATTAAATGAAATTTATTTGTCTGATCACGCCCCTGTATTTGTTCAGCTAGAATTAGAATTAGAATTACATGAAATCAAAAATTTTGGACATAAGCTTATTTCCTGCATTGTTAATTGGAGTAAGTTCTTGTGCAAAAAAATTCAATTGACAGTAGCTGCGGATAACTGTGGAAGTAAGGTGCTAGTGATCTTATTGTCGTGACAGAATAATCTCAAATAGTCCAGTCATGGTAGCGCCTTCGTTTACAAGGATGCTGACAAGTAAACCCCGAATCTGTCAGGATTTGGCGCATCAACCAATCGAAGATGTGCAGGCGCGTTGATTCCCGCCTGAAAAAATTTACTATGTAGTTTGGCGGCTGCCCATTACTTCGATACAGGGCGATGTAGAAATGGCTTTATGCTGTTTTCGTCGATCTGAGCCGTTAACTTGTCAATACATCCAAAACTACTGTATTTTTACTCCTACTCAAATGCCTTGCGACCACGCTATGCAAAGACTTCTCGATATACTGTTTAGCCAGCAATCACTCAGCCAGCTCGGGCTGATAGTGGCTTCATTCCTGCTGGCGCTGGGAGTATCTGCGGCTCTGCGCAATCGCCTGAGTAGTTTAAAACCGGTGCCTGACGCTGTAGTGGCTAGCAGGAAGAAAATCATAACCCACAAAATTGGTCGCTATGTTCAGCCCTTGCTAAGCGTTCTATTTCTAAAAATCGCAGTTGAATTTTATTTTAATTCCATCGAGTCAGACTGGCTGATTAGAATTGCTATCACCGTAGTCATAGTCTTCGCCTACCTCTCTTTCTTGAAAGACTTTGTAGAGAACAGAATAGCCTGCCGAGCGATGCTTATCATTGGTGTGCCTTTGATCTTACTTCAATCTTTGGGCGCCCTGCCTTATTTGAATTCTGTGCTCGAATCCATTTATGTGGAAATCGGCAATATCCGAATTACCTTATCAGGCATTCTACGAGTGGCAATTTTTGGCTCACTCTTATTCTGGATTGCTCGAGTCTCTAATAGCACCGGCCAGGAGGTAATAAGAAAACAGGAATCGATTGATTTTAGAACCCGCGAGGTGGCAGCGAAGCTGTTCGAAATCGGGGTCATTGTTGCAGTCATGTTATTGCTGCTGCAGATAATGGGCATTAACCTGACTGCTCTAGCGGTATTTGGAGGGGCGCTTGGTGTTGGCCTGGGGTTTGGATTGCAGGCCATCACCTCTAATTTTGTATCCGGATTAATAATTCTTTTTGATAGGTCTCTCTCAAAAGGCGACTTTGTGGAATTGGAAGACGGCAGATCCGGCTTTGTCACTGCTCTCAATATGCGCTCGACTACATTAGAAACATTCGACGGCAAAGATATTATGGTGCCGAACGAAACGTTCATTACTTCTTCCTTCGCCAACTGCACGCGAAAGGATCAGAAGCAGCGTTATAGAGTTGACTTTAGTGTTGCTTACGATTCGGATATTCGAAAATTGGTAGACCTCATAAAAGAGGCTGTAGCCCTACATCCACAAGTACTCAGCGGAGAAGAGTATCCAATCGAAGAGCGCCCCGACTGTGAAATCGATGGTTTCGGTGACTCTGGTGTAAATATGTTTGTAGAGTTTTGGATCGAAGCGATCGATGACGGTAAGAACCGTGTCGGCGGCGACCTACTGTTAATTATCTTCGAGACTATGCGCGAAAATGGCTTCACAATCCCATTTCCACAACGTGAAGTACGGATACTTAATGACAGCGAGCGCGATGAGATTAGAAGAAGTCTTAGTGCGTAATTCCTGACTTTACACTCTGAATAATTCGGCTAGAGTAAAAAGCACAGCAGTCTTGAGGGTGCTGCTAAGGTAACTCTCAGTCTCTCTGAGACAAAGTTATAGTTAAGGTATTACGCAGAGACCAATTTTTGATCTCTGCGCTTCTATCTACAAAATAGTGTTTTTAGCGATTAGTAGTCCGGCATGTCGGGCACGTCATCGTCTATATCACTTGTCATTTTGCTCACCTTGTCGGAAATCATCACCTCGGTAGTCAACATCAAGCCTGCAATCGATCCAGCATTCTGCAGTGCCGATCGCGTTACTTTGGTAGGGTCAATAATCCCCGCCTCCAGCATATCGCCGTAGTCTCCGGTTTGGGCGTTATAACCATAACCGCCTTTCTTGCTACGCACCTTGTTGACTACAACGCTGGCTCCGACGCCAGCATTGATAACGATCTGTCGAAAGGGCTCTTCCATTGCTTTTAAGGCGATGCTTACACCGACCTTCTAGTCGGCGTTGATGGTGACTACCTTATCCCTGATGGCATCAGCAGCACGAATCAGGGCGATGCCACCGCCGGGAACTATGCCTTCTTCAACTGCAGCGCGGGTCGCGTGCAGGGCATCATCGACAAGGTCTTTCTTCTCCTTCATTTCAATTTCGGTAGCGGCTCCCACCTTAATTACAGCAACCCCGCCAGTTAGTTTAGCGGCCCGTTCCTGCATTTTCTCACGGTCGTAGTCGCTATTGGATTTTTCAATGCCGGTACGTATTTGCTGCACGCGAGCGTCGATGGTTTGTTTCGTGCCGGCAGCGCTGACTATTGTCGTGCTGTCCTTGTTAATGACAATACGTTTGGCGTTGCCAAGGCCTTTGATGCCAACGGTATCTAGGCTTAAGCCTAGCTCCTCGCTGATCAGGGTTCCACCGGTCAACACGGCTAGATCCTCAAGCATGTCTTTACGTCTGTCGCCAAAGCCTGGGGCCTTGACGCCGCAGACCTTGATGATGCCACGTAGATTATTTACTAACACAGTGGCCAAGGCTTCGCTTTCAATATCCTCGGCAACAATAAACAGGCTGCGACCGGCCTTGGCCACGCTTTCCAGTACTGGAAGTATGTGGCTAACCTTGCTGATCTTCTTGTCATAGAGCAATACATAAGGGTCTTCCAGCTCTACCAGCATCTTGTCAGGGTTGCTGACGAAGTAGGGGGATAGATAGCCGCGATCAAATTGCATGCTCTCTACCAGCTCCAGCTCGGTCTGAAGAGACTTTCCTTCCTCAACGGTAATGACGCCATCCTTGGTTACCTTAGGCGCGCCCCAGCTACTTTCCAAGATTACGTTGCGGCCCTTGGGTCCGAGTGTCACCTTCACGGCATTGGCTAACACATTAACGCCCTTAAGCATGCGCACACGGGCGTCGTTGGAAAAGTGTAGTTCTTTGGCAGTCATGCCTTTTTCTCCAGTGAATTACTCACAGTGGTTGGCTTGGTTATAATGGCTAGGAGGTCGGATTCCTTTAGAATAAGTGCTTCCTCGCCGTTGATTTCAATTTCATTGCTTGCGTACTTGCCGAATAGAACGATATCGCCTACTTGCACGGCCACAGGACTTACCTTGCCGTTTTTTAGGCGGATTCCCGGCCCCACAGCAAGCACTTTGCCCTGATTGGGCTTTTCACTTGCGGAGTCAGGAATGACGATTCCACCTTTAGAGATGGCCTCGGGCTCCAGTTGACGCACGACCACACGGTCGCTAAGGGGGCGCAGAGATAGGGATTTTGTAATGGGCATGAGAAGACCCTCTTTCAGAACGATGAGTTAAAATAGAACATTGACTCAAAACCGGCCAGGCAGGTGGGTTTGGAAATAGGACTTCCAGCCTCTGGGATGCATTGAGATGTGAGGGCGCCGTGGTGGTAATCAATGGTTGCTGGATATAAAAGAGTAGCAAGGATACCAGCAGCTTAGGTAAATATTCGGGTGCTCGTCGCCTGCCTTTCTCGTCATTTGAGTTAGGAAATTGTGAGCGAAGCTAAAATCCTAGGTGGTAAGACGATAATCCATTTCGGGCACTCAATTCGCATTCGAAATTGGTTGCACTAAATATTTTTAAGCGTATGCTGCGCCGCAGATTTATTGCATATCAAAACAGGTTTCATTTCTGCTTCAAATGTGCCCTTGCCCTTTGTTTTTCTTCCTCACCGCTAGGGATATTTTTTAAGGTTCGTTCAGCCATGATATCTTCCATTCAAAGAGTTTCTACACTACTTTTTGGAGTAGCAGTTTTACTCACTGGCCACGGTCTACAATTGGCGTTGGTGCCGCTGCGTGCTGAGTCGATGGGATGGTCAAGTCTAGCAGTTGGAATGCTGGGCTCAGTGTACTTTTGTGGTTTTCTCGCTGGCTGCTTCCTGATTCCCAAAATGGTTGGACGTGTAGGCCATATTCGGACTTTCGCCGCGCTGACTGCTCTGATGACTTCCATTGTTTTATCGCTAGCGTTATTCGATGACCTGTTTTTCTGGCTGATATTGAGGTTACTAACAGGCATTGCCATCTCAGGCTTGTATCTTGTAATTGAAAGTTGGCTAAATGATCAAACAGAAAATAATGTAAGGGGCAGTGTTTTAGCAATCTACACCGCAATTGTCTTGATAGCTTTGGCAATTGGCCAACTGCTGCTAAATGCAGTTCCGATTAGTGACGATAGATTGATCATTATTGCCGCGTTGCTAATCGGTTTGGCAGCGATACCGGTATGTGTTACCAGTGCAGCGCAACCCCCACAAATTCCTACTGCCGCCTTCTCGCCGTTTCTAGTTTTAAGGACATCTAGAGTTGCGGTTATTGGCGCGTTGGTTTCGGGTCTGTTGACAGGCTCTTTCTACAGCTTGGGACCTGTATTTGGATTGAATATTGGTATGGATATATCAGGGATCAGCATTATGATGGCGCTAGGAATTGCGGGGGGTGCAATCTCTCAATTTCCTCTTGGGAAGTTCTCGGATAAGAAAGATAGGCGAATAGTTATTCTCTACGTCATGCTCGCAGGGGCTGTTTCTTCTGGTTTGGTTTGGACTGTTTCATTAGTTTTTATTCCCTATGCGATGTTGTTTTTTGGGGCTTGTGTTATGCCCATCTATGCATTGTCACTTGCTCATGCTAGTGACAACATTAAAACTGAGTCATTTCTAGAAGTAGGTACGGGGTTGCTAATGACGAATGCGGTTGGTTCGATTATTGGGCCTCTTTTGGCCGCGTTAGTTATGCAACAATTCGGTACCAACCTATTTTTCATCTTCAATGCTGCAATTCTATTAATTGGGGTGCTATCCATAGTAATTCTAATTAGATTGCGAAAGCCGAGAAGGGAGCATTTTACGAAATTTGAGTTGGCCACGACTGCTTCAGCTCAAGGCATGATTCAAATGGATCCTCGTTCAGAGTCCGAATGAGGTCCTTCAGTCTAGAGAAGACCCCCGAAGGGTTTTTAGCAATACCTAGCACGATCAGGGAGCTTGTGGAGAACTGAGGGCTACGGGATCAACTAATCGTCAGAGTCTATGGCGAGGGGGACCGCTTCAACATCATAGAGTCGATCCTCTTCAATAGAACTTGCGTGCGTAGCTATGCCATCCTCGACTACTTTGTTAACTTCCTCAAATTTTGCTATATGAAAGAGAGCCTCTCCTTCGTTAACAAGGGGTAGACTGCTTACGCAGATAACGATGCCATTGCCAGGTGCGTTTAATATTGTTTCCTCAGCATTAAATGGTGCAGAAATAACCCCTAGAGTGTCCCCTTTCTTAACTCTAGCTCCAAGTTTGACCAATGGCCTGAACAGCCCGTCAGCTGAAGCGCGAAACCAACTCGTGGAATTTGAAATATAGGGTTCTGCTCTAACGGTACCAATACGACCCTTAGTAAGCATGCTAAGTGTGCGCATTACGCTGATCACGCCTCTGACGCCCGTAACTATCGATTGCTCATCTAAGCGCAGTGCCTCACCTGCTTCATAGGTGATGACAGGGATGCCTAGTTTGCCCGCTTCAAAGCGTAAGCTGTTATCAATCAAGCCGGAATTAATTACAACGGGAATTGAAAACCCCATCGCTAATTTTTCTACAGCAGGGTCATCAAGCGCAGCACGAATCTGAGGTAAATTATTGCGGTTAACAGCGGCTGTGTGTAGATCAACGATATGGGTGCAATTAGAGACAATCTCCTTGAAGAACAAATTTGCGACACGAGAAGCGATAGAACCTGTCTCCGATCCAGGGAAACAGCGGTTAAGATCTCGACGGTCAGGCAGGTAGCGAGACTGATGAATAAATCCGAAAATATTCACAACCGGAACTAACACTAACGTGCCATGAAGGCTTTTCAAGGAGCGAAAACTCCGAATCCTTCTGATAACTTCAACACCATTCAATTCATCGCCATGAATAGCGGCGCAAACTAATAGAACCGGACCAGGCTTGCGGCCATGGATAACTTCCACGGATATATTCAAAGGCGTATTAGTGTAGAGATACGCGGAAGTCAGGTTGAGTTGAACACGCTCCCCTGGCTGAATTGTCTGTCCAGCAATCTTGATCGGCTTGGCTTTCAAGCCTTTATCCGTCATTGCTATCCAGCTCTACCGAGCTCTCATCATCATGCGGGTTTGCTACGTCTGATACCAGATCTATCACCTTCGGCCGTCTTCTTTTTCGAGTCTTCGTTGGAATCATTCCTCGCATGGACTCGAGCTTGCCAAAACACAGTAATTTATCGTCCGCTTCTATAACGCGATCAGGTCTCGGATTTGGTATGACTTTGTTGCCCCTGTATAGGGTTAGAACATTAATATCTCGCTCGGCCAAGGTTGCATCCTTGATAGTTTTTCCAACAAAATCGGAACCAGCGGGCGCGTATATTTCACTTACGCCGTAACCCTTACTGACAGTCAATCTCTGTCGAATATCAATTTCAGGAAAATCCACCTGGGCGGCGATGTAGTCGATAATTGCTCCAGCAACGTCCAGGCCGGTGCAGGATTCGATTCCTTCCAGGCCGGGTGAGGAATTAACCTCCATTATTTGTGGGCCGGTCGCACTCTCTAGCATGTCAACTCCGGCTACTTGAAGACCCAGAATTTGCGCCGCTCGTACTGCAGTCTGTGTATATTGCTCGTCCAATTCCACGGGCTCAGCTATGCCGCCGCGATGCACATTGCTTCTAAACTCCTGCCCCTGGGCGACTCGCCTCATGGCGGTAACCACTCGGTCTCCCACCACGAATGCACGAATATCTTTGCCCTTACTCTCGGCGACAAATTTTTGAATCAAAACGTTCTGCTTTTGACTTTGTAGCAATTCAATAATTCCCTCAGCTGCTTTGCTGGTTTCCGCCAAAAGCACACCGATCCCCTGTGTGCCCTCAATGAGCTTTATGACCACAGGGGCGCCACCGACACGCTCAATAGCGGGTAGAACATCTTTCTTGTCGCTGACAAAGGTAGTGCGTGGAATGCCTATGTGGTGCCTACTTAGTATTTGCAAACTGCGAAGCTTGTCGCGAGAGTTCATTATGCCGTGAGCGGTATTCGCACAGAATACATCCATCTCCTGAAACTGACGTACCACAGCAGTTCCGTAGTAGGTAATCGATGCGCCGATTCGCGGCAAAACCGCATCGTAAGTGCTCAGGTTTTTTTGCCGGAAGTAAAGATCAGGAACACCTTTTTGAAGATCAATAGCAAACTTGAGTGTGTCCAGAACTTTGACTTCATGGTCGCGTTGTAAGGCTGCTTCTTTAAGGCGTCGAGTACTATAAGATCGAGGCCCTCTAGAGAGAATGGCGAGCTTCATGGTGAATTCCTTGATGGTACTTAAAGCACAAATTATGTCATCATGCTTTGGATATATCTTGTATTCTTTGCTGGCTAGAGAGCACGGGTGCAGTGCCATTAGAGAAATGTATGACAGATAACGATTTACTGATATTGGGGTGGCGAGAATGGGTGCGCCTCCCCGACCTCGATCTGCCCCCCATCAAAGCGAAAGTTGATACCGGAGCCCGGACATCATGTTTACATGCTTTCGCAGTGCAGCCTTTTGTTGAAAATGGCCAGCAGCGCGTCGAGTTTCAAGTTCACCCGAAACAGCGAAATACAGAACTACTAGTGACTTGTACGGCAGATGTCATTGATAAAAGATTGGTGACTGATTCAGGAGGTCATAAGGAAGATCGATGGGTTATTCAGACGACTCTGAGTATAGGTGAGCACGAATGGCCCATCGAAATGACCCTTAGCCCAAGAGATGATATGAGTTTTCGTATGTTGCTGGGTCGTAATGCAATCAAGCGTTTGGCATTGGTAGATTCATCACGGTCTTATTTGATTGGGCAGCGACCGAAGAGGAAACCCAAAATTTTGACTTAGGGCTTTCGCAACTGAAATTGGCGGAGTAGCCAACCTTTAGGTACTGACAAACACCCAATCTGACAGTATTCAGTTCATGACTCAATCAAAAATGTACAAGCGCCATCGATTCCCACCCGAAATCATTCATTATGCCGTGTAGTCATAAGGGTTTGTTGGAGGAGCAGCGTTTGTGACCAACGGACCAGCAAAACCCATAGTCCGTTACGCCAAATCGTAAGTCGATAAAAATGGTGGTCTCACAGGGACTCGAACCTCGGACAAACGTATTATGAGGCAGTGTAACTGGTAGCTTTCTGATTCTGTAAGTTAAAGATTCCCAAGTGATTTCAAGAATCGTACACCGAACCAAAACCGAAATCGAACACTCAGGTTGAGATTCGGCAGGGGGGTGAGGAACTGAAAATCTGCGAAACTGGAAAGATGGTGAGTGGCCGCTTCCGGCCAGGAGCGGACCCTTACAAAGAGTTGCGGTAAGGCTGAGGACTGAAAATTCTTGTGTCGACAGTTCGATTTTGTCCCTAGGCAGCACCTCTTATACCTATTTCAAGGATAAAGGGGGCAGCCACTTGCTTCACGTTTTCTACATTTTCCTTCTTTTAGTTCTGTATTTTTACCCTGAGCCCCTTTATTCTTCTGCTCCGCGGTACACGCTGTCCTTCGGGACTACATCCACTCAAATTGCCACATGATTTCTATGCAAACTCCTGTCTCACAATCACCTCAGCTATCCTCCATCGCATCATTCCTGAAACTCGAATCGACCGGCGGCATAATTCTTATCGCTACCTCGCTTCTGGCGATGATTTGTGCGAATTCCTTCCTAGCTCCCTGGTATCAACTATTGTTGGATACGCCGGTGGAGATTCGCATAGGCGCATTGGAGATCGCGAAACCGCTACTGCTTTGGATTA
The DNA here is from genome assembly GCA_943789485.1 of uncultured Pseudomonadales bacterium. Lineage (GTDB taxonomy): Bacteria > Pseudomonadota > Gammaproteobacteria > Pseudomonadales > Pseudohongiellaceae > UBA9145. The sequence continues at coordinate 281,411 of CALSUH010000011.1, forward strand.
ACGACGGGCTAATGGCAATTTTCTTCTTCCTCATTGGACTCGAGTTAAAGCGTGAGTTATTAGAGGGCGAGCTATCCGACCCACGCAATATAATTCTTCCTGGTGTCGGTGCGGTTGGGGGTATGTTAGTGCCGGCCCTGATCTATATATTGCTAAATAAAGGCGATGCAACAGCTTTGCAGGGCTGGGCTATTCCCGCTGCTACGGATATCGCCTTTGCCTTGGGCATACTAGCCCTGCTGGGGCCACGGGTGCCTACCTCGCTAAAAGTATTTCTTACTTCGCTCGCCATCTTCGATGACATAGGCGCGATCGTTATCATCGCCGCGTTCTATACCGACGGTATTTCTGTCTCAGCATTATTTATTGTGGCCATTTGTTTGCCGTTACTGTTCATCCTAAATCGACGCAATGTCCTGTCTTTCAGCCCCTATGTATTGATCGGTATAGTTATGTGGGTAGCGATGTTGAAGTCCGGTGTACACGCGACCTTGGCTGGAGTCTTGCTCGCAGTGTTTATTCCTATCCGCTCGAAGAAGAATGCAGACTTCTCTCCTTTGAAAAAGTTGGAGCATGACCTGCACGGCGTCGTCGCCTTCTTCGTATTACCCGTCTTTGCGTTCGTGAATGCTGGCATTGACATTCGTGATATGAGCATGGAACAAGTCGTGCACGGTGTTCCGATGGGTATTGCTCTGGGCCTGTTCGCGGGGAAGCAGATTGGTATTTTTGGCCTGTGTTGGCTCGCCATCAAGACAAAGCTCACCAAGCTGCCCAGCGGCATGACTTGGTCAAGTCTTTATGGCACGGCGGCCCTGTGTGGAGTTGGTTTCACAATGAGCCTGTTCATTGGCTCTTTAGCATTCGAGGAAACTGGCGTCAATCTGCTATTCGATGAGCGCATGGGTATCATCATTGGCTCAATCGCATCAGGGATTGTTGGCTATGTTCTGCTGCGCGCAGCCTTGCCAGCGGCGCATGGGAAATAAAACGAACAAAAAGGGGGTAGGCCCCGATTTAAATCGTCCGCTTTCGGCGGCGATTTCACTTGATTGAGGCAACTCTTTAATTAGTACTAACAAGATACGGACTAAGGAGCGATAGAAGCTACAGTAGTTTACTGCTAACTCCTTGCCCTTTTATCGCGAAGGCGGGATAACACATAACATTTCGAACAGTAAGTTTGCGGCCAGCAACGATGTGTTACCAGAAATGTCATAAGGTGGCGACACCTCTACTAAATCACCCCCTATTATATCGAGCCCCTGGCAACCCCGAATTATTTCCAACCCTTGTGATGAGCTTAAGCCACCAACCTCAGGGTGTGCCGGTACCCGGCGCGAAGGCAGGATCTAAGCCATCAATATCAAAACTGATATAGACAGGCCCAGCCCCCATTTGCGCACGAATTTCAGTCATCAATGGTGCCAGTGATTGGTTCCAACACGTGTGAGCCTCCACTACTCTGAAACCCTGAGACCGGGACCAGTCAAAATCATTGGCCGCATAGCCGGACCCTCTAAGCCCTATCTGTGCTACGCGCTTACAATCTAGCAAGCCTTCCTCTACCGCGCGTCTAAACGGGGGTGCCGTGGGCAATAGCTTCACCAAACATTGCCTCGTTGATATCGGAGTGAGCATCGACATGCACCAGCCCAACCGGCCCATGCTTCTCCTTTAATGCTCGCAGGATTGGAAGTGCTATGGTGTGATCCCCGCCCAGAGTCAGCGGCACGCAGTCATGTGCCAATACTTCCGCATAGAACTTCTCAATAATTGCAATGCTTGCCAGCAAATTGAACGTATTAATTGCAACGTCTCCAAGGTCTGCGACCTGAAGATTTTCAAAAGGTGCCGCTCGCGTTGCCATGTTATAGGGGCGAAGGAGCGCAGATTCAGCGCGAATTTCTCGGGGACCGAATCTTGCCCCGGGTCGATTCGATGTACCAATGTCAAATGGCACACCGATAAAGCCAACATCAAGCCCGCTTGCCGTTTCTGCAGCTGGAAGTCGCATCATGGTGGCAGGCCCACCAAAGCGAGGCATCTGATTTCCCCCGAGGGGCTGATTGGTTTCTGACATTTTTCTGTATACTCTTTTATTCAGGGTAAGATGAATTAGGTGTTTTTTGCTTGCAAGCATAGTAAGTTTGTCGTGTTTTGGAAATGCCTGTGACTAAAATTTATCACAGCGAAGCAAAAATCAGAATTCTGGAGTACTCTAGCTACACGAATTAACTATTTGACAGCATTGTCTTAAATAGCCTCCTCATTGCCGTGCCTCCAGCGCAGAGTTTACTACCATTAGGCTCCATTCTGTCTGCAAATCGTCGTTCATTGCCCCTCTTGCACTCAGAGCAACACTCTTAGGCCTTGTGAAATTCGTTGCAAGCTGCACGGTCAGCAGTTTTGAGTAAAAACACGGTATACTTACGCGCCCCGCGCTGCCTTATTCACAGCGATCACGCTTAAGAATCGCAATTCAAGTGAGAGACTACATACTCAAAGGAAGAAGCAAAATTGATACAAAATGAACATGTTGATGTCTTGATAGTCGGTGCCGGCCTCGCTGGCATCGGTTTTTGCGCGCCATCTGCAGATGAAATGTCCACAAAAATCTTATGCTGTGGTTGAAGCTAGAAAAGTATTAGGCGGTACCTGGGATTTGTTTCGATATCCCGGCATACGTTCAGACAGCAATATGCATGTCTACGGTTATACCTTCTGTCCTTGGATTGACGACAAATCTATTGCACCAGGCGAATTAATCCTGCGCTATCTGAAAGATGTCGCCTCAAAATTTAGTATTAGTAAATTTATTCAATACAACAAACGTGTAAGTCGAGCAGAATGGTCGAGCGAGACAGCGAGATGGACCGTCACTATCGAGGACACTGGCGGTGGCAAACCCTCAACACTCACCTGTAACTGGTTACAAATGTGCACGGGTTATTTTTTCCTATGAATCAGGTTATTGTCCCGAATTCCCCGGTCGCAACAAATTCAGAAAGGAAATTATTCACCCCACAGCAGTGGCCTAAAAATTTCGATGCCACCGGCAAGCGTATTGTCGTAATTGGCTCTGGCGCGACCGCAATAACACTCATTCCAAGCCTTGCAAAAAAAGCCAGCATGTTGTCATGTTGCAGCGATCGCCTTCCTATATCCACGCCGAGCCAGACGAAGACAGCATCGCAAAACTGCTACGCCGGTTCCTGCCGGAGCAATGGGCTTATAGACTCATCCGCTGGAAAAATATCCGTCAGGAAAAGATCGAATACGACATGACGCGCAAAGACCGGAAGGCATTAAAACGGACATGGTCGACGCTGTCCGCAAAGCCTTGCCTGAAGGGTTTGATGTTGACTCGCATTTTACCCCGCATTACAACCCCTGGGACCAGCGCGTTTGCTTTGCGCCCAATGGGGATATCTTTAAAGCAATTAGCGATGGAACTGCATCTGTCGAGACCGACGAAATTTTAGCGTTCTCTGAAACAGGGCTAGAATTGGCATCTGCAAAGAGCTGGCAGCGGATGTCATCGTCACGGCAACTGGCCTAAACATGATCATGGCTGGCAATATTGCCCTCAAGGTCGATGATGTAAAAATCGACCTAGCCGATACCTGGCTTTACAAGGGTCTAATGTTTTCCGGCGTTCCCAATCTTGCGATCGCTGTCGGGTCGTTAACGGCAAGCTACACACTAAGAATAGAACTGATGGCCGACTATGTTTGCCGCCTGCTGCAGTACAAAGAGGCAATACAACGAAACGCGGCGACACCGCAGTTACCGATGCCAATTAGTGCGATGCCCGTCAAGCCTTTTGCTGAAAATTTCAGTTCGGCTACTTGGCTCGCGCTTGGCAGCACTTGCCAAAACAGGGTGATACCGAGCCCTGGCTGAACTTGCAATCTTATGCGGAAAATAAGCGCGTCTTGTCAGCTGATGTGGATGACGGCGTACTCAAATTTACAGCGACTCAATGAATCACCCTGACTTTAGCGGGAAAAGCGCGTTAGTACATTTCGCGTAATTTTTTCCGTATAAAAATCCTGCTGTTTGAGGCCTACGACCCACTCGCAAGAAGCGGCATTGAACACTTCGCCTTTGCCGTGCTGAAAACTGGCGATCATACCAGCCCCGTACCTGGACTTTTGTAACGCTTCCTCACTCATGGAATTGCGCTTAATCGAGGCAGCGAACATAGCATCGGCATCACGAAGATACAGGTTTGCGCCTTTCAGCCTGTGATCTTCTTCGATCAGAGTTGCCGGTCCCATTGCCAGAATTTCCAGATTTTCCGGAGCGCCATCTTGGTAAGTCGGGTAAGGCAGCCCATCGTTGAAAGTATATTCAACGCCATCAACTTCAAAGCCGTAAATTCCTGCCTCATGTCCAAACAGGTCACCGTAGTAAAGATCAGTTCCTTCGAATGCCCAATGGTCTGAACGGTAAACCGTAAAGCCACGTTGCGAGCGGGGCAGTGTCGCCCCCACACCCACATAA
>CALSUH010000012.1 GCA_943789485.1 uncultured Pseudomonadales bacterium
GCGGTCTATTCACGAACAGATTCACAATTCCCGAGCGCTGGAATATTTTGGTATTGACCAAGCCCTTGTAGACAGTGCGCCAGAATCGATACGCGCACAAACTAATCTCGAAGAAGGACACTTCTGGGAGCAAGGACAAGGTTTGATTGTTGGCACTGTCTTTGCGGATCTCTTTCGCCCAGATCGCTATCTACCTGCTCTGCAAGAAGCAGAAAATTATTGGCATGCAGCAGGCAGTACTTTGGTCGCCGAACCAGGAGGAAGTTCGTCACCGGCACGGTTAGAGATGCAGAATCAGGTACTCGGTGATGCGCAGACTCCTTTTCGCATGTACTACATTGCAGATGGCAGACCAGCAGTTGCCAATTTTTCTGAAGATCAAGTTATTACTGAGACTGAAAAACTCTACTCTGCCGCCAAAGGCACGACTGAATATCTTCCTCAACAGGTAAAACTCTTTGCCGATGGCGCAATGTTCAGTCAGTTGATGCAAATGAGTGAAGGATATCTTGATGGTCACCATGGTGAGTGGATGATGGATCCAGAAGTATTCGCAAAAGCTTTTCGCATTTATTGGGATGCTGGTTTCCAGATTCATGTTCACCAGAACGGTGATGCCGGACTCGACATGGTTCTCGATAATCTTGACGCGAATATGCAGCGCAATTTCCGTGAAGATCATCGTACGGTAATCGTTCATTTCGGTTTTTCTCGCCCAGACCAAGTGGACCGTATGGCAAGGCTCGGCGCGCAAGTGAGTGCAAACCCTTTCTATCCAATAATTCTTGCTGACCAATACAGTAAAGTGGGAATAGGAGCCGAACGTGCGCAGGAAATGGTAAGACTTGGAGATGTGGCACGAGCTGGGGTTCCATTGTCTTTGCATTCCGATACTCCAATGGCTTCTGGCCAACCTTTAAGACTTATGTCAAATGCAGTAAATCGAATTACAGTCGGCGGTAATCTAGCTGGGCCGACGCAGCGCATTAGCGCAGAAGCGGCTCTACGAGCTGTGACATTAGGGGCAGCTCACTCTCTTAGATTGGAAGAGGAAGTTGGTTCCATTACTCCAGGCAAGCTCGCAAACATCACAGTTCTTGCAGAAAACCCACTGAAGGTTTCACCAGAAACAATTGGAGACATTAAGATATGGGGAACGATCCATGAAGGAAGAGTTTTTCCACTTCAGTAAAGCTAGAAGGAACGTTAAAAGGAATGGGGAGCAGGGCACGTTTTATCGATTTTGTAGTGGCCAAAATTACTGAGCCGCTACAGGAGAAATGATAAATGAAGGAGGGCTTATTCTTTTGGAAAATTAAAGTGGACGGATTTATTTTTGAGGTTTTATGCAGCCGAGATTACAATAATAAATCTGTCCCGCTTTATCTTAACCTATTCGGGTGCTGTATTTTTAGCCAGAATTTCAGCTAAACCTTTAACCTGGTCGGCTCCTACGGGAACCTGCAATGTGGAACCCTCTAACTTATAACCAATTGGCTCTGCTCTACCACCAAGACAATTAGCAAGGAATTGCTCGGAAATTCCCCAGAGTGATTTTGTATTACGAGGTTTTACGATTCCGTGTCCCTCATCAGGGTATAAAAGATAGGTAACATCAACGCCAGCCTTTTGCATCTTTTCGACTATTAAATCTGACTGAGCCTGTGGAACACGAGCATCTTCAGCACCCTGCACGACCAGTACTGGAATCTTTGTCTGATGAGCGAAGTTAACAGGTGAGCGTGATGCCAAAAATTTTAGCCCTTCTTCTGTTCTTGGGTCGCCACCCAAAGTTATGGACATCATATCCACATTCCAGTGGGGCATAAATTTTTCCAGGGTTGAAGGGCCAACAATCGAGATAGCACAGGCAAAAACATCAGGCGTCATAGTTGCACCGACTAAAGTCGCGTAACCACCATAACTACCGCCTAAAATACCGAAATGACCTTTATCTGCTATGCCTTTGTTAACTGCCCAATCTACTTGATCCAGTAGATCCTGATGCATTTTTCCTCCCCATTCTCCATTTTGCGCTGACATGAATTCTTTACCAAATCCAGCTGAACCTCTAAAATTGACAAAAAATGTTGCGTAGCCACGGTTCGATAGCCACTGCAATAATCCACCAAAGGCATACTGCGCCCTTTCATCGGATGGACCACCATGAACCAGCATAAGTGATGGCATTGGTTTGTCAGGAATACCATCTGAGTCTAAATCACTCCCCACTGGAAGAGTGTAATAAGAAATATATTTCAGACCATCGGGGGATGTCATTTCATAGGGGTACATCGGTGCAAGGGCTATTGATTCATAGTGTGGCGCGGCAGTAAAAAGTTTGGTCATCTTTTTTTGTTTAAGATCAAACAAATAATAAGTAGTTGGGTTATTAGGACCCATTAATCGAAGCGTCCAAAGATTATTGTCTGCACTTTGACTCTCAACATGTACATCACTGGCCGGATGATATTGCATCATAAAGTCAAGTTCCGCCTGCAAGGTTTTATCCAGTGCATGCCAAATTGTTCGTTTCCACATACTTGCATAGGCAATGGGCTGATGAGTCTTCTGATCATAAATCACTCTATTGAGATCTGTACTTGTATCCTCCGCTAATAGCTCTTTTTGTCCAGTCGCTAAATCCCATTTAAATAAACCGTTAGTATCCCTGTTTTTACTGGACACAGCATATAAATATTTATTTTCTACTCCCATATGAATAATTTCATTAGAGAAATTTGCTAGAAAATTACCTCTGTCCTCATTCGTCACACTATGGACTTCCCAGACTCTGCTAGACACTTCCTAGCTTGGAAAAATAGTCTTCTTCAAACTTAGCTGGAGAAACGCCTCCAGTATGACTATGCCGCTTTATCGGATTGTAAAACATCTCAATAAAATTAAATATCTCTGTCCTTGCTTCATCTCTAGTAGCGTATATCTTCCTCTTCGTAACCCGCTTCTTGAACGTGGCAAAGAAGCTTTCTGCTACAGCATTGTCATGACAGTTTCCCCGCCGACTCATCGATGGCTGAAGATTGTTTGCCTGCAAGAACGCTACGTAATCTGAGCTGCTGTATTGGCTTCCTTGGTCGCTATGGACTAACACCTTAGCTTTAGGCTGCCTCTTCCACACTGCCGTCATCAGGGCTCGTATCACTAGGTGGCGATCAATGTTTTTATCCATCGACCAACCAACAATGCGTCTCGAAAATAGATCAAGCACTGTCGCGACATACAAAAATCCTTCGTGAGTTCGCACATACGTAATATCACTCACCCAGGCTTGGTTCGGCTTCTCCGGGCTAAAGTTTCGTTCTAAAACATTGTCGGCAATGCTGCCTATCTTCCCGCCCTTCATGTAGCGACGCTTATAGCCTATTTGGGCTCTAAGCTTGTTTTCTCGCATAATCCTCGCAACACGATGAACGCTCCAGGCCTCACCCGCATCACGAAGATCTTTGTGAATCCAAGGGCTCCCGTATGTGCCACCACTGGCTACGTAGAACTCCTTTATTCGTTTTAATAGGCGCTGATCTTCAATAGCGTGATCTGAGAGAGGCTTCTCTAGCCAAGCATAAAAACCGCTTCTATGAAGTTTAAATACGCGGCACATGGCCTCAATGGAAAACTCACGACGATGATCACGAATGAAGGCGTACTTTACTCGTGGTCGCTGGCAAAGTACGCGGCGGCCTTTTTTAGAATGTCGCGCTCCTCTGTCATTCGCTTAACGTTAATTAGGGACACTAACAATTTAACAACTTAGCCGTTAATTAGGGACACTAACAATTTAACAACTTAGTAAAAAAGACAAGGGGACACTAACAAGATAACAACGTAACAGATTGAGTTGATTGAACGCTCTTAACTTTTCCATTTACTGCTTGCTGCCAAGTAGGGCGGCAGGGCACGCGGCGGCCTGATATTCCAAACAATACAAACTTGCCCGAATTTTCAGATCGAACATCGGCTAGGGTAGTCAATAGTGTGGAAATGCAGGGAGATTTACGAGGTTTTCGGGGGAGGCAAAATACTATTTCATGCAAAGGAGGCATAGACTAGGATGGAGATAGCTTTTATCCTACTTATACTCATAACTAGCCAGTATTTATTTTCCGTTATTCTACTAGTTAGAATTTTCCCTCATTTTCTAATTTCATTGCCTGTTAGTAGCGCTTGCTCGCCATCATTGACTCAACTACCTCTAACGCCTAAAGTCCCACTAAGCACACATTCACCCGTTAGTCAGGATCTCAGACAGCTCACCTCTATGTTTACTCAAGGTTTTGATTTTATCGCGGCTATGTTCGGCCTGTGCGGTGTTCTAGTTTGGACTGAACACCGCTATCAGGTGGCTTTTTTCCGCTGGTTTCCTTCTATAGTGCTCGTCATGTTCGGATCGATGGCTCTCTACACGATTGGACTATGGGAATTCACGGATGAAGTTCGTGCAGCACGGGAAACGCTGAGAGACAATCTCATTCCTGCGATGCTGTTTCTAATGTCACTGAAGTTCAATTTGGTTGTGATTAAGAAACTTGGCGCGCGATTGATTGCCTTATGTCTTGCATCCACCTTATCCATCATGCTCGGCTTTATTATCACTCACCAGATCATGCATGGATTTCTTGGTGATGAAACACCACTTACCTTTGCCACCATGTCTGCTGGCTGGACAGGCGGCACTCAAAACTTTCGTCGCCGTAAAGGAAGCACTTTCCGTCACCGATGAAGCGATGACTTACACTTTACTCATGGGCGCACTGTGCTATTCGTTTTGGCTGGTTGTCATTCTTGCTTTGAAACCCTTTAAGGCTAGGTTCGACAAATTCCTGCGAGCTGATGACAGCGGGCTGGATGACATGTTCTAGGTTCTACTGAAAGCCAATTCCAAAGAACAGAAACTAGACTTACCCTCTCTAATGATGATGCTGGGTCTGTCCCTTTTAGTTGCTTCGTTTAGCAACCATTTGGGTGCTGCCATATGCATCTGTTGGCCTCACTGAGCCCGATGATCTGGATAATAATTATTTCTTCAGGGCTCGGGATGGCCACCGCTCCAACCGCACTTGGCACAATGCCTGGAAGTGAAGAAATTTCTGGCGCGATGTTATATGTGATAGTGGCACTTATAGGCGCTGAAGTAAGTCTAGGAGCCATAAGTCAGGCGCCCATGTATATTCTTTCAGGGTTTATGATTCTCACGATTCATGGCGCCTTGCTCCTGTTTGCTGCACGGCTATTGCGAATGAACCTGCTACTCACAGGCATAGCTTCCATAGCAAATATCGGTAGTGCTCCTTCCGCAGCAGTAGTCGGCGCCGCTTATGGCCGCGAACTCGTTCCTGTCGCAATAGTTATGGCTCTGATTGGATCCATGATCGGCTCCTTTGTAGGGCTTGCTGTTTCTGAGGTTCTACTCTGGCTCACTCCATCAATTTAGCATTCGATGCTAGGAAGGTTTTATGTGTCAAAAATATATAACTCACTGTATTCGAATTTTGTTCGCAGCAGTAATGCTAGCAGGGTGCTCTCCCGCTTCTGTTGATACAACTGAAGATCTGAGATCTCTCGAACAAGCCGCTATCGCCTACTCTGCTGCCGCAAGCGCCAAGGATGCTGCTGCCGTCATATCCATGTACGATGAGAGTGTTCTTATGGTGCCACCCAATGCTGAATTTGTAGACGGACCACAGAACTTAGCCAATCATCGGTTCGGGTTCATTGAAACAGCCGGTATACAGCTCGAGTTTGAACTAGTACGCGCAGAAGTCTCAGATGCAGGTGATATGGGGTGGACGCTTGCCGTTGGTGACATCACTATTCCAACAGAAACTGGAACGCCGGATAAGGACATAGTTCGAGATTTTCACACCTGGAAAAAACAGAGTGATGGATCATGGAAAGTCGTTATCGATATGTGGAATTCGGGCATTATCGAGTAGGCAGTCGAATCATTACACCACAAACAAGCCTAAACCTGTTTGGGTTCTTCTGTCCCGAGCCGCCATCTTCTTTTATCCATCACACAGAATACGCACCTCATAATCTTAAAATATTAAATTGTGGGTGTTTCTCTATATTGTAGAAAGTATTTTAGTTATAACTAAAACTAAGGTATTTTTAGACCGACCCCACTTATTGAGTACAGGTGAAAAAAATGGAGCGCATTAATAAAAAAGTGGCTGTGCTATTTGCATTCATTCCGATTGTCATAGTATTCGCACAAGATTTCACGCCCAGTGTATTTGACCGACCCAGTGTTCCGATCCCAATGAATACGGCAGATCCAAGCTACGATTTATGGAGTCAATTGCGAGATGACTCGGGAGACCCCGTTCGTGAACCCGGCCCCTTTTATCCTGGCACAAGATCGGGGGCACTTACCTTCTTCAACCTACCGATGGCGGCAAATCCCGAGGATTTGATAGCTGGAGAAGTCGATGTAGCTATTCTAGGCGCAACAATCGACATGGGTGTAGGGATGCGCGGCGCGAGATATGGGCCTAATGCCATAAGAGGAAGTATTACTGCGGGGGGTGGGAATCTGCCACATATGCATACCGGTATTGCCTGGAAGCAAGAACTGAAAGTCGTTGATTACGGCAATGCGCCCATCGACAGATTCAGCACAGAACGCAGTATGCCAATGGTGCGAGAATTAGTTAGAGAAATTGCGTCAACCGGAGCTATACCTCTTATCATTGGGGGAGATCACTCTTTGGAATATCCAGACGTTGCTGCAGTGGCAGACATTTATGGCAAGGAAAATGTGGGTGTTATTCATTTCGATGCTCACTACGATGCCGCTACTGAAGGCTATGGCGGACACCTTATTTCCCATGCTCAACCTATCGCTTTGTTGATTGAGGAAGGCCATATACTGGGTGAAAACTACATACAAGTCGGGCTACGAGGCTATTGGCCAGGTGAAGATGGATTCGAGTGGATGCGCGAAAACAATTTTCGCTATCACACTATGGCTGAAATAGAACGAGATGGCTGGGATGCCGTGATGGAGCGAATCCTGGCTGAAGCCAACGATGGCCCAGAGTATTTATATGTGTCATTCGATATTGATGTGTTGGACCCAGCATATACGCCAGGCACTGGAACTCCAGTATCAGGAGGATTAACACCGAGGGAAATGTTTCCGTTGATCAGAGCTCTGTGCACTGAAAATAATTTAGTAGGGTTCGAACTAGTCGAGCTTAATCCCTTGGTTGACCCGGGATACACAACGGTCCTGAATTCAAGCGCTCTGGTGCAAGAATGTCTTACGGGAATTGCGATGCGTAAGTCTGGTATAAGCGATGGAGGTTATCTGAACCCGCTAACGGTGGAGGACGCTATTCCTGACCCTCCTTCTCTGAACTAGAACAAGAGAGCCATCAAAAAAAATACTGCTAACTAATTCGTTCAATCGCTCAAGCGATAGAAACAAAAAGGTAAGAGTAAAAATTCAAAAGTTATAGAGTTCTTGATTTGCAATCTATGGCACACTTCCTGCGATTAAGTGCTGGCATGGTTTCTAAACTTTGCAATGTAACAAGTGATGTTGAAAATATGCTCGACTGGCGGGCATTGTATGTCAACAATCTCAAGAGCAGATACGGCAATATATTACTGTTCCTACAGAATAGAAGAAAACGGTGAACATGTACGACTTTTATAGCGACACAAAATCCATACCGACCAAGGAAATGCTTGAATCGATTGTTTCAGCGCCATTGGGCGATGAACAAAAGGCCGAGGATCCTACAACAGCGAAGTTGGAGACCCGAGTTGCCAAGCTTCTTGGAAAAGAAGCCGCCGTGTTCATGATTTCTGGCACGATGTGTAATGAGATTGCGGTCAAAGTGCACTGTGATCCTGGGGACGAAGTTATTTGTGATGCGTCTTCTCATCTTTTAAATTTCGAGTGTGGGTCGCCAGCGGCACTGAGCGGCGTTTTGCTTAACCCCCTGCAGGGTACAAATGGAATCTTCACTTCAGCGGATGTAAAAAATGCTATTCGGCCTAAATCTCGTTATATGCCAATAAGTAAGATGCTTCTGGTTGAACAGACCGCCAATTTGGGTGGGGGTGCAGTATGGCCACTGGAAACAATAGACGCCGTCGTTGGAGAAGCAAAGAGCCATGGCCTCGTCGCCCACATGGATGGCGCTAGATTACTTAACGCGGTGGCAAAAAGTGGAATTTCACCAGCTAGGTATGCTCGAGATTTCGATACCGTTTGGATCGATTTTTCGAAAGGCTTAGGTGCACCTTGTGGTGCGGTGATCGCAGGAACAACAGATTTTTGTCTCCAGGCTTGGCGCCAAAAGCAGGCTCTGGGAGGTGCAATGCGTCAATCTGGTGTTCTAGCTGCAGCTTGTCTCTATGCTCTGGATAACCATATCGAACAGCAGACTATGGACAATGAATTAGCCGCTTCAATAGGAGAGCGAATAATGGCTTTCCCTCAGATAACCAATGTAATGCCTGTAGACACAAACATTATTGTGTTTGACGTGGCGGATAATGCTCCGACGGCGACAGAAATAGTTGATCGCATGAAAGATCGAGGGGTGTTATTGGGCGCTTTTGGTGAAAGACGATTACGCATTGTGACTTGCCTCAACGTCGATAAAAATGCTGGCGATGCGCTCGTAACCGAATTAGCATCCGTTTTGAGTGATTGATCATCGTAGCTTCCTTCTTCTCTCTTCCAATCTTTCATTGAGACTCCATTGATCACAAATTTCCAAACCAGTGATGCCTGCTCACACATCCAAAGTCAGGAGGTTTTTTTTGCATAGATTCAAACCTTCATTCTGGGTTTTGCTCATATGTCTTGCGTTAGGGCTCTATGCTTACAATGCGGTCACACCGAAATGGGTTGAACAAAAGACAATTATACAAGTAGCTGTCAACGAACTAGGCCAGTATTCCTACATTCAAGCGGATCAACAAATCGCGATTGATGAAATCGTGCCCTATGGGGAATCTCCGCTGCGGCAAGCTGCTTTGGATCAGCTTGATGGCGATCCACAATTGGAAAGCCAGTGGGTAGTTGAAACTACCACCAACAACGATGAGCCGCTGGCATATTCGGTTTTAGAAGCCAGTAAGCACTACGGTATTTGGTCTTTACTACCTGCATTTACTGCTGTTTGCTTGTGTCTGATGACCAAAGAACCACTAACTGCTCTCTTCGGTGGTGTTGTGGTAGGTGCGTTTATGCTCGGTAAATTTAATATTACCGATGGGGTGCTCATACCTGCATTTGCGACGACTAATGCTGCAGGCATTCTTTTGCTCTATCTTTGGCTGTTAGGTGGATTACTTGGGATCTGGTCTCGCACAGGAGCGGCCCTTGCATTCGCGGAGTACACGGCTCGGAATTTTGTACGAGGCCCGAGATCAGCGAAATTGGTTGCTTGGTTATTGGGAATTGTCTTTTTCCAGGGCGGGACAGTTAGTACAGTTCTTGCGGGAGTGACTGTGAAGCCGTTGGCCGACAACAATCAAGTAAGTCATGAGGAGATCAGCTACATCGTCGATGTTACTGGCGCCCCAGTTGCGTCACTAATTGCATTTAACGCATGGCCATTGTTCGTTCAGGCGCTAATTTTTGTACCCGGTGTGGCCTTTCTAAGTACTGAAGCCAGCAGACTGAGCTTTTACTTCGGTAGTTTAGTATTCAGTTTTTATACAATTTTCGCCGTGCTAGGAGCGTTACTACTTTGCTTCGATTTCACAAAATTTTCCGGAAAAGGAATTCAGCAGGCTCGTCAACGAGCACTGGAGACCGGGCAATTGGATGCTCCAGGTGCAAACCCAATGAGTTCTGCTGAACTCCAAACTAGCCATGTGCCGGAGGGATACATTCCTCATGTTCTGGAATTCATTATTCCGCTTTCACTGTTGATTGGCATAGCCGTTGGAAGTTTTATCTTGCTAGGCTCTCCTCAAGTTAATTGGGCTTTTGGAGCTGCACTAATTGTCTCTGTAGCAATAGCCTTGTTTAAGGGAATGGATCTAGCTGGTGTTATTGATGGAATTGGCGACGGCCTGAAGGGAGTGGTCGTAGCTTCAGTAATCCTGTTGCTTGCAATTACCGTTGGAGGGATTAGTACTGAATCAGGTGGCGGACTATTTCTCGTCGAGCTTATAGGAGATGAGTTGCCTTATTACGCGCTTCCCGCAGCCCTGTTCGCGCTCTCGATGGCAATCGCATTTTCCACTGGCAGTAGTTGGGGTACATACGCTATCGCCTATCCTCTGGCTATGCCCCTTGCTTGGGCGATCGCGCAGTCCCAGGGAGTCGCGAATCCAGAACTTTACATGTCAATTTGTTTTGTAACTGTGTTAAACGGGGGTGTTTTTGGTGATCAATGCTCGCCAATTTCCGACTCGACGATATTAAGTGCAACGACCACTGCTTGCGACTTGATTGATCATGTGAAAACTCAAATCGTCCCAGCAGCATACGCTGCCGGTCTCTCTGCGATACTGTGGACTGTTGCCGCGGTCGCTGTAGCGTAGTGACTTCATTTGCTGAAGCAGCCACAGCCAAATTTGCAAAACCATTGAGCCATTTGTTCTTATAATATTCTATGAAACTCTCGATTCTTTATCGATTCATTCAAATTTTGTGCTTTCCACATCGCGTATTCTTGCTTCTACTTTGACCCAGTAGTAAATTCGTTTTTAGCTTGATACTGTCAATCACTACTCTTCACGCATCAAAGCCCCACTTATGCTCACAAGTAAATCGACTGTCAGGAAATTGCTAATCGCACTCTTGCTTGTGATTGCTTTTGCGCTGCTAGGAATATGGCAGAGACACCTATTGCTCATCTCTCCGTGGAGCATTGGGGAGCCTCCTGCATTACTCGTAGCACAAACTGAAATCAGTGCGGGCAGCTATTGGCACGACGACTATTTCCTAATCGAGCCCATTGATTCTCAAACAATTGCCATTGGTGAGCCACGTTATGCTCAGCAGAATTATAGCTATCTCCTGTTAGGCGATGAAGCAGCCATTCTATTTGATGCGGGCCCGGGAATTCGTGACATTCGCTCCGTCGCGCAATCATTGACCGACCTGCCGATTACTTTTGTCCCCTCTCATTTTCACTATGATCATATTGGTAATGAAGTCACATTTGAAACGGTGGCGGTTATTGACCTTCCCTATTTGCGAGAACGAGCAGCAGAAGACTCGCTGAGCCTCACTTGGCAAGAGCATCTGGGTAATGGTGAGGGCTTTGCACTTCCCACGCTAGAAGTGGATGAATGGTTGTTGCCTAATAGTGTTCTGGACTTAGGTGGTCGCGAACTTCAAGTACTGCATACGCCAGGGCATACTGAAGATTCGATATCACTTCTCGATTTAAGTAGCGGAGCCGTATTTACTGGTGATTTCGTCTACCCTGGAAATCTCTACGCCTTTCTCCCCACAAGCAATATGGCTGACTACCTTGTGGGAGCAAATAACCTGTTAAGGGTTGTAGAAGAAGATGCTCTACTGTTCGGAGCGCATCGAGGTCCTGACCCAGTTATACCTCGGCTTAACACGCAAGATCTAAAAGACTTGCGCGAGGCCTTAAGCCTTATTCGAAACCGACAGCTACAAGGCAGTGGAAGCTATCCGGTATCATATCCTGTCAATGAGCAGATCAGCATTCTTGCAGAACCTCGCTGGCTACAAAGCTGGCGATCCGAGTATGCAAATCAGCCCTAAGGCTAGAAAGAGTAGTGACTTATACATAAATGGCGTCAGTTTACGCACCGCCTCTGGCAATCCCAGTTCGCTTTCTGCGCTTTGGTCCGTCTCTATTCACGTATTACAAAACTACCGCACACGTACTCCAATCTCATTTAGCAAATTTTCAAGCAGCTGCTATGCACTCTATCTCTACGCGGGTGTCTCCACCCAAGCTGATTCCGACGGCGGTGCGGGCTGGCTTGTTCTCAGGGAAGAACTCTGAATAAACCTCGTTCATAGCGCCCCATTCTGCCATGTCGACCAGAAACACCGTGCATTTTACAACTCTATCCATCGACGAGTCGAAGCGCTCTAGTGCGTCTTGGATAGCTTCCAGGGTGCGCCGTGTTTCGGCCTGCACTCCTGGTTCTCCGGCCCCACCTGTCTTACCAGCTAGGAAGATCAGTCCGCCATAGCGAACACCCTCGGAATAAGGCGCGCGGGGGTTCGGATTCAAGTATTCCGGCGCAGCATCTTGCTGGGCTGCTTCAGCGGCGTAGGTACTGGAAGTGTCGGGCTGACAGGCAAGCAATATGGTAGAAAGGGCAGCAATGGCTATGACTCTGAACATGATGTTCCTCCTGAGGTTATTTATCAGTGAGGATAAGAATTATATTCCAACAAGTCTATGGATTTATTGATATGACAAAATGACGCTACTCTCTCATCGGATCGAAACCAACAAGCGGTCAGAGTAATTGATTCAGCATCGGCATTCACCTGATCAAGGTACATTGAATCCTTTGATGCTTACGATTCAGGCTTAAGCTTAGACTTAGGCTCTACTTTTCCTATCGACAGTAGAAACTCCACGCAGTCGTGCAATGAAACATCGAGCGGCCTAAATTCCATACCAAGCGTGTTGCGTATACGCTCATTACGTAATTCGCTGCCTCCCCAAACGGCTCGGAGCACGGCCTCTTTTTTCTTTATTGGATCAGGGTGTGGGTCGACAAGGTTGGCCCCTGCAAAACCTAGCTCAGGCAGAAGCCTATCGATGCTGGCGCACACGTCTTTCACGTCACGTGAATCTGTTGACCAAGCGATGAAACGCTTCTCATTTTTTACAGCGTCACCTTTCCAGCATACGAATAGGGACCTCTGCTGTGTCACGCACATCTACTGTCCACCAATTGCGATAGGCGCCTATTACATTCTCTGTATATTCCCCCCACTAGCATGGTCTCCATATTATGCTGCCAAGGCTCCGCTTCTTTTTGGTGGACGGCGAGGATGGGGCCAATATTGTCATCAGGGCAACAGGTGATTGATACCCGCTTCCGCTCGCTTTGGCCGCATCAGAGAACGCTTGTTCCCGCAAAGCCTTGCCCATGGAATAACTTTGACCACCTTCTGCCGATCGATTGGGTCGCCTACGACAAAAACTTCGAGCAAACTGCTAGCATCGTGCTTGAAAAGGATGCCGTTCTATATGGATACTATGCCCACGTGCATTTTTGCGGCAAGTACATGCGCTTCTATGCAGATTATCCCGATGGCACGCAGGAAGAACTGATCAACATCGCCAACTACAGCTACAACGGGCAGTTGAACTCTGTGTATGACGAGCCGAAGCTGGTGCCGGCATGTATACGCATCACTGCCGTAGGCGCATTCGACAACTCCGCGTAGAATCCGGCTAACCCCGACCCGTCGCGAGAACTCGTTTGGGGTGAACAGAGCTGGTTCGAAATGTTTTTTGGTTTCTTGAGCTGGAAAATTGTAGACCAGGGTAGCGACTAGTTTCCCTGGCCGGTGTAGTAAAAAAATCGTTCCAAAATACAAAAAAGGTGGATTTGATATCCGCCTTTTTTGTGCGCGTCGTCCTGCTCTGAGAAGAGTGGAAAATGTGGCCTGTCCCCAACTTAGTTACTAAATTAGTTTGACCCCGATTCCGCGTCTTCGCGGCGCGCTCCCGCCAGTATGCCCAGCATCGCTCGGTTGCCTTCGTGGCAGGCGTATTCGTATAGCGGCTGATCGATTCGTGACATGGGGTATTCGCCGCTGAACTGGGCGGTGAACACGGTAGGGTCATCTACAGTAAAGCCATAGACAATTTTGTTGGCACCTTCGCGGCGGAAAGTTTCGATAACGGTGAGATTGTCCACGGGAAATCCGCGAAAGCGATGCCAGAGATTAAAGAATTTTGTCTCCACCACCAGAATATCGCCATCCCAGCGTCCGATGGAATCTCCCATCCACTTGCGCTGTGACTCTGCTGCCTGATTGCGCTGGGCACTAATCTTTATGACGCGAGCATCGTGCACCATCTCGGCGATTACCACGACATAGCCCGGCGACTGCACGATCTGTAGATTGCTGTTGTAATTAAAGGGAGTGAGTACTGGACCGGACAGGTTTCCTACCGATACCAGGCAGCGTTCGGCCAGGCTTCGCCCCTCGGGTCCTTCGGTAGAGCGATCCGCAGCGGCGCCTCCCGCAGTGCTCTGGTCGCTGAGCCTGCGCAACATTTCCGGCACCAGAGCCGGCATTCTGCCATTGGACGGATCGGTAATGGCAGAAGTTCGGTACTCGCCGCTGATCGTGGGAATAAACATCGCTTCGTCACGTCAGAACAGGTCGTAGTTACCTACCCGAGGTAGCGACTCTGCAACCGGCGGTGCCGGTCGATTCAGGTTGACTGAGTTATTGGCGTTGTCGAAGCGCTCGTGCTGGGCGCGCTCGATAGCCAGCACCTCTGCCTCGGAATAGCTTTGCTTCTCACCAAATTCAAGCGGTCGTTCAAATGGAAATAGAGTAGCGTAACGCCATACACCTTGGAAATCCGGCGCACCCCATTCGGTACGCGGCACGCCATCATCCTGGCTGAGTGCTAGAGCGCTGCTGAGCAGTATAAGTAAGCAAAAAATTGCACGCTTCAAGGCCGTCTCCATTCATAGTCTGGCTTAGGTCACAAGACATATGGCGCTAGATTAAAAATTATTTGGGAGGAGTTAGATCTGGGCACTCCGGCGACGTTGGGAGAGAATCCAGAAGTGATAAGTAGGGACGGATCACGGTTTTTGATAATTTGCCAAACGTGGTCTGTCCCCGATTTACCTCCGATTTACCTTTTTATGTTTCTCTCCGTAAGGGAATTAGTCATCTAAGCAGAAGACTGCATTAACTGCCAGAGTTTGGTTGAAGTTACCGGCATATCAACATGCCGTACTCCATAATCTTTCAAGGCACTGACTACGGCATTGATGATTGCCGGTGGTGCACCAATGGCACCCGCCTCTCCCGCGCCTTTTATTCCCAGAGGGTTAGTTAGACAGGGTACTTCGTTTCGCTTGAATCGAATCTCGGGGAAATTGCTGGCCCGCGGCATCGTATAGTCCATGAAAGTGGCGGCTATCAGCTGACCCGATTCCGCATCATAGGCGCAATTTTCCAGCAAGGCCTGTCCCAAACCCTGAGCTATACCTCCATGTACCTGTCCTTCCAGCAACAGAGGATTTATGGTCTTACCAAAATCATCCACCACGGTGTAATCAACAACTTCGATAGTCCCCGTGGCTTCATCGATTTCCAGTTCACAGACATGTGTGCCGTTGGGATAGGTCGCCTCTGACGGGGCGAAGCTTTCTTTCTCGTCGAAACTGGCGCTACCGTCAGCAGGCGCAGCCGCCTGAGCTACGGACTTGAAAGATTCACTTCTGTCCGTACCGACGATCTTAAATTCGCCATTTTCAAATTCGATATCATCAATCGCCGTCTCTAACATTTCGGCGGCTTTGAGTTTTGCTTTCTCTATGAGTATAGCAGCGGTGGCAGAAATAGCTGATCCTCCTACAGGCACAGAACGAGAGCCCATGGTGCCGCCACCTGTTTCAATTCTATCGCTGTCACCTTGAACGATACTGATTTCCTCAAAGCTGATGCCAAGCCGCTCAGAAATAATTTGTCGGAAAGCAGTTTCGTGACCCTGCCCATTTGACTGGGTTCCAATATAGAGAGTCACATGGCCGTCAGATGAAACTTCGAGTCGAGCTTCTTCGGGAGAACCGCCGGCACATTTTTCAATGTAGCTGGCGAGACCGATCCCGCGCAATTTCCCTTTGGCCTTTGCTGCCTTGCGTCTCGCTTCAAAATTTTCCCAGCTTGATATTTGCAAAGCATCTTCCAGATTCCTGGCAAATTCACCTGAGTCATAAACTGAGCCCAATACCGTTTCGAATGGCATTGCATTCGAAGGAATAAAATTTCTACGGCGAATTTCAGCTGGGGAAATTCCCAAGTCATACGCTGCTGCATCTAGCAATCTTTCTATGGCATATATCGCTTCGGGCCGACCTGCACCGCGATAGGCATCCACGGGTACAGTGTTGGTAAAGACTCCCTGGACTTTCACATGAACAACAGGAATGTCATAACAACCTACCAACATCGGCACACCAGCGGCTGTTGCGACAAATGGTGCGAAGTTGGAAAGATAGGCGCCAAGGTTGGCAACAGTACTTACTTTAAGAGCGAGTATAGATGCGTCTTCGCCCAGAGCCAGTTCAAGATTGCTGACATGATCGCGACCATGGCTGTCACTAACAAAGGCTTCGTTTCTCTCGGATATCCATTTCACTGGACGTTGTAACTTACGAGCCGCGAAAAGTGCAGCTACGTATTCAGGGAAGACGAAAATCTTCATGCCGAAACCACCGCCCACGTCGTCACAGATTACGTGTATGTCTTTTTCGGGAACTTTGAAGATCGCGGTGGCGAGAATCCTGCGCATAATATGCACGCCCTGACAGGATACGTGCAAGACCAACCTGCCAGTCTCGGCTTCAATAGAAGCGATTGCGCCACGAGGCTCCATGGGGGTGGGAACTACTCGGTTATTGATTAGCTTGAGCTGCACCCTATGGGCAGCTTTTCCGAGAATCGTGTCAACGGCCGCTGCATCTCCGGTTTCCCAATCGAAACAGCGATTATTACTGGCCTCGTCCCAAACTTGTGCTTCCGCATCGAGCGCACGATCTGTCTCTACTACCGCTGGCAGCATCTCGTAATCCACCCATACTTGCTCGGCAGCGTCTCGCGCCTGTGTCGGTGTTTCGCCGATCACTACAGCCACCGCATCCCCTACATGGCGAACTCGACCTTGAGCCAGAGCTGGGCGAGGTGGACTAATAGAATTTGAACCATCGTGGTTTTCTACCGGAGCCAAACAGGGCACGTGACCAATGCTCTCGGCTTCCAGATCTGCAGCGGTATAAACAGCGAGTACTCCAGGCAATTCACACGCCGCGTCAGTATCTATTGAATTGATTTTGGCATGTGCATGGGGAGATCGAACAAAGCAAGCATAGGTCTGTTGTTGCTCATTCACATCATCGATGTAATTGCCTTTACCGGTTGTCAGTCGCTCATCTTCGCATCGCGTTGCCGGTTGGCCAATTCCAAATTTCTGCATCGTACTTACTCCGTGGTTCTTTCCCGTGATCCTTCCTTATCGCTATCTCCGTTAGTTCCCCATTGAATCATCCCTATAGAGGCTGGGAATATGGGCTCGGAGTCCCAGCTAAACTATCACGAAGCCATCCTAAATCGAAGCAGAGACTAATGCCGCAATAGCTAATTAATAATGAGTAAGGCCATCAGCAACGTACTGGGTTATATTGTATCTATGGAACATCAGAAAATACTGCAGACAATCGCGGAGATCGCTATCGGGCTGATCGGCTTCACAGGCATAGTCTCGGCTCTTGGGCGTCGTAGAGACTGGGACCGTACTGAAATTCGAAATTTCATGGTCATATTGCGGGCCTGCATAAGTGCGTTACTGCTTAGCTTTTTGCCGTACCTACTGGGTTCTATTTTCCAGAGGAAACACTGTGGCGACTGTCCAGCGGGGCAATCGGCACGATAATGTTTGTAAATATATCTACAAGTTATTGGAATTGAAAAGGCACGCGCAGGACGCCTTTTCAATTGACCATTACAGCTATAGCTGCTCTGGTAATTATTCTATGCCTGCTTGCGGCATTCAACGTTATGGGGTCTGCCGATGAAATGTTCATTATTGCCTTGCCTCTGCAATTGTCGGTTGGGCTGCAGAATTTCTTCGCATTGCTGATTAGTCATCTTACTGAAGGGGCGGATCCCAATTAGGAAAGACATGGGCTAGAAAACAAATTGGCCAGTAAACAAATAGGTCAAATTTGTACAGGAAGTATGAGCTATTACTAAGACCGTCTGAATATTAAAAACAAAGTCAGGGTTCTTAACAGTTACAATACAACTGAAAGAATCGAAACGAACATAGTTTGGAACGAACTGTTATGGAAATGAAAGTAGAGCGCCCAATTGCAGCGAGCCGCGAGAAGGTCTGGGCGGCATTAAACGATACTGAAACATTGAAGGCATCTATTCCCGGTTGTGATGCCTTGGAAGCGACCAGCGACACCAGCTTCAATGCTCAGATAACTGCCAAAGTAGGACCGGTTAAAGCAAAATTCAAATTCGATGTTTCGCTCAGTGATATCGATGCGCCCAATAGCTATATGATTAACGGACAGGGTCAAGGCGGCGCTGCTGGTTTTGCTAACGGTAGCTGTGCCGTGACACTGATTGAAAATGGCGAACATACTATACTCGCTTACCATGCCAAGGCCAGCGTGGGCGGTAAATTGGCGCAATTGGGCTCACGCCTGATCGATGGTACTGCGCAAAAAATGGCCGATGAATTCTTTAGCAAATTCATTAGTCTGGTAAGTGATGAGCAACCGGATGACTCCGGCTCAGAGCCTGCGGGAAACGGGCAATCAGGCGGCGATGATAAAATGGCAATACCGACTTGGGTTTTAGTCGCCGGATTGGCCATAATTGCGGTTCTCTCAGTTACATTCATGACCTAGAGGCTGTTCTGCAAAAAATACAATTCGAGACTGGCCTGCGGGCTTGACCTGCGAGCGGCAATCTTTGACACTGTCAGGCCGTCTCTTGGAAAAGAGCGATAACAAGAAAGGCACTAGAGCGTTGGTGTGGTGGAGAGACCGCCTAACCTTCGTTAGAACTATCAGATAGCAAATATCTGCTTAGCGGTGCCCTAATCATTGGGAGGATTTACATGCCAGCTGTAGCAATGAACGTAAATGGAAACGCCGTTTCCGGAGAAGTGGAACCTCGGACACTGCTGGTGCAGTTTCTTCGAGAGAGCTTACGTCTTACTGGTACCCACGTGGGCTGTGATACCAGCCAGTGCGGTGCATGTGTCGTACATGTGAATGGCAAATCAGTTAAATCCTGCACCATGCTTGCCGTGATGGCAGATGGTTGCGATGTAACCACCATCGAAGGTCTCGCTACAGATGGCAGCATGCATCCAATGCAACAGGCCTTTATGGACAACCACGGTTTACAATGTGGCTTCTGTACTCCAGGGATGGTGATGACCGCTCTGGATATCGTTAATCGTAATGGCAATGATCTGAATGAAGCGACCGTGCGCAAAGAACTCGAGGGGAATATTTGTCGCTGCACCGGTTATCACAATATCGTTAAGTCAGTTCAGGCTGGCGCTAAAGCGATGGGGGAATAATTATGGTGGAGAATGGAATTGGCGCAAGCGTGCGCCGCAAAGAAGACAAGCGATTTTTAATAGGTAAGGGTAACTATACCGACGACATAAACGTCGCGGCACAGACCCATGCCTGTTTTGTTCGATCACCCCACGCTCATGCCACTATTAATAGTATCGACACCGGCGAAGCGATGGCTTCAACTGGAGTAGTTGCGGTGCTTACTGGTGACGATCTTGCCGCCGATGGAATTGGACCCTTAATCTGTGGTGTGACGGTTACCAGTGATGATGGCGAGCCCCATCGTGCACCTGCGCATCCCGCTCTCGCCCAGGGCAAAGTAAATTATGTTGGTGATCATGTTGCCATCGTCATCGCCGAGACTTTGGCTCAGGCCAGAGATGCAGCAGAAAAAGTCGATATTGATTATGGCGTATTGCCTGCGGTAACAGACACCGGCAGTGCTGCGGATGAAGGTCAGCAGCAGATACACGAAGTAGCGCCAAATAATATGTGCTTTAACTGGCCCTTCGGCGAGAAAGATGCAGTCGAGGCCGCATTTGCCTCGGCACACAAAATATCGACGCTGGATCTGGTTAACAATCGCATGGTGACCAATCCGATGGAGCCACGAGCAGCCCTGGGTGAGTACAACGAAGGTACGGAAGAAATCACTCTTCACCTAACGACCCAGAATCCTCATGTGCATCGACTGGTGCTATCTGCATTTAATCAACTAGCACCAGAACACAAATTACGAGTTGTTGGTCCAGATGTAGGCGGCGGCTTCGGCGCGAAAATTTTTGTCTACGCCGAGGAATTGGTTGTCGGTTGGGCCTGCCGCAAGGTGAAGCGACCGGTGAAATGGACTTCAGATCGCACCGAAGCATTTCTCTCCGACGCTCATGGCCGCGATCACGTTGCTACCGCAGAAATGGCAATGGATGAAAATGGCAAATTTCTTGCTATGCGCGTTATGACTCAGGCAAATTTGGGTGCTTATTTGTCTACATTCGCAACCATGGTGCCAAGCTATTTGTACGCTTTTCTGTTGGCAGGACAGTACACTACGCCGCTGATTTATTCGGAAGTTAAAGCGGTATTTACCAATACCGCTCCGGTAGATGCCTGCCGCGGAGCTGGTCGACCGGAAGCAACCTATCTAGTGGAACGCTTGGTAGATGTGGCAGCTGCCGACATGGGTCTGGATCCCGCTGAAATTCGACGACGAAACTTTATTCCCGTAGATGCCTTCCCCTATCAGACGCCCGTGGTGCAGTGTTATGACAGCGGTGATTATGAAGCGGCTTTGGATAAGGCGATGGCGATGGCTGACTACGATAGTTTCAGTGCCCGAGCTGACGAAGCACGGACTAGAGGTAAACGCCGGGGCATTGGACTGTCTTCTTACGTGGAAGCATGTGGCATCGCGCCATCTGCTGCTGTTGGTCAGTTAGGCGCAGGAGTTGGCTTGTGGGAAAGCGCCCAGGTACGTTTTAACCCGACCGGCAATGTACAGGTTTTTACTGGTACCCATTCCCACGGTCAGGGGCATGAAACAACTTTTGCTCAGTTGGTTACCGAGCAACTTGGAGTTCCTTTCGAAAACATTGAAGTAATTCACGGCGATACGGCGAAGACACAATTTGGCATGGGCACTTACGGTTCTCGCTCTCTTGCGGTAGGTGGTGTCGCTATTGCCAAGGCCTGTGAGAAATTAATTGCCAAGGGCAAAAAGATTGCCGCCCATGCCTTGGAAGCAGCCGAGGGTGATATTGAATTTGCCGATGGAAACTTCTCAGTAGCGGGCACAGACAAGGCCATGAATATAGCCGAAGTCGCTTTTACCGCTTACGTGCCTCACAGTTATCCCGAAGGATTGGAACCGGGATTCGATGAGAACGCTTTCTTCGATCCATTGAATTTTTCCTTTCCTGCTGGCACTCATATTTGTGAGGTGGAAGTCGATCCAGAAACTGGCGTGGTCGAAATTGTAAAATACACTGCCGTCGATGATTTCGGAAAGTTGGTCAATCCCATGATCGTCGAAGGGCAGGTTCATGGGGGTATTGTTCACGGTGTCGGTCAGGCGTTGTTGGAAGGATGCCGCTACGACAGTGAAGGACAGCTGATCACTGCTTCATATATGGATTACGCCATGCCGCGAGCAGACAATGTGCCAAGCTTCGATATCGACTATGCACCCACCAATCCACCGCATAATCCACTGGGTGTGAAAGGGTGTGGAGAGGCTGGCGCCATCGGTGCGCCGCCTGCGGTCATCAACGCTATATCAAACGCCCTTGGTATTAAACATATCGATATGCCTGCAACGCCGGAAAATGTTTGGCGAGCAGCTCAGACTGCTGCTTTAGGCTAAACAGAGGAAAGGAGAGAAACATGTACGAATTTTCATATCATAAATCTGCCTCCGTCGATGGGGCTGTCGAGGCCATGAACAAGGCTGAAGACGGAAAATTTGTTGCCGGTGGACAGACCATGTTGCCGACGATGAAGCATCGATTGGCTGCGCCCAGCGATATTATCGATCTAGGCGGTATTGCCGAACTGGTAGGCATTACCGTAGAAGGCGATAGTATAAATATCGGGGCGATGACTACTCATGCCGCAGTCGCTGCCTCCGGAGATGTTCAGACGATGATTCCTATGCTGGCGAAGCTAGCTGGAAATATTGGTGATCCTGCAGTTCGCAATCGCGGTACGATAGGAGGTTCAATCGCCAACAACGATCCTGCGGCCGACTATCCTGCGGCTGTTCTTGCGCTCGGCGCGACTGTGAAAACAAACAAGCGAGAGATTGCTGGGGACGATTTTTTCACAGGCATGTTTGAAACCGCACTGGCAGACGATGAACTTATAACAAGTGTTAGCTTTCCAAAGCCAACAGCAGCGGCCTACATGAAGTTTGAAAACCCGGCGTCACGTTACGCGATCGTCGGCGTGTGTGTGGCCAAGACCGATGATGGCATTCGAGTCGCGGTAACGGGGGCTACTCCCTGTGTTCATAGGGGCAAGCAGCTGGAAGAAGCTTTAAAAGGTGAGTTTTCCAGCGCAGCCTGTGTTGGCGTCGATGTACCGGAGGATCAAATGAATGCAGATATTCATGCCAGCGCCGAATACCGCGCCCATCTGGTGAAAGTGATGACCAAACGTGCGGTGGATGCCTGCACTTAACAAGCACTGATATTTATAGGCCATTACACTAATGACCACGGCCATACCAGAGACTATCGAAGACACGCTCAGCCTGCTGAGTCAGGGAAACTATGTCGCCGACCGTTCTTTGGCGACGACACTGTTTCTTGCCTTGAAGATGGAAAGGCCACTATTTCTCGAAGGGGAAGCTGGTGTCGGTAAGACCGAGATCGCCAAGGTGCTGGCTCAGGCCCTCGATCGTCGCTTGGTTCGATTGCAGTGTTATGAAGGTCTGGATGTATCTTCGGCAGTCTATGAGTGGAATTATTCCCGCCAGATGATCGAGATTCGGCTGGCAGAAGCGGCCGGAGAAATTGATAGGAAGGATTTATCAACCGATGTGTTTTCTGAAGATTTTTTAATCGAACGACCTTTGCTGCAAGCATTGCGAACTGACGAGAAAGGTCCGCCGGTACTATTGATCGATGAGCTGGATAGAACAGACGAACCTTTCGAAGCATATTTATTGGAGATACTGTCTGACTATCAAGTCAGTATCCCGGAGATCGGCACTACCAAAGCGGAACAACCACCAATCGTAATTATCACCTCGAATCGCACCAGGGAAATTCATGATGCGCTAAAGCGACGCTGTCTCTATCACTGGATTGATTACCCCACAGCAGAAAGGGAATTGCAGATTGTTGCTGCGAGGTTACCGGGCATTGCCAAGCAATTGAGCTCGCAACTGGTGGCATTTGTTCAACGTCTGAGACAGGAAGACCTTTTCAAGCTTCCTGGGGTAGCTGAAACTCTGGATTGGGCGGACGCACTCACACAGCTGGATACAGTTGCCCTCGATGGTGACGCCATCGATAACACCCTGGGAGCACTGCTCAAGTATCAGGACGATATCGCCAAGATTCGTGGCAGCGAGGCGGCGCAATTACTGGAGCAGGTCAAGTCCGAGGTGTCCAACCTCGAAGCCATGAGTGGCTGATGCCAGCCACGGCAGTCATCGATACCGAAGGCAGGATGGCAGAGAACATCCTTTATTTCGCTCGCCTCGTGAGAGGCGCTGGAATTCCGGTAGGTCCCGGAAAAGTACTAGATGCAATTACTGCAGTAAAAACACTCGGTGTAGGTCAGCGACAGGATTTTTACTGGTGCATGTTTGCGCTGTTTGTAAATCGTGAAGATCAGCGAGCGCTATTCGATCAGGCTTTTCATATCTTCTGGCGTAACCCGCGCATGATGGAAAGAATGATGAGCGCCATGTTGCCCACTATAAAGGTCGACCGGGAAGAGGAGTTGGAGGAGATGACTCGTCGTCTCGCTGACGCCACCGGCTCGTCCAATTTGGCTGCAAGCAGTCCTCAGGATGATGAAGAAATCGAATTTGATGCTTCTTTCACCTATTCGTCCAAGGAAGTGCTTCAGGACATGGACTTCGAAGACATGTCTGTGGAAGAGCTTAATCAGGCCAAGTTAGCTATCGCTCGATTGAGATTGCCGATTATGAAAGTGCCTACACGCCGGTATCAAAGTAGCTTGCAGGGCAGCCAAGTCGACATGCGAGCCAGCTTCCGTGCCTCCCTGCGTTCCTCGGATTCGATAGAGCTAAAATTCAAAAAAGTGCAACAGCGCCACCCACCCTTACTTATTCTATGTGATATATCGGGCTCCATGAGTCGTTATTCGCGCATGTTTCTCCATTTCATGCACGGGATAACCAATGATCGTGACCGCATACAGGCTTTTGTGTTCGGTACTCGCCTGACTAATATAACGCGGCACCTGCGCCATCGTGACGTGGATGTTGCGCTCGATAGTGTCGCAGAGTCGGTAGATGACTGGTCTGGTGGCACTCGCATCGGTGCCTGCCTAAAGGAATTTAATAATCGCTGGTCTCGTCGCGTTTTGGGGCAGGGAGCCATAACACTTATAATATCTGATGGATTGGACCGTGATAACGCTGATGATCTTGCTCAGCAGATGGATAGGCTGAGTAAATCCACGCGTCGATTGATCTGGCTAAATCCCTTGCTGCGCTATGAGAAATTTGAGCCGAAGGCAAAAGGAATAAAGGCCATGTTGCCCTATGTGGATGACTTCAGATCGAGTCACAATTTAAATAGTTTGATGGCATTGTCCGAGGTTTTGAGCAGAGAACAGCCGAGACACAGGTATTCTTCTTTGCAAGATATTGCTTAACTGCGGCTCTATTAATTTCTATCTGTTGGCACGTTGTCGGTCGGGCAGTCCAACGAAGTAAGTAGGAAGTAAGTAGGAGAAGTAAGTAGGGACACTAACAATTTAACAACTTAAGTCGAACCCATAGCATTCGATTATCGTAATTAAGAAGCCTCCTCGATCTGTTAAGTTGTTATCTTGTTAGTGTCCCCTAGTCCGTCCTTGTCCGTCACGGACCGTCAGGTCAAGCCAGGCGTGCCTCGTCCCAGCCCGTCAAAGAGATCAAGCATCTTCTGTCGCCAGGCCTCCACGGGATCGTTGTCATCCAACAGCGAACCCGCATAGGTCGTTTTCGCCCACATTAACCCACCCATCACACAATAGTCGGAAAATGCCGGATCAGCGCCCGAAATAAACGGTTGCTCCGCCAGAGTCTGACGAAGAGGTTCCAGCGCTTTGTTGTGCGTATCCAGTGCATGGGTCTCCATCGCGCGGATTTCGTCAATAGTCTTACCCGTCCATTCAAACCGGCTTTGCGCGAAATACGGTTTGTCTTCTTCCTGCGTGGCGTCACAAGTAGGTAGGGACACTAACAATTTAACAACTTAAGTCGAACCCATAGCATTCGATTATCGTAATTAAGAAGCCTCCTCGATCTGTTAAGTTGTTATCTTGTTAGTGTCCCCTTGTCCGTCACAAACTTGCCCGAATTTGCAGGTCGAACATCGGCTAGGGTAGTCAATAGTGCGGAAATGCGGGGAGATTTACGAGGTTTTCGGGGGAAGCAAGATACTATTTCATGCAAATGGGGGGCATAGACTTGGATGGAGATAGCTTTTATCCTACTTATACTCTATCTAAAAAGCTGAGTGCCAAGAATATGGCTAGCTAACAGATAACAATTAGATTAAAGAAAGTAGGCAAATGTAATGAAGCGCAGAAAAACTTATTAAGGCCATGTCTGTTGCAGCTGGATTTGGCTTGTCGCACAAACTCGCCTATGCGCAAAAGGTGCCTAAAGTCGCGGTCGTCGGCGCAGGCATAGTAGGTGCAAGTATTGCTTACTATCTCTCCAAGCAAGGTGGTGATGTAGTCGTTTTAGAAAAGAGTAAGCCCGCTGTTCAAGCCTCTGGAAATAGCTTCGCATGGCTCAATGCAACTTACTTTGATAGTCCCCATAGTTACTTTGAGTTAAGGAGTGAATCGCTATTAGCCTATCATCGACTTCAGCGCGAACTGGCATTATCTGTGCATTGGGGCGGCAGCCTTGAATGGTATGCCGAAGATGACCGACAGCAGGAATTGGTTTCCGGGGTAAGTCGCATACGTGCAAGTGGCAGCCAGACTCGAATCATTGGCAAACAAGATCTCTCCTCCATTGAGGCGAATCTTCAGGTCGATGAGAATGCCCGAATTGCCTATGCTGTTGGGGAAGGCGCAGTGAACCCAAAAGCGATGACCGAAGTTTTGTTAGCAGCGGTTGTTCGCAATGGTGGGGTGGTGCAATATCCCGCCGAGGTTAGCGCCGTGCAAAGTATCGGTAATAAAGTGAGAGTAGCCACTCAAAATGACACACTAGAAGTCGACAAAGTCGTACTCGCCACTGGCATAGACACCAACTCAATTTTGAAGATGGCCGGCGTAAATCAGGAGCCAATGTTGCCAGCGACTCCGGGTATACTCGTTACCACTAAGCCCATGCCTCAAATTTTGAATGCAGTGGTATATACCAATAAAACCCACATACACCAACTGTTAGATGGCCGCGTTATTGTTGGTGAGAAAGCCGGCCCACCGCAAACTAGTCAACACGGCGGTTACCTTAAGGGCAAACCCAATCAATATCCTGATCCGAGTTTGGCTGCCGAACATGCGCGTAGAGTATTGGCTATCGCGCAAGATTATTTACCTCAGTTAGGTAACGCAGAAGCCGAATCAGTTGGCATTGGCTGGAGACCTCTACCGAAAGATGGGCTCCCTGTATTGGGCCAACCTGCGGGGGCGCCGGGCATCTACGTCGCTGCAACTCACAGCGGCGTAACTCTTGCTCCCATTATTGGAGAGTTGGCGAGTCAAGAAATATTGGAAGGTGTGCGGCTCGAGCAGCTTTCGCCTTATCGAATTGAGCGCTTCTAAGCATTGAAGCTATCAATAGAGAAAGGCGAGTTCTCGGTAATTGGGCGGTAATTGGGGACACTAACAATTTAACAACTTATGCCCAATCCTTGAAGTAATTAGAGTTGTTAGTGCCCCCTAGTCTCAAGTACACGAGCAAGGGAATGTTTTTCTGGAACAAAGAAGCAGGTGTAAAACTGAGTTTTAGTCAACCTGGAAACCCACACAAAATGCCTTCGTCGAATGCCTGAATGGGAAATTAAGAACCGAGTTTTTGAACCAATATTGGTTCAGATCGCTTGATAAGGCTGGATGGAAAATCAATAAATAGAGAGAGCATTACAACAACGTGCGACCACACAGTTCATTGGGTTATTTACCCCCAGAGGGGTTTGCTGAGAGAGCAGCTTAAAATGAATTTCTCATCGTGGTCATGCGACTAATTTAGGAGAAAGGTCAACCTTTGATAAACCTAATGTCAATGGTGACGGTGGATTGATCCTCACTGAGTATTCAGCAATGTATGTATTCGATGAATACTGCTAAATAACTGGTCTAGCAGGGATGGCAAGAGACTGAATGAGATAGTAGAATCTTAGGCACTAATTTTCCACATTTGGATAACTATGAGCTGGATAAAAACAATTCCTTATGCAGAAGCGACAGGTCGGCTACAAAAACTTTATGAGCGCGTTAAGGGACCTGATGATAATGTGGATAACATTATGATGGCGCACAGTTTGCGACCGCATTCTATGGAAGCCCATATGGGCATGTACAAAAAGGTCCTCCACCATACATCGAACAGTTTGCCTAAATGGTATCTTGAGGCTATTGGTGTTTACGTTAGCTGGTTGAATGAATGTCACTACTGCGTTCAACACCATTTTGAAGGTCTCGTTACAGAATTGGACGGACTGAGGTCTAAAGCAGATCTCATTAAATCTAGC
Source organism: uncultured Pseudomonadales bacterium (assembly GCA_943789485.1). GTDB lineage: Bacteria > Pseudomonadota > Gammaproteobacteria > Pseudomonadales > Pseudohongiellaceae > UBA9145. The sequence continues at coordinate 27,696 of CALSUH010000012.1, forward strand.
TTCAGCGAGGGTGATTTTACAAGTGCTGTATCAACAAGAGAGGCGGCGGGTCTTAAATATGCTGGCTTACTCACGCAGCAGCCGTCACATATCCAAGAGTCAGATGTCGCAGCACTGCGCGAAGCTGGTTATGATGATGGTGAGATACTTGAGATCAATCAGGTAACCAGTTATTTTAATTATGCTAACCGTACCGTGCTTGGCTTAGGCGTGAGTACAGAAGGCGATGTTCTTGGTCTTGCGCCTAGAAATAATGATGACCCGGATGATTGGAATCATGGATGACTAATAAAAAGCTTTCACTTGCTTGACATCATCCGGGGCTATCCTGCTAATTTTGGGAGTACTTAGGTCTCTTTAAACTTAGGAACATCCAGTCCCATGCCTTCATACATTTTTCGATAGCCGGTCTCCTTTATACCCTGGGCAACTTGAGTAAATTGACTGCCTTCACCCTCTATACCAAAACCAAACACCAGCCTGTTCAACATGGCAGACAAACTACAGAGATAAATAACATCTGCTAATGCTTTTTCTGAACATCCCGATGACAGCACTGCATTAACTGCTGCTTGATTGTTTTTATAAGGTTCCAGCGTGAGCCTTTTTAGAAAATGTGCGAGTGCCTTTATTTTCTCGTTAGTGGGCGCCGTATCGATGTCTTCAAACAGGGCAGTTACCAGTTCTCCCTCTTCGCCATAAACTTGTGCCATCTCATTGTGAAGTTGATAACAATATTGGCATTCATTCAATTTTGAACAATAGGCTTCCAACACTTCCAACTCAGCTCTACTAAGTTCAGACTGGCCCAAACAGATTTCTTCAGCCATTGCTATTAAATACCCAGCCTTTTCCCAGTTGTGTCTGAACACATCTGACAGCATTGCGTTTTGACTTAAGGACTTAAAAAACGACATGCTATTTCCTTACAGTTGTATTTTATCAATTCTTACCAAGTAAGAAATATTTTCCACTTCACGCGATTTACCTGCCATAGACAGGTAACAAATCCAGCATTGCCAAAATATGGCAAGAGGCATAAAAAATTCCCATTGCGATAATAAAATGAATTAATTTGTTTCCACCCCAGACTTGATAGATTCCTGGTGAAAATGTTTTGCGACTACGTTTTAACATTAAAGGTGGGACTATGAGGGCCGTGAAAGCGACCGCCATGCCTGCAAAGCCAATGGCTACAATAAAGCCGTCCGGGAAAAAAACACCACCAACAATAGGCGGTAAAAAAACGATTATCGCTGTTTTCAATCTTCCCAACGGCGTTTCGGAAAAGTTGAATTTGTCAGTAACAAAATCAAACAAGGCTAAACTAACGCCCAAGAAAGACGTAATGATGGCCAAATTGGCGAAACTATTTAGTAATTTTTCGAGCTGTTCGTTTGGTACCACTTGGTTGATAGCAGCCACTAAGACGCCGATGTTGCCACCCTCAGCAATGATGGGCAGAAACGCTTGCCGTTGAAGGTTGCCCATAGTACTCACCAACCACAGCAAATAGACCAAAAAGCACAAGCAAGAGCCTATCAACATACACCGGCCAATCATGACGGGTTTCTTCCCATAATACTTAACGAGAGAAGGCACCATGGGATGAAAACCAAAGGCGGTCAGATAGAACGGCAGGGCGGCAAATACAAAGGGAAAATAGCTGTTGTTGCTTCCTTCGTCTGGCATTAATAACTGCCTTAAATTTGCTGCTAGGGTCAGATCAGTGACGGCCAAGATTAACGCAACCATCATGCCGACAATCATGATTGAGATGACGCGGTCCACGGCTTTAGTGCTCATCCAAACGACACAGGCCAGCAATACTGAAAATGTTAGTCCGGCAATTATCTGTGAGGGCGAATAACCGAGTGTGGACTCAAGTGTAAGGATAACAATGGAGCTGCCACCACTAATATAGGCGTATTCTAGAGTGTAGAGCAAGAATGCGAACAAGAGTCCGTAACTGATGTTCCAGTATTTGCCCAGCGTTGCTTTAATCATTGTGTCGTAATTAGCCCCATGTCGGAAATGGAGATTAACCTCCATTATCATCAGGCATATGTGATACATACAAAACCAGGACAGCAACATGCAGGCTAGGGTCCAGCCGAACCACATGCCGGAAGAAACGACGGGGAGAGAGAACATGCCAGCACCAATTGCGCCACCGGTAATGATCGCGATGCCACCCAACATCGAGCTGGCTTTTGTTTCAGTTTCTATATGTTCTGTTGTTTCCATACGTCTAATACCGCTCAAAGTTCTATTCTCTGCAGAATACTACCAATGACTTTGCTCGAGTGATAGATAGTGAGTAAAGGAACAGTTGGTGCTTCTGGTGATTTGGCTCCGCTTACGCACATGAGTGCGATTCTTCTTGGCGAGGTAGAGGCTTCGTTTAGAGGGGAATTAATTTCTGCGGAAGAAGCACGCAATGTTGTTGGTCTTAGCCGATTACCCTGACCCCCAAAGAGGGGCTTGCCTTGCTTAATGGTACTCAAGCATCCACGGCCCTCGCCCTGCAGGGTTTGTTTCAAGCAGAGACTTGTCTTAATGCGGCGACAGTTATTGGGTCAATGAGCAGGGAAGCTGCAAAAGGCTCACATAAACCTTTTGATAAACGAATACATGAAGGAAGAGGTCATCCAGCCCAAATAGATATGGCGAGCGACTACCGTTCTTTACTAACGGATACGAGTATCAAAGATAGTCATACAGAATGCGGAAAAGTCCAAGATCCATATTTCTTAAGATGTCAACCACAAGTCATGAGAGCGTGTTTTACAACAAATACGAAATGCTGCAGAAATTATTTTAAGTGAAGCGAATGCTGTATCGGACAACTCGCTCATATTTTTGGACAACAATGAAATTGTATCTGGGGGTAATTTTAATGCAGAACCGATTGCTATGGCAGCTGATAACCTTGCACTAGTAGGCGCTGAAATAGGCGCTTTATCAGAACGTCGAACGGGCCTATTGATCGACAATCAACTAAGCGGATTACCGCCATTTTTAGTTAATAATGGCGGCGTTAATTCAGGTTTTATGATCGCTCAAGTTACCGCTGCTGCCTTAGCAAGTGAAAACAAATCCCTGGCACATCCTGCATCAGTAAATAGTTTGCCGGCATCAGCCAATCAAGAAGATCAAGTTTCTATGGCAACGTTTGCAGCACGTCGGTTGAGTGACATGTCTGAAAACACCGTCGGTATATTAGCTATTGAATGGCTGAGTGCAGCTCAAGGCTTGGATTTTTTAAAGCCACTTAAAACGCCGGAATCATTAGAACGGGCCAAAGCTATTTTGAGGAAGAAGGGTCCGTTCTATGACAAAGATCGATATTTTTTTACCCGATATTGTTCAAGCAATTAAATTATTCGAAAGTAACGTAGTTAGCGATGTACTTTCGATTTGTGATATTCGTTGATGCAGGTAGCTGAGATAATTAAAGAAGGACCGCCAGATTAATATCTACGAAGGCGCCCTTGGCTTGGCTGAGTTCATGATCGTAAAGATGCGCTGCAGCAGCGAACAGTTTTTCATTCATCCACAGATTGTATTTAACGAATAGCTGAAAGTTCACTTTTTGCATAATGACGCTTACTGCGTGATGAGAGGATTAGCCACCTGAGAGTAGGCCGCTCTGCGCGATTCCATCGAATATAAATTGCACGGCGAGTGCTGATAGCAAGACGCCAAAAATTCGCGTTACTACGTGCATGCCCGTCACTCCAAACAACTGTTGAATTCTTGATGCCAGTAATAACATGATGAACGTGAGTAGAATGATAACAAGCAAGGAGGCGACTACAGTAGCCTGGAGAATGAGATTGCCTTCGCTATTCGCCATGAGAAGGATTACAGCACCCATCGCTCCGGGCCCTGCGATCAGTGGTGTAGCGAGCGGAAAGACGGCGATGTCACGCTTGCCCATGGCTTCAATCTCTTCTTCTTCTGTGGTGGATGTGCTGCCAGAGGTGCGGGCGAAAACCATGTCGATGCCAATGAGCAGCAATAGGATGCCACCGCCCGTTCGAAGTGCTGCGAGGGAGATGCCTAGCCCGATTAGTAGAAGCTCGCCCACCAGTGCAAATAGCACGAGGATGCCAGTTGCGATGAGTGTGCCGCGAATCGCCATGCGGCGGCGTCGTTTCGGCGTCTCTGTAGCGGTCAATGCTGCATAGACGGCAGCCACATCGAGCGGTCCGATAGTGGCGAAAAAGGTTGCCATTGCAACCGTGGCAGTTTCTATTATTACTGGATCCATAATCTTAAATTCTGTGCTAGTCGGCAAGCTGATTGAATTAGGTTGATTCTAACTTAGCAGTGCTTGTCTTACAGCCTGCTCGGCATGTATCGCAGTGGTGTCGTAAAGCGGAGTTGCGGTGTGATTCTGCTGCACTAACAGGGCTATTTCGGTACATCCGAGTATTACAGCCTCAGCCCCATTTGCTGCAAGTTGTTCAATTATCTTTAGGTATCTCTGTCGTGAATTTTCATTGATGGTTCCGAGGCAGAGCTCATTATAGATGACCGCATGTATATCTTCGCGTTCTAACTCTTCTGGTACAATCACGTCGATGCCATATTTTTCGACAAGCCGACCTTTATAGAAATCTTGTTCCATGGTGAATCGAGTGCCGAGCAGGCCCACTTTCTTAATGTTGGCTTCGCGCAATCGCTGGGCTGTTGCATCGGCTATGTGCAGGATCGGGATAGAAATATTTGCCTCGATCTGTGGGGCTACCTTGTGCATTGTGTTGGTACAGATGAGAAGAAAATCAGCCCCACCTTTTTCTATTGCAGCGGCAGCCTCTGACAGAATAGCGGCAGTGCCATCCCAATCCTCGATGTGTTGCAGCCTCTGTATTTCCGCAAAATCTACACTGACCAAGCAAATCTTAGCCGAGTGTAATCCGCCGAGCTTGGCCTTGATGCCCTCGTTGAGTTCTCGATAGTAGGTGGCGGTTGATTCCCAGCTCATACCCCCTAATAGGCCGATTGTCTTCTGCTTTTTGTTCATCGCTCTATCCAATTAGATCGTTTCCAGCTACGCAGTTTTACACGCAGCGTGGCTATAGTTTTCCAGAATCCACCTCTAAGACTAAAATTATGGCGAATAAGATATCGCCGTCTTGCTTAGGATAACTGCGGTGCCAGTAGCAGCTAGGCGGCGTACCTAGTCAACAAACGACCTTGGAAAAGGGCAGGTATTCTAGTCCGAAATTCTTGGCTACACCACAATTTCCAGAGTTTTCGGGCTCTGGATGGATTACACTAGTTCTATAGGGTAGAAGCGAGCCACCATGGTTTTTCAAATAAGCATTAAATACAGTAAGTTAGGTCTGAAAAAGAGCGTTTTCGCGCTGCTATTTGTGCTTTGCATATTGCAAGGAAGTCAGCATGTGATGGCGCAGGATAGCGACGTTCCTATTCCTGACTCTTTTCTGGAATTGCAGGAATTCATTCCCAGCATTGGTCTAGAGCTGCGCTATTTCAGTGAGGATAACTTTGTAGGCCAGGTAATTGACGGCTACCACGCAGAAAAGGCGTTCATGACGAGAGAGGCTGCTACTGCGTTGTCGAATGTGCAGAGCGAACTTGCATCCTTCGGTATGAGTCTAAAGGTATTCGATGCTTATCGACCCCAGCGAGCGGTGGACCACTTCGTGCGATGGGCTCAAGATCTAGACGACAAAAAGATGAAGGGTGTATTTTACCCGGCTGTGGCGAAGGAAGACTTGTTCAGTGATGGATATATTGCGCAGCGCTCTGGGCATTCTAGAGGCAGTACTATCGACCTGACGATTGTGGATTTAGACACTGGGGAAGAGATCGAGATGGGTACTCCCTGGGACTTCTTTGATCCTTCATCTTGGCCTGGCAATCTAAATCTCCCGCCTCAGGCACGCGCAAATAGAAACTTACTGAATGCAGTGATGACTCGCCACGGCTTTAGAGCATTGCCTGAGGAGTGGTGGCACTTTACTCTGGAGAATGAGCCCTTTGCGGACACCTATTTCGACTTTCCAGTCAAATAAAAACAGACGATTCTATGAATAAAATGAGAACGGCAGTGGAGGAGTCGCTGATGCGGTTAGTAAAAATACTGCTTCTGTTGGCTTGGTGTGGTCCGTTGTGGGCTAACGGGAAACTGAGCGGTGATATCCGACTTTTCAGCGAAGCTCTCGGTTATGACTTGCAATATCGAGTTTATGAGCCCGAAGGCATGCACAGGAACTCAGAGCTACCAACGCTCTACATCACTGATGGCCAATGGTATATATCCCGCGGAGAGCTTCCTGCACTTCTAAACAGAGAGATTGCAGCAGGCAACATAGAGCCGCTGCTGGTAGTGTTCGTGGATAGCCGAAATCCTGATAATCTCCAGCAGAACCGGCGCAATCAGCAGTTTTTCTGCAATCCGCGTTATGTCGACTTTTTTACCGAGGAGTTGCTGCCTGCGGTAGACAAGGAATATCCTACCTCTGCAGTGCGCGGCGACCGAGTTATTCTTGGTTTGTCTTTTGGTGGTCGCAACAGTGCCTGTTTCGGACTCATGGCGCATGATTCATTTGCGGGCATAGCAATGCAGTCTCCTGCAAATACTGAGATGGTGGATGAGCTGCGTTTTCAATACATGGCGCAGGAAAAACTGCCGTTGAAATTTTTCATGAGTGTTGGCACTGTCAATGATAATACACAGGCGGGTAGGCAATTTATGGAGACGTTAAAGTTCCAGGAATACGATCTGACTTATCGTGAGGTTAACCAGGGGCATGACTGGGATAATTGGGGGCCGCTTTTAGATGATGTGTTGTACACATTTTTTCCTGCACAATGATCGACTAATTTTCGCAACGCATTAGCACGCCCCGGGCATTTCTTCTATCCAGCGGCTAATGAGATCTACGCCCTCGCTATGAATCAGCGACCTACCAAGCTCCGGCATCATCTCGTCGGGTTTATCGGAGCGCATCCTATATAGTAAAATGGATTCCTCGGGCTGCCCGGGCACTATCGCATAGCGCAGATCTCCAGCACCTCCGCCCGCCGCGACTGGCGGTTTGCACACGCCGCGATTTATGGCGAGCGTCTGTGAACTATCGAGGATAAGTCCTGATGTGTCGGCGGCACCTTCTGGGTTGTGGCAGTGCCCGCACTGCATATTCAGATAGGCCAGTGCGCGATCGTCTAAGGGCGCAGAAAGGTCTTGCCAAGATTCTGAGCGTGGAAAAACCTGCTCATCATTTAGCCAGCCGCGCTGGACCATCTGCTCGAGAGGTGAGGCGATACCGGTTCTCACATCCACATCAAGTTGGCTGAACAGTGCGCCAAGCGGGTGCATATCACCGTCGGGGTGTACCGTCGTATGGCAGCCGGCACATTGATTCTCGTTCGGCACGAAGTAGGTGAAGTCCGTTGTCTGGGTGCTGTCTTGATCAAGCAGTGAGATTTTTTTGCTGGCCCCGGCAACGCGCAGAAAGGCTTCTGTCTGTTCATCGTTCCACACATAGGGAAATGCATCCCAGCCATCGTTCTTGCGCACGAGAAGCCGAGTCTCTATCAGTTGATTTTCGCTCAGGTTTATTTTCTGAAGTCCGCTATCAGCGACCTTGGTTAGTGCCGTGCTTGAGGAGCGTGGATAGTAGAACGTCTTGCTCAGTACGCTGCCCACGGGATAGTTAATCTTATCCTCGACAATCTCCGCTTGCAGAGACTGAGGTATCCAAAGCGTTCGCAGTTTGTGTGCGTAGTCGGTGAAGAGTGGATTGTTGGGTTGAAATACCACGCTAGATTCACTTGGAGCGAGTTCGTTTGCATCCATAGTAAATAACTGCCAATCGGAGAGGCGCAGCGGTCTTTCAACATCATGAAAGATAGGCGGCGGTTCCGAGCAGGCCACGAGGAGGAGTAAACATGCGCTCAAGAAAGCGGAGCGCGGGTAAATGTCTGTCATTGACTACTCAAGCTCATTGATATTTCGGTGAGGCGTGGAAGGACACAATCGTGCGCAGCTGCATCGAAGACGGGTTTTGCGAACCCGTTGCTCGCATCGAGGGAGACGAAGCTGGTGTCCGCGGCTTCAGAGAAACACAGCGCGTCGGCGGCTGTCTTACCCTCGGCGAGCATGCCATCCCAAATAATATCAGGTAACGGCTGGCCAGTTGCGGCTTGCAATAATGCAAGCGGTTCAGAATCGGGGGATTCCCCACCACCCGTGTATTGGTTGTTGTGAAGGTAAATGGCTTCAGGAAATGGATCGTAGTTCGGGTCGGTAATAGGTATCTCGTTGATCAGATAGCTGACGATAAGTACGTTCGCGCTGTTATTGTCTTCGAAATTATTTTCAAACACCTCGATGTTGTCATTGGCCATGATCATTAGGCCAGTACCAGCCGGTACGCTGGCGACTATATTGCCTTCGGGTGCGAAGTTGTCGGTGTTGTTGGCAAAAATCTGATTGTTATAGATGCGCGTATTGCGGCCGCCCTGAACCGGGAGGTTGGGCAGATCGAAAACAAGAATGCCGCCAGTATTATTCGTAGCTACGTTGTTGTGAACGTCGGCAAAGGTTGAGTTTTCGATCTCTATGCCGGCAACGTTGTATTCGGCTCGAGAATTACGAACGATTATCCGTGATGACTGCCCGACATAAATACCGGCATCCGAGGCGCCAATGGCTACGGCCTCATCGATTAAGATGTTGCTTGATTGCACGGGGTAGATTCCATAGGCGCCATTTGTACTCAAAGGGCCGTTTGTCCACTCAGTTCTTACTCTCAATATTTGTACATTATTGCTCTCGTTGATCTTTAGCGCATCGCCTACCGTATCTTCGATGGCCAAATCACGAATCACAAAATCATTTGCGCTCACAAGTAGGCCTTCTGCTCCCTGCACCTGATTCTTAAATGAAAGAATGGATTCATCGATGCCTGTCCCAGCAAGTGTTACGCCGGAAATATTCAGCGAGAGGCTACGGGTGATTTCGTGGGTGCCGGCGGGGATATTGATTACATCACCAGGCTGAGCTTGGATTAGTCGCTGTTGCAGTTTTTCTTCGAAGCTAAGCTCGGGCATAACCGGATTTTCTTGACCGCAGCTGACGATTAACAGGCAAATACTTGCCAGCCGAATAAAACATACAATTTTGTTTTTGGTATTCATTCCACATCCCTTGATGCTATGGATTTCTCTATGCGAGACACGGCGAAAGAGATTTTGCTGATAGCCGAAGCGTTAGTATATGATTTATTGTCCTAAAGAGTAAACTCCACTGAAGCCATGCAGCGCAGCGCTTCTCCAGTGGATTTTATGCATTTACTAGGGCGTGCTCGAGCGTCAATGCATCTTCGCAGAGTATAGGGCTACAAAGCAGGATTGCGTCAAAACATATTCGTCAAATATTTCAAAATTAGTCCTAGTTTGTAACCGGTTAAGATTGGGAAAACTCAGTGCAGGTCACAAAGATCGCTTATCGAACTTCAATTTAACATTGTTGCCTCCTAAAATAATCATGAATAGATCCGAAGCGCTGTTAAGGGTTATTCCGTCATGCAAGGTTAGGGGATACAGATATAGCAAGTTAATGAGTTCCCTTCTTCACAAAAAAAGGCGGCCCGATTATTCGAGTCGCCTTTTTTCTTTAGTGCTATGAGAAGCCTTTTTAAACAAGCTCTACGTTGGGCGGCCTAGGGGCGCATTCTCATGCCGTTATATTGATCATCAGTGACAGGGTCTAGCCAAACTACACTGCCTTCATAAATCGTTAGCTGGTGAGCATCGATGTCAGGATGCGCCCCATGCCAGTGCTCAATATCAGGACCTGTCCACCAAGGTTCGCCGGGGAGCTGCTCATAGATAGGGCCGCCTCTGGTCTGATGCATGCCAACGCCCTCTTCGATCATCAGTAGTTGTCCCCAGGTATGAGTATGCCATGAAGACCTTACCCCAGCAGGAAATAGAATTCTGATGCTAGTCATATCAGGAGCCTGGCTTACCGTTGGTGAGCCTCCCTGGAAATTACTTGCCTGGGCTGAAATACTGTCTATTTGGGTGACGAAAACTACTGCAGCAAGTGCTAACGCAGCACAAACTGAAGTCAGCATTTCTTTGGTTTTTATATTCGCATTCGGACTGTGATTCATCCTTTCCTCCGATATTGTTATGGTATTGATCTTACAGTTAATAACTTGCACGAACTTCTAACTATTAGGGTCTCATTAGCTGGGTATGGCATCGAGCTCAATAAGTCCAAACATAGAGATAAACTAATGCTGCTGTGATGTCAACTCGTGGATTCGCAATCAAATTCGAAATTGAGCAACCAAGGGACTCTCGCCAGCGGAATAACTAGGTGCTATTCTAATGATTCTTGGTATTTCCATAAGTGTGATAGCTTCCCTTTATCCTAAACAATTAAAAGAATACTAACGTGATCTTTCCCAATGTAAGTTTTCTCCGAAATAAAAATCGCTACCAATACTCAACTGCTCGCCCAGTGATTGCCGCTACAGCTTTCTTTTTCTTGATCAGCCTTGCCCAAGCACAAGTCGTAAACCCGTTAGCATCTGACCCTCGGGCTGCCCAAGCAGGAGGGGTTATTTTTCGAGCTCAATGCGCAACCTGCCATGGTGCTGACGCGAAGGGTATCGATAGCATCGAGGCGCCGGACCTCACGCTGATATGGTCTCGGCAGACAACCACTGACGCGAGTATTTTTAAGACCATTAAAGAGGGTATCGCCGGGAGCATTATGCCGCCGCATCAAAATCCTGACCCTGAGATATGGATGACTGTTTCTTACCTCAAAAGCATAGCTATAAGCGGTACTAATGAGACTGTAGTAGGTAATGTAGGTCGAGGGCGGAGTCTGTTTGTTGAAAATTGTTCTAGCTGCCACCGAGTTGATGGTGTTGGTGGCAGTCTTGGGCCAGATCTTTCCTCTATTACAGGGCGTCGTTCATTAGCGTCGTTGGTAAATTCACTGCGTGAACCTAGTTCGGCCATAGGTCGTCGATTCAAACCAGTGTCCCTAACGACTGCAACCAATGAGCGGGTGCAGGGTACGATCAAGAGTGAAGATGCTTTTTCAGTGCAGCTAATGGACAGCGAGCAAGTTCTCAGAGCTTTTAACAAAATAGAGCTGATTCAATTTACTCGTGAGATTGACTCTTTAATGCCAGTTTTTTCAGAAGCGGCGCTAACTGAAACGGATGTTAACGACATTTTAAGTTATCTACAGTCCAGGCGAGGGCGCCGACCTTCGATTTAGTTGAACCAATAATTCAACAGACGGGCCTAGCAAAGCCTAACGATGATTAAGCGGGATTTAATTGAAATGGGAAATAAATTATTTTGGAAATTGATCTTTAGCGCTCTATGCTTGAGTTTGAGCAGCTATTTGCTGGGGCAAAGCAGTTCAGCTCCCAGTTCAAATATTGCAAACAGTGTAGGTCCGGGTTATGAAGATATCTTGCGAGGTTTTGACGATCCTTCTCGCTGGCTCACATTCTCAGGAGACTACAGTGGCACGCGACATAGTCCTCTGCAACAAATAACCCCAAAAAATGTTGATCAACTGCGACCTGTTTGGACATTTCAGACCGGAACCACCACGCGTGGTCGGGGATTTGAAACATCACCGCTTATGGACGATGGCATTCTTTATGTAACTGGTTCAAACAATTTTGCCTGGGCGATCGATGCACGGACAGGGCGGTCTTTTTGGCAACACCGTCGTGATTTACCTACTGATCTCACCTATGGTGCGAGTGCTCCGGTTAATCGTGGTTTTGGTATGTTGGGAAATCAGCTTTTTATGGTGACACTTGATGCTCATCTGGTCTCATTTGATCGTCGAACAGGAGATGTTCTTTGGGAAATCCAACTGGCTGACTATAAAACAGGCTATTCAGCGACACTCGCTCCTTTGGTATTAGATGACAAAGTGATCATTGGTATTTCCGGTGGCGAATATGCGACTCGCGGTTTTATTGATGCCTATGATCCTGCGACCGGAGAACAAATTTGGCGCTTTCATACTATTCCAGCTCTAGGAGATCCGGGCAGTGAAACCTGGCCTCCAGACCCTGAGGTTTTGTCTCGAGGTGGCGGTGGAACCTGGATGAATGGTAGCTACGATCCGGCATTAAATCTTATCTATTGGGGCGTTGGAAATCCGAATCCAGACTATTTCGGTGACACCCGCCTCGGCGATAATCTTTATTCAAATTCTTTAGTTGCTCTGGATGCTGACACCGGCGAATTGAAATGGCATTACCAATTTACACCGCATGACCTTAATGACTGGGACTCTAATCACATGCCGGTGTTAGCGGATATTGAGTGGAATGGTCAGGAGCGTAAGGTGGTGATGGTTGGAAATCGTAATGGCTTTTTTTATGTGTTGGATAGGGTCAGTGGCGAATTGCTTTTAGGAAAACCTTTTACTGCAACAACTTGGGCAAGAGAGATAGGCGCCGATGGTCGTCCCATTGTATTGAATGATGGAAGCAAAGGTTGCCTGCCTGACCCTTGGGGTAGTACTAACTTTATGCCACCTTCGTTTTACCCTGGTCTGGACTTATTCATCCTTACGGCACGGGAGACTTGTGCTACCTTTGTTCCAGAAGAGCCGCGCTATGTTACGGGCCAATCTTCTTTTGGTGGGGTTGTCTTTATTGATGGGGAGCAGGGCTCTGGAGCGTTGCGAGCACTGGATGTCCACACCGGCGAGTTGCGTTGGGAATTTACTTACCCTTCACCAACTTTTGGTGGTGTCATGACTACAGCGGCGGGGCTAGTGTTTGCAGGGGATCATGAGGGGAATTTCATGGCTTTCGATGTGGAGTCTGGTGAGAATCTCTGGCATTATCAGACAGGATCTCGTATCTGGGGTGCTGCGGCGACCACGTACTTATTGGATGGGAGACAATACGTTTTAATACCCTCAGGCACCACTTTGACAGCTTTCGCGCTGCCAGACTAAAAAGGAATAATAAGCGTTAAAATTGAGCCTGTGTATGGCTCGTACTTTGAAGGCTGAATTGTTGCAAAGCAGCTTTCTAGTAGCGTGGACTTTTACTTGGAAGAATCCTATTTTTAGGAACGATTTTGTAAGAATTCACGTATTTATTCTCACTATTGCAACATATTGCAATTTATTGTGACTTAGGCACTTTATGCAATCAGCTTTCTAGTAAGCTATTAATTACTAGTAAATGCTAATCGCTAGCCACAAAAATGGCGTTTTGAAGCATAAAAAACCGATACCTAGTTAATAACCCAATAGTACAAAGTGTTATTTTTGGAGAAACTGTAATGATGGCTAGAAAACTTCTCGCACTAATCCTTTTACTTACCCCTGTCTTTGCTTGGGCACAGGCACATGATGCCAGCGTCGGAGATCACCAGCTTCACTACTATGATGCGGTCGACTTTGACATAGATCCTGCTAGCGTAAATTACGCAGATCATATTGCGCCTATATTGCAGGAAAGCTGTCAGCAATGTCACCGACCAGGTGGTGGCGGGCCTATGGCATTTATGACCTATGATGAAGTTAGGCCATGGGCACCAATCATTATGTACCGTACTGCGATTCGCGATCGTATGGGGGCTATGCCTCCATTCTTTGTTGAAAAAGATATTGGTATCGATGGTTTTAAGAGCGATTACTCACTTTCTGATAGAGAATTAGCGCTCATCCAAGCTTGGGCTCAAAACGGTGCACCTCGCGGCAATCCTGATAATGAGCCTGAGGAAATTGCATACAGCGATGACATTGGTTGGACGGTAGGTGAGCCGGACTTGGTACTTCGTTCACAAGATATGACACGCCCTCCAGTAGCCCCCGATTGGTGGGGTGATATAGGCATAGTTCCTACAGGGCTAACTGAAGATCGCTATGTAAAGTCTATTGAGGTTCGTGAAATCAATGATATTCCAACTGATCTTGGCGCTAGCACAGTAGGCGGCAAATATATTTGGCACCACATGACCTACTCGAGCGGAATTCTTGCCGACAATGGTCAAGAAATAGTGCAAGACAGTCGCGTTGGTTGGCCAATACATGAAGTAGGTCGCAATGCTGATATCTTTTCGGAAAAAGCGGGTCGTTTGTTGCAAGCTAATTCTGCTTTGCATCTCGGTGCTGCTCATATGCACTCGAATGGCAGAGAAACTACTGGTCATCTGGAATTTGGTATTACTTTTTTCCCGGTCGGCTATGAACCGCAATACACTCGTCAAGGCCCTCGCACCGGTAATGGTATTGATATAGATATCGTCCCGAACAAACCGAATCAGGAAATTCATAATTATGTGGTTCTTAAGGAGCACACCAAAATTATGGCATTCGAGCCGCATCTTCATGCTCCCGGCGTGCGTATGTGCATGGAAGCCATCTGGGGGCATAATCAGTTTACTTTGAACTGTGTTGGTTATGACCACAACTGGGTGAAGCAGTATGTTTATGAAGACGATAAAGCACCGCTGCTGCCGAAGGGCACGATATTACACACAATAGGATACCTCGACACGACCCCGGCTAATACAAACCTAGCTGACCCACGTAACTGGGCTGGTGGAGGACGTCGCTCAGTCTCGAACATGTTTATCGACCTAGGCTATTCCGTTAGCCTTACCGAAGAACAATTTCAGGCTGAGATGGCTGTGCGTCGGGCCAATATGAAAGATCGTAACGACTACGATGTTGGTTGTCCTCTTTGCTGGGCCCCGGAAACAATGGAACAAAATCTCGCACAGGGAAATGATTGACGATGAGAAGTGGCGGAAGGTTGTTGGCAAGTACAAAATTAGCGCCAGTGTTAATGCTGGCGTTACTCTTTGGTTTGCAGAGCGGGAATGCACAGCCTCGTTTCATGCAGCTTACTGGTGAGATTGCTTCACCAGCGTTCGAAGGCTGGTGGCCAAATGATGACGGTACCTTCAAATTGTTTTACGGTTACATGAATTCAAATTGGGAAGAAGAATTTAATATTGATATCGGATCAGACAACTACTTTTCTTTTACCGAGGAAGGTGGTTTAGATGACTTAAATGTCGATGCCTATGATTTTGCTAATGCAGACCAAGGGCAACCTACTCATTTTTATCCTCGCCGAAATGCCTTTTTATTTACTATCGATGTGCCAGCAAATTTTGGTACTACGGAATTGGTGTGGACTTTAAAAACAAGGAACAATACTGCAAGAGCTTATGGGTCATTGATGCCAGACTACCGGATTGATCCACAAGTTATCTCAACAGAAGTAGGTGGTGATTTTGGTAGTTTGAATGACAACCTACGTACTAATATTCCTCCTGATTTACGCTTGGAAGGAGAGAGTCAGCGCAGTGTAAAAGTAGGTCAGCCTTTAAGTTTGGCTGTTCGAGCAACCGATCCTGATAATATTCCCGCACGCCGCGATCGGCCTATGCCTTCCACAGCGGAGCAAATCTACCAAACACCGCGATCAATTACAGCGCAAAGCGGGCCTGGGCTGCGCTTTTCATGGACCATCTACAGGGGGCCGGCGCGGTATGCGACATTTGAACCAGTCCAAATGAAAACTTACTCTGATACGCGTATGTACGCCAACTCGCCTTGGTCGCCGCCATTTATTATTCCCCAACCTCCAGAAGGCGGGCGCTGGCAAGCTGAAGTGACATTCGATCAACCAGGCGAATATGTATTGCGAGGTATAGCGAGTGATGGTTCAATTTTTACTTACCAAAACGTTAACGTTACGGTAACGCGCTAGCTGATCTTTGCCTGGCGGGCAGCCATTAATAAAATCTGAGCCAACCACTGTCGGATTTTATTTTCTCTCGCATCCCCTGTCTCTTAACTCGCAGAAATTATCGCTGAGCACTAACTTTGTGTTCATTGCTGCAGATGAACAATTTTGCCCAACATAACATCGACTACAAATGGCGCAGAACAACGCGAGCAGCAGCACTGTGTTGGATTGATTGAGTCTTGGTTGGGTTATTAGTTTGTTGATTTAATCTGGCTTGAAGGATGAGGTCACAAGAGCCTCTAGGCTTGTAGTTTTATGCCAACAGCCAAAATTAAATTGTTTTAATACTTCTCGACTGGAGAGTTAGTCATGAACATCGGTTATAAAACTGGTAAAGAAATTCCTCTCGCTACTTTTTTTAGTTTTGCGATAATCGCTTTGTTCGTAAGCGGTAATGTGCTTGCTCAGTTGGAACCAATTAATCAACGACCCAATCCATTTTTCACCGAGGACCATTGGGCAACTTTACCTGATGGTCGTGAATGGGGCTCCACTGCCGGTGTAGATATGGATCCCGATGGTAGGCATCTGTGGGCCATTGATCGCTGTGGAGCAAATAGCTGCATTGGCTCGACAGTTGACCCCATAGTTAAGATAAGCCCAAGCGGTAATGTTGTCGCTTCGATAGGCGGGGGTTTGATGTTGTTTCCTCATGGCCTTCACGTAGACCGCGACGGGAATATCTGGGTCACAGATGGGCAGGGCCCGCGAGAGGATAACCCAGCGACGGCCGGCAAGGGACATGTGGTTTATAAATTAAGTCCAGAAGGGGACGTGTTATTAATCTTGGGTCAACCCGGTGTGGCAGGTGACGGAACAGATGCTCTATTGGAAACTCCATGTGATGTGGTTACCGATGCTGATGGTAATATTTATGTAGGTGATGGACACAGTGGTCAAAATACAGATGCTACAATTGATACAGTTGCGCGAATCGTAAAGTTTGACCATGAAGGAAATATGATTAAGTATTGGGGCGGTTGGGGATCTGAGGCTGGCAAGTTGAAGACGCCTCATGCGCTAGATATCGATTCTCGAAATCGATTGATCGTGGGTGATAGGGGAAATAATCGGCTACAGATATTTGATTTGAACGGCAACTATATAGGCGAGTTTAAATCCTTCAGCCGACCTAGCGGAATCTACATAACCGATGACGACATAATCTATGTAGCGGATTCTGAATCGGAATTCGATGATACTAGGAATCCTGGATGGCATGCGGGTATCCGCGTTGGCAGCCTACTAGATGGCATTGTGGACTACTTCATCGATGGTATTGTGGAGGATTACCCAGCGGGTTCAAACCCTGAAGGCGTGGCTGTTGATTCTGCAGGTAATGTATTCGGCGCGGTCGTATCCAGCGGCGGTGCTTTGGTGAAGTCTGCCCGCCGTTAGTCTGAATTCTATGATCCGATTTTGCTCGCGCTTGGGGTATTTAAATAGCGTGTGAGCATTTCTGGGTCACTGTGTGGCTTTTTTTTCGATGATCTTGATTAGATCGCCCTTCGATACTAAATCGAAGTTTGCAATCAGCTCTGAGCTAAAAATCAGCGATACTAAGAGAAAGACAAATAACGTCAAACAGAAGAACGGGAGCTCTACTTTTAAGAAACGCAGCACTGCCGAGGGCACGGATCAGTGAAGATGGTTCTGTTGTATTTCCTTTTTGGCGTATTCAATGTCAGAAGGTTGCAACTAGCTAGTGGTGTGAATAGTTATTGTGAATAGTTTAATTAGATACAAGGATTGCTAAGAATGAATGTAAAAAAGGGCTACAAACAGTTAGTTGCTGAGGCAGAAAAGCAGATACAGGCTATAGATTCTTCCGAACTAAAGGCGCGGTTGGAGAATTTGGACGAGTCGTTAGTAATTATCGATCTGCGAGATGTTCGCGAGGTGAAACGCGAAGGTAAGATTGCCGGTTCCTTGCACATTCCTCGTGGCATGCTGGAGTTTTGGGTAGACCCAGAGAGTCCTTATTACCGCAGCGAATTCGATAAGGCGAAGGAGTTGGTCCTCTATTGCAATAAGGGCTGGCGTTCAGCGCTGTCTACACAATCTCTGCAGAACATGGGTATCGAGAATATCGTGCACCTGAAGGGTGGCATGGAGCAGTGGCAGAAAGATGGTGGCGCTGTTGAATTGAATAACAGTTGAATCAAGCTGTAATTGCTTCGAATTAAATTCGCCTCGAGGTAGACGCTAGCATTGGACTCTAGCTATGATGTCGCGACTAATGAAAGGCGCGAGGACAGTGGCTATGAAAACTCAATCGAATGTGATCAGAAAATCGGCAACGCTCAGCCGGCGCACCCTCCTTAAAGCAATTCCAGCACTGTCGCTCAGCCCTGCATTATTTGCACAGTCAAGTTCAGTCATAGCGGTGCGCAAACTGCACAGCTATGGTATGCGGGTTTCAAATGTCGAGCGATCGATGCGCTTCTATCAGGATCTGTTCGGTGCAAGTATCCAGTCGCGGCAGGGCGCTTCTGTCTGTTTGCGCATTGGCGAAGGGCCAAGATTCTTCTCATTGTCGCCGTTGCTGCCGGGGCCAAACGCCTGGCTTTAGCCATATTGGTCTAAGCGTTGAAAATTTCGATCTGGAGTCGGTGCGCGATCAGCTAGATGCGCTAGGCATATCTCGTCGTGCTCAGCCAGGTCCAAATCAAGCTTCTCTGGGCATTGCTATGCAATCCTGGACTAGGACTCGTGGTCAGAGTGAAGGGGGGGCAGCTTCGGGAACAAAGGAGCTATTTTTCGCTGATATCGAAGGCCTGATCTACCAATTGAATGGCGCTGATCACTGTGGTGGGGCGGGTGCATTTGGAGACGTATGTGAGCGCGCGGAAGCAGCAGCGGATGGTCTGTTTCGCTCATTAGACCTTAGCCACTTTACTAATTTTCTCGCTAATAAAGATCGCGCGAATGAATTTTACACGCGAGCTTTCGGGCTGGGTTTCCAAGCTTATCAAGGACCGGCATCGCCGATTGTCGGCGTAGGCGATGGCACACAATTTCTGATGTATGTAGGTGGCGATGAGGCAGGCGCACCTGCACAACCGGGTCGAGTGGATCACGTTTGTCTCAGTGTCGAGGACTTTGATGTTGATGGCATTATTGCGAAGCTCGAAGACTATGGCTTCGCCGCCAGAGAGAAACGCGGATAATACTCCACCCTTAGTTCATTGGATTAGTATGCGTATGCCAAATCGCGGTGGTATTGAGGGCGGAACACCGGAGGTCTATTTCTCAGACCCTGATGGAATACGAATTCAACTGCAGGATGCCTTGTATTGTGGCGGCGGCGGTTATCTCGGAGACGATTGTAGCGTGTCGGTCTAAGCGCTGTGTTTGGTTATAGTTGAATGATGTAAGAGGCAATGGTATGGAACATCGATATATAGGGAAAAGTGGATTAAGAGTTAGTCCTATTTGTATGGGGACTATGAGCTTTGGTAGCTGGAGCGACAAGAAGGAGTCGTTTAAGATTCTTGAAGAGTCCTATGAGCGTGGCATAATTTCTTCGATACGGCAGAGGTCTATCCAGTTCCTCCATCGGCAGAGACTGTCGGCGTTACTGAGCAAATTTTCGGCGAATGGGTTCAGACCAAACCCAGAGATTCACTCATCATAGCGACCAAGGTTGCCGGCGCTGCCGCAGGATGGTTTGTTCCACCTATCCGCCATGGTCTGACCGCCCTTGATAGGTTCCATATCGAAGCGGCAGTAGAAGGCTCGCTACGCAGAATGAATATCGACTACATTGATCTCTATCAGGTGCACTGGCCAGATCCTATCGTGCCTATCGATGAAACGATGGAGGCATTAGATAGGCTGGTTCAGGCAGGCAAGGTGCGTTATACCGGAACTTCTAACGAAAATGCTTACGGATTGACGAAGGCAAATACTGTTGCTGATTATGAGGGCCTGGCACGATTTCAGTCTATTCAAAATAATTTCTCCCTGTTGAATCGTCGTTTTCTGGATGAGTTGGCACAGGTGTGTAAAAGCGAGCATGTATCACTCTTGCCTTATTCCCCGATTGGCGGTGGCGTTCTTAGTGGTAAATACAATCAGCCAGAAATACCTAAAAACTCTCGCTTCGCAGAATACGGCTCCGCGGATCCAAGGCAGAGGGCTATGTCTAGTCGTTTTGTAAACGAAGGAACTTTGGCCTCTACTGCCAAATATATGGAGATTGCAAAAGAGGCTGGTATGTCCCCGGTGACTTTGGCAACTGCCTGGAGTATGAATTTCGACTTTGTAGCATCGACCATTATCGGTGCGCGAACTGCAGATCAGTTAGAAGAGTCGTTAGCGGCCCTCGATGTAACACTTAGCGAAGAGACACTGAAGCTGTGCGATGATGTGCATAAGCAAATACTTTATTCCGATGGGCTAGTCTTTTTAGTCTACTTGTCGCGACGGTAGCCAATGCTCAGACAGTGCATATCTCCCACTGTATGGCTGGCTGCCCTGTGGTCGCTGACAACACAGCGATTGACAATCGAGAGCTCATCGTACGGCAATTGTATGTGGCCTCCATTAGTGCTCGCAGTGGTCTTGCAGACTGGCAGGCCTATCGTGTGCTTGCCGATAGCGTTGGTGTAGCCTCGTTGTTGCCGCGTGTTTGGTTTGAGGATTCTCTCGTGTCTCGAGGTGCTATGCAGCTCGAGGTTACTGACAGCACACCGCAGATCGAACAAGACGTTCCTATTGATGCGGAAGAACGCAGCTATCAACTAGGCGGAATCAATCTGCTCTCAGAAGATCAGGGTCGTTTGGTGCCGATGAGCAGCTTCGCCGGAACCCCCTATTGGTCTGAGCTGAACTTTCTCAGTAATCTGGCAGCCCTCCCATTTGAATTGAGAGCTGGGAGTTGGTCTCGGCTGGATCAGGCGATCAATGCGCTGGCGGATACTATTGGAGAGGTCTACGTGATTAGTGGTCCAATCTATAGCGAGCGCGGAGAAGGAGTGAGTGAACGCGCGGCAAAGCCCTCTGCTTATTTTAAGGTTATTAGCACTCCAGAATCGTTGAGCGCATTTATTTTTGACAGCAATGTTAGGCAGCATGTAAGTTTCTGCGATCAGGTGAGCACCCTGGAACTGATCGAAGAAGCAACGGGTCTCACTTTGTTTCCGCAGCGCGAGAAGTCAATTGCTGCTACTTTGCATGCGCAATTGACTTGCGCGTTTTGAAATCGATAACCACGGAGAGCTCATCGCTATGAAATTTGTAGTTCAACAACACGAACCTACCACTGTGCCAGTGAAACTTGATGGGCAGGCCGAAGTAAGTGAAAAGGCTCCACGATTTCCTGTTCATCGCATCTATTGTGTAGGCAGGAACTATAGCGAGCATGTAAAGGAGATGGGTGGAGACCCGAAACAGGAGCCCCCCGTTTTTTTTAGCAAACCAGCAAACGCCTGTGTCACTTTCAACCAAGACGTAGTCTATCCCCAGGGGACGAATGATCTACATTATGAAGTTGAGCTAGTCGTTGCCTTAAAATCAGGGGGCAAAGACATTGATCTGGGGTCGGTGATGGACTGCGTTTATGGCTATGCAGTTGGCATAGACTTCACCCGTCGCGACTTACAGGATATCGCCAAGAGTAAGGGGCGGCCATGGGACCTTGCTAAGGGTTTCGATCAGTCGGCGCCTATCTCGGCCATACTACCTATCAGCGAAGTGGGTCAGCTTGGTAATAGGCAAATCTCTCTAAAGTTAAATGATGAAACCCGGCAGCAGGCCAGCCTCAATGAGATGATTTGGTCAGTGCCCGAAATAATTGCTGAGCTTTCCAAGTACTTCGAATTGAAATCCGGAGATATTATCTATACGGGTACCCCATCTGGTGTGGCGGCTGCAATCAAGGGTGATCGGATAGTTGCCTGTGTAGAGGGTGTTGGGGCTCTGGATTTTAGAATCGTATAATAAGATTTTGCCTAGATGACTACTGATCAAAATGTTCTGCTGCTTATACTTCTTGCCTTGTTAATTTTGTTAGTATGGGGGCGATGGCGTTACGACATAGTCGCGCTGGGCGCACTATTTACCGCCAGCATTTTCGGCCTAATACCACAAACGGAAATGTTCGCTGGATTTGGGAATCCGGCGACTGTTACGGTGATAATGGTATTGATAGTAAGCTTTGGTTTGACGAAATCTGGGGCTGTTGAATTCATTGCCGATGCTATAGAGCCTGTTTCTTCGAAGCCATTTCTTCATATTGCTGTATTAACCTTCCTCGCGGCCTTCCTCTCGATGTTTATGAATAATGTCGGTGCCTTGGCATTGTTGATGCCAATTGCTATTCGATCTACGAACAAGGCCGGCCGATCTCCAGCTACGGTATTGATGCCGCTGTCATTTGGTTCGATCTTGGGAGGCTTGGTTACTCTGATTGGTACTCCGCCGAATATTTTGATAGCAAACTATCGGCAACAGATGACCGGCGAAGCCTTCACAATGTTTGATTATGCGCCGGTAGGTGGAGGCATAGCGATATGCGGTATCTTCTTCATGCTGTTCATTGGTTGGAAGTTGGTAAAGGTGCGGAAACAAACCACCGGCCTTGAGCTTTTCGATGTAGAGAAATATTTGTTCGAATTGAAAGTTACGGAAGAATCGACTTTTTTCGGGAAAAAGGCCGGACAGTTAAAGGACAGACTCGCAGAGCAAAATCTAACACTACTGTCGATGGTTCATAGGCGGGAAGACATTCCTGTTGTTTTTCGTCGGCAGCTAATCGCAGCCGGCGATTTACTAATGATTCAGGGCTCGCATGATGATATTGCCCAGTTCTCTAACAATCACAGTTTACTGATGGTATCGGCGGAGAATGCGCAGACAGAGGTGCTGCACTCGGAAGATATGCAGGCTGCGGAAATTGTAGTGACTCCTAATTCGCCCATCGTTGGGAGAACGCCTAGCCAATTAAGGTTTAATCGAAAGTACGGGGTAAATTTATTGGCGGCATCTCGATCGGGAACCCCGCATAGAGAAAGGCTGCGGAACTTCAAATTTGCCGTTGGCGATGTGCTATTGCTGCACGGCGAAGTAGTTGAAATTGAGGAGGCAATAGTTAAGTTGAATTGCTACCCCCTTGCGAGTCGAGCGCTTGGCCTAGGGCGAAATACGAAAGCCATTCCAGCCATGTTAACTTTCATTCTTGCTATCGTTGCTGCTGCGAGTGGTCTAGTCTCCATTCAGCTTGCTTTAGGTATCGCTACCGTTGCCATGGTTCTTCTAAATATAGTGCCTATTAGGGAATTTTATGATGGTGTGGATTGGGCTGTTGTAGTTCTACTTGGTGCAATGATCCCGCTTGGCACAGCATTGGAGACAACGGGTACTACGACTCTGCTTGTCAATAGCATTCTCACAGTTGCCGGTGATCTGTCTCCAGTGTTTCTAATCGGTATGATACTTATTATTACGATGACGGTATCCGATGTTCTTAACAATGCGGCTACTGCAATCCTCATGGCACCTATAGCCTTCAACATAGCTCTGGCCCTGAACCTTAATCCTGATGCTTTTTTGATGGCTGTGGCGGTAGGTGCATCGTGTGCATTTCTGACTCCAATAGGACATCAGAACAACGCTTTGATCATGGGCCCAGGCGGTTATAAATTTGGTGACTACTGGCGTATGGGTCTACCCTTGGAAATAGTTATTGTCATCGTCGCACTGCCGTTGCTGTTAATGGCGTGGCCCCTGTAAGCGAAGAGCGCGGCATCAAGATTGCCAGAAACCCGATAATGCTTTAACTTAGTAAATCAATTTTTCTCGAGAAATTTTTATGCGCGTTAACTGGAAGACTTACAATTCGGGAAAATTTTTCGACGAAATTATCAGCTCTCCGGGTTTTGCTCGTAAGCCAGCACGCCGCCTGGCAAGTCATCTTGCCTCTCTCACTCATGACGAGTTGCTAGAGAAAAAGCGCGCCGCTGATCTTGCGATCAAGACAATGGGGATCTCCTTCACTGTTTACAGTGACGCCGGGAATATCGATCGCGAATGGCCGTACGACATCATTCCACGCATCATCGCCGAAAAGGAATGGGATCAAACCAGTCTTGGTTTGCAACAACGCCTACGCGCCTTGAATTGTTTTATTAATGATACCTACAACGATCAGAAAATTTTTAGAGACAAAATAATTCCTAAAGAGCTCGTCCTAGATTCAACGAATTTTAGAAAGGAGTGCATGGGGATAAATCCGAAGTATGGCGTGTGGGCGCACATATGTGGAACTGATTTAATAAAGGGTGATGACGGTCAATTTTATGTTTTAGAAGATAATCTGCGCGTGCCTTCAGGCGTATCCTATATGCTTGAGAATAGACGGGTTACGAAGCGAGTGTTCCCTGAGCTATTCGAGAATCACCGTATTCGTCCTATTACCGAATATCCGGCGCAGTTGTTCGATACACTCGCTGCGATTTCGCCGCGACCGTCTGACTACCCTGAGGTTGTAGTGCTAACTCCTGGAGCCTTTAATTCCGCTTACTTCGAGCATTCCTTCCTCGCGCAGAGAATGGGAGCGGAACTCGTTGAAGGTGGCGACCTTGTTGTTGAAAAAGACAAAGTCTTTATGCGCACAATCGATGGCCTTTCTCAAGTCGATGTAGTCTATCGTAGAATCGATGACATGTTTCTTGATCCAAAAGTATTTCGAAAAGATTCCACCCTTGGCGTCCCTGGCCTTTTCAAATCTTGGGTAAAAGGTAACGTGGCTCTCGCAAATGCGCCTGGTGCAGGCGTCGCCGACGACAAAATTATTTATACTTACGTGCCTGCAATGATTAAATACTATCTTGGAGAAGAACCTCTGCTTCCAAATGTAGAGAGTTTCCTCTGTGTCGATAAACTCCAGCGCCAGCACGTACTTCAGAATCTCGACAAGCTTGTAATAAAGCCAGCTAACGAATCTGGAGGCTATGGAATGCTCATTGGCCCGCAGGCGAGTAAGCGTGAGTTGGCTGAATTTGCTCGAAGAATTAAAGCTGACCCGAGAAACTATATGGCGCAGCCTTTGATATCACTTTCCACTGTGCCGATATTGGGCGAGCGCATTGTTGAACCGCGACACGTGGACCTGCGCCCCTTCATACTGCAGGCTGACAAGACGCATGTAACCGCTGGCGGCCTAACGCGAGTCGCCATGCTGAAAGGCTCGTTCATAGTCAATTCATCACAGGGTGGCGGTAGCAAAGACACCTGGATAGTGGGAGACAAATAAGCCCATGCTTTCTCGAGTAGCTGAACGAATTTACTGGCAGGCACGTTATCTGGAACGGGCCGAGAACACTGCCCGCCTTCTGAGCGTCTTCTCAACGCTATTGCTAGACTTGCCTCCGGGCACGAAACTAAGCTGGCGGTCTTTGGTTGAGATTACCGGAACTGACAGAGCCTTTGATGGGAAATATAAACAGGCTAATGAACGCAATGTTATGCGCTTTCTGTTGCTTGATAGTGCTAGCTCGCTATTGAATACATTGGAGAATACTCGAGAGAATGCCCGCACCACACGCGAAATTATGCCACTGGAAGCGTTCGAGCAGATTAATGATTTATTTCACTACGCTAAAGACAATGCGGCAGGTTCTATCGCGGGAGGCTCGAGGTACAAGTTTCTCGAAGAAATTATCTCAAGCTGTCACGAGATATCAGGATTGATGGCTGGCAGCATGAGCAGGGGAGCGGCTTACAGTTTTGTGCGTTTAGGCAGATCTCTCGAACGCGCCGATATGGCAACGCGGATTATCGATGTTGGTTCAGGTAACCTTCTCACAAACATTGGTGTAGGAGCAAAGCCAGCGGAATTCAATGAGCCCTATGAGAATACATTGTGGATGAATATTTTGCGCTCACTTACTGCCTATCAGATGTACCGTCAGCACGTGAAACACCGAGTGAATGGCGAAGACGTCGTCAGATTTCTTTTGCAAGACGATGATTTCCCCCGCGCGGCGACACATGTACTGATCACAATCACTAAAGTGCTAAAGCACCTGCCAAATAATACCAAGGCCGCTAAACAAGTTGATAAAACTCTGCGAATTATAGAAAAAGGTAATATAAGCAAGCTGCTCGATGCTGGCCTGTTTCAATATCTGGATGATTTGCAAGTAGAGATTGCAAAGATACACACTAGCATTGCTGATACGTGGTTTCTTCCCCACAAATAGATGAAAAATTTTAAATGTAAATGTGGACAGCTACTCTTTTTCGAGAATACCAAATGTCTTAGTTGCGATTACCGTGTTGGTTTCGACCCTCACGGCATGAAGATGCGCCGATTAACCAATGAGGGAGCTGCGTCGAAATCTAAGTTGCGCCGGTGTAAGAATTCTATCGATTATGACGTCTGTAATTGGTTAGTGAATGATCCGCAAACAGATTACTGTCTCTGCTGTGAGCTAAACCATACTATTCCTAATTTGCTTGATCAGAATCGCCGTGCCTGGTGGAAGAGTCTGGAGTCTGCCAAGCGCAGGCTTATCTTTTCTCTGCTTAGCTTAAATCTGCCTGTGATTGGAAAGAGCAAAGATCCTATGGGACTGGCTTTCAAGTTCATGGAAGATCAAAGGACAAACCCAGAAGTTTTGGAGCGACATGTAAATACAGGTCATCTCGATGGCATGATCACTATAAATATAGCGGAAGCTGATCGTGTGAAAAGCGAGATAGCGCGCCAGTATACGCGAGAGCTTTATCGAACTCTCTTAGGCCATTTTCGTCACGAAAGCGGACACTACTATTTTCTCAAGTTGATAACTAGCGACGAAAATAAACGGCAGTTTGTGGAATTGTTTGGGGACTACACTCAGGATTATGGCAAGGCGCTGAGCGAGTATTATGAGAATAACCTCACCTCTCCTCACGACCCGAATATGATCAGTCATTATGCGCAGTCGCATCCTTGGGAAGATTGGGCTGAGGTTTGGGCGCATTACTTACACATGATTGATACGCTGGAGACGGCGAATCAATATAGAGTGAAGCAGAGTTCTGCGCAATTCGACGATATAGATAATACCCTGCGCAAGTGGGGAGAGTTGACGCTACTACTGAATTCGTTGAACAGGAGTATGGGGCTGGAAGATGCGTATCCCTTTGTTCTTTCCGAGTTTTCCCTTAGGAAGCTTCGTTTCGTTCACGGCCTAATCTATCCCAATTAGCTGCCCAAGTCAGCGGCGGCATGCGCAAGAAGGCATCCTTTAGAAGTTGGTCCCAAGATTTTTTGAGATCGCGAAGGAATTCGCTGTCATCCTCGAAACGGTGGAGGTTCGTTGCCGTGAGAGAGTCAGTTTTATAGACCAACATCTCAATTGGTGGCCCTACGCTGAGATTGCTGCGCAGAGTTGAGTCCATGGAAACGAGTGCGCACATGGCACAGGTATCGAGATCGAGGTCGGGCTGCAGAATGCGGTCCAAAATTGGCTTGCCGTACTTGCTCTCGCCTATTTGAAGATAGGGTGTATCCTTGGAGGTAGTGATGTGATTCCCCTCCGGATAGATTAGGATGGTCTCATGCTTGGCATTGCCGATCTGGCCGCCAATAATAAAACTAGCCTCAAATTTTTTGCCTTCGATTGTGCGCTTTTCTTGCTGCTCTCTGGAAATATCTCCGATGTAGTCGGCAGCCTCTTCTAGGGTTTCTATGTTTAGAAGATTTACATCAGCATCTTTCTTGATATCAGACTTGATTGTGGCGAGAGTAGCCTGGCTTGTGGCTAAATTTCCGGCGCAGAGGATGACGATTTGTCGTTCGCCGTCGACGCCGAAGTGAAACATTTTGCTGTAGGTAGACACCTGATCGATGCCGGCGTTGGTGAGTGAATCGGAGCAAAAAACCATGCCCGCATCCACCGATATTGCTACACAATAGGTCATTTTATATTAATTCTGATCAAACGAGCGTCTAATCATACTAACTATGATGGTGAGAGGGTAGCGGTTTCTTGAGGGGTTTCATTGACAGCAAGTACCACGATCTTCGTGATATTTAGTTGAAGTAGAACAGCAGCCCCAGAGCCAAGAAAGCCGGCTGCAGACGCTTTTGGACGACAGCCTAGCCTAGTTTATGTTGTCGAGCAGGCCATCTAGACATTCGTATTCGAACTCATGATCGATGCGTTTGCCATCTAAGCGTTCTTCGATGCGCCTGCGCAGTTCGGTATATTGAGTCTTAGTCGAAACTGCTTTCGCCGATGCCTCATCGACCACATTTATCTCATCCACAGGTAACATTACAGCAGCATCAAAAAATTCTATCGAGTCGTCGATGGAATCATTCCTCTGGAGTTCTTTCATGGCGATTCTCGCTCTGTCACTAACGGGCATCCACATGGAGCTAACGCTCCTAAGTAAACCTATCGTATGTTCAGGCGTGATTCTTCAATAAAAAGAGAAATAAATTTTCACTAATTTACAGTCATGAGAAAGACTAATAAAATCAGAGCTTTATAGTCACCAAAAGAGCTATGTATCAGGCGTCGACTCCGAGGAATTCCAGGGTTTTCTTGCGGAGCTCTTTTTTAGCTATCTTGCCAGTCGCTATGCGCGGTAGTTGTTCGTACTGGAAAAAGGCTCGCTCAGGTATCTTAAAGCTGGCTATTCGTGAGCTTAGAAAGCTGGTCAATTGCTCAGAGTTAAGTACGCTGCCTGCCTGCAGCATGATTGAGCAGCAGAGCATTTCGCCTAGACGTTCTTCGGGTATGCCGTATACGGAAACCTCACTAACCTCGGGATGTTCGCTGATCGCATATTCTACTTCGGCACAGCCAATGTTCTCTCCGCCACGAATCACAATGTCTTTGGCGCGGTCTAGGATGATTAGAAAGCCTAAATCATCCAACATGCCGATATCGCCGCTGTGAAACCAACCGTCCTTAATTACTTCCGCAGTGGCCTCAGGTTTATTCCAGTAGCCCTTCATGACTGTTGCGCCCTTGATGCATATCTCACCAACTCCGCCATCTTCGAGAGTGTTACCTTCGTCATCGACGATCTTTACACTTGTCACCGGAGGTGTAGGTCGTCCTGTGCTATTGGGTCTGCTCGCGTAAAATTTTCCAGAAATTATTGCGCCGATTGCATTTGTCTCGGTGAGGCCATAGCCAAGACCGGGAATAGCTGCATCGGGAAATTTTTGCATGATCATATTGAGATGCTCTGGCGGACGAGGCGCGCCACCACTTTGTACCCCACGTAAACTACTTAGGTCTGTCGTTTCGAAGTTTGGCGATTGCATTATTTCCCATGCCATCGTTGGCACACCGTGAAATACTGAAATTCTCTCTTGCTCTATCAATTTCAATGCGGCCTCGGCATCCCATTTGTACATCATCACAAACTTACGTGAGTAGATGAAGCTGGCTAAAAACTGTGCATGGCTTCCCGTCACATGGAATAACGGCACATTCGCGAGAAGGGCTGGTGGATATGTTGGGTTCTCTTCCACTAACTCAGGGCGGAGGATCTCTGTGATCTCTTTGACGAACTTCCAGGTGTAGAGGGCGTTGATTATGTTTCGATGCGTAGAAAGCACGCCCTTCGGCATGCCTGTAGAGCCTGAGGTATACATAATTGAAGCCTTGTCTTCAGGGAATACCTCTATCTGAGTCAGCTCGTCTTGAGATAGCGGCTTCACGGACCGGGCCAGCTCATAAAATTCTGGTAATGTAGATTCGACCTCAGGCTTGATCATCACGATTTGCACATCGAGCTTGTCTATAAATGGCTTTACTAAGTCCAACCGTGCGGGATCAAGAAAGATTAATTTGCTGTCGCTGTCGCTAAGACCGTATTTTAATTCAGAGCTTTTCCACCAAGAGTTCATGGGTACCACAATTGCGCCCACCAGCGTGATTGCCATATACGCCATACACCATTCAGGAGAATTGCGCGCACAAATAGCCACACGATCACCCCGTTGGATCTCGTATTTCTCTTTGAGTATTCGCGCCATGCGTAATGCTAGGTCCAAACTCTCGGCAAAATTAAAGCGCTCTTGCTGATATACCAAAAAGGTCTGATCGCCAAATTCTAATCCCAGCTTATAGAGTTCGCCGAGGTTTTTTGGAGCGTGAGCGAAAACACTCAATTCCTGACCATCGATGGTAACGGTTTCGGTTTCGAGTGCGGCGCCGGAACCCATGTGTGCGGCAGCAATAGATTTCAGCTGACCTAGGTCATGGCTTATTTGTTGGTCGGACAGTGTGTTGGCTTGAATGGTCACTCTTTGTTTATCTCCAGCGTCACTTTGCCCATGACTTTGCGTTCAGTGAACACATTGAATGCATCTACAAAATCAGTCATTGCGAAAGATTCGGTGACGATGGGTGTTAATTTTCCAGCGTCGTACATTTCTAGCAACTCGGCGAAATTTTTCTCATATTCTGCAGGTTCTTCTTTTCGGAAGCGCCCGAGGAACACTCCTACCATGGATGATCCTTTGAGTAGGGCGAGATTCGCCTTGTACTGCGGAATGCGCCCGCTGGTGAATCCCACGACTAGAAGCCGTCCATTCCAATTTATGCAGCGGCAGCTTTGATCGAAGAGGTCGCCGCCTACTGGATCGTAGATTACATCGGCACCCGTGCCGCCGGTGAGTTCTTTTACTCGCTCTTTGAGTTCACCATCGCCATAGTTGAGTAATGCATCTGGGTTCAGCCGGTTGACAAAATCAAGTTTCTCGTCGGAGCTTGCTGCAGCAATCACCTTGGCGCCCATAAGCTTGCCTAGCTCAACTGCGGCTAGGCCGACACCGCCACTGGCACCGAGAACGAGCAGGGTTTCGCCAGCTTGCAACTGCGCGCGTTGCTTCAGGGCGTAATAGGACGTTGTGTAAATCATCGCGAAGCCAGCAGCTGTCTTGAAATCCATGCTATCTGGAATCTTGCGCAGGCCATCGGCCTTGACGGCTACCTGTTCAGCTAATCCGCCTATACCGGGAGTGGCCATGACCCTATCGCCTACAGCGAAGCCTCGAATGCCCGCACCAACAGAGGTAATTATTCCGCCAACTTCTGAGCCAGGTGTGAATGGCATCGGAGGTTGGAATTGGTATTTACCTTGAATTTGCAATCCGTCTGGAAAATTCAGTGATGCAGAGTAAATCTGAACGATCGCCTCATTCTCTGCGGCAACTGGATCATCGATCTCTTCTAGGACAAGATTTTCAGGGGGACCATAGGCCTTACAAACTATCGCTTTCATGGGGTTACCTCGATTACAACGAACGCGGATTCAATCACGAATAGGTCTCTACTTCAATTATTAGGGGTATTCTTCGATTGGCCTCTAGGGGTATTGGTGATTGTATTGTTGTGGCCGTTGCAAACGCGTATATTTACCCTTAGATTTTTTTGTAATGCGCCCCACGATGAATGAACGAAAAAGACAGGCCTATTTAGAGGCTATGGGTGTTCAGACCTATTTCCCGCGGCAACAGTTGCCAGGCGCGAAATCTTCGCCTAACTACGATTTTCCAGCGTTAAGCACTGTCCTGCCTGAGCGGAATGTGCCAATTCAAGGGAAGACCGAAAAATCAGCGAAGACCGCGAGGGAAGCCAGTGGACTTGTTGCGATAGAAGAATTGCGCTCGCGCCCGCCTGCCTCCCGCAAAGCGACGGTAACGCCAATCCGACAATCGAGTAAGGGTCCGAGCAGTGAGAATAGATCTGATACGGCGTTGGATCAAGAGAGCAACCTAAGCTTTACGCTACGCTACTACCGCATTAATGAAAGACTGGCGGTACTCGACGAGGTGCCCACGCAAGGCTCCGCGCAACTCAGCGGAGAATCGATAACGTTGATGCAAGCGATTCTAAAGGCTTTAGGACAGGATGGCTTCGAGCCCAGTTTAAAAGCGGAAGAGTTTTCCTGGCCCTTGCTTAGTGGATACTCCATGAAGAACTCACCGCGGGTAGAGGCAGCGAAAGCAATCTCAGGATTTCTGCAGATGCGCAAAGAAACGGATGGCTTCACTAATCTGTTGGTATTTGCAGGGCAGGTTGAAGATGTTCTACTCCAGTTTGATGGGAGCAAGAGAGCGCGAGATTTTCAGAGCAGCAAAGGCTACTTTATGACGGTAACGCATAGCTTAGCCTCGATGCTGGCAGTATCCACCCTAAAGAGAGATGTATGGCAGCATTTGCAGGCACTGCAAAAGCGAATCGATAGCTCTTGCTAGCGCTTTGCTTTTAGCTTGCCTGAAACCTGCTCGCCAAGCCTACTAACTTATGCACCCTGAAACCAATCTAAAGACCGACTTCTTTGCTCGAACAATGCGGACTAGCGATGTCGAACTAGTCGCGCAGAATGAAGCGGCCGCTTATGATCATCCTTGGACTAAGCGCATCATCGTCGATTGCCTTAGAGCGGGTTACCAGTGTTGGGTCTTGGCCAATAAGCAGCAGATAGTCGCTCATGCTGTCGTGTCTGTGGCAATCGGCGAGTGCCATCTATTAACGCTCTGCGTACACCCGGATCATCAGCGAAATGGTTACGGCAGAAAACTGTTTGATTTGTTGTTGAGTCGAGCTCAAAAGCAAAAGGCGGAGATCTGTTTTCTCGAGGTTCGCCGCTCCAATATGGGGGCGATCGCGCTTTATCGCTCAATGGGTTTCGTGCAGATCGGAGAACGCAAAAACTATTATCCCGGCAACGGTGATAGGGAAGACGCGCTGATCATGTCCCGAGACTTGCCGCTGCCCTGACCTTACCTGACCTTACCTGACCTTAGAAGTAGCTTAGGTTTGGACGGCTCATTTGGAGCTATTTATTCTACTCAGCAATTTCCTAAGCAATGAGAACGCGGCCACAAGACACAAAGCCGCTAGCATTATACCGCCAAGAAACAGGATGCTACCCAGTAACATGTTAAGGATCTCCGCCATGGAGAGGTTTTGCCAGGTCGCAACCACCCATACACAGGCGATACCACAAGCGATGCCCACCAGCACGGCGGCTGTTTTTTTGCGTATTTTTAGTAGTGAAAAAATCAAAACTTGGGCCTGTTGTTATCTTCGCTATAACTGGCAGTGCAGTTGGGGTAGTCGCTGCAACCCCAGAATACACCATTTTTACCACTGCGCTTAATAAGAAGGTGATTACACTTTTGACATTGATAGGCCGCTTCGGGGACGCCATCGTGGTCAGCAAGGGTCACCTTACAACCCTTAGAGTACCCGCTGCAAAACCAATAATTACCTTTTTCCTTATCTGCTTTTACCAATTGACGTGTGCACAGCGGGCAGCGGTAATGTTCGTCCACATCTTCCGAGGGCTTGCCATCCACATCATTGAGAGAAGTACGGCAATCAGGAAACCCGCTACAGCCCCAGAAAGGCCCCATCTTTCCTTGAATTCGGCGCAGCGGTTTCTTGCAAGTCAGACAATAATGCAGTCGCTCGGTATTGCTGCTGTTGTCGGTTTCGGAGTTAGAATCGGACATAGTTTTGGGCAAAGCTTCGAGTATAGTCTGCCGGTAGCGGGAGCGAGAAATGCTAGACACTCGATGCTACTAGAATTTAATGATGGTAGCAGAAGCAAGCAAGCAGCACAGCGATTTACTACTCTCAGGGGGCGCTATGGCTAGTTAAGCTGTCCTAGTTCTTTTATCGCAGCGATTAGAGCCGCGTTTTCAGCAACCGTACCAATTGAAATGCGTAGCTTATCGCGCAGTCGATCTTGGTCGAAATAACGCACTAGGATATTGCGTTGCTTCAATTGTAGGTACAGCTTTTCGGCGCCTATCGATTCTGGAATCTGACACAAGATAAAATTGCTCTGACTGGTTGGCGTAGTAAGACCGAGTTTTTGTAAATCTGCACGCAATTGATCCCGACTTTGACGAATGCGTTCGCAGTTTTCTCGTGCATATTCGCATGAATCTAGCGCCGCGGTGGCAAGGCTCTGGGCGATATGGTCGGTGTTATAACTGTCCCGTGTCTTAAACATCATCGGTTCGATCAGCGATTTTGCCCCAATACCGTAACCAAAGCGCAGGCCCGCTAAGGAGTAAGCCTTGCTCAGTGTTCTGAGAATCAGAATATTATCGTGAGAATTAATCAACGCTATAGAATTGTAGTTGAGTGCCGGATCGACAAAATCAACATAGGCCTCATCGATTAATAGTAGGCCCGAAAAATTGTCGGCTACCTTGGCCAAGTAGTCGGTGGTTAGCAGGGCGCCGGTGGGTGCGTTAGGGTTAACCAGAATCAACAACTTAGCCGCGGAGTTATTTAATTGCTCTAGAAAATCCTCAGGCATGCTCCAGTCATCAAGGAGCGAAATCTCTTCTAATTGACAGCCCTGAATTTCAGCGAGAACCGGATACAGAGAATAGCTGGGTTTGCAGACGGCGATGGTGTCTAGTTGTTCAACATAAGTAGTCAAAACGAGGCGTAATAGTTCGTCACCGCCATTAGTGGGAATGATCTGCTCTGCGGATATATTGTGCAGCCGGCCAGCGGCTTCTCGAAACGAATTAGCCATCGGTGACGGATAACGCCTAAGGGCGGCCACGTCGATCGATTTTAAGGCTTTAGCCACTTGCGGACTGGGCGGATAGGGGTTCTCATTGGTGTTAAGCTTAATAGTGCCCGCGGCCCTTGTTTGTTCGCCCGGCGCATAGCCCTGCATTTTCTCAATATTTTTACGTTCGAAAGACATACTGAAGCTTCGTCAAGTGATTGTTCAACCCTAGAGAGTCAGGTGAACTGATTGAGTCGATTCATCTGCAAGCGGTGGGAGGAAAAGCTTATAGCTTTAATGGGTTTGAGTCTAGCGTCTATAGCTCGGTATTTCAGCTTGCTACGCCTCTACTGGCTAGGCAAATAGGTCTGGAGCCGATTGGTCCAGCCGGCTATCCAGCGTTGCTCTTTCCGTTCGCTAGGTGCATTTGCAACGCGTCGCTTCAGTACCCGAGTAGCAGCCGCTACGAAATCGTCGAGATTGGCAGTACTGCCTTGCAATTCCAACAGAACCTGCAACAGCCCCCAGCCTTCGCCCTGGTAACGTTCGCTAGTTGCAGTGCCGGTTCCTTTGAAATGAACATAGTCAATCAGGGCATACATGCCATAAGGCGTTTGTGAGTTGGCGATTTCATAGAAGCTGGCCTCAACAGAACTTTGCTGTGAGGGTTCTAATTCGCGAAACAGATCAGCTGTCGAGTTATGCAATCTTTCGACGATAAACAATACTTGAAGCTCGGTGGTCGAGTCTAAGAATTCGCGCAGCTGCTGCATTCTGTGGCTCTCGAAATCGGCCAGGAATTGCTCCCTGTTCTGCCATGGAGAGTCGAGGTTTTCTAGTGCCTCTAACCATGCAGGTAATTCATAGCCGTGCTTCTTGTAGAAGGCTAACAAGATTGGAAAGGTTTCTTCAAAGCGTTCGTTTTGCTGAGAGCTGTACCAGATAAAGTGACCTATACCGAGTGAGGGAAAGTCTTCGCCCTCGTTCCAGCTGGTCAGGCAGCTAAAATTTCTATTGCATTCGTTCGCAAAAACCCGATCGCCTAGCCAATTCATCTGTTGTGAATTGAACTGTGGTAATTGCCCCGAAGCCACCGGAATTGCTGCGATCTGCAGCAGTAATAGCAGCAAAAAACTATTGAAACTGATTGAAATAGATGGCATTTTGGTTAGTGCTCGCAGCATTGAAAAAATAAAGAGCATGATAAACCTTGGTATCGGCCAAAACTCTGGAATTTGACAGTACTTTTGTCACATCCGGGCAGTCTTTGCACGTAGAATGGGCCCCGCTTGAGGCTAGGGTGGAACAGGCCACGTAAAATATCTGATTAATGGATGCTGGAAATACTCAAAACAATGACTGAGACAGTTAGCACAGACATAGAGATCGAATCTCCACTGCCACAGGTAGTGGAGAAGCAGGACGAGTTTGTCGCTAATTTGTCCAAGATCTATCAACGCCTCAAATACAGCAAGAAACTAAAGACCGCCATGAAGGAAGTCGAGCAGGATCTGCTTGGGTTGCTTGACGTTAAACTGTTCACGGTTTATCAGAGCGTTGACAACGGTAAGGAAATTCTCGCCAGCTTCAAGGGCGGCGATCGGGACGACGATGATTCTATCGAGATCAGAGTGCCGTTCAGCGCAACATCACTGGCCGGTTATGTTGCGCTTAGCCAGAGAGCACTTGTTATTAAGAATGTTTTAAATAGCGAAGAGCTGGTCGACATTCATCCGCGACTGCAATTCGATAAGCGTTTCAGCGAAGCCAAAGGCTGGAATGTAAAATCTATGATCATTGTCCCGATCAAGGATGAAATCTTGCTGGGTGTCATGCAGTTGATTAATTTCGAAGGCGATCGAGAATTCACGAAAACTGATTTAAAGCACGCGATGATGGTTAGTCAGATGTTGGCTAAACAGTTTCGTTCTTCGCTGCAAAGCACACAGGGTCCGTATGACTATCTAGTGCAGGAAAGAAAAATTTCTGGCGTCGAACTCGCAGAAATGCAGAACAATGTTTCACTCTACGGTGGTTCGGTTACACGCAGCCTCATGGAAGAATTCAATATCGAAGCCGACGACATTGGTAAGTCACTGGAACACTATTACCGCGTTCCTTATATGAAGTATGACTCTGAGCATGAGCTACCCTTCGATCTGCTAGAAAATATCGGTGTGAGTTACCTTAAAAATAATCTCTGGCTTCCAGTTGCGGGCGACAAGGAAGAGGCGGTCATCCTCATTGATGACCCTTCTGATTACCAGCGTATCATGGAGATTCAGGGTGTGGTAAATGCCAGAAACTACGTCTTCCGCGTTGGACTTCCTGAGCATATTCACCAATTCCTGCGTAGAGATGCCGATGCAGATATGGAAGCTGGCTTCGATGATGTGTTCGATGCACTGGGAGGCGAGGGTGGCATCGAGATCGAAACTATTGAAGATGCAGGTGAAGATGAAGACGAAGGTATAGAGGAGACTTCTGGCATCATTCAGCTGGTTAATCGGATTATCACGGAATCGGAGAGATTGGGTGCCTCGGATATACATATTGAACCTGGTAAGGACGATGCCCCAGGTGCTGTGCGGATACGTGTCGATGGTATCTGTAGAGAATTACTCAAGGTGCCCAAGGAACACTGTGCGGCAATGATTGCGCGCGTGAAGGTTATTTCTCGGTTGAATATCGCTGAGAAGCGCCTGCCTCAGGATGGTAAGTGCAAACTCAAAGTGAGGGGCCAGCATCTGGAGCTTCGTGTCGCCACCGTGCCCACTGTACAAGGTGAGAGCGCGGTACTGCGTATTCTCGCCGCTGGTAGTGCGATGCCGCTGGAGAAACTGAATCTAAGCCCGAGAAACCTTGAAAAGGTAATTTCTGCTTCGGCTCACCCACATGGACTGTTCCTAGTTGTGGGGCCAACTGGTTCTGGTAAGACGACTACTTTGCACGCTGTGCTTGGGCACATCAATAAGCCCGACAAAAAGATTTGGACGGCAGAAGATCCTGTAGAGATAACACAACCAGGTCTGCAACAGGTGCAGGTGTTGCCAAAGATTGACTTCACCTTTGCGACGGCGATGCGAGCTTTTCTTCGTGCTGACCCTGACGTGATTCTGATCGGTGAGATGCGCGATCATGAGACCGCGAGTATCGGTGTCGAGGCGTCTCTAACGGGTCACTTGGTTTTATCCACTTTACACACTAACTCCGCACCCGAAACGATTACCCGTCTACTCGATTTGGGTCTTGACCCGGTCAACTTCTCCGATGCACTTCTGGGTATATTGGCGCAGCGTTTGATGAGAACGCTATGTGGTAAATGCAAGCAACCCTATAAGCCCGATAAGAAGGAGCTCGATCATCTGGTCAATGCCTACGGCCGCGAGGCATTCAAAAAGCTTCCTTTTGATCTGAATAATATCGAATTGCAGGGTCCGGTAGGTTGCGATGACTGTGGCGGGACTGGCTATAAGGGCAGAACTGGGGTTCACGAATTGCTAATGGGTACTAACGAGTTGCAGGCTATGATCTACAATAAGGCGGAGCTTGACGTGATACGCGAACAGGCGTTGAAAGATGGCATGCAAACCATGAAGCAAGACGGTATCGAGAAAATATTCATGGGTCTTAGTGACTATTTACAGCTATTGCGCGTCGTTGCTGAGTAGCAAAGGTGTCAGAGAGTATTTCAAACTTGAGCCTAGTAGGGTCGAAGGTCCCCTTTTACTGTTTGACGAAAACTCCTACTAATTATCGCTGTGTTTATGAAGTTTGTTGCTGGGTCACTCCTTTATAGAAGTTCGCTCTCATTAATCTCGGGAAAAGTAATGCGCAGCGCACAACTTTTGTTTGAGTGAGTTTAAGTTCTGGGCGTTTGCTCGCCCTTAACGCTTTAATTTGTTTTATATTGATTCTCAGGCTCACTGAAAGTGATCAGCTTTAGAAGTGGTATCTTGGAACGTCAAAAATAGTTAATTCAGCCATTTAATTATTGTGCAGTAGTTTTTATTATCCTGGGGATAGCGATTCTCGTCCGCTTCGGTCTAGGAAGTAATTACCTCATTGTATTCTCAATTGCATTTTTGGCGGTGAGGCTGTTACTTAGCAAAAATCTTCTACTTATTCTTATACTGCTTGGCTTGGCGGGAGCATACCGAAAGTTTGGCGTAAGCTCATAAGGCGCAAGATATTTGCATTGACCAAATTTATAAGTGAAATGCCTGCTTCTGCGAACACTCTCTAAGGATTCTAGGTGCCCCATTTGGCGATTAATGCGATTCCGATAACAAGCTAGTAGTTCCACTGTAAGTTCTGCTTGAAAATAGGATGCGATTTTTTGATGAACAGTGTCGGATAATCTTCCGAAAAGGCGCCCCTAAAGGACCTGCAGCGTCAAGTCTTGGGTAGACGTGCCAAGGCGATTCGCACGAAATAGTGTTTATCGGAATACGAGGACTACTACTGCAAGTACAACGCAATTTAACGAGGTGACTTTACGTGGATTTTTCAAGATTACTGTGTGTTTGAATCCCAACAATTAGCAGTAAGAACGAATGGCATTATAGGTTGAAAAACTTCAATAAAAACAGTGACAAAGAATTTCTTATTTTTTGTAAATTGCGTTTGATGGGCGAATTTATGCACAAAAACGAAGCTTCTCTCACAAAACGCTAAGATTCAGCGGGTTTTATTTTATACCAATACTTCCAGAATCAGTAAGTTATTGAATAATAACAAAATAACCTATTGGCTAAATATTGATCAATTTGTGCTGGGCAGGCGCATTTTCGAGGCTTGAAGCGATTTCTGGGAAATTATCCACTGACTTATCCACAGAATCTGTGGAAAAAAAATTTGTGATGGAATAGTCGAATTTCCTAGGATCCTCAATGGCTTAAGAAAGCTTGTTGGAGAGTGCATTAGCAGTGGGCGCTAAGTGCCGCCAAAAGAACTAGCCTTAAATTGCTAAATATCTGAGTGACTAGGAGTGACGCACATTGAGATTATACCAACTACGAGAATGTGCTATGTTTGCACTACCACTAGTTGTACAGCACCTTACTATGATTGAATTAACTGCCGAAATTCCCTTCCTATGGCGCTTAGGCGCCGAGAGCAGCGAAGGCTACTGCTCCGTATCTATGATCGTACCCTGCCCGCCGGAGACAGAGATCAAAGACCTCACCATCGAAACCAGTGTCTTGAGTCTTTCTTCTGACAGTACTCGCTCGGAAAAGGAAGAGACGCTGGAGTGGAATCAAGAAGACATTAGTTTATTCTTGAAGTTAGTGAATCAAAAGCAGCTCGCCAATAAGCAGCCAATATCAGATACGGTCCGCATCGACCTAACTGATCCCGCGGTTATCGACATCATTCACATTGTCGCGGCTGCCGGATTCGGCGTGGCGTTCACATCTTACGGGTTATTGAAAGAGTCTAACGGTTTGTATCCCGGACACCGTTGCGCAATTGGTGCACTTGCCTCGTTGCATACAATCATCGGTTTCAGGCCCTGCATCGTTGTGGATATCGAAGACGACGATGTCGTCTGCGTCTTATTGGAAGACATCGACGTGCAGGCTACAGACGAATATGATCGACTTAGTCGACACGACCTGCTGCTAGTGAAGCGCGGGGATATTCTGCATCCCGAGTTTGCCGAATCTAAGGCTAGGCCTAACAGTGCTGTGTTGCACTAGCACTTCTTTCGTCTGATGCTACTTGGCCCGTTGATTGAAGCGCTTACCAACAAGCGCTGCGGCAATATTCGCCTTTTGAATATCGATTGCACCGCCGGCGATCCCCCACCCCCAAGCGTCGCGCAACTTCTGTTCTAGCGGGTACTCTTTTGAATAACCATAGCCACCCATGAGTTGCATTGCTTTGCCCGTCACTTCTCGTGCGGTTTCATTGGCGAAACACTTGGCGACCGAACTCTCAGCGATGGAGGGAAGCCCCTTCTCTGCGTTCACTACGGCCCTGTAGAGCAGTAGCCGCGACGCTTCCAGTCTCATTTTCATTTCGGCAATCTGCAATTGAACCGCTTGGAATTCGACGAGTGATTTACCGAACTGTTTCCTTTGCTGAACATATTCCAAAACATAATCGAATGCCGATTGGGCTACGGCCAGTGACATGGTCGTATTGCCGCAGCGCTCCAGATCGAAAGCATCCATTAATTTTCCGAAGCCTCCCGCTGATACGAGGATATTCTCTGTTGGCACCTCAACGTTGTCGAAATACATATCGGCGCTCGCGACACCGCGAAACCCCATGTGGTGGTCCGGTTTGCCGAAGCTAAAGCCGTTGCTGCCTTTCTCGACAACAACAGCGCCTATTGCCTTTGCACCCGGACTGTCATCCATGCGGCAGTAAACAACATAGGCCTGGGAATGGCCGGCCCCCGAGCACCAACGTTTGCTGCCATTGATTATTACTCGATCAGTTTCAACTTGAGCGTTGGTAGTAAGATCGGTTAGTGCCGACCCGGCATTTGGCTCGGACATGGATACGGCGACTACGATCTCGCCCGAACATACTCTGGGTAGTATTTTTTCCTTTAGTCGATCACTACCGAAATGTGCTATCGCTAAACTCGGGCCGAAGCAGGACTCGAATATGGGAAAGGCTACTGCGATTGAAATTTTGGCAATCTCCTCCAAGACGATCACGGCATCGAGGTGGCTCATGCCGGCGCCGCCATATTTCTCATCAAGGTTAACCCCAAGATAGCCCAATTCGGCGTAGCGTCTACGGAGTTCGATTCCCGGCGGTTCGTCACTTTCTTCTATTTGCTTGGCGATAGTTGGCAGCTCCCGCTGGGCAAACTTGCGCACGGATTGCTGCAGGGCAACTTGTTGTTCGGATAGAGTGAAATCCATATCTTAGAGTCCTCGGGCTTTTGTTCTCATAGCTGTGGCGGGTATTGTAGAGTATCCGCCTGTTTTCCCATAGACCAGCATTGAGGTCCGTTTCCCTACTCTTGCTCGCAGCTGTTATAATCGCGCCCGATTTCACTGGGCATAGAGTGGGCATAGATCCTACTAATCCTGCAATTAGAGCTAGAGAGCATGCAATCGCATTATCTCTGGTCATAACACGGCAATCATTAGCATGGGTATTGAATCATTAATAGACGAAATAGGGCGCCGCCGTGTGTTGGCGATTATTTCGCACCCGGATGCCGGCAAGACCACCATCACTGAGAAATTGCTGCTTTACGGCAACTTGATTCAGATTGCCGGTTCAGTGAAGAGTAAGAAGTCAGATCGTCATGCAACATCTGACTGGATGGCGATGGAGCAACAGCGGGGCATCTCGGTGACCTCCTCGGTGATGCAGTTTCCCTACAATGGCCGAATGGTGAATTTGCTCGATACGCCTGGGCATGAAGATTTTTCTGAAGACACCTACCGTGTGCTCACGGCAGTGGATTCTGCGCTGATGATCGTCGATGGGGCAAAGGGAGTGGAAGAGAGAACTATCAAGCTGATGGATGTCTGTCGCCTGCGTGATACGCCGATTTTCACCTTCGTTAACAAGCTCGATAGAGATATTCGCGATCCTATCGAAGTCCTCGATGAGATAGAGACCGTTCTCAACATCAAATGCGCGCCGATTAATTGGCCGCTAGGCATGGGCAAAGAATTTAAGGGCGTCTATAACCTCTATGAAGACAAGGTTTATGTCTACCAGCATGGTCAAGGGAGCCAGGTTCACGACGAGGTGATAATCGATGGGCTGGATAGCCCTAAGACAGCAGAACTTCTAGGTAGTTATACCCAAGACTTTATAGATGAGATCGAACTGGTGCGCGGTGCCAGTCACGAATTCGATAGAGACGCCTATCTAGAGGGAACGCTAACACCCGTCTTCTTTGGTACAGCCTTAGGGAATTTTGGCGTTAAGAAAATGCTCGAGGACTTCGTTGAGTGGGCGCCACAGCCTAGAGATCGAGAAACAGAGACCCGTGTGGTAGAAGCGAAGGAGAAAGACTTCAGCGGTTTCGTCTTTAAGATTCAGGCGAACATGGATCCTAACCATCGTGATCGAATCGCGTTTATGAGGATCTGTTCTGGCGAGTATACGAAGGGCATGAAGATGCGGCATACACGCATCGGCAAGGATATCAAAGTGGCGGACGCGGTGACTTTTCTCGCTGGCGATCGAGAGCAGGCAGAATCGGCCGTGTCTGGCGACATCATCGGCCTGCATAATCACGGCACAATTCAGATCGGTGACACCTTTACAACTGGCGAGGATTTGAAGTTCCGAGGAATCCCTCACTTCGCTCCAGAACTGTTCAGACGAATTCGACTACAAGACCCGCTCAAGTTGAAGGCGCTGCAGAAGGGACTGACGCAACTATCCGAAGAAGGGTCAACGCAGTTGTTCATGCCCGTTCGCAACAACGACCTGATTGTCGGGGCCGTGGGTGTGCTGCAGTTTGAAGTTGTGGCCTTTCGCTTAAAAGACGAATACAAGGTTGATGCCATTTATGAGCCGGTTACGGTCTACGTGGCAAGATGGGTGGATTCCAAGAACAAGGCTAAGCTAGAAGAATTTCGCAAGAAGGCGCATGAGAACTTGTCCATTGATGGTGGTGGCTATCTCACCTATCTCGCACCTACACGCGTTAACCTAAGTTTGATTCAAGAGCGCTGGCCAGACATCGAATTTCGCGCGACTAGAGAACACTGATGGAGTTTTTCTAGTCAGTCTCTTACATTCAGTTAATAAGCCCTAGTCGATAAATAAGTGTTAGTAAGCAAGTCCAAAATCTATGTCTAAGTGCCACATGCAGTTTGAAATCAAAGCAACCGACGGTAAAGCCCGCAC
The DNA here is from genome assembly GCA_943789485.1 of uncultured Pseudomonadales bacterium. GTDB lineage: Bacteria > Pseudomonadota > Gammaproteobacteria > Pseudomonadales > Pseudohongiellaceae > UBA9145. The sequence goes on from CALSUH010000012.1 coordinate 70,856, forward strand.
CGGTGCTATGCAGTTCCCTCGCGGCGAAGTCGCTACACCTGCATTCATGCCAGTAGGTACCTATGGCAGCGTAAAAGGCTTGAACCCGCAGCAAATTCGCGCCACGGGTGCCGAGATCATCCTCGGCAATACCTTTCACCTGATGCTCAGGCCCGGCACGACAGTCATCATGAAGCATGGTGATCTGCATGACTTCACTGGGTGGGCGCGACCGATGTTGACCGACTCAGGAGGCTTTCAGGTATTTAGTCTCGGCGAGATGCGCAAGATCACAGAGCAGGGGGTTAAATTCAAGTCGCCTATCGATGGTGCCGAGATTTTTCTTGGTCCAGAAAATGCCATCGAAATTCAGCATCAACTCGGGTCTGACATAATCATGGTGTTTGATGAATGCACGCCTTACCCAGCCACCGAAACCGAGGCTAAAGATTCGATGCAGCTTTCGCTGCGTTGGGCACAACGTTGTGTGCAAGCTCATGGCGATAACAAAGCAGCTCTATTTGGTATCGTACAGGGAGGCATGTTCGAAGGGCTGCGAGAGGAGTCCTTGGCAGGCTTACTGGAACTTGGCTTCGATGGTTATGCCCTTGGCGGGCTTTCAGTAGGCGAACCGAAAGAGGAGATGAGGGCTGTTGTCGAGTTTTGCGGGGAAAAATTGCCGGCAGAGAAACCGCGTTACCTAATGGGAGTCGGCACACCAGCAGATATTGTTCACGCAGTCAGTCAGGGTATCGATATGTTTGATTGCGTAATGCCTACAAGAAACGCCCGTAATGCGCATCTATTTACATCCAAAGGCCTGCTAAGGCTGCGCAATAGTCGCTTCCGCAATGATACCGGCCCGCTCGATGAAGGGTGCGATTGCTACACCTGTCAGAATTTCAGTCGAGCCTACCTGCATCACTTAGATAAATGCCGTGAAATGCTGGGTGCGCAGCTGAATACAATCCACAATTTGCACTATTATCAGACACTGATGGCGAGTTTGCGTGAGGCTATAGAACAGGGTAGATTGAGCGCTTTTGTCAGCCAGTTTCAAGAAGATCAGCAAAAAATGTCCTGAAATATTACTTAATATGAGCGCTAGGCACTTGAAAATTAAGTAATAATCCCAAATTAAAAATAAACGCGTTACTGCAGCCGGCCTTGGACTTTTGCAGTAACTGGTTTTGAAAAGATTAAACAGCGTTCGCAGGCTAGCTAAGGTGAACGCAATAATCGATATAAGAAATGCATTAAAGTCGGTACAATCCCCGTCTTTTGTGTCTGAGTGGACACTCAACTCCCTGAGAGAGTCATTTATGAATTTTATCTTCCCCACAGCCTTTGCCCAAGAAGCCGCAGGGCAGCCCTCGATGACTTATAACCTGGTTCTATTCGGCGGTATGTTCGTGTTGTTCTATTTGATTTTGTGGCGTCCGCAGTCCAAACGCGCCAAAGAACATAAAGATCTTATTAGCAGTGTCTCTAAAGGAGACGAAATAATGACATCCGGTGGATTGATGGGCAAAGTTAGCAATGTAAACGATGACTATATTGCCGTTGAAGTTGCGGAAAATGTAGTACTCAAATTGCAAAAATCCTCAGTCGCCGCGGTTCTGCCGAAGGGCACAATTAGTCAGATCTAGTTGCGTCGGAAATTAGTCGCACGCGTTTATTCACCGACGATAAAGAGCTAGCTGGTAACACAATATGTTAAACAAGTACCCGGCCTGGAAAAACATCCTCATTCTTATAGTGGTCATCTTGGGATTTCTGTATTCCTTGCCAAACCTCTATCCTGACGACCCCGCCTTGCAAATTTCCCATGAACTCACCGAGTTGAGCGAGGGGGATATGCCAGTCATTACGTCAGCATTAGAAGCAGCGGAGGTCTATTTCTTCGGTGAAGAAATTGAGACCGAGAGCATTCGGATTCGCTTAAACAACCTCGATGATCAACTGCGTGCGAAGACGGCTATAGAAGATGCCTTAGGTGAGAGCTATATCGTTGCTCTGAATCTTGCTCCCACTACTCCAAGTTGGTTGCAGGCCATAGGTGCAGGCAAGATGAATCTTGGATTGGACTTGCAAGGAGGCGTGCACTTTTTGATGGAAGTGGACATGGACGCGGCGATAATACGGCGCATGGAAGACAACCTAAGTAACGTAAGAACCATATTAAGAGAGCAAAGAATACGTAGTCGTGGCTTGAATTTGATTTCGAACTCGCATCTAGAAGTGCGTTTCGCAAATGCTGAGGATCGTAGCCAAGCCAGATCTGAACTGGTAACTATTTTTCCAGAATTACAAATGCAGAACCGCGAAACAGAAGGGGTATTTATTCTCGATATGCGGATGTTGCCAGCTACCGCGCTGCAAATTCAAACTGATACGCTGCAAGCAAATAGAACTACATTGCTGAATCGTGTCGACACACTCGGTGTGTCGGAGCCAACTGTGCAGCAGCAGGGCTCGGATCGAATCGTGGTCGAGCTGCCGGGCATGCAAGACCCTGCGCAAGCCATTCGAATTCTTCAGCGTATCGCCACATTGGAAATTCATCTTGAATCTGAATTAGGCGCGTCTAGCCTCAGCTATGAGACCTATGACTATGAAGGTATCCCGGTCAACGTCGACAACAACGTAGTCCTGCAGGGTGACCGTATAAGTAATGCGGTGTATCAGCTCGATCAGAACAGCCAGCCTTCGGTGGTCTTGAGTCTCGATGCGCAAGGTGGCAATCAGATGAATCGTGCGACTCGCGACAATGTGGGCCGGCGCATGGATATACTCTTAATCGAGACTAAATCGCGCACTATCACAAGCATCAATGAAGACGGCGAAGAAATCGAAAATATTGAGTTCTATGAAGAGAAAGAGCTTATTATGCATGCGACTATTCAACAGGCTTTGGGCCGTCAATTTAGTATCACCGGGCTGACCCCGCGTGAGGCGAGCGATCTAGCTCCACTTATTCGTTCGGGATCGTTAGCAGCCCCTATGACGATTGTTGAACAATCAGTTATCGGACCGTCAATGGGGCAGGAAAATCTCGACCAAGGTTTGCTGGGCGTGCAAGTAGCGGCCGGTCTCGTGGTACTTTTTATGCTGTTTTATTACCGCACTTTTGGCATGGCAGCAAATGCTGCGCTTATCATGAACATTCTGATGATTGTAGCGGTGATGTCTTCGATAATCCCGGCAACACTGACGCTGCCAGGTATCGTTGGTATCGTGCTTACGGTGGGCATGGCGGTTGATGCGAATGTGCTCATCTTCACGAGAATTCGTGAGGAGTTGAGCGAAGGCGCTCCAGCGCAAAAGGCCATCGACGCGGGATACAATCGTGCATTCACTACTATTATCGATGCTAATCTGACTACTTTTTTGGTTGCTGCAGTACTCTACACGATCGGTACTGGTCCAGTGCGCGGCTTCGCAATCACTCTGATGATCGGAATTATCACGTCTATGTTTACTGCCATCGTCGGCACACGAGCGATTGTTAATTTGATCTATGGCGGCAAATCTGGGAAGACTCTCTCTATTGGCAGTTACAGGATGAAGGCCAAGCAAGACGACCTGAATATAGCGGTGGGAAGTAAATAAATATGTTACTAACTGAAAAGCAAATCGACTTTATGGGTGTGCGCAAGATTGCGGGAGTGGGATCTATTATTCTGGTAATTGTTTCCATCCTATCGTTGGCGTTTAACTCTTTGGAGTTTGGTCTTGATTTTACCTCCGGTACATCTGTGCGTTTGAGCTACTCAGAGGCAGTTGTCGTCGTAGATGTTAATCAGACGCTGCGTGAAAATGGCTATGAAGACGCGGTAGTTGTAACTTTCGGCTCCGATCGCGACATCCGAGTTCTTCTGCCGGTAGATGAAACTGTTGCAGTAGGCGACCAGGCTGCCCAGGCAGTTATCGTTGGAGAGTCTATTGCCGAAATGCTACAGAGCAGCAGTGGAAGTGAGATCACGCTGTTAGGCTCCGACTATGTGAGTGCCAAAGTTGGTGGAGAATTGGTTGAGTCGGGCGGCATCGGCATGCTGGTGGCCCTCGCCATTATCATGGTGTACATCGCCATGCGCTTCCAGTTTAAATTCTCGGTAGGTGCTGTGGTGGCCCTTGCGCATGATCTTATTATAACCCTAGGGATTTTTTCCCTATTCCGAATCGAGTTCAATTTGAATACATTGGCTGCACTATTGGCAATCATTGGGTATTCATTGAACGATACGATCGTGGTGTCCGACCGTATTCGCGAAAATTTCCGCCGTCTGCGTAAGGGTACGCCGCTTGAGATGGTTAATATCTCTCTCAATCAAACACTATCACGTACCTTGATTACTTCATTAACTACGCTACTGGTGCTCTTCTCTATCCTTTTTATTGGTGGCGAATCTACCCAAGGATTTGCAGTGGCGCTTATCATCGGTGTGGTGATCGGTACTTATTCTTCAATCTATATCGCCTCGAATGTCATTCTGTACATGAACGTGACTCGTGAAGACTTGATGTTGCCCGTAAAGGAAGGCGCCGAGTTGGACGATATTCCCTAGTAAGAGTTCGTCGTACCTCGGTATCTTCCCGAATTGGGCGAGTCCTGCTATAAATAGCGCTTGGCGATCACTCGCATAATTGCTATGTTTTAGCCCGTCAAAATCTAATGTTCATGTAGGACGTTTATAGAGGGCGGTTCAGTTTGATTCACTCGCGGCAACAACCTCAGCGCACTAAGCAGGTTCTCTTCAGTGGGCGCCTCGCGTTTTCAGTGCTATTGCTGCAATTCTCTGTGTTTCTACCTCTCAAATCGCTCGCTCAAGACCCCACCTTATTCCCTAGACCCGCGGAATTGGAGCCAGCCATAAGCTTCTGGGTTCGCGTGTACACCGAAGTCGACACGCAGAGTGGCTTCCTGCACGACTCACGGCACCTAGATGTTATCTATACTGATCTGCGCTTAAATCGCCGCGCGATAGAGGCTAGGCGTAGCCAAATCCAAGAAGACTTGCGAGTGCTTGCAACCGGTGAGCGTGATCAGCTTACAGATTCACAGCGTGAGATCCTCGCGCTTTGGCCAATTGACGTGAGTAGCCAGACTCTGCGCGCGGCGGCTTCCAATGTTCGTTGGCAGTTGGGTCAGTCAGATAGATTCCTTGGCGGATTGCAAAGGTCGGGTGCCTACCGGCAACACATAAACAATGTGATACGAGAAAAAGGTCTTCCAGCGGAGCTTGGAGTGCTTCCTCACGTCGAGTCCTCATTTAATCCCGGTGCTTTTTCTAGCGCATCGGCTGCAGGCATGTGGCAGTTCACTCGTGCCACCGGTCAACGCTTTATGCGCATTGATCACATAGTCGATGAGCGTATGGATCCCTATACAGCGACCAGTGCGGCGATGAGCCTGCTTGAGTACAACTACAGCGTGCTCGGGACCTGGCCTTTGGCGCTAACTGCCTATAACCACGGAGCTGGTGGAATCGCCAGAGCCGTAAGGGAAACGGAAACTACCGATATCGAAAAGATTGTCGCGAATTATAAGGGTCGATCATTTGGGTTCGCATCGCGAAATTTTTATGCACAATTCCTTGCTGTCAATGAGGTAGAAAAAAATGCCGAGGAACATTTCGGCGCTGTGCGTTTTAATTCCGCGCCAAATTTTAGAGAGGTCGAGACAGACGCTTTCATCGATGCTGAAGTATTTGCGAGTTCTGTCGGTATTAGCTTGGAGCAACTACGCGCTGACAATAGAGCGCTGCGCCCTGTCGTATGGGAGGGCAATAAGAGAATTCCTGCGGGTTTTAGAATCAAGGTGCGCGAAGAGGTTGTTACTTCGGAAGATATCTTGGCGATGGTGCTTGCCGATTTTAAATTTCCAGTACAGACCCCTGATATAGCCTACGTGGTTGAGCGCGGTGACAGTCTCTCGGTTATCGCTAGGCGCTTTAATACGTCTGTGACTAGGCTTGCCTCATTGAACCAACTGCAGAGCCGGAACAGAATTCAAATCGGCCAGCGCCTATTGCTTCCTCAGGATAATAGCCAACAGACTTCGGTCGCAGCTGTTGTTGCCGAAGAGGGGTCGTACACAGTTCGCAGAGGCGATACCGTTTCACTAATTGCTGCTCGCTACGGCGTTACTGAGCAGGCACTTTTGGGTGTGAATGGGATTCAAGATCCACATAGAATTTATCCAGGACAGCAACTAACGATGCCTGGCCAGGGCGATGCCGGGATTCAGTTCGCAGGGATAGACGCTACCATCGCTCCAACTCAGACGATCGAGGCTCAACTAGCAGAAGAAGTTGAGGCTTTTACGGAACCGGTCAGTGATACGCCTGCATTAACGCCAGAAGAAATAGAACCGCTTACCTTAGTGCGCCTGCCTCCTGCCGCAGTGTTACCGGACAATCAAGAACTGGACGCCCCAGTTACCGACGCAGAGAGCACGGCCGAGGCATTGGATCCTGTGATAGATTTTAGTGAGAGTAATGAGCAACTCGTCGAGAGCTTGTCGGCAGATCCTTCAGATTACACTGTAGCGGGTAACAATACTGTAGAAGTTCAGGCATCAGAAACACTAGGGCATTTCGCCGATTGGCTGGATATTCGTGCTTGGGATGTGCGTAGGTTAAACAATATGGCATTTCGCGATCCAGTTATTGTGGGCAAGCGCCTGACTTTGGATTTCTCGAGGGTGAATATTGCGGGGTTCGAGCTTAAGCGTCGAGAATTTCATTCGACTTTGCAGCAGCAGTTCTTTAGCAACTACCGCATCCAGGGTGTCGAGCAATATGAGATCAAGCGAAACGACAATATCGGCGCCATCGCGAGGAATCGTTATTCAACTCCTATCTGGTTAGTGCGGCAGTACAATCCCGAGTTGGATTTCAATCGCATACAAATCGGCCAGAAAATCGCCTTCCCACTCGTTGAGCAGGCAGAGTAATCGTGCTACTTATTCTCTTTTCGAAAAAGTCTTTCCAAAAGCTCCGCATACTTGGGTCGAAGTGCCTTTTGAGAAAAGTCATCTAAAGTGACCCTTGGCAGCGCTAGATTGTTTGCTAGCATTGATTGCCAAATCTTAAGTTGCTTGAGAATTTCCTCGCAATTCGCTTCGTCCTCGCTACTTTCATTGATGCCTTTATTGAAAGTATAGAGAAACTTACTATCTATGTATTCGGGATAGACCAGCGCGTCAGGTACAAGAGGCGTACAGCCTAACGTGCAGGCTTCCTGTATGGCAAGACCCTGGAAATCATGCAGTGCGGTGGAAAGCACGACTTCACATTGCTTAAGCACAGATATATACCTCTCACGCTTCTCGACAAAACCGAAGCTACCCTGATCGATTGCAAGGTCCGCAGCATGCTGCTCTAGTAGTGTCGCAATCTTCTCAAATTCTGCAGGGGACGATCTGAATTGTTGTCCGACTACATGGAGCCTGATTGGTAATCGTTGTGTAAGGATTGCCTGCGTTAAACACAGTAAAAGTCTCGGTCCCTTGTCATACTCCCAACGATGATTCCAGACCACGTCGAGAATTTGCTTGGGCCTATCTAGCATTGCAGACGTTACTGGCTTGAATAAGAACTTTTCTAATGGAACCGGGATGACTTCGCTTTTCTCAATTCTCTTAAGCAGTTTCGGAGGAAGTTGGTCAGGTAATTTTTTCAGTAATTCCCTGGCCCCTTGCAAGAAAGTGGATCGGTTGTAATTACTGTTGAAGACGATGGCATCCGCACAGAGGGCTGAATAGAGCGGGACTAACTGTGGTTCTGCGTTGTTGCTTCTTTGCTTGCTGCCTAACGGATAAACGAACTGATTCTCATGGAAATAGAGCAAGGTGGGTAACTGCGCGATGCTGGGGATGAACCCACGAAGACTTGCCAGATCAACCATCGAAGTAGCTATAAGCAAATCGTAGCCTTGATTGAGCAGGTCTTTTTCGTTTAAAGCCCATTGCAAACTATTGCCTCTTATCCGCCAGTTGAAATGGCGCGGCGGCAGTACGAGTTGAGTCCAAGTGTGCTCGGGAAACATCTCGAGAAGTCTGCCGCGCCACATTTTGTGACTCATGGCGTCGTATGCAGAGAGCAGTAAAATTCGATAATTCATCAAAGGTTTTTTCATTGCAAATCAATCGGGAAATAATTCTGGCATAATTTAGCGCCTCAGCTTAGCGTGCGTGATCGAATAAGTCAGCAGCGACGCTGGAGCCATTTAACAATTAGTCACGGACAGTGACTGCGGGGGAAGAATGACAATTAAACTGCACGGTATGACCTATAGTAACTATTACAATATGGTTAAGGCCATCATGATAGAAAAGGGAATGGATTTCGAGGAAGTTCATGTGTTGCCAAATCAGAAGCCTGCGTTCTTGCTTAAGAGTCCGATGGGTAAAGTGCCCTTCTTGGAAACCGAGGACGGCTTGCTAAGTGAAACCGGCGTCATGATTGATTATATCGATAGTCTGAAAATTGGCCCTTCACTCTATCCAGAGGATCTCTTTGCGCAAGCAAAGGTCAAGGAGTTGATAAGGCATCTTGAGCTCTATATCGAATTGCCAGCACGACGCTTGTATGGCGATGTGTTCTTCGGCAATCCAGCTACGGCTGAGCTGAAAGAGCAGGTTAAGCTGCAGCTGGAAAAAGGATTCGCTTCATTGCAGCACTTGGCGGGTTTTGACCCCTACTTGGCGGGAAAAGAGATGAGTTACGCGGATTTTTACTACAGGTTTAGCGTAAGTCTAGCAACCATAGTGTGCAAGAAGGCACTAAATTGGAATGCGTTGAGTGAGCAGCCAAATATTAAGGCGTTAATGGATCTGATGGATGAGCGTGAATCTATTCAGAAGGTTCAGGCAGATCAGGCGCGAGACGCCTGATCTTGTCTGAGTAGACATTAGCCCTAGCGATGCGGCGTTCTTTCGAGAATGCCTACATTACTACTCATATCGAGAATGGTCTCGATATTTGCTTCGATATCCTCGACTGATGCGCCTAGACCAAGGTTGACGCCAACATTTTCTCTGACGTCCGCAGAATAGTAGCGTCCGCCAGCAGCCTGAATGATGCGGCCATTGGGCGCTTTTTCCGAGCAGAGATAAACCACGGCGGGTGTAACGAGTTCAGGAGCTAGTTTTTCGGCGCTGTCCTCAAAGCCTGGCAGCTCGACTGTCATTCTCGTCGCGGCGATGGGTGCTATAGCATTAGTGAAGACGTTGTACTTGGCGCCTTCGAAACGCAGTGTATTCATAAATCCAACTAAACCTAGCTTTGCAGCACCGTAGTTGGCCTGACCGAAATTCCCAAACAGACCCGAAGTGGACGTAGTCATAATGATTCGACCGTACTTCTGTTCGACCATGATGGGCCAAACACACTTCGTTGCATTGAGACTGCCGGTAAGATGAACGTCAATAACTGCATGCCAGTTCTCTAGCTCTAGCTTTGAGAAGGTCTTGTCTCTTAGGATGCCAGCATTGTTAACCAAAATATCGATGCGGCCCCATTTAGCTGCGGTTTCATCAACCATCGCCTGTACAGCTTCGAAATCAGTAACCGACGCATCGCTGGACATTGCTGTGCCGCCGTTATCGCGAATTTCCTGTGCTACCTGTTCGGCGGCTGAGGCTGAGCCTCCGCTGCCGTCTACCGAACCGCCTAGATCATTGACTACTACTTTTGCGCCACGCCGACCCAGTTCTAAGGCGTGTTGCTTGCCTAATCCGCCACCAGCACCTGTTACTATCGCTACTTGACCTTCGAAATTGATTTTCATACTGCTTCTCCTGCTATTGCTGAATCGACTATGCCTGCCCATTTCTCATAGGTTCCATCAGCAGGCTCTTTCAAATGTGGGCAGAATTCTATGCTGATGGCGCGTCTGCTGCAATGCGTGTGATGCTGCATGCTGAAAAAAGCTGGAAGTAATACGCTGGCGTCATTGCTATGATAGCGCTATCGGTTAGTCTGCTTGGGCCAACCTTTACTCAGCGAAGCAAGGTGGTAGAGAAGGACTATGACAGATATCAAACCCGTACCGGCAGCAACCGTGGTAGTCATTCGAGAGACGGCTAACAAGGCAGATCTTGAGGTATTATTGCTTAAGAGAAATTCTAAACTGGTCTTCCATGGAGGCCATTGGGTATTCCCCGGGGGGCGCGTTGACGCGGCAGATTTCGCGCTAGACGGGCATGGATTGGAGTATAGGGCCGCACTGCGTGCTGCAGTGAGGGAAACGAAAGAGGAAGCAGGTATCGATATCGATATCGATCAATTGGTTCATACAGCCCATTGGACTACTCCTCCCAAACTGCCTAGGCGATTCTGCACCTGGTTCTTCCTCTGTCCACTTAAGGAACCGGCTGCTGTGGTGGTAGACAACGATGAAATTCTGGAGTATCGCTGGATTACGCCACGTGATGCCCTGGCCGATGCGGCGGTTGATAAGTGGGTCTTACCACGGCCAACGATGGTGACGCTGCGGGATATCGAGATGCATCGCTCTCTAGAGGCACTGCTCGAAGATGCCAATCAACGAGATATTCGTGTGTTTCCCAAGGATTCAACCTATTACCGTCCGCAGGAAATGGGCTGCTAGGCTCCCAGTAACTAGTCTAGCCTACTCTTATCTAGGGCAATATCTGGCCCAAAACCGGGCAATTCACGGCTACATTCGGCCAATCCTCAGGCTTGCTGATTTTGCTGCTTCTTTGTCAGTAATTCCGTCCATAAGCACTTGCAATTTCGGGCAGGTTAATGGGATAGTTAAGTCGTACGAACGCAACAATCTGTCAGTGTTCGGGTCAGTAAAACTGTGGCTTTTCGTCTTTTTCACGCCAGATTTCAATGACCGAGTCGCTTTCGGATGTCGCCGAGCGAGGAGCAACAAGTACTAAATAAGTCTTCCTATTCACAGTAGCCAGAAGAGCCCTTATGTCGTCTCCCACATTCGATAGTCTTCGCGAAACCCTGAAGAACCTTCGTCGTCGTCGCAGCAACCTGTTCATTCTGAAGCAGGTGAGCTATTTCGTTATCGCCTTTTTCGTATTAATTTTGTCGCTCAGCGCGGCGACACTCTGGTTAGAGCCCGACAAGACCGGCACAACAATCTTATTTGCAGTGTCAGTGCTGAGCATTGGCTTACTAGTCTGGCGCTTGATTCAGGTTTTGGGGAGACAGACAACCGATGACCGCAAACTGGCACATTATGTAGAAGATCATATTCCTGATTTAGAGCAGCGCCTGCTAACCTCGCTGGAGTTTACCGAAGAAGATTTAACGAACGGCAAGCGCGGTGTTTCTCAGCAGTTCATTCAACGGCTGTGGTTGGATGCTCAAGAACACGTGCAAATTCAACAAGAACAGGTTAAGACAGTTGCCCCTGCTAGAACTTCCTACCTTTCTTTTGCATCGGCGGCAGGCGTTGCCTTCGTGGTGATGGGAATGTTCCTTAGCTCCGACGTCCTATTCAATGCGGCAAGTCGACTGGCGTGGCCATTCGCGATCAGCGAACCGCCAGTGGTCGTTGAGGTGCTGCCAGATATCGAAATCAGTGTTGAGCCGGGCGATCTGGAGATGCAGCGCGGCGATAGCGTGACGATCATAGCTCGCGTCAGGAACGCGATACCCGGCACGATTAATCTGCGTCTTCAAGATGATAATGTGAATTGGCGCGACGCAACAATGAATCGCGATGGCAGTGGCAGCGACAACGCAACTTATAGCTACTTCATTCCTTCTTTGGCTGAAGACACGACTTACTATGTCACCTTTGATGAGCGTGGCGAGCAGAGCTCAGCGCAATATCAGATCGACCTGTTCGATCTGCCGCAAATCGAGCGAATCGATTTAGCCATGGACTATCCCGAGTACACGGAAATTGAGGATATCACGGAAGAAGACAGTGGCGATTTAGTAGTACCCGAAGGAACGGAAGTAGAGCTGCTAGTAACCTTCAATAAAAATATTAGGGCAGCAATTGTAGAGTTCGACGAAAGTTATAGCGCGGATGAAGATGAGGTCAATCTACTGCCTCCTTATGAAGACATTAGTCTAGTGATGAATGGCAATATAGGCCGCGCTAAATTTACTGTGAATCAAAATGGTGTGTATCGTATTTCCGCGACTGATTTTTCTGATTTGCAAAGTAAGAATCCACTCGACTATTTCATTCGCTCTATCGAAGACACACCTCCAGAATTGGCACTGAAGAGACCGGGTCAAGATCAAGATGTTATGCCTCTGGAGGAAGTTGTACTCGAGATTGACGCTAGCGATGACTATGGTCTGAGTAAGTTTACCTTGAATTACAGTGTCGTAGGCGCAGACGAAGTGCAAGTTGATTTTCTACCCGAACAGAATTTGCGCGAGGTGTCTGGCGACGAGCTTATCTATTTGGAAGACCTTGATGTTGAGCCTGGCGACTTCGTCAGCTATTTCCTTACACTGGCTGACAATAACGGTCTCGAGGGACCGGTTGAAGTTATATCCGATATTTACTTTCTGCAGGTCATTCCCACCGATCAGGAATTTCGCCAGTCCGGCGGTGGTGGCGGTGGCGGTGGTGGTGGAGGCGGTGGTGAAGGCGAAAGCGCCGATAGCAGCGCCCTGGTGCAGATACAGAAAGACATCATCGCGGCAACATGGAAACTAAAGAACAGACAGGCGAAGGTGTCGCCGGAAGAATTTGCATCCGATGCTGAAATTATTTCAGAGTCTCAACTCGAGGCGACTGAGCGGACGCGTCGCTCTATAGACCGTCTTGCTGAGCGTGTTAGTTTCTCCGATGCGAGCTACGATGCCGCCGTAGAAAACCTTTCACTGGCTATAGATCAAATGAATCAGGCGGCGGATGAGCTTGGTAAGGAGCAGATCAACAGTGCCCTGAAACCCGAGCAGCTAGCACTTCAATATGTCTTGAAGGCTGAGGCGAATATCAATCGCACGAATATCTCTATGGAGCAAGGCGGCGGTGGAGGCGGCGGTGGTGGCGCTCAACAGGAGCGTGAAGATCTTCGCGAACTTTTCGAGATGGAGATGGGGCAACTTGAAAATCGCTACGAGACACCAAACAGTGCTGGTGGCGGTGGCGGCTCGCAGCAGGAAACTGAAGAAGCGAATAAGCTGGAAGAACTCGCTCGCAGACAGGAAGGGCTGACTCGTGCGCAGCGCAATCTAGCCAGACGCGAAGAACAAATGACCGAGGAGCAGAAGCGGCGCGAGTTAGAACGTCTAATGCGTCAGCAGGAGCAGCTCAGCCGTGAGGTCGAACAGTTAGCTCAGCAGTTGAACCGCGGCCAACAAAGCGCTCAATCACAACAGCAAAGCCAGCAAGCTTCCTCTCAATCGCAGTCCCAATCCCAATCCCAATCCCAATCGAGTAGTGCTTCGTCTTCTTCCGGCAGCGCGAGTGGTGGGCAGCAATCGCAACCGCAGACGGCCTTGCAGCGAGCAGCACAGCAAATGCAGGAAGCCTCTCAGAGTGAGACGGCAGCAATTGCAGCCGCTAGATCACAGAAGGCGTTGGAAAATCTACGCGAGCAGCAACGTGAGATGAGCCAACAGTCCGAGCGTTCTGTGAATCAGCTTGCGCAGAATCTTGGTCAGCGTGGGCAGCAACTGCTGCAACAGCAACGAGACCTGCAAGAGAGCTTGCAGGAAACTATCCGAGAGCAGGGGCTTGGACAGACGCGACAAGCCGTTCGCGATGATGCCAATTTGCAGAGCCTTATCGAGGCGCAGCAGCAACAGCAAAAAGATCTGAAAGAAATTGAGGACATGCTTAGAGCGATCATTGCTCGTGGTGACAACGAAGATCAGCGCTTGATGTCTCAGGCGCAGGCGGCGAGCCGCGAACTCAGACCGCTTCGCGAAGAGATGCAGACTAGCAACCGCGTCTTGCGCAATGGCATGGTGAATCTATCGGTAGACATAGAACAGGAACTCGAGGGTTCGATTGAAGAATTCGCGCAGAGCCTAGCAGCATTGAACCCCTCTAGTGGAGACTCTGCGTCAGATCAAGTGCAACAGGTGGCAAGCGATGCTGCGCAATTGCGTCAGCAGGTAGAAGATCTCGAGCAACAGGCTTTAGCGTTCAATGAGGCAGGGCAGCAATCAGCAGGCGAGGTGCCATCGTTACGGGAAATGCGCGAGCAATTGGAGCAGACGCAACAACTAGCGCAGCAACTCACGCAGCAATTGCAGGATCAGGCACGTGCTGGGGGCAATCAGCCAGGTCAGCGCGGTCAATTGGGCCAGCAGCGTGGCCAGCCGGGTCAACAAGGCCAGCCGGGTCAACAAGGCCAGCCGGGTCAACAAGGCCAGCCGGGCCAGCAAGGACAAGGAAGTGGACAGCAACAGGCCGCAGGAGGTGGCGGAGGTAACAGCGAACAGCAACCAGGGTCGGGCGGACGTGTAGGTGCTCAAGGTACGCCGAATAATATTGGCAATGCCAGATCGATTCGCCAGCAATTGACGCAGCAAGATATCGAAGACTTTCTCAATCAACCAGAACTATTTAGACAACTACTCCAACCGATAACAGAACTCGAGGGAGCGCTGCGCGCGCAGGCAGAGCTGGATAACATCAACAACAAACTCTACGCCACCGTTGATGAAGATATCCCTGATGAGTACCGAGATCTGGTGGAAGAATACTATCGTGTATTGTCTGAGAACCAGGGATCAGCGAATACAGATCAGTAGCAATGGAATACTCACAACCTAACTTTTTAACTGCTCTCGAAGACGGCACATTCACTTTTGCTTACGGCATTAGTCCATGGCTATTTGCCCTATTGGTTGTCCTGATCACGATCGGTGTTTGGTTTGCCTATCGCAAAACAACAAGGCTGCTCAGTACCCCTTGGAAGGCTTTTTTTATCGGCATACGTTCTAGTGTATTGGTACTGCTTCTGTTTTGTTTGTTAAGACCGGTAGTGACTACGCTGCAGGTTTCGCCACAAGAAACTTACCTCGCTGTTTTAATCGATGATTCGCAGAGCATGGCCATCGCTGACCTTCCTGATGGGCAAACTCGCCAGGCCGCCGTCGAAGAACAACTCTATGAAAACGGTCTACTCGATGGACTTTCCGAGTCCTTTCAGGTCCGCACTTTTCGTTTCGATAACCAGACACAGCGGATAGCTGGCATAGAGGAATTAAGCGAAGAAGGCACCGCGTCATCTATCGATCAGGCCTTAAGTTATGTAGATGATCAGCTTAACGGACTTCCCCTGGGCGGCATAATTTTAGTCAGTGATGGCGCCGACAATAGCGATGATGATCCTTTGGCTACCGCTCAAAATTTTGGTGCCAGACAGATACCAGTATTCACCATCGGAGTAGGACAGGAAGATATTCCTCAAGACATCGGTATTGTCGATGTGAGTGCTGCGAAGACTGTCTTGGAAGGCTCTGTCTTCAATGTGCAAGTAGCGGTAAATCATCAGGGCTATGAAGGGCAAGAAGTCGAGCTTTCCATAATGGATGGAGATACTCAGGTAGTCTCAGACGTGGTCATTCTGGGCCCAGAGGGAGTAACTCGCCGCTTTGAGCTAGAGATAACCCCCGAGCGTCCAGATTTGATTGTGTATGACCTAAATGTCGAATTGCAGGCAGGTGAGATCATCGACAAGAACAATAGTTACAGTTTTTTGGTGGATAACACTGAGAAAGAAGCGCTGGATATACTTTATTTAGAAGGCCACCCACGCAAC
The DNA here is from genome assembly GCA_943789485.1 of uncultured Pseudomonadales bacterium. Taxonomy (GTDB): domain Bacteria; phylum Pseudomonadota; class Gammaproteobacteria; order Pseudomonadales; family Pseudohongiellaceae; genus UBA9145. Next base: position 86,571 of record CALSUH010000012.1, read on the forward strand.
GAATACAAGTTTATACGCCGTGCGGTGTCCGGTGACAATTCACTCCGCCTGGCAACCTATCTGCAAACGGGACCAGAAAAATACTACCGTCAGGGTATCGAATCGGCTACAGAACTTAGCAGTGGTTTCCCTGAGGATCGCGAGGAGTTATTTGAATATGAAGCGATCGTGCTGGGTGACATAGAGTTCGATTTCTTCGATGCTGACCAACTGCAAATGCTAGAAGATTTCGTTGCCGAACGTGGCGGCGGTTTTCTGATGAGTGGAATGGTAGACGAAGAATTTATTGGCAGCCCAATAGCTAATATTCTACCTATTACCCTTGTTGAAGAGGGCTTCTTGCCTGCTCATCTGCGTGGCGGAATTCGCCGCGGTGATCATCCTACTGGAGAACTCTTTTATCCGCGGCTCACTCGCAACGGCGAGTTCTCACCTTTGCTGCGTCTCTCCGCCGAAGATTCAGAGAATCAAGCGCTGTGGAGACAGATGCCTCAGTTACAGGGTACTTATGTAACGGGTCGGATCAAGCCTGGCGCGGAAGTATTAATAGAGCATCCCTTGCTGCAATACCAAAATCAGGCGCTTCCGCTTCTCGCATCGCAGCGCTATGGCTCGGGTCGCAGTATGTCCTTGACCACCGCAAGTACTTGGCGTTGGCAGATGATGCTGCCTGCGGCAGATGAGTCTCATGAAACACTCTGGCGTCAAATATTGCGTTGGCTGGCGGTCTCGGCTCCAGAACGAATTACTATCGAGTTCGATCGAGAGTTCTATAACGTTGGTGATGAAGTCAACGTAAGGGCGATCGTGCTCAACAACGAGTATGAGGCGGATAACGACGCGACGCTGTGGATGCAGACTTCAAACCCTCTCGAAGAATTTATCGATGCTCCTATGGAATGGGATATTGAAGAAGATGGTGTCTATAGAGCGAACTTCATAGCGGAAGAAGAAGGGGTCTATAGCTTGCTCGTAGATGTGGCGAGTGCCGCGGGAGAGACTAGCGATTCCAGTGTCGAGAAAACAGCGGCCTTCGTGGTCACACCATCATTGCGTGAATACACAAACGCCGAACTCGACAGCGCTCTTATGGCTCGCATCGCCGAGGTTAGTGGCGGTAGCTATTTTAACTTGTCGGTAGCGAGCGAATTGGCTAACACGATCGAATTTACTCCGAATGCCTATTCTCGCGAAGTTCAGATAGACCTTTGGGATCGGCCCTGGTTGTTAGCCCTATTAATTCTATTACTGTGTGTAGATTGGGTAAGCAGACGAACCAAAGGTTTGTCGTAACGTATGAGTGCAACATAAATAAACTTATGAAGACTATGAATCTCTTTTTGAAAAATATAGCTGTCGGTTTAGGAGTATTGCTTTCCAATGCCGCTAGCGCACAGGGCGATGGCAATTCCAGCGAGAACGCTTTCTTTCTCGATAGGGCGGATTCAACAAAGTACGCTGTGATTCTTGCTGGCCCAACGGTCGGTGACGAAAATAAATCACAGTTTCGGCAGTGGGCATTTTCACTACACGATATTTTAGCTAGGGACTATGGGTACAGTTCCGACACGATTTCTTTGTTGTATGACCGTGGTGAAGTAGACGGAGCTGGGAGTCAGAGAATCGATGCCGCCTGCGACTTGGCGGGCATTCAACAAGAGCTAGCTCGTTTGCAATCAGCGGTTCAGCCGGGTGATCAGATAACAATTTATCTAATCGGTCATGGAAGTGGAGCGGAAGAAGAGTCGAAGTTTAATATCGTTGGCCCTGATATTACCGGTGGGCAATTTGCTGGTATGTTGGATGTCTTCGATCAACAGGACATGATTATAGTCAATACAACTTCGGCGAGTTACGGATTTTCAGCGTCTTTATCTAACGAAGGGCGCGTTGTAGTTTCCTCTACGCGATCCTCCTCAGAAAAATTCGATCCGATCTTCTCGAATTACTTCATCGAGGCGCTAGATAATCGCAATGGAGATAGAGACAAGAACAATCGGGTGTCTATTTTAGAAGCATTTAACTATGCCAAGAGTAACGTAGAAGAATTTTATGAAGAACAAGGTAGGTTGGCCTCTGAGCATGCAGGCCTTGATGACAATGGCGATGCCTTGTTTAGTCTGAATCCAACTGTGGCTGAGATCGATGGCAGGCTGGCGGAAATAGCGTACATAGACAATTTGGTAGATGACACTGCCGGCCTCTCCGCAGAGGCAATTCAGCTAAAGAGTCGCATGCAGGATTTAGAGCGTTCGGTCTTCATACTGAGAGGGCGTAAGGTAGAATTTCTAGAAGAAGACTACTGGCAGCAGATGGAAGAGTTGCTTGTAGACCTAGCTAGAGCCACAGGACAATTCAATGAAGTCGTTAATCAGGGTGAATCAAGTGGACAATAAACCTATGGCGAGAAAACACTCTGTAGCAGCCGTGTGCTTGTTGGCGAGTCTGGCTTTCAGCGTTTCTGCGCAGGATTCTGGGCAGACCAACACTGGTGAGTCTGCGCTGTTTCGCGGCGAGCAATTATTGATGACTGGCTCCTATGCGGCGGCCACCGATATCTTTCAGATGGCGGATGGCCTTGATCGCAATGAGGGGCTAGTTGGGGCAAGCAAGGCCTTCGCGATGATGGGTAACTATATCGATGCGATGAGCGTTGTTGAGAGTGCAATAGATGACGATGAATATGCACGTTTCCCATTACTCAGCACGCAGCTTGCCGAAGTTAAGCGAGCTGTAGGCGAATCGAAAGAGGCGCTGGAGATACTGGAATCGGTTGTAGCCGGATTGGCTGAGCCGCCGGTGCGTACCTTGGTTCAATACGGCAGCTTACTCGATTTCGTCGGGCAGAAGCAGATTGCGTTCTCGATTTTGGATCAAGCTGTGCAGCGTTATAACAATGGTCTTGTTTTCGCCTCTGAAGACGTAGCGATGGTGGCACTCGCAAGCTGGCTGATGGGTAATTTTCATGATGCGAATAGTCTCTTCAACGAGGCAACGCGTGCAAACCCTAACAATTTGGAAGCTCACTCCCTATGGGGCGATCTCTTTTTAGAGAAATACAATGCCTCTGATGCTGAGCGCTCCTATCAGGAAGCTATAGATATTAATGGCCGCTATGTACCTGCTCTTGTGGGGATGGCGAATGTAGTTGGTGACGAGAGGGCATTGCAACGTGCACTGGCGATAAATCCTAATTCGATTCCAGCGATGGAAACCTATGGACAACTGTTGATGGTCAATGGGAGAGAGGAGGAGGCGCAGGACTATTTTGAACGGGTACTTGCTCTTAACCCGGAGTCGTTGAAAACACTTAGCGTGCTAGCCTCACAAGCGGCATTAGAAGAACGCAGCGCGGACTATCAGGGTTATCTTGCGCAGGTTGAATCCTTCAGTCCAAATAATCCGATCTTTCTAGGCAATGTTGCTGATAGTTTCGGTAATAATTATCTATTCGATGAGGCGGTGGAGTTCGCTCGTGCCGCAATTGCAGCAGATCCTCAGTATTGGCAGGGATACACTGTGCTAGGGAGTAATCTAATTCGTCTCGGCGAAGAGGAAGAGGGCAAGACTAATCTCGAGATAGGCTACGAGAACGATCCTTTCAATGTGATGACCTCTAACATGCTAAAGGTCTTCGATACGCTGGAAACTTATGCGACCCTTGAGAGCGAGCACTTCAAGGTACACATGAGCGAGAACGATGCTGATGTACTTTGGCCCTATCTTGAGCCTCTGCTAGAAGAAAGCTGGGTCACGTTGACGGCGAAATATGGCTTCGAACCCGAAGGGCCTATCCTAATCGAGGTGTTCGAAAAATCTGAAGATTTTTCTGTGCGCTCGGTGGGACTCCCCGACATCGGTCCGCTGGTGGGAATCTGCTTCGGTAAGGTGATAACACTGATCTCGCCCGATACGCTTGCTGCAAATTGGCAGGAAATCGTCTGGCATGAGTTCATGCATGTAATCACCTTGCAGATGACAGGCAATAGGATGCCGCGTTGGCTCTCCGAGGGGATTTCGGTCTATGAAGAACGTGAGGGCAGACCTTATTGGGGCCGAAGCCAGGGGCTGGATCTAGTACGCGCCTCAGAACAGGACAAGTTGTTGCATGTAGCTGATCTGAATTCTGGATTCTCCGGCGCACAAAACAGTGCCGATCTCGGCTTCGCCTATTTTCAGGCGTATTTGGTGGTTGATTTCATAGCCGATGAGTACGGGTTTGAGAAGTTGGTTGAGCTGGTTGACCAGTATGCACTTATAAAAGAAGAAGAAGAGCGATTTGATGAAGTTTTCGATCAAAATTTAGCGCAATTCGATGCTGCTTTCAGAGGCTGGATCGATCGTCGTGTCGCCGAGATTAACGTCTATGTCCATAGCGAAGACCTGCCCGATGAAGGCGACGGACACGGGCATGGCGTGCGTGAAAACTCAAGCGCGATACTCGCCGAACTCTACAATAATGTATCGCTGAAGCAACATATGCGCGCCCGAATTGAAGAAAATGATCGTGATTTCCAAGCCTACTTACAGCTGGGCATCGTTTTGTTTAAGGAAGAGAGTTTCTCTGAGGCGAAGCAGTATCTGAATCAGGCGTATGAACTTTTGCCATCCTATACCGGCTACCCGAGTCCTCCTCTGGTGTTATCGCAGATTTATGAGCAGGAAGGCAACCGCGAGGCACAGCTACAACAGTTGGAATTACTCCTGCAAAATCTCCAACATGACTACGCTTCAGCAATCATCTTAGCCGAGGCGGCCTTAAAGGAAAATAACTTCGAGCGTGCTGAGTACTATATCGACCGTGCGATTCAGGTAGATCCGTACAGAACTGACGTGCATCAGTTGAAGGCTAGTTACGCTGAAACAATTGGTGACAGCCAACTGGCGGTTACTGAATACGAAGTGCTACTGAAACTTGAGATCAATGACCCAGCAGAAGCACAGACGAATTTGGCGCAGGCCTATTTAAATAATGGGCAGGCTCTTCAGGCGAAGGAAAATATCTTGAGAGCGCTGGAAACGGCACCTAGCTATCAGCGGGCGCAGAGAATATTGCTGCAATCAATCGATGGAGACTCGGATTAAATTGACGATTCTCAAAAACCTCTTATTGCTCGCTTCTGCATTCTTGCTGTTTGTCAGCACGACCGTGGTTGCGCAGGTTTTTCAGTTCGACAATGAAGGTGACTCTGAAATCTACGGAAATGAGATTACCGATTTTCAGTGGATAAGAGGACAGTACACGAACCATGCCGGTGGAAGGAGAGGCTTTGGCAGGCGTGGTGGCGGCTGGTGGGATACGGACTATCCAGACTCGGATGAGAATTTTCTACGCGGCGTGCAGCGTTATACCAATATCGATACCAACCCACGAAACCATGAATTTATTGAGCTAACCGACCCTAGTCTATTCGAAAACATATTTCTCTATATGAACTGGAAACGAGTGCCAATTGGCTCATCCTCTAGCGGGCCGAACTTCTCTCCCGCCGAGGTTGAAGCGCTTCGGGAGTTCATGTTTCGTGGCGGCTTCGTTATGGTGGATGACTTCTGGGGACAGCCCCATCTCGATGACATGTTTGCGGAAATGGGCAAAATATTTCCCGAACGTGAAATAATAAAGTTGAACAATACTCATGAAATATTCCATGTCTTCTTCGACATCGATGAGGTCGCTCAGGTTCCTGGCCGAATGGTGACATGGGACTTTGGAGGGTTCATGAAACTTGATGATCCCAGCTACCCGCCCGAGGTATATGCGATTCTCGACGACGATGGGCGTGTCATGATGGTGGCAAATTACAATACGGATTTGGGTGATGGTTGGGAGCATACTTTTTATAAGGGCTACCCGACTAAGGCGACGAATGATGCTTATAAAATTGGGATTAACTTTCTGATGTATGCGTTCAGTCACTAGTTTCGAGGCGAGTTCACTACATCAGCGCAGCAAACAGAAAAATTGAGAAAACTGGAAGATAGGGATTAGACATGACAGACATTGAAGAAGTAGCTACAGACGCGGTCGAGGACGAGGCTCTCGAAAGCCCAGATGATCTTACGCTCGTTAAGAAGATGCAGGAGGGTCGGGATCAAATCGTCACCGAGATCAAGAAAGTTATCATCGGTCAGGATGATATTATCGATGAGCTGTTGATTGCTCTGTTCTCAGGCGGTCACTGTCTAATTACCGGTGTTCCCGGGTTGGCGAAGACGTTGCTGATCAAGACCGTCGCCGATATTTTACAAGTCGATTTTAGCCGAATTCAGTTTACACCCGATTTGATGCCGGCGGACGTTGTTGGTTCTGAAATCGTTGAGGAAAAAGATGGGAATCGAGTTCTTAAGTTTGTCAAAGGGCCGATTTTTACCAATATCCTACTTGCGGATGAGATCAATAGAACACCGCCGAAAACGCAGTCGTCCCTGTTAGAAGCGATGGAAGAGAGACAAGTAACAGCAGCGGGAGTGACCTACCCGATGACGGCGCCTTTCTTCGTGCTGGCTACGCAAAATCCGATAGAGCTCGAAGGTACTTATCCGTTGCCAGAAGCGCAGCTTGACCGTTTCATGTTCAAGATTGAGCTTGGCTATCTCACCGAAGATGAAGAGGTTGAAGTGGTGCGCAGCACCACGCAGACCAATAACACAACTTTATCGCACCCCCTCAGTGGAGAGGATATTCTAGAATTCCAACGCATCGCGCGACAGGTGCCTGCGGCTGAGGCGGTGATTCAGTATGCGGTTAGGCTAGTGCATGCATCACGACCGCAGACTGAAAGTAGTCCGCAGTTTATTAAAGACTGGGTGAGCTGGGGAGCGGGTATTCGAGCTTCTCAGAATCTGATCCTAGCGGGAAAGGTGCGTGCTCTTTTAATGGGCCGTTACAACGTCTCCTATGGGGATGTGCGCGCACTCGCGCCTTCGATATTGCGACATAGGGTCTTGCTGAACTTTCATGCTGAAGCGGAGCGCATTACTACCGATCATGTTATTCAGCGTTTGCTTGAAGACGTGCCCGAGCCGACTTCGGAGCTATAGTTTGATGCCCAATACCAATAACGCCGATTTGTACATAACAGAGTAAGAGTTTTAATGTCAGAATCGTTAAATTTTCTCGACCCTACCGTCCTCGCTGGTCTCGCCAACCTCGAGCTGCGTGCGCGTGTGGTTGTGGAAGGGTTTCTTTCCGGCTTGCACAAAAGTCCACACAGGGGCTTTAGCGTTGAGTTTAATGATTATCGTCATTACCAGCGTGGCGATGATATGCGGCACATAGATTGGAAGTTATACGCGAGAAGCGAAAAATTTTATATCAAGCAGTATGAGGATGAAACCAATGTTCGCTGTATGGTCGTGTTGGATACCAGCGCTTCAATGTCTTACTCATCCGGCGGCACAAGTAAGATGGACTATGGCATCACTCTTGCGTCGGCGCTGGCCTATTTCATAAATAGACAGCGCGACGCAGTAGGCTTGATCACCTTCGATGAGAAGGTTAATGAGTACCTTCCTGCGAAGTGTCGACAGCCACATCTCATGCGCATATTACGGACTCTTGCGCAGATCAAGCCGGGCAAGAAAACAGATGCGGTTAAACCGTTGACTGACCTTGCCGCTTCGCTCAACAAGAAGAGCATGGTGGTCTTGATAACTGACATGCTCGACGATGAAGAACGTATCATAAAGACCCTGCAGACTTTGCGCGGCATGGGAAACGACGTGATCGTATTTCATGTAATGGATGATGCTGAGCTGAATTTTACTTTCAACGAGGCTTCGGAGTTCGTTGATATGGAAAATAATGAGACGTTTATTACTACACCTGCAGCGATTCGAAAGGCCTATCTCGAGAACCTGAATGAGTTCCTGTCGTTCTGTAAGAAACGGTGCCAGAGCAGTGGTGTCGACTACTGCCTTTTAAACACTTCAGAACCTCTAGACGCGGCCCTGTCATCCTATATGAGCAAAAGAGCGAAGAGCTTCTAGATGGTATTTTTAACTCCCTTATTCTTGTTTGGCTTGCTAGCGGCGCTAATTCCAATAGCGATTCATCTTATTCGCAAGGAGAAGCCACCTAAAGTGATGTTCAGTACTATTCGATTTCTGAAGAAAACTTCTAAGAAGCTTATACTATTTCAGCATATTCAGCAGTGGCTGCTGCTGTTGCTAAGATCTGCAGTTATTGCCCTATTAGTTTTCGCCTTCGCTAGACCGCTTTTCGATTCGACCGTGGCACGACTGTTAGACGCCGACCCCATGTCAGCGGTGATCATGCTCGACGTTTCTATGAGCATGCGCTACGAAGACAATTTTGAGCTAGCTAAACAGGAGGCCCTCGAAATTCTAGACAGAATGGCATCGGGCGACGAAGTGGCATTAATAAGCTTCTCGAATGCCGCCGTCGTAGTTCGCGAGTTAAGCACTGATATTGATAGTGTTAGATCACTTATCAATAGTCTAAATGAGCCTGGCTATGGAACTACACGCTACATGCCAAATTTGCGGTTAGCTGATCAGTTGCTTGAAACTTCTCGCTATGAGAACCGTGCAATTTATCTGATAAGTGATTTTCAGGATGTCGGTATAGATAACTCGGAAGAGGGTTGGAAACTGGCCCCTGGTACAGCCTTTAATGGTATTGATGTGGCGGCTATTGAGAGCAGCAATCTTGCGCTTACTGACGTGAGGTCACCTGAGCAGTTGTTGGAGGATGCGGCTGAACAACAGATTCTCGCTAGAGTTCGCTCGACTGGCACTCTTTATTTAGAGCAGGGAGATGTTAGTCTCTACGTCGATGGTGACATGATTGAGACAGTTCCAGTAGATCTAGCGGATCGCTCCGAGCAGGTTGTTACTTTCACTGCCAGTTTTGATGCGCAGGGTACGCACAATGGCGAGGTGCGCCTGACTGGCGACAATTTCGTAGTCGATAACTCTTATTTTTTTACTGTCGATGTGCGACCTAAGATTCGTGTTCTGTTGGTTAACGGTGAAGCATCGGACGATTGGTTTGATGATGAAGGTCACTGGTTTGGTCTTGCAGTAAGTAGCGCTGCTCAATCACCTTTCTTATTACAGACTATCGAACCGGGTGAGCTTAGCTTTGCTTCGCTCAGACAGAATGATGTTGCTGTGTTACTAAACGTAGGTGACTTGAGTACCGGCCAGGCAGCTGCTATTGAAAACTATGTGCGCGAAGGTGGGAGTCTGCTTTTGGCACCCGCGGATAAGGTGACGCCGGAAGTATTCAATCGTCAGTTTGCTGAAATTACGCCGGCAATGATTCAAAGCAGAGGGCAATTAGGACTTGATGACTATCTTGTGATCGCTGACTTCGACCGTCGTCATCCTATTCTTAGCCCGCTCAGTAGTGATTGGTCGGCGCGGTTTCAGAATCACTGGTCGTTGTCGCCAAACGAAGCGGCAGACGTGCTGATGCAGTTCGATAATACGGAGCCCGCACTTTTGGAGCGAAGCGTGGGGGAGGGCAATGTGATCTTGTTTGCCTCATCGCTAGATTTAGAATGGAATAATTTAGCGTTGCAAGGATTATTCCTTCCCTTCGTGCATGAAACTCTCAGACACCTCGTACAACAAAATCCCAAGCAGCGTGCGTATCAGGTTGGAGATAGTCTGGACTTAAATCCCTCAGGCACAGCGCAGGTAATCGAAGCCGTTGATGCGGCCGGCAACACTATCCAATTCGAGAATGGCAATTTCGTCACTACAGCGACAACGCCTGGCATGATTAGCGCGAGGGTCGATGGAAGCCCAGTCAACTTTGCAGTTAATGGAATACCTGAAGAATCAAATTTCAACCGTACTCCAGTCGCAAACTTGTATGATCAGATAATCAATCCAGACACAGCACCTAATCAATCGCGGGAAGTTAGGACTGCGCAGTTGCTAGAAGAGCTGGAGCGACCACAGAGAGTCTGGTGGTGGATATTGTGTCTAACAATGCTACTTATCCTCACTGAGGCCTTTGTTGCCAACCGTACCTACCGGTAGTCACAAAGCCTTTCGATATTTGTGGGCCAATCTTTAACCCATTGATATTTAATAGATTAAAATCTATTCCTGTCTCATAAATTTCACAATTCTGTAAAAATAGTTCCGAATTTTATTGAATAATCATTTTTTTTGGGCCATATTTAAATCATTGGTGGCGCAGGAATATGACTAGATTAGACGAACTAAAATCAGCTAATTACCCCGTAGACCCTCAATTAGTAGTATCTCAACTACTAACGATGCTTCTTACTATGTTCTGTATCTCGCTCCTGTCCTCTTATAGCTTTGCGCAGGGCTTGTCTCTCAATCTTACTAATGATTCGGTACCTGCTATCGACCGGGCTTCACGAGCAATCATGACTCTCGAGTCTGACTTCGGTGCCTATGATCAGCGTCAGATCGAGACGCTGGGGGATTTAGGCCGGCTGAGTCAGTCTGCGGGCGAACACCAGCAGGCGCTGGTGCTTCTCAAGCAAGCTTTACACGTCGCTAGAGTCAATCAAGGTCTGTATCACGAAGCTCAAATTTCAATCGTAGACGACATCATCTCCGCCGAAATTTCTCTGCAAAATTGGGAAGAGGTGAATAACTTGTATGACTATCAAGAGCATCTTTATCGTCGGCTTTATGACACTGACGATAGTCGCCTTGATGCCGGACTCAGGAAGGTCAGTGCTTGGCATATCACTGCCTTAAATGTGAGTCTAGCTGGCAATCGCATTGAGCATTTACGCAAGGTGAACAAGCTATTCAAGCTGCGCATGCGGATTGCAGAAAAAACGCTGTCCTTAGATGACCCGAAATTTGCCATGCTAGCTCGAAATATAGAGATCTTTGAAAGAGAGCTCTTCCTTTCCTCTGATCTGCACCGTGAGATGTTGATTCGGCGACAGAACAATTCCCTTGCACGACAAAATACCTTTCGTCAAGACGAGCGCAGCGTAGTCGTTAGCAGCGATTAAGCGCGTCACACGTCAGTTAGATCTAGATTTTCTTAAGTAGAGTGTGCTGTAAAGTTCAGTTTGCTGGCGTAACTACTGTGTAGCTTAGTGCCAGAGTTACTCTGATAGCTTTAGCATATGGAGTGATTTTTTGGAACGGAAGGTTGATCCTGAATGTGCTGAAATGAAAACTTGAAAGAAAATCGAAGTTTAAGGAAAGGGAATCGGCGCAGGCGTTACTGTCGAAAATGTAATGCGCTAAAGTGGAAACTTGAAAGCAACTCGATGCCTAAGAAAGCGGGGGGGGGAAACAAAGAAATACTCCCAAGCTCCAAGCTTTAGCTATTTACTATCTCGCCCTATATCCCTATAGCGCCAAATCGTAAAGTAGCAAAATAATATCATAGGCTATTATTTAAATAACAGGCAGTGTTACAAATTATTACAGCATGTCTAATTGTCGCTATACCCAAGCTTATGGTGGTCACTGAACGCTCGACATTGGCCAAATTTTTTTTAGAAACGAACGAACGTTTGCTCGTTAAAATCACTGCTGAGATTCAATAACTCACATCCTATAGGTGCCAGATAGTTAGTCTACTCGTCAGAACCGCGAATCATCACATGTCATCTGTGGGTAGCAGTCCCATCTTCCGTGCACGTAATTCCCAGTTTTTCCGCGCTAGGGCCCGCATGTCCTCGTTGTTGTCCAATTCGTCGACTATTTCGATGCCAAGTAAAGTCTCGATAATATCCTCCATAGTCACGATACCTTCCATCCCTCCATATTCGTCAACAACGAGGGCAATGTGCTCCTTCTCGGTAATGAATTTATCCAATAGATCAGGAATCGGTGTGGAGCTGTGCGATACGATAATGTCGCGGCGCAGTGATTTCAATTTCTCATCACCTTTTCCATCCACTAGATTAAGAAGAATTTTATCCTTAAGAACATACCCTGTTACCTTGTCATTACTATCTTGATATACAGGTATGCGGGAGAACGGCAGCTCGGAATTCCTGCTATGAAATTCTTTAATAGTAGTAGAGTCATCTTCGGCCACTACAACGATACGTGGTGTCATAACATCCTTTATAAGTATGCGATTAAAGCGCAGAAGGTTCTTGATAATCTTCTGCTCGCTTTCTTTAAGAATCCCGATGTCCTTACCAAGTTCAGACATCACTAAGAAATCGCTTCTACTGAGTACCGGTTTGTCTTTATCTTTCTTCAGGTTTTTAGTGATTAACTGGCTGAGCCAGATCATGGGTGCGAGCAATATCATGAGTAAATTAATGGCCCGTATCGAGAAAGGAGTGAGTGCCTGCCAATTGTTAGCGCCCAATGTCTTGGGGATCACTTCCGAGAAGATCAATATAGCCATGGTCATCGCGGCAGCTACGAATGCTTCCCAGCTAACAATAGCAAAGCCGAATAATTCTATTTTGGCTGCGTTGAATATAACGGCTGCCTGTGCGCCGACACCGATAGCGCCGATTGTATGAGCGATGGTGTTTAGTGTGAGGATTGCTGCAAGAGGCCGATCGATATCTTCTTTGAAGCGCGAGAGATTTTTAGAAATGGCGGTATTGTCTCTGTCCTGAGTTGCAACATAGGCAGGGGTGATACTAAGAAGAACCGCTTCCAAAATTGAACAGAGAAAGGAGAAGAAGATACTGGCCGCGAAAAATGTGACTAAGAGACCCATCAATGAACCCTATAAGCAGGAAACAAGTAGGTATTCTCACACGAGCACAAAACTGGGTACAGTGATTTTCCACCCCAATATCAAGGCCAGAGAGCCTAGTGACTCCCTACTGACTGAGGCTAGGCTCTGAATTTTTCTCGAATTTGGGAGCTCTGCTTAAAAGTGCGCGGAGACGATCAGGGAGTGCGAGCATGGCTGGCGTGACTACTAGTGTCAGGATTGTTCCAAAAGATAGGCCATGTACGATGGCAGAGGATAGACCAACCCATTGAGAAGTAATCGGACCGCCAACTTCAATTTCGGCTCCGATTAAATCCACCGATACGTGCATGGCAAGAGGCAGCAGGCCGAAACCGGTAGTAAACGTAGTTAGAAATACAGGGCGCAGGCGCTGTACGCCCGTCTGTACAATTACGTTCTCCAGCGACCAATCCTTATGCTCCGCCCGCAGATGGTTGAAGGTGTCGATTAAAACAATATTGTTGTTCACGATGATGCCTGCCAGGGCTACAATGCCGATCCCGGTTAATATAACGCTGAAGGTCTGGCCGGTGATGAGCAAGCCTAGCAGTACACCGGCCGTGGAGAGCAATACTGATGAGAGAATCAATAGAGACTGATAGTAACTATTGAATTGCGTCACCAAGAGGATCGCCATCAGCGCCAAAGCCAGAGTGAAGGCCTGACCCAGGAAAGCAGCCGAATCGTCCTGCTCTTCGTTAGCACCGCGGAATTGATAGACCACGCCTCGTGCCGGAGGGTTTTCTTGCATGTAGATTTCTAGTTCTGAAACTTTGTTGTCAGCAACGAGTCCCGGTGCCGCATTGGCTCGTACATAAACAACACGTTCTCCATCGACGCGTTGAATGGCACTTACGGCGGGCTTGGCGACTCGAGTAACGAAGCTGCTAATTGGCACTAGATCGCCGCTCGCCGTGTTTATACGAATCGTGTCCATCTGCTCCAGGCCACGATACTCCGCCGGATAACGCACACGAATATCCACTTCTTCTTCGCTATCGGTAGGGCGGTAGTCTCCCATGAACACGCCATTGGTCATGAGCTGAATAGCAGTTCCTATCTCAGACATGTTGGCGCCGGACATCGCAGCTCGTGCACGGTCCACAACAATCTCCCACTCAATGCCAGGAACCGGAGCCGTATCATCGACATCGATGAGGCCCTGCATGGTGTTTTCCATGTAATTGCGAATACGTGAGGCCTCGGCGAATAGCACTTCAAGATCGTCGCCGGAAAGTTCCAACTGGATGGCTTTCCCGACTGGGGGTCCTTGTTCTATCGTGACGACTTCCGCCCTAGCACCAGGTAGATTAGCGACAGAGTCTCGGTATTGGTTTTCAACTTCGAAACCATCGATATCTCTGTCGCGTCTTTCGGTCATTTCGATAAAGATCGTACCGATAAGATCTGGAGCAGATTGCTGACCCCCACCCAAACTATTCCCAGATCCAGATTGAGTAACAATGCCCTTAATGTACCCGACTTCGCGTATCCGCGACTCAGCATCAAGCATGACATCGCGTAGCTCTGCCGGTGAGGAATTTCCCCTGGAAAAGACTTGAACCTGAGTCTGGCTTGGTTCGACCCCAGTAAAGAACTCCACGCCTTTGCCGTACTGAGCGTAGGCCATAACGATGATAACTAGGGTGGTAATGCTGGTAAAAAATACAATTATTGGGGAGCGTACGGCGAAAGTAAGAACTCGCGCGTAGACGGCAGTTATGCCGCCGGTTTTAAGTGGATCGCCACCTTCAAGATTCTGAAGATAGGTTTGATCGGCAGCGCTGGATTTGCCAATCAGTGCGCCAATAGTTGGAGCGAACAAGAGTGCGTAGAACAGCGAGCCAAATAACACTGCAAATACAGTGATTGGCAGGTAGCTCATAAACTGTCCAGCTACGCCAGGCCAGAACATGATAGGTAGAAATGCGGCGAGTGTCGTAGCAGTGGAAGCCAATATAGGCCAATACATTCGATCTACGGCAGCTCTATAGGCGTCACGTGCATTCAGACCTTCGGCCATCTTGCGGTCAGCATATTCGACCATCACGATGGCGCCATCGATGAGCATACCGAGGCCAAGTAGTAGGCCGAACATGACCATGAAGTTGTAAGTAAAACCTAGCAGTCGAATAATGATGAAAGCGAAGAAGAAGGAAAAGGGAACTGCTAGAGTCACCAGCAGGCCAGAGCGGACTCCAACAGACGCGATAACTACTATCAGCACTAGGACCATAGCCGTTGCCATGTTTCCCTGAAGCCCCATGTTCTGTTCAACAACCAAGGGTGCCGTGTTGTTGATATAGGACAGACTAACTGCAGGCGGCAAACTAGGGCGTAATTCTTGAACTACAATATCTATTTGCTCCATCGCCTCGGTTACGCTGGTGCCTTTACGCTTCATCACATTAAGCGAGATCGAGGCGGTGCCGTTGGCATAGGAATAGCGTGTAGCATCTTTAAAGGTGCGCCGCACGTCGGCTATATCTGAAACAGTCAATACGCCGTCGGCGTTCGACGCGAGTGGCAGATTGAATAAGTCGTCGGCATCTTCGATAAGCCCAGGAACCTTAATCGAAAAACTTCCCTGCCCCGTATCTACCTGACCCGCCGGAATCAATCGGTTATTGCTGGAAACGGTTTGTATTATTGAGGTGTTGGAGATTCCATAAGTCTCGAGTTTTGCGGGATCAATTACTGCCTCTAACAGTTGCTCTCTATTGCCAACCATCTCTGCCTCGAGAATAGTAGGTAGAATCTCTATTTCTCGTTGTAGCTCTTCGGCGACCTGCAGCAACACGCGTTCCGGTACTCCATCGCCACCAATCGCGATCTGAACTACTGGCAGCGTTGCCGCTGAAACTTCTTGGATCAGTGGTTCTTCAGTGTCTTGCGGAAATCGCGCCTTTGCTCTATTTATAGCTTCACGCACTTCGCTTAGAGCGTATTGAGACTCGAAGTCGATGTCGAATTCGGTAACGATCGTAGCCGCGTTCTCACTGGAGAAGGAGGTGATCTCCGTAATGCCATCGACCGTTTTCAATTCCAATTCGGCAGGTTTCGCCAGTAATCGCTCAGCATCCTCGGGCGATATGCCCTGGTGTATTATCGTCGTGATAACGATAGGTACTTCAACGTCAGGGTTTAGCTCGGCGGGAATTGCGAGATAGGAAACAAATCCTGTAATCATAATAGCGACGAAAACACTCAGCGTGGTTCGTGATCGCGATACGGCGGCATCAATATAGTTCTTCATGAAGTGAGCTCTCTTCAAAACTGCAAATTATTGGTAGGACTAGCGAGACCAGTCGAAATTGCTTTCTACTTGCTGTCCGGGAAAGACAATTTCCTGACCTAAAGTAATGAGATTGACAGTACCGTTTAAACCAGTAACCCAAACGCCTGGATTCATCGCGCTGGTGTTGTCCCCGACGATTTCAACATTGTTAAATTCGACCATGTTGTTGGCGCCGATAGTCTTAACACCGATTAGCCCGCTGTCGTCCAATGTGAGAGAGGAGGAGGGGATTAGATGTGCTTGAATATCGGCTGAATCCACCAAAATTTCGGCTGTAATACCCTGGCGAATCTCCTCAAAAGAAGAATCTACTTCTACCTCTATGCGGTAACTTCTGGACACATTATCAGCTGCGCGCGCGAGGTAGTTCACCGTGCCAGCTATGCGCTGCCCGGTGAGTAATTCGGCGGCTACTCGGGCGCCGACACTTAGGCTGCCTATATCTTGCTCTGGAACTAGCCCGACTAATAACATCGGGCTATCATCGAGTACAGAAGCGCAAACAGTTCCTGCATTTAGCAGGTCGCCTAACTCGACGCTGCGCGTTTCAACGACGCCGTCGAAGGGTGCGACGATCTTAGTTCTTTCTAACGCTAATTCTGAGCGAGCTACTCCGGCTTTGGACGATTGCAGTGCCGCCTTGAGTTGGGCAACGATCACATCAGATTGCAGTCCTCTGTCTTGTAAGTCTAAAGACGCCATATATTCAAATTCCGCCTGTTCTTGGCGGCTTTGAGCCTCGAGCAGGTTTGAGTCACGGTCATCTACCGCTATCTCACAAAGCAGGTCACCTGCGCTGACTCTCGACCCGCGCATAACAGGCTCGCTCACAATTCGGCCAGCTTGTTCAGCTCGGACCTCTACATGGCGAAATGCCTGTGTGCGCCCTCTCACACGAACCTTCTTGCCGTAGGTCTGCTGATTAATTCTGGCCGCACGTACGATATAATCACTAGGATTCTCTCCTGGCGATACGCCCTCGGGCACAGCCACGATAGAGCTAGTAGTGGGCGCGTTACTCTCATCTGGCTCTTCAGCGCTTTGTGGAATAACCATCCATAACACTACGGCAATCAATATTCCTGCTGATACGACATGTTGATTTTTCACTAAAATCTCCGGAAATAAGAACTATGAGTTCTAATTACTTAATTTTTCAAGCTGCTCTATCGCTTTGTTTTAGCCGCAGGCGTATTCAGTTGCGCTAGTAAGACTGGTTCGCTGTACTAGATTTTTGGGCAGATCATCCTTGTTGTTGAGAGGCTCTAACTTGCAGTGCGAAAGAGTGCTACTGTTTTGTCTAGAGGTCTAGCAAAAAAGTGTTACGTATTGTAACCCTTAAAAATGCAATTGCAACGCGTTCGTCCTTTATATACGTACCTTCGGCGCATTTAGTTCCCTTCTTACATTTGACTGGTATTCACGTAAATCTATGCTAGTTTCCGTTCTAACCGGGAATTATCTATTTGTAGTTCCTGATAATATATTTGCAAAGAGAATATGATATTCCACAGAGTTGTTTACTAAGTGAACATAATTTTTGTATGGCTTACCACAGAGAAAACCTGAAAAGAGCAATTTATTGAAATCGCTTGGGAACTTTGCGCCGCAGAGTCTTGGCAGTAAGTTAATATGCGACTGGTAGCGCAGAAAGCTGGGGTTTCAAATACTGCCTTTTACAGACATTTTAAAAATAAAAATGATCTTAAAGCTGAGTTGGCGAAGGGGCTTTCAATTTCTAAAAGAAGGAATTAAGTTTTAAGTATTGGCGATAGCTTTTCAAGTTACGGAACGCATTTCATAAGGGTTGGATTGAAATATTCGCATATTTACGAATTGATGTTAGACAATACAAATATAGATTTGTCTTTTTATCCAGATTTAGAAGTTCTATCCAATGAATCCTTTAGCCGAACAGTTGAAGCTGTGAAAGCTTTATGCCTAATGAGTCTGAGAAGGAAGTCACGATAAAGGCGTACAAAGTTTGGGCATCAGTTCACGGGTTATTTGGAATTTTGAGACGTTCGGAATGGCAGCTAAATAGAACTGAGACCCTCGAATGGTTTGAGAATAATTTAGAAGAGTATTTGAAGATGACAACTTTTGGTTGATAAACGTTACAGGGTTTGCGACTCGTATTTGCCAGATAGCAATAGAATCAAGCATTTATCGAAAATGAAGCTCGAAATAGATGGTGTTAGAGTTATAAAAAAGTTACAAAGTAGGAAATGGAGAGTTGCAAAGTATTGATATTAAGGGAATGTTGTTACCAACATCAATATTGAGTGGTAGTAGTCATCTTTTTGAGTAAATTTATAGGATAAAAAAATACTAGGGCTGATTGCAATTATTGGTTTAATTATGATCTTTATATATAAAGATCTCTATACTCGTGTATCTGTTAATAGAGGGTTAAAGACGTGAAAGATTTGAGCAATAGAGTCGCGATTATCACTGGATCCAGCAGTGGCGTAGGTGCTGCAACGGCTAAGTTATTGGCAGCTCAGGGCTGTAATGTGGTCATCAACTACAATTCTAATTCTGAAGGTGGCAATGCGGTGGCTGTCGAGTGCGAAGCACTGGGGGTAGAGTGTCTGGTTATAGGTGGTAATGTGGCTGAGGATGCTAACTGCCTTGCTATGGCGGCGGCAGCGATTGAAAAGTGGGGCCGTATCGATATTCTCGTCAACAATGCTGGGACTACCAAGTTTGTAGACCACTCAGATCTTCACGGCTTGAGCAGTGATGATTTTCAGCATATTTATGGCGTGAATGTGATTGGCAGCTATCAAATGATTCGTGCCGTGAGCGAGCAGATGCAATCGCAGGAAGAAGGCGGCGCGGTAATCAATGTCGCCTCGACAGCGGCAGTTACCGGCATCGGTAGCTCGGTGGCTTATGCTGCCTCCAAGGGCGCGCTGGTGACGATGACTCTGTCTTTGGCCAGAGCATTGGGGCCTAAATTGCGGATCAATGCTGTGTGCCCAGGTTTCATTGAAGGCGACTGGCTGCGCGAAGGACTAGGCGATCAAAAATATGAAGAGCTTATGGACTTTCATCGTAAGAATTCACCGCTTGGAGTTACAGCGACGCCCGAGACGGTGGCCGATGCAATTGCGTATTTCATCAGCGGGCCTCAGGTAGTTACCGGTGAAACGCTAATAGTTGACGGTGGGCGACACCTGACCATGACGCCTCTGGGACGGAGATAGTAAGAGGCGCTTCACAATACGATTCGCTGTTACTTAGCCATGGGGCGCTTTTGTAGTTTCCGTTGCAGGGTGCGGCGATGCATCTTCAGCTGTCTGGCTGTTTCGGAAATATTTCCATTGTGTTCATTCAGTACCTTCTGAATATGTTCCCACTCCAGTCTGCGCACAGACATAGGTTCGAGTCGTGTCGCCTGTGGGCGGGCAGTCGCGTTAGATTTATTGGTGTCTACTAAGAGTGCGCTGAGAATTTCGTCAGCGTCTGCCGGCTTAGCCAAATAATTGTCTGCGCCTAATTTGATTGCCTCAACCGCGGTGGTGATGCTCGCATATCCGGTAAGAATTAAAATTCGGCTACTTAGGTTGCTGCGCTTTAGAGGAGCGATTAGTCCCAAGGACGTATGGCCACCAAGGTTCAAGTCCAATATGGCATAGTTAAACAGCGTGCTCTTTATCAGTAGCAGAGCCTCATCTTCGTTAGCCGCGTGTGACACGTCGTAATCACGATGCAAAAGTGCGCGAGTCATCACCTGAGAAAAAACCTCGTCGTCCTCGACTAGTAAAATATGTTCCTTATCCATTTTCCTGTCTCTTTAAGAGCTGGCGCCTGTGCTTACAGTGTGGGTTGGGGAAGGCGGATGATGCTAAGTGCGCCGCCTTCTTTCATGTTGAGCATCTCGATAGAACCATTGAGTCGCTCGATCGCAGCATTTGCGAGAAATATTCCTAGGCCCATGCTCTCTTTCCGTCTGGAAATAAAGGGCTCGCCAAGCTTCTCCATAACATCTTTGGGTATTCCGGGGCCGTCGTCCTTAATCGATATTTCGAACTTGAAAGGCGATTCTTTGGTAATACTAAAGTGGACGACTACATTGCTGTGCGCAGACTTAATAGCATTTTCAATAATATTGATCACGGCATGTTTGACACTTAGATTCGAGGTAACGACCGATTCCGACTTGCCGTCGATATGAAATTTGATCGAAGAGGCGGGGTGTATGTTCACAATATAATCTTGAATGTCATCGGCGAAGGTATCGAGCGATACGTTTTCAATTTCTTCAGGATTGTCTTTGTTGTAATAACGAATCAGTTGCGTAAGAGAATTTTTACAATGCGTGACTTGCTGCCTAAGTAGCGATATGTCGCTCTTTATATTGCTAGCTCTAAGCTCTTCGGCATTTAGGTTGTCCAAATCGGTTAGCAACACGGCCATTGTAGACAGAGGCGTGCCTAGCGCGTGGGCTGTGCCAGCGGAAAGAGTGCCTATGGCTACCAGCTGTTCATTACGTAATTCATTCTCGCGCGCTTGGGCGAGATTCAGTTCACGAATTTTTATGGCATTGGCCATGCGCGTGATAAGCACGGATATGAGAACGGCGCTCACCAAGAAGATAACCCACATGCCCACGAGGTGGAGTTGAAAAGTCATTACTTCGTTCTCTGGGGACATTGCCATACGATGATCGGATGATAGGTCCAGTAGCAAGAACGAGGTATAAATAAGAATTCCCCCTATAGAAAATACATTCACATAGGTTTGCGGCAGAAGCGTGGCTGTGAGCGCGAGCAATACCAGCAAATAAGAGATGAGCGGGTTGCTAGCCCCGCCGGTATTTAGTAACAGTATGATCAGGAAGAATACGTCTACAAGAATGTGGCAGAACAGCTCGAAATTGCTAATAAAATTCAACGCTGCAAGGCGGCGATACCCGATTAGAACGGAAAGTAGGATGCCCGCGATCAAATAGATGATAAATGTGACCGGAATTTCCAGAACAGAAAAGGCTTGTAGGACAATTACGGCTACCACACTGGCAGCGGTTACGAAGGTGCGTAACAGTAAAAGCCGCTGTAGACCCTGTCTTCCGAGGCTCGAGCCATCGGAAGAAACGGGGATGAGGAAGCTGAGGAATTCTGAAATTTTAGCTTGAGCTTTCATTTCCCTATTCTACCGCAAAGTCAGTCAGGCGAAAGTCAAGGGCAGCGATAGAGACAATATGCCGCAGCCCCTGAGTGCGGTAGGACTGGGCTATGCAATGAGGTAATGGCGGGTTATATTGCATCGCCACTAGGGCAAATAGCCACGGAATAACCTAAACCAGTACTGCCTTGATACGACCATGACCACTAGCTCAAAACCGACAATGCTGAGTTTGCTAAGCAGAATACTCGAACTTGAATTCGGCGAGTCTCGATTGCAGCACTACGGTCTTTTTGAAGACACGAATTGCGTGAGCGAGAACACCGCTGCCGAGCTTCTTGATGGCCAGCAGAGGTTCACACACAGCCTTGACGAATTAGTCGTAAAGAACGATGCGAATGCTGTTGTTCTCCTAGTTGGCGATTCCCTCCTCCAGCTCGCCAAATCAATGGCTGAAACCGGCAAAACCGTCTATTGGTTTGGATCGAAGAGCTTGATGAATTCCGATATCGATGCTCTGGTAAGTTTTCAGTATGCGGGTGAAGATTTTCTGGCATCGACTAATCCTGCTGCCGCTGATGTATTGATTCATGCGGGTTCAATACGTTATTTAGATCAGATGGCGCTGCTCAGTAAGAGCCGAGGTTTGCTCGGTGATTCTGGCCAGTTCATTCTGTTCAGCGAATTTCTTGTTGATGATTCTTGCATAAAGTATTCAGCACTTCCTAACCTCAGCTCATTTAAGCAGCTTTCCCAGCGACTCGGTTTTAAGGAGTTAGAGAGTAGAGATCTGTCGACGAGCGCGTCGCATACCTTGAAATTGCTGTGTCCATTGCTAGAAACGCATGGTGCAGCGCTCGCCGGCGAAGCTGCAGAGGATTCTAATCTGCTGGCAGATCTGCATGCAGAATTTTCAACTATGCGAGATGAATTCTCGACCGGTAGACGCGGATTTTATCTCTTCGTGTTACGCAGGGAGTCTACTACTGCTTATGAATGGGCAGATGCAGAGTTTGGTGACATTCAATCTTTTAACCCGCTTGAGGTTGCAGACCTATTTGAGAAAAGTTTCAATGTCGACTTCGATGAAGAACTATGGAATTGGAAATATGTTCAGGGTGACGGTAAGTGTGTGGTCGCGCGCTTGGACAAGCAGGGCGACATAGTGGCGCACTATGGTGGAGCTCCGCGGAAGATTGCCTATTTTGGTGAATCATCTTTGGCCATTCAGCCCTGCGATGTGATGGTGCATCCAAGTATCCGCAAGCAATACGGCAAGGGCAGCCTCTTCTTTGAGGTGGCAGCTACTTTTCTGGAACGAGAGATTGGGAACACAGTAAATCACTTGCTGGGATTTGGCTTTCCGAACCAGAAGACAATGAACATCTCAAAACGTCTCGGCTTGTACGAAAAAACTGATGACTTTATTGAGATTATCTATCCTGTTTCGCAGGCGGGTGAGGAGCAGGAGCGGCATCAAGCTATGATCGTGGACTACGATCCTCTTGATCCTGCGTCTCGCGGGGAGATTGATAGTCTCTGGGCCCTTATGAAGGACGATTATAGGGATGGCATTATCGGAGTTCGAGACGCCGAGTATATTCAGCATCGCTACATGAACCACCCTTTTTCGAAATCAAAGCAGTATCGCTGTGTAATTATACGTGGGCAAAGCTCGAAAAAGGCGCTCGCGTTCGCGGTAGTGAAGGAACACGATGGCAGTAAGTTGTTGATGGACTTGATATGCCCAGTAGCAGTTATGAAATCGGCAATATATAATTTAAAACAAGAGCTTAGCACAGGAGAGGGCGGCACGGTTTTGCGCCTGTGGGTTACAAGTTCGGGCAAGGATAAGGTCTTCACCGCCGGCGCGATTGTGAATGAATTGGGTATTGAGATACCCTGTAACAGTTGGAATCCCGGACCTAACTCAGAGGTGCTCTATGGCGCTTGGTGGCTGACCGCCGGGGATATGGATTTTATCTAGCCAGGCCTGCCCTGTGCCGCGAATCGGCTTTGTGGCTCTGCGGCATAATTAACATAGTCTTACTCATGTATTTTAAACCAAATTCAAAACAACAGAGTTGAATAGCTAATAGGAACAATAGCAAACATGAATAGCAAAAATATTTATGAAATAGATCTCGATCAAAATCAGGCTAATTTCGCACACTTAACACCACTCAGTTTTATCGAACGCTGTTCTAGTGTCTATCCGCGGAAGATTTCGCTGATTCATGGTGACAAAGAATATACCTGGGCTGAGACCTATAAACGCTGTTGTTTGCTTGCTTCGGCGCTTCTGAAAATAGGCATAGGCAAGGGAGATACAGTAGCGTTCATGGGAGCCAACACTCCTGAAACATTCGAGGGGCACTTCGGCGTTCCTATGGCTGGGGCGGTGCTCAATGCCTTAAATGTAAGGCTAGATGCCAAGGCTATTGCATTTATTCTAGAGCATGCAGAAGCCAAAGTACTATTCACTGACAGAGAGTACAGCGACACGATAAAGGCCGCATTGAAACTAGTGCCGCAGGAGCTCACGGTCATCGATATAGATGATCCATCTTTCTATGGAGGAGAATTGTTAGGCTCTGAAGATTATGAGGCTTTCTTAAAGAAGGGCGATGACGACTACAGCTGTTTTCAAATTGAAGACGAGTGGCAGGCAATCTCATTGAATTATACATCGGGCACCACGGGCGATCCTAAGGGAGTTGTCTTCCACCACCGTGGCGCGTACCTGAACGCAATCTCAAATAATCTGTGCTGGGATATGACAGCACATCCTATTTACCTATGGACACTGCCGATGTTTCACTGCAATGGCTGGTGTTTCCCTTGGGGATTGGCGGCCGCAGCGGGTACGAGCATCTGTCTTCGTCACGTGCGTGATGCAGCTATTTTCGATTCTATGAAGAAGCACAATGTGTCACATTTTTGTGGTGCTCCTGTTGTGCTGAACACGATTGTCAACGCGGACGATAGCCTTAAAGCGGGTATCAAAAAGGGAATAAAAGCGATGACAGCCGGTGCTGCTCCACCTGCCGCAGTTATCGCAGGCATGGAGAGCATGGGGTTCATCGTTACCCATGTATATGGATTAACTGAAACATATGGTCCCTGTGTAGTCTGTGCGCCACAGGATGGCTGGGCCGAACTTTCGATTGAGGATAGAGCTGAGCTTCTTGCTAGGCAAGGTGTGAGAGCACCACTGCAAGATCAACTCATGGTCGCTGATCCAGAGACTCTCAAGCCAGTTCCTAAGGACGGCAAAACCATGGGTGAAATATTCATGCGCGGGAATCTCGTCATGAAGGGCTATCTTAAAAACCCGAAAACTACACAAGCTTCTTTCAAGGGGGGGTGGTTTCACTCGGGTGACCTTGCCGTCTGGGATGAGGAGGGTTATGTGCAGATCAAGGACCGCTCCAAAGATATTATTATCTCCGGCGGGGAGAATATATCTTCGCTGGAAATTGAATCAGTGCTATTCAAACACCCAAGGATTTTGGAAGCAGCAGTCGTGGCAAGTAGTGATGAGAAATGGGGCGAAGTGCCCTGCGCCTTTGTATCACTCAAATCAGGTCAGGAGTTGCCAGTAGAAGAGCTGATCGCGTACTGCCGGGAAGAATTGGCGGGTTTTAAGATTCCTAAGAAAGTTGTGTTCGGACCGATCGCTAAGACATCAACCGGTAAGGTGCAGAAATTCGTATTACGTGAGGAAGCAGAACAAGCTGGCTATGCGCTGAAGAAGTAAGTTCTAAAACTTTTTCCACAAAAAAACGGGTTGTATGACCCGTTTTTTTGTGTCACTAGCTATTCTTGTTGATGCGTTAAAAATGTTCGATAACTTCACCAGCTACTACACCATCGGCTATATCGAGGGTGACTTCACGATACAGGTGGATGTCGCCCATGACCGATGAGTCAGCATCGATAAATATTTTCGCTGGTTGCTTGCCGAAGCCAAAGAATTTTCCGAACCAAGAGCCTCGACTCTCTACGATGATATCCCCTTCAACTACGCTGCCATCGGTGAGAAAAATGTCGCCGTTGCTAGTCTGCACATTTTCACCTACACGAGTGTCGTGTAGTCTAATTTTACCGTTTACGGTACTCACTCGCCTATCGACGACTGTGCCTGGGCTAGTTTGAATGCTACCGTTTACTGTAGATAGTGAGCCATGCACCGAAACGTTTCGGCTCAGACGAATGCCTCCGTTGACTGTTTCTGCGCGTTCAATTTCGACGCCATCATCTAGATTGATGCCGCCATTTACTGTTTCGATCTTTTCGGCACTGGCGCCGCTGCCTATATCAATGCCGCCATTCACCGAAGAAATGTCTCGCACACGTTCCTCTGCCGGCACCCGAATGCCGCCATTTACCTTCGAGATATCTGTCACTTCGGCCGCGTTGGCGGACGAAGAGTAAAGATAGCCTCCTAGTAGCATCGCCAACATTGTCGCTGCTGTTAATTTCATTGTGTGATTCACTTCCTTCATGATGCGCTCCCCTGGATTCTTTTTACTTATTTCGGTTGGCTTCCGCCTTACCCAATAAAGCAATAACCTTGCCAATTTAAAATATTATTAAAAAACAATAAGATATGTATATATCGATATTCGTATTGCCCTGCTAAGTGGTGGTTTTCACCAGTGTTTTGACGTCAAAAGCTGTATCACCGTTTCTTTACAGGATTAAGCCTATGCGCTAATGTGCGAAAGCTTAGTTGCGCCACTTTGTGTACGCTACTTAGACAAGCCAAATACTGATTCGGCTACGAATTCTTTCTCCAGTTACTACTTTGCCCTACTGTCTGCCTGCAGCAGTGGTGGCCGGAGGCGAAGTAGTCCATCAGAAACTCACCTCGAGTACGCCAGGGCAGGATTGTTTTTACAATGGATTTTGGCTCCTGCGTGAAGCCGTAAATAATTTATTGAACTTTAAATTTTGTACTATGAACTACATAAGGTATTCACTATGACACTAAGAAATATAACTGCAGCACTCTCAATTTTTTCATTCTCCTGCTATTTCCTGCGCTCGCTTTCTCTCAGGGTAGAGTGGTTGAATCTGAAAGCCATCGCTTCGAGGAAGTCGCAGAAGGAGTCTGGTTGGTCAGCGGTACAGGCTCTGTTTTCACAATGAGCAATGTCATGGTCTTGGTTGGTGAATTCGATACCTTGGTCGTGGATTCTCATGTAACACCTGCTGCGGCTCGTGCGTTGCTCGATTCGATACCGGTTATCACTGATAAGCCAGTTCGCTATCTTGTGAACAGCCATTACCATTTCGATCACGCTCACGGAGCTCAAGCTTTTCCAGAAGGAATCGAGATAATCGGTCATGAGTTTACGCGTAAGAATTAAGCGGCGAGTTAGGTAACGTATTAGAGGAGGGTACTTTTAAGAGTTTCTCTGACCCGGTTCCGTCAGCAGTGGCGGATCTTGAGCGTCAGGCGGCCGCGGAAACTGATCCTGCGCGTAAGGCAATATTAGAAGAGCGTCATCGGGTACAGCGAGATTACATGAACGCTATTGGCGAAGTGCAACCCACGCCATCCGAATATTACTCTCGAGACAAAGATGACCTTGTTTCAAGTCGTTGCCGATGGCAGTCGCGAATTCAACTTCATCATTTTGGTCGTGCTCATACTGGTGGCGATGTGATGGTCTATCTTCCGCAGGATAAAATCGTGTTTACTGGCGATATGATGTTGCCCGGGACTTGCCTATATGGGCGATGGGCATGTCGATGAGTGGCCAGCCACTCTAGATGGTCTGCTATCACTCGACTTCGATACATGGCTACCAGGTCATGGTCCGGTGATGCGTAGCAAGGAGACCCATAGGGTACTTTCAAGTTTATCTGCGTGACTTGTGGAGTAAGACCTCGCAGATGCATAGCGACGGTGTGAGTTTCGAACGTGCTGCGCAGCAGATCGACATGACCAACCACAGCCAAAATTTTGCGCAGATTCGCGCAGCAGGTGTAGACCCTAGAGCAATTCGTCGAATCTACCAATTGCTAGATCAATAGCTCAATGGGGACGGAGGGATTTAATTTTGATCAATCTGAAAATAAATTCAGGATTGATCAAAATTAAATCCCTCCGTCCCCATTATTAGATTAGTCTAACTTCGCGTAAGGAGCGACGGAATAAGGCTTGTTGCTGTAACTGTCGATGATGGCCTGCATCGCTGTTACGCCCACATCCTGCCGAACTGTTAGGTGTCTGTAAGTAGTGATCTGGGTCATCATGATGCCGATCATGTTCTCTACCGGATCAACCCAAAAAATAGTGCCCCAAGCACCCCCCCAGCTAAATGTACCCGGAGTGAGTGGGTCACGCGCTGTGCCTGCATCATTGACGAGACCAAACCCAAGTCCAAAGGTATATCCCGGTCCGCGAATGTACACATCATTTTCGCCACTATGATTACTAATCATAAGGTTCACTGTTTTGGGGCTCAATAAGCGCACCCCATCCAGTTCGCCACCATTTAATAACATCTGGCTAAAGCGCCAATAGTCGGAGACCGTGGAGGAGAGCCCCGCGACGCCGCCGAAATACGTTGTCTGGCGATACTCAGTTTCCCGGAAAAGTTTGATTGTCTGGTTCGGCCCACTGGGGCTATAAACTGCAGCGACACGATCGACCTTGTCCTTAGGGAACTATATAGGAGGTGTCGTGCATCTTTAGTGGGTCGAGTATTTTTTCTTGCAGGTAGTCGACTAGGCTCTGCCCTGATATGCGCTCCACTAATAGCGCCACATAATCAGTTGAGCTTCCATATTGCCAGTCGTCTCCGGGGTGGGAAACTCAGAGGCAGCGGCGCCCGATTGATAATTGTTTCTTCCAGAGGTCGCCTTGCGTGGCAGCAGGGCTAATTCTTCTTCAGCTCAACACCTCGCGGCTAGGGATCGACCCCGGCCGTGTGCGAGAGTACGTGGCGAAATGTAATGGGGCGATGCGCCGACATGCGATAGTTAATGCCGTCCTCTTCGATGACAACTTGCTTGCCTTCTAACTCGGGAATCCAATCGGTGATGGGATCGGTTAGCAAGAAATTACCTTCTTCGTAGAGCATCATCAAAGCAGTCGACACTATCGGTTTGGTCATCGACATGATGACGAAGATGGAATCATCCGTCATCGGTTCGTCGTTTTCTTTGTTTTTCCAGCCCTGCGACTCGACGTGTATTACCTTGCCGTTGCGCGATACCAAAGAGACGGTCCCGGCAAGCATATTGCTATCGATGTAGCGCTGCATAGTGTTGGAGAGGCGTTGCAGGCGTTCGGATGATACGCCGACGTCCTCCGGCGCGGCAGTTGGGAAATCGTTTCCCTGTGCAATACTGCTGGCGATCAGCAGGGGCATTGCCAAGAGTAGAGCGCAGACCTGTTTAACAGGCTGTTGGAGATGCTTCATGACTTACTCCGAATTATTATTCTAGGTGGGTAGAGAGCGCTGCTTGGATAAATCAGCCTGAGCCAGTATAAGTGACGCCAGCGGGATTTGACCAGCTATCGCTTTTTGCTTCATTCTCGGCCAACTTTTATTAAGTCGGGGCTGTCCTTGAAATGGCCCCACCCAAGGGACAGGCAATGACAAACGAAGCCAGAAGTGGATCGACCGATATTCTTGAAGCCCGGTCACAATGCAAGGCGATCTAGTGGAATCGGGCAAGTGGAAGATTCTGCGTGAGGAGCGAGGCTTAGTGGAGGTGGATGCGCATCTACCTGATCATCTGTTGAACCCAAGGGATCAGCTGTTTGGGGGGTTTACTGGTACTTATGTCGATATGATCTCACTATTCACGGTGCGTACACTATTTAAATCCCAGGAGGATTTTAAGTGGTCGGCTAACCGTTAATATGCGCATAGATTATTTCGCGCCAGTTTTAGGGCCGAGATTCTTGCTGAAAGGGAGAATTGATTAAGATGGCCGCACTACTTGTTTGGTAGCCACGCACTTCACCGATATTCAAGGTAATAAATTAGTCTATAGCCATTACCACTCTGCGCAAGAGTACCTAGCGGCGAACAATAAGAGTGAGTGAAGATTAAGCCAATAAAAAGGCTGGTGGGATTGCTCCCGCCAGCCTTTTTCGTCTGTGCTGCTATCACTACTTACTACTCAGCTTTTCGTAACTACAAAGAATAGCCTCTTTCATCATGATCTGTAATGTCGCAGACCCATCTGTTCTTCTTCTTGAGGTAACGCGAATGCCTGATGTTACAGCAGCCCACCACCTTCAGAATTATGAACGTGAGTACGCCTGTATAGGCAGCCACTGAGAAGAATGCCGATGATCTGCACCATGACCTGCGAGCCCATAGTCATGCCCTGGGCAAGTCCGTTGCCGCTGAATATTCCTAAATCGCCAGATACTAATATGCCGGCGAGGAAAGTACCGACTGATACCGCCGACACCGTGCACAGGAAACACATCGAGAGAGTCGTCGATTTTTATTTTCTGCTTTAAGTAGGTAGTAGCGAAATAGCAGACAACACCACCGCTAAGGCCAACAAGGAGTGCGCCAGCTGGTCCGACGGAGCCGGAGGCAGGGAGTGATCGTCGCCAGGCCTGCCACCATGCCAGTGATTGCGCCAAGGCCGCTGGGCTTGCCGAATTTTATCCATTCTATGGCCATCCAGGTCACTGCGCCGGTCGCTGCAGAGATGTGTGTGACGAACATGGCCATACCGGCGCTGCCGTCTGCGGCAAGTGCGCTGCCGGCGTTAAATCCGAACCAGCCAACCCAGAGCATGCCTGCGCCGGTAAAGCTCATGGTCAGTTGTGGGGCATTATCGGTGCTGTTAGAAAGCCTTCGCGCTGTCCAATGACGAGAGCAAATACCAATGCTCCAATACCTGCCGTTACATGCACCACAGTGCCGCCAGCGAAATCGATCAGGCCCATCTGGCCCAGCCAGCCGCCACCCCAGACCCAGTTTGCAACAGGGAAGTAGACTATCAGCGTCCACAGTGCCGAGAATAACAACATAGCTGAGAATTTAATTCTCTCCGCGAATGCACCCACGATTAGAGCCGGCGTAATGATTGCGAAAGTCATCTGAAAGGAGGCGAAGACAGTTTCCGGAATGTCGCCGGAGAGGGAGTCGACAACGACGCCATTAAACATCATTTTGCTCAGTCCACCCCAGTAAGCCGATTCAGAAGGGCCAAAGGCTATGCTGTAACCAACGACCAACCACAGGATAGAAACTACAACGGCAATTGAGAAGCACTGCATGAGCACAGAGAGTACGTTTCGAGTCCTGACAAGTCCGCCGTAGAAGAGTGCGAGTCCATGGCAGGGTCATAAAAAGAACGAGAGCAGTCGAGGTTAAGATCCAAGCAGTATTGGCGCCGTTTAATACCTCCTGTGCCGAGGCCACGCTAGGTAGAAAAAATAGAAGTGCAGCTGCGAAATACTTAGTTCTAGAATACTAGTTATCATTTTTTTGAGACTCCTAAAGCGCGTCGTTGCCAGTTTCGCCAGTTCGTATTCGAATGGTTTGTTCCAAATTGCTGACAAAGATTTTGCCATCACCGATTTGCCCGCTATTCGCTGCCGTGCAGATTGCTTCAACAACTTGATCCGATAGCTCATCAGATACAGCTATTTCGAGTTTTACCTTGGGCAGGAAGTCGATAACATACTCAGCACCACGGTAAAGTTCCGTGTGCCCTTTCTGGCGACCAGAAGCCTTTGACTTCAGTCAGGGTCATGCCGCTTACGCCTATTCAGACAATGCTTCCCGTACATCATCGGCTTTAAACGGTTGATAATTGCGGTAATAAGTTTCATTAATTCTCTCCGGCATTGTTATGAGTCGCCCCCAAATAACAGGAGGCAAATTTGCTTAGTAATTTTTAGTGGCAGCTAATTTTTTAGGGCAAATTTATTTGATAGTAAAATCTGTTACGGCTGTTTGTTGCGGTTAGTCCTTTGATGAACCTAGAGACGTATTTTTGGGCTACAATACTGCACGTACAAAACTTTAACATGTCATTTCCTAAAGCACCAATTAGGAGCGTTGATTTTCCTGGTTCGATTCGGAACAAAAATTTATTCTGCTCGCTAGCAAAAAACAGAGCTGCTTTTTGGCAATAAGTGACCCTTAATGGTGCGTTTATTTCAGCTCAAGCTTAGAAATAAATAGGGGTAACCACTCACGGAGGGATTTGTGAGTAGTTGCCTCCTGGCGGGCAGGGATGAGTTATGCTGCAACTTGCAGGAGTAGTGCTTTGCGCGATTGAATTAACGAAACCATCGCTATGGGAAATAGAAAAGTTGAAGACAGGCCTAGCGCATTCAAAGTAATTTCTAAGCCTGTGACTGTAGCTGAATAGTTGACAACGGATCCAGTCATTATAAATGGCAGTCGAAATAGAAAGCGAGTCCGTGGATAACATTGATTTTTCTGGGCGGTTTTATGCAAAATAGTTTCCCAGTACGGACATGTTTGTCAGTATTTAGTGAAATTTTTAGAAAGAAAGGTCTCTAATTTTGAGAACGAAGAGGCTTTTTATTGAATGGATTGCTAGTCGTTTAGTTATCAGAAATTCACGCTATGCTGGTCCTCTAATTCTCCCCATACGCGAGCAGAGCCGATGACCCATAATGGTGCAGTTGTTGGTAGCGTGTTGTTGGGACGTTCATTTTCTTCATAAAGAGATAAATATTTGAATGCGTGAACCTCGGGTTTCTGCAAAACATGTCAAGCGTAGCGGATTATTTAGTTGAAAATTATCAAAAAAGTAATAGAGCAGGGAAACCTTGCGGCGCCATTATTGTAGTGACTTACTTCGGAGGCAGGATAGACTCTTCGTCTTTTAATAGGTATTCAAGCGACGCTCTCTTCTTACTCCACGCTGAAGCCAGCAACGAACCGCTGATGTTGTGCCAAACACTGAACAGTGCGCCGGGTAAAGCTGCTGTAGTAGAGAAAAACTGAGTGGCGAGGGCTACACCTAGTCCAGAGTTCTGCATGCCCACCTCAATAGCGATGGTCTGACTCTGCTTTATATCTAATCCAATTAGGCGGCTAATGTAGTAACCGCCTGCTAGCCCAGAAAGATTGTGCAGGATTACGGCGATTAGGGTGATCAGGCCCACATCAAGAAGCCTGTCTGCATTCAGTGCCACAATTATCGCAATAATCAGCAGAATAGTGAGTACCGAAAATGTCGGAATGAGTGGTTCCGCTTTATTCGCGAAATCAGCCAGGAAAAACTTACAAGCAAACCCAAGTGCTACTGGAATGAAGACAATCTGCATTATGCTCAAAAGTAATGCGAGAGTATCTACGCTGACTGTTTCCGAAAGATAGAAGGCGCAAAGTAGCGGCGTCGCTATGACTCCGACGAGTGTTGAAACCATGGTCATGCTGATAGAAAGGGCGACATCGCCCTTGGCCAGATAGCACACGACATTGGATGCGCTGCCGCCAGCCACAGCTGCCAACAAGTACCATGCCTATGGTGAGTTGGTTCGATAGCTGGAGCATCTTGGAAAATGTCAGCGCTAGAACCGGCATCAATAAGAACTGTAGGATCACTCCCACTAAAATCGGCTTCGGATCTTTCACAATGCGTTCAACGTCGGCCTTGGTCAGGGTGAGGCCCATCATGAACATGACTGCAGCTAACAGCGGGACGATGGCAGTGTTGAGTGCGGCGAAGGGGTGCATCTAGAAAGAAGGCGAGCAGGGAAATTAGCAATGCCCATAGGGGGAAAAGGCGGTTGAATCTAGCGAGCATTCTGATCCTCTTAGGGAGTGGTTAGTAGTTAGCTTGTCGGTTTTTAGTGTTCTGGGGATAAATCGATAAATTCGCGATTTTTCTTTATTTTAAAGGACAGAAAATCTGTGTTCAGTGTCGATTCAGCGATATTCCTTTTTAGGGGAGCGTCTATGGCTGTAACTATTACAGCGCTGCCCCGTCTAAGACTGCAGGAGACCAAATTATACAGCTCTTCGGCAATTTTACTCCAAGGTTTTCGGGTGAGTGACCGGCGATAGTGGTGAGGTTATTGGGCGCCGCAGGGAAAGGGTCAATCTCAATAATGAATTCAATTTGAATGGTGATTGTTAAATGAGTAAGAAAACGCTATTGCCTAGTTATGAGCATCGTACTGACTGGTTGTCTGGTTACTGTCGATTCGGACTCGCGTCCTTTACAGACTGTATGGAACAAGGCTGACGTGTCTAGGTTGCAGCTCGGTGAAAGTAATCTAGATTGGGTAACTACGTCATTTGGCAACCCGATTACCAAGTTGACCTATGCCGATGGCACGGAAATCTGGAAATACAGAAATCGATCTGAGAAAGATACTGAGGTTGGTTTATTTCTTGTCTTCCTCCGTGGACATCGAGGAAGAGCGGACTGAAACGCTATCGATAGAAATTTATTGACGGACTAGTTACCAATTATTCGATCGAAGAAGACCGGTTCTAGAATTGCCATGAAGTAGCCTGACCGCGGTTCTTTGCGGTCAGGCTACTTGAGCTTTCCCCAGCCAGACTTCAAGGTTCTCCCAGTCTAGCTGGAAGACGTGCCTTGCATCCTCAACTATTTTCGCATCTACCTCCGCTCCAGCCGAGACCAGCTTCTGCGACATGGGTTCGAACAGGCGATTCCAGCGAAAGTCGTCCTTTTCTCCGATTCTGATATAAAACGGTAGGCCATCTAGCTCATCGACTGACGCGTCGGACTTGATTCGTCCGGGTGTTGGCTACAACGCCTCGAAACGCGGAAGGATTGCGCAAGGCGATTGGCGATGGCTTCGCTGCCACCGCTAGACATGCCTACCAAATAAGGGCTTGGAATCCTGCAGGGCGCCGGGTCGCGTGTAGTTGTTCAATAATCTGCGGGAGGGTGGAGCTTTCCCCGGTAGAAAAGCCTTTTCCATCTGGCGAAATGGGAACTGCGATTGCCCAGCCACGATCAACAAACTCCTTTCCTAACCAGGAATTGTGCCTCTAGCCATGAATTTCACTTATTCGA
>CALSUH010000013.1 GCA_943789485.1 uncultured Pseudomonadales bacterium
GAATCAAAGCTTCTGGACTCAGGCCAGAGAAGGCCTCAATATTACAACGGTTATTTTCGCGAACCGCTCTTACAATATTCTCAATGTAGAATATGCTCGACTAGGTGTCACCGAATTTGGCGACATAGCCGCGAGCTTGTTCGATATCGGCAATCCTGCGCTAAATTGGGTCGATATGGCCAGAGGTTTCGGAGTGCCAGGTGCTACTGCTGACACTGCCGAGGAGCTAACCACTTTGCTTGAGAAGAGTTATGATACACCCGGACCCTTCGTTATTCAGGCCAACGCTGAAATGCAAAGATAGAGAAAAATCTGTGACGAGAGCTAAATTCTAGCTCTCGTGATCCAACTCCCCTGAGATTTTCAATGCCCGTGCGTAGAACTGACTAAACCCAGTCAAGATTGCGCTGAATTCTTCCCAAGTCCTTGTAGAACGTAGCCGACATCTGTGTGTCTACTGCGCTATTCTTTGCGGGGAACATCAGCGTGAATATCGGAATTATGAAGACCGGCAGCAATAGCGTCAGGAACGATGGGTCGCGCCACTCTCCTAGATACTGACAAAGCTCATACCAAGTCTGCGCAAATCCACCTACGTCGGCATTCTCGGCACCGGAGTACCAGTTGTTGAGCAGCCACATAAGCAGCCCGCTTATAAACCCAATCAACATTCCCCAAAACGCAGCCTTCTCTGTCGTCTTCTTCCAGTAAAACACGTAGGTCACTGCAATAGCTGGTGGCACTACCATCGCGAATCCCAATAGTAAAAATTGCAGCACCGAGCCGAAGTTAAAATACCAGGCACAAAATGCTGCTGTGGAACCGTAGATCACTGTAACTAGCTTATACAGCCCCAGCTTCTTTTCGCTGGAGAAATTCTTAGAGCCCGGTATCCAATCACTAACCAACATCGTTGCACTAGCCAAGAGAATAGGCGCACCAGAGGAGATTACCGCGGCTAATACGGCCGCCAACGCAATGCCGCCCAGTAGCGGCCCGGTATCCATCGCAAGTTGCGCAATGTTCAAATAGCCAGACAATCCGGATTCTGAGCCATAACTCACCATGGTTAAGATACCGATAAATCCTGCAACCATCGGCATCAATGCGGCGATTATCCCTGCCAGAAAAAAACCCGGGATAAGATATTCCTGCTTCGCAGCGGAGCTCGCATAGTTTGCATATATCGAGGCAGCTGGCGTATGAATCGTCGCAGAAATAAACAGTGCGATAATTGTTGCCCAGCCGATGCCGGTAAAGCTCCACCACGACGGAATGTCTTTGCCCGCCTCAAGTAGCCTGATTTCCGATTGTGCGACCACCGACTCCCAACCACCTAGATTCTGCATCGCTATATAACCGACCACAGACAGACCGACAATGATAACTGTGCAGTGCACTATATTTGTTATCGCCGTGCCTTTTAGGCCGCCGGTGACGGTGAACAACACAATCACTACCGCTCCGATGATGATACAGAGCCCGAACGGCCATCCTGTCACGCCACTAACGATAGTCGCTATTACGTAAGGCTCAATAATATTTACAACCAGATACTCCGCCTGCACACACAGACTAGTCAGAGACTGACAGCGGCTTGAACCGAAGCGCCTATCGAAAACCTCTCCCACACTGCGAAGTCTCAGCTTGCGATAAGGTATAGCGAAGAACAATCCAACCATAAACAAGGCAGCGAAGGAATTGACGCCGTACCACAGATGGCCTATGCCCTCAGTAATAACATCGCCCGCGACACCATAGGTACCCGCACCACCGATGCGAGTTCCGGCTATGCCCGCTGCCAGCATACCTACACCTAGCGTGCCACCACCGATTGCCCAGTCAGCAGAGCTTTTATTACCACGACTGATATAAATCCCAACCGCGATGAAGAACAGCAAATACGCGAGGATCACATAAGCAGTCAAATCCATGGCCAACTCCAACTTTAATTCTAGTCAATCTACAAACTGCTGATAGATAGCAAACGAGCCCAATTCGGACCGACCTGCTAGGCATCAACCTATTTTTCTAATGTTCACGCATACTACACGATGGCAATTGTAAGACAACAGATGGGCAGCAAAATTATACCGCTATTCCCATAAAACCAACGTGATGCTAACGTGAGTGCTTGAGTTCTAGATGTGCATCAACAGGAAAAATTATGTCTGAATTAGAACCGGGCTCCAACCCATGGCTAACTCAAATAGAAGAAGAAATCCTCGACCCTGGCCGAGCAATCATCGACCCCCATCATCACCTCTGGAAGAAGCGCTTCAATCGCGACTACTTATTACCTGAACTATGGACAGACACAGGATCAGGTCACAATATTGTGAAGACGGTTTTCATAGAATGCCGAGCGTTCTATCGTCGCGAGGGAGAACAACACCTAAAGAGTGTAGGAGAAACGGAAACGATTGCGGCGCTAGCCTCTCAAAGCCGAGCCAATATATCAAATAAAGCCTACATCGCGGGTATTGTTTCACACAGCGATCTCACCCTGGCCGGCGAATCGGAAGAGAAATTGCTTGAAGCGCTAGAGCAACATCGCGCTGTAAGCAATGGCCTACTACGTGGTATTCGCCACTCTGCCGCGCGTGACAAACGCCCGGAAGACTTATTTATCGTGGGATCTGCCCCGCCCTACCTACACAGCAAGGAAGCATTTCGAAAAGGTCTTCGAATCATTGCGGAACAAGGCCTAACTTATGATACTTGGCATTATCATCATCAAAATTTAGACTTCTTAGACCTCGCTCGCGCAGTGCCAAATTGTACAATGGTACTCGATCATTTCGGCACGCCACTGGGTGTCGGCATCTATAAAAATTCTAGAAATGAAATTTTCCAGAAATGGAAAGCACAGATCCGCGAGATTTCAAAATGCCCGAATGTCTATGCTAAGCTAGGCGGGCTAGCAATGCCTGACAATGGATTCGACTGGCACTTACAAAGTAGGCCGCCAAACTCCGATGAATTCATCAAGGAGCAACAAAAGTACTACATGCATGCCATCGAATGTTTTGGCCCCGAGCGCTGCATGTTCGAGAGTAATTTCCCAGTGGATCGACTCTCAATTAACTATCATGTCTTGTTCAATGCCTACAAGAAGATGGTCACCGATTTTAGCGAAGATGAGAAGCATGCCATGTTCTATGCCACAGCGGAAAAGGTCTACAGCCTGCAGGACTAGCAATGTCTTACCACAGCTTGATATTTGATTTAGACGGAACTTTAACGAACCCACTTACCGGCATCGTGCGCTGCATGAACTATGCCCTGAGCAGTCATGACCATCAGGTGAGATCCGAGCAGGAGATTAAGCCCTATATCGGGCCGCCTCTGGAGGCTGCATTGAGCGATCTATCGGGGAGCACGGATGAGGCTCACATCAAAGAGTTGGTAACAACCTACAGAGAACGCTACGGGGAACTAGGCTATAAAGAGAATGTCGTCTATGACGGTATCTTTGAGCTATTAGACACCCTACAAGGAGAAGGATTTCGAATGGGAGTCTGCACCTCCAAGTTCGAAAAATACGCAATCAAGGTACTGGAGGAATTTAAGCTCGATAAATACTTTGCGTTCGTGAGCGGCAGTGGCGCTTTTGGGACCACCAAGTCTGATCAACTGCGCGGCCTGTTGGATACTACAATTGTCTTAGATAGTTCGCTGATGATCGGTGATCGCTACATCGACCTAAGCTCTGCGCACAACACGGGACTGCGCTGTGCCGGCGTACTTTGGGGCTACGGTAGTTTAGAAGAATTGGCTGCTGAAGCACCCACGTTTATAGCCGAATCTCCATCTCACTTAAGTGCCTCTATTATTAAAAATAGCCAGTAAGTGCTATTTCCTCCTAATACGTTTAATCACTGCACTGCTCGTTAACACAACAGTCTCGCCGACAAAGAGTTCGCAGCGAGAGAACACTATAGAACCTCCGCGCCGGGTCAACTCTCCCCTACCCTCAACCAGGTCACCTTTGTAAGCCGGCCCAATGAATTCACTGTTGCAACTCACTGTGACGACACTTTCAGTTTCACCGCCGTTGGCGCAGAGACAGAGCGTGTAGTCTGCCAATGCCATCATCACGCCACCGTGCAAGGAATCATGCGCATTGCAGTGGTGCTCCTGCACTCGAAATGCTGTTCGAGTATTCTCGCCATCCATTACAAAGAAGAATGGGCCAATATAGTCCTCGGCCTTGTCACCTTCCCAATGGCGATAGTTAGAATCGATCTCGTAGTCTTCGGGCTTTACACTCATCTAATCATCTCTTTGATTTTTACTCGATTTTTACTAATCATCATCGTCATCAGATACGGCCAAATCTACGGCAGCCCCGACAACTTTAAAGGGTACCTTCACTACTTCGACCGTCGTACCCACAACAGCACCGACTACGGCACTCACGCAGGAAAATAGTAGCAGGCAGAGACCTAACAACATCAACGATCTGAATTTTCTGAATTGAATAGTAAGTAATTTCATAACTTTAATTGCCAGTATTCCAGATCTGTGGACTCACCAAATTTGTATCCAGCCTCAGAGAACTGGCCTGCCTTAACAAACCCGAGGTTCTCGTGCAATGCAAAACTACTCGCATTGGGCAGAGCGATACTCACGATTAGAAACTGTATCGGCTTCTTACGTAATTCATCAATAAGATGATGATACAACTACCTACAGCGCCTATTCCCGATTCCCTATTCCCTGTCGCTTATTAGTACAGATTGACCGTTAGCGCTTGCCGGTAAAAGGCTGCACGTCTTCAATTCCTGTACCGCTGTCAACGAGTGCTGCGAAGTCATCGGCTAGACGCTTACTCTTCTCGAGAACGGTAGACCAATAAGCAACGCGACTGGGATAGTCGAGAGTCTCGAAGTCTGTTCGGTCTGGAATTTTGCTATAGGGTAACTCGGCAACGAATTCTTTAGAGGGAACAACCATAACCACGTTCTCGAAATTCTTAAGGTCTACTCGGCGCCAGGGAACTCGCTTATCAAACCAACCCGGTATCACCGCTGATGAGAAATGTGGATACAAGACCAGATCGTCGCCTGCGTGAAAGGGAAAGTCGAAATGGTAGTCTGTGATGCCACCATCCCAATACATACCGCGCTTTGCGCTGTGAATATCACGCACTCCATTTAGCACGAAGGGAATGGCGCCACTCGCCATCATCGCATCCATTAGGTTTTCTTTACTCATAGCAACGTGAGCAGTCGCCAGGTCGTTGGAATTCCTAAAGGGTGATGCTTGCCCCATGTTGGAGAAGATATTCCGCTCAAAGAAAAGAGAGAGCGTCTTCCTACTGGCGACATTTAGTAAGGCACTGCTGAGTAGTTGCAACATGCGCAGCGCTTTGACTGGTGATGAGCCAATCCCTCGCGCGCGGTCGGCAATTATATGCGTCCTGAAAATTTCGTTCTCAAGGATTTCTTTACCACCATCTGGCCCAAGGGTCTGGGCAAGCATTTCTCGCGCCTGCTCAGTTATCTCGTCGGTGGTTGGTTGTTCGGAGTACTGCTCCTCGCTGTAGCGTTTCGCGAGACGCTCGATAGCTGCCACGGGGTCGGCAGTAGCAAGACAGCACATTCTCCAGGCACCTGCGGAGGAACCAAGGGTTATCAGTTCCCGCTGTCTATTCGCGAAGAACTCACCGAAGATATAGCGATCCAGACCAAACAGCACAAACCATTTAGGGCCGCCGGAGGCTCCTAGCATGACTTTAAACTGATCGGCATTGAGTCCTTCGCTACGAAGGCGCTGCAAAGCGTGGGGGCCAGCAAAAATAGTAAGAGATGACATCAAGCGCTAATGATATAATCGTAAGCTCTCGCAGGCTATAGCCAGTAATCCCAATCACCAAACCTTGTAGAGCACCCATGCTCAGTAAGCTGCTCACCGAGCGAAAGACACTCCTGTATCTGCTGGCGATAGGCAACACGATCGCCTTTGCCACGTGGCAGGTTATGCTTAACAATTTTGCCGTAGAGCATGCCGCCTTCACCGGCGAAGAGATCGGTATTCTACAAAGTCTCCGTGAAGTACCGGGTTTCCTCGCCTTCACAGCTATTTTAGTGATGATATTCATCAGGCAACAGACCTTCGCCATACTCGCGCTGCTCACGCTAGGCATAGGCACCGCCATTACCGCCTTCTATCCAACGGCCCTGTGGCTCTATTTCGCCACGGTAATCATGTCTATAGGTTTTCACTATCTAGAGACTCTACACAATTCCCTAAGTCTGCAGTGGCTGAGTAAGGACGAAGCCCCGAAAGTGCTCGGGAAAATACTGAGCGTCCGGGCTCTGTGTAATTTTATGATTTTGGGCACCCTCTACATCTATTTGATGTTTTTTGCGGCCAATTACAAGCTAATTTATATGCTCGCTGGATTCACCGCTGCAGCTATCGGCATTTTCTGCTGGCTCGCAATCCCGCATTTCGAAGATGACGTTGCGCAGAAGAAAACCTTGTTCCTGCGCAAGAAATACTGGCTGTACTACCTGCTGACCTTCTTTGCTGGCGCTAGGCGTCAGATATTCGTTGTGTTCGCTGGATTTCTACTTGTAGAGAAATTCGATTTTCCGATCGAGG
The DNA here is from genome assembly GCA_943789485.1 of uncultured Pseudomonadales bacterium. GTDB lineage: Bacteria > Pseudomonadota > Gammaproteobacteria > Pseudomonadales > Pseudohongiellaceae > UBA9145. The sequence goes on from CALSUH010000013.1 coordinate 6,613, forward strand.
ACGTAGTGATGCTAACGCTCGTAAACGCGGCACTCACTTTCTATCTGGCACCAAGATTGGCCGTTTGATCAGTTACATCGGCGAGAGGCGCGCACTAACGCTTGAATACATTGGGCTGATAGTCATCTTCGTCAGCTACGCCTTCGTGGACACGATCGAGTTTGCGATCGCGCTGTATCTGCTGGACCATATGTTCTTTGCCATGGCAATAGCAATCAAGACCTATTTTCAGAAGATCGCCGACCCAGCAGATATTGCCGCCACCTCCAGCATTAGCTTTACCATCAACCATATAGCGGCAGTCGTACTGCCAGCGCTGCTGGGGTTTGTATGGATAATCAATCACAGTGCGGTATTCCTGATAGGCGCAGCGATTGCCTGCGCCTCCTTAGTCCTGTCGCAGCTCATACCAGACCATCCGCGGCCCGAAGCGGCGACTCGATTAACCAGCACACAGCCCAGCTAAGCTGATTTCCGTGTTCCTTAACGTTAAATAACGTTACTTCACTTATTCTGAGTGATTTTTTACCGTAATCTCCGACTCCTATCTAGTAATCGGCCTAATGCTTAGGACCTATCCGTTTTAAGCAATAAGCACGTAGAAGGGAACGAGCAAGCCGTGAAAAAGCACATTCAACTCCCCATCATCTATACAGCCCTAGCTTGCTGCCTAGGCAGCCAATTGGCGCAATCACAAGAGTCCGAGGAGGTCGAGGAGGTCATCGTTTGGGGACGATCTCTGCAGCTACTAGGCATCTCCAGTTCTGCATCACAGGGGGTTGTCGGCTATAGCGACTTCTCGACTAGACCGCTGTCACGTGTCGCGGAGCTGGTCGAAGTCGTGCCCGGCATGATCGCCACTCAGCACAGCGGCCCGGGCAAGGCGAATCAATATTTCCTGCGCGGCATCAATCTCGATCATGGCTCCGACTTCTCTACCTACTTTGATGGCATGCCGGTTAATTTTCGAACCCATGCCCACGCTCAAGGCTACATGGACTTGAATTTCATCATTCCAGAGATCATCGAGAGAGTGGATTTTCAGAAGGGTCCCTACTTTGCGGACACCGGAGACTTCTCGTTAGCAGGCTCCAACTCTATGAAGACCTACGATACTCTAGATAAAAACTTCACAGAGATTACCTTCGGCTCCGAAGATGAAATTCGCTTAGTGACCGCAAATTCCTTTCAATTGGCGAACGGCAGCGTGCTCGCCGCCTTTGAGCATCATCAGTCCAACGGCCATTTCGACTTAGACCAAGATGTACGTAAATACAACGGCCTGCTCAAGTACACCGGAGACATAGCTAACATACCAAGCCGCATCACCTTCTCGGCCTATGACTCCCAGTGGATATCAACGAATCAAGTGCCACAGCGCGCCGTAGACAGCGGCCTAATCTCGCGTTTTGGATTCATTGACCCCGATCTGGGCGGCGAGTCGCACAGATACTCACTAACCGGCAATTTCGAGATCAATGACTGGGATCTTAATCTGTATGCAAGTTCCTACTACATGAACCTGATTAACAATCCGACTTATTTTCTTAACAATCCAGCAGACGGGGATGAATTTGAGCAGGAAGACGAACGACTCCTCTTCGGTGGCTCACTAAGCAAGCGCAGCGAGTCAGAAATATTCGGCCTGCCTGCCACGCAGACTGTCGGCATCGACATTCGCTATGATGATGTAAACGAGCTAAACCTGTTCAATACGATAGGCGGACGGCGCGCTAGCAGCATTCGCGAAGACGAGGCAGAGGAGTTCAGTGCTGGACTGTTTGCCGAATCGCAGATCTCCCTGACCGACAAGCTGCGTGCCACGCTCGGCGTGCGAGTAGATCTCTATGATTTCGAAGTCGACGCTCTGCGCGAAGGCAACTCTGGCAGTGATCAAGACTCGCTCTGGCAGCCGAATATCGGACTCGCTTACCGCGTCAACGAGAACGTTGAGCTTTATCTAAACTATGGCCACGGCTTCCATTCCAATGACGTCCGCGCTGCGGTCAATACCATAGATCTAGTTACCGCAGAGCCTACCGAGGCACAAGACGTTTTAGTCCAGGGCAAGGGTAGCGAGATTGGCTTTCGTTACGACACCCTAAATGGATTCGATATCGCCATCGTCGCTTTCGAGTTACGCATAGACTCAGAGCTGGTATTCGTTGGCGACGCCGGAACTACCGAACCTAGCGATCCGACCAGCCGCGGCGGTGTCGAGATCAATTCCTTCTGGGAGATTAGCGAGAACTGGGTATTCGATTTCAGTGCGACGAAAACCAACGGCTATTTCCGTGGACTACCCTCGAATGCCGACAGCATTACCGATGCCCACGAGAAAGTGCTTGCCGCGGGCCTGACCCATGTCGGCAACAATGGACTGACTGCTAGCCTACGTGTCCGTCACTTCAGCGATGCCGCGCTAACCAAGGACGAAGCCGCGCAGAAGGACGGCTCGACACTCGTTAACGCCGGCATGTCTTATGAGTTCAATAATTGGGAGATCGGAGTCGACGTTCTAAACCTGCTGGACGTAGAGAACGACGACATCGCCTACTTCTTCGAGTCACAACTTACTAGCGAGACAACTGGAGTAGAAGATATTCATTTCCATCCCTCGAATCCGCGCCACATTAGACTGCTCTTGAAGTATCGATTCTAAAAAACAGGCATAAAACAAAGCCCGCCAACATCGCTGGTGGGCTTTGTTTAAAAGCTCAAGTGCTCTCCCTAGTACTGCTGTTAGTGCCCTTGTTCGAACACTACAGTAAAGCTCACAGGAACCGCGCGGCTAATGCCAGGCAGTCCGGCCACTTCACGCAGCTTCTCTACACCGGCCGCCAGAGAGAATGAATCAGCCATAACGACGATTGGCTTCAGCGTCGATACGATAACGCCCTCACCCGTTCGTGTAATCTGAACATCGGCCGCTAGGGCAACGCTCTGACCATGCAAGGACAATTCAAAGTCAATCTGCCTAGCGACAGAAGTACCAGCATCCATACCCGTTAATGCATCTAAGTCGATCGAGCCACTGATAGTGGCATCGGGAAAGAGGCTCGTCTCGAACAGCATTTCTTGCATGCGCTCGTTTCGAATTTGGATCATGGTGTTCACACTAGCCAACTCAATAGTGATTCCAACACTACCGTCATCACCAATTGTGCCCGAGAGACTGTCGAAGGTATGCACCTCGGCTACGTGTTCTGCCTTGACAGTGACGAAGCTGAGGCTGGAAGCATCGTTGTCCAGCGACCAGTGGGCCTGTGCAGCACCGGTAAATATAATTACAGCCAACAGAGCAGCGAACCTAGCCTGTAGTGATTTCGAGATCATTCTTACACTCCTGTTATGTTTTAACCCAAACGTCTTAACCCAAGCGCGATTTGGATGACTCAATAGGTTGATTCTTTACGTGATCGCCTACGCAGATCAACTTCAAAGGCTATCTAGCTTACTGCAAAATACTGACAGGTGACTATCAAAGTTGAAGATATTTCCATTTTCACGCTCATACTGTGCTCATACTTTGATCATACTAGGGCCACAGTATGCGCAATACCGCTTTGAGCGCCGTACTGTAACAGTTAGAATTGGCTTCTCCAGCAGGCTAATGACGGGCCTGCCACACAATATAAGCGCTCATTCATCTCATTGAAGATTTACAGGCTTTCCATTTGATCCAGACAATACATAGTAAGGCATGAAATCAAACACTAACAGCCCCATCGTGAAGCAGTTGGTTTTGATTGGCGGCGGCCACAGCCATCTGGCCGTATTGAAGAAGTTTGGCATGAACCCGGTTCCTGGGCTTGGCCTGACGCTGATCAGCCGCGACATAGAAACACCGTATTCCGGCTCCCTGCCCGGCTACATCAGTGGCTTCTATGGGCGCGATGAAATCCATATCGACCTCCGGCCCTTAGCGCAATTTGCTGGGGCGCGGCTAATTCAAAGTGAAATCACTCGCATCGATTTCGAGCAGAAGATCATCCACTGCCAAGACAGACCAACAATCGAGTTTGATCTGATATCACTGAATATCGGATCGAAGCCGAATGCCATCAAGATCCCAGGAGCCGCGAAATTTGCTATAGGTATAAAGCCCATTGATCAGTTCCTGGTAAATTGGCAGAAAATCTATGCCGATATGCTAGATGTCATTGGCAGAAAAAAGAAGCCCTACCGCTTCCTAATAGTAGGCGGGGGTCCTGCTAGTATTGAACTTGCCTTCGCTGTACAACAACGCATCCACCGCGAACTATTGATAAAAAATTACGAAAATTCGCCCTTGGCAATCAGCATCGTTACAGCCGATAAAGAAGTACTGAGATTTCATAACAGCAAGGTTCGCCATTTCGTTAAGGCCGAGCTAGCCACTCGCGGGATCGAAGTCTTATTGGAACACGAAGTCGTCAAATTTGGCGCCGGAAAAATTTATTGCAACAACGAGCGAATGATAGAAGCCGATTCGATGGTCTATGCAACAGGAGCCAGTATCGCATCCTGGCCGGAAGAATGCGGGCTCGCAATCGGTGACGATGGTTTCATCGAAGTGAACAACTTCCTGCAATCAACCAGCCATGATTTCGTCTTCGCTGCGGGCGATGCCGCCACCATCAAAGACAAACCTAGACCGAAGTCTGGCGTGTACGCGGTACGCCAGGGCAAGCCGTTGGCAGAAAATCTGCAACGCTTCGCCACCGCTGCAAAATTAAAACCCTATTCTCCCCAGAAGCATGCCTTGGCGCTGATCAATCTCGGCAACAAGAGAGCCATCGCATCGCGCAATAACCTGTTCTTTCAAGGACGTTCGGTCTGGTCACTAAAAAACGCTATCGATAGTGGGTTTATTCGAAAATACAGCCAGTTCCCAGTAATGCCCGACAACTTCGAAATTGCCAAGGGTCTAGTCGATGATGCTACGGAACAGCAACTTCGAAAGCACGCGATGCGTTGTGCCGGCTGTGGCGCCAAGATTGCCGGCGACGCGCTGCAAGAAGTGCTACAAGAATTACCCCACCATGAAAACCCTGACGTTCTCTCCTCTGGGTCAGCAACCGAAGATGCGGCGTTGATTCAATTGAATGATGGCCGCGTCTTGCTGCAGAGCGTAGACCAACTAAGCGCCTTCATTAGTGATCCTTGGCTGTTCGCTAAGATCGCAAGCAACCACTGCATGAGCGACATCTATGCGATGGGGTGTATGCCTCATTCCGCTCTCGCCGTTGTAGGTGTGCCGACTGCTAGCAAGAAAATCAGCAAGGGACAGCTTCGCGAGATCATGCATGGCTGCAGCGAAGCGCTTCAGGAAAATGACTGCGCCTTAGTGGGTGGTCATTCCGCTGAATCTAAAGACCTGCAATTTGGTTTGTGTGTAAACGGCTTTGCCGAACGCAATGCACTGCTTAGCAAGGACGGAATGCAAACGGGAGACATCGTTATCCTCTGCAAACCTCTCGGGACCGGCACTCTTTTAGCAGCAGACATGCGCTTCAAGGCGACGCATCGTTGGATGGAAGGTGCTCTGACTCAAATGCTGATATCGAATAGGAAAGCGGCACAGTGTTTTATCCAATACAAGGCTACAGCTTGTACCGATATAACCGGCTTTGGACTCGCCGGTCATCTATTCGAGATGCTTGCTCCAAACAACGTGGAGTTAGAACTAAGCCTGAGCGATTTACCTGTCCTTGATGGCGCATTGGAGACACTACAGCAAGGAATTCTAAGCTCACTGCACGCCGACAATTCACTCGTCAGCCGCGACATCTTCAATAGCGAAGCGTTTCAAGGCGATCCACGTTTCGATCTACTATTTGATCCGCAGACCGCAGGAGGTTTGTTAGCAAGCGTGGCAGAATCGAAAGCCGAAGATTGTATCGAGCAACTTCGTGAATCTGGATACGCACAGGCTAAGGCAATTGGGCGAGTCGCTAAAACAGGCGGCCAGTTACCCGCACTGATACTGAAATAAGGAAAAACAGAAAGGCCGAATGGCTACATCACATTGCGTAGCTCAACAGTGTTACCTGCGATGTCCTTCAGATAAATGGAACGTCCTAACCCTTGAGCGCCATACCGATCTTGATACTCTTCTACCACTACCCCGTTTTCTCGCAAGTAAGCTTTTAATGCTTCTTCTCCAACTGGCTCAATCTGCAGGCAGAAATGATCGACATTGTTTCCCTCCTCGCTAGGAGAAGGACCGCCCACCTTTCCCAACTCACCATCGACATTCACGATATCGATCAATGAATCGCCGGCCCTCAGTTGTGTTAATCCCACCTCATCCGAAGTCTCTCGTTCCAGCGTACAGCCCAACACATCGCAATAAAAATCGATAAGCTCTCGATAGTGATCGGTTCGCAACACGATGTGATCTATTAGCTTTGGCCTAATCATGATATTTACTGTACCTCGTATCAATTACAACCATTCTAAGGCATCGATTCAGCTTTTACCCAACTGCTTTGAAAATGCGCTTGGTGGAAGATGAATGTCAGCTGGGTTATAGTCCTGAGCAGAATTGATACTGCCTAACAGGGTTAAACAATGAAGGTATTTTACGCCGTTTATCGGACAAGCATCACGCTGGCCATCCTCGCGATGAGTACAGCTAGCGTTGCCCAGATTGATGGTGCCGCATCGGTACTACAGCGCTACGGTAACCTCGATATAGAACGCACCGGCCCCACGATAGATGCCGAGCTTGGACAAAAGTATCTGCGCCGCGGCAATACCTATAGCAACTTAGAACGCTTCGAAGAGGCAATCGACGAATACAGAAAGGCGATCAGCGCCGACCCAAGTCTTGCAGATGCCCTTCGCAATCTGGCCAACACCTACTACTATCTGGAACGCTTTGATGAAGCAAAACCCTTGCTTGCTCGCTTCATACGGTTGCAAACAACCACTACCGCTTCACTGATTGCCGCGGTAACGACATTAGGCGAACTCGAGCGCGGCGATGGTAACTATGCAGCATCGATTGTCTATGACTTACATGCGATTGAACTGGATTCCGAAAACGATTCACAAGTACACATTATGGCGAACACCTATAACAATGCAGGTGAGGCCAACAAGGCTATCGCTGTCTACCAAAAGGCAATTGAAGTCATGCCTGATAATGCCTTCTTCGACCGAAGTCTTGGGCGAATACTGGAACAGGAGAATCGAATCGAGGACGCACTCCAGGCCTATGAATCTGCCGCCGCTAAGAATCCTGATTCGGGTTTCTATTCTGACCTTGTGGAATCGACGCGTAGTCGCTTATAGCGCTTTTAGCTGCGAGTGAGTCTCTTATTCGATAGCCGCGACTAGCTCATCCCGCTCCTGCTCTGGCAGATCTGCTATACGACTAACTTCTGCATAGAAAGTGGAAAAATCCTGATTCGATTGTTCAAACACTGCCGCGAAGAATGGCAGTAAATCGTTGTAGGAAGCGACCGTTGAAAGCTGCGCGTTATTTAACGATCGCGAGAACCAGCCATCGTACCCCTCATAACCTTGCCACTGCTGCTTCAACACCGCATATTCTTCGCGCAGCGTCTGCTGTAGTTCCAGTTTCTGGCTGCGCATCGAAGACTCATTGATCTCTAGCTGATAAAGCGACTCAAAACGATCTCTATAGCCTCCCACCAAGTCGACAAACTGCTGCTGTCGATCATAGTCTAACAAGGCCGCATCGATGTTAAAGTCCTTATTGCTCTTAGCAAGCCAGCGCCGCACGCCCTCCCTTTCTACCGCCGTAGCGAAGCTCTCATTAAAGGTTGTATCGCCAGGCAAATAAACGAGTTGATGAGCGAGCTCATGAAATATTAATCCGGCAAGCTGGTAGTCGGCACGATTCAGCACCGTGCTAAGTAGCGAGTCTTCGAACCAACCTAGCGTCGAATAGGCGTCGACCCCGCCTGTGTAGACATCGAAGCCGTCTTCTTCCAGCTTCGCGGCGTAGCTCAGTGCGGACTTCTCTGAGAAATAGCCGCGATAGGCTACGCAGCCTGCTATCGGATAGCACCAATTCACTGGATCGACGGAAAATTCAGCTGCCGCAAACACATTCCATACCACGTGTTCTCGCTCTACATCAACATAGCTTGAGTAGTTTCCCCCAACTGGCAGGCCCAACTCGCTCTCGGCGAATTCGCGAATATCCATGACCTTAGCAAACTTTCCTGCCAACTCTTCTGACAGATCTGGCCGCTCTATCAGGTGTTGAATATCTTCACGCCCGAATACAATTGTTAGCTGCCCGCGCGCTGCCTGCGAGTAATAACCAACCGTCTCACAAGAGACCAGCACAATTGCGAGCAGTGCGAAAAGTGCTGCCTTCACGCCGTTCGATTTAAGAAGTGTGCGAGCGCGATACATCAACTATTTTCCTTGCAGCGTCGCAATCAAAGTTCGCACACTCGCGCTATTACGATGCTCGCCCAGGTAAATACCCTGCCATGTTCCAAGCTGCAGTCGTCCCTGGCCGATAGGCAGACTTATCTCACAACCGAGCAGGCTTGACTTGATATGCGCGGGCATGTCATCGGGACCCTCAAAGGTGTGTTCAAAGTAAGGAGCGTTTTCAGGCGCAAGTTGATTGAAATGTGATTCCATATCGCGCCGCACCGATCTGTCGGTATTTTCATTAATACTCAAAGAGGCCGAGGTGTGCTGCAGAAACAGATGCAATAAGCCAATATTGATAGTTGAAAGTTCAGGAAGGGCCTGAAGTATTTCATCACTGACAAGATGAAAGCCGCGCGGCTTTGCTCGAAGTTTGATCGACTTCTGTAACCACATGTTGTGAGTCTCTGGCTCTGGATTACAAACCAAGCAATTCGATCTCAAATAAATTTGCCCAATGTTTGCCTGTTACAAATAGGCGTTCGGCCTCTGCGTCCCAGGCGATGCCATTGAGCACCGCCTCCGCGCTTCCCAATTGAGTCTGCGCGGACAAGCCGGTCAAATCTACGATGGAATTCACCTTGCCACTGTCAGGATCGATGCGCAGAATAAAATCTGTCTGCCAAACATTCGCCCAAACCTCACCGTTAATATATTCCAGCTCATTCAATTGATTTATGGCATTGCCGTCAAGCTGGACTTCAACCTTTCGCACCGGCGCGAATGTCTGTGGGTCCATGAATTGTAGCATCGCGGTTCCGTCACTCAGGATCAGATGGCTGCCATCGTAGGCAAGCCCCCAGCCTTGAGTCGCATTATAATGGGATTCAATCGATTCGAATGTCGTCTTGTCATGCACGAAGACGAGATGAGATTGCCAGGTTAGCTGATAGATTTTGTCGTCTACTATTTCGATCCCTTCGCCGAAGTAGCGCTGCGACATGTTCTTGCTCTGCAGAACTTCCCCATCTTCGAGATTTATCTTACTCAAGCTTGACTGACCGTTCTTGCCGGTACCCTCGAACAGAAAGCCCTCGTGATAGACCAGACCTTGCGTAAAGGAATTGATGTTGTGCGGATAGGTATTTAAGATATTGTAGCCATAACGAGCCACCTGCTCTTGTGCTTGCGACAGAGGTGACGAGCAGCACGCTAGCAAAAACAGTAATAACCTTGACTTCTTAGAGATGATACTCAAATCTGCTCCCCTGATATCCCATGTTATAGTATAGCTCGGACGCATTAATCACAGCTGAATGATCGGAGCACTGCATGTCGAATGACTGTCTATTTTGCAAAATTATCGCAGGGGAAATACCCTCTAACAAGGTTTATTCCGACGATGACCTGTATGCATTCCATGACATTAATCCCGCGGCACCTACGCATATCCTAATAATTCCCAAGAAACATCTGACCTACGTAAATTCCGCCGATGAAGGCGATGAGGCACTGATGGGTAAATTGCTACTAAAAGCCAATCAGATCGCCGCCGATCAAGGCCTAAGTGAAGATGGGTTTCGCTATGTGATTAATACTGGCCGCAACGGCGGTCAGACTGTCTTCCACCTGCACCTACATATTCTTGGTGGTCGCGCGCTTGGCTGGCCTCCCGGCTAGTCCTGAAAGATCTAGTGTCAAAGAATACATTTCAACAAAACTAACGACGCAGCCGCTGCAGCTGTGACTGCTCGGCATCGAACACGCCCTTCTCAGTAATAATTTTTGTGACTAACCTCGCGGGCGTCACATCGAACCCAAAGTTGCTCACCGCTACGCCCTCGGGGCAGAGTCTAACCTTGCTTACTAGCCCATTTGCATCGATACCTTTGAGGTGACTAACTTCTTCCACGTCGCGCTCTTCTATCGGGATCTCTTTGATGCCGTCCGTCAGCGTAAAATCAATGCTCGACACCGGCAGGGCAACGAAAAATGGCACGTCATTGTCGAATGCAGCCAACGCTTTCAGATAGGTACCTATCTTGTTGCAAACGTCACCGGTAATTGTGGTTCTATCGCTACCCACGACACAGCAGTCCACTAAGCCCTGCTGCATAAGATGGCCGCCGGCATTATCGACGATCAGCGTATGCGCTATCTCTTGCTGGCCTAGCTCCCAACAGGTAAGCGACGCGCCCTGATTGCGAGGCCGGGTCTCATCTACCCAAACATGAAGTGGCACTCCTGCCTCTGCCGTCTTGTAGATGACAGAAAGTGCCGTCCCCCAATCAACAGCCGCTAAAGCGCCCGCGTTGCAGTGAGTGAGAATATTTAACGGCTTACTCTGGTCTAGTTTAGCATTCCATATTTCTTGCAGTAGCTTCGCACCCTGCGTCCCAATTTCGGCACAGATTGCACTGTCCTCTGCCTCCATCGACTGGGCTTGCTGCAAAGCAACGCCGACTCGTTTATCAACTAAGGTATTGCGCAGCGCTGCATTCATTCTATCGAGAGCCCACTGCAGATTTACAGCGGTAGGCCGCGTGGCAGCTAATCTATCCACTGCTACCGCTAGCTGATTAGGATTTTCAAGCAGCGCCAGATACACACCATAGGCGGCAGTTACTCCGATCAGGGGCGCGCCGCGAACCTGCATAGCTTCTATTGCGTAGCAAGCATCGGCTAGGGTATTAAGTGTAACGATCTCAAAACGATGAGGCAGGCAAGTTTGATCGATGACATTGACGCTATTGTTAGATTCATCGAACCAAATGCTTTGGAAATGTTGGCCATTCACGTTCAAAATCGTATCGCCTTAGTAGTAAAATTAGATAGTAGTAAAACTAGATAGTACTGAAATTAGAAACGCACTCATTGAAACCGGTGACTGGTGACCGGTGACTGGTGACCGGTGACTGGTAACTGTGCCTCGATAGTCTTGGCGAGTGATTCTCCTGCAAATATAGCTACGGCCTTTGCAACGTCGATTGATATTACTTCAGCGCGTAGCAGATTCGAAATCTTATACTCCTCTACGCGCAGACCACAGTGTTTAACTCTGCCAAACAACACGTCATCAGTCCATATCGCCGTATCATACACGGCATTCGGGCGCAGCGCGTGGGCGTGTGTACCTGACTCGCTTAATCCCATTGCCGCGACTCGCCCATCTTTGTAAGGCCTGCCTTCGCGACCGAATAGGCGGCAGCACCTGGCCTGGTGAGGCACATTCTTAGACGCCACGATTACCACCGCATCAGCATGACTGCTGTCTATGTACTTGGACAGATGGGCCCATGTAGGATGGCGTCGACCAAGAGCCCCGGTGCCGCAATATCTAGGAGCACAAGACGAAGTTGGTGCATCATCCGGCTATCGCTGAGGCTATCGAACTCTCCCAAACGTAGCCGATCGTCCATCTTCACTGCGCGCCTTCTATGCTGAGCAGATCCCATCCAGAGCCTTTCACGAACAGCACTGACTCCATTTTACCGTATACATTCCGCTACTCACCCCGCACGGAAGTATTGCCGCCTCCATGGAGCACGAGGTCGGCGTCCACGCTCAATAACTGCGAAGTATATACAGGCAGCCAAGATCATCGTCTTCATCTGCATCGGCAATAGCTTTGGATTCTATCCAGCGCTTTTTCATGATGCATAACAACTTAGTTGGGAATTATCAGCGACAGCGACCCTAAACGAAAAACGCACCATCGTAATCGATAGTGCGTTTCCTTTAATTATTACCTGACTGATTGCGGTTAATAACTGCAATAGTCTGCCATCAAGTCGTTATTGAGGCTCGACAATAGATATGTTCGCCATGCCTGCTTGTCGTGCCGCATCCATGATCATTACCAAGGAAGAAACATCAGAAGCATTATTCGGCTGAATAATTACCGAGGCAGAGGGATTTTCAGCTTTGAGTTGGTCGATATTGGAACGAATGAAGTTTGGTAGAATAGGTCGCGGATTACCGTTAAGGATAATCTCGTTATTAGAACCAATTTCGAAAAGAATGTTCTTCTTCTCATCGTCCGGTGGTGGTTGGTCGTTATTGTTGTTGTCGCTACTCGCGGCACTCACCGAAGTCTCTGAGAGAAATGTCGCTGTTACTACGAAGAAAATCAATAAAATAAAGACCACATCCAACATAGGGGTAAGGTCAATCTTAGTATCGTCGCTCTTCTTTCTACCGGCTATTTTTTTCATTGTTTTATCCTAACTACCTATGTCCTAACTACTTAAGCTGCAAGGCGCGCAGCGGTGCATCAAATCTGGACTGATCCCACAAATGTGGAAAATCGAAGCTTGGAGTATAGCAACCCTTTCGACTGAATTAAAAGCCGGATTTTAAAGCTTCTAGTTTGGCTTTATAACAGGCAATAAAAAAGGGAGGCTGTAGCCTCCCTTTTTTATCAATGTGATCTTAAATACACGGGCAATTAAACGTAACTATATGATATTTATATCTTTACTTTAAAATAGTGCGCCCAGATACTTTTTATTACTTCTTCAGCGAAGACACGCTGAACTTAATAAGCTCTTTCAGCTGCTTTGGAGTTTTGCCGTCTCGGCTGTTTACTCTGATGCCGTGAAGACTATTCATCAAAACTTCAGCGGCAAATTCTGCGCTGACGCCCTTCTTTAACTTACCATTCTTATAGGCTTCCTTCAGACGAGCTAATAGTGCCTTGCGAATAACAGCGAGAGAGCCTCGGACAACTTTACGCATTTCCTTGTCGTAATTGATGCTCTCGCAGACCGAATTTACCAGCAAACAGCCCATACTGCGGTGTTTGTTTTTCACATTCAGAACAGTCTCTTCGAAATAAGCTTCAATTGCGTCCCAGGAACCGAGTTTAAGATTCTTAAGAGAGGCAGTAATTTGTTTATCCACAACCGTATTATATTGGTCAATACAAGATTTAAAAAAAGTGTCCTTGTCACCGAAAGAGTTATAAAGAGTTCCTCTGTTGATACCCGTGCAATCTAGCAATTTTTGAACGGAACTTGCCTCGTATCCTTCGCGCCAAAACTGTTCCATCGCATTGGTTAAAACTTTGTTTTCATCAAATTCGACTGGTCGTGCCATATTCTTCTACTCAATCCGTATTTTAAAGTTAGTGGGTTAAAAAGTTGCTTGTGTAAGAAATAAACCTGCGTTCTATGCGTGATTATGAGCATAATTTTGAAGGGCGACATTGTAGTACAGTGATTCAGTTTTTACACCAAATATTCATGATAGTTTCCCGCTTTTACCCGCTAATTAATTTAGATTATGCCGATCGAAAATAAATGCACTAACCGAGGGCGATAACGTGATCCGCGCCGCGCTTTATCAGCGTATAACACCACAGCATTGCTATGGATGTTTGTCGTCGGATCGCCTGATGGAAAAATTTTGAATAGAAGTTCAAGAAAAAGGAAGAGGCCTACCAAGCACCAATGGGTTAAATGGCTCTAAATACCGTCACTGCTAGACCGATCAAGCCACCAAACACGCAGCCCCAAACGACCAACCATCCCAAGTGCTTGCGAATCATTTGCTGAATTATTTCTTTGACCATCTTTGGCGTCATTTGATTCAGCCGATCATCGATCATCAGCTCCAGCTTGCCGCGTATTGCCTCATCGTCCATTGCAGAACTTAACGCGGTTTGGATCTGCTTCTGAAAGCTCCCAGCAGTCAATTGCTCGCCAAAAAAATCGCGCATTTTTTCCACGAATGGGGCTTTGAGCGCGTCAAGTGCATCTCTACCACCCAACATACCGACCATACTACCGAACGAAGAGGCCATTATCACGTCCAGCAATGATTCGAAGGCGGCATCGAGATCCAACGCATCAATCGACTGCTTCAGTTGGCCGGTCATCTTCTTTGATATATCGCCGGTACCGTGGAAAAATTCCTCAAGGTCGGCCTTGTGGAAGAACTGCTCCATGATCAACTCTCTTATACCGAGTTTGAATTCCTCGAATCGCAGAGGAATTACTCCTGAGCCATAGATTCCCGGCACACGTTCGAACAGCATATGTACCGCCAGCCAATTGGTAATACCTCCCGAGAGTGCGAAAAGACCGGTGTTAAGTACATAGACCTGATACGGCCATTCCACCAAGAAACCGACGATAACTAAGGCCGCTGCGATAAGATTGCTGAGAATACTTATATTGATGATAGACCTCTTGGAGCATTGTCGATGAGAATTGGAGACACCGGCGCATCTTAATAGATCAGCGCCGGATAGGGCAAGTGAGCATGAGGATTTGCAGAGTGGAAACGTTGGGCTGACCGAGCTTAGCCATTACCGCAACAAACTCCCCCTTGCGGATATGGATATTTGTGTTATCTAGAGCCAACGTTTCCATGTGCGCCGTTCGATATACCGAGCTCAAGCCCTGCAGTCGAATCATCGCCCAATCCCCACTAGCGGTCGTTATGTTCTTATCTATTCCTTTAAAGACTCAAATGCCGTCGAAAGATTACAGTTACCTCTTTTAATAGATGACTCCACGGAGGCAAAAGGATGCAGCCGGGCAGAACTACCGACTGAGCTGAATTTATACTATGATGCGCTGATGCTTCCCTGGCGCAAGAGTAAACGCATGAAACTACTAGTAAAATTCCCAGTTCAACTGATATTTTGCGGCCTTTGTGCTGCTTCTTTCCCCGCGAACGCACAGGATTTCAGCCCGCAACTTACTGAGTATGGCCAGCCTGATTTTCGCGGCGTCTGGAATTTCTCCAACCAGACACCCTTGGAGCGACCTGAGCGCTTTGGCGATCAAGAATTTCTGACCGAAGAAGAGCTGGACAACACATTGAAAACGCGCGTCGCGAGAGTCGCAGCCACAGCGGCGAGAGAGGCTGCAACGTCGGAGCGCATCATGAATACCGAGCATGCGCGCTCAGTAGAAGCGGTAAATAATTTCTGGTTCGAGAGCGATTCTCTTGGAGAAAATGGCAGGACTTCGCTCGTGATCTATCCGAGAAACGGCAGGTTTCCAGATGTTGTTCCTGGAACCCTAATTCAACGCAGCGATGCAAACGGCGTCACTGTGATACCTGGAGATCGCCCCGTGCGCTTTACCCACGGAGGCATCAGTAGCGACGGCCCCGAAGACCGAGGCCTATCTGAACGCTGCATGGTCTTTAATTCCGGGCCACCCATGTTCAGTGGCCCCTACAATAATAATTTGCAGATCTTTCAAAACCGCGACCACGTCGTCATCCTAACCGAGATGGGTTTCGATGCGCGTATTGTGCCGCTTGAGAAAACGGAGCATGTCGATTCTGCGATAACACTCTGGTCTGGCGATTCGAGAGGTTATTTTGAAGGCAACACGCTCGTCGTTGAGTCCAGAAATTTCACTGATTCCATCGCCAGCATTGGAATGAGGCAAGTTGCCTATGGTAGCGCGAAGAACCGATTACTTATCGAGCGCTTCACAGCAACGGCAGAGGGTTCACTAGATTACGAGATTACCATCATAGATCCCGATACCTTCCAAGATCGAATTGTAATTCTCATGCCCATGACACAAGTAGACCAACAGCTATTCGAATACGCCTGCCATGCTGGCAACTACGCATTAAGAAATATTCTGCGCGGAGCGCGTTCGACAGGTATCTAGCACTTCACCCACCTTTAATTGGCGGTTGATGAAGTACTAATCCGCTGGATCGAGGCGCAGGAAATAACGCGGCGGGAAGCCAGTCAAAATTCTAAACAACCAGCCTAGTGAATTATCTGCATTCACCGAATCATGCTCAGCCCCATCAATGGGCACTGCCAAATAACGGCCTTGCTCGATCTCTGAAACTACTTCGACAGACGGGTTAGCCAGTGCCTCGCTGTACCAAGCTCGAGGCCAGTGATTAGCAGCAACATAGAGTTTAGCTGCGCTCTCAATCCGGACCACAATGCGCGGACTGAGTTTTCCCTCATCGTCCAAAGTGCTAATCTGCAATGTGCTGGTGTTTTCCGGTTGAAAATATCCGAGAGATGACTCAAATAAGATAACGAGTAAAGCATAAGACAGCAGTAAAATTAGTAAAACCTTGCATGATCTCTTTACAGTCATCGTTATCCCTTAGCGTTTATTAATCTAACTATTGTGAAGTATCACTTGTCTGCTCGGGACGCTCTGGCGACCCAAAAGCCTGCTTAAATTGAGGCTCCAGATCCTCCCACGGGCCATCGAGTGTATAGACTGCGCTGGTCAAACTGTTTACTTGATTTCCAAAGATACGATCGAACAAGTAGGCCCCAACCGCCAGCGGAAGATTTGCGGTCAACAAACCAATCCAAGGAATATTCTCGCTAACCGGTAACGTTAAATACATCTCACCCACGATACTTTCGTCTTTGAGATTTAGATCGCCGGTAATCTGGTAGAGACTGGATGGACCGGAAATTACCAGCCTGTCCTCGATGTGCACCTGTCCATCGAGGATCGACATCCGCCCCGTGATTTCATCGTAAGCCAGCCCACTTCGCAGTAGGTCATCGCTAAATCGCAATCGGCGCATAATCGCATCGAAATTTAGAATACTGATCAGCTTAAGCGCACCCGCAGCACCTGCGCGCTGCAGGAATCGCCCGTCTTCTATGTTTATTGCAATGTCTCCACTAAGATTTGCCGCCGAAAAAAAGGCAGGACTACCTGGCCAGCTCAAATCGGCTACAAATTCAGCGGAGCTACTCTCTAAACTTGCCGCGTATCCGTTTGCTGTCAATACATCCGCCATATTGTCGGCTGTTAGAACACCGGTTAGCTCGCTCTCGTGTGTAGCACCGTCATAACGCCAACTGAAATGCGGAATCAAAAGCGGCTCGCCGGCCTCACTATCGAGCGGATCATTCTCAGCTTGTTCAGAGGACGCAGTATCCAGACCTAGCCGCAATCCACGAAAGTCGAAAGCGAGGTCATCTATTTCTGCACCCTCGGAATTTGGGTTGAGGGTAAAGCTCCAGCTTCCGTAAGGACGATCTCCTATGAGAAACTCATTTGTTGAGAAGTGCATACGCGGCAATTCTCGGGGGTCGATGTCGGCAAGAACATCGACGGGGTCTTCCTCTTCAAGTAGTAGCAGCTCAACTTCAGCTTCCTGCATAGGGCCTATTCGATCACGCTCTTCACCCGGCAGTCGCAGATACTGCAAATCGAGGCTCAGGTAGTCATTCCTGTCGAAGGGGAGCCGAACCTGTCCCGCAACTGAATTACTTTGTAGTGCGATTTCCCAACTGTCCGCTGCTAACGCAGGGGTGAGGCGCATGTTCACATCGCTTAATTCCTCACCGTAGAATTGAAATTTCTCTATCTGCAAGTCCACAAACTCAATGGCGCTACCCAGACCCTCAGATACAGACTCATCGCTGTTAAACTCAGTGAGAAAATCACTCCACAGCTCTAGCTGAAACCGATCCATATTCCCCAGCACCACCAAACCTTCTGATACATTATCGCGCAGGTTTTCGAAATTGCCCTGCGCCTCACCGACGAATACCAACCCATCGCGGATTTCACCTTGTTCTAACTCCAAATCGAAACTCAAGGTAGGCCCGAGAGAACCAACAATCTCCTGTTGAGCGCCAGAGAATGCCATATCGAGCTGAAGAGGCAACTCAACTTCTACCGACTTCGTAAACGGGTGAGGCATATTTAGTGAAGCACCTAACAAAGTGGAGTCTATTATCAGGCGATTCGGCACATCGCCAGTACCGCTCTGGTCAATGCTCAGATTAGCTTGATAAGCAAGCTGCCCCTCCATACTTTCCAAGATATTTTGTACGAACTGGCTCTGCATTGGCCAGGCTATAAGTTGCTCGGGAGTCACTAGGCCTGTCGCTTCAACCAGTATCGATTCGAGATCCCCCTGCACCGACTCGGAACTTAGTTGAATATTCGCTATCTGCCCGAACAAGCGTCCCGACAGCTCGCTATCTTCGACGCCGGTGCGGGTATCGAAAACAACTGATCCATATAGTTCATCAAGCTGGATCGCATAATCTGGAATGAACAGGCTGTTGTCTTCCAAGTTCATATCGAGACGAACCGCCGTCTGCAACTGCTCATCATTCAGCGGCACCTCGACAGCGATGTTCGCATTGATATCGCCCTGGGCTTGCCAATTCGCGAAGGCAGCCTTTAGGCTCTCGCCGACCGCCGCATTCTGTAAATAATTTAGCCCGTCAGTAGTCGCGCCCTCGGCCACGCCCTGAACTGACAGCCAGTTTTCGCCTTCCTCGTTTACCCTGATCGAGCCATTCACAGACGTGGCAACGACGTCAAGACTAGTTGCTCGTTGCACCTCGATATCAATATTGTTGTCATCTTCAAGCACAAAGGCGCTTACTTCACTCAGATTGGGCCACTCATCACTAAAGTTAAGTTCGCCCTCATCCAGCAAATAGAAACCCTGAAAAGTCTTAGTTGGCGCCGCTGCATTCACAAGCGTGGAGCCGCGATACACCGCACCACTGTCCACCAAAACGCCTCCGAGTATTGCGCCATCGAGCCACTGCATGATATCCACTAAACTCTCACTCACCCGCGGCGCATCGGGCAGATAAGCAGCACGGCCGGCCGCGTCGAAACGCAGAGCTCCGATAAGCAACTCCAAATCTGCTCTCGGCTCACCCTCATTAGGCCGGTCGATTATCGACGTGAATTGCACGCGCCCTTCGACAACATCTGTCCGAGCAACGATGGCGTTACTCTTCAATCGGAGGTGCATGCCCTCGCTAAGATCCAAACTGAATCCGATGCTGCCGTTGACATAGTTATGATCCCAGGTACTGGTAAACACATTCGGGATATTCAAGCGGAATCGGTTCGATTCCACCTCGGCAAACCCCGTGGCACTTCGCCTGCCAAGATCGAAATCAATTTCGGCGTAGCCATCTAGGCCCCACATATTTGGAGAACCGCGCACCGACCCAACATCAACATTATTTAAATTTGTCCTAATGAGCATATGCTCTTGTGAATTCTCTGTTAGCGGCAGCAGAATACTAAAATTTTCCAACTTGCCTCTAGGCGCATACTGCTCAAGCTGTAATCGCGCGCTTTCGCTTAACAGTCCGCTGCTCACTGCGAATTGTGCGATCAGAGAGACATCAATACTGTCTGCCCGCACAGCTAAGCTGTTCTCTGGTTTTAGCGACATAGAGACATTGAAGGGTGACCAGCGTAATTCCTGCCAGGTCAGCCTCATATCTGACAACGACAATTCCCAGCTATCATCAAAAGACTGTCTAACCAGGCCAACCCTGCCCGATAGATCGCGCAGTGATAGAGAATCAGAAGCGCTGCTGAGTAAGGCCAAAGTATCCAATTCGAACTCGGAGGTGAATTCACTTAACTCGCCCCCCGCGAAAGTAAGCCAAAAGTGCCCGCCTCCAAGCATCTCACCAACACTCAGATCTTCTAAGGTCTGTCTATGGAATAGCTCACTGTAATCAGCATGAGGAAGTTCAACGTGCATCTGCCCACCCATGTCGGCGAGCTCATTGCCAGTCACTTCAACGGAGAGCGCCATCTCTTCTGGTGAGTCGGCCAAACTGAGGTTAGCATGCAGGTAATGCGTATCATCACGATTCGCGATGGTAGCTAGACCATCGCTAAAACTGAGCAGCTCGCCGTCGAAGGTATGCAGATTTATTGTCACGTTGCGCAAACTAAGCTGGGGGATTTTTTGCAGGGACCGGTATAGACCAGCAAAGTCAACGGAGGCGGCGTCACCCCCTGACAATCCGCGTAGCAGCCACGCACCGGACTCCAATTGATCGAGGTTTATCTCCAGTGATTCGATGACGAAATCGTCCAGAACCCAAGTGCGCTGCCAAATGCTCTGAGGAATATTGACTATTACCGTGGCGCTTTCCAAAAAAAGTGCAGCGTCTCCCGCTACCACTTCATCATCTGCGATGAGAAGCTTCATGCCGTTCACATGGAGAATAGGATTGAATCCATCGAAGTCGCCAACCAGCGATTCCACACTTATGGGAATGCCGCTGCGCTCAAAAAATTGTTCTTCGAAGAAGGAGACGTAACCGGAAACGGCCGGCATAAATTGACGGCCGGCACTGACATAGGCAGCTACCAGCACCAATGCAACTGCCAGCATTAGCACGAGCTGTTGGCGAACTATTTTAAGAATTGAACTTAGCATGCTCGGGTCTTGATACGGGTCTCAGTAGATGCCCAACTGCCACCTCTTGGAATAAGCGTACAGGCTTCTGAGCTTCCTGAATGGTATAGCGCAAGTTTGCTGAACCGTAACTGAAAGTGAGATAACCGAAACCCTTAGCCTTTCAGCCAGAGAGAACAACGTCGAACTGCTCTTGAGTATACATGGGTTCCACCTCAAATTTGACCGTCTTCGCCACTAATTCTTGTAACTGCGCCAAGGTGTCAGACTCCTCGTCGAGCAGACGATCAACTACTATCCCAGAGGCCATAACTCGCAGTACATCGTGATCAACAGTTAGAGCCACGCGCAAAATTTCACGGAATATTTCATAGCAAACCGTCTCTGCAGACTTTTGTGTTCCGCGTCCTTCACAGATTGGGCAGGGGCTATTCAAAATCTGACCCAAACTCGCCCGGGTCCGCTTGCGCGTCATCTCCACAAGCCCGAGTTCCGATATTCCAGTAATCGAAGTGCGTGCTGGATCTTTTCCCAGAGCTTTTTCTAATGCGCGATGGACCTGCCGCTGATGCTCCTCATCGAGCATATCGATGAAGTCGAGAATGATAATCCCTCCAAGATTTCTGACGCGAAGCTGCCGCGCGATCGAAGTTGCCGCTTCAAGGTTCGTCTTTAGAATCGTCTCTGCGTGATTCTTACTCCCAAGATAGCCTCCGGTATTCACATCGATAGTCGTCATGGCCTCGGTCTGATCAATAATTAGATCGCCACCGGATTTCAGCATTACCTGTCTACCCAGAGCCTTGTTGATCTCACCCTCGATGCCAAACAGGTCAAATAGCGGACGAGCGCCAGTATAGGCTTCCAACTTCGAAGCCGACTCGGGAATAAAGTCTTCTATAAATTGCTGAATCTCCCCCAGCGACTGCTCGTTGTCGACACGAATTCTCTCGACGCGCGTTGTAATAAGGTCACGGGTGATTCGCATATAGAGCGGGGCTTCACCATAGACAGTACTAATCTTATTCGTTCTCTCTATCCGCTGCTTCACTTTCCTCCACAGACGGCGCAGGTAACGAACATCTTCACAGAACTCCTCCGCACAAGCCCCTTCAGCTGCGGTGCGCACTATGAATCCGCCATGCCCATCCCAAGATTCCTGCTCAAGGCAATGCCCGATCTGATCAAGTAGTCGCTGCCGTTCTGCATCACCCGCGATGCGCTGCGAGATGCCTAAGTGTTTGCTTCTAGGCAGATAGACCAGATTTCGAGAAGGCAAAGTTAAGTTAGTAGTTAAACGTGCCCCTTTTGTGCCGATCGCATCCTTGGCTACTTGCACAACAATAAATTGCCCTTCCCGCAATAGCTGCTGAATTGGCTTTGGGCCCTCGTCTCTAGTCTCGAATCCATCGGCATCAATTTCCGCTATATCCGAGGCATGAATGAAGGCGGCCTTCTCTAGACCGATATCGACAAAGGCAGCCTCCATTCCTGGCATCACACGTATCACCTTGCCGTAAAAGATATCGCCAACGTGACCTCGATGACTGTGTCGCTCGATAAAAATTTCTTGCAACTGGCCATTCTCGATAAGCGCTACTCGAGTCTCCATCGCTGTAACGTTGATGAGGATTTCTTCGCTCATAGACTATTTCACTATCGCTGGAATAGTTGATTGCAAGGGCACAGTAAACTCGCAGAGCAGCTGCGCCGTCTGGAATAAGGGCAGACCCATAACACCGCTGTAGCTGCCAATGAGTTGCTCTACGAATACCGCAGCATAACCCTGTATGGCATAAGCTCCTGCCTTACCAGCAGATTCACCGCTTCTATAATACTGTTGCGCCTCTGCAATGCTGATCTCACGGAATCTTACCCGGGACTCGGACAACAGCGTACGCTGCTTATCCTGCGTGGCCAGCGTTACAGCGGAGAGCACTCGATGCTCGCGCCCAGATAGGCGTCGCAGCATATCGACCGCATCCGCCTCATCCATCGGTTTGCCAAGCACGTCAGCATCGCAGACAACACTGGTGTCTGCCGCAAGTACCACAGTTGCGTTTGAATCCTTATTTACCAGTAATTCACTGAGTGCAGATTTCGCCTTCTCCTGTGCCATACGGATAACGTAGTCATTGGCTAGCTCACCACTTCGAATCGATTCATCGATGTCCTGACTTCGAACGGTGAAACGAACACCAATCTGGCGGAGCAACTCCTGCCGTCTGGCAGACGCGGAGGCAAGTATGATCGATTCCATTCCAGCCCGCCTAATGCACATCAAAGCTACGGCGAATTTGTCGGAGCAGCTGAAAGAGAGAGGGCCAGATTACCGCACTAGTTAGTGCCGCCATTAGGAACATGAGGTTAGAAGAGACACTCTGGCCAGTCACGATTTGCAGCCAATTACATAGCATCAAATTGAGGCCCACCAAAACAAGCACAAGCCCGCTTTGCTGCACAGAAGAAAACATTCGCATGCGTTGGTGCAGGCTAAGCGCGACATAGGCGACAACCACGAGCGCCAGCGCATTCACCCCTAGAGTCGAGCCTTCGAGAACATCCAAAACCAGCCCCGCTGCGCAGGCGGAACCGATACCAATGCGATAGGGCAAGGCCATGGTCCAATAGATCAGTACTATCGGCACCCATTCGGGACGGTAATTCATCGCCCATTCGGGGAAGGGAACAATGGCTAGCAGGTAAGCTAAAAAGAAGCTTAGAAAAATTACCCAGATCGAGTGTGGCTTATCTTGCATCGCTACGCCTATTGAACCGCCGCGTTCGGCAGCCCTTGAGGTATTTGATCAGCGATAACCGATGCCTCGACACTCTCATTAACCGCTGTTTCACCCGCTTTCAGCGTGGGTAGATTAGGCTCTACAATGTCTGCTGCTCTGCGCACGCTCGTTTGCGCTTCCTCGTTATTAAACACCAGCATCACATGACGCGTGCTGTCGATCTGTGCCAAGGGTCTTGCCGTGATCGTAGCGAAGTCCTGACCCGGATCGGCGAAGACACTGGTGATCTCAGCGACGGGATAGTTTTTCGGATAGACCTGCCCCATACCCGAGCTGATCAATCGATCACCGGCCTTCATATCTTGAGTTTGCGTTACAAACTGTAATTCCAATTCGGCTGCGGTCGTGCGACTCCCTATGGCCAGCGCACGTTCGCCATTGCGATTCACCTCGACAGGGGTCACGTGGTGAGAATCGGTGATCAACAAAACCCAAGCAGTAAAGGGAAGCACCTCATCCACCTGCCCCATCAAACCGTTCGCATCGAGCAAAGCCTGCCCGATGAATACATCTTCGCGAGCCCCCTTGTTGATCAACACTCTTTTCGAATAGGGATCGGGAGACATATTAATAATCTCCGCGGACAATACGTCACCATTGATTCCTCGAGTGGCCTCATTCAGTGCGAGTAAGCGATTGTTCTCGCTAACCAGACTCTCAAGCAGCTGCAACTCGCGCTGCGCGGCGAGAAGATTAGCACGCAGGCCATCATTTTCTTCGAGAAGGTCGGTGCGAGAGACAAAAACATCATCGATCCAGAAGGAGACGCGTGTGGGTATATCTGCGACCCAATAGACTGGCGAGGTGGCATAGCCGAGACCATAGCGAATTCGTTCTAGGTAGCCAAAGCGCGCATCTGCGAACATGATGCAAACGCAGAAGAATATAAAGGTGAGCGCCCGATACTCGAGAGCGACACCTTTTGTAAACAGAGTCTTATCGATGGTAGCTGACCTCTTAACT
This sequence comes from uncultured Pseudomonadales bacterium, assembly GCA_943789485.1. Lineage (GTDB taxonomy): Bacteria > Pseudomonadota > Gammaproteobacteria > Pseudomonadales > Pseudohongiellaceae > UBA9145. Next base: position 30,882 of record CALSUH010000013.1, read on the forward strand.
TGAAGCTAAGACCTTAGAGCATAGCGCAGCCTGATTCGAGGGCTCTACTCAGATCCTCTCTACTCAGGCCCTCTCAGACCCAAAGGGAAAATCCAGAGTATATCAGCCCCTTAAGGCCTGCACGAGGCAGCAACTAGCGCCTATTCCAGGGTTAACAGATCGATATCGTAGGTATCCATCAATTCCATTGCCTTACCACCGCCGCGCGCCACGCAAGTTAGCGGGTCATCTGCGACGATAACTGGCAGGCCGGTCTCCTCGGAAAGCAATTTGTCCAGATCCCTAAGCAGAGCACCACCACCGGTTAGGACAAGGCCGCTTTCGGCAATATCCGACGCCAATTCTGGCGGAGACTGCTCCAGTGCGCTCTTCACCGCCTGCACAATCGCCGATAGTGGCTCCTGCAGGGATTCGAGTATCTCATCGCTATTTAGAGTAAAACTGCGCGGCACACCTTCGGCCAGATTACGACCGCGAACATCGATCTCACGAATCTCTGTCGAGGCTCCAACATAGGCACAACCTATCTCTTTTTTGATGCGCTCAGCTGTGGCTTCACCGATAAGACTGCCATAGTTGCGGCGCACATGCGCAGTGATTGCCTCGTCGAAGCGATCGCCACCAACGCGAACCGATTCCGAGTAAACCACACCATTCAAAGAAATAATCGCAATCTCGGTAGTGCCACCACCGATATCTACAACCATGGAGCCACTCGCCTGCTCTACTGGCAGACCGGCACCGATAGCAGCCGCCATGGGTTCCTCGATCAGACGCACATCACGCGCGCCAGCACTAGAAACCGATTCACGAATGGCACGGCGCTCTACTTGTGTTGATTTACAAGGAACACAGACCAGGACTCTAGGGCTGGGCGGGAAGAAGCTATTTTCATGCACCTTATTAATGAAGTGCTGCAGCATCTTCTCAGTTACCTGGAAGTCTGCGATAACACCGTCCTTCAAGGGGCGAATTGCGGTGATATTACCGGGCGTTCGTCCCAGCATGCGCTTCGCATCGGAACCCACCGCCGTAACAGTCTTTTGACCATTGTGCGTGCGGATAGCGACCACTGAAGGCTCGTTCAAAACAATGCCCTCCTCGCGCACATAAATCAGTGTATTGGCCGTGCCTAAATCAATAGACAGGTCATTGGAGAACATTCCCCTTATTTTTTTGAACATGGTTTTACGAAGACCTCAATTTAAAGATTCCATTTCTGGCATGCATATTTATTTAAGCGGCAATTCTGCCCAATGATTTAGCGATTGCTCACTTTTATTTCATGCTTGGAGCGAATTAGTGTGTACCGGCAGCCCTTCTCGTCCCATTTAGAACTGAGATGTGACGCTGGCGGGAATCTCATAGAGTAATTTACCGGTTTCTCTTTTTGGGAACATCGGTAAAATTCGAGTATAATCTCGCCTCTTACGCGAATAGCAGGCACTCTAGCAACGGCTAGGGCTTTGAGCAAGCGGCAGGCTGCAAATACTTGAGCCGCCGCCAATACTGCAAGTAATTCACTCCCGGCACGAAAAATTCGGAGAATATCGATGGCTTTGGACAAGACAGAAGTAGAAAAAATTGCCCATTTGGCACGATTACATATTAGCGAATCTGAAACCCATGAGGTGACGACTCGAATTACTGATATTCTGGCGCTTATCGATCAGATGCAATCGGTAGACACAAACGCGGTCGAACCACTTGCCCACCCTCTGGATCTAGTGCAGCGCCTCCGTGCCGACAAGATCACCGAAGAGGATCAGCGCGACAAACTCCAGCAACTCGCCCCCGCGAGCGAAGACGGTTTATACCTGGTACCAAAAGTACTCGATTGAGCCTACTTTCTGACTCTCACAGCAAGCAACCTAATAACGCAATCACGACAAATGGAATCCGCAAATGATTAATAGTACTGTCGCCGAAATTTCCGCCGCTCTCGCTGCGGGCGACATCTCCAGTGTTGAAATTACGCAGGCTTATTTAGACCGCATCGCCACTCTCAACGGTGAGCTCAATGCCTTCATTACTGTGTGTGAAGATTCTGCTCTGCTAGCCGCAAAAGCTGCAGACGAAGCGCGCGCAAATGGACTCGATAGCCCGTTACTCGGAATCCCGCTAGCCCATAAGGATATATTTTGTACCAAGGATATTCTGACTACCTGCGGCTCACGCATGCTTCACAACTTTGTCTCACCCTACAATGCAACCGTTGTGGAGCGTTTCAATGATGCCGGTACCGTACTGTTAGGCAAAACCAACATGGATGAGTTCGCGATGGGCTCCTCCAATGAGACTAGCTTCTTTGGTGACGTAAAGAACCCTTGGAATACCGAATGTGTGCCAGGTGGCTCTTCCGGCGGATCGGCGGCAGCCGTCGCTGCCGACCTTTGCGCCATGGCAACAGGCACCGACACCGGTGGGTCTATCCGACAGCCCGCTGCATTCTGCGGCGTAACCGGGATGAAGCCGAGTTACGGCCGTGTGTCTCGCTGGGGAATGATCGCTTTCGCCTCTAGTCTCGATCAGGCCGGCCCGCTAGCGAAGAGCGCCGAAGATGCCGCCTTGATGCTGAATGTTATGTCAGGCTTGGACAAAAAAGACTCCACTAGCATAGATAGACCAATCGAAGATTTCACCGCTTCTCTCAATCAACCCTTAAAGGGAATACGCATCGGCATTCCAAAGCAGCATTTTGCAGAAGGCTTGAGCCGTGAAGTCGAACAAGCTGTTCGCGATGCACTCACCGAATACGAGAAGCTTGGTGCAATAATCAAAGAAGTGGATCTAACCAATAGCCATCTCTCTGTTTCTGCCTATTATGTTGTTGCCCCAGCAGAAGCATCGGCCAACCTTTCACGCTTCGACGGCGTGCGTTACGGTTACCGCTGCGAAGATCCTGTCAATCTTGAAGACATGTACAAGAGAACACGCAGCGAAGGCTTCGGTGAAGAAGTGAAGCGTCGCATCATGATCGGCACCTATGCCCTATCGGCTGGTTTTTATGATGCCTATTACCGTAAGGCGCAAAAGATTCGCCGCCTAATCAAGGACGATTTCGATAGAGCCTTTACGGAGGTCGACGTAATTATTGGGCCGACTTCACCGCATACCGCATTCAAACTAGGCTCGAAGAGCGACCCGGTTTCGATGTACCTCGAGGACATCTATACCATCGCAGTTAATCTCGCCGGACTACCTGCCGCGTCTATCCCAGTGGGCATAGCCAATGGCCTACCTATGGGAATGCAGATAATCGGCAAATACTTTGATGAGGCGAAGATCCTTAATGTGGCTCATCAGTTCCAACAGCACACCGATTGGCACAAGCAGAAATCTACAGCGATAACAGCTGCTAGCGGAGAGTCCTAATCATGGAATGGGAAACAGTCATAGGCTTAGAAGTACACGTCTCTCTGTCCACGAAGTCGAAGTTGTTCTCGGGAAGCTCTACCGAATTCGGTGCGCAGCCTAATACCCAGGCGAGTATTTTCGACTGTGCCTTACCCGGCACACTACCCGTATTCAACGAAGAAGCGCTTAGAATGGCCGTTCGTTTTGGCGTTGCGATAGGCGCCGAGATCGGCAAGCGATCAGTCTTTGACCGCAAGAACTACTTCTATCCCGACTTACCGAAAGGGTACCAAGTAACCCAATTGGATTTCCCAACTGTGGGCAAGGGTGCCTTAACTGTCACCCTCGCCGACGGTAGCGAGAAGATTATCGGTGTTACACGCGCACACATTGAGGAGAACGCAGGAAAATCGCTACATGAAGAATTCAGCGGCATGTCTGGAATCGATCTGAACCGCGCCGGAGAACCTCTGTTGGAAATTGTTTCTGAACCAGAGATCACCTGCGCAGAAGAGGCGGTTGCCTACTTGAAGAAGCTACACACTATCATTCGTTATCTGGATATCTCTGACGCAATCATGGCGCAAGGATCAATGCGCTGTGATGTTAACGTCTCGATACGTCCTAAGGGAGCCACTGAGCTTGGGACGCGCGCGGAGATCAAAAACATCAACTCGTTCCGCTTCGTAGAGAAAGCAATCCACTCCGAGGTGGCGCGTCAGCAGGAAATTCTTGAAGACGGCGGCAGGATCATTCAGGAAACTCGACGCTACAACGCTGATAAAGACGAGACAAGTTCTATGCGCAGCAAGGAAGTAGCAAATGACTACCGCTACTTTCCCGAACCGGACTTACTTCCCGTTGTTATCGATGATGAATACATCGCAGCCGTAACAGCGCAGCTCCCAGAACTGCCTGATGCAAGAAAGGCACGCTTTATCGAAGATTATTCATTGAGCAATTACGATGCCGGTGTCCTAGTGAGTAGCCGTGAGTTAGCGGAGTACTATGAAATTGTGGCCACAGCGAGCGGTGATTCGAAACTCGCCGCAAACTGGGTCAGCCAAGACCTCTTAGGCTTGCTCAATAAGCACAACTGGGAGATTGCCGATTCACCCATTCAGGCTGTGCGCCTAGCGACTCTGATCGCGCGCATCAAGGACAACACAATCTCAGGCAAGATCGCCAAGACCGTGTTTGAATCCATGATCAGTGATGAATCTGATGTCGATGCAATCATCGAGTCGAAGGGCTTAAAGCAAGTTACCGACTCCGGTGAGATCGAAAAATTGGTGCTTGAGGTTATCGAAAAAAATCCTGCGCAGGTACAACAATATAAGGACGGCAAGGAGCAGGTAATCGGCTTTCTGGTTGGTCAGTGTATGCAGCTATCTAAAGGCAAAGCCAACCCAGCACAGGTTAACGAGTTACTTAGAGAAAAAATGCAATGAAGCAAGAAAAGAAGGTCGGTACACAGAGAACGCAAAAGGCAACTCGCGATGAAGAGTGGTCTGACGAGCGATTAAAGGCCGGCCTCGATGTCCTTCCACCGGAAGACCTGCCGCACGACTACAATATCCTGCTGCGCGCCTATCGCGGTATGACTGCCGAACTGTTCGCTCGTTTCATTGTGCTCTATGCCGATGCAGGTCACGATATCAACGTCAGCCTGAAAGACGGCAGCACCTTTCTAGATTTAGTGTCTCGCCACAGAAAATCTAGCAAATACGTGGAAATACTAAAGCAGGCCGGAGCTAGCGGGAGCGCGGTGGACGCTTGCCGGAACTTGGATTCCCAGAAGTCCGGCTAGCGGGTTTTGCTTTAAACTTAGAAGCTCTCTCGAAAGCCGGTGCCTTCGCTAACATCGCCTCCTCTGGATGAATACAATCCAGTTTCGCTCCTAGCTTTTCTTCGATATCTGGCAGTAGAAACGAATCATCTTCGCAAGCAAAGCTGATCGAAGTACCAATCGCTCCAGCCCTACCCGTTCGTCCTATGCGATGCACATAGTCTTCCGGTTCGTCAGGCAGCGTGTAATTTATCACGTGTGTAACGTCATCGATGTGCAATCCACGGCCCGCCACATCAGTTGCGACTAATACCTTTACCTTGCCACTTTTAAAGGCATCCAATGTACGCACTCTTTGGTTCTGAGCGACTTCACCGGAAAGCATGCCGCATTCGACTCCGTTTCTATGCAAATTATCTGCGAGCCTTCTAACCTGATCGCGGCGATTGCTGAACACCATAACCTTCTCAGCTTCTGGCTCAGCAATGAGATTAAACAGTAAATTGTATTTATCAGCTGTAGTAACCAGGTAGACGATCTGGTCGACCGCATCCGCCGCCACTTTCTCTGGCTCGATCTCAATCATGATAGGGTCGACTGCCCAGCGCTGCGCTAGCTCTATGATGGCTGGAGTAAATGTCGCACTAAACAACAGAGTCTGTCGACATTCCTTCTTCGGTGTGCGCGAAACAACGGAGCGCACCTGTGGAATGAAACCCATGTCCAACATTCGATCGGCCTCGTCCAATACAAGAACTTCGACTGCGCCCAGATGCAGATTGCCGCTCTGTACGAAATCCAGCAAACGACCGGGCGTCGCTACGACGATATCTACAGGTCTGGCATCGAGTGCCCGATTCTGTTTGGCGTAGTCTTCGCCACCGACCAAAGTGACGACACTCATGTCGCAACCATCTGTTAGTAGCTGCGCATCGCTGGCAATCTGCTGTGCTAATTCCCGCGTGGGCGCTACGATCAGTGCACGTGGCTCGGCGATATAACGCGCCTGTTCAATCGGATTCAAGAGAAGATCGTTAATAATAGTAATAAGAAAGGCGGCTGTCTTACCGGTGCCGGTCTGCGCCTTACCAGTCACATCATGGCCCTGCAGCGTATGTACCAGCGATTGCGCCTGAATCGGCGTGCAGTACTCAAAACCTATCTTCCTGATGGCGTCAGCGAGCGGCTTCTGTAGATCGAAGTGGTTGAAGGCGAGCTTTGGCTGTTCTAGTTCTGAATCCATAAGAATTATTACCAGTGAAGGTATATCGAGTTTACAGCTTACGCAAAAAAGGAAAGGCTTAGGGTATCTCACGACTGAAGCGCGAGCATCATAGCCCTATGCGCTAGACACTTCAAACTTTGTACTCGCTAATTTAGTAGCGACCAGGGACTTGCCGTGCTCAGGACTTGGCACCGTAACTGCGCCGCGAAGAGCCACAGGCCCCGCAGTTACTATCGCGCGGGAGTCGCATCTCACGCCATTGCAGGCTGCTGGCGTCGAGCAAAAGTAGCCGGCCAGTAAGCGATTCACCAATGCCGGCTAGCAGCTTTATCGCCTCCATCGCCTGTACCGCACCGATTATACCTACCAGTGGCGCCATCACACCGTTCTCGGAACAGCTTGCATCCTCGTCACCTCCTTGCGAATACAGGCATTGATAACAGGGGCTAATTGGACTCCTGCTGTCGAACACAGCCACCTGCCCCTCCATACGAATGGCGGCACCGGAGACTAGGGGCTTGCCGTGCTCGATGCACGCGGAATTGATAGCGAATCGGGTAGTGTAATTATCGCAGGCATCGACGACGAGGTCGGCTTGGCTGACCGCTTCGCTTAAATTCGCTCCTTCGAGCCGCTTCTGCAGCGCCGTGATTTTTAAATCCGGATTAAGACCCAATAAGGTTTGTTGAGCCGATACCACCTTCGGCTCACCGATCATAGATTGACTGTGAGCGACCTGCCGTTGCAGATTCGTCAGCTCAACCACATCATCATCGGCGATGATAAGATGACCGACGCCTGCGGCGGCGAGATACATAGCTGCAGGACAGCCCAATCCGCCCATGCCGACGATGAGCACAGTCGCCTCAATTAGTTTCTGCTGTCCAGCAACGTCCATCTGGGGCAACATAATCTGGCGAGAGTATCTAAGTAGCTGTTCGTCTTTCATTACTGCCTGCTTTTATTTTTTTCAGAAAACTAGGCCTTGGAAAAAATCAATGCAACCACTGCGCCTTCGTCAATCTATCTAACTTGGCTAGGTCTTTTACACATTCGATATTCGCATAGCCGGTATCGACCAATATTTTTTCAACTGCCTGCTTCTGCTGAAACCCGTGTTCGATCAGTAGCCATGAGCTTTTCTTCAAGCAGTGCCGGCTCTGTTCAGCGATCGCGCGAATATCCGCAAAACCATTCTCTCTAGCAACCAAAGCAGCGATCGGCTCGAAAGGCAGACTGCCTTCACTTAAGTGCTTATCTCCCGCCTCCACATAGGGAGGGTTCGCCGCAATGAGATCGAAATGAGCATTCGGTAGACCATCACACCACGATGTCTGTATAAACTCAATATTCGAAAGCTGCAGCAACTTTGCGTTATCCGCGGCAACCCCTAGAGCGGACTCACTGCTATCAACAGCGGTTACCGCCCAGTGTCTATTGCTGGCAGCCAATGCTAAGGCTATAGCGCCACTGCCGGTGCCGAGATCGAGGACTACAGCAGTAGCAGATTTATCGAGTACCTCTAGCGCTGTTTCCACCAATAGCTCGGTCTCCGGACGCGGAATAAGAACCGCAGGGGTTACTAGTAGCTCGAAATCCCAGAACGCCTGCCTGCCGAGAATATAAGCGATGGGTTCACCAGTCAGACGTCTGCCACAATAAGTATCAAATTTTTCGAACTGAGACTGCGTCAACTCTTCGTTTGGCCAAGTAAATAGATATTCCCTAGATTGCCCGATAGCTTCAGCGAGGAGCAGTTCGGCATCGAGTTTCCAGCTTTCGCTAACCTGTTGAAGTGTGTTGGCCTGCATTAGCGCTTGCTTAATAGTTGCCATCGTAAGGTCTGCGCCTATTCGTCATTAGCCAAGCCCGCTAGCAAGTCTGCCTGATACTCATTGATCAGCGGCTGAATCACGCAGCCGAGCTCTCCGGACATCACCTCGGCTAAATTGTAGAGCGTCAACTTGATGCGGTGGTCAGTAACACGGCCCTGCGGGTAATTGTAGGTTCGTATTTTTTCGGAGCGATCGCCGCTACCCACTAACTTGCGTCGGTTATCAGACTCTTCCTGATGCTGTGCCTGCGTTGCCTCGTCCATCAGTTTTGCCTGTAACAGCGACATCGCGCGCGCCTTGTTCTTATGCTGCGAGCGCTCGTCCTGACACTCGACGACTATGCCTGAGGGTAGGTGAGTCAATCGAATTGCAGAGTCAGTCTTATTCACGTGCTGTCCACCTGCACCACTAGCACGAAAAGTATCTACACGCAGATCACCCTTGTTGACTTCGATCTCGTCTATCTCATCCATCTCCGGCATGATGGCGACAGTGCAGGCCGAGGTATGAATGCGGCCCTGCGTCTCGGTCTCGGGAACACGCTGCACGCGATGCGCCCCAGATTCAAACTTAAGCTTCTCGAAGACGTTCTTACCCTCAATACGGGTAACGACTTCTTTGTAACCGCCATGCTCACCGTGCCGCTCGCTGATAATTTCCAGCTTCCAGCCTTGCTGTTCCGCGTAGCGGGAATACATGCGCAACAGGTCACCTGAGAATATTGCCGCCTCGTCACCACCTGTACCCGCACGGATCTCTATGAATACGTTGAGTCTGTCTTTGCTATCCTTCGGCAGCAGCAGGGTCTGTAGGTTCAGCTCTAACCTGTTCAACTCTTCCGTGTTGCTGTGAAATTCTTCGTCCGCCATCTCGCGAATATCTGGGTCTGCATCCTTTTGCATCTCTTTCGTCTGTTCGAGTTCTTCTGCTACCTGAGCGAAGCGATCATAGTTTTTCACCACCTCTTCGATCTCAGCGTACTCTTTAGACAAGTCACGAAAACGATTCTGATCGGAGATTATCTCCGCATCGCTTAGCAAGGCCTCTAGCTCATCGAAACGATCCTTTAAGTTGTCTAATTTATTCCGTATAGAGTCTTTCATAGCTACTTCTTTTAATCCGTTTCTTCACCGGTATTCGGTTCTGATTCTAAGCTTAGCTCAAACAGCTCCGCCGTTAATTCCAATAGCTCATCGCGACCCTGCCGCACTCGCTTTTTTCATCTGCACGCTTGGCGAATGCACAAGTTTCTGCGTCAGCGATCTAGCCAGGCTGCTCAGAACAGCTTCTGCTGACTCACCCTTCTCTAGCATCTTCAACGCGCGCTCTAATTCCTTCTCGCGAATTGCGTCGGCCTTATCGCGCAATGCCCGCAGCGTGTTTACCGCATTTAATGATCGTAGCGCCTTGCGATAATCTTCCACGCCGCGCTCGATAATGAATTCGGCCTGCTTCGCGGCATCCGCCCGACTCTTCACGCCGTCATCGATTACTGCACTGATGTCATCGATACTATATAGATAGGCATCGGCGATTTCTGACACCTGTGCTTCGATATCGCGCGGTACGGCGAGATCTACCAATAACATCGGTTTATGCTTGCGCTGTTTCAGTGCGCGCTCGACTGCACCCTTACCTAACAAAGGTAATTGGCTATTCGTCGATGAGACAACGATATCTGCCTTGATCAACTGCTCGGGTATATCGGAGAGTAATACGCCGTGCGCATCGAAGCGGTTAGCAATCTCCAAAGCATTGTCTAGCGTTCTGTTCGCAACCACTATCTCACTCACCCCCTTGTCCACGAGATGCTTCACAACTAACTCGATAGTGCGACCGGCACCGATAAGAAGAACATTGAGGCTAGGCAAATCTGAGAAGATGCGTTCTGCCAGTGTCACCGCCGCATAGGCAACAGAAACCGGGTTTTCACCGATGGCGGTATCGGTGCGCACCTGCTTAGCAATCGAGAATGCTTCCTCAAATGCGCGACCCAGGGACTGCGCAACAACTTCTTGATCTTTTGACACAGCATAAGCCGATTTAATTTGACCTAATATCTGCGGCTCACCCAACACCATGGAATCTAACCCACAGGAGACCTTCATTAGGTGCCGAACTACATCTTCACTTGCATAGGAGTAGCTGCACTTTCCTAGCTCACTCGCCTGCAGATTATGAAACTTCGATAACCACGCAACAACTTCTGCTTGTCGATCTGCTAATTGACGCTTCTGAGCAAGTTCATCGTCCACCGGCACCTCAGAGTCTGATTCGACAAAATCCAAATAGATCTCTGTACGATTGCAGGTAGAGACGATCACTACTTCTCGAATCGGCGGCAAGGCATAAATTTCGGCAAGAGCTGATTCCACGATCTCCGGCGGGAAAGCCACCTTCTCGCGCATTTCGATATTCGCCGTGTTGTGGTTTATACCTACTAGTACCAATGCCATGAATTAACCGTTCAAGCGAATCGTGGTGAAATCGCGACAATCGCCGCGGATTAATTTGCCACCATAAAGGGGCCGCTATGTTACTAAATATCCACTCCAGTTCCCATTAGAGACTGATTACTCGATCTGGATAAAAATAGGATGCCTCTATGCTATTCTGCTCCCAAGCTAGCGAGAGTAGCTGTTATAATGCGGTCCTAAGCAAACACGCCGTCTTTCAGGGCCAAAACTGTAAAATATGAAAAATATCAATAACTTAGTCATCGCTCTAGCCTGTATCAGCCTTGCCGGATGTACCGCCTCAGTGCCAGCAATCGATACCACCGAAACCCCTACTAGAGCCGTGCCCACACTGGTTCTCGAGGAACCCACACCCGAAATCGAGTACGGCAGCTTTACAGAAGATCAGCTGTATGAGGCCATTATCAGCGAACTAAGCGCCCAACGCGGCCAAGTCGCCGAGGCTGGTGATAGCTATTTCGACCTAGCTATGTCCACTCGAGATGTCACCGTAATCCAGCGTGCCATTCAGTTCGCCTCGGTCAATAGCGACATCAATGCCTTATTGCAGCTTGGTATGCTGTGGGCTCAGCTCGAGCCGACAAACCCACAACCACAGCTACTACTTAGCATTCAGTTTCTAGAAAGCGGCGCCTTCGAGCAAGCTATCTCCCATATGTCGAGGGTGCTGGAGCTGGGTGGCGATATGGATTTCGCCGCCCTCTCCTCTCGTACCGGCCGCCTCAATCCCCAGCTTAGATCAGTGCTGATAGAAAACCTTGCCCGCCTAAAAGTTGAATTCAACAAGCAGACCTCCATCCATCTAACGCTGGTACAGCTGCTAGCACAGAATGGAAATTTCGAAGAGGCTCTCACTGAGGTGGAACAATTAAAGGACAACACGGACCTCACACCAAACATAGTCATGCTCCACTCGCAGATCCTACAGAGCATGGAAAGGCCTACGCAATCAATGCGCGTCATGCGCAGCGGCGTCGCAAGATTCAAAACGGACAAAGCGCTTCGTCTCAACTACGCGCGCCTGCTCATTCAGAATGAAGAGTACGACCAAGCTCAGGAGCAGTTTCAGATTCTAGTAGAACAAAACCCACAGGATTGGGAGACGCTCTACTCGATTGCGCTACTAGATACACAACTAGAAAATTTCAATAGTGCAATAGCTGCCTATATAAAGTTGATTGACGCTGATCAGCGCGCCGATGAGAGTCAATACAACTTGGGACTCATCTATCAGGAACAGGATAATTTAGAAAAGTCGATTGAGCATTTTCGACAAGTGCGTATCGGCACGAATAATTTTCTCTCGGCACAACAACAGGCAACGCGACTCTCGATTCAAAGCGGGCGCCTCGATGATGCCCATGACTGGCTAAGCCAGCTCTCTCGCGGACAGCCACGGCTCGAGGTGCTCTTTACAACGATCGAGTCTTCCCTCCTTATTCAGGAAGAGCATTTCGATGCGGCAGAGCAGCTTCTTGACACTGCTCTGAATAAATTCCCGAACGAGATGGATCTACTTTTCGCCCGCGTCCTCTATTTCGACTCACAAAGCGACCAAGAGGGATCGGAACGCGATCTCGTGCAGATTATTCGCATGCAGCCCGAAGACTCCCGCGCCTTGAATCACCTCGGCTATATGCTAGCCGATCAGACAACACGCTATGAAGAGGCATTGGAGTTAATAGAGCGTGCCATCGCAATTTCGCCCGAAGAGCCCTCCATCATCGACAGCCTCGGCTGGGCTCTGTATAAGGTTGGCCGCTATGAAGAAGCCCTAGTGCAGATGCGCCGCGCCTTCGCTGCCTTTCCCGATGATGAGGTGGCTTCTCACCTTGGCGAGGTACTTTGGGCACTGGGACGTTTTGATGAAGCCATGCGCGTTTGGCAAGGTGCGCTCGAGACAGACCCTGAAAGCCCTCTTATAGCCGAGGCAATGGAAAGACTGCAAGTCGCAGAATGAATAGCAAACTGGGGCAGAACAATTCACGAAAAGCAAAGGTTCGAGCCTTTGCTGTGCACCTGTTCGTGACAACTCTTGTATCAGCCTGTACCGCAGTTCCCCCTCCCGCCAAGGAGAACAGCGACTGGGCACACCAACGTGAGCAACTGCAAAATTTCGATTCCTGGGGGCTACGCGGCCGCGTCAATGTTCGCTACGACAACGAATCCCATACGCCAAGCATCAATTGGCTGCAGCAGAACGTCGACTACCGCATACGCCTGTGGGGAACACTCAATGTGGGCAGCACGTTAATTGTCGGCAGCCCCGACAACGTGACTCTCGAAAACGGTGGTGAGACGAGAAGTGCAAGTAGCCCAGAAGAACTTATTCTGGGGCAGCTAGGCTATGAACTTCCCCTGTCTCAGCTGAATTATTGGATTAAGGGTCTTCCCTCGCCAGATTCAGAGTTTCAGCTAAGCTTCAATGAACTAAACCAACTCAGCACTATTGAACAGGCAGACTGGACTATCAACTTGAGCGACATGCGCCAATATGGACCGATTAGCCTTCCTCGCGATGTAGTGTTAACACGGCCACGAAACGGGATTCGGCTGCGATTTTTTAGGCTTAGCTGGACAGCTGACGAACTAGCCGAAGAATAAATAGACTAATGACTAAGCAATTCACTCAATTTCTAGCGCCGGCCAAGTTGAACTTATTCCTGCATATCCTTGGGCGTCGTGAAGATGGCTATCACGAGCTACAGACAGTGTTCCAGCTGCTCGATTTCGGCGATCAGATGGCATTTGAGGTGAGTAACAACGGCATACTCAGTCTGCACCTATCCTTCAGCGATGGCATCGGGAATGACACCCCTCTGGACAACAACTTGGTGACTAAAGCCGCAGCGCTACTAAGGTTAGAAGCAGGCAATCCGCTGCTTGGAGCTAGCATCAGCCTGAATAAACGGTTGCCAAGCGGAGCTGGTCTAGGCGGAGGAAGCTCGAACGCAGCTACCTGCTTGGCGGCCTTAAACCTGCTTTGGAAGCTAAATCTAAGCACGGACAAGCTCTGCGAGATCGGCGTCAAATTGGGTGCCGATGTGCCCGTGTTCATCCGCGGAAAATCGGCTTGGGCCGAGGGAATCGGTGAGAAGCTCAGCCCTGTAGAATTGGGCAGTAGCTGGTATTTGGTGGTATCCCCGAAATGCTCAGTCTCTACCGTAGAGGTTTTTTGTCATGAACATTTGACACGGCACTCCCAAGCAATCAAAATGGCCGACTTTCTGGCAGGCAGCACCCGAAATGACTGCGAAGCAGTCACTCGAAAACTGCATCCAGAGGTAGATCAAGCATTCGAAATCTTGGCTAACTTTGCCGATTTCAGGATGACAGGAACAGGCTCAAGCCTTTTTGCCAGCTTCGAGAGTGAAGCAGCTGCCAAAAAAGTGTTGAATGCCCTGCCAGACAATCTACCGGGATTTGTTGCCAAGGGCATCGATTCTCTAGAACAGGATTACAGTTAGAAGACGAATTATTGGGGTGTCGCCAAGTGGTAAGGCACAAGGTTTTGATCCTTGCATGCGTTGGTTCGAATCCAGCCACCCCAGCCATTTTCTAAGACAGTTGCAGAACAATGTAGAGCTAATAGAAGTAGCTGTCTTTTTAAGACTATTTATACTAAATAGAACGATTCATCTCGAACTGCTTGTACCGACACTTATAGGAACTCACCGTGCCAAATAATTTAATGGTCTTTACTGGTAATGCCAACCCAGAATTGGCAGACAATATTGCCAAGCATATCGGTATTCCTCTGGGCTATGCCAGCATTAGCAAATTCAGTGATGGTGAGATTTCTGTAGAGCTCAACGAGAACGTTCGCGGCAAGGACGTATTCCTTATTCAGCCTACTTGCGCACCAACCAACGACAGTATCATGGAGTTGTTGTTGATGGCCGACGCTCTGCACCGCGCATCGGCAAATAGAATTACAGCAGTAATCCCCTACTTTGGTTATGCGCGACAAGATCGCCGCGTTCGATCGGCACGTGTCGCCATTAGCGCTAAGGTCGTTGCTGACATGATCGGTACCGTGGGCGTGAATCGCGTGCTCACCGTTGATCTGCACGCAGAACAAATACAGGGGTTTTTCAATATCCCAGTGGACAACGTCTACGGTTCACCGGTACTGACCGACGATATCGAACGGCAAAAATACGAAAATCTGATAGTAGTCTCGCCAGACATCGGCGGGGTAGTTAGGGCACGGGCCGTTGCCAAACAACTGAATGTCGATCTCGCTATTATCGATAAACGCCGACCATCGGCGAACGTAGCACAGGTTATGAACATCATCGGTGACGTAAAAGGGCGCAGCTGTCTTATCGTCGACGACATGGTCGACACAGCAGGCACGCTCTGCAAAGCCGCAGACGCGCTAAAAGAACACGGCGCCGCAAAAGTAATGGCCTATTGTACACACCCGGTACTATCCGGACCGGCTATTGATAACATAGAAAATTCAAGCCTCGACTCATTAGTAGTTACTGACACGATTCCACTGAGCGACGCAGCAAAAAATTGTAACCGCATACGACAACTGTCCATGGCTAAATTATTGGCCGAGTCTATTCGTCGTGTGAGCAATGAAGAATCCATAAGCGCGATGTTCGACAACACGTAGAATTGTCAGCCTCGAGCGGATACACAATGGT
Organism: uncultured Pseudomonadales bacterium; assembly: GCA_943789485.1. GTDB lineage: Bacteria > Pseudomonadota > Gammaproteobacteria > Pseudomonadales > Pseudohongiellaceae > UBA9145. Next base: position 46,223 of record CALSUH010000013.1, read on the forward strand.
CAGGGATAGATTCGCTATCAATTGATCTTTATAAACACTGTAATTAGCCGGTCGCAAGCTAGCTACAGCACTTCTTAGGAGAGACTTATGTCTGCTGAAGAATTTGAGTTGAACTGCACAGTTCGAACGGACTTAGGGAAAGGTGCGAGCCGCCGCCTACGCCGTTTGAATGGCGATATCCCAGCCGTACTTTATGGTGGTGGTGAAGACCCCGTTTCCTTAACGATCTCCCATAAGGACATCGCTAAGGCCACTGAAAATGAGGCTTTCTTTTCACACATTATTACGTTGAATGTAGGAAAGAAGAAGCAGAAGGCTGTTATCAAGGCGTTGCAGCGTCATCCTGCTAAAGCCATTCTCATGCACGCTGACTTCCAACGCGTAAGCGATAAGGTCGAGATTACAGTTAACGTACCGATTCACTTCCTCAACGAAGATAAGTGTGCGGGTGTTAAAACTGGCGGCGGAAGCATCATCAAGACATCTGAACGAGATTGAGATCCACTGTTTCCCGAAAGACCTGCCAGAGTTTATCGAAGTCGATATGCTCTTGCTGGAAATCGGCGAAGCTGTTCACCTTGCAGACATCACACTTGCCGACAGGCGTAGCGAGTGTTGCTCTTGCTTCGTGGTGAGACGCGATCTGAGTGTCGCCACAGTGCAAGCGCCTAGAGCGGAAGTCGAAGAAGCTGCAACTGCGCCTGATGCGCCTGCTGCTCCTGAGTCTGAAGCTGGCGGAGACGATTCCGACGAGAAGGAAGGCTAGTCCTCGTTTCTTAGCCTAGCCAGCTAGAAGTCTTATGACAGGCAATTCCTTAAAACTTATTGTGGGCCTGGGTAATCCGGGCTCCCAGTATGACTCTAACCGGCACAACGCCGGTGTCATCTTTCTCCACCATCTTGCCAAGAGCTATTCGGGCAGTCTGCGTGGGGAGAGTAAGTTTTTCGGCGAATTCGGCAGCATCAATATTGCTGGCGACGACATCAAACTCTTATTCCCGACTACCTTCATGAATAACAGCGGCAAGTCTGTAGCTGCCGCGTGCAAATTCTATAAGATCGAGCCAGAAAATATGCTTAGTCGCCTACGACGAGATCGATTTCGACGTGGGCGTCACACGTTTCAAACACGGCGGTGGCCACGGCGGTCACAACGGCATCCGCGACATCATCAGCGCACTCGGTAACTCAGCGAGATTTCTATCGACTGCGCATCGGTGTGGGACACCCGGGCGACAAGTCCATGGTCGCGAACTATGTCCTTGGCAACCCCTCCAGGTCGGAAGCCGATGTCATCATGGCGGATATAGAAGACGCTATTCGGGTAACCCCGAAGGCGGTTAAGGGCGATTGGGAAGAGGCCATGCGCCTGTTACACACTTAATAGATCAAATAGAGACACGTAATGGCTGTAAAATGTGGAATCGTCGGACTACCTAACGTCGGCAAGTCAACGCTGTTTAATGCGCTCACCAAGGCCGGCATCGCTGCGGAAAATTTTCCGTTCTGCACTATCGAGCCCAACTCCGGGATCGTCTCTATTCCCGACACGCGACTGAATAAGCTCGCCGCGATCGTCGATCCACAGAAGATCATCCCTACTACGATGGAATTTACCGACATTGCCGGTTTAGTCGCTGGCGCATCCAAAGGCGAGGGCCTGGGCAATCAGTTCCTCGCCAACATCCGCGAGTCCGACGCCATCGCCCACGTAGTGCGCTGCTTCGAAGATGAGCAACGTCACCCACGTAGCCGGACAAAATCGACCCGGCCGCCGACATCGAGACCATCAACACCGAACTCGCTCTGGCGGATCTGGAGAGCTGTCGATAAAGGACTCTTGATACCGGGTCATCGCGAGTCGCCAGAAGCGGCGACAAGGACGCGCAGAAACTGTCCAGGTAACTGTCTTAGAGAACGGTCAAGGCTCATCTGGACGAGGCGCAGACCGGTGCGCTCCCTGAACCTGAGCAGTCGAAGACCTGGCCGCTCTCTATGAGCCTCCACCTGCTGACCGTGAAGCCGGTCACTCTATATTGCCAACGTCGACGAAGACGGTTTCGACAACAATCCCCATCTGCACACAGGTGCTAGCCATATTGCCGCTGACGAAGGCGCAGTAGTCGTCGCCATCTGCAACAAGCTGGAAGCCGAGATCGCCGAGCTGGAGGATGACGATGAACGCCTAGAGTTCCTAGCGGACCTTGGCATGGAAGAGCCGGGCCTCGACCGCGTAATCCGCGCCGGCTACAGCTCTCCTCGGCTTGCAGACCTTCTTTCACCGCCGGCGTGAAGGAGGTGACGGGCCTGGACCGTCAAGCATCGGCGCCACCGCCCCCACAGGCCGCTGCGGAATCATCCACACCGACTTCGAGAAGGGATTTATAAGAGCAGAAATAACAGCTTATAAGGACTTCGTAGACAATAACGGTGAGAACGGAGCCAAAGATGCGGGCAAATGGCGCTTGGAAGGCAAACAGTACATCGTCCAAGACGGCGACGTAATCCACTTCCGGTTCAATGTCTAAAATAGAGGGAACTACTGCGCACTGCTAATCCGTCGTTAAAAAGTGGCTCGGAATGCTCACGTACTGGTCGTGTACGCTCCGCTTCCTCGCCACTTTTTGCCTAGTCTTAGCAGCGCTCGCTGCGTTCCGGCGAAACTGGCAGTACGAGGCAATACTTGACAAATCACCCCGAAATGCCGAAAATTCGCGGCCTTTCGGGATGAAGACCCAGAATTCATGCACGAAGTTTGAAGTATTGAAATTTTGTAGCGAGGGTTTCGAGAGTGCGCTAGCTGGAGATTTAGTTTGGGCTTTCAAGCGCAGGTGTATACGCATACATCGAGCATGAAAGCCCAAACTAAATTTTCAGATGGCGTGCCATCGGAAGCCGCAGTAAAAATTTTGGCAATGTAGCTCAGCTGGTTAGAGCACAGCATTCATAATGCTGGGGTCGGTGGTTCAAGTCCACCCATTGCTACCATATTTAAAGGCTAAAAAGGCTCTTGCCTAGTAATATGAAATCTGGGGTCGCCTTGGGATCACCGCAGAACCCTATCGACCTCCTTGATTCATATCTCAGGCTCCAACAGAGAAATAGTCTAACGCCCTCAACCAAGCCATACCTGCCAGCCTATATCTATAGTATCTTCTGGGTATAAATATGAAGAAAGCCAGCTTTATGCAAAGGTTTAACCACTTACAAAAAGTGCATTTGAAAAAAAATCATAATAAAAAGGAAGCAATACATGAAAAATTTAGTAATAGTTTCATTTCCCGCTAAAACCGAAACTTTAGATCAAGTAAAAGCGCTGTTAAAAGCAGCATTGCCAGATACTCGGAGTTTTGCTGGTTGCATAAGTGTAAGTACATATATCGAGGAATCATCAAATACAGTGCATCTAATCGAAGATTGGGAAACTTTAGATCACCAAACAGAATATCTGTCATGGAGGGTAGAGACAGGCCTTTTGGAATTATTAGAACCTTTATTAGAGGGCGGAGCAGCTAGTCTAAAGGCGACAATCTGTGGCCCTGAGCATACGGATATTTAGAAGCTAAAAATATATAAAAATTTGGGCGTTATGAATAAACTACTAACAACAATAACCCTACTCTTCGAGGCAGGAAAAACTGGCATAAATACTGGGAGCGACGAGGAATGCTTTCTTTTTTAAGAGTGATTGCTTACATTTGCATTTGGACAACTCCTTTCCAGGTAGCTTTAATTTTGTGGGGTATCGGCATTATTGCCGTTACCGATTATAGTATTTTGTCACTATCAAATATCGAATTTTTAAGGGACTACCTTGGCTTTTTACTTCCAATAATTGATTGGTTATACACATGGTTCTGGAATGCTCTCTTAGACTGGGTGTTTTCTTTACCGATGATTTTACACCAGACACTGAAGGCAATATTCTCCACGTGGCTAGGCTTTTGGATACTTAAAAATACAAGATGAACAAACTACTAACAACAATAACTCTACTCTGCTTTTTCAAGCCTTAATCAGCCCCACAACCGTTACAATCCAATGCCTATCCACTGGCTCTTCTAGCTTAATCACTACCTAGCTTTCTGATTGCATCAAGGTGCATCTTTCCAATAGCTAACTCTTCCACGCCTTTGTGCTGATTGCCGTAAGTTGAAGGATCGAGCTTAGATGTCAGCCACTTGTAAGTCTCAATAGTTACTCTGGTGCACCGGGGCTTTGTTGGAGCACCAACTATTGAATCAAGCGTATCGATAAAGGGAAGCCATGGGAACTCTACGCTACTCTAGATGAAGCGCCTCGACAGCAGGTGTACTCAGGGACTTTTTCACCGACTGAACTGCGGCATGAAATGGATTCAGCTATATGATGTGCCTGGCACGGCGGATGATGATCTCACGTACTATCTAACAGAATCACATCGGCTTGTTTCCTTAGGCTTGACTAAGAAAAAGCAGAAGGAGCTTGGGCTTAATCAGGACTAGTTAAAAAATAAATCTGTCCCCTTTTATGATTCTCGCCACCTCTAACGATATCAGCTTAATTAAATATATTAAGAATCCGCGAGTACTTTATCGCAAACTGCTGAGCATTTTCTCGTGGTGCAAACAGCATATTGTTCTCGTCAACTTCGTTATAGACGATATAGAGCCCTGAGTTCGCCGACTGCAGCCACGCAAATCGCAGATTCGTAGAAACAACATCATCTCGCTTGTTGTACTGCACCAGAGTCTGAATCGACATGCTTGGTGTAAAGGAGTACGTCATGCGCAAGCGAGCGAGATCAACCTCGAAATCACCACCGGGCACCGGTAAGTCGATTTTGCTGTGACTCCAAGTCAGCTCGCTCGAGAATTTCTCCCCTACTCGGTATCGAATCGTTGAATCGAGATTTTCACGATCACCCCCAAAGAAACCGCCAATGCGTGTTTGAAAATTCACACTAAACGGAGCACTCTGATTACTCCAGTAAACTAATTGAACTTCTTCATGCTCATAGTCACCAACTGGAACTGTCACACCGTCCACGATCTCAAATGGTTCGAATACTCCTTCCTGTGTAAAGTTCATGCCGGAATGGATTTCCATACCACTGTTAAATTCCCAGTGATTGTCAACATGAAGGTAGCCAGTTTGTTGATTGCCATCGAAGTCCCAGTAGCCTCGAAAATTCATGTGTGGGCGCAGCTCCTGCAAGTTGCCCCAATTCTCTGGCCGATAACGGTAACGCCAGCCAGCATCGATTTTACGAAATCCGCGCCGCGACAGAAAGCCCACCTCCGGATTAAAGTTTTCCCCCACTTCTGAGTAACCCGCATTTAATGACCAGTCTTCATCGTTGTAGTTCAATGCAACACCACCCGCTGTATCATCGCTGTTGATACCTGGTGAGTCAGTCTGGGACATCCAACCTCGAATCACCGTATAGTCTCCAATCCCCCAACGCCCATCGACGGCATAGGTACGGTTGTAGTCGTCACTGGACGACCCAATTATTGACCCATCGCCGTCGCGCTCTACATACATCATGCCTATGGCTGAGCGATTACCTAGTTCCTGATTAACGCGCACTACAGAGAAGTCATTCTGCGGCGAGAAGCCCTCAGCGCCTTCGGTGCGCATACGCAGCAAGCCAATATTAGTATTGTTACCAATTTTACCGGTTAATCTTCCACCGCCCTCGATAGGAATCTGCGCCCCACCGCTGATACCAATACGACGGCTGAAGAATAACTCCACTTCGCGCGGGTTGCCGATAGCAAACTGTCCAGCATTCTCTAGAAAGAACGGGCGTTTCTCAGGAAAGAAAAGACTGAAGCGATCAAGGTTAACCTGGATGTCGTCCACTTCAACTTGCGCAAAGTCGGTGTTCACTGTGGCATCAAGTGTAAGGCTGGAGGTAATGCCCCACTTTAAGTCAAGTCCGTATTCTTGATTATTCTGAGAAGAAAGCAAATTTCCGCCACGGTCCTGCACCGCCAACGCGTAGGGTGTTATCTGCAAATTGCGTTGGTTGGGTACCTCAATGCCTTCCATAGTTCCTGCTTCGGATACACGGTTCAAATTAAAATTTCGATCCAGTGGCGCCCAATAAGATTCTTCGTTATTGCGACGAATATTGCGCTGAAAATTGATACCCCATGTCTGCGCATCGTCGCTTCCATAACGTAGCGCGGTAAATGGAATGGCCATTTCCGCACTCCAACCCTGCTCGTTGATTTGTGCTTCGACTTCCCAGGTAGTGTCCCAGTTCAGGTTGAAACCACCTGCTCCGCCGCCTCGTCCGCCAAAGCCACCCTGTCCTCCTTCATTGATAACCTGTGCGTCGTATTCGATACCTGCTGGATTTGTACCGAACACATAGCCGTTCTGCCGATCAAGCAAGCCATCGATAATCACTTGAAAACTATCGGTATCGTCTAACGCCGAATCGCGCCGACTGTCGGTTACCAGAATGGCCCCTGGATTGTCATCGTAGGCCATAACACCAATGTAGAGCGTGTCTTCGGTAAAGCCGACAAATACTTCTGTGCGTTGAGTGGCGGGAGCGCCCTCATTGGGCCGGGTCTGTGTAAAACCGCTAGTGGGATTAATGTTTGACCAGGCATCGTCGCCCAAGACATCGCCATCAATGCTGGGCGCACGACTTAATTGCGTCGCCGTAGTCGAAGGACGAACGGATTCGGAACTAAGTTGTTGGGCCTGTGCCGAAGGCACCGTAAATGCTGCGAAAAATAGGAGGCTGAAAAAAGCGATTCTGCGCTGGGGATTACTGCACATAACTACACCTTAATTTCTGAACGAAGTGAAACTGGCTTTTCGCAGTTTCAAACGCAATTATCTTAAATCAATATCAATCGCTTAGATTAATTTTGCGGACTTTAGTTGTAATTGTTTGTAACGAAAAACTGATCAGCTATTCGAAACAACCTAGTGGTAGGAGCGAGAGAGCTTCCAATGGGGCTGTCGGCGGAAAGAGTGCTTTTTGATGAATTAGGAGTCGTTGGGGTAAGGGCAGGGAAAAAGCTAACTGAGCAACGAGTGCTTACCCTCGCATAAATAATTGGGGTCAGAGTAAAAATACGGTTGTGTATATTTACATTGCCCCCATTTATTCATTTGTTGCTGCACCAAATAACGATAGATAACGATTGGCACGCAATTCGGCATTGTTACGTATGTTCATATAAAACAGTGAATAATCGAGCATGTGGTAGTTGCCGCTCGCATCTACGAGACCTGCCTCATCATATCCTGATCCGTGTTGATCTTGCACATACAACCAACCGTCTCTGCATTGAGCCCAAGTATGCTGCTTCGATGGCGCAGGCAGCGCCTCGAACACCTGTGCTGTTGACGCATCTTCACCCTTACCGATCGCCGCGTTGTAAGTACCCTCGGGAAACACTGCGCCAGAATTTTTCTGAGCAATCACCAATTCTTCATTAACCTGCCAACTGAGTGGGTTGGTACACAAACTGTCTGCAGGGCGGGGTAAGCCAAGCAAATCGGTGGGTGCTCCATCAGCCATCGTGTCCCAATGCACAACACAATGAAGTTGCTGCGCGTCTTCACAGGCAGAAATATTCGCCATTGAATTAAGCCAATCGTGAGTCGCAGGTAGCACAATTCCGCCAATCAAATATGCTGCAACCATGCGCTTGCGCAATTCACTGGCATCCACCATTTCACTCAGAAGTCGCAAGGCATGGTGAGTACCCTGACTATGGCTGGCGATGATAAAGGGCTTGCCTTGATTATAATGCTCAATAAAGTAGGTAAATGCCCTTCTTACATCTTCGTAAGCAAAACTCAACACCTCGTCGCGCAGTTCTGTATCACCAAAATAAGAGACGATAGTTGCCTCTCGATATCTAGGTGCATAAACATTGCAACAACCGTTAAAGGCACTGGCTTGATTCGCCATCATCCACGAGGTGTTTTCTTCCGTCCCTGAATTTAAATCCATTGATGAAGTCCAAGTATTAGATCTCATATAACCCGTTGGATGAATGAAAAACGTATCAACCGTTTGCTCGTCCTGAACCGCTCCAACAACACCCATCGGCACCAAATCTGCTGGGTCTTCTTCCCCGGGTAGCGCAGCCCAATTAATTGCGTCGCTGTAATCTGGCTCTTCCACTGCCGTGCTAACGTCAAATTCGCTAGAGGGCTGGCTGTAGGCCAAAAATGCTCGAAAAGCTAGATCACCGCCATATCCGGAGTAATAAAGACCAATCAACGCCAGTGCTATGACTCCGAGACCAACGCCAACACGCTTAATGATTTTCATTCTGATGTTCCTAATTTGGTTCGATTGCAGATGCTTTGTATAGCTGTCTGGTCAGAGTAAAGAAAAAAGTACTGTATTTTTACTCTGAGCCCAATTAATTAGTTATGTGTATCTGCATTTGTTCACGGGAAGAAAAAGACCGAACGGGGCTTGCTAACTTACATCCGTTCGCTTCATAGAGATCACATGAAATAGATAGCCACCTAAGCCACCGGCAATGGCTTGTGCAAGCAATCCAACAACGGTGCGAGTGGCTGCAATACCGGACATACCCAGCAGCAGTTTCAAAATTAGGTGAATGGCAACCAAACCAGTAGCGCCGGCTAATACATACAAGATCATGCGCAGGTGAGGCGCATATTTAATGATTAGTGTAGCAACCGGCAGGGCAATTAAATAACTCACGGCGATCACCGGAAGATAGATACTGGTCATATGCATCACATCATGGAAGGCGGCATCTAATCGTTGTGCTGCAGAGATGTCGAAGCCCATTCCGACAATACTGGCAATATTGCCCTGGCTGATGAATATTGCACCAAGGATATAGGCAGCGATAACCGCTGCGAGAAAACTAGCCACATTTCGAACTATTGTATTTTGCATTTAAAAACCTGCAGATTCGACTGTGCCTGATATGATGACCTGAATTTGTTAGGAGTGGAAGGGTAATGTGTAATATACAGTTGACCGGTGTAATGATCTTGGTAATGATTTTCGCACCCATCGACGCAGTCAATGCGGCTACTGCGTCAAGCGATCAACCTCCTGTGGCTTACAAAATTGAAACCGTTGCCGAGGGTTTGGACTATCCTTGGTCCATAGCCTTCCTGCCTAACGGCGACTATCTTGTGGCCTTAAGAGTCGGTGAAGTCCATCGCATAAGCGCAGCAGGAGCTGTGGGTGAGCCCTTGTCTGGTTTGCCCAATACGTATGTAGCCGGTCAGGGTGGCTACTTTGATATTGTGCTAGACCCTGATTTTGCATCTAATCAAACTGTCTACCTCTCTTTTGCCCACGGTACTGCCGCTGAAAATGGAACGCGCATTATTAAGGGCACATTGAGTGACACGGCTATTGAAGATATCCAGACCATATTTACTGTCTCTCCACTAAAGGACACAGCGGTTCACTATGGTGGAAAAATAATTTTCTTAGCCGACGGAACATTGATGATGACTACTGGTGATGGCTTTGAGTATCGCGAGGCTGCACAGGACAGATTTAGTCTGCTAGGAAAAATAATTCGCATTAACAAAGATGGCAGCGTGCCCGACGACAATCCCTATGCAGATGGTAGCCAGGGTGATCCCAAAGTTTGGTCTTACGGGCATCGAAGTCCACAAGGTTTGGTGTTGGATGATGCCACTGGGATCGTGTATATGCATGAGCATGGAGCACAGGGAGGGGATGAGCTGAATGCAGTATTGCCAGCCCGTAATTATGGTTGGCCCGCTGTCACTAAAGGCATTAATTATTCCGGTGCTTATGTCTCTCCACTGAAATCAGCCCCGGGAATTGAAGAACCTTTAACTTATTGGGTGCCTAGCATTGCGCCATCTGGCTTGGCAATTTATGACGGCGCTGCATTTCCGGAATGGCAGGGCGATATTTTTGTCGGTGCATTGGTCGATCAAGAATTGCGACACATCAAAATAGACTCGGGTAGGGTTACAAGCGAGGTACCGATTTTTACCGAGATAGCCGCGCGTATACGCGATATTCGCGTTGGCCCAGATGGCTTCCTTTATATTTTAACTGATAGCGATAGCGGCAAAGTGCTAAGGGTTGTGCCTGATTAGGAAAGACAAGAAGGGGACAAGGGGACACTAACAAGATAACAACTTAACAGACCGAGGTGGCATCTTGATTACAGTAACCGAATGCTGTGGGTTAGACTTAAGTTGTTAAATTGTTAGTGTCCCTACTTATCGCAGTGAAAATGCTGCCTATTTAGCTTGCAAGGAATCTAAAAACTTTAAAACATCAGCCGCTGTGAGCGCCGGGTTTTCTTCCATTGGAATATGGCCCAGATCAGGATAGATGACCGTCACTGTATTAGGCATATTTTTTTCAAACAGGGGCGCTACTGACACAGGTATCACCGCATCTTGTCCTCCCCACATAATCAATGAAGGCTGAGTAAGAGCACTAAAATCGGTTAGCTGATCCGAGTCGCCATAGGATCCTGTTCGACTTAAAATTGCAGTGCGCGTTCCCTCTCGCATAATGAGTTCGTAGTAACGATCGATCAATTGTTCATCAACCACAGGAGAATCGTTATAAGCAGATCTCAACCCTTGTCCAATTAACGATGCAGGGTCTAAATAGCGGGCGATAGCGCGAAACCATCCTTGTTGCAGTAGCGCGAATGCTGCGGGGGCCTCTCTGTCATACTCGGTGCCGCCTTCTTCGTCTATGTTAATGCTCGAACTCTGCCAACTCCTTGGCGCTACAGAGTCGACAAGTATCATAGCAGACACCCGCTCGGGGTGCTCGAGCGCGTAGCGCCAAGTTGCGCCTCCACCCATGGAATTCCCACCCAGTACGAAGTCTTTCAAACCAGCCGCATTAGCCACCGCATCGATGGTCTGAGTAAAAACGTCACCTCCGTATTCGCCGCTAGGCACCTGCCCTGTGAGCCCGTGCGCTGGGAGGTCTAGAGTGACTATTCGGTACTTCTGGCCCAGAATACTTACCCACGGCTCCCAAGTGTGTAGCGATGCCATCGCCCCGTGCACAAGCACCACTGGCAGGCCGCTAGCATTGCCCTGGTCGCGATAGTGCACGCGACTACCGTTTTCCATAATGAGAAATTCAGATTCAGAATTACTATATTTCGCATCTACTACTGACGCTGGCAAGTCACCTTCGAATAAGAAAACTGCCGCTACAACAGCTAATATGAAGAGCATACCTAATAAGCCTTTACCAATTTTAATACTTCATTCTCCCAAAATAAGTGACCCACGCGCCGCCTTTTCAAACGTGCTCGTGCGCATCGTCTCTTTCACGTATCTGTTCTTCTCCGAACTCCCAAATGTTATTCTACCTAAGGTCTTGCTGTTCCAAGTTGGACTGCCTTTAGCCCCACCAGACAGGCAGCAGCACCCAGAATAACCCCGAAGATAAGACTGGGAATATCTGGTGACCAGCTAGCGCTATAGCCTATAGAGGCCTCTGAGGCCGTATGTTCTATGTAGTTGGCGCAATCTTGCATGGTTCTTCTTATCGTCTGATTAGCGAATCGTTCGTCTACAATAATATGTATACGGATACAATGGAACCATTCTGACTTATTGGGGTGTGCCGCTACGGTGGGGTGTTGGCTGGGCGGTTGCTAGGAAACAGGGGGTAAGTCAGGGACGCTTGACACCTTGGATGATAATACAGATCAGCCCGGCTGAGAGGCTTCTGACATGTAAATTAAGCGGTTACTGGACGATCGAGAGATGGTAGCTGGCGACAAAATGTTCAATCTTCAGAGGCGCTCTTATTACCCATTAATAATTACCTATTGTACTCGTACAAACATTGTTCTAATAAACGCTACCGTGCTTTGCAATAAAAACAAAACCAAACAAACAATATATATATTTGTAAGTTCAGTTAAATGTCCCGTTATCATCAATCCAGAGATAATAAAAATAGTTGATAATATGCCAGTTTGGAAAAAATAAACTTTAATGGGGAAAATTTCTTTATGTCCTTGCTTTCTTAGTAAAAGCATCTTTTTAGGAAACACTAATAGTCCTATGACTGAATAAATGCATATAATCCAACAATTAATTAGCCAAGCTAATTCTAAATTCTGATCACTAAAGATAGCAAAAGGAAGAATAGAGCCAAACATTGCCCCAAAAGCTGAATAAGTTAAAAGCTGGATGCGAAAATTATCTGGAGCACTAAACCCATCAGAACTTCGACTTAAACCAATTAATATTGCTGAGAAGCCAACTATGCCTAGAGCAAGCTCAGCTATTAACTGTAGTGCATCAAAATTTGGCTCCATATGTTACCTCCACTGATAAGTTGCGGTTCTAATTTCTAATAAGGAAGTAAGTAGGGACACTAACAATTTAACAACTTAAGTCTAACCCATAGCGCTCGATTACCGTAATTAAGAAGCCTCCTCGATCTGTTAAGTTGTTATCTTGTTAGTGTCCCCTTGTCCATTGAAATCAGAGGGGACGCCAATTGCCATGAAACCCAAAAGGGACGCGGTGTTCCAACATTGCCTTTCCGATTGGGCCTTGCTCAATATTTTCCGCATCCAATATCATCAAGTGGCTTGTGTCAGTTATAGCATCGTAGACATTGGCCATCAAATATCCTTCACCTTCGGCTGCGCTGGATTTTTTCGGTACAAATACTGGTTCCGAAGAAGAAAATTCATTAGACATTTCATAACGCTTTATTGCGCCGGTATTGTGATCGATTGTGAGCTAGCGCATTGTACCCTCTACCCACAGGATCGCTTAGAGTGTTACAGGCGAAATAGCCGTGTCGATATTTCAAGCCTGCAAAGCGGTCATCCAGTCTTGGAAATTCACTTATCGAATCATCTAAAATTTCTACTATGTAGTCATCAGTTGTACCGCTTAAATCAAATGTCCATCGTTTTAGTTTCGCTCTGCTTTTGAGCGGATTTGGTTTAGATCCATCGGCATGAGGAAAGAACGGAGCTTCATCATATTCACATACATCACAGATCACTGCATCGCCATCGGTATGAGCATTCATGAAATGAAATACATACGCTGGATCGCCTTTGAACCAGCGGATGTTCTCAGCAGTTCCTGATCTAGGCATGATCCCTATATAAGACCCTTTATCAGGCTCCCAAGCATATACAGGTGCTCCCCGCATAGCTCGATCCATCGATCCGGTTAATGGCATGATGGGAAAAATCACGTGATCTTTTGTGGCTATAAAATCGTGCACCATAGCTGCGTAAGGTGCATCAAAGAATTCTGATCGAGTTAAATTGCCCTCTTTATCGGCAACATGAAAAGACATTTTTTCGGAAATAATGCCCCTGGCATTATAACCAAAGAAAAGCATCTCTCCAGTTTCTGGGTCGATCTTCGGATGAGCGGTCATCGGGCCTTGAAGTTTATCGTCAAAATTCCATGAGCCTTTGGATTCTAAACTTATCGGATCAAGCTCGAACGGAGCATTAGATTCAGCCAATGCCAATAATTTTCCACCGTGCCAAACGATGTTAGTGTTGGCAACACCATTCGTGGTTACGCCGGCAACTCTGGGGTCGTTTTGTGTTGGGTTGAAAATTGTAAAGAGAGATTCGTTAGCTTCGTTTTCCATATCCCATTTAATTGTTCTTGCCCAGCGATTCAGGTGGGGACACCTTTCCATTCTCGACATGAAAGGCATGGATCATGCCATCACCGCCAAACCAATGATAATCACCTCGAGGTGCGAATTGTGGATTGGGTCCATTGCGGTAAAAAGACCCATTGAGATCCAGAGGGATTTCTCCTTCGATTCGTAGACTCGCTGTATCAGATTCTATTTGTAGTGGCGCATAGCCACCGATGAGGTCTGGATGATCGGGGAAAGTTACAGCCATTGAGTATTACTCCAAGCGTTTTTTGTTAGGACTGAATACCGTAATAATATTAACTAACTGTTCGTCTAATATAGTATGTATAGATATGAGATGGAACCATTCTGACTTATCGTAAGTAGTAAGTAGGGACACTAACAATTTAACAACTTAATTCTAACCTATAGCATTCGATTACTGTAATCAAGAAGCCACCTTGATCTGTTAAGTTGTTAAGTTGTTAGTGTCCCCTTGTCTGTCTATCCCGCTTGCAGAGCCTACTGAGGACTTTGTCAGAATTAAAGTGAGTGCCTGTTCTCTCAACTGGGGAGATGTTGATTACATGCAAGACAACTATACTGAAACTCTTCCCAAAGAATTCCCTACAAGAGTGGGTTCGTGCAGCGTAGGAATTGTGGATGCCATAGGTAAGAATGTGAATCCGTCGTGGATGGGCAAAAGGATTTGTTCATTACCGTGTTTTATTGAAGGTCATGGAGAGCATGGAGAATTTGCCTTAATAAACCATAACTATATTATCGAAGCATATGAAAGGTTTTCAGATATTGAGGCAGCTTCAGTTTGGGCTCAATATTCCACTGCTTATTTTGGTTTAATTAAACAAGGAAATATAAATAAGGATAGCAAAGTCTTAATATCAGCTGCTACATCCAGTGCAGGGATCGCTGCAATAAAAGTTGCTAATATGATGGGTGCAACCAGTATTTGTACTACTAGAAATAAAAACAATAAAAATTTTTTGACTGAAATGGGTGCTAGCGAAGTGCTGATCTCAGAAGATGATAATTTCCCATCGATGATAAGAGAGGTGACGGGTGGTGATGGCGTAGATATTGTTTTTGACCCTATCAATGGGCACTTTTTTTATCAATACCTTTACTCACTGGCCAATAATGCCCCGAATAATTTTGTACGGAGGTATTGATGATTCAACAGTGGCACTTAATCTTGAGACTCAACTTGAGCTAACCAAGAAAAATGCTACCTTGCGATTTTTTTTCTGTTCAAAACTATACTCACGACATGGATGAAGCTGTCGAATTTATTGAAGGTGGATTTACGAGTGGAAATTTAGTACCAGTCATTGACAGGACATTTGCTTTTGAAGATTTTCTAGACGCTTATGCCTATATGGCATCGAAAAGGGACAAGCACGGTAAAATTGTCTTAATCCTAAACGAGTAGAAAACTTTCAGATTATTGATTATTTTATTCCCGAGGAAAGAAATTCGACAGAAGCGGAAAAGGCATATGCTTATTTATATGAGCTAGCTATTGAAGATAGGGTCAATTCAACTAACTAAAAACGAGTGCTTGATTTTACAGCTGAAAATATGAATTTGAGTAAAGATCAAATTGAGGAGATAGAAATTAATTTTAGCTAAAAATACGGCCAGTGAATTTCGGAAACCGATGACTCAGCCCACCATACCGCTTCACTAACTAAAGGAGCGTCACAATGCTTATAGATTCATCTGACCGTTACATCACCATCAAAGAAGTCTCCGCCAAGCTGGGGCTAGATAAGCCCATCATCTACGCTAGGGTTCAGGCCGGCAAATGGAATGACTGGCCAAAGGGAAGTCCATGCTGGCTATCAGTGGGTTTATACTCGGCAACCTTGTAATCTTTGTATTTGACTTGGCAATAGACTGATCAAAACTAGTCGAGCACATCTAAAAAGTCTACGTTTTTATACAGGGTATTAAGGTGACTGTGGCCTGCTGACTGTAATTAGTGTTGTCATCCTGTAGTGGTTAAGTAAATTTAGCCACTACAAAGGGCAAAATAGAACTGATGTGGATCGGTCACAGTTCATGCGGTGGGCTGCCTAACTAATCGGCCCAGTCTTCCTACTATTAAGGGCACAATTTACGGAGACAATTCGAGCATGAGTAGCAAAGCCTTATTCCAACAGTTCTCTCGTAGCGCGGCCCGCCGGCGATAGCATTGCGGCTTTTCCCTGGTTCCGGCCTAAATTCGCCATCACTGTTTTTGATGGTTTTTATCTCTGTTTTTTCGCTGGGCGCGCTCTTGCAGCCGTATCGTCCTCGATTGAAGCCCACAGTGACCTGCACTTGATCGTTCAACTGCTCTACCATCTTTGGTTAGCTCGGTGATTTTTTCTTTTCTCAGTCGTGGGCTGGCTGTTTGGCATTGCACTGCTGCTTGGGTCAAGAGCGGCTGATTTTCTCGTCGGGTTATTTGATTGTCCGAAAGGACTCTTTTTGGCATTGGCTTCAGCACGTATTTTGTTGCCGGCTCGCTAACGGACTTCGCATGGAACGCAGCCAAAACAACAGCGTCAGATGCTCGCTTAGACTCCCACATTAGCTTCCGTTATCAACAAGAAACCATCACCTGTGGCACTAACGTAACAGCCGAAGAGGCGGAACAAACTCACAAAAAAATTCAGCAACAGGCTTTAAACCAGGCGCCGAGCACAGCCCTGCTCGTTAAGATCCAGTCACATGAAAAAACGACTAAACAGATAATTGCCGCACAAAAGCGGCGCCACCAAACCGTTAGCCTTTCAAAAACGCCGCCGTCTGTTCTTGCATTAATACTGGTGAACGCATTGCCCATTGTCGGGGTTTTGTTCTTAGACTGGACAATCGTCGAGGTCATTGTGCTCTATTGGTCTGAAAGTGCCGTGATCGGCATTTTTAACCTCTTCAAAATGTGGCTGATCGACCCTTGGGCGTCATTGATAGCAGCGCCTTTTTTCACCTTTCATTACGGCGGGTTTATGGCTAGTCACTTGCTACTTGTATATATCTTTGTATTACCCCAGGGGGGCCTGGCGACAGAGTTTTGGGAAGGCGGCTACGTTGTATCATTCTTCACACTGTCTTTTTTGGCACTGTTCGTGA
Source organism: uncultured Pseudomonadales bacterium (assembly GCA_943789485.1). Taxonomy (GTDB): domain Bacteria; phylum Pseudomonadota; class Gammaproteobacteria; order Pseudomonadales; family Pseudohongiellaceae; genus UBA9145. The sequence continues at coordinate 62,976 of CALSUH010000013.1, forward strand.
GTCACGGACTCTCTTTCTTTCAGAATTTTATTGGCCGAATAGAATTCGTCGACAGAGACATCCGCGAGCAAATGGGTGAGCCCTATAGCCGCATCCTAATCATGCAATGTTCTTTATTACTCGGCGGGGTCATAGCGGGGGCGTTTGATAGCGCTCTGCCAATCTTGCTGTTATTGATTTTGTTGAAAGCCGTAACCGACTTACGCGCACACCTTTTGGAGCATAAAACTGAGCTGAACTCTGGATGAAGAGAACGGCTTGAGGATCGTTAAAAATCGTAGACTGAATCGCTATCACTTTACTAGGCACCTTTCAGTCATACAAAATGGCTGATGAAGACCTTTCTTCTGATACAAGAACTTTCATGGATTTATAAGAACCAGAGTTCCTCTTCGAGCATACAACCGTCGAGAATCATCTAACATTCCCGCCTATGTCTACGCTCCCGTCAGTGATAATTCCATCATTTTATGAGCCTCTGACTCTGATGGTTTAGAGTTTTCTGACAGTGCTTATACAGATCAAACTACTCTCGCCGTTGTTGCGAATTGGTTTAGTGAACAGTCATTTTTTTTTGCCAAGGACTACGAACTAATTTTTGCATCCATATATCCTTAATTAAGTCTTACAACTCGTCCACAATAGTATGTCTGCGTGTGAGATCGATCCATTCTGACTTATCGGGGTGTGACTCTAGGATGGAGTGCTGGCAGGGCGGTATGTGTAGGGGGGAGGCTAGCCTCCGGTACTATTCACCAAGCCCCCCCCTGCTTTATTATCTTAAACCCTTCTTCATCAGAGGTAACATCTGAATCAGTCTCAAACGGTATTGGTTCGCAGCCAAGCAACACAACCATTAACAAGGGTAATAGAACTAGCTTGATACCTAACTCATTCTAATCTAACAAATATTTTTGAAACCAAGCCAAACGAGCATTATTTGCCAAGATTGCGTCTTCACCCCTGAAACCATGCTCCGCTCCGGGAATCACAATTAGTTCAGACTCAACCTGATGATTCTCGAACTGCTTCTTAATAGCATATGAATGAGTGACATTAACTAAGGGATCAGCATCACCATGAACAAGAAGCGTAGGAGGGTCTCCAGCATCTACGAAAAGTATTGGAGCTACTGAAGGTATTAATTCTTCATCAAAGTCTAAAGCAGGAAACCTGCCTAAAAGTTCTTCTTGAGATACTGCATTAACGATACCCACCGCAGCAGACTCAGCCTCCCTGAATTCTACAGGAGGAAAATAAGCCACGACCGCTGCAACGGAATTGCCAATTTGCATTATCTCATCCGAATCATCAATCATGCCCGAATCAGAATCTAAGCCCGCCATTAAGGCAAGATGGCCACCAGCGCTTCCTCCAGTTACCCCTATTCTCTCTGAATCAATACCGAATCGCTCCGCATTCATTTTGATATGTCTAATTGCTCGGCTGACGTCAGAATAAGCGTCTGGAATGTGGTATCTCGGAGCACTTCCATGATAAACGGGAATCATCGTGAAACCAGCGTCAAGCATATCAGCGAATTGACGAGCTCGGTTTTCCGGAGGTGCCCATGATGAGTACCAGCCACCACTCATCATAAAAACGATCGCCGCCCCATTCGCATTCTCTGGCTGCAGAACGTCATACACCAGGGCCATTCCATCTTTATGACCATAAACGATATCTGAGTCAAAGGTTACCTGCGCATGACTTATCAAGCCTGTGCCTATAAACCCAAACACTATTAATAATTTTTCTGCTTTTCTAATAATTATACTCACGCTTTTAATTTCCTCTAAGTAGGTACCCTGGCGAATAAAGCAAACCAAGTGGTATTAGCTAATACTTCGTAAAGAATAGTATGTATAGGGATGCAATGGAACCATTCTGACTTATCGGGGCAATGGTTGGGCGGTTTGTGAGAAAGTGCTGGACGCACTCATATAGGGCTATTCAGGTTTGATAGCGAAGAGAGCCTAGGCATGCGTACGACCTCTATCAGCCCCAAACAGGTCTCAATACCCCAATATCCTCGGTCAAGCCTCATCGAAGACCCGTTATTAAAATTTGCATGCACTACTTGTGTGAAGCGTTCGTCATCCCTTTCAAAAGTATGTATACAGTTATCAGCAGTACAAACATAAGTCTCTGCATTTGCAGCAACAGAAAAGTATGGTATTTGAAAACCCAGTTCCTCACCGCCGTTCGTCCAAAATAATATGTAGGAGCAGCACGGGCTGTCTATACAGAATTTCAGATGACTGAGCGCTATAGAGGCGCTAATGGTGCAGGCTAGTTAGTCTTCATTTTCGCTAACATCTTTTCCTGCCTCTTCCACCTGCAATTTTTTTAGTTCATTCTGATATTCTTCCTCAGAAAGTGCATGCCAACCAATACATTTTCCCGTTGGACTTCTACCACACCCACATTCCATAATTAACTCCTCAACCTTGCCTTGTTTTTAGAAAAACCTAACCATACGCCCAGAATAGTCTGTATAGAGGAGAGATGGAACCATCGTCTGCTTCGCCAACCTTAATCGCGCCTAGCACGGGACTATGGCATGCAATAAGCTATACCAGCAAAGAATGTGATCTCCCCAGCAGAGATTCCATGGAGTCCTTGGAGGTTTCCCACATTGGGTCATCGCGCTTGCCGCGACGATGTAGCATCAAGTTGAAACCGGTAATGATAGCAAACTTGTAAGAGGCCAACGCGCGATACCAATTAATGTCCGGCAGCTCCTCTGCATACGCGTCCACATACATAGCAATCAACTCATCGGCTTGCGGCATGAAGTGCCCTCGATGACCAGAGTCGTTCCAGGCAAGCGGGTCGTTGAAGGTAGCAAACCAACCAATATCGTTGAGCACCGGGCCGATGCCAACCAACTCCCAATCGATCACGGCAAGCAACTTACCCGTCTTCGCGAAGAACAGATTTGACCACTGGAAGTCGCCGTGGAAGATGCCAATTGGGGCGCTAACCGGCAGTTTAGCTAAGAGTAACTTACGTACTTCCGGCACCAATGCCAAACTGTGTGGTTCTGCCGCCTTCTCGACGAAGCGGTCCCAGCGCACCACATCGTCCTCGAAGGCCATCGGCTCACCCAAGTAGTGCGCCTGGCGCCAATCCATGCGGTGGATTTTTACCAACGCGTCGATAGCCTGCTGTGCCATCCCAACTCGCGCAGATTTCTCAAGCGCTTCAACCCAGCCATCGCCCGTGAGCTTCACCACGTCGCCTTCTAACTGCGGCACTATGAAATAGGGACGACCAAACCATTGCGGATCATCCCCCGACCACTTAACCGTGCAGTGAGGAACCGAGTCTGGCATCACTGATAGCGCCGCGACCTGACGCAGCACGTCGGCAGTTCCCTGCAGTTTCACGCCCGGTGGAGGCAGGCGTATATACCATTTGTCTAAAGCGGAAGCTGTCTGCACGGAGAAGCCATAGGCAAAGCCGGCATGACCGGGCATCTTAAACACGTCCTTAACTTCTACCGCGTCATCTTGATAGTGGGCAAAACTAAATGAAATAAGTCGCCGCTGTAATTCTTCTAGTTCCAAGTTAACCTCATTGCATCAATCGGCAGTATAGCGAATACACCCTGTAGCCAACCGCTCCCCCACAATAGTATGTGTACGGGTGCGATGGAACCTTTCTGCGTAAATGGGGACCCCGGGGCGCAGGCTGGACGCTTACTAGGAAATACGGGGCGGGTACGAGAGCCTAGTTTCACGGGTCACCATGTTCTGTTTTCCTTGGGCTGGCTATGGAATTACACCACTAGTGCTTAACCGAATCCGATACAGCCCGGTTCTTGCGGTCATATATAGTGTGCTCCCATCATCGCCCCAAGCCACATTGGCTGGCACTTCTTCAGGTTTGATGGTGCCCAGATGATTACCGTCGGAATCGATAATCCATACACCGCCGGGGCCTGAGGCGAATAGGTTGCCATCGACATCAACCTTTAGGCCATCTGCCGCGCCAGTCTCGTTTTGATTGTTAGCATCAACAAACACGCGTCCGTCCCCGAGACTGCCATCGTCCAAAACGTCATAAGCCATCCAGCCCATTTTGGCTCCATCGGAATTGGCTACATACAGTGTCTTCTCATCCGGGGAGAAGGCTATGCCGTTAGGGCGGGATTGTCCCGATTCGAGCAGGTCAAGCTGACCATCTGGGTGCAGACGATAGATACCATTAAAATCCAGTTCTCGCGCCGGGTCATCTTCTAATCTGGCAAGTCCGTAGGGTGGATCAGTGAAATAAAGAGAGCCATCGGAATGCCAGGCCGAATCGTTGGGGCTGTTCAACCTCTTACCTTGATAATTATCTGCCAGCGTAGTGATAGTGCCGTCTCGCTCTCGACGCGATACTCGCCGATTACCGTGTTCAAGTAGTATTAGTAGACTCTCTGAGTTGATGTTCAGGCCATTGGAGCCCACAGAAGAGGAGTCACTCTCTCCCTCGAATACCGGATCCATAAAAGTGCGCAGACCATTCACGTCATCCCATAAATGAATAGCATTACTACGAAGGTCACTGAACATTAAATGTTGCTGTCTCTGGTGCCAAACCGGCCCTTCGGTGAAGGCAAATCCTCCTGCAAGTTTTTCTATAATAGCCCCGGCTGGAATCAATGCATTTACTTTTGAATCTGCCCGATAAACATCACCTGCGCCGGCAGTTTCAGTGACGGCTTGAAACGCAGCCATCTGATTACATGCTGATAATGAGAGCAAAGAGATGAGGAGTAAAAAAGGCCTGGGAGACTTAATTAGGGGCTTATTCATTCGAGTATCCTATTGTAGTTTTTCAAAAAACTATCTAATTAGCAGAGCAAGTCAGTCTTTTTTCCCAAACTAACACAAATCTATATGATGAGGGAGGTTCGAACGCTCTATTCCCTTGCTCTAGCAATCGCCTGTTCTATTCAAAGTCCTGACTATTAGGGCCCCCTGCAAACCCAATAAGCCGCAGGAAGATAGATTTGGAGCTGAGTAGTTTCATAGCTTTGTTCTCAGGGATACCTAACCATAGTCCAGAATAGTATGAAGAGAGACGCGGGCCTTTATTTGAGAAAAGGGGGTACCGCGGGAGTTGGGCCTGGGGGATCTGATATTAGTTCTTAGCAATGTTGGATTGCTGGTTTTCGGGAGTAGCAAAAACAACTGGAGGTACTTTTGGGAGTATGCATCCAGACACAAATTTTTATTACTATCTATAACAGATAGTTGCATCTTCAATGCAGTAGCACCCATTGCCACCCTATTTAATCTATATTTGAATAGCTACAAATCACCCCTTCGGTACTCATCTTTCAATACTAAGCATGGGTTACCGTAGGGATATTTTCGTACGATAATTTAGCATCTACTGCCTCAACCAAGCCCGAAGATACCCTCCCTCTACAAAACAGGAACACCCCCTCGTCTATTTGGAACTTCAGTGGCAACACATTGTGTACAACTAATATTCAAGACATTCACAGGTTGATCAAACTCCAGCTGCTTGGAAATAACTACCGGGGCTGATCCGATTCGGCTATTCCAGCGTTTATTGATTATCGGTAGCTAATAGCAAGAAATGCAACAACAAAATCAGATCACTATGGAGAACACAATGAACAGAAATTTCTACTCTGCCCTTCTCGTTTCAACATTACTTATCTTTCTATCATCCTGCGCGACGAATCCAAGCTCGTCTGTGGCAGATGGTACCTGGGATTTCACCATGAGCAGCCCCTTTGGAGCACTCACCGCCACGGTTATTATGACGGCCCAGGGCGATACACTGACTGGATCCTTTGATCTGGGTGACGGCCGCACCTGGCCGATCGACGAAGGCGTAGCCCAAGGTAACGAGATCTCCTTCAGCCTTGACCGTGACGGTTCACCGATGGTCTACGATATGTCAGCCACCATAGAGGGTGATAGCATTAGCGGAACCGCCAGCGCCATGGGAACTGAAGTCCCTTGGACAATGACTCGCCGCAGCTAGTTTTGACATATCAAGGGGTAATGACAACTTAAGGTGAGAGTTTCCCGCTGCGTATTGGTTTGCCAGGGAATACATCTGGCACCGCTTCTCCGCTCATAACCACCGCTACACCATTCACAAATACGTATTCGACTCCTTCCGAGAAACTAGGGCCGGTTTCGAAGGTCGCAGTATCGATAATGGTTTTTGGGTCGAACACCACAATGTCGGCATCAGCGCCAACCTGGAGTCTTCCCTTGCGAGCCATGTGAGGTGCTACATTTTCAAGTCGCCTCGCCGGCAGCAAAGTCATTTTTCTGAGAGCAGTTTCTAAATCAATTACTCCCTTCTCACGGACGTACCGCCCCAGCACGCGTGAAAAGGTGCCGGCTGTACGCGGGTGTGCTCCCGGCTTATAAGGCATGCCATCCGATGCTACGATAACCCAGTCATTGCCAATCGCTTGATCGATCCACTCTTCTTGCATCATGTGAATAATTACTACGCCACCCTGCTGCCTATATTGTAAAAACGTCTCAGCATTTAACCTTTCACCCGTTGCCTGCCATTGCAGCCCATCATAGGAAATACCGTAACTCGATTGCCAGTCCCCGTCGAACAAAGCAGACTGAATACTGGTAGAACCGGCAGTGTATGGATAAGCCTCTGCGGTAACATCGACTCCACGCGCTTGCGCTCCCTGAATAAGCCTCAACACAGGATTGATATCTGCCAGACTGACAGAGTTAACATGCACGATATGTAGCGAGGCGCCTGTAGCTGCAGCGTTGGCTATCACCTCTTGAACAGATGACAATCCTCGGCCACGAACATGAGTGAAGATTGGGACGTCTAAATTTTTAGCAATCTCAAATAGATTAAATACCTCAGCGCTACTCGCTCCTGGATAGTAGGCATGAGGCATGCCAATACCTATAGCGCCTTCATTGAAGGCGCGTTCAAGCTCTTCTTGCAGAAGCTGTTCTCTTGCCGGTGGCAGCGGTGCATAAAAGGTCTCGCCGACGATAGACTGAATTCGCCCCAAGGGTTCTTCAATTCGAACAGCCTCCGCCAACTGGCTGCGTAGAAATTCACGGTCTGCTTCTCTCTCGGTCAAAGCAAGAGCCCGGATTGCAGCATGTGATGCACTGGCACCATAATTAACACGCGACCGACCACGCCTGGAGTCCAGAAAGCTGCCTACCTCTGCATAGCCCCATTCAAGTTCAAGGGCAGTTGTCACGCCATCTCTAACTTGATACTCATGTGCCTGGTCACTCTGTCCATGAACGTGTAGATCAATAAAGCCTGGAGCTACAACCAAGCCCTGAGCATTAATCTTTAACACCTGCTCATCGAGAACATCAGTGGAAGTCTCTGTGATAGCAACTATTCGGCCACCACTGACAGCGATATCTCGAATTGCATCCAGTCCAGTTTCAGGATCAATGACCCTCCCATTGTAAATTACTAGGTCAATGGGTTCATCGGCTGCCTGCGCATGAGCAGACCCAAGCGTGCCAAACACGCAGATTACAATAAGCGAAAATCGAAATCGCTCATAAAGAGTATTTAGTTGCACTTACTTTCTCCGTGGAATACAAAAATTGCGCCTTTCTCTGCGGATATCAAATACCGCTCCAAATTGAATTTTTTTTTCAGACAGAACCAAGCCTCGAGATACTCCCCCTTAGAAAAACAGGAACACCCCCTCGTCTATCTGTGACTCCAGCGGCAGCATTATCTCTAAACCCAAATTTTTGAACTTCAGCTTATACCGGCTTTCGGCCAAGAGCAGTCGTTACAGTTACCTTGGTATCGCATAGCCTTGTACGGTAGGTTTCTGCTCAGCAACGCTATCCACGACCGACTGACTCACCACGTTTGTAAACCTCTGCCGAATGTTCAGTGGCCCGTGATTTGGTAGCTGGATGAACATAAGCCCAATCAGATCTTCGACCGGGTCTGCATAGTACAACGTGCCGCGAGCTCCACCCCAGCCGTAGCTGCCAGGGGACAAGGTATCAAATGAAACTGTCGGATCGATCAATACGCCGAAGCCTAAACCAAAACCGTATCCTGGCCCACGAACGTAAACATCCTTGTCGCCTGTATGATTGCTTATCATGAGATCGACGGTCATTCGACCGAGTAGCCGAACACCGTCTAGTTCTCCGCCGTTCGCGATCATCTGTGCGAAGCGAATATAGTCAGACGACGTACTATTCAGTCCACTAGTGCCAGGGAAGTAGGTAGTTGGCTCATTGAACTGTGGTGCTATTTGTAACTCGGCCTCGTTTGCTTCGTTCAGCATGTAGGTCGCCGCCACGCGGTCTACTTTGCTGCGAGGTATGTTGTAGAATGTGTCCACCATGCCTAGGGGCTCAAAAATCCGTTCCCGTAGAAACTGGTCAAGTGATTGACCAGAAATTTTCTCGACTAGTACGGCCACGAAATCAGTTGATGTGCCGTACAACCAATGATCACCTGGGTGAAAGGTGCCTGGAATCATAGCAGCTCGAACAACACGCTCACCGAGCGTCGAGAACGGTTTACCGTTGTTACTTACCCACTGCATTTCCTCTTCAGATAGCCCAGCGTTTGCAGGATCGAGTGTTAGTCCTGAGGTATGGGTCAGCACATGGCGAATTGTGATTGGCCGCGCCTGGGGCACGCTTCGTTTGCGTGGCCCGTCGCTGTCCAGCACTAGGTGATCTGCATATTCCGGTATCCATTCCGAGATAGGATCGTCTAGCCGAAATCTTCCTTCTTCGAACAGCATCATCAGTGCGGTTGATACTATCGGTTTAGTCATCGATGCCAGATAAAAAATGGTATCGGTTGTCATTGGAATATCCTGCTCACGGTATTTCCAACCGAGCGCCGAGTGATGCACTATCTTACCGTGCCTAGCGACCAGTGTTACTGCGCCTGCGACCTGGTTGTCATCAATGAATCGTTGGAAATACTCGTCGATTCGGGCTAAACGCTCTGTAGAAATTCCGACAGATTCCGGCCTTGCCGTTGGAAAGTTTTCTGACGCCCATCCAGTTACCGAAGTCGCCGCCAATAAGCCAGCGAGAAAAATTCCTCGAACAAAAATTCTTGCTAATTCACTCTGTTCTTTATTCATCGGTCCCGCTCCTTCTCGCAAAAAGGTATAACAATTTTTAGTAGGTACTATCTTATCTCCTCAGCGCCAGCTCACTGCATTACTGCTTCCCGCCAAAAGTGAACACCAAAATCTCAACTATCGCGCTTCGAATATTGCCTTATAGTGTGTCTCGTAATTCTCAGTCAAATCAACAAGGTCAGCCAGGTAGCGAGCAAACTCCTTGTTCGCGGCCATCAGCGCAAGCATTTCATTCTGTAGATTTTCAAAGTCTTGTGCTGACCATCCAACCAGATCACGTTGATTGAAACCTGCTCCGATCCCCATTCTGCCGTCTCGCGTTTTTTCCACTCGCAATTGTTTCAGAAACCGGGGTTCGCATTCCTTTTTCAATAGGTGAGTTCCTGTAGGCCTACGCTTGGTGCAAATGATGTCCATACGGGAAGAACTATTATTGGCATTAAAGAAATTATAAATTTCTGCTTCTTTCTCATCGATGCGAAGACGCAAACGGGCTAGAGACTTCTGACCCACGACTGTAATTTCTTCAATTGGTCTCGCCGTTGAAGCTGTGATTGTCGTGTCAGTAGAATCGGACTCTTGAGCGAAAGCCGTGCTGGTGACAAACCCAATCAGAATGCATGAAATAAACAGCTTTTGTAAGAGTCGAATCATAGGGAAAAATCCCGATTTTGTAACGCCCAATACTGACTATCGCAAGGCTTCATAGATACCAAGGACAAGCACCAAAAGCAATGACTTTATTACCTTGGGTGTAGGCCTTAGAAGCTGAGCGTGTCTTCTGAGAGTTCCATAACTCAATGTTTACTCTGTACCAAGTCAACTTTGTATGAGCACACTCAAGCGTGTAAAAAATCAGGAAGAAAAGACCTCAGAGACCTACTACTAGAATTTGGAGGAGTTAAGCTTGGCTAATTGGCTAACATCCTAGATGTAGATCGAAAGCATAAATATCGCTAATTGCTAGGGTATTCCTGACTGAAAGGTCAACTTCCGGCCAAAAGCGGACACTAGAACTGCTGTATTCTAGCCTTGATTCCCCAATTTTTAGGGATTACGGCAAACAAAATTTTCGGCCTCATTGGTGCTACCACTACCATTGTAAACCGCTAGTTCTGGATACGGACAAAGCGGCCTACTTCTATCAACGGCGCCGTCAGTTCGATGAACTGCAATAATACTGTCCGGTGCAATATCTTTCTCCACCCAGTTTTCCAGCGCCGTAAGAGAATCAAAACTATTAGGCCCTGGGCCCCCGGCACAATGACCCATGCCTGGTGCCATAAACAACCGCATCGAATCATGAATCTTTTCTCGGCCTCCCATAACAGTGCTGACTCTTTCATAGTATTGAGTTGCGTTTGCAGGAGATATTTGTGGATCACTCCAACCGTGATAAGCGATGAGCTTGCCACCAAGATCTACAAATTCGAAAAGATCCGGATTTAATGCATTCAGAGTATCGTCGTCTTTCCTTTCGGCGCCAGCAACATCACGATCGAACTCAAAGCGATCGATTGTCCAGTCTTCATCTTCGTAGACTAAGTATCGATACTGCTCTAATCCGGTTACCCGGGCTGATTGAGTCCAACCAAGATCGGTCCAGCCCAATTCACTACCGGGTAACAATCCTGTTATAGGTCGACTCGTTCTAGGATTAATAGGAGAAGAGTAAATCATTTTGGCGGTGTTAACCTGCGCTTCTGACAAACAGGCACCGGCATTGTTACTGTCGCATTTCAAAATCTCTAGATCGATTTCACACTGTGCTGGATTGCTTATAAGACCGTCTTGCACACCATCGTTGGTATCGCAAGAATCTAGGGCTGTTCGATAAAGTAATTCACGCTGTGCCTGCTTTAGTCGAGCAGATGGATTTGATTCAAGATGGGTTGCAATGCGTAAAGCTGCTGCAGCTCTACCAGTCCAATCGAGGCCCGGAGCGCCGGCTACAATCCCATCGAAATCAGCAGGAAATCGCTGCGCCTCTTTCATTGCTTGCCTACCACCAGCAGAGCACCCTGTGAAATAGGAATAGCGCAAACCGTCATCATAGTAGGTGTCGATTAAGGCTTTTGAGGTCACTGCCATCTCGTGAACCGCGCGCCAAGCGAAATCGTATACTTTTTGGGGATGGCCAAGAGCGAAACTCGCTGTATTGCCCAGATGTCCCGTGTCGGTGGAACTAGACGCGTAGCCACGGCTTAATGGCATAGCCATGGCGGAGTGACGAACGTTTCCCGTAAAAGCCCCATTGCCAACGGCGAGATACTTGCCATTCCAGTTATCCGTAGGTAGCCACAATTCCATCTTAATGTCTGAATCGGGAGTGGGCGTGAGAGTAAGCAACACGCGGCAGAACGCCGGTAAGTCCTGATACCTGCTCGAGCTGTTAGGATTGCCGCCCGATGGGGAAAAACTTCCTGCGGCAACAACTTCCGCTCTATCGACTATTACGTTTGGCAGCGAAAGTGAATTTAGACTTTCACAGAATTGCGCAAACGCGGCTGAAGGCAACAACAGGACTAGAAAAATCGCTGACCAACTTGGAATTCGAATGAGCATGTATCTCTCCTCTCTCTTTTCCATCAGTTTTTGCTATACACCACTAGAAAATTAACATTTTTATGAAGCATATGCCCGCTTTGTAGGATAGTAGCCGTATCTTCTGGGTAAGTTCCCTATACGATCCCCTAAATATATGCCACAAAGCTTGAATCACCTTCGTCAAATCCTCCAATGATTTCGATAAGCACCTCAGTTTTAGCTTGTTGCTGTGCAGCTAAAGCTATTTTTTGAACTTGATCGAATTGCAACCCAACAAATATAAGCGACCCTATAAGTGCGAATATGCCTATTACGCTGATAATTCGCTCTATGCCCCTTTCATCAGGTCTGCGAATAAAGGAAGCATTTTTATTGTTAGTAATTCTATAGGCTTTTCTCAGGGATAATTAACCGTTCGTCCAGAATAGTCTGTATAGGGCTGCGATGGAACCATCCTGAATTAAGGGCATGTGTCCCCCCGGCTGGGGTCTTGGCTGAACGATTGTTTGTCATTTCTAGGGGGTTATTTAGAAATTTAGTGGAAGATTTGCGGTGTGCCAAAACTGATAATATTAAGCTGTTCACCGGCGGATACCCCACGCTCGTTCCATTCGGACACTGTCGAGCAGTGCCTTTTGCGTATACGACTGCGTATCGAGACTTCCCGGATACACAATATCTCGGTCCAGACCCTAAGCTGAACTGCGTTATAGGCGACGATTTCCTCATCCGACATCATATTAGGGTTCAATCGAGATCCATCATCAGTTGCACAGGCAGTCAATAGCACTAATAGCAATACGACGAAGGGCAGATTTTTCATAGTTTCCTCATGGTCAAGCAATGATAGACAAACAATAAAGTAACGGCATATAGAGGCTCTACATTCAGCATAAAACTCCGCATTACAGCCCCATCAACCTGTTATCACCTTTGATTTTGAGGGCGCAATTTGAATTCAGCGAGACCTATCCAGTGTGAATACCGCGAAAACGCCATTGAATGCCTTGTCAACAGCATACGCCCTCCAGTTATCAGTCGCCAAGGCTATCGGCACTGCAATTAAGATTACTAAAAATTCTACACTCAGTTGTTTAAAATTGATTTTCATGAAGAGTCACTCCAACAGCAATAGAAAAGCAGAGCAGGGTTATTGTTGTTAATAGTTTCATAGCTATAGCTCTCCTTTAAATATATTTACAAGAGATACTCCAACAATAATTAAAACTAGCCCGATTACAGCCTGCCAACTTAACGTTTGTTTATAAAATAAATAATTTAAGACCGCAACCAAGCAAACTCCCAATCCAGCCCATGATGCGTACAATATCGGAAGGGGGATTTTCTCAGCAATTAAGGACAAGAGATAAAATGACAAAATGTAGGATAACGTCAACAAGGTTGTCGGAATAATTTTTGTAAAACTTTGCGAAGCAGGTAATAGCATAGTGCCAATCACCTCACATGCTATGGCTGAAAAAAGAATTATGTATGCATTCATCCTTGGATTTAATTCCTTATTATTTATAGCCTTACTCATGTGGAGTAACTAGCCTTCAAGATTATGCTCAAATGTTGTCAAGCCAGCCTCAGCTGGAGACCAGTGCGTAGCAGTTGATTTCCAAATGCTGGCTCCTACAATTATCCAAGAAGAGTCATCAAGACTGCCGGCTTTAATGAACTTAATACCTTCCCATTCAGCCGGCCCGACGACGGCACTAATTATAGGTGACCCGCAGTTCTCACAGAATCCGCGTTCGACGGACGCCCCTGAAGTTCCGACAACTGAGTAATATTTTAGGGTTCCTTCTAAATGCAAATCCTTCTCGGGGATAGGTACGATTGTGGCTTTTCCCGAGCCAGTAGATTTCTGACAATCCAGGCAATGGCAATGGACACCCCCGAGAGCAGAGTCCGTATCGAGTGAATATTTGACCTGACCACAAAGACAACCACCTGTTTGTTTGCTCATACTCTTCTCGCTATGTTGGTAAAAAATTAACAGGGTTTAGTGCTGGTTATAGCGCGCAGCAACTGCACCGTTAAAGGTTGGCGTATCCGAAGAAGATACTCGATTTAGTACTAGGAAACACCATGAAGTCGCTTCTTTACAGAGCCGGGGTCGGTTTTAATGAGGGTGGAAATAGCAGGGTAAAGCGCCTGGTGACATTCGCTTAATGTAACATTGGTGACACTTAATTTATTTAATACTTAAATTTATCAATAGCTTGAAGACAAGTTTAATTCCTCTCGCTCCTGCTTAATAGTATAGTTACCGCTCAAAGCATTCACAGAAAAAACAGATAACAAGGGCGTAGAATGAAAAAACTACCAGCACTAATATTGCTACTTTTATCACCTCTAGTCTTAGCGCAAGAGAAACAAATCTGGACTTGTCCACAAGTGGCGGGAACACAGCTTACATGGGAGAACGGCGCTTGGAGGCAGGTACGTATAGAGCCTACACGTATTCTACTTAGATTAGGCGGTAAATATTCCAGCTATAGAATGTCCGAAGAGGAGCGGCTCCTAGATTGCTCGGAAGCAATAAGTGGGAAAATTAGCTGTTTAGATCCGCTAGGCTCCACACTCATATATATCGACCCAACCTCTGGCAAGATGGGAAGGTCTACCTTGTTTGGAGCAGTACAGGCTGGAGATTCCAAGAGCGCATTAGCTACCGAAGTTTACAACTGCACTAAGCTCTAAGCAGTCACAGACAGATCAAATTCTAATTGTGCTTAGAGACAAGCAATGAGTTAGTCCCGTCTATTAGAGATTCAGCGGGCAATCGAGTGATGCTTATTGGTGTTAAGTAACTTAGTAGTATTGTCATAACATCTCCAAGATCGGTATGTCGCTATAGGTTAATTTGGTGTTCCGAAATAAGGACACCTTAAACATTTGCAGACCAACATCCTAGTCTATGACACGATAGCCCGAAGGGGTGTATTCAATAGAGCTGGGGAAGTCCAATTCCTCGATTTTTGAATGCCCTACGAAGACTGCATCTTCAACTTCTCTATTAGCGCCATAACGTCGCATGAATTCATTCTCAGATTCTCGATCTGGCACTTGACCGGTAAGCGCCATGCGGATCACCTCGGCGACTTCCTCAGGATTGTCCCGCTGTGGATAGTGTCCCGCAGCTGGCAGTACCCAAAAGCTACTCTCGACCTCCCTGTCATTTAGATAAGTGTTCCATACATGATTGGAAATTCGAACGGGATTCACGTTATCGGCTAATCCCCAAAGATAAGCCACGGGCACGGGGCTGCGTAGCAAATTCTCCAGCCAACTCACTTCCCTCACCTGCCGTTCTAACAAATAACGGCCAACATAGATCAAGGAAATATTCCCCTGATTGAACGCGAAGATATCGGAGTAGGCAAGTGCTTCCTGCTCGCCTTCGGTCCGCCTGGGTTGTGCTGAACGAAATGCAATCATTTGCTCGGCGGTATCGACATCGAGCATCCTCATTTGTGCGGGCGACAGATTGGCCAGTGGGAGAAACATGCCACTGTTCGATAAAAAGTGATAATTAATGGTGTAACCCGGGTCAGGGTTATCCAGGTAATTGCCGATAAAGGCCAGCCCTATACTCACGCCGCGATCATGGGTATAGAGTGCGAAATCCTCAAATCCGACCACTTCACGCACGAAGTAGTCTACGATTTGTGCATTCTCTGCCAGCATATAATTGTAGCCATCGAGCGGTTTATCAGAGAACCCAGAACCAGGAAAATCCAGCACAGCGATATGATACTCGTCTTCAAGGAAAGGAATCATCTTGTAGTAATCGAAGCTAGAATTCGGGAAGCCATGAATCAGCACCACCTTCGGTTTAGTTTCGTCTCCCCAAGTCCTATAGAAAATATTTACTGTGGCGTCGTTATTGTCTTCGGTGGTTGAAGTCCACTCGAAATAATCTCCGCCCTGATACCAGTCTCGCGCCAGATCAGAATAGAAAACAAAGTCATCATCCTGTGCTAACAACGCTTGGAAGCTGAACAGCAGTAAGAAGAGCAGCGATGCCTTTCTTGTTAAAGTCATAATGTGAACCTACTGTTTTTAAAGTGATTACGTGCTGAGTCGGATTAGCGATCGGCCAATCGACCAGAGCCGCCTAGCTCATAATAGACGATAGGAACAAAATCTACCGGCCCCCAGCCAGGGTCATCGGTCCACTGGGCATCATAGGCAGCAGTCGGTTGTGCCGCCATCACCGCGTCCAATTTCTTCCCTTCTCGGATCATGCTAAGAACCTGCCCTTGAATGTCGAGAATCATGTCACGAAATTCCACCAGCTCATCTCGACCAACCACTTCTAGGCCGTGACCGGGTATAATTTTTGTGTTTGGGCCGGATAAATCGATAGCCCGATCGATTGCAGCGATTGTTCCTCTCAGGGTGCCACCGTTGTAGATATCGATAATCGGATAGCTGGTGGTGCGGTATACATCGCCAAGATGGAGCACGTCGGATTCTGCAAAGTAGACGAAGCTATCTCCATCTGTATGGGCCGGAGGTGCCAGAAAAGCTCGAACCTCTTCGCCATTAAGATGGAAGCTCATGGTGTCGTTGTAAGTTATTAGCGGTCTAGCTGCGGCAGGTTGCGCAGGAGCGAAACTGCCTCCGGCTCTTGGGTAGCGACTTCTCTCCTCGAAAAAACGCAGGCGCGTGTTGTCATGGGCGAAAGATCAGCACGCCTCATCGTCTGCCAGGTTTGCATTGCCGCCTACGTGATCGACATGGATATGGGTGTTGACCAGGTATCCGAATGTCTTCCTCGGTCACCTCGCTGCACGAGCCGCTACCAAGGCTGTCCGTCATTGCGGTGCGAACAGGGAGTCCACCAGCGAGTACTCCGTCGGGACCAACTTGAACGCACCGATGTTACCGCCGCCCGCCCGGGCGCTGTACCATGTAAACATTGCCGGCGACGAGGGTTATGGTAAGTTCCACCCCGGCAAAATTCCCCTGACCATAAGTGAGGCTGGTAGTAGCTGATAACCAGAGAGATGTTACGGTGAATAACAGTATTTTGCGTAGCTTTCCCATCTTCATTTCCTGCCCCTTACTAGGAGTGTGTATTCACAATGCATTTCGATGGCTGTGACCCGTGGTGCCTAGCATAAACCCTTGGCATTGCATTCCATTACTGACCACTACAAGAAACCCGCGTCGCGCCAATAAGTTGATAAACTGTTAGACTCCCCCTTAGCTATTCATCTTATGGGAAGTTCACTTCCTAATCAATTTCCTGGCATATTTGAAATAATTAGCTGGAGAGTTCTTGGTAAGGTTACGCTAGAGCACAGGAAAATTTTAGAAGGCTAGACTGCTACGTTTTACGACTTTGCCGGTGGTTTCCAGAAAAGCTAAATCAACTTATTATTCAATTCGCTTAAAGTGCTTTTAGGCACACAACAAGCACATGAGTTAATGAAGATTAGAAACCTAGGTGATTGACCAAATGCCCCAATGCCCTGAATTTCTACGCTGGCTTGCAACACAAATTGCTGGCGCTTCAAAAAAGCGCGGTGCATACCGCTATTAGTATAATATCGACGGCCTTAGCTGACTGGATTAACCAAAAAAATCTTCTTAGGAACGCATTATGATACAAAAAGACACACCTGAACTTCGCCAGTCCATTATAGATGCCTGTTTATGGATGAATAGCTCTGGTCTGAATCAAGGTACATCTGGAAATATTAGCATCCGCGCGGCCGAAGGTATTTTGATAACACCCAGTAGCTTACCTTACGAAGAAACCCGCCCTGAAGACATCATGTTGTTACCCGGTGATGATTTATCCGGTGATGCTGTGGGTCAGCATCGTCCGTCTTCCGAATGGAAAGTCCACGCAGACATATACGATGCGCGTGATGACATTCACTCAGTTGTTCATACTCATTCCACTTATGCAACGGCGCTCTCTATGCTTCGCGAAGACATTCCAAGCGTGCACTACATGATCGGCATTTTTGGTGGTGATAGCGTTCGATGCGCGGACTATGCCCATTACGGCAGTCAGCAACTGTCTGATAACGCCCTCATCGCATTGAAAGACAGAACAGCTTGTTTACTAGGTACCCACGGTATGATTGCCTGCGGTGGAGATTTGAAACAAGCTATGTGGCGAGCAGGAGAACTCGAAGCACTTTGTCAGCAATATCATCTAGCCTGTCAACTGGGTAAGCCTCATGTTTTAACTTCGCAACAGATAAAAGAGGTGAGGGAGCGTATGGAAACCGGTTACGGTGTGTGGCCAAAGAAATGACTCGATTCCGATTGACTGAATTTTTTATCTCACTGATTTGAACAGACTAGATTGAATAGACCCCAAAGGAGTGAATACTCAATTGAATAAGCAAAGTGACGGTTGCTCTCCGGCTGAACAGGAAGGAGCTTATGAACTGCTGCCGTTCATCCTGAACCCAAGTAATATCGCACGATTTGAAGCCGGAAAAGTTATCATTGGTGACCGCCGCGCTTATCCGTTTTCCAAATCATTCGTTACTTGCGAAACTGTTGATGAGGTCGCGACTGCGATCAAAGATATGGTGACCCAAGGTAGTGGTCCATGGCTCTGTGCGGTCCACGCTTTGAGGATTGTCGCCTGCAAACATGCACTAGCCGCTTCCGACAGTCCGAAAAAACTACTCTCAGAATTACGACAAGCCCGAGACATACTTGTGGTTACTCGCCCAACCAACACCGCAATAAGACTTCGTCTGGATGAAGTGCTCAGCAAGGCGACAGATGCGATTAACAACAAGCAAAGTGCTGATAAATCTATCGAAGCGTCAATTAAGCAGATACTGCAAGGCATCTATGACGATTACGCGACCAGAGCCCGAGCCATGGCAGAGCTTATCGAAAATGGAGACGGCATTCTGACCAACTGTTTTGGTGAGGCGGGGGTTCATTCTTGCGCTGGCATTTGCAGCCAGAGACGGAAAAAAAATAACAGTTTATACGCCTGAAACACGGCCCTATTTTCAAGGCGCCAAACTTACTGCACCGTCGATACTCGAAATTGGTGTCGAGGTTAATCTCATCACTGACAATATGCCTGCACATATCATGTCCGAGGGTAAAATCCAGAAATACATCACTGCGACTGACCTCATTACAGTTGATGGGCATGTCGTCAACAAGATCGGCACCTTCCAGAATGCCATCGCAGCCCATGCTCACAATATTCCATTCTTTGCCTTCGCCTGGGGTCGAGATGATAGTAAAATTGCCCGGGATGATATCGAAATAGAGGAGCGCAACCCTGCAGAAATTAAACTTGCACTAGGCACGCCAACGACTATCGATAGCATCAATGCCCTCTATCCAACCTTTGACATCACACCACCGAAATATGTTTCAGGGATTGTAACGATTCACGGGATTCTCAGTCCCTACACATTGAATAACTACCAAACTTGGTAGTGCACAGCGTTTAGAAACAAAGGAGTTAGTATGCCCGCAGCCATCATGGGGGGAACCGGAGTCTATAATTTGCCCGATGTTGAAGTTGAAGCAAGAGAAATGGTCAATGACTACGGTACAGCGCAAGTCTTTATGGGCAAAAGTGCCCATGAAGATATCGTCTTTTTGACGCGGCATGGTCGTGATCACTCCACCCCCCCACACAAAGTAAATTATCGAGCGAACATCCAAGCGCTCAAAGATCTGGGTGTTAGGCGAATAATGTCAACCTACGCAGTGGGCTCTATCACTGCAGATTACCCCGTGTTGGATCTTGCGGTGATTCGTGACTTTCTTGATTTCACCCACGGCAGGGCATTCTCGTTTTTTGAAGATTTAGAGCGAGCTGTAGGACATGTTGAAATGAGCAAACCATTTTGCCCTGTCATGAGCAACAAACTGATGTCTCTGGCATCTAAACATAATATCAAGTGTCGCGATGGTGCTACTTATGTCGCAACCAATGGCCCTCGATTTGAATCACCCGCTGAAATTAAAATGTACCAAATGCTAGGCGGACATGTTGTTGGCATGACCTGCTGTCCTGAGGTATATCTGGCAGGAGAATTAGGAATGAGTTTCGCTGCGCTTGCTTTGCCTATTAACCTTGCCGCGGGCTTAGAAGAAAAAATCACTCTTGCTGAAGACAATATCGATGAGGTTCGAGAGAACATGATCAAGTTAATGATTGATGTGCTTCACAGTACAAACGATGACGAGTGCACCCCTCCGATATTGTTATGAGGCAGCCCTTGCTTGGATAAAAAATTAGATTACAAAAATTGAGAGACTAGATATGGCGACCAAAAAAATAAAACCCTCCCATGGCATGGGCACAATTGTTAATCATGTGGGAGAAGGTGGCCATGATAAACACGCGCATTTGATGCCAATTTATCAGACGTCTACCTTTGGTTTTGACACAGTCCAGGAAGCGGGTGAAGTTTTTGCCGGCAGGAAGAAGGGTTACGCTTATACGCGCACCCATAATCCGAACATGGATCACCTTGCCAATAAGATTGCCTATATGGAAGGTATCGATCTAATCAAATTGAATCCAGATGTCGATCCTTCGGAGATCGTACTAGGCAAAGTGACTTCATCAGGTATGGGAGCAACATCAGCTGCTGTTCTAGGGAGGATTGGTGCCGGTGATAAGGCGATTGTTCAGCGTGGCTTGTATGGCAATAGTTTTAAGTGGTGGTATCAGTTAGCACCACGGCTTGGGATTGAAGTTGTCTGGTTTTCTGATGTGAGCCCGGAGAGTCTCGAACAGACCATTGAGCAACATAGCGACGCGAAACTAATTTTTCTCGAAACACCATCAAACCCTAATATCGAAGTGGTTGATCTGCAGCAATTGGTAACTGCCGCCCATAAACATGGAATTTGGGTCATGGTTGACAACACCTTTGCCACACCCTACCACCAGCGACCCCTGACCTTTGGCTGTGATGTGGTCATCCATTCCACATCGAAGTACATCAGTGGCCATGGGCAAGTCATTGGCGGTGCAATTGTCAGTACGCACCTTGATTACATGGCGCCGGGTGGCAGTGGGGTTGGGTTAACGTACAAAATGTTAGGGGTAGCGCCAAGCCCTCAGGACACATGGCTAATAAATGTTGGTCTAAAAACCTTTGAGGTTCGAATGCAAAGGCACGCAGAGAATGCACTCGCTGTTGCTACCTGGTTACAGGCTCAACCAGAAGTTGAAGAGGTCTTTTATCCTGGGCTACCGGACAACCCTTACCACGAACTCGCGAAGAAACAGATGATCAACGGTTTTGGCGGCATGGTGTCGTTCAAAGTAGCCGGCGGTGTTGAAAACAGCATGGCCTTTACTAATGCGGTGACGATACCAACGCTAGCTGTGAGCCTGGGTAATGTAGATAGCTTAATTCAACATCCGGCAAGTATGACTCACAGCGCAACACCAAAAGAAGAAAGAGAAAAAGCTGGAATTACAGACAATATCGTCAGGCTTTCGGTGGGTATCGAGAACATTGAGGATTTAATCGAAGATCTTGATAATGCGCTAAAGCTGACTTCCTAAATCCGCAAAAAAGAGAATCACTATGCATCACGCAACAGGCGGAAAATTGCTGGGGTTTTGGGACCTGATGAGTATCTCTGTGGGGCAGATCATTGGCACCGGAGTTGTAGTTTTGACAGGTGTTAGCATCAGTATGACTGGGTATGGTGCGCCATGGGCATTTGTACTTGCGTTTGGCATTGTCGCTATACCGACAGTCTGCATTGCAGCTTTGGGTTCGGCTATACCCAGTACCGGCGGAAACTATACCTATGTTAGAGATCTCTTGGGTAGTCGAACTTCGTTTTTCTATTTGTCACTACTCATTGTTGGTCAACTTATTTTATCCAGTTTCGCCATCGGGTTTGCTGAATATGCCGAAGCACTAATTCCAGGTATCGACCTTGCTATCGTGGCTGCGGCAATAATGATTCTATGTTTTTTCACAAATCTATTCGGGATAAAAACAGCAGCTAGATTTCAGACTGTGATGGTCTTAGGTTTACTCGTCTCATTGATACTTTATATCGTGTTCGGCATGGCGCATATTGAGGACTACTCGCCCTACACTGCCATCCCTACCGTGATGCCTAACGGGTTTGGCGGTTTCTTTGCTGCCGCTTTCCTGTTGCGGCTCAGCCTGATCGGTTCTGAATTCATTTCTGAGTTTGGCGATGAAATGGAGAATCCAGGAAAGATGATTCCGCTAGTGATGGGGCTGTCGCTGGCGATTGTTGTTGTGCTCTATACCTTCATCGCGGTAGTCGCCACCGGCGTATTGCCACTAGAGGAAATAGCGGGCAAGAATCTCGCTGCGACTGCAGAGATCATATTCTCTCCTCCCGTTTACGTGGCTTTTATTGGTGGCGGTATTATGATTTCCTTAGTGACATCCCTCAACGCGATTTTCGGCTGGTGTACCCGTGGCTTATATAGGGCGACAGAGGATGGTTGGTTGCCACCGAAGCTAGCTGCGGTGAATCGACATGGTGTTCCTTACATTTATTTGACCGTGTTTTTTCTCATTGGTATTACACCAATTCTAACGGGCATGACCTTGGATTACGTCGCTATTTTAGGTAATGCTGTAGGCGCCATCTTTGGGCTATTCCCTGTATTCGCGCTTTTCAATCTGGCTAAAAGAAATCCGGAGGCCTATCGGAATGCACCCTTCCGGCTGCCGCTTTGGGCGACAAAATCGTTTCCAATTCTGGCTGTCATCATTTATGGCTACGGAATCTACTCTTCCTGGGATTTTATTGGAAATACTGGGTGGCTTCTCCTACTTGGCTATAGCACTGTCGTACTTATCTATATCCAGCTTCGCACACCTTATGTTGCGCAGCTAAGGGAACACTAGCAATTTACGAATCTAATAACAGCTAAGAGGACACTAAAGCACTGCGCTTTCGGCCAATATTACTTGACCACTACAGCGCCAATTATTTTTTGGTTGATTAGTTCTGTGCAAGATACTAACGTAAGCCTCATACCCTGAAAAATAGGCTGAGATCCCATGAAAACTCAATTATTGATACTTATTTCAATCGTGTTAGCCCCAATTAGTATCTCCCTCGCCCAGACGGTAGAGGACTATGTTGCGCCCAAAACGGAGTGGGGCCAGCCCGATTTGCAGGGGGTCTGGAATTTCAATTCCAGCACGCCGATGCAGCGACCCCAGCGCTTCGGCACCCAAGAATTTCTAACGCCAGAAGAAGTAGAGCAAGACCGTGTCCGGCAAGAAGAACAGCGCATCGCCGCCGATGCGGCGGAAGCCGAGCTTGTGCTGAACCCTCAAGCACCGCCGGTTGGCGATAATCCCGGTGGATATAACAATTTCTGGTATGAGACCGGGGGCATCGGCGAAAACGTTCGCACGTCGCTTATCGTCTATCCAACAGACGGCCGGTTTCCGGATCGGGTCGAAGGCGTTGCGGTGCATACCGCAAACCTCGGGGACGATGTTGAGGGCGATAGGCCAGTGCTTGCCGTCTTCGGCGGCATTGGCAAGGACGGACCAGAAGACCGTGGTTTATCAGAGAGATGCTTAATAGGCTTCAATGCTGGACCTCCATTTACCGGCGGTGGCTACAATGCAAATGTGCAGATTTTTCAGAACAAAGACCATGCGGTAATCATGACCGAGATGGTTCACGATGCCCGCATCGTCCCTTTGGATGACCGTGGAATGCTCGATGATGATATTCGCCAGTGGTCAGGTGATTCTCGTGGCTACTGGGACGGTGATTCCCTGGTGGTGACGACCAGAAATTTCACCGATCTCACACCTAGCTTCAGTCGCTTTGGAAACGCCAAAGACAAGATGCTCACCGAGCGATTTACGCGTACAGATCAATTCACAGTTGAGTACGAGTGGACGCTAGAAGATCCTTCCACTTTTACGGATAAGATTGTTGCGACGATGCCTATGACTAAAGTGGGAGGTATCTTGTATGAATATGGCTGCCATGAAGGCAACTACGGCATGCAAAATATTCTTCGTGGGGAACGCATGCTCGAGCGTCGTGCAGCTGCGGGAGAGAGTGGAAATTAATTATTTGGGGTCAGAATAAATAGTCGGTACTGACTATTTATTCTGATCACATTAACACTATCTAAACAGGACTATCTCCTAGTCCCTGCAATATCTGTCCTAACACTAAACAAAGTCTTGCCCGCAGTAATATAGAGGGTACGCAGATCCGGCCCACCAAACGCCGCGTTGGTAATCGTGTCCTCAGGTATTGGGATATGTTCGAGTAGCTCGCCTGATGGCGAAAATACATGGATGCCCGCGACGGTTGCAAGTGTTTCGCTGGTACCACGCAAATTGTTTAAACCTGCAGCGACATACAAATTACCCTCGCTATCGATGGTCATACCATCCCCGCTACGCCCGGGATAGAAGTCGTGAAACACGCGCGAATTGCTAACCCGGCCTTCGGCGCTCAAATCATAGGCACGAATCAGTCTAGGGCCTCCTTCGGCTTGCTCGGTCTCGATGATATACAAGGTGGAATCATCGGGAGAAATGACTATACCGTTTGGACGCATTACCTCCGGCTCGGTGAGGATGCGTTCAATCGATCCATCTAGATCTATTCGGTAGACACCGTGTACTCCGGTCTGCTGGGGTCGCGGATTGGGCCCTGGCCTATCGGTAAAATAGATGCGCCCAAGCGCATCGAATGTTAGATCGTTTGGTTGATGTAGTTGCTTGCCATTGTATTCATCGGCTATGACTTCAATTTCACCTGTCTCCATATTGGTTCGAGTGACGCGTGGTAGCACCGTATCGCCATCCCCCCCTTCGCAGGCTAACAAGCGCCACTCGCTGTCAAAGATTAAGCCATTTGCACGGTAACTAGGTTGACGAAATACAGAGACCGCACCGGTAGTTGATAGCCGCATTATTCGGCTACTGTAAAGGTCAGTGAAATAGACCGTACCGTCTTTCGCTACGGTTGGCCCTTCAGTGAAGGCAACAGTCGCTGCGATCGATACAGATCGTTCAGGTGTTAGCTCTACACAGGCACAGAGCAGAGGCAACAAGATGATCGTCATCAAAACGGCAAGTCTTTTCATTTTTAGTTTCCTAATTATTAATGGATGGTCAATAACCTTAAGTAACACTAGTTATGCTAGCTAGTATTTTCCAGAAAATTTAAAACTAATCGAGAAACAACTTCGGCTTGTTCCTGCTGCACCCAATGTCCGGCACCATCAATAAGATGCACAGCTCGCATATCCGTGCAGGCTCGCTCTTGCATGCGCTCGAAGGATCCCGGACTTTGATAAGTTCCCCAGTCACTCGCACCACTGATAAACATGGAAGGCTGATCAATCGTTTTACCGGAATATAGCTCCACTTCTGCCCGGCCAATAGTGGTGCCGCCCATGCGATAGCCATTTAGGCCACCTTGAAAGCTGGTGCGTCCATACTCCGTGGCATAGACAGCAAGCGCATCATCTGGCAGCCAGCCATTGGCAGCTACTTCTGCGGCGGAAGGCATTTTCGCCGCCACTGTTTCTGCCATTCCCTCATTGAGGTTCATGATGTAGTACTCAGGCATCAACGCCCATTGCTGCGCTGTACGACCGGCGAGTCTATGCGGTTGGTTTCCTTCCCAGTCGGCACTCTTGAAATGGTAGTAACCGCGAATAAAATCAGCGATGCCTTGTTCGGCATGCCACATGTTTTCATTCGCTTCACGGGTTCTGTAATAACGCTGATAGTGCTTTCGAGGCCGTGGCAAGTTGGCCAAATCAGCGTAAACATTGGATGCAGCAGGCGCCGCTGATCGAGGAGGGTCATCAACGGTATCAAAAGGCAAAGCTGAGGTCCCGCCAAATGGCGCGCTCATCATTACCACGGATTTGAAAATGTCAGGCCGGGTAAGCGCACACCAGCCGGCGAGCGGCGCGCCGGCATCGTGGCCAATAACAGCTGCTACCGACTCATAGCCAAAGGCAGCAACTAGACCCAATGCATCACGAACTTTATTGAGCCGACGGAAGGGTGTCAGATCTGTGTCGTAATCGGCGCTCCATCCGGTAGTACGCCCATAACCACGCACGTCAGGTGCGATAACATGATAGCCAGCCTCAGCCAGGGGCAGCATGATGCGCCGCCAACTGTAGGCGAGTTCAGGAAAGCCGTGCAGCAACAACAGGGCTGGCCTGTCGCTAGATTCATAGCCAGCTTCCAGCACATGTATTCGCAGGCCATTCACATCGTTGACGAAACGGGAGCGAATTCCTGCAGGCAACCATGCAGCAGGGTATGGCTGTAGTTCCACGCCAACGCCAGTTGCTTGGGCCGCCACGGCGCCAGAGGCAAGCACAGCAGGGACAAGTACTGAGGATGCTAGCAAAAATTGTCTACGCGAATAGTCTCTCATCAGTGTTCGCCTGATCCATTTTTGAGGCAGAAGCTAGATAGAATACTGTATTTTTACTCTTACCCCTATTTTTTACCTAAACGCCCCAACAGCCACATGTGCCCTATCAGCTAGAGACTCAATTGAGAGTTAGCTTGTCAGTAAGCCACAAAAGATAAATAATCAGCACTTGTTTGAGTTCTAAGTCCTTGCGGGTGACTCGACCTACAAGTAAGAATCAGCCTACCGGAGATACTGCGATGAGCAAGATCACACGACGCGACTTTATTAATCATGCAGGTTTGTACACAGTTGGGGGCATTGCCCTGGCAGCTAGCTCGTCAGGATTCATTACAGGGACAGCGCACGCGCAACCAATGCCCGACTGGCTCTCGCTAACAGACGAAGCTGCGCTTGAGCCAGACCTTCCCATAATCGATCCCCACCACCATCTATGGGACAGGCCTGGCAACCGTTACATGCTCGAGGACCTGCTTCTTGACACCGCCGCACATAATGTTCGGCAGACTGTTTTTGTAGAATGCACGTCGATGTACCGCGCAGACGGACCTGAAGAGCTCAAGGTTGTTGGCGAAACCGAATTTGTGCAAGGTGTCGCTGCTAAGAGTGCTAGTGGTGGCTATGGTGAAACACGCGTGGCGACAGGCATTGTCGGCTCGGCCGACCTGCGCCTGGGAGATCGAGTCGCACCGGTGTTGGAAGCGCAGATTGCAGCCAGCCCACAGCGCTTCCGTGGCATTCGCCATCGAGCCGCTTGGGCAGACCTATCCGTGACCCCGAACCGGGCTGCCGACGCACCCAATCATATTCTATTGGACCCAGATTTCCGTAAGGGCTACGCACATCTTCGTACCCATGGACTTACATTCGAAGCTTGGCTCTATCACACGCATATTGCTGATCTTACCGATTTAGCTAAGGCCTTCCCGGATACAACTATTATATTCAACCACCTCGGCGGCCCTATCGGAATTGGTAGTTACGCGGGCCGGCGTGACGAAGTATTCGCCGCATGGAAGCCTGCCGTTGCCGAGCTTGCTAAATGCCCTAACGTTGTAGCGAAAGTTGGTGGAATTCAGATGGTAGTTAATGGCTACGGCTGGCACGAGATGGACAGACCGCCAACGTCGGACCAATTGCTACAGACCAATCAGGACTGGTATCACTACATAATCGAACAGTTTGGGCCAGAGCGCTGCATGTTCGAGAGTAATTTCCCTGTCGACAAACTGTCCTGCTCGTACACCGTGCTGTGGAATCAATTTAAGAAATTGACAAGAGGCTATTCTGCTGATGAGCGGGCAGCAATGTTTCACGATACTGCACAGCGAGTGTATCGGCTACCGACGGTATAAATAGGAACGGCGAAAGTGATTCCCGCCTTTTTCCCTCGGGCTCAATCTCAACATTTCTATCACCCTTTAGATGGGAAAGGATTTTTCATGTTCAAGATTTTTTCAGTATTAGCGTTACTCGCTTCAAGTTCTGTTTATGCCGACTTGAAAGTTACTGTATTTGATTGCGGTGAACTGAATTTTCCCGATGTCAGTGCATTCGGGTTAAGCAATGACGAAACGTCCGTGCGCAAACTATTCGTGCCCTGCTACCTGATTCAGCATGACGAACATCTAATGGTTTGGGACGCAGGCTTACCGCTTGCTGATGTTGGGCAGACAAGTGGAAATTCACGCTATGAGAAATCGTTTCTCGATCAACTTGCAGACATGGACATTGCACCCTCTGATATCGACCTAGTGGCTTTCTCGCACATGCACTACGACCATGTCGGTGCCGCCAACGCCTTCACCGAATCTACACTGCTTATTCAAGAGACCGAGGCTGTAGCTGCATTTGAGCACCCAGAAGATAACCCGGTGTTTAGGGCGGAGCTCTATAATGAGCTTAGGAATGCAGATAGACGGAGCCTAAATGGCGATTACGATGTTTTTGGTGACGGTAGCGTTAGAATCATCGCAGCCCCAGGACATACACCCGGACATCAAGTCTTATATTTGGACCTCAACAACTATGGCCCGCTCATTTTGTCTGGCGATTTGTATCACTTCGAGGCAAGCAGGGCCTTGCGCCGCATACCTGTGTTCAATACCAACGTCGAGGACACGTTGAAGCTCGATGGACAAAATTGAGGAGCTGGTGGTGATCGAGCGGAGCTACTTTCTGGATCGAGCACAGCAAGCAACTTGCCGAGAGTCTAAATTTGGCGCCCGCGTTTTACGACTAAATCGAAACGAGTTTGAAATATTTAGTAAACCCAATACGAATCCTATTTCGTGAATATACCGGCAAGCTTCGAACACCACTTTAAACAAAACTCACTGACGAAGCCTTGGAAACCTATTTACTCATGCAAGTTCGAAAATAACGTTCAGATAGGCTTGCAATAACAGAAATGCATACTAACTCTCGCGGTTTCTTTCACGGCGGATTGATTACTGCCTTGGCTGACAACGTCATCGATTTTTCTTGCGCAATACAATACCCAGAAAAACGCAACATACTGACGATGAATTGCCTTGTCCACTTTATGTAGGTGGCAAAAGTGGGCAGTGGTTATTATTTGATACTTCTTTTTCCAAACTTGGCAAGTCAGTTTGATTTGCGCAGTGTTTCGTTACTTCTGAGGGCAAATACAAAGGCTTTAGCTTTTCAGGCTCTTTGTCGCTAAGGTTGATTCTCCGCCTCAACCTTGCGCTCCTGCCGATCCTTCTCTTCTTCAATGGCTGACTCTATTATTCTCAACATATCATCCACATCAGCGGTCTGCGTGTTCTCAGCAAAAAGCCCTGTAAGCTCAGAGTCCGGCTGCAAATCGCCTTCTTCATACAGCTTCCAGATCTCCTTTGCATATCCAGTCTCCAGTAATTGAGGAGCGAATTCGCCGTAGTAGCTGCTTATCTTATTAACGTCACGCTCCAGCATGGCCTCGGCGTTGTTATTTGCTGCGGCATCCACCGCCTGAGGCAGGTCGATAATCACGGGGCCGTGCTCATCCACCAATATATTAAATTCGGACAAGTCACCGTGTACCAAACCGGCGCAGAGCATTTGCACCACGAAACGCATGACGGCCGCATGACCTTGAATGGCCTCTTCGGCTGACATAGACACTTCGCTAAGGCGCGGCGCAACAAGACCTTCATGGTCGGTAACCAACTCCATAATCAAGACGCCATCAACGCAGGTGTAAGGCTCTGGAACTCTTACTCCGGCAGCGGCGAGTTTACGCAGCGCATCTACTTCGGCATTGTGCCAGGTCTGTTCCTGCTGCTCGCGGCCAAATTTGGACCCTTTGTCCATGGCACGACTGCGACGGCTATTGCGTGACTTTCGGCCTTCGGTATACAGAACAGCCTGCTTGAAGCCGCGCTTCGCTGCCTCTTTGTAAACCTTGGCACAGCGGATCTCGGAATCGCAGCGAACTACATAGACATCGGCCTCTTTCCCGCTCATTAGTCTGCTGATGACTTCGTCAATTAGACCTTCTTCGATAAGGGGCTGAATTCGCTTAGGTATTTTCATGGCGTCTTTTTACAGCACTAAGATTAGGTAAGCTAGAGCAAACTTAAGATAAATGGCATTGCGAGCACTTGATCTCATTAGATCAGGAGTTATTCAAAGCCAACAAAATTAACAAAATTATCGGTTTCAGCTCTACGCGACTTTACACTGTTGGCCGAGAACTCATCATTCGGATAACCCATAGCTATACAGGTAAGGATACTCTGATCAGCGGGAATTCCAGCATGCTCTCTAACAACCGGTGTCTGCATCACACCCTGGCCATTAATCACCGTTCCCAAGCCTCTCTCCCATGCAGCAAGACAGATGCCGTAGGAGATAGCACCAAGGTCGAACTGCGCGATCGCGGCTGGCTCTAGAATCTTGTCGTAAGTAAGCACTATAGATACCGGCGCATCGAATTGGCGAAAGCCCCGCATCACCCAGTCGGTGCGCTTCTCTTTGTCATCGCGCGCAATACCCATAGCCTCGAATAACTGTACGGCGATCTCGATCTGCCGTTGGCGGTGAATTCCCTCGTAGGCTTCTTTGGTGGGAAAATCGCGCTGTGGCTTTATTCCTGCCACCATGTTTTCCGTGTTGCCTTTACGAATTCTATCCAGTGGCTCTCCGGTGACGACATACAGGTTCCAAGGTTGGGTATTCATAGAGGACGGTGCCCCCTTTGCAACTTGGATTATTTCTTCAATGAGCTCTCGTGCTACGGGTTTATCTTGATAGCCACGCACGCTCCGTCTCGTTCGTACCAGTGTTTCAAATTCCAAGCTTCCTACTCCTATCCTAATAAATTCACGCCAGCCGGCGGCGCTGCCTATTATGCATAGGATTAGAGAAATGGAAACTATTTAAGAATAGATTACTGGCAATAATTGGGATTTTACGAAACTGTGCTAAAACGTGGCTCGGGCCTTGACCGTAAAGCGAGGCCCGGTTGTAGTACAGAAACGTTCGATCTCTCTGATATCTCCATTAATCAGACGGCCATTGAAACGTCTTCGCTCTCGGCAAGCATCTTGATTCAGAAGATTGTCCGCTTCGAACCTGAAGGTAAACCTACCGACACTATTCTTCTCCGCGAACAAACTTAGATTGCTAACCATACCCGAACCTATCCAGATAACATTATCGATATCATAGAAGGGCCGATTGCCGTCGATTCCGTCCCGATAATTGAGGCCATAATTGAAATTTTGTGAAGGGATATCGTGACGAAAACCTAGGCTAAAATTCCCCCTGTCGAATGGCACGACCTTTCTATTCTTGCCAATTAGCGGCGAAAATATTTTCGAATCCTGCACCAATACACCTGCGGTAACTACCGCCTGAGGCAGATTCAAAAATCCCAAGCGGATGCTGGCATTGAGATTGAGACCATAGACTGTGCCATCGCCGACATTGCCGTTGGTTGTCGCAAGATTGGTTTCGCTTGTTGAAACATCGATGCGGTCTATTGAATTGCCCACATCGTAATAGAATAGTCTGGAATTGAGCACGCCGCCATCATTAGGGAGCCGATAGTCAAGATTGACGTTATAACGCCAAACTTCTTCCTGTTCTAACTCCGGATTCCCAGCAAGGATATCTTGAGTCTCATCTCTGTCATTAGCGGCGGCCGAAAAATCTGAGAAGCGCAGTTGCGACACATCGAGTTCAGCTGACATGCGAAGCTGAAAGCTACTACTCATATTAAATCTTAGATCGACTTTAGGCTTTAGGAAGTCAAAACGTCGACTTACATTTACATCACCGGACTGCGATATCTCCGAGTCCTCATAGAATAGACTGCTCTCCAAAGACAGTCGCTGGTTGATCTGCCAATTATGTATGGCGAATCCTTCGTAACGAATCTCTTCTACTGTAGACACTGCATTCGGCAGGGAGACTGGGGTTAGGCCGCCATGATCTGGGGAGGCAATTCCACCAAGGGGTAAACCAATTTTCAATGAAGAATCGAGTATGGTCTGTGCTCTCTCTATGCCCAGTTCCAAGTTCTGATCATCTGCCGGATCAAACGTGTAGGAGGTTCGTACTATGCGTTCACGCTCACGGCTGCTGGTATCTAGAAATAAGTTCTTGGTTTCCGGACCGTCTAGGCCAGAAGAAAAAAACCGCTCGCGGGTAACGGCATTATTATCCTCATTTACGATGAAGAGGACTTTGTATTTTCCACCACTATCAAAATTGTATTCATAGTCGCCACCAAACTCCCAGTTATTTGAACTGGCGGGAAGCTCCTCGCGCTCTACTCGGATAGTCGGTGGTGAGTTCTGAAAATTGGTAATGGTCCGCACCAAATCCGCCGGCGGATCGTTCTCTGTATAGAGGCCATTAAAGGCTATTCTACTCCCAGGTGAAATTTGATAGGCAATGTTGGAGTTCAATGTATAAGTGGTTTGATCCCGATTTTGCTCGATCTCGCGAACATCGTTTAAACCCAGCCCTGGGGGTAACACACTGATCTCGTAGCTCTCCAAATCCTCATAACCCGCAGCCATCTGTGCGCTCAACAAATAATCAAACTGCCCAGTCTGTCCACTGAAGGAAAAAGTTCCTACTGGCTTTACTTGCCCATCGCGGAAGTGTGTCGCGCCTACCTCGGTCGAAATACTGGAACTCGACTGCGACTCGAGCAAAACAATATTAATTAGCTGACCAGTATTTCGGACATCGAGGTCGCCGGAGGTGCCACGAATAATTTCAATGTACTGAACCTGATCTGCGGAAATTCTGTCGAGCTGGCTACTGGCCTCATTCGCCTTACCGGCCATGCGCTTGCCATTGATCAGAATTTGTTCGCTAGCTCCGAGGCCGCGATCAGCCCCATTGAAGCTTTGAACCTCATTCCCCTCAAGCGCCACGCTGATACCGGGGATAACATTCAGCATGTCATTGACTGACACAGGGCCGTATTGCGCAAAGAAAGAGGCTGGGTAGGTAACCGTGGACTCGTCTTCGGCGCTTTCTTGCGCTGTTGCTGAGGCAGAAATTCCAAAAAGTAGTACTGTTGTTATTATTCTTAAGTACCACATTATAAACTCCAAGGGGCATTCTCGACTGCTGATGACGTGTAATTTCTTAGTAATCCGCACAATATAGGACCACTTAGTCCCGATTGCAAACAGCAACATAATGAATATGCTATAACTCGCCTTATTGGAACCGGCGTGTTATTTACCATGGCAGGTAGACCACGAGGATTCAAAGCTAATGTTAACTAGAATCAGATTATATATAAACAGTGCATGTTAGCCCCCTAACTTCTTATTCCTGCGCTTCATCTCGTTAGATCTCGAACCTCAGACAAACTGAGCACAAGCTACTGATTCGTTGTTAGGCATAGCCTACCTAGTGATTGCCGAGTATGATTGTTAATCGATATTCAAATTGAGCGCAGCGAGGCCTCTATGACTAGTAATTCCATCTCTCGACGTCGTTTCCTTCAAGCTAGTGGCGCAGCCGCTATTGGATTACCCTCACTTGCTCGCGGCTATACAGCCTCGGAGATGCGAGGCTTCTATGCCAATGGCGAGATGTCCGCCAATGTCTCGAAATGGGAGCTAGACACCCCAGCCCTTTGCGTCGACCTAGACCTCCTAGAAGCCAACCTCGACCACATGGCTTCCACAATGACTGCCAACGGCATAGCGAGCCGACCCCACGCGAAGACCCATAAGTGCCCGACTATCGCTCATATGCAGATGGACCGCGGCTCGGTCGGAATATGCACAGCCAAAGTCAGCGAAGCGGAAGCGATGTTCCAAAATGGGATAGACCAGATTCTAAATACCACAGGAAACGTAACGCCAACAAAAATTAGACGCGCTATGAACCTTCGCGCACAGTGTCCAGGCTTTATTCAGGCGACCGATTCTGAACCGAATGCACGATTGCTCTCGGAGGCAGCCGTGAATATGGGTATCGTTGCTGACGTGGTGGTCGATGTAGACCCTGGCATACGTCGCACCGGCACTCCCTTTGGACAACCTTCTTTACAGCTGGCACAACTCATCGATCAGCTGCCGGGCCTGAATTTTCGCGGTATGCTTTGCTACGACGCGGCGGCACAACACGTCGTCGGTTTCCAAACTCGTAAGGCGCAAACGCTAGAGCGCATGGTGCAGGCAACAAACACCCTCGAACTCATGCAGCGCTCTGGACTCAATACCGAGATCTTCAGTGGCGGTGGTACCGGCACCTACAATATTGACCACGAAACGAAGGGAATGACGGATGTGCAGGTTGGCAGTTACGTGTTCATGGATGCACAGTATATTTCGATAGGCGGTGAAGAAGATATCGAGGTGTATTCCGACTTCGCCACTTCACTAACGGTGATGACGACTGTCTTGAACGATCAATTCGAAGGTCGCGCCACCTCCGATGCTGGCGCCAAGGCCTGCACCATCAATCAGCCCTGGCCTATAGTGAAGGGTGAATCCAATATTACCTATCGATCTGGCTCCGACGAATTTGGCACCATCCTCTATGGTGACGACCCATCGCGTAACTACAAGGTTGGAGACAAGCTCGAGGTCATCGTCTCGCACTGCGATCCAGTGGTGAACCTATACGATCAGATGTATGCAATTCGTGGAGACAAGGTCGAAGCAGTATGGCCAATTTCGGCGAGGGGTATGTCAGCCTAAAAGGACTTCTTAAAAAAAAGTAAAAGGGAGCTTTCGCTCCCTTTTTTTATGCGTTACTCTTTTATGCGTTAAATAGGGCTCGCAGATGCGGGTTCAACATTCTTCCCTGCGGATCTAGCTCGCGCCGCAGCTCCATAAAATCTTTGAAGCGTGGATACAGCTTGGTCAGCTCAAGATGGGTGAGACTGTGTACCTTTCCCCAGTGAGGGCGGCCACCGTATTTCCAGAAGATGGGTTCGATGACGTTGAAGTAAGGTCGATAGTCTTCGCTAGCTGCTCGGTGAATCGAGATCGTCGCATGAGGATGACCTCCGTAAGCCATGCTTAGCCAATCATCATCGGCGCCGACATAACGGTATTCCAACACGAAGTTTACATCGATAGCCTGATCGTAAATTGTTTTAAGAATCTCTCGCAGACATTCAGCTCCCACTTCCGCGGGCACCGAATACTCCATTTCATTGAAACGACTGTTGCGCACATTGGAAAGTATCTTATGGGATACATCGACAGACTCACTCGGCTGAATTCGGGATGCTGTCGCATTCGATTGCCGAAGGCGCTCTGCAGGAGTTGGGTTTTCGCTTAGACCCAAGGATTCGGCTATCGACGCATCGCTAGTAGGCTCAGCGTCCAGCTCCACCTCGCCAATAGGCTCATCTGTCTCATCAATAGACAGCACTAGTGAATAATCGGAATACACCAGTGGAAAAATTTCAAAATGTCGATGGTTCTCTGCTAGCTCATCGAAGTTTGCGAGAATATCTTCGGTTGGCGCCGCCCATTCGCGCTTCTTCAATTTGTAGGCTTCTCTATTCTGCATTGTTACCTGAGTAACGATGCCGAGCGCTCCTAGATTCACACGAGCAGCGTGCAGTAAATCTTCGTCACTGGAATCGATATCCATGACGTTGCCATTCGGTGTCACGAGGCGCAAGGACGTTATAAACGATGACAAAGCCTGCAGAGTAACACCAGTACCATGAGTACCAGTCGCTATGGCGCCTGCTACAGTCTGTCGGTCTATGTCGGGCAGATTGATCATGCCCTGACCGATTGCGTCGAGCTGTGCACCAAGATCACCCAGACGAGAACCGGCACCCAAGGTCACCTGATTATTCGCACTATCTGAATCTAGGATGCCGTTTAGTTGATCTATCACGACTAGATGCCCGTCTGTAGGAACCAGCGGACTAAATGAGTGCCCTGATCCTACCGGGCGAATCGGTCCTAGCGTATTTCTCAATAGGCTGGTTAATTCTTCTTCGCTGCCTATATCGTAACGACCGGCTGGCTGGCAGGTCTGACCACCAGACCAGTTACTCCAAGACGCCGATTGTGCGAACGCAGCACCTGAACCTGCGTAGGCTCCGAATAGCGCCGCTCTCACGCTGGAAGCTAAAAACGTACGTCTAGATATCTGCTTCATTAGTTGAGTCCCGCCATGTAAGCAACCATCGCTCTAAAATCGGAGACCTCGCAGGCCATGCAATAGCCCAGTGGTGGCATGGAGTTAAAGCCTTCAACCACGTTGTTAATAATAGCCTCTTCTCCTTGCTGCAACCTGCGTTGCCATTCGGCTGTATCACCTACAACTGGGGCTCCCGCTTCGCCGGTGATGTGACATAGCGCACAGCTGCGAGACCACTTGGCCATCACCTGTTCATCCACGGTCACCGTGCGCAGCGTGGGTGGCCTGAACTGCTCGCCGGACCCCGAGTTTTGGCTTGCAACACTTGAGCAAGCACTGAGCAGCACTGCGAGGAGTGATAGGGAAAATAAATAGGGGAAAGATTTTTTCATGTTCATCCAATAATCAATCAGTAAACCACCTTAACCAGTGAGTCATAAGCTGTCAATTGAGTATTAACATGGACAATCTGAACAGCATTAATCTTCATAGCGCTTGTTCTTCGCCTGGGTATTCAAGCAACGAAATGCTTCTAGCTTTTCTTTGATACGGGTTTCCAATCCAGTGTTTTTGGGGTAATAGAACTGCTCATCTTTTAACTCCGGCGGCAAATAATTTTCTCCAGCGGCGAAACCATTCTCTTCGTCATGGGCATAGCGATAGTCTTCGCCATAGCCTAATGATTTGCTTAGCGAGGTGCTGGCGTTTCTTAGATGCAGCGGAACTTCCAAACTACCGTTGTGGTTAACCGCCTGCTTCGCTGCACTGAACGCGGCATAAACAGCATTGCTCTTCGGCGCGCTAGCCAGATAAACCGCCGCCTGCGCTAGAGCTAGATCGCCTTCGGGACTACCGAGACGTGTGTAGGTGTCCCAACAACTAAGTGTGAGCGGCAGGGCTCTGGGATCTGCGATGCCTATATCTTCAGACGCCATCCTTACTAAGCGGCGGGCCAGGTAGATCGGATCGCAGCCACCGTCCAACATTCTCGCCAACCAATACAGGGCGGCATCAGGTGATGAACCTCTCACCGCTTTGTGCAGGGCTGAAATTTGCTCGTAGAAACTATCTCCACCTTTGTCGAAGCGTCGACTGCCTTCTTCTAATACCTGCTGAATATGGCCGTCTGCTATAGACCTACGTCCATCCATTACCTCTGCCATGTCGCTTAGCACTTCAAGATAGTTAAGGACGCGGCGCGCATCGCCATCGCCTGCGCGGGCAAGCATCTGACTTTGCGACTCGCTCAGATCCAAATTGAGCGCAGCTAACCCTCTCTCCTTATCGATCAGCGCGTTCTTAATGATACCTAACAGATCATCTTCAGTCAGAGGCTTAAGTAGGTAAACTCGTGCTCTGGATAGCAAGGCATTGTTCAACTCGAAGGAAGGGTTCTCTGTCGTAGCGCCGATGAATAACACGGTACCGTTCTCGATATGGGGCAGGAAGGCGTCTTGTTGTGCCTTGTTGAAGCGATGAACCTCATCGACAAACAAGATGGTCTGGCTGGAAGCGCCGGCTTGATGATATTTAGCACGCTCAATGGTCGCGCGAATCTCCTTCACTCCATCGAGCACCGCAGACAGAGATTCGAAGTGATAGTCACAGGTGGCGGCGATAATCTTCGCCAGAGTGGTCTTGCCTACACCCGGTGGCCCCCAAAGGATCATCGAGTGAGGTAGCTTGTTTTGAATCGCCTCATAGATAGATTTGCCGGGGCTCAGCAAATGATCTTGCCCAATAAACTCTTCAAGATTTAGCGGACGCAGTCGCGCTGCCAGCGGCTTATAGCGCTGGCGGGAATCTTCATCAGGCAGTAGTGATTGACTCATAGTGTGCTTTCTTATCGACTAAAGCTTAATCGGTCTGCTGCAGCAACATCTGCAACTTGGCCGACCCCATCTTACGCAGTAATTTAATATTGCGCTCTGGGATTAGAGACGTATCTTGATGCCTGGCTATTTCCCGCTCCACACCGGATTCTCTTAATAGATGTAAAATTGGAAACGGAGAGCGATTGCTATAGTTCTCTGCATCACCGAACTCAGTTTTTGCAAATCTATACTGTGGATGGAAACTGGCAACCTGATAAACCCCGAGAAAACCCTCTGCATCTAAGAGAGCATCAACAATATCCAGAAATTGATTGTAGTCATCGAAGGATTGCAACACTTGGGGGTGGATTAGTAAGATAGTTTCTATCTCGCCATCTTCTTGAAAATGCGACAACTCGTGCTGCAAATCGGCAAGCAGCTGTTCTTCGGTAGAAGCATCGCTTACAACAAACTTCACCCGATCGTTGATAAGCTCGCGTTTTGCGAAGGGACAGAGGTTGAGTTCGATAACAAATTTTTCTAACCAGCGACGAACAAGCCTTACTATTTCATGCTGCTGCACGGCGGCCTCTCGAATTTATCATGCTTTTGCTTTATAGCATCACAGAAAGAGAACCGCGTTTGGCCTTATCCTGTAACACCGCTTCGTCGGAACTCGCGGAGAACTGAAGACTAGCGAAGTTTGCGTATAGCTCACTTTCGAGCAGCAATTCCTTGTGTGAACCCTGAGCAACTACTTTTCCCGAGTCTAATACGACTATCTTGCTTACGTTCATCACCGTTGCCAAACGGTGCGCGATAACGAGCGAGGTGCGATTCGCCATTAGTTTCTCCAGCGCCATCTGCACCTTGCGTTCGCTCTCGGCATCCAAGGCGCTGGTCGCCTCGTCGAGCAAGAGAATCTCTGGATCTTTCAGAATAGCTCTAGCTATCGCTATGCGTTGCTTCTGGCCACCTGATAAACGAATGCCCGACTCTCCAAGATAGCTGTCGTAGCCTTCTGGCAACTTCTCTATGAACTCACTCGCATACGCTGCTTCGGCCGCATCGCGAACTTCTTCGTCGCTAGCATCGGGCCTACCGTAGCGAATATTATCCCAGACATTACCAGTAAACATGGTCGGCTGTTGAGAGACGATTGCGATATGACTTCGTAACGCTTGCGGGTCAAGTTCTCTAATATCGACGCCATCCAATGCTAATGATCCGGATTGTGGATCGTAGAAACGCAGCACTAGATCGAAGAGAGTGGATTTTCCTGCACCTGAAGGACCTACTAAAGCAACACTCTCCCCTGACTGAATCTGCAATGTGACGCCGTCCAAAGCTGGAATTTCAGGCCGCGAAGCATAAGCAAACGTAACATCCGTCAGGGTTAGCAAGCCCTTAAAGTCACCCTTGAGTTGATGCGGTGTCTGTGGCGCCTTAATTTCGTTCTCGGCCTCCAACAACTCCATCAGCCTCTCCATCGCGCCTGCGGCACGCTGCAACTCACTGATGACCTGGCTTATTGCTCCAACCGCCGACGCTACCAACACCGCGTAGGCGACGAACGCAGTTAGTTCGCCTGCGGACATTGTGCCGTTAATAACATCCTGGCCTCCGACCCAGATCATTACCGCTAGCGCGCCGAATACTAATGTTATTACAATTGTAATGAGGAAGGACCGCATCATGATGCGCCGTAAGGCGACATTGAACGCAGTCTCCACATGATCGGAAAACTGTCTGTCATCATGGCTCTGATGATTGTAAGCCTGCACCGTCTTGATCTGTTGGATAGTTTCTCCAACATAGGCTCCAACATTCGCGATCTCGTCCTGACTACTTCTTGAGAGCAGTCGCACCTTCTTGCCGAAGTATAAGATTGGGCCAATCACGAGTGGGATACAAATCAACACAACGCTGGTGAGTTTAGGGTTCGTTATAAATAGAAAGACCGTGCCGCCAACCATCATCAGCAGGTTACGCAGCGCAATCGACGCGGACGATCCGATGACAGATTGAATGAGTGTGGTATCGGTCGTGATCCGCGACTGAATTTCGCCACTGAGGTTGTCTTCGAAATAGCCAGGATGCAAATCGATGATATGGGAATAAACCGCTTTACGAATGTCGGCCGTGACGCGCTCACCAAGCCATGACACCCAATAGAATCTAGCGAAGGTACCAACAGCTTGAAAGATCGCGATGAGGAAAAAGCCCAAGACTGCGGTGTTGAGAGCTTCGGTTGAACCCTCGACAAATCCACTATCGACGATGATTCTTACGTATTGAACGAGGCCCAATGTCAGCCCCGCCGTAAAAACGAGAGCGACTGCTGCGATAGCAATTTGCGTCTTGTAGGGTTTTAGAAAAACAGCGGACTTTAGAAGTAAGGAGGTACTGGATTCTTGCATGATCGCAATGTAGCAACTACAGGCATAAAAGCAAGGATTAACTCATCTGACATCAAACCTGTAATGCGCTCTATTAGCTAGGTCACAGAGCGCTCTCATCCCTTGCGTCTCCTCTCTCCTTGCCTTCGCTCTAACGAGCGACGTTCCGCGGCTAGCCAATTATCCGCTTTCTCAGCTGCCTGTCTGCGGTCTAGTCTGCGGCGGCAGTTAGTGCTTCTTTTTTCTTCACTCACTATTATTCCCTCATGGCTTAGATTAACGGCGACCTCGCCCTATCTGCCGAACGAAGAATACATTAAAATCCCCGGTCTTTTCAACAGCCCATCTGGGGCATGAGTCACAAAAATACCTTGAGGTAAATTATGCCGCTATCAATGCACTGCGCATCCATTCCCTATTTCGTCCGCGCACTAAACAATCTATCCGTAATTCTCAAAAAGGGTGCCGCACATGCCGGGGAGTACGATATTGACCCCTCGATATTTGTTGCAGGCCGGCTATTTCCTGACATGTTTCCCCTTTCACGCCAAGTACAGATCGCCTGCGACGTAAGCAAGGGAGCCGCAGCTAGAATCTCCGGAATAGAGGCGCCTAGCTTTGAAGACAACGAATCGAGCTTTGAGGAACTGCTAGCGCGAATCAGCAAGACTATCGATTTTTTAAATTCGCTACCCGCTGACAAGATAAATGGAACCGAAGCGAAGGAAATCAAGTTCCAGGCAGGGCCGTATGAGCTAGATTTTACTGGCGCTACCTACCTCTCGATGTGGGCATTGCCAAATATCTACTTTCACGTGACCACGACCTACAATATTCTGCGCCACAATGGCGTGGCATTAGCTAAGTTAGACTACGTCGGCACGCCTTAATCAAATAGAGACAGCTATAAATCGACAAGACTCAATTCTTGTCGATTTATAGCACCGCCCTACTCAATCGTTTACCGTAGCACCGCTGAGTTTCGCAACGGCTGCAAGCGTAGTTTGTGCCGCATTCAATCCAAGCCTGAAATCTTTATCCGTAAAGTTCGTCCACACATCCAAAGGCGAATGCCAGGTAGGGTTCCACCCGCCGCCTGTATGTGAGCCACGCTCGTTCTCGCGCAGACTGATTGAGGGAACCTCATTCATGAAGGGCGTGGAATCTGTATTCGTCATGTGCGGCCCGACGGTTGCAGGATAGTCAGTATTGTAGGCATCCGCTGCTGCCTTAAACACAAAAGCAAGACGCATCGAATCATCAGCAAGATCAGAAACAGACTGGAACTCGATATTCACATCGGCTTCCGCTCGCTGATCCCAGCTTACTGTGCCATCGGCACGCGGCGCACCATGATCCCAAAGCATCATGTCGTGTTGAATCATGCCTAACCAAGTAGGTTCGGGATAATTGCCAGAGCCTGCTGGCTCCTCTATACCTTGTAACTCTTTGCGCTGTTCGACATAGGCAGACGACCCGTTGAGACCGGTCTCCTCGTTGTTCCACAGAGCGAAACGTATAGAGCGCTCAGTCTCTACTCCCGAATCACTCATGATGCGCGCGAGCTCCATAACCAGTGCCGTGCCAGAACCGTCGTCGTTAACTGCTTCGTTTACACCGTGACCATCCATATG
Source organism: uncultured Pseudomonadales bacterium (assembly GCA_943789485.1). Taxonomy (GTDB): domain Bacteria; phylum Pseudomonadota; class Gammaproteobacteria; order Pseudomonadales; family Pseudohongiellaceae; genus UBA9145. The sequence goes on from CALSUH010000013.1 coordinate 104,515, forward strand.
CGCGCTAACGATATACATCTCATCAGGCCGCGTTGTCCCTATTTTTGTGCAATACACTTCAGAGCGCGGACCATCAACCGGTTCCTCGGCATTCAGTAATCGAATTCTTTCATCTGGCTGCGCTTGTAGGTCGCGATTAACTCCAGTGGGCGAGCGATACCCATAAATAGAGCTGCCACCCGGGCCATTCCCATTACGGCCAACCAGACCTCCAGTAGGAGTAGTTAGATCGGGAGTACCCGCAGCCGTTCTGCGGCCAGAGCCACGTGGACGCGTAGTAAATGTGTAGTGCAGTCTTTCGACATTGCTGCAGCCATAGGAGATAAGCTGCTCTTCGATCCAATCAACCGCTGCGCGGTTGCGACTCGTGCCTTGGCGACGATCACCAAACTGGGTCAAACCCTTGAGCGTGGTTTTATAGCTCTCTAACTTTAGGCGAGAGACTAAGTCTGCGACCGGGTCATCGGTATTCTGTGCCAAACAAAACTGACTCATTCCAGCTAAAGCCGAGCCAGCAATAGTTGCTGTCAAAAACCGTAGTTTGCTGCCCATGCTGACTCCTTTAGTTTCGTAAACGGTTACACGTGTAGCTAGAATGCAGCCAAACAATAACTTCTACCTAAAAGAAATTCAACACGAAATGAATTTCCAAAAAAAACTATCGACCCAACACGCCGCCATATTCAATGCCTGCCAAACTTTTCATCTCGATTTGGAATGTCGTTAAGTCTGCGACGCAAAGCAGATACAAGTGACTATGCCCGATGGCTTTGAAACATTCACCAACAGTGCATGCTGTAGGTAGACTGACCTTGCCTGACCATTTAAAGAGCTTGGATTTTCGTAACTATCAAGACCCTGCAGGACAAATACTTCAGAAGAAAAACTTAAGACAGGCGTGATGGTTACCAGCTAGTCGTCGGCCAGTGCTTGCTCCGCACGCATATTGCACGCAGTCACCTCAGGTAACTTCGTTATATACTTAAGCATCATCGCACCACGAATATCGGTTTTTTCGAGTAGCGACGACAAATCGTCTATAAAAAATACACGCGAAGTTGTTGCTATTAAATCCTCTTCCATTGGCATCGCACAGCGATGCACACCAAAACCCGCAGGTAGTCGACGTGGAAGCCGGTCTCGGTACATAAATATTTCTTTACTTTCTTGAAAATAAGTATAGTCGACTATGCCGTCGCGATTGCTGTCACGCGCACAAATTTCGTAGAGAACAAAATTGTCGCAATAGAGGTTATTTACAGGGCGGGCAGCAAGGTTCGCCCCAGAGCAGCCAACCAGAAACAGACAAGCACTGAGTAATGCAATAACGCGATTGCTAGAGGATAGAATACACATAGGTGTACGCTTTTTAGTTCTTTTTTGACTTTGTAAGTTCAATAGTAGAACCCTAAATACGCTAATTTAATTTCAAGAATAAAGCTCGGCCAGTACTGTACGCAGATTCTAGCAAAGAGTAAATCTAACGCACGTCTAACTACTGGGAAAAGAAAATCGCGTTCCTTCGCTGTCGCCCTGAGCAGGCCATTTCTGCGTCATTGTCTTCCTGCGAGTATAAAAGCGAATCGAATCGGGACCGTAAATACTGAGATCGCCGAATAGCGAGCGTTTCCATCCGCCAAAACTATGACTCGCTACTGGAACGGGCAGCGCCACATTGACGCCTACCATGCCGACCTGAATATGATCAGAGAAATAGCGTGCCGCAGCACCGTCGCGCGTGAAAATGCAGGTACCGTTCCCGTATTCGTGTCTGTTGATGATCGACATAGCTTCATCAAGACTTTTAACCCTCATTACACATAATATTGGGCCGAAAATTTCATCGGAGTGAATGCTCATCTCCTCACTCACTTCATCGAACAGACTACCGCCGATGAAATACCCGTTCTCACTTCCCTCTACCTTTAAACCACGGCCATCAACAATTAATTCAGCACCCTGATCCAAACCCTGTTCTATGTAGGCATTGATACGTTCAAGCGCATTCGCGCTGATGAGAGGGCCCATATCATTTTCGATGTCAGTGCCAGGGCCTACTTTCAACTTCTTCACTCGACTGGCAAGCGCAGCGACCGCCTTGTCTGCAATGTCCTCACCCACACAGACAGCCACGGAAATCGCCATGCATCGCTCACCACAAGAACCGTAAGCCGCGCCCATCAACGCGTTTACGGCGTTATCCAAATCGGCATCGGGCATGATTACGGCATGATTCTTAGCGCCGCCCAACGCCTGCACACGTTTTCCTGCCTTACTCGCTCGCTGATAAATTGATTCGGCGATTGGCGTGGAGCCTACAAAACTCACTGCCTGAATACGCGGGTCATCCAATATCAGCTCCACAACGCGTCTGTCCCCATTAACCACATTGAAGACACCATCGGGCAAACCCGCCTCGGTAAATAGCTTCGCGAGCAACAGTGCAGCACTGGGATCTCTCTCCGAGGGCTTGAGAATAAACGTATTGCCGCAGGCAATCGCCATGGGGAACATCCACATCGGAACCATGGCAGGGAAATTAAAAGGAGTGATACCTGCCACAATGCCTAGTGCCTGAAATTCTGACCAGCTATCTATACCAGGCCCTGCATTCTTGGAGTGCTCGCCCTTGAGCAACTCAGAAATGCCGCAGGCGTATTCAACGACTTCGATTCCGCGAATTAGCTCGCCTCGAGCATCATCCAAGACCTTGCCGTGCTCGGCGGTGATCGCCTGACAGATCTCATCAATGTTCGCCTCTAGCAGCTGCTTAAAACGAAAAAGTATTTGTGCACGCTTTTGTGGCGGCGTGTTGCGCCAAGCGGCGAAGGCGAAGCTCGCCGCATTGATCGCCTCTTCCAGTTGAGGCGCAGCAGCACAGGCTAGCTTCTTAGTCACCTTGCCAGTTGCCGGATTAGTGACATCAAGCGTCTCGACACTCCCGTCTTTAACGCGCCCATTAATGTAATGACCGACTGTCTCATACGCTTCAAGTGAACTCATGAAAGGACTCCCCTACTGCGTTGACCAGGTCATCGATCTGCTTCTCATTGACGATGAACGGCGGCGCCAATTGAATTGTGTCCCCACCCCAGCGCACATAGAAGCCTTTCTCTAGACATTTCAGCCCAACTTCAAAAGGCCGACGCAGTGGCTCACCCGGATAATGTTCTAAGGAAATACCTGCAGACAATCCGTAGTTGCGAATATCCGTAACGAAAGGGCTACCTTTTAAAGAATGTACTGCCTCTTCGAATTTTTCTGACATGGCTCTAACGTTATCGATTAACTCATCATCCACCAACACCGTTAGCGCAGCCAAACCCGCAGCACACGCAACAGGGTGAGCGGAGTAGGTATAACCATGGGGGAATTCAACCATGTAGTCGGGGCCGCCCTTCTCCATGAAGGCATCATAGATTTCAGAACCCACCACTACAGCGCCTAATGGAATAGTGCCGTTGGTAATCTGCTTAGCGAGAGTCATGATGTCTGGTGTTACCCCGAACTCTTCTGCGCCAGTCATTGAGCCCATTCGCCCGAAGCCGGTGATCACCTCATCGAAAATCAATAGCAGATCGTGCTTGTCGCATATCTCGCGAAGTCGATTCAGATAGCCAACCGGAGGCGGCAGGACACCAGCAGTGCCAGACAAGGGTTCGACGATAACTGCGGCGATATTTGATGCATCATGCAGTAGAACCAACTGCTCTAATTCATCAGCAAGGTGCGCTCCCACCGCGGGCATTCCTCGACTAAATTTATTTTCATCCAGCAAAGTGTCGCACATGTGATCTGCATCCACGGACTGGCCGAACAACTTGCGATTGAATCCAATACCTCCCACACCAACACCACCATAGTTAACCCCATGGTAGCCCTTAATTCTGCCGATAAACTTAGACTTCCCCGGCTTGCCTTTGCTGCGCCAATAACCGCGCGCCATTTTCAATGCCGTATCGATTGTTTCAGATCCCGAATCTGTAAAAAATACATGATCTAGCTTTGAGGGGGTCAGCTCTACTACTTTATTCGCAAGCTCGAAAGAAAGCTCGTGCCCGTATTGAAAACCTGGCGAATAATCCAAGCTGGACATCTGTGCACTGACAGCAGCGGTAATTTCTTCGCGACCATGGCCTAGGCCACAGGTCCACAGACCCGAGAGACCATCGAATATCTTCTTGCCATCTGCGTCCGTGTAGTACGCACCTTTAGCAGAGGCCATCATTCTTGGATGGTTTTTGAATTGTCGATTGCCGGTAAACGGCATCCAGTGTGCTTCGAGTTGCTCTCTACTCAGAGTCACGGGGATCCTCCTTCATTCAATTAATACAAATTTCGACTAGTTATTAACTACCGACTCTACCGGACTAGCCTCGATGCCACTCAGACCATGTCCTATGGTATCTAGGTCAGCCTGATACTGTGCGGCCAATTCATCATCGGGCCAAACAATGGTGACGATGTAACCAACTATTAACGCAGAAAGAAACGATGGCGGCATTGTTTCTAGCGCAACAAAAATAGGCCCAATGGACTCCATGTCCTGAATGACAAACTTACAGATCATCGTCATGGAGAAGCCGGTAATCATTGAGGCAATCGCTGCCCTCTCCGTGAATCGAGTCCAGAAGAGGGACATGAGCATCATCGGGCAAAACGTAGCAGCGATTCCCGCCCAACCGAAGATAACGAACCAGAATATAGTTCGCTCTGGTGACGCGATCGAAACTGTAATGGCTAGACCTAAGGAAAGAACGGCAAATACAATTGTTATAACGCGGCACAGCCTAGCCGCCTGAGAATCGGTCAAGTGTGGATTGATAATCTTTGCATACAGATCGTGAGTAACAGACCCAGCCGCCATGACCAACAACGATGATACGGTGGACATAATCGCAGACAAAACTGCAGCAACATATAAACCTACTATTAGCGGTGGAAATGTGAATTCGACTAACTCAGAAAGGACATTCTGCGCGCCATTACCTAACACCGTATCCGGCTCAACACCTTGTGTCGTGAATATATAACGGCCCAATACACCGATACTCACGGCAGAGAAATCCACCAAGAGTGTAAACAACATGGCGACCCACTTGCCGCGATTGATTTGATCCTCGCTGCGAATAGCGATGAGTCTGGCAAACACTTGCGGCGAGCCGAGAAAACCAAGACCGATTAACATCATGCCGACCACTACCGCTACGTTCATCAGCGTGAAGCCACCTGCTCCCCATATACTGACCAGCCCGGGCTCTATTGCATAGAGACCGTCATAAATAGAACCGCTATTGGACAACGAGAGGTAGGCCACTGCAGGCAACAGCATGAGACACACCAACATCATGGCTCCCTGAAACATATCGGTCCAGGCTGCTGCAAGAAAACCTCCAGCGATGCAGTAGGTAGCAACCACCAGAAAACCGACAACTGCCCCGGTGTGATAATCCCAATCGAGAAAGCTCTCGAAGGCGGAGCCGGTCGCGTCGATTTGCGCCGAGATATATATTAGCACGAAGATTGAAAGTGCAATCGAGGACACTAATCGCAGCACGTTAGTCTTAGTCTTGAAACGACTGCCCATATAGTCGATCACTGTGATCGAACCGTATTTATCGCTAAGACGCTTAAAGCGATTCGCCATAAAGAACCAGGCGACCCCTACGCCGAACAGTTCTCCGACCACTACCCAATAGGTGCTAAAGCCCAGCATTGCACCCATGCCCGTGAGGCCAAGCAATAGCCATGCGGATTCGCCCGTTGCCTGCGCAGAAAACGCGGCAACCCAGAAGCTGAGAGACTTACCACCAACTACGAAGTCACTCATGCTTTTGACGCGTTTTGACGCGCGATACCCCAGAAATATCAATATTGAGAAGTAGATAATAATCATCGAGTATTTCTCAACCATAGAATGCTCCTACCGATCTTTGCTAGATGAGTACTTAGTCGATAATACCCGCCAGCACAGCAAGTTACACCATGGGATAGCAGGTTTTCGGCTCAATCTAAGAAGGTCAGCAACATCTGGATGTTACAGCGCTCATAGGGAGACGGCTCGCCTACGATGCGCTTGAAACCGAGCTTCTTGTATAAATTTATAGCCGGCTTAAGTTTGGTGTTGCTCTCGAGAAATACCTGTCGAAAATCTAGTTCTTTAGCCTTATCAACACAACGTTGGCCTAACAGATAGCCGATACCCTTACCCTTCACACTGTCATCCACTGCCATCTTCGCCAACTCTATGCGATTAGCATCATGGCGTATCAAAGCGCAGGTGCCCACTACGCTACCCTTATATTTAGCAATCACGATGTAGCCACCCTTGGCGAGTATCTGTTTTTCCGGATCGTCGAGCATTGCCGAGTCGGATTCTTCAATCTCGAAATGCTTGTTGATCCACTCATAGTTTAGCTCACGGAAACTCCTAGCATGCTCTGCCCTGTAATCGATCAATTCGATATTCTCTCTGTCCCTGTCCAAGAATTTACTTCTCACTCGAGCGAAGAGGTCCTTTTCTTCCAGAAGGTATTCGACCTCCGATATAGCCTCCCAGATATTGTGCTGACACTGGCCCAGCAGTTCGTCGACCACTGCCTCCATATCTCCGGTCTGGCGCTCAAAGCCAGATAGAAGTGACCGCCCCTTGTCCGTAATGCAAACTTGGTTAACCCGCGCATCGCCAGCTAATTTCTCACTCTTGAGAATCCCTGCAGCAGACATCTCTTTCACTATCTTGCTAACGGACGCATGGGAGTGACCGATTGCTTCAGCGATAACTGTAATAGGCAAGCAGCTTCCTGATTTCAGCATGTAAAAGACAGGGAACCATTTCGGGTCCAGATCCACTTCATACAGTTCATAAACCCTCGCAGCCTGTTTTGCTAGCGCCTCACTCAATAGCTTGAGGCGACTTCCTAAGGCCATTTTCCCTGTATTCTCATAGAGTTGCAGCATGGCGATGCCTATCAGCTAATCAACTACGCTAATTAACTACGTAATTAGATACGTGATTGACTGTAGTTCTACCGAGAATATTTTGCAACGATCCTGGGCATGTGAATTCGAATAGTCTGAAGCGCGCTCAGATAAACTTCCTCTTCGATAATACAAGGACTATAGTTAGCAAGTAGTTACACAAAGCTTACTTCGCTAGCAAAAACCTTCTTCAACGATTGGGGGCCCGCATGACCAAGCACATTAAAACTACTGACAACTCTCGCAAGTTCTCTCGACGAAAATTCATCGGCACAAGCGGCGCACTAGCAGCAGCTGGTATTGGACTTCCCAGCCAGTCTGCATTGGCCGCCGCTGCACCAGCGCCTCTGCAATCAGCCGCTCCTGACTATGTCGTGTTAAATGCACGCGTGCTCACGGTGGATAGCAATCAACCCACAGCTGAAGCATTCGCCGTGAAAGGCGATCGTTTTACTGCAGTAGGCTCAAGTGTAGACATCAGAAATCTGGCCACGTCGAGAACAGAGATTATCGACGCGCAGGGTATGACTGTCACGCCTGGATTTATAGATGCGCACACCCATGCCTCGGGCGCTGGCGTGAACGAACTAGTGCAGGTCAATGTCGATATGCGCTCCATCACCGAAATAAAGGACGCCCTGCGACAACGTGCAGATACAACCCCCGACGGTGAGTGGGTACGAGGTTTCAAATATGACGATACTAAACTAGCAGAAGGTCGCCCACTAAATCGATTTGACATTGACGAGGTAGCTCCAAACAATCCCGTGGTGGTCGGTCATCGCGGCGGCCACACAGGCGTCTATAACAGTATGGCCCTAGCGCTGGCTGGCATTACTGCTGAGACACCCGATCCTGATGATGGTCGCTTCTACAGAGATTCCAATGGCGTACTCACGGGGCTCGTAGCGGAACGAGCCCGCGACGTTTTCAGCGGAATGATTCCTTCCACCTCCACTCGGGAGCAGCGCCGTGATGGCGTTAAGCTGATTTCTGAATTAATGACCAAAGCCGGCCTAACCTCGGTGCAACAAACCGGCGGGTCTCGCAACGATATGATCGCGTTTCAGGATGCGCGCGACGAAGGCGACATGCGTTTCCGAGTATGCCTATTCCCACGCGGCCAGCTCTTCGAGGACTTAGTCAACGCGGGCGTGCGCACCGGATTCGGTGATGAAGTGTTTCGCATAGGTGCGGTTAAATTTATGGCAGACGGTTCCGCATCGGAGCGCACCATGCGCATGAGCACTCCCTATGTGGGCCGCCCAGATGACTACGGTATTCTCACCATGTCACAGCAAGAAATCCATGAGGCGGTTGAGAACGCTCACCGCAATGGTTTTCAGATCGGCATACACGCCAATGGGGATGTCACCATAGACATGGTGTTGAATGCCTACGAGAGAGTGCAGTCGCTTTGGCCTCGACCGGATGCGAGGCATCGCATCGAACATTGCTCCTTAGTGAACCCTTCCATTTTGCGGCGCATTAAGGCTGCGGGAGTCATTCCGGCACCGTTTTATACCTACGTGCATTACCACGGCAACAAATGGGTGGAGTACGGACAGGACAAGATGGCCTGGATGTTTGCGCACAAGTCATTTCTTGACTACGACATTCCAGTCGCTCCTGCCTCGGACTACACGCCCGGGCCCTATGAGCCATTGATGGCATTGCAGAGCATGGTGACCCGAAAAGATTTCGACGGCCGTGTATGGGGGCCGAATCAGCGAATCACTCTAGATCAAGCTCTGAAAATCTGCACCATGAATGGCGCCTATGCATCTTTCGAAGAGAATATTAAGGGCAGCATCACCGCCGGCAAGCTAGCCGATTTTGTAATTTTGGCTGACAACCCGCACGACGTTGACGCTGACACTATCAAGAACATTGAGATTGTTAGAACGGTAGTGGGTGGCTCTACCATGTACGGTGCTTAGGCTTATCATTTAGATTCGACCTGGGAAGCGGCGTGCCGTTCACAGCGCATGGGTGGGTGTATTTCCGCTTTCTTGACGGATGCTGTAAGCTTTATCTGGTCAGTATCTCCAGACCTACTACTCGATTGGTTCACCAGTGATCCAAAGGTAGGGGAGGCAGAACGCCAATATCTCGTTATTGTCCGACCGGCGTTTGCGTTTAAGGCATAGGCTTCTCTTTGTACTTCGCAGCGCAAGAAGGTGGCACCGCAGTCCTGCCAGTCACAGAGACCTTTCTTCGATTTTTTATTGCTGCGGGTGAGAGATTCATCGGCATACGCTATATGGCTTTAGGCCTCAGCTATTTGTTTACTTGCCTATCGATCGCGATGGTCGTGCACGGATTGATTGCAATGAGCTCACTGTCCTTCGGCTGGGGGCGGCTAGCCACTATAGAGCGACCGGGACTACGCATCCAAAATCGGCGAGGAAAAACCTGTGAAGTGTCTTCACACATGCTCTGCTTGCAACAACCTTCTCCTAAAGATTCGGCCGCATTGCTCTACTGTATTGCTTACCGCATTGGTTATTCTTGGATGCGCGATTCCCTCTGCCTCTGCCCAGGAAGTGGTAGTAGGTGAGGACGCGGATGGGAGATTGACAGTCAAGGCAGTTCGCTACAATGGTGACGTCGAACTTGACGGGGTACTCGACGAAGGCATCTACACGCAAGTCGCACCAGCCGATTATTTTATTCAACAACTTCCCGACGATGGCGAGCCCGCTAGCGAGCGAACCGAAGCCTGGGTCTATTTCGATGACGACAATCTGTATGTAGCAGCGCGCAACTACGAGTCGGTGCCCGAAGAAGATTGGGTTGCCAACGAAATGCGGCGCGATACCAGCCAGCTGCGCACCAACGACTCCTTCTCAGTCATGCTGGATACCTTTCTGGATCGGCGTAATGGCGTCGCTTTTCTCGTTACACCGATAGGAGGCTTCTCCGACTTCGCCATAGCTAACGAGGGTGACCGAGGGCGCGGCGTGAACTTTGACTGGAATATCGTCTGGGACTCGCGTGTAGCACGCTTCGATGGTGGCTGGACTGTTGAGATGCAAATTCCTTTTCGCTCGCTGCGTTACACACCCGGAGAGAATCAAACCTGGGGCATCCAGTTCCGTCGCATCATCAGACGCCTGAACGAAGCTTCGTATCTTACTGAGCTACCGATCTCCGCCGCGCTAGGAAATAGTCTAGTGGCCGGCATGTGGCGCATCTCCGAAGCTGCAACGTTAAACGAGTTAGAGGTTCCTCCTCGAAATTTCAATCTAGAAATTAAGCCTTATGGCCTAGGGACTGTCACAACGAATCGACTTAGCAATCCTCAAATTGAGAATCAATTCGATGGCGAGGCCGGTATCGACGTCAAGTTCGGTATCACCAACAACCTTACCGCAGACTTTACTTACAACACCGACTTCGCCCAAGTAGAGGTGGACGAGCGCCAGGTCAACCTGTCGCGCTTCAGTTTGTTTTTCCCTGAGAAGCGCGAGTTTTTTCTCGAGGGACGAGGCAATTTCGATTTTACCCAGCCGCGCAATCTCGACATCCCGACTATGTTCTTCAGTCGTCGTATTGGTCTGGAGCAGGGACAGATAGTGCCGATCAACGTCGGCGGACGCTTGACCGGCAAGGTTGGTGATTTCGACATCGGCGCCCTGAACATCAGCACAGACGGAGGGAGTCTAGATGGCATCGAATCTACCGATTTTTCTGTGCTTCGCGTCAAACGAGACATTTTAAGCCGCAGCAGGATCGGTATGATTCTGACCGACCGCAGTAAGTCCACTATTAGCTCCGGCTCCAATCAACTTTACGGTGTCGATGGACAATTTAACTTTATGGACGCTTTCGAAATTAGTGCCTTCGCCGCGAAAACGGATACGACAGGTTTAAACGGGGATGACTCGAGTTACATGGCCAACTTCGATTACAACGCTGACCGCTACGGCCTGCGCTCCGGCTATTTAGTTGTCGAGGATAATTTTAATCCAGAGATTGGGTTTAAGCGCCGTAATAATTTCAAGCAATACGAAGGCGGCGGTAGATTCAGCCCGCGTATAGCGTCTAGCGAATCAATACGTCGCCTTGTACTACAAGCAAACACTGAATCATTTTGGTCAGCAAGTACGGATGATCTCGAGACTCGCAAGCATGAAGTCAGCTTTACCACTGAATTCGAAGAAGGTGACTCCTTAAACGTCTCCATAGTCGACGAATTCGAGATGTTAAGTAGACCCTTTCAGATCGCGTCTGGCGTTACTCTGCAACCGGGTGATTACGACTTCACCAGCTACAGTGCTACTTACCGCCTTGGAACACAGAGACAGTTCAGCGGGCTGATCTCCCTGCGAGTCGGTGATTTTTGGAGTGGAACCAATACTGCTATTGGACTTAGCGCCGGTCGTCTCGAGTTGTCTCCTCAATTGTCCGTAGAACCCAGTTATTCATTTAACAAAATCGAGTTGCCAGAAGGAGACTTCAGAACTGAATTAGGACGCTTCAGGGTAACCTACACGATCACACCGCGAATGTACTTTAGTGGACTCGTGCAGTATGACTCTCGAGCGGACTCTTTCAGTTCCAACTTACGTTTTCGTTGGGAGTGGGCGCCGGGCAGCGAATTATTCGTGGTCTATAGTGACGATCAGGATACCGACCCATTCATGAATCCTAGTTCGATGGAACTACGAAACCGAGGGCTTGCAATAAAATTCAATCGACTGTTTCAGATATAAACTAGCAGATCTGCGGGCTCCATAATTTATAAGTTTCTGTCCCCCCCAGAATTGATGTGCAGCAAGAATCATTTCTGACCGGCCTCTATTTTTGTACAGATCCACAACCGAGAACGTAAGAGGCTTTCTAAACACTCCCTTCGCATAAAAAAAATGGCCGGCCCCGCAACAGTATTCCTTCCCACCGAGTTTGAGAAGGCATCTGCTGTAGAACGAGACGGATTTGTGTGGAAAACACAAGAGTTGCACTTTGCTAAATTACCTGAAAAGCATCATCGCAAACCAATGCTGCAAACTGTGCTCACTCTGAAAGGTCTTAAGGAATCGACAAGCCAGAAGATGGCGACATACCGAGCGTCGATTCCATTGGAAGCGATTTCATTTACTTCCAGTTAGTTAGTGATTGGGTTAGCTACTTTAGAAGAATTCATGAGATCAAATCACGTACCGGTATACCGCGACAAAATGAAAGATGCTGCCGAACATAGTGAATATATGGAAGATGGCGTGATTCAATGGGATTTTTCGGATCCCATAGAGTATCGCACCTAGCGTATAGGCTAGGCCACCCGCTACCAACCAACGCATCCCCATGATAGGCATTTTTTCTATCAGCGGAACTATGGCAAACACGATAAGCCAACCCATGAACAAATACATCAGTGTAGAGAGCAAGCGATAGCGGCCGGCAAAGAATATCTTTAGTGTGATGCCAACAACAGCCATCCCCCAGGAGATGCCGAACATAATCCAGCCGATGGAGCCTTGCAGGACGACCAAGACAAAGGGGGTGTAAGTGCCTGCAATCAGAAGATAGATGCTGGCATGGTCCATGATGCGCAATCGACGGCGCCATCGCGGCGAGCGGCTGCTATGGTAGAGCGTAGAGGCAGCGTAGGTAATTATCAGGCTACAACCAAAAATCGTAACACTCACGATCGTCAATATGTCGCCATTCGGCATTGAGTGAAGCAGCAATGCAACCAAGGCTATAATACTCAGGACAAAACCCAGAGCATGGGATGAGACGTTAAGGGTTTCCTCTAGGGCGCTATATTGTAACGTGGTTGAATCGGATACCATGGATGGCAGTATGGCCGGAACTATTGGTCCTTACCAGCCTCCAACTTCAAACCTTTTGTTTATTACTGACAATCCTATTCAATAGAAAATCAGCCCTTTTAAGTGAATCAACCATTACAGATAGACTACAAATTTAACTCGTGATGAGCAGGCTTCACACCATCACCCTATTCTGCGACAAAGTTTAAGTATTGATAATACCTATCCTAAAAACTTTAGATTCGCTAAAGCAAACTAAAGATAGAGGTCGGCAAGCTCTATCCAGACCGGAATCACGAAAAAAGACGCAAGGGTTTGCAAAGTAATGATATTCGCCATGAGACTCTCGTTGCCACCGAGTTGTTTGGCGAGAATATAAGCTGACGGTGGAGCGGGTAATGCGGTTAGTAGCAAGAGTATTACCGCAACGCTATTGGGTGTTTCAAACAGTACACAGGCCGCTAATACTAGGCCTGGAAATACAGCAAGCTTATTGATCACAGCCACTAGTAACTGCCAACTCTGCTCTCCTAAAGTAACGAATCGTATTCCCGCCCCTACTGCGAGGAGGCCTATAGGCAGCGCTGGCTGGCTGAGTATCTCTATCACAGACTCGGCGAGTGTTGGAATATTAAAGCCTGTGTAGCTGATAACGATGCCCGCGACACAAGCCAAAACCAAGGGGTTTTTTGCAACTGCGTTGATGACGCGACTGATCCTCTTCGGTCCACCCTCCCCAGCTCCAGTTAGCGAGGCCACACACAATATATTCACCAACGGTATATAGATCGTAAGACATAACGCCGCCGTAGTTAGCCCCCCGTCACCATAGAGAACATCGATGCAGGCGAGCCCAATATAGGTATTAAAGCGAATACTGCCTTGATAGACGGAGCTCAGCGATGCGGAGTCGCTGCTGACAAGCTTCCGCAGGGACAGTATGAGCACCGTGATGACAGACAGAGTTAGCCCGATGACCTTACTGATATCGCCGATGTCTTGCCAATCAAAATTTGACGCCGATAGCCGTAGCACTAACAAGGCAGGAAAAAATATATAGTAGGTTAGTCGTTCCAATTCCGACCACACGGCCTGACTAGAGAGCGGCGTTCGACTGATCAAGAATCCCAACAGGATAATGGCGAAGATGGGTGTTAGCGCGCTTAAAATCATGGCGGCATATTAGCGTCACCTGCCCCGCAATACCACTCTCTTCTTTATCGCGCAGACCCTGACGAATAGCGAGTTCCTTGACAAAATTTGGGACCGGAGAGATACTTCCGCGCAGTCTAAAAACGGCCTATCTACCAGGGCCAACACTAACACCTCGAATAAAACACTAATTAGTGCAGCCGCAGAAACGCAATTTCTCCTTACTAGACGACTTATTCAAAGTTTAAAACCAGAGCTAGCAAAAGAGCTACAACTAACATCAAATTTGATACACCACTATGGAATATCTAGCAATCATCGCCTTCGCCATCACCACTTGTGTGACACCCGGCCCCAACAACGCCATGATCATGGCATCGGGCTTAAACTATGGCATTCAGCGCAGCATGCCGCATTATCTGGGCATCATTCTTGGATTTCCTGCCATGGTGCTCGCCGTCGGCCTTGGCATCGCACAGTTGTTCGAGGTGTATCCAACGATGCACCTAGTCTTAAAGATTGCTGGTGCCGTCTATCTCAGCTACCTAGCCTACAAAATTGCTACAGCCCCTGTGTCAGAATCTAACGAAACTAAGGGTAAGCCGTTCACATTTATTCAGGCCGCCGCATTTCAATGGGTAAATCCAAAGGCCTGGGTCTTGGCGGTAGGAGCCACCGTCACCTATACGACTCTCGGCGAAGGCTATGTGTTGCAGGTAATCACAATCGGGTTGATATTTCTGGTCTTCGGAGCACCCTGCATCATGCTCTGGCTGTGGGGCGGCGCCTCGCTTAAGACACTCATGCGAAGCCCCAACACTGTGCGGATCTTCAACATCAGCATGGCAATTCTACTCGTTGCTTCTTTGGTGCCCGTATTCATCGAGCTCTATCAACAAATCAGAGTCTGATTCGCTTAATAGACACTGCGTATTTTGATCGCATCGTGAGATAATCCCAGCACTACAAACAAGGATAAAATACTATGCAATTTTTGCTTACCGCCTATGACGGCAAAGATGACGGCGCGCTGGATAGACGAATGTCTGTGCGTAAAGCACACATCAACGGAGCCAATGAGCTCAAGGAAGCAGGACACTTGATAGCCGGAGGTGCAATTCTCGACGAAGCAGAGCAGATGATTGGTTCGACGATGATTATGGAGTTCGACTCCAAAGCTGAGCTGGACCAGTGGCTAGCTAGCGACCCCTATGTAACCGGCAACGTCTGGCAGGACATCAGCGTCCTGCCTATTCGCTTGGCTGTCAAATAGCTTATTCGCCGGGCTGGCGTCGCTCGAGCTTGAGCCCAATTGCCGTATTGGGGCCGAAGCCTTTCCAATAGGTGTGATCATCTCTGTGCTGGCCACGAGTCACCGAGTAGACGGCATCGGCGCCGTCAGGGATGACATCAAGATAAGATTCGCGACCTTCGATCTGCTTGAGATAGTGATCGAAATAGACCGTAGCAAAATGATCCATGATGTTATTCATGCGCGTGTTGTCCCAAACAGGGTCGGTGTAGTGGCTCGCTCCTGTTGTATCTTCGGCGTTCAGTAATTCAACAGGCACTGGATAAGGTGCCCCAGCATTGTGACCTGCATTTTTATACGTTAGCAGGTAGCGATCACTGTTGACTGCACCTTCAAAGATTGCCCGAACTCCCGTCTCGTAACCCGCCACAGTATCGTTGTCACCCGCTAGATAGAAAGTAGGCACATCGATACCTGCAAGGTCCTCCAAACGCCAAAATCCAGAAGCCATACCCCAAGGCGCGATTGCGAAACCTACCTTGATACGAGGGTCCAGATTAGATCGGTAATCCGGGTTTCCGGTTGCATGCTGATGGAGAAGTTCATTCGGAGGTGCCATTAGCGAGCCAACAATGTCATCGCTGTATCCGCCACCTAGATTATTCACTAAGCCGTATCCGCCCATGGAATAGCCGACAATACCTGTAGTCTGAGCATCCAGCAGCCCATTGAGGAAGCTACCTGAATCATTTGAAAGATTGTCTAGAGTATCCAGCACGAAGCGCTGATCCAGAGGACGATTGTAGAGGGTGCTTTGAAAGGCTTGCTGGTCATCGTAGGTGCTATCGGTGTGATCGATAGAGGCCACAACGTAGCCCTTACTCGCAAGATTTTCACCCAGGTGACTGATCAGGAAGCGATTACCAGGGTAGCCGTGAGAGATGATAACTAACGGATAACGCGCATTGGCACTGCTAGGCTCGGCATCTCGGACCGCAGTTCCGGCAAGAGTTGCAGTAATTGCAGGATTGCGCGTTATCGCCTGATATTCACCGCCTGGCTCTTGGCCTGTCGCTAGTTCGGCTGGATACCATATCTCAACCATAAGACTTCTATCGTAGATCGCATTCTCGCCGCCGCGATCTGTATTCAGGATATCGATTCTATCGGAGTCGACAAACTCCAACGTCCGAACACCAATATCGTAGTCTCCGAAGCTCGCCAATTCTGGCGCATCGGGTCTTACTGTGTCGATTCGATTATCTTGCGCAAAGCTTATGAAGGAGCAAGAAATTAAAAATACGACCGTGCTAAATCTACCCATTGGCTCATTCCTATAAATTTTATCAAACAGGCTCTCCGTTCACGTCACGGGCTACAAGAATAAACGCAGCGAGTTTTTGTGATGGAATAACTGAACAGCGGCAGAGAAGATACTCCTAATTACAGCAATCTAATCAGCCCTCAATTCACCCTCTATCAGGTTATTGCGCCCAATATAGAGGATGATTAGATTAAGGGAACTAGTCCTGATATGCCAGTTTTCGTTCTTCTGCAGTATCGGTATGACCGGTAAAATCATGCAGAATCAAGTAAAGGCTTGGCACCAAAAATAAGGTAATCATAGTGGCAAACAACACTCCAAAGGAGAGAGAAATAGCCATAGGAATAATGAAGAATGTTGCTGGGTTTGCAGTCGCCATAAGGGGGACAAGACCGATAAACGTGGTTACCGATGTTAGGACAATCGGGCGAAAACGCATCATACCTGCTTCCGATACCGCATCAACCATCCCCACACCTTCATCTCTAAGACGATTAATTGAAAGCACCAATACTAAGCTGGCATTTACCACCACGCCACTTAGTGCAATGATTCCAAGCAGGGAGAAAAAGACCAAATCGGCACCCATAATGAAATGCCCAAAGATCGCACCTATCGCACCGAAGGGTATTACGCTCATTATGATTAATGGTTGAGCATAAGACTTCAACGGTATGGCCAACAGCGCGAAGATAACCATCATTGCTATTGGAAAGGTTCTATACAGCTCATCGAGAGACTCCATGCCTCTCTCCGCTTCTCCGCCAAGTACTAATTCGACATCCAAGTCTCTGGCCCATTGGTCACGATATTTTCCTATAATCTCACGCTGTATTTCCTCAGGCTTCACTACAGTACGATCAACGTCACCACGAACAGTTATCACTCGGCGACCGTCTCTCCTATTAATACTGGAGTAACTGCTTCCTAAAGAGAAACTTGCGATACTAAGGAAAGGGACTTCAGCTCCAGCAGGCGTTCGAATTAGCAAACCTTCTAAATTTCCGAGGGATTGTCGTTCTGGCTCCGGGTATCGAACCATTACACGAATATCATCTGACCCGCGCTGGATTCTTTGGGATTCAGCACCATAAAACGCTTGCCTAACTTGGGTTGCAATATCATTGAGGGTAAGCCCAAGGGTCTTACCGCGTTCAAGTATCTGAATTTGTACCTCCTGTTTACCGGCACGAAACGAATCCGATATATCAAAAACTCCTGGATAGCGCATCAACTCCTCTCGAAGCTGAGTAGATGCTATTTTTAAATTATCGTCATCCCGTCCTTCCAACCTATAATTAATCGCTTCACCAGCAGAAAATGCATCAGAGACAAATGAAAGCTCCAATGCATCAGGGATGGTCCCAACTTTCTCTCGCCACCGGTCTCGAATTTCAGCAGAGCTCATTTCTCCTCGGGCATAGAAGGGCGCAAGATACAACACAACCTCTGCAACTTCGCTGCTACCAGAATTGCGGCCACCTCCTCCAGGCCCTCCTCGAGGAGCTGTGCCACCTACGATGGTAAGTATGCTATCTACCGCTCTTTCTGTTGCTGCCGGGGCTGATCCAAGCCCTTTAAGCTCAAGAAGCTCGAGCTCGAGCTCAGCGGCCAACTCAATTGCCGCCGCTTCAATGATATCAATAGCTTCTTCAGTAATATAACCGGGAACTCCAACTGGCATCTTTACAGTGCCCCAGACAGTATCACCCTCAACTGAAGGCATAAACTGGAAGATAACGCGGCCACTGAACAATAGCGCAACAACGATGATCACCACACCCGTCGCTGTAGCCCAAGCCGCATATCGATATTTTAGAACGGTGCGCAATGAGCGCCGGTACCCATGTTCCGCAAAATATTCCATACCAGCAGCTATTTTTTGCTGGAAGACCTGCCATGAACGAACTATAAGCGTCCCCTCGAGGAAATAGCCCTCCGTTTTTCTATGGGCTATGTGACCGGGAAGAATTAGTTGAGATTCAATAAGACTAGCTATCAAGCAGAAGACGACTACTCCACCGATAACATTTGAAAATGCACCAAATTGCCCTCCTTGAAGCAACAAGGGAAGGAATGCCGCCACGGTAGTAAGAACGCCAAAAATAACGGGAACAGACACCTCAAGCGTACCCTCGATCGCTGCAGACTCCTTATCATATCCTTTCTGCTCGAATGCATAAATTCTCTCACCAACTACAATTGCGTCATCAACAACAATTCCCAACACCAAAATAAACCCCATAACAGTCAAGGAACTAATAGTTAGCCCAGCGGTAGGGAATATCATTAATGCACCAAAAATGGCTATAGGAATCCCAGCGGCTACCCAGATCGCCACTTTAAAGCGCAGGAAAAGTGCTAAAATCACCAATACCAATAGCAAGCCTGTATATGCATTCCCAGCTACTGTCGCGATTCTCGTTTGCGTGCTTATAGAAGAATCAGTGATCACTTCCAGCTTCATACCATTGGGTAAATCGAACTCAGTCGATGCCATGAAAGCACGAACTTGCTGTGCCGAAGTGACAATATCCTCATCGCCTATACGCAAAACATCGATGATCGCAGCGTTAACTCCATTGTGGCGCGCGTCTAGATACCCTTCTTCAAAACCGTCTCGAACTATAGCTATTTCACTCAGGCGCAGTTGGGTGCCATCGGGATAAGATTTCACAACAATATTTTCGTACTCGCCACCCGAATAGACCTGACCTTTAGTTCGAAGCAGTATCTCACCAGATTCAGTTCGAATGGTGCCTCCGGGCAAGTCTAAGGAAGCCCTGTCGATCGCTCTAGATATTTGGTCGAGGGTGAGGTCATATTGCCGCAGTGTACGCTCAGAAACCTCGATCGAAATTTCAAACGGCCGGATGTACTCAACATTTACAGAAGAAACCTCACTTAAATCCAGCAGGTCATTTCGAATCTCTTCAGCAATATTTTTCAGGCTCTGATCATCAGAATCCGAAGACAGTGCCATTGTCATTACATTTCCCGAGCTACTGAAGGCACGGACAACTGGTTTTTCTGTTTCCGTAGGGAAAGTAGAGATAGCGTCTACTTTCCCTTTTATATCATTGAGCACTCGATTCAAATCAGCACCGCTGGCAACCGTTAGAGTCGAATCGCAGCCACCTTCCCGAGCTGTGGTGGTAAATTGGTCAATGTTTTCGGTACCCTCTAGGGCCTCCTCTATACGCAGACAGACCGCGGATTCAGATTCTGCTGGAGTCGCGCCCAAGTAAGCTACGCTTACCTGAATCACCCCAAAATCCATATCAGGAAATTCCTCCTGGTTAAGAGATTTATAAGAAATAAATCCCCCAACCAAGAAAATAATCATCATTAAATTTGCAGCGACTGGGTTTTTAATGAACCAGGTAATGGGAGTTCTCAAAAAATTGACCTCTGTTTTAGATGAATTTAAATTCGAAAAATTTTAAGTGATACCAAAATAAAAACTATATATTTTCAATAACCGGTTGCACGGACATACCATTAACTACAGCTTGAATCGGAGACGTACAGATATATTCACCCGCCAGCAGTCCTCCACTTATCAAAACACGATCTTCTTCCAATCGAAATATTTCTACATCGCGGTAGTACATCTTATTCTCTGCATCTACAACCAAGACTTGGTTGTTGTTTCGAATGACTGATCTGGGCAAATCGATCATGTCCTCTGCTTCCTTACCAACAATATTTGCCTGAACAAAAAGGCCGATGGGTAAAGGAATCTGCTGGGATGATAATTCATTCAATCTTTTAGCATTTTCGACAGGCTGCTGAACTCGAATAATTGTCTGGACAGTATTGCTGTTCGGATCGATTGTTGCTTCGGCTCTAACCAGCTTCCCTCGCCAATGGTGCTCTTCCCCACCATAGAAGCCTGTGAGTGTGACATCTGGCGCCGCATTTCCGACTAACTCACCACGAGTACCCAATGGAATATCCAGATAACCAAGCTGGCGAATGGCTAGTGGAAGTCGCACTTCTACTTCATCTGCGCCATAAAGAATGGCAGCAGATTGAGCACGATTAATATATTGGCCTAATTCAACCTCTCGAGTTTCGATAATGGCGTTAAAGGGAGCTTTAATTTCTGTACGCTCCAAATCAAGCTGTGCTTGCTTATAGCTGGCCTGAGAATCAAGAAGTCTGGCTGCATTCACGTCCGCTGCACGCCGCGCGTCCTGTAATTGCGAGTCGCTGGCCAGACGCTGTTCGGCTAACCCTGCCAGTCGCTCTAATTCATTGTTCGCATGACTCGATTCGGCCTGAGCCTGTTGCATGGACGCACTAGCACGTGCCAGAACTGTTTCAAAGTCACTGCTTTCTAATCGCAGAAGAACTTCTCCTTCTTCCACATAAGCACCCGCCTGCATGGATGGAGAAATCCAGGCTATAGGACCCGCTACTGCAGCAGATACACTGGCA
The DNA here is from genome assembly GCA_943789485.1 of uncultured Pseudomonadales bacterium. GTDB lineage: Bacteria > Pseudomonadota > Gammaproteobacteria > Pseudomonadales > Pseudohongiellaceae > UBA9145. The sequence continues at coordinate 125,447 of CALSUH010000013.1, forward strand.
AGCTGAGCTGCCTGAACCCTACCCTGAGATTCAACAACTAACTGAACTGATTGTTGTTTTACTTCCGTCACTCTTACACTCACCGGAATCATTTCTGGAGCAGATTCAATGACTGCTGTTGGCGTTCGAAGCAACAACACCGTAATGAGCAGGGAGAACAGTAATATCACTATAGGCAAAGCTACGCGCTTCATACGGCTACTCCGACCGAGTCTATTAAGGCTAGACGACATTTAATGAATATTTCGTTCATCTCATTTATTGTTTGTTTGTTCATTTTTACACGTTATCCGTCTAAGTTTTCAGTATTGATGGCTCAACCAGCTTTTCTGATCACCCGTTATAGTGGTATTAATTCCATCTGCGATTACTTGGCAAACTTCAACAAAGTGGGCTTGCATAGCCAAAGCGGCGAAGACAGAATCGTTACTCAGAAAATTATTTTCAGAAAATTCAAAAAATACAGCAAAGTGTCCTCATCCATTTTTCTAGCTTTATACGAATTTTCTTCATTTATAGGATCACTTTTACCTATACAACTACTATAAATACGAGAAAATCGATTAATATCCCCAATCTATCTATCTCTAATCCAGCTCGCCTCGGCGCTTTATGCCTGTTCAAGCCCCACTAAACTGCTCGGATCGATGGCCTTCAGAGTTAAACCTGAGCGCTTTGCCGACTGTACCGCGTAGCTCTTCAAAATAATTCTGCATAGCTTTGCTTGCTAACTCACCATCTCGTTTGCTTAAACTCTCCCCAAGGGTAGTCAGCAGCCTATCTGTAGAGCCCTTCTTCAAATCAGGCTGAAATCCGCGTTTCATCATCTGATCCACAAACTGTGCCTTCAGATCATTTCTTATAAGCCTCACCACTAAATTGTCCGCAATAGTCGACATGGCCTCCAAGAATTCCCGCCAACGGGGCTGCATAGCTTCAATATCATCAGAATGGTTTGCTAATTCTACGAGCAACTGCTTTAGCTGTGTAAGTTGCTCTGGTGACGCCGCGTTGACGGCATTCTTTACTGTCATGGAGGTCAATACACTAAACGTCTGCAAGAATTGATCGACAAGAAGCGGGTCTGGATGATCATCAAGTGCTAAGAGGGGACCCAGAACCGCCAAACTAGCCGAATTCACGCTCTGCACGCGCGCACCGCCTGGTTGCGTGTGAATTAGCCCTAGCTGCTCCAGTTGCGACAGTGCCTCGCGCACAGCACCGCGGCTGGCATCAAATCGTGCAGCGAGATCACGCTCTGAGGGGAAACGATCGCCACTTCGATAGCGTTGCCGAAGTATTTCGTCACGCAGAATATCGGCGATTTCATGGCTAATTGTGTTATTTGAGGACATCGATCGCCTATTTATTTCGAACGCTTGGCGCCAGGAGGCGTACATTTTTTGGTCGGACCAAATTGGTCAGACCAAATATAGAGCCAAAATCCTATATTACAAGCTGCTGGAGACGAACCGAGTGATATTTTTGCTGACCAGAAAATCGTGGGCTATAAGAAGGCCGGCACATAAAACCACGCAGTCAAATGAACTAAACAATGAGATTTCGGCACAGTCGATGCGCTGTAGGACATGGTTTTAACCGGTGCGTCGAAATCGAGTTCATGGTTTACGTTACTAAGCGGTATCTCACGAAGATTTCGGCATCGACATCCTGCAGATAGTGGTCGCCGCACTCGCTTTTTCACTCGCAAAAAAGATGCAGAAAAACGCGCCACTTGTGGCCGAAGTGATTATTTACTTGTATCCTGTAGAAAATTTACCTGAGTCCTATCGCCTTCAACGCAAGGGTACTCAATTGTCCTGTAAAACCAATAACAATAGATTTCAGCAGGGCTATGCTCCTGTCCACGCTTTAAAAACCCCCTTTCACTGGTAGGCGGATAGTTGAAAATTACTGTATGGAAGCGATAAAAAAGTATTTAGTCGACAACTTCGAAGGGGGTTTTGTCCTCGTAATTTTGGTATTCGTGAGCGTTACCGTGTGGCTAGTGGAAGCAAAGCTATCTTTCTTGAACTTCTTCTATCTACCGATCTTATTGAGTTCCTACTACCTAGGCACTCGTTCCGGTGTATTGGGTGCGTTCTTCACCTTTCTAGTCATCGCCCTGTTCGCTAGCATCTACCCTGATCGCTTCACTGCCTCTTTGGACAATTTTGGCCTTGCCGCTTCGGTACTAACTTGGGGCGGCTTCTTAATACTGACCGCTGTCATCGTAGGCTTCACCCACCGCGAGTTGCAAGATAAGGTAACCGAGGCGCTACTTTCAAAAGCCGAGGCCAGTGGAAATGCTGAACTGCTTGAACAGACCATGGCCACCATTCAAGAGTTCGAATCTGAGCTAGACTATAAGGTCAATGAAAGAACCCGCGTACTCGAAGAGAAGACGAAATCTATTACGGCCCATAAAGAAAGGGTAGAGGAAACACTCTACTCAACCATGGATCCAGCTGTTGTTAAGCTGATGATCCAGGGTCGCATCCGCACAGAAAATAGACACATTAGCGTAATGCGATCAAATCTTAAGGGCTTCACCAAGTATTCTGAAAAGCACCCCCCAGATGTCGTGATTACTGAATTGAACAAATTCTTAGGAGACATGGAAACCATTCTGCTTAACTACAACGCCCATATCGACAAGTTTATGGGTGATGGCATCATGTCCGAATTCGGCGCACCCATTCATTATAAGAAACACACTCTTCTCGCCGTGGCCTGTGCCTGGAAGATGCAGGAGAAAATGCAGAACGCCGAGCATCCTTGCGAACTCAGAATTGGCATATCAACTGGTGTCGCCACTACTGGCATGATCGGTGTAAAGCGTCAGTCATTTACGGCATTCGGCGACATCGTGAATCTAGCCTCACGCATCGAAGGCATGTGCGAACCGGGCCGTGTCACAGTCGATGAATCAACATTTACTGAATGTAACGATATTTTCGATTTCAAACCCGTCTCTGCCCTCCCAACCTATACACGATCAGGCAACCACGCTCTAGTCGACGAAATTTCAATTCTAATCAAAGCGGTAAGTGCAAACGTCGACAATGTCTCAATGCGCATCGAGTTGGCCCAGCTCTTAAAGGAAGCGAACGACCTAGAGCAGGCACATCTGCATTTAAAAAGCGCCATGGAACTCGAACCCAGCAACAAAGAGGTAAAAGCTGCCTATGCAGAGGTCTCAGTATTAATGGAAGAGCAACGGGACCTCACAGTTCGTGAGCGCCGCAGCATTATCCGTCTCTACGAAGTTGTCCGGTTCAAGGATCCTCTTAACAGAGCGTCACAACTTCCTTCGCACTTGCTGGAAAATATACAAGAGAAACTAGACCAACTCGTTACCTATCCGGAAGACTTTATTTTGCCAGTTGAATGCTTAGATGGCTCCGTTGGCTTCTCTCGGCTTACGGGTATCACCGCATTTCTGATCGCAGATCGAATGAATCTTGTCGATCAAGAGAAGCACGACATACTCGAAGCCGGCTATCTGGCTGAAATCGGTAAAACTATTGTGCCTGAAAATATATTGAACCGTAATGGTAGCCTAAGCGAAGACGACTACACTCATGTCTACATGCACCCAAGAGAGGGTGTGCGCAAGCTGCGCAATACCGGCTACGAAAATGAGAAAATGCTGGAAATCATCGAGTGCCACCACGAGAACTTCGATGGCTCTGGCTATCCCGCAGGTATTCAAGGTGAAAACATACCAATCGGCGCACGCATACTGGCAGTAGCCGAGTCCTATATCAGCCTAACCATGAACCGACCTTACCGAAATCCGCGGGACGGCAAAGCGGCACTGACTGAGATCAGCAAGTATGTTCACAGAGGCAAGTTTGATCCTATTGTAGTAGACACATTGTCTGAAATCGTTAGCATGCTCGATAAAAAATAGCCCAAAACATTCTATATGAGGAATTACAACAATGAGAAATACTAGCAGAATTACAACAATCGCCTTGCTGGCAATTTTACTTTCAGCGTGCAGCTTGTTCGCCCCCAAGACTGTTTGGATCGACGTGCGCTCGCTCGATGAATACAACGAAGACCATATCTCTAATACAGAACACATCCCCCACCTTGAGATCGCCGCGCAGATAAGCGACCTTGATTTGGATAAAGATACGTCTATCAAGTTGTTCTGCCGCAGCGGCGTTAGAGCAGGCCTTGCGCAAACAGTATTGCAAGACCTAGGCTACACCAACGTAGAGAATGTCGGCGGCATTGCAGATGCTAGAGTAGTTTTAAGTCAGTAACAGCGCAGCATTCATGTTGTAGATATGTAAACGGGCGGAGGGAATGCTAATTCCCTACGCCCGTTTTTATTAGCTGACTAGGCACATCGAACTACGAATTCTAGCCAATGGGCCTTTACTAAACAGGTCATCCCAACGTATAGCAAGCATTCTGCTACTGCGCACTTTGCGTGTAGTTTCGCTCTAGACATGGCAAACTTGAAAAAACAACACAATAGCGCCGCCACGCGGCAGGAGCGAATCATGTACCTTTCTAAAAAACTAGTTATCAATATGCTTGCTGGCTGCACGCTCGCACTAGCGGGAGGCATCGCCAATGCTGCCGATGCCAATGTTTCTGCCGCACTATCCCATTCCGATCGTCCCAGCGGCGACGCCGATGCAGACGAGAGGCGCAAACCGGGTCAGGTGCTCGCATTCGCAGGGCTTGAGACTGGCATGGATGTTCTCGAGCTTGAGGCAGGCGGCGGTTATTACACAGAGATTCTAAGTCGTTCTGTGGGCCCTAGTGGTAGTGTCATTCTACAACACGCACCGGGCTTAATGGGGTTCGTTGGTGATGGCATCGATCTGCGTACAGCGAACAACCGACTGACGAATGTCACAGTAAGCATCACTCAGTTCGATGATCTAGATGCCGCCGACAACTCAGTCGACATGGTGACTTGGATTCAGGGACCACACGAACTTGGTTTCGCACCGGATGGGAATAGCCTAGGTGACGCAGCTGGTGCCTTTCGCGAGATCGCTAGAGTATTGAAGCCAGGTGGCGTGCTCGTTGCCTCCGATCATCAGGCCCCTGCAGGAGCGGGGCTGGAAGCCGGTGGAACCTTGCACCGTATTGAAGAAATTTGGGTTACTGAGATGGCAGCAGCGGCAGGGCTCAGCGTCGCAGCCACCTCTGACCTGTTGAAGAATTCAGACGACCCGCTAACTGATGGCGTCTTTGCACCGTCCATTCGCGGCAACACTAGTCAGTTTTTGGTTCTGTACAGAAAATAAAAGAATAGAAATTCTAATCAGCAATCAATGATGTCAATACGCGTCGCTGGCCCTCGAAGGGTCGGCGACCGTGCATTACTAAGAAGTTATCCACCAACGCCACGTCACCTGACTGCCAGGGAATATCGAAGCTAAGTTCATCACCAATGTGTATCGCCTTCACCATCGCCTGGGTGCTGATCTCAGAATCATCGCCAAAGCGAATCGATTTTTGTTTGGCGTTGCGCGTGTCTTTCCAACCACGAAATGCTGCGATGAGTTGATTAAAAAATACTCGTAGGCCGTTTTGGGTTTCTCGTATTGCCGGTAATACAGCAGTAGTCACGCGTAGACTATTTTCCTCCAACCACTGCCACTGGTAACCCAATTTTCGCAGCTTGTCCTCGGCGGCAGACTTATTGTCTGTGCTCAGTGTGCTGCGCCAACTTCGACCCTGACCGGACTCGGAATCATCAATATCTGGCATCACATTAGAGTAGCGCACGCCCTTCTTGGCGCAGTCCGCGACAAATTCCGGCGCTTGCTTTTCCAACTCTGCAATAACACGTCGGAACGGCACTATGGCATCGCGCCCCCGCTGTGAGCGGCCTGTTCACAATAAAAAAACAATTTTGAGGGGTAGATCGGGGTCTGCGTCATCTCATGGTGTAGGAAAATAGAAACAGATGCCGGTAGCCGATCTCGATGGCGTCGCAGACCACGTTTGCAGTTGCTTCCTTCTCTTATCTTCCAAAGCCCAAGGCCTAGCGCTGGCATTGCACTGCCAGCCACTTCAATTGTCGATGTCATTCTCTATCTAGATATAATTCAAGTTGATGTTGAGTGGCAGCTGCTACTGCGAAAGCGCAGCTGCCAATTTATGCAGATCAATGTATTGAGCTATTTCAATCGGGTTACCGGTAGCAATTGATTCTTGTGCGGCGCTCGCCACGATCATTGCCCACAAGCCTGGCAGTGGCGTTGCGCTGTCCACCAACTTTCCTTCCAAGCGATCGAGGAATGCACTGTGCTCGTAATAGGTCGCTCCATGATGACCAGACTTCTCGATTGCAGCCGGATAGCCAAGCTTAGTCGTACGCGAGGCACCCTGTTCGCCGAGATAAACAGAGACAGATGCATCCGGCGCCTTCATTTGCTGTAGGTCTACTCTCTCGCAGGCAAGCAGCCTTCCCTCATCACCACATATCACCAGCTCTTCATAGAAGTCGGGGCAGAACATGTTGAGAGCGACCGTGGCACGCACACCATTGCTGTAGTCGATAGTGACGAAACTGTGATCATCGATGTCGGACTTCTTGCCGTCCTTCTCGAAGTCCAGAAAGTTAACTGCCTGCCCGCCACTGGCGAAGACACGCTGCGGCTTAGAGTCGGCGAGTAGATTGATCAGATCGAAATAGTGACAGCACTTCTCTACCAGAGTCCCTCCGCTGTATTCGTTGAACTTGTTCCACTGCCCAACTTTATCCAGAAACGGAGGCCGATATTCAGTCATGCTAATGGCCTTGATCACGCCTAAGGACCTACGAGATAGCGCCTCATGAAAGGCCTCCACATATTGTGCCTTGTAGCGATATTGCAGCCCTATCTGAATGAAGGACGCATAGCTGCTCGCCTGCTAGATTATTCTAGTCGCATCATTAAGAGAGGTTGCCATGGGCTTCTCTAGGAAGATCGGCTTGCCGGATTTAAGTGCTACTTGCAGCACATCAAAATGGGTGAAATTCGGCGTGCAGATAAACAGTGCATCGGCGGCAGGTTCCATACACGCCGCTTCCAAATCGTCGTAGCGGACAAGACCCTCACTAGAATAATCCTTGAATCCCGCTTCGGCTGCATCGAGACTTTGCTCGCTAGTATCGAAGATGCCGTGAATACTGGCGCGACCTAATGTCGCCGCGACACGCATATGCTCCTGACCAATCGTGCCAGTTCCTATAACAACTAGTTTATGAGAAGGTGCTTCCGATCGATAAAGCTATTTGTCTGACTCGGGAATATGCTACTGATTGCCTGCAGTTTCGAAGGAGCGCAGTCTTAGCTTTTTAGAATTGGTCATCTTTCAAGTGTCTTTCTCTATTGCATCTGCCGTAGCGCCAGTCCCAGCGCCCAGCAGAATTAAGGAGGGCGTATCATGACGCGCAATCCACCACCAAACAACTACATTTACTGCGATAAGCAAAATAGCAGCGGCCAGAATGCAGCGCTCAACCCATCAACTAGACCAATAGGCGAGAACAGTAAATACAGAGCAATGACACAAGAAATCAAGGTAGTTGCACAGGGGATTGCGAAGCGCCATGGATTCATATCGACCTTGTTCTGCGCAGAGTAGGTCCAGGCTTGACTCAACGGATAGAAATACCCTATCGCCAGCATGATGCCCACCTCAACGAAGAACAGAATGGCGTAGAGATGCAGGAAGTGGATGCCAAGCAAGTCGTTGAACGCAAACTGAAAGAGTCCATAAGCAATAATATGAAAAACTATTACTATCTTCGGGCCCAGCGCTGGAACCCGTTTCGTAAATAGACCAACCATGACGATAGCGATGACCGGAATATTGTAGAAGCCTGTGAAGATTCGGATGATCTGCCATAGACCTTCTGGTGCAAACTGCAATAGAGGTGCAACAATAAAAGAGAACAAGGCGATGACGATGCTGGCGATCTTCGCTACGCGAAGCAGCTGCGCATCGCTCAACCCCCCTTTCTTCATAGGCGCGTAGACATCGAGACAAAAAAGAGTGGCAGCACTATTGAGTAGGGAGTTGAAGGAACTAAAAACGGCACCCAGCAAAACAGCGAGAAAGAAACCAGTCGCGTAGACTGGCAATACATCTCGAATGAGTTGCGGATACGCTAGATCGATTGTCGCTAGACCTGGGCCATACATATGGAAGGCGATCACACCAGGAATCATCATCATGAACGGCACCAACACCTTGAAGAACCCAGAGAACAGCACTCCCTTCTGTCCTTCGGCGAGATTCTTCGCGCCAAGCGTTCGTTGAATCACATACTGGTTCGTACACCAATAGAATAGATTCGCGAACAGCATGCCGGTAAACAAGGTGCTAAATGGCGTTGGATCTGAAGAAGAGCCGATCGCATTGAGCTTTTGCGTCTCGGTGCTGGTAATAATATTCAGGCCTTCACCTATGCTGCCGTTACCCAGAGCTGACAAGCCGAGTAACGGTACGGCGATGCCGATTATAAGCAGCCCGATCCCGTTTAGCGTGTCGGAAATTGCCACGGCACGCAGGCCGCCGAATACTGCATAAACGGCACCGACGCAGCCAATGCAGACAATAGTCAGTGCCAATGCCTGACTATAAGGAATGTCGAGTAAGGCAGGCACATCAAATAGTTGCAGGACGGCGATAGAGCCTGAATAGAGAACTGATGGAATCGTAACTAGCCCATAGCCGACCATGAACAAAATGACCGACATGCGCCTGACACCATCATCGAATCTGTCATTTAAGAACTCGGGCAAGGTAGTGAAAGCGCCGGCTAAGTACCGCGGCAAGAAAATAAAGGCCATGCAGATGGTCGCGAAGGCGGCTGTCACCTCCCAAGCCATGCTGCTCATGTTAAAACCGTAGGACGAACCGTTGAGGCCTATTAGTTGTTCGGCAGACAAATTGGTAAGCAGCATCGAACCGGCGATGAAGACCGCACTCAAGCCTCGGCCTGCTAGGAAATAGCCATCCTTAGTGCTGACTTCACCTCGAGTCTTGATATAGGAGACCCAAGCCACAATACCCATAAAGAATATACAGCTGAGAATTGTTAGAGCGATTTCGTTGCTGGTCACTAGAAATACGGCCTTGGGCTGGGGTTTCGCGGGGAATCAGTCTAACAAGCAGCGCTGGCACTGCCAATGGAAGCATAGATATTGTAAGACTCTAGTCCTTCGTCATTTCGCCGCGCAGATACTCAAGCGCGACAGTGATTGACTCGCCATTAACATCTACCAAACGGTTTGCCTGGCGCATTGCCTCATCGGGTATGCTATCGACGAGAGTATCTAGAATCTGCATAAACTTGGGTTGCGCCGCCGCATTTGCTGAGGCCAATATCATGGCGTCGTAGGCAAGCAATGCATTGCGCGGATCATCCAGCAACAGCAGATCGTAGGCCGCCACGCGGCCATCTGTTGTATAGGCGCTGATGACATCAACCTGCCTCTCCGCTACAGCGGTGTACATGAGCGACACATCGAAGGTGAGTTTGTCTGCAAAGTCCATATTGTAGAGGTCGCGCAGCCGAAACCATTCCGTTCGACCAAAGAACTCTAGATCGGACCCTGCGGAAAGCTCAGCGGCTATAGGTATCAAGTCTTCGATCGATGTAACTCCTAGCTCGAGAGCACGATCGCGGCGCATAGCAAGTGCATAACGATTCTGAAACCCAGTAAAGCCTATCGTTGTTACGTTCTGGTCTTCAAGAAATTCAACGACGCCGCTTCGAATTCCCTGCCTACCAGGATTACTTTCGCGGTTCATGAAATTGGCCCAGACCGTGCCTGTGTATTCAACGTAGACATCCACAGTGCCATTGCGAATCGCCTCGTACACCACAGCCGAGCCCATTCCCAAGCGCTGCTCTACACTGAAACCAGCCTCCTCCAACTCCTGCGCCAGCAAGCCAGCCATGATGTACTGTTCTGTGAAGGGTTTTCCTGCCACGACAAAATCGGCGCGGGGCTTAGGTAGTAGCCCGTACAATGCAAGGGAAACAATAATCGCGGTGACGCCATAGACACTTAGGCGAATGCGCTTCAGTCTTGCGGAATCTGCTGCCTCACTGCGTTTCTCCAGCAGCCACTGCATAGAGGCAACTAAACCATCGAGGCTCACTGCCAAACTAGCCGATGCCAAACTTCCCACCGTGACAGCGACAAGGTTACGCGTTTGTAAGCCGGTGAAAATATAATTTCCAAAACTGGTTGCGCCTACAAGAGTCGACAGAGTTGCCAAGCCAACGGTCCACACCATCGCCGTTCGAATTCCTGCGACGATTACCGGCATTGCTAACGGCAGCTTTACTTCGCGCAGTATCTGGTTCGGCGACATACCAATACCCTTTGCCGCATCAATCACTGATGCGGATACCGATTCCAAGCCGGTTACCGTGTTACGCACTATGGGCAGCATCGAATAAAGAGTCAGCGCGATAAAGGCAGGCAGGAATCCTATGCGGCCACCTAAAAGTGCAACCACCAGTGCAAGTATCGCGAGGCTAGGAAAGGTTTGAATAATACTGACTAGCGCCAGCAATGGACGCTTAACACGAGCCGATTGCTCCGCCCAAACACCAAGGGGAACAGAGATTAAAACACCCATACTGATAGCGGAAAGAGTCAGCAGTAAGTGACCCTGAAAATAGGCTGGTAATAGCAGCAGCTGTTCGCGTAGATTGTCACTCATTGCGCATCAGCTCCTCAAGACGCTGAGCCCGCCGTCGCGGCATAGCAACGATATCGCGCACATAGTCGTGAGATGGATTATTTAATAACTCCTTCGGCGTGCCAATCTGCAGGACCACGCCTTCACGCATCACCGCGATACGATCGGCCAGCAATAAGGCTTCAGTCATATCATGAGTAACCATGACTACCGTCAATGCCATGTTCTGCTGGATGCTCTTGAATTCTTCCTGAAGCTCGCTGCGCGTTATTGGGTCAAGCGCGCCAAAAGGCTCATCCATCAATACCACTTCCGGCCTTGCCGCCAGAGCCCGCGCTACTCCGATGCGCTGCTGTTGACCACCAGAAAGTTGCGATGGACTACGATCGCCATATTCATCGAAGGGAAGCCCCACCATCTCCAGGCATTCTTCACAGCGAACGCGGATATCATCTGCAGACCACTGCAGCAGCTGTGGAACGGCAGCGACATTCTCGGCTACGGTACGATGCGGAAATAGACCTATCCCTTGAAACACATAGCCGATATTGCGACGCAGTTGCTCCGGATTCTGATCAATTACATTACGGCCATTAACCAGGATCTCGCCACTGCTTGATTCCTCGAGACGATTGATCATCTTCAGAGTTGTGGTCTTACCGCAGCCCGAAGCCCCGATAAGACCGAGGAATTCACCGCGCTCTATAGTGAGGGATGTATCCGCCACAGCGAGCGTTGCTCCGCCGTCATAGGACTTCTGTACATTTTTTAGTTCAATCATGAATAAAGCAATACTAGCAGTTAATTGCAAAGCATGGGCTGGGCAATCCCACCTCCTTACCAATAGGCCTCCATATCGGGGTGATTTTCCCCATTCAAGGGATTGCGCAGCAGATTGAATCGCAGCAGAATAGCGATTAGACGGCTCACAAATACATGGCGCTGCCATGACGCACAAGCGGTGTAAGAGACTCAATAAGAACTCAATCACGCAGAACGAGGCACGTTAAAAGTCTCAATGAAAAATTTACTTCCAAATTTTCTGCTATGCGCCTTGTTCGCTTGTAGCCCAGCGCCCGACATCGGCACCCCAAATACGCAGACTACACCTGCAGAAACAGGCGGCACTGGCAGTTTCAAACTGGCAAACAGGGAAATACGCGAAGAGACGCTGCAGATGCTAGGTGACGCCGACATTGAATACTGGATCGGAGACGATGGTGCTATTAATTATAACCTAGCAGATGGGGAGGCAATCGACATAATAGGTAACGACGTTATTCTGACTTACATACGCAGAAACTAGTCAGCTGCTAATTTGATTCCTCTCAATTTTCTAACGAGACACTCTGGGGTTTTTTTGATCATCGATAGCAAAAACATTGCAAAGAAGTCGCTTTTTAAACTTCTTCTCGCCAGATTCGGCATAGGCAGCCTAGTGCTGTGGCTGCTGTTTAGCATCGTATCCATCTTCATGGGGGGCAGTATCAGCATGTTGTTTGAGTCCACTTCAGGGCTAGCTGGATTTTTAGAAATCTTAGTCATCTGGCCATTCTTCGCCCTACTGTGGGCGCCTTTACCTGGCTCTTATTGATTCTTGGTCTAGCGATAGTCAATAGATTCAGATCGCTTACTATTGAAACCAAGAACTAAGAGCGACTGCTAGAATGTCGCCAAGGGATTCACCGGTGAACCCATACCCATCTCTATTCGCAGCGGAGCCGCTGTGAACATGAAGCTATAGCGTCCTAAGCCCTTCGCTACTTCCGCCACACGACCGAAATCGAGATTGTCGAAAATAGATACTCCCAAAGAGACCAACGCTAGACTATGCAGTGGCAGGAATACATTGGGAATGCCGCTGGGCGCCACATCGTTCCACATGTCGTGGCCAATCATGGCAACGCCTCGTTCCTGCAAAAAATAGGCTACATCAGCATGATAACCAGCGACACCTTCTGAGGTTGGCCAAGCACCGAGCGCTTCGCGGCGCTTCCAACGACCAGTATAAAGTAATATTACATCACCGGGTTCGACGCGAACCCCTTGGATTTCTTCCAGCGCCAATAGATCGTCATAGTTGATCGCTGTACCTGGCTCTAGCCAGCCATCAGCCGTTGCCCTGCCCGGTAACAGCGTTGCATCAAACAGAACTCCACGCGTCACGATACCATCTTTATGTGCATTGATATCACCCCGCGGACAGCCTCCAGCAGCCTCGACTTGCTGATAGGTGACACCGTTGTAACCACTGCCCTCGTACATGATATGGCAGTCCAGCGCATCAAGATGACTATGTATAGTGCCGTGATAGCTGCCGCTATACTCGTAGCGATCCGAGGCGCCGGTAGGACTAACCCGCAGCACCTCTCGCGTTAACACAGCCGAGGCATCGACAGCCGGCTCTTGATTCACATCGTGAGCTAGCGATACTACAATACCTTCTTGAACTAAAGACGCAGCTTCTTTGCGTTTTTCAGGAGTGATCAGATTTGCAGCACCGAGTTCGTCCTCGTCTCCCCATCGCCCCCAATTCGATAACTCATCCATTGCTCGATGAAAATCCGCCTCTGTTTCCATAGGCGGATGAGATTGAGCTAGAGCAAATTGCGCGGTGACAGCAATCAACAAAAGCGAAAGCTTTTTAAAGTGACCAGAGACTCTGCTAAACGTCCTCATACTTGAATCCTATTATCTTATATCCAGCACAAGCTGTTATGGGCGAACGCGAACATATTTTTGTAACTTTCTCGGCGCAGGCTCTCCGCCAAACAAATTGCCAGCCGCATCAGCGGCAACAAACTCGGCGCCATTACCTGTTGTGCTTCTCGGGTCGCCCGTTGGGAGTTGAATGAAATAATTCACCCAACCAAGTTGAGCGTCACCGATGCGGATACCCATCTCCCAACCTGGGTTTTGCACATCGTCGGACTCGGAATCTGCCACATAGATATTGTCATGCTGATCGAAGAAGATACCGCTCGGTCGACCAAACTGAGTCCACTGTGCGAGAAACTCTCCCTCTTGCGTAAACAACTGAAGGCGGTTGTTGGAGCGATCGCCAACAAATATACGTCCACGCTGATCGACCGCGATGGTATGCAGTGTTCTGAATTCGCCAGGCGCGTAACCAGGCTTGCCCCATGCCATGATGAAATTACCACTACTATCGAACTTAACCACTCGACCGTTTCCATCGTTCTGGTGCCCATCGGCAATGAACACATCACCGTTGTTGCCAATCACTACATCGGCCGGTGAATTAAAGTGGTCTGGCCCACTCCCGGATTCGCCGGGTGTGCCCAACACCATTAATACTTCACCCGTTGGCGAGAATTTAACTACCTGATGGCCGCGTCTATCTCCATCGGGTATACGCGCATTGCTGACTGCATCAGTCACCCAGACATTGCCGTCCGAATCCACATCGATACCGTGTGGCCAAATGAACATACCTCCACCGAAGCTCTCGACCACCTGTCCGCCACTATTAAATTTCAACACTGAGTCTAAATCCGAATCAACACACTCATCGCCAAAGCGATTTGGCGCTGTTGCATCACAGCGCACAACAGCCCAGACATGTTCGCCGTCTGGATCAACATCGAGATCGCCAACAGCGCCCTGAATTCGACCATTCGGCAATTCTGCCCAGCCTTCTATACTGGCATAGGGATTAGAATAGGCCTGCGACAGGGCTGCACTCGATAGCATGAATAGCGGTAAAGCTAGGATAAGTCTTGAAAGTAGATACTTGGCTTGCATCATAGTATTGCCCCAATAGTTTTTTTTGTAGTTTTTCTTGTATTCCTGTTCTTGCTTTTAATTTTCTTCTAAACGTTGTTGAGCCAGATTCAATGGCCTTAAATTTCGAGCAGCACCCTGCCTTGCTAATTTTAAGAACCGGCTAGAATGCCGCAGCTATTCGTCGAGGAATTGATAACGCATACGCACATCTTTCACACGCCGCGCCTTATTATCAATGATGGCAGGTCGAAAGTGTATGCCGCGCACGGAACGCGAGATACTACGTTTCGAATCTAGCTCTTTCGGGCCAGTAACGAGAACGTCAACCGAAGAGGCCTTGCCGCGAGAACTCACCGAAAAACTAACGTCCGCATACTTATAAGGATGGTCGAGCAGCGAGAATGCATTTTTAGACTGTGGCATCGGTGTCGAAATTAGCGCCTCTGTCCAAGAGGTGAATATGCCAAGGTGCATCTCCTGATCCTTCACAGAAGCAATAGGCTCAATCCGTCCTTTTAACTCATCGAGGGCATCGGCAAAATTTAGATGTAAGGTCTCCATCGGAATAACCATAGGACGCTCGAAGAACCAATTCACTTCTTCTTCCGCTATTCCAGCTTCGAGCAACATATCCCGCGCTTCTCGATAGCTACGAATTGCAGAGCCTCTATCGGATAACAACTGAAAATCGGACCGATATATTTTTATCATCGCCTGCGCTTCAATGTCAGAATTCTCTTCGACGACCTCCTGAATGTTTTTGACCATCGAGTACGCGTCGCGCAGATATCTATCGCCTACAGGGCGGCCTCTTTCAATGGCGGGAATGACTGACGCGTTTCCGAAGAAGGAATTGGAACTGAAGCCACTGCGATTCTGACTCTCGAGCCCAAAGGTGCCCTCCCGACGAACGAGCCGATCTACCGATTCCGAACCGAGCCCCTTAGATCCGTTTAGGAAACTGACTAGGTGATATTCGTGATAGGCTATCTTGTACAACCAAGGCGCAGCCTCGAGACTGTCTTCGCCGTAAGTGTCTTCGACAATGTCTTCTATCTCTTCATACAAGTCACGAATTTCAAAGAAGTTGCGCACTTGCTCTCGACGATCTTCGATTGTAATGCGATTGAACAACCAGCCGATTTGATCTTGAATGGCGGCAAGTAGAATCTCCTTGTTCTCGCCCTCGACGGTAGTGCGAAGATAACGGATATGTTCAAGTTGATCTGAGACAGCTACCCAATTGCCCAAAGCCATCTGCGTAGTTATTATTGATTGCAACAAGGGTACCAAATCCGGATGCTCGAAGCCCAGCTCGGTGCGCATCACTTGTAGCTGCCTATCCTGTAACAGGGCTACCTCTTCGTAGTCTTCGTCCTCATTAAGCAGCGCAATCATACTCTCGAGAGGCTCGATCAGGCTCGAATGATAAGGACCGAATTCAAACTCCAGGTCTTCGATCTGCAACTGGTAGGCCGCCAATTGTTCGGCATTAGCTAATGCACTGCCAATTAGCAGCCTATCTTCGGCGGCATGGCTGGGAAGAGCACCGAAGCACAGCAGTGCCAAAAATTCTAACCTGCTGATAGTAAACGCTATTCTTCTATATTTTTGTATAAGCATAGAGATTGCACGAAACTCAAAAACCAGGGACTTCTCAGATTAGCTTGATCTCTGCCAGTTGTCGATACACACTACCGAATATCGTCATGGCAGTGAGTCAGCATCCACTATGAATCGCAGCATTCTTTTTCTCATCCTCCTACTCTCAGCTTCGCCTCTGCGCGTACACGCGCAAAGTGATCAACCCGGTCTCTATGACATCGGCGGAGAATTTGCCTTCGTACGCATTCAATACGACAGCTATTACAGCAGCGATTTCTATGGCGGCCCCTGGGCGACCGACTTCCCCGCTGCCGATGAGAATTTCCTGCGCGGTGTAGCGCGACTGTCGAATGTGCGAGTGATGGAAGAACCCATCGTGCTGCGTTTCGACGACGAGGAAATCTTCAACTATCCATTCTTGTACGCCTTAGAGATGGGTCGCAACGGCGGCATCTCGCTGTCCCCAAAAGAGACCGAGAATCTCAGAGAATATTTACTGCGCGGCGGCTTCCTGCTAGTCGATGATTTCTGGGGAGAGCGGCAGTGGGATGCCTTCTATCAAGATTTCTCCAAGTTGTTTCCAGATCGCGAAATAATCCAACTAGACTCCAGCCATGAGATCTATCACACCTTCTACGACATCGACGGCGCGCAGATGATTCCAGGGCGTGGTGGCAGAAGAGGCTTCGGGCAAGCCGGAATGGACAATGCTAGCAATCACGCCATCCTAGATGATGACGGTCGCGTCATGGTGCTTATCAATTGGAACTCAGACATGGGCGATGGCTGGGAGCATACTTTCGATCAGTGGTATCCCACGCAATATGCGAATTCGGCGTATCAGTTGGGTATTAACTATCTGATTTATTCGCTGACTCATTAGGCTACAAACCCAAGCTGCGCATCGCCTGTGACGCACTGAAATATCGGTGGAACCGAGAATTGAAAATTCTTCCCGGTGTTCTGGCTAATGGCGGCAGCACCCCAAAATCTCGAAAAATGTGTAAGCAGAAAAAGCATCTCACTTGACTAAATCGTTGCAGAGGCAGGCCGCAATAGCGGCAGAAATTAATGTAATTTGATTGGCCTGTGTTACTGCCTTATCAATGCGCCGCTAACGACTAGGCAGTCAGATAAAAGAGGCCTAAAATGGCTTCTTAATTAGGATTGTAACGAGGGATCACATGTTTACAGTAAAACTAATGGCCGGAGCACTAGGGGCAGAACTGCACGGCGTGGATTTAGGCCAAGGCTTGTCTGCCGACGCTTATCAAGAAATTCGACGCTTATTGGTTGAGCATCAGGTTATCTTCTTTCGCGATCAAGATATCAGTCCTGCTCAGCACAAGGCACTGGCAGAATCGTTCGGCCCCCTGCAAACCCATCCAGCCTACGACACAATTGAAGGCTTTCCCGAAATTACTGTTTTGGAGAGTACTGCCGAGAAGCCTAGCAAGATAGAAGCCTGGCATACAGATATGACATTCCGTGTGCACCCTCCCCTTGGTGCAGTTCTGTATTCAAAGATTTGCCCTCCCCAAGGCGGTGATACGTTATGGGCTAGCACGACTGCTGCTTTTGATGGCTTATCTGAATCGATGCAAAAATTTCTCAGCGAACTAACCGCCGAACACGACTTCAGTCATGGCTTTAAAGAAAGCCTGGAAGAGTCAGGTGGAAGGGAGAGACTGGCCCAAGCGGTAGCCGACAATCCACCAGTTCAACATCCAGTGATTCGCACGCACCCAGAAAGTGGCAAGAAAGTTATTTTTGTAAACTCTCTATTTACTACGCGTATTCTTGGTGTGGGAAAAAAGGAAAGTGAAGCCTTATTGGGCTTTCTGTTCGAACATGTAATCACCCCAGAATATACCTGCCGTTTTCAGTGGCAACCAAATTCTATTGCGATCTGGGACAACCGCAGCACGCAGCACAAGCCGATTAATGATTATTTTCCAGCGCACCGTAGATTGGAGAGAATTACCATTGATGGTGATACGCCCTACTAGTTCAATCTGTGGTTACATTAGTTCGCTACAAAATCCAGAATCCAGCGTGCTACTTGAGAATTGTTTGTGCTCTGCGGCAAAGTATCTACGGCTGCTTGGTACACTGACTCCCCCAGAATTTTCCTGCGCATATTGAGCAAACCTAGAGCATAGCCTTTATCAAATTCGGCATGGCCTTGAAACGTGAGAATATGCTCTCCCAGCTGCATCATCGCTATTGGGCAGGCGGCAGTGCTGGCAAGCAATTTTGCTCCTACCGGCATTTCTTCTACCTGATCTTTATGATTTGATAAGATCTGGAACTCAACATCGGCGGACCCATAAGAAGCGGCGTCGACTGCCAATTTCGCCTTATGAACGCCTACGCACCACCCCTGATTTGCCTGGCGGGTTTTACCCCCCAGCGCTTCGGCGACGAGTTGATGCCCAAAACAAATCCCTATAAGTTTTTTCTTCGCACCGTGCAGCTTTCTAACAAAGTCTTTTAGTGCATTAATCCAAGCTACGTCGTCGTAAACGCTGAGCTTACTCCCCGTTATCAGGTAGGCATCAACTTCGTCGATATCAGTTGGATACTCCCCGCTCATCACTTCATAAGTGATAAATTCAACGTCAGGGTCTACTGCCATTAGCAGCCGTGAAAACATATCAGGGTATTCACCAAACTCTGCGACAAACTCCGGCCTGACAGCATCGGCATTTAGAATTCCGATTTTCATATCAACCACACTTCCTCAAAGCGTTTTCAGATGAAAAGATTTTGCTCGACTCAGCTGCAAGTAACCAAGCTTGGAAAGTGCGGCACCGCGGCCCGTATTCTTAACGCCCGTCCAACATAGAGCAGGATCAAGATAGTCACAGCGGTTCATAAACACCGTGCCCGTTTGTAGAAGATTGCCTAATGCTTCCACGGCGGCTTGGTCGGTTGACCACAATGATGCGGTCAAGCCCAAATCACTGTCATTCATTAGCTGCAATGCTTCTTCGTCATTTTTTACAGACATGATACCAACCACCGGACCAAAACTTTCTTCACGCATCACTGACATACTATGATCTACATCCAGCAATACCTGTGGCGCTAGATAAGGAGAATTATCTCGAGAGTTAGCAAACAGGTTCGGATCAATGCAGGCTTGTGCCCCTTTAGCTAGGGCTTCACTAGTTTGCTGGCGGACCCAATCAGCCGCTGACGTTCTCACCATAGGGCCCAGTGTGGTTTCGGCTAACAGTGGGTTGTCCAGCGTGTAGTTTTTAACTTGTTCCACGTACGCTTCAACAAACTGTGAATAGAGTGACTGCTCTACATAAATTCTTTCGATGCCACAACAAGATTGTCCAGAGTTAAAAAAGGCACCATCTACTAAGTCATTCACACAGACATCCAGCTTTGCATCAGCACGCACATAAGCAGGGTCTTTTCCACCTAACTCCAAAGAGAGCCCAAGAAAGGAGCCTGCTGCCGATTTCTCTATTTTTTGTCCAGCAGCAACAGAGCCTGTAAAACAAGCAAAGTCCACGACCGAGTCGCCTAGCATCTTGGTGGTGCTGTCATGGCTTAAATACAAACACTGCAATACACCTTCCGGAAGACCAGCCTGACGAAAAGCACTAACAAAATGCTCGCCACATAGAGGGGTTTGCGCGGAAGGCTTCAACAGCACGCTGTTGCCTGCCATTAATGCTGGAATCACCGAGTTCACTGTTGTTAACAGCGGATAATTCCAAGGGGCTACGGTAAGGACCACCCCTAGAGCTTCGCGCCGAATGAAGCGCTCAAAACCTGGCTTCGCCTGAGGTCGCTCGTCAGCTAGGGCTTCCTCGGCGATGTTGATCATATAACGCGCGCGTTCCGCAAGGCCACCTATCTCAGAGCCACCGTAGACCAGAGGCCGTCCCATCTGCCAGCTAATTTCTTCGGCGATCTGCGCTTGATTGGATTCGAAATACTGTACTGCCAACTCGCAAATACAAGCTCGCTCGGCAATACTTGTTGTTTGCCACAGCTTTTGCGCTGAGCGCGATAAAGCAATAGACTGCTCTATCTCTTGCTCGGTAGCCAAAGCTCGCTCAACATAGACTGAACCGTCTATTGGGGAGATAGTTTGCAGCAGGGCAATCTCTTGGTTGTTGCTCATTAACTAGCCTAATCTTATTCAATAAAACGAAAGAACTTAGAATGACGCATTATATAGAACAGCCGCTTAGAGAACACCTACTTCGACAACGCTTGCGGACAGGAATTTTTACTAAATTATTGGCTAGTCTGTGTCTGCTTGTAAGCAGCTTACCCTCCAACGCGGCCGGAATTGACGCCACTATTAATGCGGCGATGACACCTATAACAGAGGCAGTCGCTGGGTTCATATTCTTCGAGGTTAATATTTTTGGCAATCAACTACCGCTGATTATTCTTTGGTTGATAGCTGCCGCTATTTTTTTCACCTTCTATTTCAATTTTTTAAATCTACGAGGTTTTAAGCACGCCTTCCAGTTACTGCGCGGGGACTACAGCAAGCCAGAACATAGCGGCGAGCTTAGTCACTTTCAAGCTCTGACCACGGCTGTTTCAGGCACCGTAGGCATCGGCAATATGAGCGCGGTCGCTATCACGATCACCATCGGCGGTCCCGGAGCGACCTTTTGGTTTATTGTTGCGGGGTTTTTGGGCATGTCGACGAAATTTGCCGAATGTGTTGCTGGGGTAAAATTCCGCAAAGTAAATCCGGATGGCAGTATTTCAGGCGGCCCCATGTATTACATGAAACAGGGTCTTGCGGATCGAAATCTGGGATGGCTGGGCAAACCCATGGCCTATTTTTATGCCGCTTCTATAGTCATTGGCTGCCTCGGTATAGGTAATATGTTTCAGTCTAATCAAGCCTATCAGCAATTCGTGTTTGCCACCGGCGGCAGTGACAGCTTCTTTGTGGATAAAGGTTGGTTGTTCGGCCTAGCTTTAGCTGTCATTGTCGCTGCTGTAATCATCGGCGGGATAAAAAGTATTGCTAAAGTGACGAGTAAGCTGGTCCCCTTTATGGCAGCGGCCTATATCATCGGCGCACTGTTAGTCATTCTTCTCAATGCCGAAAAACTACCCTGGGCGTTTACTGCTATCGTCACCGAGGCATTTAATCCAAGCGCTGTCAGCGGCGGCATGCTCGGTGTAATGATTATGGGGTTTCAACGCGCCGCGTTTTCCAATGAGGCAGGACTCGGTTCGGCCGCTATCGTACATTCAGCGGTACGTACCAGTGAGCCTGTAACCGAAGGCTATGTTGCTTTGATGGAGCCGTTCATAGATACAGTAGTCATTTGTACACTAACTTCACTAGTAATTCTTACAACCATCTATGAACCGGGCATGGCCGGCAACGGCATGCAGGGGATAGAACTCACTTCTCAAGCATTCGGCAGCACCCTGGGTTGGTCTACCGTACCGCTCTCATTCATCGCCATTCTGTTCGCTTTTTCGACGATGCTATCTTGGTCTTATTATGGCTTGAAAGGCTGGACCTACCTACTAGGAGAATCAAGGAATAAAGAGATAGTTTTTAAGATCCTCTTTTGTGCATTTGGAGCCTTAGGCTGCATGATTCAATTAGATGTAGTTTTGGAGTTCTCCGACGCACTAATTTTTGTTATGGCATTACCAAATATATTGGCACTTTATATTTTGGCGCCGGTAATTAAGCGAGAACTGAAGAGTTATCAAACGCGCTTAACCAGTGGTGAAATAAAAAGTTTTCGCGATTAATCGAGACACGGGACTATTTATTTACAACTCCCAAAACACTCTTCTTAGTCTTGCCAAATACATAGGCCTAACAGTGCCGAGTTTGTTCCATCAATAGCCTCTGGCAAAACCATCTTTTCAACTCCACCTTCACAAAGAAGAATCTTGTCACCTGCTCCTGCCATGTCCAAAAGTATTTGATCGAGATGGCGGTATTGCACATCATGGCCGCCATTAGGATAAGTTCTCACAAGCACTTCTGAGTTCGGGTACGCAGCAAGCCAGTCACTCGGATTTACTGTCCCTAAGACTTCATCTTTCAACCCTAAATAGACAAATACCGGGACGCTGATATGCGCCGAATCCATAACGCTTTCAGAACAATACAAATTCAATTCATGCATTAATGGGGCTGGGTCTGCGGATTGGCCCCGCATATTATGTGCCCGTGCTGCTTCATCAAACGCGGCATCTTGGAAGCCTTTTATTTTGTGCAGCGGGCTATTCTCTTCAAAGCCAAAAAATTGCATCGGGTATCGCAACATCTCGGTATAGGGGCTGGGAGCATTGTTGTTACACCGTTGAGGATTTCCGATAGCAGGGCTTGTGGCCGCCATATGGATGGATAGCAAACGGCGCGCATTGCTTTCAGCAATTTTAGCCGTGTAGGGCCCTCCACCAGAAATACCAAACAGCGCAAATTTTTCTATATCCAAATGAGCTAACACTTTCTCTACGTCGCTAACGTAATCGGCCATGGTTAGAGTCTCATCAAACGCGGTTTGCCCGAATCCATTTCGCTCGACAGTTATGAACCTAAGGTTCAGATCGCTGCGCATAGTTTCTAGAAAATCCAAAAGCCTGATCACACGTACGGATGTACCGAGGCCGCCGGTGAATACAACCGGAGTTCCGCTTTGATTCCCATCATCGATGAAGTGTATGTTGCGCCCATTATCCGAACGCAATTGCTCAACTGTTGGCCCTAAACTATCAAATTCGAGCTGCAGAGACTGTTGAGCTAGGGCTGGGGTGATTACAACAGCAAAGAAAAGAGAGCTTATCCCTGTCAATGCAAATTTGACTACTTTTTTAAAATTCGGGGAGCACACGTCTAGCAGCCTCTTTGTGGGAATCGGAGTCGGGAAAGAGTAATAGCTATCTCACCTGAAGTCCACGCACTCTTCGCAGGTAAACATCGAGCAGCTCGCTCATACCTGACTTCATTACCACGATCACACTGCCCCTAGTCTCAAATTTACGATAGCATTGCCGTTCCAACCCCCTTGCACTCACCACTGCAATAGAAGGAATTAGCAATGCTGAACAGAAACCGATACCTGCTTGCCCTTACCCTAGTTCTCTCGCTCTCGCTAAGTACTAGCGCCCAGGAGATCTCAAGAGAATCTCTGGGCGGCCCTGGTCCTTATCAGGTTGCGTACTATTCAAGCTACCCGGCGGTACCGGAATTTAGCGCAGCAACTATCTATTTTCCTGCTAATAAAGGGGAAGACTTCGCCGGTGTCGCCATATCACCAGGATTCGTGGAATCGCAGGAGAATATGAGCTGGTGGGGAAATCACCTCGCCTCTCACGGCTACGCTGTGCTGACTCTTGACACCAATGAGCTGCGTGACGATCCGTCGCTGCGCGCGGACGCCCTGATGGCCGCTGTCGAAGTACTGCGTAATGAAGGTGAACGTATGGGCGGAACGTTGCGGGGCAAGATCCTCAATGAGCGCATGGCGATTATGGGTCATTCCATGGGAGGTGGCGGCACTTTGATTGCAGCAAATGCACACAGCGCTGATCTGAAGGCAGCAATTCCTTTCACCCCTTGGCAACCGGACGGTGATTTTTCTACAATCTCAATTCCTACATTAGTCATTGCTGGCGAGAATGATCGCATCGCGCCTGTAGCCGACCATGCCCTGCCGCATTTCGAGAGCCTTTCCGACGACATTCCAAAAATGTATTTTGAAATCAAGGAAGGTAATCACTTCATTGCCAATACAGATACTGGCGATGACCGACTTGCACCCAATATCGATGTACACGACCTAGTCGGCGGTATGGCTGTAGCTTGGTTAAAATTGTTTGTCGATGGCGATGAAGAATATCGAGAGCTGGTGTTTGGAGAAATGTCAGCAGGCGACAGAGAGAGACTATCAAAGTGGGAATATTCTGAGTAAGCGCACTAGTAATAGCCATAAAGAGAACGGCGGTAAATCATGAGCATTGTAAGCAAAATGGAAATGGAAGCATTTTTTTCTAAGGAGTTTCCTCAAGCAAGTTTCGTCATTGAATCTTTTGACGAAGGCTCTGTGACTATTAGGCGCAAAGTTGACGAAGGGGATTTACGTCCCGGCGGAACTGTATCTGGCCCGACAATGATGGGTCTCGCTGATTGTGCCATTTACGCTGCAATTCTTCGGGAAATTGGATTAGTTGCATTAGCAGTAACTACAAGTTTGAACATCAATTTTCTACGCAAGCCTGTTGCTGACAAAGACATACTAGGCGTTTGTAAATTACTGAAGCTTGGAAAAACACTGGCAATTGGGGAAGTAACGATTTATTCCGAAGGCGATGATCGAGCCATTGCACATTCTGTAGGAACTTATTCGATTCCGCCGAATAAATAGATTCCTGGTTAGAAAACGGACTTACGCTAACCACGCACAAGCAAAATCCAAACCAAAAAAAACCACGGCCTAAGCCGCGGTTTTTTGAAACTTGCAGAACCGACTACTGGAGCGCAAGCAAATGGATCCGACTAGGCCATCACTCAGTGACGGTCACAGTCATAAACGCATCGTGATAAAGCCCGCCGTCATCACCGCGACCCCACAAGATATACTCACCGGGTTCTTCGAAAGAGACCGTGGTGTTGATCATGCCATCTTCAGCAATATCAGGTGGTGACCATGACAGTCCCCATGCCGAGTTGGAACCTGGTCGAGTATCTTCCCAAGACTTTGGCTGAGGGGGATCGAAAGTTACCTTGCCAGAACCACGGTAGACATTCCACGACAGAAACAAACCATTGATCTTACCTACTGTTGGCTGCCACGGAATTCGCATTGCCATTTGCCGTTGCACCATCTCTTCGGTAGTACTCTCCCCACCGCGAGCAGCAATCGCGCGTATGGTATCTACGCTTCTTCTTGCTCTTGGAACACCATCATCCATAAGGTGTGTGGTGAAACTCAGCGGCTCGCCAACGCGAACGCTGCGCACATGCTCACCGTTAACCGTGTCACCTTGAAGAGTTACCACCGGTGCTATGTTCGCTCTAGACTCCGGGCTGGATGTGCCAGCACCTAAAGAGCCGGTCTCGGAGGCGATTACCATATTATCCACCAAATAGTCATCCTTGAGCGTCGCGTAAGCACGTCGTGTCACACCATTGACCGTTAACTCCCAAACCAATTCACGGTCGCCCCAGTCAGAGGGTACATTCACTTCAAAAGTAAAGCGGTTACGGCGCGGCAAAAAGTGAGTGGGTTGGCCCCGATCAGCGCCGCCTGGAGAGAAAAAATTATTCTCGCCAATATCAACATCAGGCTCTTCTTCCCAATTTTCGTTCATGTATCCAAACATGAAGTTGAAGCTACCATCTTCAAGCGGACGCCAGCCTTCGTAGGCCACTTCAACATTTTTACCGAAGTTGTAGGACTCAGCTTGAGCTAATGTTGCGCTCATCAATACAATTAGAGCAAAGCCAAAAGTCATGGCCTTGCAAGCAAGGCTTTTTATTATATTCATTATCGACTTGCCCCCTGCAGCGCCACATCGTTATTGACATTCTGACCCACCGAGGCATTGTCTATTGGTTGAACCAATGGCAATAGGCAAAGTGGGCAACCAATTACGTGATCGTTCGGCCCTAGATTCAGATTATTGCGCCGCTTTTCCATTTCATCAAAGAACTGGTCATCGGTCATAGTTACTCGGATACCTAGATCGATAAACATATTCGTTACAGAACGGTTACCCGAACCCTGCCAGTTTCTGGAATCTGGCACATTAGGATTCGTGTCAGTATTGTTCATATAACCAACGATGTGTAGGATCGTGCCTTTAGGCAGAAGTGGTGCGGCATCATCATCGTAGGCGTAGCCACGAACCCAGTTGTGGTCGTAGCCAACACATGAAAGGGTTTCTACGCTGTAACCCCAGATCGCTTCAAGGCACATGCGCTCACCTGGAGCATGTAAATGGGGCTCAAACGTCGATATTTTAGTGTGCTCAGTCAGCGTAGTGTAGGCGTGCAACTCCTGGTCTTTCTCATCGCCTCTTATACTAATATCAACGCCGTTACCTTGGGCATTGAAGACAGCGTCTTTAAATTTTGGCTCATAACCAACAGGATGGAAGCGGAAGCCAATTTCCAAATGCGCGGTAGTGTCTCTACCATTGGAATGCAGATGCACAGAATCGGACACTATATAGCTGCCCGCCGTCAAAAGTCGGCCGGCTTCGTCATCAAAAATATCGGCGTTTCGACCTACTTCGTGCACTGGCCATGCTAGGCCCCGTTCAGTCCGGTTTCCATTTGCGTCAAGAGCAGCTGTGGCCCATATCATGTGGTGGAATATGTAAGCGCCACCAACAGTATCACGACCTTTGTCCGCTTGATTGTTAACGTCATTGACTTCTACAACCTCAACGGATTTGACCCAGCGATCTTCCGGAATATCAATCAGCAAGGCGTCAATCTCGCCCCACCAATCCGCAGTGCCGGCCAGTTTGGTCACCTCGTTGCTCTTTAAAATAAGATCTGGCGTGCCAGCAGTCCATGTGAGGCTGTCGTCGAACACTAAGGGCGTTGGTGCATCTGCTTCATTGCCCTTAGGTGTGCCGGATCTTGCCCAAAGAGAGATTGCAGCTATTTCTTCATCGCTTAGAGAGACATCATTCTTAAAATCCTGAATACCCAAACCTTTTTCAACGTACCAAGGTGGCATGGCACCGGCACGGTCTCTGAGAGACGTCTTGTATTCAATCAGACCTGCGAAAGGGGCTACCTGATCGTAGCTTATTAGCGGCATGGGGCCCACACCACCATCGCGGTGGCAGCTCTGACAGCTGCGCTGCAAGATTGGTTCAATGTCTTCGTGAAAAGTGACATCAGTCGCTTGCCCAAATGAAATACTAGGGATGGCAAATGCCAGCAGCAGCCCTATCAGAACTACAGGGTTGATTTTTCGCATTACTCTATTCTCCTCAGAATCGATAGTAGTTTAATCGCGCGCGAGCTCAATTACAGCTGATAGCACGCTTTTTCCTATCCTGCCACACCGGTAGTTACACAGGGACCCACAGGCGATTATAGTCGGCTTTTTTTGTAGTGAGTTATTTGGCAGAACTTTGCGGCTAAAGCACACAAGGGCTAAACCGGCGCGATATTATAATACAATTTAAAGGACTGTAGACATTCGTATTGCAGAAAACCGAGGCACAAAGGCGAGTAAAACCTGATCGATTATTAAAATAAGCACCTTTTTCAATAATCGTTTAGTACGACTGGCAATGCAATGTAGAGAATTGTCAGAAATTGGGCGCATTGCCAAATAGCCTGTACAGCTGCAAAATTGTCGCCGTATCAATTTTGATGATTGATTTCACTGCCGCTAGAGTAACTGTGCCCAACTCACTCCCGAGGACTCAAAACCTTACCTGAAGCCACCGCAAGCGCTGCGCCATTGAAAAAAGCCACCTCGCCATTCACTATCACCACGTCAAACCCTTCGGCGAGTTGCAGCGGATCGGAATAGCTTGCTCGCGCTTTGACCTGAGTGGGGTCGAATATAATTAAATCGGCGGCCTTGCCCACCTCAACACTACCTCGATCGGTAACGCCGAGTAACTCGGCCGCATAAGAAGTCATCTTTCGCACCGCTTCCTCCAGGGGCAGTGCCGCGCGGTTTACTACATACTCCTCGATAATTTTCGCAAACGTGCCATGGCCTCTTGGGTGGAATCCTGTAGGACTGCCGTCGGAGGACACGGTAATATTTTCATCCATAAGTAATCTGGATTGCAGCTCATCATCCATGATGAAATAAGCGCCACTGCCGCCTTGCGGCCCAATCACGTCGATTAATACTTCCTCGAAGGGCAAGCCTAGCTCCTGCTCCAAGTCGGCTAGTGTTTTTCCCGTATAGGGATCGGTGGCGAGCAGCGTTGCCTCTGGCCCATTACGATTTGTTATGCGGTTAACGAGGTATTCTTCCAACTCTTCTCTTCGATCTGAAAGTGCTACAGCAAATTCCTCATCAGTTTTCGACCATACCGGAAACAGCAAGGCTAGACCTGCATAACTAGCATTGTAGGGATAAACATCCGCGCTTAACTCGATGCCCGATTGTCGTGCCCTTTCAATCACCTCTAAAATTTCTTCGGCGCGTGCTCTGCCCTTGCCATAGACTGACTTAAGATGAGAGATGTGTACTCTTGCATGCAGACCTTGGCTTAACAGTTCATCAATAGACTTTTCTAACTGATCATCGTCTTCATTGCGCATATGACTCATGATAACGCGGTCGCGACTGCCTACCACCTTCGCCATTTCAACCAGTTCAGATTCTGAAGCATGCAGGCCAGGGTTATATTCAAGCCCGGTACTCAATCCGAAAGCATAGTCCAATGAATTATTCAGCAGCTCCAACATGCGCTGAATCTGATCGGGTCCCGGGGCTGGGTTTTGACCTATACCTGCCTGATCACGCAGCGTTCCATGCCCGACGAACATGGCCAGATTCACCCCTATACCGTTCTCACTTACCTCTTCGACCCAAGCGCCCAGATCGTCTACATTGGGACTGTCACCGTCCTGACCGAGTGTAATAGTGGTTACGCCTTGGGCGAGGAAGTTTTCAAAAGCGGGTGTCTCTAAGGGATCGCCATGAGAGTGGACATCAATAAACCCCGGCGCGATAATTTTGCCTGTGGCGTCTATGATGTTAGTTACCGCCGCGTCCAATTCCCCCGGCGCGGTAATTGCGGCAATAACACCCTCTTTGAGATAAACGTCAGCCGCCCTGCCCGGACCACCGAAGCCATCAACGAGTTGTCCATTGCTTATTACGCTGTCGAATTGAATCGGCTCATTGCTTGGCGAATCACTGCAAGCATTCAAGCCCATTGTGATTAAGAGCCAGAGACCCAATTTGTTTAATCTCTTTGGCAAGACTACCCCTCTAGCCCGCTTTTTCAATGTATTCATGGCACTCTGACCCTTTTGATTCTTGACTCATTGCGTTCTTGCTGATTAGTCATTAATTTCGCCAAAGCCCTCAGGCGGTCTTCTATGCTTAGTCTTTTGCTCATACGCATAAGCCAATTCTATTAATACGCCTTCCGCATAGGGGCGGCCTACGAATTGAAGACCTGCAGGTAGTTTATTTTGCCAAAAGCCCATCGGTATTGTCACCGCCGGCAAACCTGCATCTGGCGCTAAGTGCTGATTATTGTCTCCCCGGTATTCTTCTTCTGCACGATCAATATGAGCAGGGGGATTTGACCAAGTTGGAAAAATAAGGGCATCAACCTGCGCCGCATCCATCGCCTCTATCGCGTTGGCGAGCAGCTGATTTCGCTCCGGATGATTGGGCCAGGTAGGACAGGGCACTTCCCACTCATCGGGAACTACATCCAATGGATTCTGCGCATAGAAACCAAATGAGCCCCGAGTTTCTGGCGCAATTTCTCCTGTTTCGAGTACTTGGTTTACATCCAATAAAGCGGGGTTCTCAAGCGATTTAAAATATTGGCCCACGTCATACCTGAACCTACCACAAAATGGGATCTGATCGCTCAGCACCTGAAAATCTCTAATCTCCAATGGATCGACAATGATGGCGCCTGCAGCAGTTAAATCCGCAATAGCCTGAAGAAAAATTTCTTTGATTTCTGGGTCAGCATCCTCATGGTCCACCAAGGATCTAAATACTCCTAGGCGTTTTCCCTCAAGACCACCGGCATTCAAAAAATCAAGGTAGTTATTTTCGCGCTTGCCGGGCAATGTTAGTGAATCAGCGGGATCGTAACCCGCCACCACATTAAATAGCCTAGCGCCATCCTCAACAGTTCGTGTCATTGGCCCTGCAATATCTCTATCGAAAACCAACGGTATTACACCATCGCGGCTAGTCAATCCGATGGTGGAGCGAATCCCGAATAATGCAAGATGAGAAGACGGTCCTCGAATAGAGTTGCCTGTATCACTACCCATTCCAGCTACGCCGAAACTAGCCGCTACTCCAGAGGCGGTTCCTCCCGAGGAGCCAGCTGGCACGAAGTCGGCATCGTAGGCATTTGCTGTACGTCCATAGGACGAGGAAACTGTTTCTCGTGGACTAAAAGCCCATTCCGCCATATTCGTTTTAGCGAGGACAATCGCGCCCGCCTCCCGCAGCTTCCTCACCATAAAAGCATCGTCCGGCGGAAAGCTGTCTAGCAAAGCAATCGACCCGCCTGTTGTAACCATGTCATGTGTATCAAAGTTATCTTTGATAAGCACAGGAGCACAAAACAGCTCCGGCATTACTTCGTTTCTACGCACCGCTGCATCGACTGCATAAGCTTTTTCGAGTGCCTTGGAGTTGATTTGAGTAATCGCGTTTATGTTGCGGGATTTATCATAGGCCTCGATACGTTCTATGTATCCTGCCACGATTTCGTGACAGGTGAAGTCACCTTGCACGATTGCAGACTGAATATCGGCGATGGATGCTTCAACAAAATCAAATGAAAAATCTTGAGGCGCTGCGCAGGCAGCGAGTGACGCCGACAAAGCCAACGTTAGGTAACGGGGTGTGATTCTCAACATAGTCTCTTTCTCGGCATTTATGCTTCGCTTACTGACTGAGTTCTTTCGCCACGCTGTAAAGAAATTCGTATCCGCCATACAGCGACTCTTTAAGTAACCTCTCATCCTGACCGTGTATGCGCATGTCGTTGCGATCTACGAACAACCCCGAAGTACCATAGGTGGGTATTCCTGCGCGGCGCATGCGTGCACCATCGGTTGCACCAGTAGACATTGTCGGCATCACTGTAACGCCGGGCCACATCGCGTTGGTGACAGTTTCTACGGCAGCCATGATTTCTTCAGACAAAGGAGAAGGATCGGTGATCGAACCACCGCCACGGTACTCAACCAAGAGTTCTGGGTTATCCACTACTGCGATTAGAGTTTTCAAGACATCCTGCGGATCAGAACCGGGTAGCATGCGCACATTTACATTCGCAACGGCGGTTTGTGGAAGTGCATTCGGCGCATGGCCACCATCTAATAAAGTTGCTACAGCGGTGGTGCGAAGCTGCGCATTGATTGCCGCCTCGGAACTCAATCTATCGAGAGAATCTTGCGGGATAGGTGATTCAAGTAGCGCACGAAAGTCGGCAGCACGCTCGCCGGTGTTGATCTCAGCTTGCCGCTGAAAGCTTACCCGCATCACATCGTTTAGCTCGACAGGAAATTTAAAATCGCGAATCTTTAGCAGTGCCTCGGCCAAGTCATAGATAGCATTGTCATCTCTAGGCAATGACGAATGACCGCCGGGGTTCTTCGCAGTCACTCGGAACGTTGCATAAATTTTTTCGGCTATCTGAATTGTGTTCGCTAGAGCTTGTCCGTCTTGCAGGAGGCCGTAGCCACCCTCGTTGATTGCAAGTGCGCCTTGTATCAATCCGGGGTGATTCTCTAAGAGCCAGCCGATGCCGTTGCTACCACCACTCTCTTCGTCTGAAGTGAGCGCCACGACGAAGTCTCTGTCGGGAACATAGCCCTCTCGCTTAAAGCGTATGAGGTTCGCAATAAAGATTGCCCCCATGGCCTTGTCATCGATTGTGCCGCGGCCGTAGTAATATTCATCGTCTTCATTGAGTACGAAAGGGTCGAGATTCCAATCGGCACGTTCTGCTGTCACCACATCCAAATGCGCCATCATCACGATGGGCTCCTTCGCGCCGTTGCCTCGTAAACGCGCAACAACGTTGCCCTTATGTGGCAAAGCTCCGCCGATAAAGATGTCCTCTTCTGGGAAACCCGCCGCCTGCAGCCAGGCCGCCATGCCCTCGGCCGCGATGGTATTGTTCTCTTCGTCTATCGTGGTTTTGTATTCGATCAGCTCTTTGTAGATCTCATACAGCAACTCCCGATCATCCTCGGGGATCGTTCGTTGTGCATTCGCTGTCTGAACGAACAGCAGGCTCAATACATAGAGTATCGTTAGGAGGTGCGCGCTTATTTGGGTTCTCATTCTTTTATTCCCACCGTATTCATATTGCTATTCGTAAGGGTCAATTTAACCTTACTAAGGTTCGCTCTAATTTCCTAGCATCAGGGGCTACATATATAGATTCTCAAACTATAACTGGCGAACTCCCTGCACTTGACGCTCTGAACAGAACTTAGCGTAGAAATGTTGCTTTTCATTCTCATTATTAGTGGACTAGCCACGGCTACGGTCGTAATTTACTACCAAGTGCTACGGCTACTGTGGATAACTATTCCGAAACTCCAGGTGAGACATCGGGTGAGGGTAATCATCGGAGTATTCGGCACTATCTGCGCTCATCTCATAGAGGTTTGGATATTCGGGCTCGCCTTCTATCTGATGATAACCTGCGGAGACTTCGGCACCCTAGAGGGCCGGTTCGAAGGCAGCCTAACCGATGCGGTGTACTTCTCGTTTACCAACTACACGACACTTGGCTACGGCGATATCGAACCGGACGGGCAGTTACGCTTTCTTGCCGGCATGGAGGCGATAACAGGTCTATCGCTTATTACTTGGTCAGCATACTCCATGTTTATGGAGATGATGAAATTCTGGGAAGAATAACTTAGATTATAACTTCAAAATTACTGAATCAAAAAAGGGGCCATGAGGCCCCTTTTTATTTACTAGACTGAAACGAGCTAACTACTGCTCATCCATTTCCAATCGGCGCGCACCGGCTAAGATACCAGGCAGACCGTAATTTCCTTCATGGCAAGCATATTCATAGGGCTGAGTGTCCGTCGTATTGAATGCCATCTCACCGCTCCAAGCTTCGGTGTAAAAGATCGGGTCTCTGACTTCGAACTCATACAGGACCTGCTCATCGGAGAAGCGGCTAAAGCGCTCTACTACTACTCCCTCTTCTGACAACGCTGCAACGTTGCGCGGCGCTTGCTGTGGATGCAGGTTTCTAGTCTCAACCACCAGAACATCGCCATCCCAGTGCGCGATTGAATCACCCAGCCAAGGCTTCCAGGCATCTGGACGGTGATCTTTATCGATAGGAATGATGCGTGCATCGTGTGCCATCTCCACCATGATCATCACGTAGTCGTCTGTCTGTACGATCTGGTACATATTGTTGTACAGCACATTGTTCATGGGCGGGCCACCGGTACTCCCGAATCCGATGATGCAGCGCTCACCAAGTGCTCGTCCTTCCGGGCCATCATTGCCTGAAAATTTAGCGCGGTTTTCCTGACGCAGCCTACTTCCCTCTTCCGAATAGGGTATGCGCCCGCTCTCGGGATAAGTAATCCAAGAGGTGCGATACTCGCCTTTGACGTAGCCAAATGCGGAGCCTGGATCTACCCAGAAGGCGTTATATCCACGACCCTGCCCGAGATCTTTACCCGATGGCAGTTCGCCCTGCACCTGGTTGTCATCGGTGGCCTGACGTACATTCTGATGGTGATTCGCAGTGAGTTCACCAAGCTGCTCTAGGGGAATGGTGAGCCCGACACCCTCATAGTTGCTGGAGCGCTGCATGGTGGTCAATGAGGCATTGGTCCAGAAGCCCTGCAGGTCTGGTTTGCCTGAGGCGGTTCTGGCAGGCTCATAATTTTCGGCGGCCATTGCTGAACTGCTAAGAGTAATTGCAGCAATGGTGATTAGTTTCTTGAACGTAATCATTGTGTTAGTTCTCCGTTAAGCCAAAGCTCCGGCCTTGCGCTCACTATTGAAAGCTTTTTTGGATGTAAGCATTGAAAATAAGCCACTACATTGAATTAATCAAGCGCTATTCGGCTATCCGAGCAGGCCACCTGTTACAAATCGAAATAACGTGGGATGCCCTAGCGCACATCATTGCAACTAGAGTTAGGCTAAATATTCACCACATCGCTTGAACCGATTACCGAAGACAGCCGACCTATATTGTCAGGTAACACTATATGCAAGACTTAAAAGAACGCAGTTTCAACGAATGGCTCGTTATCGAGAGCCAACGAGGAGAGAAGAATGCGTTCACTACATTAATTAAGAACTGGGAACAGCGCTATTTTTTGTACGCCTTGAACCGACTGAAGAGTCCAGAGGCGGCGAAAGATGTTACACAGGAAAGCCTGATCTCCATAAGTAAGAGCCTACGCGAGCTATCCGACCCAGCTAGCTATCCAAAGTGGAGCTTTCGCATAGTCGAGAGGCGCTGCGTAGACTGGCTACGCAAGACCGTACGCGCGCGCGAATTTATTGCAGCGCAGGAAGAACTGCCAGAGGTTCCAGTTCGCGACGACATCGAAGACAAGCTAAGCGTCGAACAACTGCTGTCGAAGATGGATTCCAGACTGGCTACGATTCTTAGACTCTACTACCTAGAAGCATTAACGATTCAGGAAATAGCCGAAGTCAGCAACGTGCCTAGCGGCACAGTGAAGTCCCGACTTTTTTACGCACGCAAGATGATGAAAAAATTATTGGAGAACGATCATGAGTGATATTGACGAGCAGATCCGCAACGCCCTAACAGAAGAAGATCAGAAAGCGATCAACGAAATCAGCAATACTGCCGGTCTATTCGAGTTAATTGGCCTTACCTTTAAGGGGAGACAAGCCTGGTTAAACTACTGCATGTATTTTTTAGGCCTGGTTGTAACCGCAGCCTTTGTATACTTTATCATCCAGTATCTGGGAACTACCGATATCAAATCCAGCCTCAATTGGGCTCTTTTAATGATTGGCTGCGGCTTCACTTACACCATATTAGAAATTGTAGGTTGGCAACAAATCCAAAAGGCCGAATTAATACGTGAAATTAAACGACTCGAGATGCGCATCATGTTGGCTTCGGAGAAGAATCAGCGGTAGAATTTCAGACAAGTGATTACTTATTCTCCTTAGCATGGAAGTGTGAGGCCATTAAGGTTTTCCTACGATCAACTGCTGCCGCTCGTGATAATAGTACGCTCAAAATACAAACTAACTGATGAAGTCATCCATGGCCCTCTTGAGTTTTGTCATTTATATCCCACTGCAGATCGCATTCATCCCTCTAGCTATTCTGGGTTTTCTACTGGTTGGCTATAAGCAGATAATCGTTAGTAAAAGACTGGGCGTTTCACAAACTGCTATCGAAATTCTCAATGGACGCTGGACTATGCACGCTTTTGGAATACGTGGCGACGATTCTTGCGTCAAACTCGCCGCTGCACTACCGAATACGTCTGTGTTCGGGCTCTGGCTCGCCTTGTTTCCTCTTTGGCTAAAATTCAAAATATCAGGACAACTCTTCTTATATCCACGAATTCCAGATGTAGGCACCGAGGGTATCGCCGATTTTGTTGTTGCACGTACTCTGTATTTTGATCAGGTCATCGGGCGGCTTATTGGCGAGATGGAGCAATTCGTAGTGATGGGCGCAGGTTATGACACGCGAGCGTATGGAGGCTTTCTGAGGGAAGGAGTAGCTTTCTTCGAGCTAGACCAAACCATCGTGCAACAGCATAAGCGAGAGGCACTTAGCGATGCTGGGATTAACAGCGAGCACGTACGCTTTGTGTCTGTCGATTTTAGTAAGGAAGATGCGTTCGATAGATTGATCGAGGCTGACTTTGATCGATCTAAGAAAACTCTCTTTCTCTGGGAAGGTGTCACACTCTATTTGTCAGAGTCCAAGGTACGCAAAACAATACAAGACGTGCGCGATCATGCACCCGCCGGTAGCATCCTACTTGCCGATATCTACGCCGATCGTTTCATTAATCTTTACAAAGGATCCGCCGCAAAGAAAACGCTAGACTACACCAACGAGGGCCTTGGCTTCAGCTTATCATTTGCCACTGATTACGAGCAGACCCTGCAGGAATTTATCAAACCCGAATCGATGACTGTAGGAGAGACTTACTTTTTAGGCAGCACAGACGAGAAAGGGCCCTTCATGGTTGTGGCCGAATTGAAGTGCTAGAGAGTTTCGCCAAACTGACGGTAATATCTGCGCTAGCCCTAAACCCTTGTCTTGCAATAAGCTGAAAAGGCCGCTGCTAAACCCCTCTCAAATCACCTGTAGTCAGAATAGGCGACGCATAGATCTCTTCAACGTCCATGAGTACCGCGACTCTTGCATGGAAGCAATGAGTTGATGCTGCTCCCCGCGCTCAAGCTTACGGTACTCCCTGAGAAACTCGGTCTGCAGTGGCTAAGGTGCCAGCTCGACCATCTGTCTTCCTTTCTAGGTTAGCTGCACTTCCGAATGGACACTGGCAAGAATCGCTAAAAAAGCACAGCGACTAAGATAACAACACACTGATAAACAATAATTCTAAGCCGTGTTGATGGCTCTACCAGCTAGTAGAGCTTGTTTATCGGCGAGGGACCAAACGACTTCCAGGTACCCTGATGTCTCGAACCACTGCCCTCGCCTCTCGACCAATCACAGACCCCACCCGGAAATACGTTCAATAACTGCTGGTATTCTTCAGTCGTAAAGGAAATAGCATAGTCGGCCAGATCGATACGCTTTAACTGACAGCTCACAATATCGTTCGCCAGCGGCGCACCCGCAACCT
This sequence comes from uncultured Pseudomonadales bacterium, assembly GCA_943789485.1. Taxonomy (GTDB): domain Bacteria; phylum Pseudomonadota; class Gammaproteobacteria; order Pseudomonadales; family Pseudohongiellaceae; genus UBA9145. Next base: position 162,030 of record CALSUH010000013.1, read on the forward strand.
GCCTTGGTGTTTGATAGCTAGGGTACAGCTCACCGCAGCGCGATTCTGAATTGAACGCCAAGGGTTCTTCGACCAGTTCGGTAATCTCGCCCGTAGTATCCCAGCAGCTATCAGTCAGACTTGCAGGCTTATTGCGAACGACTCGAAATGCCGGATCGAACTCTAGAGTATCGGCTTGAATATTTCGAATCCAATAGTCCATCTGACGAAATAGATTCCCCAGATCATCCTGCCCCTCGATAAAGTCCCACTGACCACCTACCTGCATCACGTGGTTGTCTGCATGGCCGTTCGCGTTAAGCAATCGCTGCCGCGTCGAGAACTGGTGCACGATCATGTGGATGTCGCCCCCCTCTCGATGATCGTTGTAGGTTCGGTAATCGATAACCGGTGTTACCGCTAATCCCGCCCCACCAAACAGGATTCTTCCTGACTCTATAGCACGTTTATTAGCTTGAGAATCCGCTTTATGCCGCTCTGGCACATGATTCATATCACGATCAAAGCCACCGATGCCCTGATTTAAATCTAAAAACTGCTGCGCTGTGATGACGCTTTTATTCAATGCTAGCAGGCCATACTGCACGCCGACGTTGTCGAGTGGCCGCTGTGCTAGCTGCTGCGTCGTAGCAACAGGATTCGCGATGGTTCCATAGACATTTACCGTATGGTCATAGACAGTTGCACGGATTCCACCAGGGTTTGCGCCTGAATACAGCTCATCCGTTAGTGCCGGAATGCTGATCTCACCGCCCTGCTCTTCCAATGGAGTTTCGATAGTATAAAGTGGGTCTAAACGCGCCGCGCCGCGACTCAGATTCGCGAGTGACTCCCAAACACCAAAGCCTGACACCGCGCGTTGTTGCTCCTGGGTAAATGTCTCCACATCCATCGTACTAAAATAGTTATGCAGTAAACGCGCGTCGGCGAGTGTAAAGATGGTGGCAGTGGTTACATCGGGAAAGCTAGAAGAGACGATTATGCCATCGAACACGCCGGGGTAGTTGTCGGCGGTTTGATGCGATTGATAGGAGCCGCCCGAGGCACCGGTTGCAATCGTGTAGTCCGGCTCACCGTAATGTTCGATAAAACGTTCCTTCACCATGATATGAGTCTCGGAGGCTAGCAAATCATTGCAGTTCTGGCCGAACACATTCAACGTCGCCGAGGTCAGCGCATAACCCTGCTCAAAGAGGCCACGGCGCATTACACCGCCGGTCCTATCTCCTTGCTGATACCAACCGGCGCGACAACCGCCACCATGGGTATACACCAACTTGTCATTCCAATAAGGACTGCGGTTCCATGGGTCTAGTGAACGCGAGCCATTTAGCGGATTATGCAGCATGGCTATTTCGTAAACTGCCCGATTCACCGTACCCGTTTCGACTCGCACGATATAAGGCTGATCGATCTGATCTATGACGGTAATTAGCCCCATGTCCTCAGGCAGTTCGGTTTCAGCCGCTAGGAGCAAGGGTTTGAACACCTCATCCACAATTGACCAATAAACATAGTCAATACGAGTCGGAATCGTACAGTTTGCATCTAGCGAACTGCCTAGCGTATCACCTGCTATTGTCACGAATTGTTCGGTCTGACAAACGTAGGGCTGCTCGTGAGGCCCCGAGATAATAGGTCCGACCGAGGGATAGTTAGTTAGCGTAAGCGACTCGCTCAACTGCTGAGGGCTATGCTCAACTAACAAAGCGCTGTCCCCGAGGGGCAAGTCAGTCAGTAGGGCTTGTAACGTTGTTGCTGCGGTCTGCGTGAAACGGTCACTAATATCACTGCCATTGAGGCTTATAGTTAGCTGTGTTCGGTTGAAGGATGGAGCAAATGCGACCTCCACTAACACATCGCCTCCAGTGACTAACCAGGATTGGGTAGATACAGCACGCAGCTGAATTCCACTCTTGTTGCTCTGTGTAGAACCTCCCGAGTCACTACTACCTGAAGTGGCGATAGGTTCTTCCGTTGAACAAGACAGCAATACACCGCTTAGAACCAAACACAGCAGCGTCCTAAGGCGCGTAGTAATTGAGCACAATTGCTTAGCAGGCACAGACACAGACACAGACACAAGACGGACCGGGAGATTGGCTAGAAGAGTAGAGAGAGACATCAGCGCGTTCCAAAAAAGTATTGCTTTATTCTGGCGAGCATTGCGGTCAATGTAAAGCAATCGCGTCCTTGCAATGAAGCATACTAAATCTACTAAAAGCAGTGTTAGAATTGACCCTCGACGAACTAAGGCATCAGTCGAAAAAGTGCGGAAAATTTACGGATATGGAATATGGATGATACGAATTCGATTAAGATAGTTGAAGTGGAAAAAGACGGCAAAGTAATACAAGTTGCCCTCGATAAGAAATGCTCTAAATGTACGAAGTCTATTTGTTGTAACTCGATTAATCAGAAGATCCCTGCTCCGAAAACCAAGGAAGATTTTGACCACCTGCTCTGGCAGGTTTCCCATGAAGGCATCAATATTTTTAAAGACGCCGATGGCTGGTTTCTGCACATTGAGACCAACTGTAGCCACCTGTTACCACATGGTGTTTGCGGCATTTATGAAACTCGCCCCTGGGTATGCCGCGAATATGACAACGACTTTTGCGAATTCGACGAATCCATCAAGCAAGCGAGCGAATTATTCTTCTCCACGCACAAGAAGCTAGAGAAATACTGCCGCAAACGATTTAAAAAATGGGATAAGCGTTTCAAGATTTATGAAAGCTAAGTTAACAAGCCATCTACTGCCCGCGCGAACATCTCTGTTCGCGTTGGCAGTAGTTTGCTCTGCACTACCCTCATTTTCTTCCGCACAGATAAGTGACTTCCAGAAAAATATCGACTCCAGTAACGAGGCCTTGATCGCCCTGGATGTAAAGGCGAGCGACTGTCTCACCGCGATGGATTCCGACGAGAACTCTCAGGCCGCTTGCGATGATTTTATCCAAGCGGTAGACGGCGAGTTGCTGGCGAACTACCTTAAACAGTGCCGCATCCTGAAGCACTGGAGAGACGAGTACGTCAATCAGACCGTGGCAGAAAATCTGAATTCCGACACCGTGAATAACGAAGAGATGCTAAGACGATTAGTCTCTATCGAATTCACCTGCGGCGAAAATACGCTGCGCAGCAGAACCCAATTTGTGTTTAACGCCTTCAATCGACTTAGAGGCGAGTCCGCAGCCAATGCAATTGGAGCGAACACGACATTTATTAGTCGGAGAATTTCGAATACTCGATTTAATGCATTAGAAAATGGTGAACGGCAGCGCCTACAAAATGCGCTACAGAATCAGCAAAACAGAAGTCTACGAGACAGCGAGCGGCAGTTTAACGATTTGGAAAATGAGCTGATCCGCCAACAGATTCAAAATTCGAATCTGCCAGACTAGACCTTCAAGCTACAGCAGCTAAACCCGTCTCAATAAAGAACGAGGAAGTCTCCGCTTGGTAAGACTGTCGCGGCGGGGAAGCTGAACTTAGGGATGGACACCTCTTCGGTAAATCCTGCATTCTTGTCTGAGCCGTCGTCCGCGAATAAATGCATATTTAGCCTGCCGCCTCGGGTCTGGCTAATGGCCTCGCCCCAAACGATCAAGCGATCTCCCTGGTTATTGATAGCCACAGCTGGGTTCTTCTGACGGGTTTTGATGAAGGGTTCAGCCACAGGCATCGCATCGCTACCCGTGCCCAGCTGCAATTGGTTGATGCGACCTTCGGTCTCGAAAACTAACCATTGCTTGGCAGCGGCATCGACGGTGATGTCATTGGTGCTCAGAGGACAGGCAGAGAGTTCCCATTCCTGCAACTTAGATAGCTCAGCGTACTGGCCCTGCTGAATAGCCTTGTCGGCAAATTGCACAGTCAGCGCCTGCATGTGCCTTCCCACACCGTCAATAGCAGAACGGTAGGCGATGGCTAGCTCATTCTTATCACCAAAATTTGTAGCTAGGGAACAACAGGCACAGGCACCGAGCTCCTTACTCCCCATCTGCAACTCATCACCAAACGTCGCACCAAAATCATTGGAGATGCGCCCATAGACGGTACGCTCGTATTCACGGCTCAGGGCGCCCGCACCCCAAACAATAGCAACCTGTGACCCTAGCGCCGCAATATCGGCTCCAGCATCGAGGCCCTCACCGAATACGTCTACGACCGCTTGCTGCGCCTGGAACTGCGACCGCGCGATATTCGAGCGCGTGTAAAAGTATTGATTATCCCGCGGCAGATACCACACCACATGGACTCGACCCTCACCCCCGACTGCTATGGAGGCCCTTGCTATAGCAAAGGTCCGAATATCAAAGGCGTTGCTGGATACTTTAACGGGCAGACCAAAGCGCTCCTGCTCCGGCAGATACTGGCGATAATAGAGGTTCCCCTCCCGCGCGCTGGGGGCGGAGAGGCGTTTCTTAAAATAAAGAAGATGGATATTACCGCTATCATCGACGGTTAATCGCGGTTGTACACCACCGTCTGGTGTTTCCTGGATACGAATTTCCGCTATCGCGGCACTACCTAGAAGCAGCGCAAGAAAAAGGCAAAGCATCTGTCCAGCCGCTGATGATGCGGCGTTTGTCGCTCTAGTGAATTTGTTCATAGCCCAGTAATCCAAAGGTTTAGGGGTTAATTTCATACGGTGTGAAGTAGAATAAAAGCCCAAATTAGTGCAAACTTTGCGCACCGTAATCTTCATTGCAGTGGTAAGCATCATAACAGCTATTTCCGGCGATATTGAATCCTGGCACCCTCTAAGCGAGTCGGGATAGCTGCTAACTAAGGCGCTTCGGCGCAGGATTAAGACATGCAAAATTTGGCGAGTACACTTAGCAAAACCACTCTAATTCTCCTAGCAGGCAGCTTTTTAGCTGCCTGCTCTGCACCGGATGAAACTGAGACAGCCATGCAAGCTGGCGGACCCGCCTACAACACCAGTCTGGACGTGACACAGCTCATGAATCTAGTATTGGAACCCGCGTCGGATATCCTCTGGGATTCAGGCGGATGGGTTCTCGATGCGTCGGGCTATGAAGAACTTTACCCCACAACCGATGAAGGCTGGGCTTATGTGCGCGCTCAAGCGGCGATAGTAGTGGAAGCTGGCAATATGCTCGCACTGCCAGGCAGGGCAGAGGACAACGACGCTTGGCTGATCTATGCCGAGGGTCTAAGTGAGGCTGGCATTCTAGCAATGGAAGCAGCTGCGACTCAGAACGAAGACGACTTCTTTCAGGCCGGCGCGCAGCTGTATAGCGTTTGCACAGCCTGCCATCAGGCCTATAATCCCGACATCAACAATCGATTCGACGAAAGCGAAGACTAGAATTCGATGAGCGCTTCAACAATGAGAAGAGTCACCACACTAGGCATTCAGTTACTTCTACTCAGTGCCTCTCTTTTCTCGTTAACGGCCTTCGGTCACACTATCGAAGGCGGCGACGCTAGTTTTGTCGAAGCGATCGATGGCCCAGCTATTGGCCCCTTCATTTACTTAGGCGCCAAACACATGGTTACCGGCTATGACCACCTTCTATTTCTGTTGGGTGTCATTTTTTTCCTGTATCGCCCCAAGCATGTCGTCCAATATGTCACCCTATTCGCCATCGGCCACAGCATCACATTGCTGCTAGGCGTTCTGGCCAACCTGCAGGTAAACGCCTATTTCATCGACGCGATTATTGGGCTTTCGGTAGTGTACAAGGCCTTCGAGAATATAGATGGATTCAAACGGGTCTTTGGCTTCCAGCCAAATACTAAGGTAGCCGTATTCGTGTTTGGGCTTTTTCACGGCCTAGGACTTGCTACCAAGCTGCAGGAGTTTAATCTTTCCGAGAATGGCCTTGTTACCAATATAATTAGTTTTAACATTGGCGTTGAGATTGGACAGATTCTAGCCTTGTCGGCAGTGTTCCTAATACTGAGTGTGTGGAGAACAAGTTCCAGCTACCTGCGGCATTCGTTTATAACGAATACCGCACTGATGACGGGTGGCTTCCTGCTTGCGGGATTTCAGATTAGCGCCTACTTGTTCCAACCTCCTTTCTAGATTTACTAACTAATCAATTCATTCCAAAAATAGTGGAGACCCATCGTGGCCGAGACAGATAGCAATTCGCCGCCCTCTTCGAAAAATATTCTACTAGCGTCCGCTATATCTTTTGTCATTGCGCTAACCGTGCTGTTCAGCTTTATTCTCCCTGCCGAATTTGGTTCAGACCCACTCGGCACTGGCGAGCTGTTTGGCTTAAATGTACTAGGCCTCGATGAAAACCCTTTTGAGGAGCAGCTCGAAGTCCATAAAACCGACTCCGTGGAATTTGTCCTGGGGCCTTTCGAATCGGTTGAGTATAAGTACTTGCTGGATATGGATGCATCGATGCTATTCAGCTGGGTCGCCGATGGTGAGCTGTACTACGACATGCACGCCGAGCCTGCTGGCTTAGGTGAGGAATATGCGGAGAGCTTCGAGCAAGGCATTGGTGAAAGTCGCATGGGTTCTTTTCATGCACCCTTCACCGGTATTCATGGCTGGTTCTGGGAAAACCGCGGTTCTAGCTCCATCACCATAAATCTCTACTCTTCTGGCTTCTATGTGAACTCGACTGTATTCCGCGACGGCGGCAGCTACGAGCGAGAACTAGGGACGGTAATTGACTAAACTAAAGACGATTCAGGCGAGATAGGATGAAGTCTCGGAATGAGAATCTAGAGCAAGACATTTAGGCAAAAAAAAGCCCGCTACAAGCGGGCTTTTTTATTCTTGTCGTTAGCTATAGCTAACTATTGAGCTGGCTCTGAAGCATCAGTGCCATCACGTGGCGCACCAGTCCCGGATGAACCCATGAACAATTTACGGCCATCAGGGAAAGTGATGTCACGCCCATTCGCACGGCAAGTTGGCTCACACAATCTGTCTTTAGACTGGTAACCAGTAACAACAATGTCTTCACCAAGAGTTAGTGAGTTACGGTTGATGCCACGACGCAATAGCGTATTTGGCGTACCACCTTCAACCATCCAAGGACCCGGGTCGCGAGTTGCTTCAGGATCGCTGTTTTCGAGATGAATCCAAGTGTGCGGGTTAATCCACTCTACTCGCGTAATTGGACCACCCAGACGAACTGGAAGATTCGCGTCAAATTCAGCTGAGAAAGCATGGTGAGCAATCGCTGCAGGCTGATTGATTGCAACAACACCTAGCGCTGTAACAGCTGCTAAAGCTAGTAATTTAATTTTCATACAATTTACCCCATTTATAACCTGAAATGACTGAGCTTGTTGGTCTGAACCCTGTAAAACTGGCTCATTCCGCGCTCAATACACCAAAATTTAAATTAAGCGGTCAGTAGTGACCACATTCTAACCAAGGGCCCTAGGTATTTCCAAGCGGAATAAGCCAAAACGAGCCCTTTTTTGTTCGAAATCGATCCTAAAAGCCTAATTCAGCTTCTCTACCCTTACGATATCGGCCGTACATCATCTCTTCTACAAATTCTACACACTTAAATTGTGGCAGTTCGTAGCCTTCTTCTAGGCGACGGTAGATAGGCATCTTGATAGTCCAGGCCTCTTCGAAGAGATCAGGATCTTCCATAGTAGCCGTGTACTCGATAACGTTTTCGCTAACCAGCGTGTAACGCTCGGTAACCTTCAGCATGTACGTGTGATAGTTACCAGCTCTATCGAACCACGTGCGGTCATCTAGACCGGTTACTTCGACTACCCAAGTATCGCCATCCCAGTACCCATGAGACTGACCCATCCAGGAATCTAGCGGTGCAGGACCCGGGTCTTCAAGGAATACGTTACGCACTGCGCCAGCAAATGAGTAAGCTATGAAGAAAGCGCTTTCGCTCTGGAAGATCTGGAATGGATGAGGCATATAAGTGGCCCTGGGAACACCAGGCATATAGCACTTAACCTCAGGGTCCATTGACTGCCAGTTTGCTGCGTTTTCGTCGCGTCGCGCTAATGCTTCAGGCTTGTAAGGGATTGTGCCGCCCTCGACTACGCCGAAACTAGCTGGAACCGCGCCAACTGCACCCATCGCAACAATACTAGGAGCAGGCACCGGCACGAAGTCGCCAGGAACAAGCTGATGAGCTGCTCTTGGTGGCGCTGGCTCTAGGTTGTCATTGGCATTCATCAGCACTTGCCAGATTCCATTGAAATCGGGCTTGCCGTTTGGAGTTCGAGGAATATCACTCATTGGCGCTTCTGCGGCCTGAGCAACTTGAGTTGTTTGTGGATTGCTTGTATCAGCAGGTGAGCAACCTACTACAAGCACTGCGATCGCTAGGAGCAGCCATTGAATCTTCATAATTCTACCTTTTTGTTTTATTAGAAATTCTCTCCCAAAGGAGCCACGATATAACCACTTGGGTTGGGGCGTGTCAAGCCAAAAGCGCCGAATCGTCTAGGCTGAGGCCATAAAAGGGTAGCGGAGTCAGAGACACTTAAAGCGCCTCAAATACACACCTAGATAGGCGTCAAATAGCCGTTAAAAGCTGACTGCCTTGAGAGTGACTAAACTCGGACAAACAGGGCTTATTATTCTGCGCGCCGGTGTAGCATGGCCTAGCCAATAGCGGTCATCAGCAAGAGCATAATAGAGTCCAGCTAATCCCTGAACAGCATCCAGCAGGGCAATCCGGTCTATTGTACATAGTGAATACTGTAGGTTCTATCGATCCACCGCGTGCCTGCACCTTGCTGATAGATCGACGTTTCGCCTGCTACAGCTATACCAATCATTTCGGAATCTCGAAGTGGCGATATAAAGCTTTACGGATAGGTGTTTCGATAAACCGATAGATAAAGTAGGAAACGGCCACGACAATAGCTACCACCAGCGCTAGGTTAATTGGAAACGGCCATGAATCGGGCAAGACGTTAAAGAACTGCAACATCTCCATCACAGGCCAGTGAAAACAATAAAGTATATAACTTAGACCACCCAACAAGACGCATAGGCGAGTGGCTCTAGCGTTCGCATGCCAGTTCATCCTGCTTAGCGCGAAGACCAGAAAACAAACTGACGGCACTGTCGCGAAATACATACCGTACTGATACGGCACATAGCTGTGTGTTAAATACACGGAAGCGACATAGCAGGCGACAGCGATAGAGGCTGCAATCCACCGGGTCTGTAAATCCGCACTATTGGTTCTATGCGGGTAAAGAACGAATGCTTTGTACACAAGCATACCGAGAATAAATTCGACACCTCGAATCAGAGGGTTCGTATAAACAGGTATATTTAGATTCAATAGGCTGTACTGCTCTGCATCCGGTAAATTTATTTGAATCAATAGAAACTGCAGTAGATAAAAGCCAGCGAATGCGAATGCAACGCGGGTCTTCGTATCGATTTTGCGGAGCAGGATTAGCAACGCAGGAAAGCAGAGATAGAAATACATTTCCAATACAAGAGACCACAAGGGGCCGTTGAACACCAGATTTAGTGTTTCGATATTACTCAGAGATTGTGTAAAAGTGAGATGACGAAAGGTGGCCATCGTCCAAAAAGAAACATCCAATGGCTCAGGCAAATCATATCTCAACACAAAAGGTCGATTTACTTCCGTAAAAAAAGCCTCACCGACATTTAAATAGGCGGTGGAAACGAACAGCGATGAAAGCAGAACTGCGAGCAAGTAGACCGGAAATATCCGTATTACCCTGTGTAAATAGTAGCGCTTATAAGTTGCCGATCCCTGCACTGTCGGATAAGTATAGGAGAGGATAAAACCGCTGAGCACGAAGAACCAAGACAACGCGCTGGTCGACGCTGTGCCATAGAGAACAAAATGCCCCATGATCAGCTCGTAGTGAACCAGCATCACAGTCAACGCAGCGACAAATCGCATCGCGTCGAGAATGGGTATCTTTTCTTGGCTGGCGCTCACCAAACACCCTTGCTCTGATAGCGCACAGGTATCGCAACTGTTGTTTCAATCCGTTTGTCAGCCAACTATCGAACCCCAGTTGTTCACTAGATGTTCTGCGGTACGCCAGGAAAGTGCCTGCACCGTAAGAGTCGGGTTGCGCGAACCACTGCTTCCCATTACCGATGCGCCTAGAATGCCAAGGTTCGGCACCTCATGTGCGAAGCCCCACTCATCCACTACATTAGTTTCGCTGTTCAATCCCATCCGCGTTCCGCCATAGGCGTGCGTAGTCGCGCCCATACTATTTCCCAACCCATACTTCACGATCTTGATGGCGCCAGCCTCTAGATACCATTGCTCCATTTTTTCTTGGGAGAAAGCGGCAATGCGCTTTTCGTTATCACGATAGCGAGCGGTGATGCGAGTTACCGGGAAGCCCAGCGGATCCTTCACGACTGGGTCGAGGTCCAAGTAATTACCCTCGTAGGGAAGCGTCGTTTTTTGTATATAAGAAGAGTTAGTTCTGTCGGCATTCTTCATGATAAATGCCTTCCAGTGAGAGCCCCAATTCCTTGTCTCGCCGAAGGTAGACATCTTCGCGGCGCTCATCGGCTTCCTATCGGTGTGCACCCACAGGTTCGCACCACCGATAAAATCTAAATCGCTGTGGTCAAAATTGTCATCGGCCCATTCATCGATCGCAACGCCCTGAGCAGGGAGGCCATACCAATTGTGTAGGTCTCTATCAAAGAGTGCGGTGACAGGCGCGCCCTGATGGTGAGTCATATAGTGTTTCCCCACTTGCCCCGCCTTGTTGGCAAGACCATTCGGGAACGCTCGAGATGTGGAGAGCTGCAAAAGCCGCACGTTTTCATAGGCATAGCTGGCGAGCAACACTACATCCGCTGGCTGGAAGAATGTTTCGCTTCCTTTGATGTAGTCGACCCCGGTTACACGGCCATTATCATCCGTAACAATCCGCGTAACGCGAGCGAAGGTCACAACCTCGAGATTACCCGTGTCCACTGCTTTAGGAATCACAGTGAACGCGGTGGAGCTCTTTGCCTTCACGTGGCAGCCACCCTTGTTACAGAAACCGTGATACTGACAAGGTGGGCGACCATCGAAGAGTTCTGTTGTGATTGCCGCCGGGCCCTGAAATGGATTCCAACCCAAACTTTCGGCAGCGTTACCCATTAGATCTGTAAAAGGCGAGCTACGCAACGGCTTCATCGGATACTCTCGCTTACGTTCCCCTTCAAAAATATTTCCGGCGGTGTTCTTCTTGCCCTGCACATTGCCAGCCTGCCCGGAAATGCCAACTGTGTATTCGACCTTATCGTAGTAAGGCTCTAGCTCCGCATAACCGAAAGGCCAGTCTTCGACGGTAGTATCTTCAGGTATACGGCTTTCCCCGTAGCGTTTCTTGGTCTCGCTGACCACCTTGAAGTCCCATGGGTTTAAGCGCCAACTCTGCGCCCAGTAGTGCATGGTCGTGCCGCCTACTGCATTCATCATCGGGTGGCCGCCTTGGACGGCAGTATCACTGGATGTTGCGCGAACAGTCGGAGCCTCGCTCGCCGCCTTCTGCACAGACTGCGGCCAGTTGCGCGATCCATTACGTAGTTCATCTGGCGCGAAGTCACGCGGGCTTAACCAGCCTCCCGCCTCAAGGCCGATCACCTTCAGCCCGGCATTTGTCAGAGGTAGAGCAGCAACGCCGCCAGCAGCTCCCATACCTACGATTACAACATCTGTCTTAGCTAGTCGTTTAGGCATAACCGTCTCCTCCCTCGGCGTCCGTCAGGGAATTGTCGGCTAGTTTGGTGTAGGTACTGTGATCATAGGCTGATTGATGATTAGGAGGCAGGCTTGCTCCTGCAGATACATCCGCCTCACTAGCACCAAGGCGAATACCTGGATAACGCAACATATCCCAGCCGACGAAATCCTGATTGCCTCCATAATAAGGATCACAGAAAGTACCGTCGATCGTATGGTTGCGAAGCATATTGAAAAAGCCACTGCCATTTGGAATAAACCCTGAAACCTTGTTGGTCTGCACAGCGAGCAGAATGGAATTCTGCTGATCGAGTGGCAACTCGGGAAAAAATTTTCCCCGCGTTTGACGCGCAAATTCGTTGATGGCATTTAGGCCAACACTATAATTGTGTCGCGCCCCGCTGTTATGACTGGCGAGAGATTTATCGATGTAGTGAACCGCTCGCGCTTCTCGCGCACCCGGGCCATGTTCGTCAGAGGGAATTAGACAGTCGCAGATCGCCGCAAGCGTTTCCGCCTCCTCAGCGGTCAACGCTTCGAGCGCCTCGCGCGGGGCAATGGCAATTGAATTGCTGTTCGTGCTTGTCGATTCGGCAGCGATTACATGGGAAGTTGCGATTGTACTCACCGCTGCCGCGCCGACCAGACCCGCACCCTTTAATAAATTGCGCCGAGAAGGATTGGTGAGGCTTTCCTCTAGCAGATCGCTCTTACTATTTTTTCCACTACCGCTTCGATTATTTTTCTTATTCATTGTTGCTCCGCTGAATCATGCTGAACAGCACGCAGGGCTGTAGACTTACTTTGATTGAGCGTAGCAAATATCCAATTTAGTGTATACGGCCCTTGACAGGGCTTCCCTCAAAGCCCTGTCAAGCAGTGGCCAATCTCTCGTGAGCAGCGCGCCGGCGCTTCAAACCTCCTATTGATCCTTAATAAGTGTGGCCTGACGGCCAAAACCTGTTATCTTTTCTATACGGCCTATGGGTTCAAGCTATTGACTAGCCCCATGGATTTAACCGAGGTAGCGACACTCGAAGGGACATTGCTATACATCCCACTTTTTAGTTACGAGGAAAATAATAATGACATTCAAAAGAATACTGACCCTGACCAGCTTACTGTTTGCCGGGCTAATTATCTCCATTCAGACTCTATCTGCTCAGGTAGTCGAGCCTGATGAACATGACTTCATGGTTGCAACCCCCGATCAGTTGCAGCCTGAGGATGGCAGCATTACTACAGTCATCTACGGCGACCCGAGCAAATCCGGCATCTACGTAATTCAGATCACCTGGCCTCCGGGACGCGGCAGCCGACCTCACTATCACAATCAGGCACGCTACATTAACGTTCTCAGTGGTACTTGGTATGTACATACTGGTCCCGAGTCCGACACCTACAATCCAGATGCCATGACTGCAGTCGGGCCTGGCACTTTTATCTATGAGCCACCGAATGGTCACCACTATGACATGGCGAAAGACGAGGAAGTTGTGGTTCAAATCTTTGGAATGGGTCCTGTAGTAACGACATCCATTCCATAAGACTAATTATTGAGCTGCAATCTAATTTCAGTTAGTTTGGAAGAATCCGCCGAAGCTGTTCACTGTAGAGTGAATACACGGCGGATTTTTTGCTTGCGAGCTAGACTAAATCGCTGCGACTAACTTCGTAAGTAATACCGCCACTGCTTTTCCCCAATGATCCGCGCTGAGAACTGAAATAGAGTCGCTGATAGCTAGGATCAAACGCGGGACCTGTTATTTCCGATTGGTCATGACCGACCACCTGCAATAATGGCGCGACACTGCCTTCATCGGTCAATACAACGATCTGCATATCACCGCCATCCTCGGCAATGAGAACATCACCTGTGGGTGTTATAACAACGTTGTCTACGCCTGTCAGGATCGGGTTGTCGCTGGTCTCAACATCGTATAACACCTCAAGCTCTTGAGTGTTGGTGTGATAAACCCAGACCCGGTTGTCATGTTTTGTGGTGAAGTACGCTCTTCCCTCATAGAGTGCAATTCCCTCTCCGCCTCTAAATACGGCATAGGAAGGAACTTGCAACCGCGTTGCCTCAACTATTGCTAGTGGGTCCGGTACCGCGATCCATTCGATAAACGATTTACCATTTCTTGCGACCACCGATGCGATCTCCAACTGCCCACTGCTTAAGTCTGGCAATGGATGGTCAGGCCTAAATCTGTAGAAGGCACCAGCGGGATGATCTTCAGTTAAATATAGACATTTATTCTCGCTATCTACCGCGACAGCTTCGTGACGAAACGCTCCGAGAGCGGGCCTCACCGCCGATGGGTTTCTGCCCATAGGATCGCATTCGTAAACCTGCCCATGAGTAAATTCTTCACAAGATAGCCAAGTTCCCCAAGGAGTAGGACCGCCTGCGCAATTGATAGAGGTGTTCTTCAGAATTTGATACGCATCGACGACTTCTCCCCCCGCATCAAAGCGAATCGCCCCGACACCACCACTAAAGCTGCGCATCTCACTGTTGGAGACGTAGACCCAGCCGCCATCGTCTGCGGGGAATGTGGCACCCCCATCGGGCGCGGAGTGCCATGTGTATCCGGGCAAACCGGCCGGCGCCTCGCCAGAGCGAGCAATGATACGCGACTTGAAACCTTCGGGCAGCTTCAAGCCATTGGCATCGGGCTCAAGCAGAGCTCCTAAATTGCTAAGAGAATAAAACGGGGATGTATCAAGGCCGGCTGCTGTAGCCTGCTGAAAACGCAAGAGACCACCTGCGGCAAACAATGCAGCTCCGTGCAAACCCATCTGCAAAAAATGTCGTCTATTGTTACGCTGTTGGCTCATGAGCTTAGTCTACACCCGTTTCTACATCAGTTATTTAGCAGCAGTTCAATCGTAAAGATTTGATTGCCGGCTGCGCGCTATTCAACTTCCCAGGTATGCCCACTGTGCAAGAGTTCTGTCATGGAGCCCTTCGCTTTTCGAATCGAAATCAGCTGCTGCTGAGAGTCATCTACATAGGAAGCCTTTTCTTCATGGTAAATCACACCTACTGCCACGGGAAGGTCTGGCCCCTTCATGGTCGCGAGCAGTGTGGCCAATACTTTATTGGTTTCGTTATGGATCAGCACATCATCACTAGTCGCCTCGACTACCTCAAGCTTGAGGCTGTCGTGATTGAGACGAATACCCCGCTCGCGTTCCTTACCAAATACTATAGGTTCGCCATGTACCAGCTCAACCTTAAAATCAGCGGCTATCTTCTTGTCTGTAACCTGATTGAATATACCGTCGTTGTAGATAGGACAGTTCTGCAAGATCTCTATGAAAGACGTGCCTCTATGCTCATGACCCCGAGTCACTACCGCAGCCAGATGCTTGGCCTGAGTATCGATCGTGCGCGCTATAAAAGTTCCTCCCGAGCCTATTGCCACTTCACAGGGAGCCAGCGGAAGGTCGATAGAACCAGTAGGCGATGACGGTGATCGAGTGCCCGGAGGTGAGGTCGGCGAGTATTGACCCTTGGTAAGCCCGTATATCTCATTGTTAAAAAGCAGGATCTGCAGGTCTACGTTACGCCGCAGCACATGCAACATATGGTTGCCGCCGATACTAAAGCCATCGCCGTCGCCGGTAATTACCCACACATCCAATTCTGGATTCGCGAGCTTAACGCCAGTAGCTACTGCTGGAGCACGACCGTGAATAGTATGGAAACCAAAGGTATTCATGTAATAAGGAAAACGCGATGAACAACCAATGCCGGAGATAAATACTTGATTCTCTTTTGGCTGCTCGAATGTTGGCATTAGCTTCTGAATAGTCTTCAGTATGGCGTAGTCGCCACAACCTGGGCACCAACGCACTTCCTGATCGGAGGCATAGTCCTTGACGGTTAATTTGGGTAGCGCTTGATTCATGAATTGCTCCCTGAGGTGGCTATCTTTGCGTGGATCGCCGCTAGAATTTCACCAATTTTGAACGGCTGGCCGGCCACCTTATTTAAGGCTTCAGCATCGATTAAATATTCGGACCGAATAAGCCGCACAAATTGACCAGTGTTCATTTCCGGCACCAGAATCGAATCGAAGCTTTTAAGCAGCTGCCCAAGATTTCGAGGCAAGGGAGACAGATAGCGCACTTGGATATGTGATACATCCAAGCCTTCGGCGCGCGCCCGCTTAACAGCCTGATGTATAGCGCCAAACGTAGAGCCCCATCCAACAACTGCTAGCTTGCCGGTTTTATGCCCGAGGCAGACTTCCTGTAGAGGAATATCATTTGCGATTCCTGCGATCTTCGCCTGGCGCAGATCGGTCATCTTCTGGTGATTGGCAGGGTCGTAAGATATGTCGCCGGTGTCGAAGCTACGCTCTATGCCACCGATGCGATGCTCGAGCCCCGCTGTTCCAGGCTTAGCCCATACGCGCGCCAAGGTATCCTCATTACGAATCGAAGGCTTAAAGTCTTCTGCCTTGGTGTAGTGCTGAACAGGGAATGGCTCGAACTCGGACAAATCGGGAATCTTCCAAGGCTCTGCAGCATTCGCCAGATAACCATCGGAAAGCAGCATCACAGGCGTCATGTATTTCGTTGCAAGACGCACGGCTTCAATAGCCGCATCGAAACAATCTGTAGGGGTGGAAGATGCAATAACTGGCATCGGCGTATCGCCGTGCCTACCGTAGAGCGCCATATTCAAGTCTGACTGTTCCGTCTTAGTAGGCAGACCAGTCGAGGGACCACCGCGCTGTGTGTTAACGACTAGCAAAGGTAGCTCAGTCGCGCAGGCCAGCGCTATGCCCTCGGACTTTAGAGCGATACCGGGGCCAGCACTGGAAGTAACCCCTAGCGAGCCGGCAAAAGATGCGCCTATAGCGGCACACACAGCAGCGATTTCATCCTCTGCCTGAAACGTATTGATACCGAAATCACGGTGGCGCACCAACTCATGCAGCAGGTTCGATGCCGGCGTAATGGGATAAGAGGCGAATAGCATTTCTATATTTGCCAGCTCAGAACCGGCAACAAGGCCCCAAGCAAGCGCGTTAGTGCCCGTGATATTACGATAGGTGCCCGGTGAAACTTTTGCCTTCGGTACTTTGTAGACATGTATCCCGGCAGGCAGCTCGGCAGTCTCGCCGTAAGCGTGGCCCGCGTTCAAAGCGGCAATGTTTGCGCTGGCTATAACAGGCTTGCTGGCAAACTTTGTCTTCAGGCTCTCGATAGTTCCGGCGCGATCACGATCGAATAACCAGAGCACCAACCCCAGAGTCCACATGTTCTTGCTGCGCACTCCAGTTTTGTGGCCGAGATTAAATTCTGCGACGGCAGCCAAAACCTGTTTCGTAATATCGATCTCAAGGACGCGGAATTTATCTAGGGATCCATCCTCTAAAGGATTTACCTGATATTTGGCTTTGGTCAGGTTCTTGGCCGTGAAGGCACCGCTATCTACGATTAACAGTCCGCCATCGACCAAATTATCTACGTTAGTAATTAGTGCCGCTGGGTTCATCACAACGAGTACGTCGAGCGCATCACCTGCCGTCGTAACATCATTCGCACCGAAGTAAATCTGAAACGCGGAGACACCGAAAGTTGCACCAACAGGCGCACGAATCTCAGCAGGGAAGTCTGGAAACGTCGATAGATCGTTTCCGTAAAGCGCTGTGGCCTCGGTGAAGTTATTCCCGGTCAACTGCATACCGTCGCCAGAATCTCCAGCAAAGCGCACGACTACGTCGACCACTTCCTTCTCGTCGAGATGGTGTTCATCCAAATTTTCTTCAACTAATTCCATACGCTATGCATAACCCTTAAGACAGCTAGAGATTTGTAACCTACTACGCATTTCATTGATCTGTGGCTACAGCTCAGGGGCTGAATAACCACTATGACTTGTTAAAAACGAAGCTGAATTCTAGCAGAAATCTAGAGGCGGGTCTTACAAATTGGAATTTGCAGACCCGCCAGGGGAACTTACTGTTTGATGAATTTACGTATGATACTGCCTTCGCCGCCTTCTCCGCCGGTGACCTCTCCTGTGTAGACATTGCCATCGGCATCAACCACCACGCCTTCTGGCTCAGAGCCCTCAATGAAGCCCATAACGGTGCCGTCTTCGGCGCTGCCATAGGTTACGCCACGCTTGCTCTGATAGTCGGCCACATAGAGTATGTCGTTCTGATCGATGAACATGCCACTAGGCCAGCCGAACTGATCCCACTGATCGATGTATGTACCCTCTTGATCAAAAATCTGTATACGATGATTCGAACGATCCCCTACTAATACCCGACCTCTTCTGTCGATGACTATTGTATGCGGCATATTGAGTTCGCCCGGACCTGTGCCCTTGCTACCCCATTCCATCAGGTATCTACCTTCTTTGCTGAACTTAACGATGCGGTTATTCCAGTGTCCATCGGCAACGAAGATATCGCCATTTGCGGCTACTGCCGAATCGGCTGGCCCATCAAAGGTATTCGGCAGCGTGCCACCAAATCCTCTGGCACCTAGGCGGAGCAAGACTGAGCCATCTGTATCGAACTGCGTGACTAACTGGCCTTCGGTTCGATTAAAATCGGTAGCCCAGAGAGTGCCATCAGTAGCAGCACGAAAACCATGCGCTGTCGCGACCCAACCCTCGCCAAATGTGTCGACCAATTCACCACTGGGTGAGAACTTCAAGATGGGCGGCTCAGCGCGATGAAAGGCGTAGATAAACCCTTCTTTATCTATCGTTACGTTCGGAACCTGGCCCCACTCGATGCCTTCAGGCAGGGGCTGCGGCCAGTTCGGGTCAAGCACATATTCCTGCGCTGCTGCCGAGCTTGTTAGAAATCCGCTTGCCAATAATGACGTGGCTAGGAATAAATTCTTAATGACTGTACGGCTATCTTTCATAGTTCTCATAATAGTTGCGACCCTAGTTTCTACCTATTTATTGTGTGGCTAGTTGCGAAGCAATGTACCGATTCTATGCCGGTTTGCTTAGCTTACACGGTATAGCAAGTGAATCAAATAATCAGCTACTCGATCGGAATCAGCGCTTTTCATTCTTTTTAGTAGTCCCGCGAAGGGTTTTCCCTACTGCCACGTATAGATCATTGACTGTCGCGACTAACCTTTTAACCGGCTTTTGCAAGAGCCAATAGGGAGCAGGAATCATGAACAAATTATCACGAGTAATTGCAATGAGCCTATTTGGGCTTTCGAGATCAGTATTTGCGGCAGAAGACGAATCTGGCCCAAATCGAGCACTAGCTAATCTGGATACAAATGGAGATGGCTCAGTTAATTTCGAAGAATTTCAGGCCCGCGGCGCCGAGGGTCTGGCTCGCCTAGATAGCGATGAGAATGGGGTGCTAACACTTGATGAATTACTGAACGCTCGCCCGGGGCCTGGGCCAGGGAATCGCGGGAGGCGCTTAGAACGTGAACCCAGCGAAGAGCAGGTCGCTCGCATGGAAGAGCGCCGCACTGCAATGGCCGAACAGGCTACGGCACGTTTCCAAGAGATGGATACTGATGGCAATGACGTGGTTAGTCTTGGAGAGTTTCAGGAAGCGAATTTCCTGCAGCTTGACAGTGACAACAATGGCTTGTTAAGCGCCGAAGAGTTACGCCCTCAGCGCGGCGGTCGGAGAGGTCCCGGTGGACACCGAGGCGGCAGACCACCTCAAGGCTAGCTTCAAAGCGAGAACCATCGATAGTCTCACAAATAGAAGAGTAGCCAAGGAAAGCGGTTCGTGAATAGTATTGCGCAAGGAATACATTCAGTAGGACGACAAGTTGATTCGAGTAAGACACCATCGCGTACTGCTCGAATCGACGATTCGTACGATAGACTTTATGATGACGCAGGATATAGGGCACTAGCGAAACATTGTCTAATTCGAACGAACCAAGCAATACCGAAATAACTGACCAAGCGTTGATGCAAGCAGTTTGCATGGGCGACAGACCCGCCTATCAGAGATTGGTCAAACGACACCTCAAATCGATCAGTCATTACGTGTATCGACTTCTGGGAAACCCCAAGGATACCCAAGACATCACGCAAGAGGTGTTTCTCAGGTTATGGATAAATGCGCAGAAGTGGAACTCAGAAAAGTCGAAGCTGACTACCTGGCTCCACCGCATCGCACACAACCTTTGCATAGATTACCTGCGCAAGCATGCAAGGATGCAAACACAAGACTCTTTCGAAGACGAGGTGATTGACTCATCCTCTAATAATGAAGAGTCAACTGATGGAAAAAACGACGAGACGGTACGAGTAAGAACAGCACTAAACGCTCTACCAGAGAATCAACGCAGTGCGTTGAGCCTGTGTCACTATCAGGGATTCTCCAACAAAGAGGCTGCTGCTATTATGAATATCTCTGTTAAGGCATTGGAATCCGCCATCGCTAGGGCCAAGCGTAACTTACGCAAGACGCTAGCTGAAACACACAAGGATTAAACGGTACAGGAACTTTGATGACTCTAGAAAAATTTACAAGGATCATTGATCTCTATGGCTGCAAGTCTGCACGCTGGCCACAAAGCTTGCTCGCCGAATGCGAGTCCTTCGTTACCAATAATATTGAGGCGAGGACGTTGCTCAACCAGCAATATCAAGTTGATGAGTCAATGGCAAAGCTAGAAGTGCCGGATTTTCCTGGCCTAGAAACTCGCGTACTAAATCAATCACTACCAGAACGCAATCGGGGCTTCTTTGAAGAAGTGATTAGCTGGCTGATACCGGATGAATATTTTGGAAAGCAAGTTTGGCGCCCAGCCATCGCCGCGTGCATCCCTTTGGTATTCGGTATCGTGCTGGGCAATTATTTTAGTTTTGGTATTGGCATCGAAGAGGATGGCTTTCAATACTGGGACGATGAACTTGCGATGTTATCTTTAACTGACTACACAGAGACTAATTTCTAGTCATGACTAAAAAAAGAATCTTGCTTATAGGCCTGCTGTTTTCGATATCGATTAACTTATTTTTTGTTGGGGGAATCGCCTATCGCGTCGCAAGCTTTGACGGCGAACAATTCGGCCGGCCACTGCCACCGAATGTAGGCTGGGTTGTGCGCGATCTGGAAGAATCACGCAGAAGCGAATTGGAGCCGCAGCTGCGGGAAAGCTTCGCGGAAATATTTCCGATACGGCGCGAGATGATGAGCGCTCAGCGGCAGGTCAATAACCTAATGTCGGCACGGCCATTCGATGCCAATGCTCTTAATGTCGCGCTTGCCTCGTTACGCGAAGCCAATATTCGCTATCAAGCGCTGTCTCACGATCAGACTAGCGAGATCCTCGGGCTACTTTCCGACGACGAAAGGCAGGCCGCACTGGAATTTGTTCAGCGTCGCGGGCCACGAGATGGCCGCGATGGTTTTAGAGGCAGAGACGGCGGTCCCGGATTCAGAAGGCCCGGCAGACCAGGTGGTCGACGGCCCCCTGACTCACCACTACCTGCAGATGCAAATCAATGAATGAGACTGTGTTCAAGAAAGGGAAGTACCGCCACTTCAAGGGCAACGAATATGAGGTGGTTGAGTTCGCTCATCACAGCGAAACTCAAGAGCCAGTGGTGATCTACCGCGCCCTATATGGCGAACACGGTCTCTGGGTTAGACCCTTCGACATGTTCTTCGAAACTATAGAGCGCGATGGCAAGACATTTAAACGCTTCGAATACATTGGCGACGCAATCTAAGCTCTTATCGCCTGCTTCGCGCAGACGGAGGAAGTCTCCGCTGGAGGTCTTTAATGTCCCCGGGCTGTAGATCGCATCTAAACACGTACTGAACTCCCGATATATCAACAGCTGCGCCGTTACGGATTCGCTCAAATTCTTAGGACTTCCTCGAATAGCGCTCTACTTTGATTGCCTTAGATTATTCAAGCCACGGGTAGTAAACAGGAGAACTATAGACTGAGCCGTGCCAATGCCGTTATTCTGCGCTCCTGTACTCTACCAAATTAGTCGAGAAAATAATGAAGCCACTACAACTCCTTAGCCTATCCCTATTCAGCAGCGCAGTGCTCATAAACTGCAGTTCCGAATCGAATGAAAGTGCCGAGCAGCTTGCCGAGCCGATGGTCGCAGCAGCATCGGAAACTGCAGAAATCCAAGCGCTACTGCATGAGCACATCGCGGTGCTAGCCTCGGATGAGTTCGAGGGACGCGCGCCTGCCACGCCAGGTGAAGAGAAGACCATCAACTACCTCCGCTCCAAGTTCGAGGCGCTCGGTATCGGCCCGGGCAATGGCGACTCTTATTTTCAGAGTGTTTCCGTCACCGAGATCACCACCGCCAGTGACGCAGTACTCACCTTCAGTGGCAGCAACTATGATGCAGAACTGGAATACGCTACCGAAATGATCGTTGGTAGCCAACAGCAAATCCCAACCACTTCCATCGTCGATAGCGAACTCGTATTCGTCGGCTATGGCGTGGTGGCACCGGAAAGAAATTGGAATGATTATGCGGGTATCGATGTAGTTGGCAAGACGGTAGTCATCCTTGTGAACGATCCGGGTTACGCCACACAAGACCCAGATGTATTCAATGGCAATGCCATGACCTACTACGGCCGCTGGACTTACAAATATGAAGAGGCGGCAAGACAAGGTGCCGCCGGCGCACTCATTGTGCACGAGACCGGACCTGCAGGCTACGGCTGGGAAGTTGTCAGCGGTAGCTGGTCTGGCCCTCAGATTGGATTGCAGGCGGACAACCTCAATACCGACAAGAATGATATCGAAGGCTGGCTAACTTTGGATTCCGCCGAGGCTCTATTCGCGGGTGCCGGATTGAACTATCAACAGCTCAAGGCCACGGCTGCCCAGCCAGGCTTCACCGCTGTCCCCTTAGGAGACGTTACTGCATCGGTGACGATTCAGAATTCGGTACGCACATCCTTATCGCAAAACGTGATCGCGATGATTCCTGGCACTGATCGAGCTGAGGAAACAATTATTTACACCGCGCACTGGGATCACCTTGGTGTAAACGCTGAGCTAGCGGGGGATACTATTTACAATGGCGCTGCCGATAACGCCACAGGCACAGCAGCGCTACTGGCAATGGCAAAGATGCATGCCGATGCGGGTCCTGCACCACGCAGCGTTGTCTTCCTTGCAGTTACCGCCGAAGAATCGGGCCTGCTAGGTTCGCGCTGGTATGCCGAGCATCCTGTATTTCCACTGGCGACTACCGTCGCGAATATCAACATAGATGTACTCAATACCTACGGCCCGACGCATGACATCGTCGTAGTGGGAAATGGTAGCAGCGAGCTGGAAGCCTATCTTGAAGAGGCCGCTACTACTCAGGGTCGCCATCTCATTGAAGAACCCAATCCCGAGCGCGGTTACTACTACCGCTCCGACCATTTCAATTTCGCCAAGGCTGGCGTGCCTGCCCTCTACGCCGAGTCCGGAGAAGACAGTGTTGAGTTTGGTAAAGAATGGGGAGCGCAGCAGGCACAGGACTACAATGAAAATCGTTACCACGCGCCTTCAGATGAATACGATCCGAACTGGAACTTAGAAGGTGCCGCACAGGACATACTCTTGTACTTCGATGTTGCCAGTAAGCTGAGTCATGAGTCTAGCTTCCCTAACTGGCTTGAAGGAAACGAGTTTAAAAGCATTCGCGATGCCACAAGCTCGTCACGCCCCTAAGCGAATTTATCCATTACCGTGCCGTCATTCAATCTTCTCTACCCTAAAGATTAACGTAAAGTATTCTTTTTCGTATCGCTTCTAGAATTACTGAAAAGATAATGTGCTACTAACCATTGCCTACCGTTATCTAATCCAAACAACTCAGCGCATGACATGTAAAAAATACGCCAGCGATGGAACCAAAGCTTAGCTTCCTCATCTGAGAAATTTTCCTTAAAGGCATCAATAACTCGGTCTTTATTATTGTCAGTCTTCTCTAACCAGTGATTACAGGTTTTTTCATAATGCTGACCATTAATCAGCCAACGACACTCAATTTTTAACTTTTCCTGAAAATGGAGCAATGTGTCGATTGATGGCATTAGCCCCCCAGTGAAAAAATATTTAGACATCCAATCTTGTTCGCTTTTTACATCGAATGGATACATAACATTACGATGCGCAAAAATGTGCAAAAATAGCTTTCCTTCGGATGTAAGCCAATCTGATATTCGCTCAAACAATTGTCGATAGTTACGCATGTGTTCAAACATTTCGATGGAAATTACTCGGTCAAATTGCGCTGACTCTAGTTCCAGAAAATTGACGTCCGCCGTAATGACAGTAACATTACTGAAGCCAGCTTTTCGACATAGCTTGTCAATATAGCTCTTTTGGCTGCTTGAATTTGAAACCGCTGTGATTTTGCTTCTGGGGTAGTTCTCAGCCATCCAAAGGGTAAGAGAACCCCAACCGCAGCCCAACTCCAATATGACCTGATCATTGTC
Source organism: uncultured Pseudomonadales bacterium (assembly GCA_943789485.1). Taxonomy (GTDB): domain Bacteria; phylum Pseudomonadota; class Gammaproteobacteria; order Pseudomonadales; family Pseudohongiellaceae; genus UBA9145. The sequence continues at coordinate 186,178 of CALSUH010000013.1, forward strand.
AAGCTCAGCACGCTTCGAATAGAGCGCCAGCATTTCTTCTTCGGCTTGATCTAATGTTGTGTTGGAATCTGGATAATATGCACAGCTATATTTTAAGCGCTTCCCAAGCGATGCAAGATAGAAGTCCGTTGCAACCTCATAATGCTGCTCGTTAGCGGCATCGGTATCAATTGCAATAGGGCTTCTTCTTAGCTCTTCAATTAATTTTTGAAAGCGATCTTGTTGATATTCTGGATGGCTAATAAATTCGTCTTTAAGACGCTTTTTACAGAGACGACGAATACCGTAACGCACCATGAAATCAGGAAGTCTCCCCTGCTCGGAGAGTTCGATTAGCTTGCCGGCAAAGGGAATGCCAATTGCAGGTTGTTTTTTTGTTATGTTCATCTAGGCTCCCTATTAACGACCTGCATCATGAGTTTCTAGCGGGCTATTTATGCTAGCTTGTTTGCGGAAAAGAATCTGTCCGACACTGATCGCGCGCTCATCAAAAGCCCCCTCACAATAACAAAAATAGAATTCCCACATCCGCTGAAAGCTGGAGTTGTAGCCTTGCTCTTTGACTTGCTCAATATTTTCGTAGAAGCGTTTTCGCCAATCGCGCAAGGTTTGGGCATAGCTAAGCCCCATGTCGTGTACATCTTCCAGCATTAAGCGATTTCTGCTGGCGTAGTCTATGATTACGCTATAGCACGGCATAAAACCACCCGGAAAGATGTACTTTTTAATATAATCAACTTGTTTCAATGCTCTATGATACTGATCATCGTCTATAACAATTGCTTGAACTAGTGCTTTGCCTTCAGGCTTCAACAGGGAGTTTAGCTTTCTAAAATAGGTGTCGAGGTATTGATGACCCACCGCTTCGATCATTTCGATTGAAACTAATTTATCGTAGAGCCCTCCAACATCGCGATAATCTTGGAGTTTAACCGTAACTAAATCGCTTAAACCTTCTCGCACAATGCGCTCTTGGGTTTCATTAAACTGTTCTTGAGAAATGGTTACGGTGGTAACTTTGCACCCAACGACACTGGCTGCGAAACAAGCGAACCCACCCCATCCTGAGCCAATTTCGATAAGATGATCTTGCTTTTTCAATTCTAATGCAGCGCAAATTCTATGAAGCTTCCGGCATGATGCCTGATCGAGGTCATCACCTGCCTCATATAACGCGGACGAATACATCATTCGCTGATCTAGAAATAGACGAAAAAATGGATTGCCTAAATCATAATGAGTAGCTATGTTCTTCTTAGATCCACGCCTAGTATTGCGTCTAAATTTATTCCATAGGCGAAATGATGATTGAGCAAACCGCGCTAAACCGGATTCCATCTGGTTTAGCACCAATCTGTTCTTAACAAATATTCTAATTAATTTGCTCAGATCGTCAGCACTCCACAAGCCATTGAGATAAGCCTCAGCTGCCCCGTTACTGCCACTTAATGCAACCTGCGTATAGCTACTAAGGTCGTGTATTACCAAGGTGCATTGCAACGTCGCATCGCTGTTGCCTACACTAGTAGTTCCGACTGGATCTACAAGATGAATATAGCCACCTTCAAGCTTCTGAAACAATGCAATAAACTTATTACGAAAGAAACGATCAACTACGGAATTTTTTCTTGCAGCCTCTAATTGATGTCCAACAGGTGCGAAAATGGACGGTATGCTTTCGCCTTGAGGAAATTGGCTAGAGTTTACGGTGATCTGATATTTTGCAGCTGAATTAGTCATATAGTTGATATTCACATATTATTTTGGATGCGAAAAGAAAGGAACTCGCTTGAACCACAAGCACATCGCTTGATAGTAAATCGCTAAAACGGTTTTAATACATACCAATGGATAGCGAAAGGGCAGAAGGTTTGCTTGAGCGCGAGTCAAAGGCTTGCCGTTAAGCGTCATTGACGCATAAAAAATGGGTTCGTCGTTCTTAGACAAACCCATTTTAATATAAAATTCGGTATCGCTTATTCGATACTTCCATCGGTACTGGAGATCCATTGGCATAAAGGGCGAAACATGAAACTGTTTATCAAATTTAGCGACATGAAAGCCTTGACCATCTATTTCCCCATCAATAGAACCAATGTCATGCACATACGTAAAACGCTCATTCCATGGTGTGTTGTGTACTTCAGCCACGAGATAACGCAACTGACTATCTTGATAACATGCCACAAAGACAATAGGATTAAAACAGAATCCCCAATAGCTCATATTGGCCAAAAGATAAGCCTCACCACCGAATGAGTTGCCTGTGTGCTCCTTTATTGTAAAGCATACTTCTTGGTATAAACTTTGACGACCTGGAAGATAGTTTTGCCGCTTGAATTGGACCAGATTGAATCCGCCAGACGACCACCAACGACTAGCGCGGTCGAGAACACTTAGTTGCTTTATATCCACCCAAACTTGAAGCATACGATAGCGAAACTTGTGCTCAACCGGTTTAAATCGGCTATGAGTTACCCAGCCCTCGAATAATTTCAGGCTGTTCATTTTATTTGCGACCGAATTAGTTGGCTAATTTCTGCCGCGCTTCGTGCGCCATCTTCATGGAAGCCCCAACCCCAATAAGCACCAACAAAATAAGTGGCTTGCCGGCCGTCAATTAGTGACTTTTTCTTTTGCGCGGCAACACTCTCAGCCGTAAACACTGGGTGGTAATAAACTCTCTCTGCCAATATTTTGTCAGCATCTATCTTGTGTTGATTGTTCAAGGAAGTAAAAATATTTGATTCCAGCTTCAGCCCTTGAAGTAAATTCATCCAATAGTTGGCTGTGCAAACTCTCTGGGTATTCGAATCAAAATCATTCGGGACTTCAACATTCCAGCTCGCCCAAGACAAGGTGTTGGCATGCATTATCGTTTCATCAGTATGCACTATTACACGATTTTCTTCGAATGGGATAGCAGACAAAATATCTTGCTCGTCCTTACTGGGCTTATCCAATATAGCTAATGCGCTATCAGCATGCAGCGCCATTACTACCGCATCAAATTCGTTCTCATCACCGTCGACGGTAAGCACTTTAATACCTTGCCCTCGTATAATCTTATTTACCGTCGAGCCAGTTTTCCACTGCACATTTAGCTGCTCGCGCAGAGCTTTTACGTAACTGCTGGAACCGTTCTTAACGACCTGCCATTGTGGACGGTTGCGTATCTTCATTAAACCGTGACGAGAAAAGAAATCTACTAAGTGATGAATCGGAAATTGCGTGACTCGTTCAGGCGTAGCTGACCAAAGCGCACTAATCATTGGCAGCAAGTGGTCATTAATGAACCCTTTACTGTATTTTTTTTCCTTTAGATATTCAGCGACAGTTTTTTTTGTATCGTTAATTCTAAGGACTTTTGGTGCAGTCTTATAGAACCGAACAATATCGAAGATCATGTGATAGAAACTGAAGCTAAATAAATTACCGCGCTGACAGAAAAGCTTGTTAGGATTGGTCGCGTTATAGACCACATTGGACCGCCGGTTATACGCTGAAAAGCTCATATTGGTAGCTTGCGATTCAACACCAATTGAATCTAACATCGCACAGAAATTCGGATAGAATTCTCGGCAAAAAATAATAAAGCCGCTATCAATATTTACTGTCTGATTGTTTACTATCAACTGATGTGTGTCGGTGTGGCCGCCGACATAATTTTCTTTCTCGAAGAGCGTAACTTGGTATTCGTCATGCAGGTGATATGCGGCACTTAGACCCGATATACCTGCCCCAATTATAGCTATACGTTTTTTAATCGCCATACTGGCTCAAATTCGCTCTCTGTAATGCTGAACTACACGGTGAAATCTTAAATCTATTCTAAATTGCCAAGATTTAGATAGAAAATTTCTCTAAAGTATTTAATAAGCCAGCTAGCCCTAAGTTTTGCTCATTAGAAAATAGAGACGCAGCGAGCGAACATAGGATTTGTCCAAAACGATAGTTACGCTCTTTTTGGTATAAAAGATCACTTTTCTTTGAGTGTTTGATATTGCCTGCGCTTAAGAATCTTCTCAATGGCCGCCGGGTTTTCCACACCGGCGATCTTCTTGACTGGGCCTTGGCAATTTTTACAGACTTCGATATCGATGTAGAGCTCACGTTTCAACCTTTGCATTCAGGTCAACGATGCATGTCGCTCTACTTGCTATATACGCATCCAAACTGTCATGAAACTAAGCTGAGTCATGAGTCTAGCTTCCCTAACTGGCTTGAAGGAAACGAGTTTAAAAGCATTCGCGATGCCACAAGCTCGTCACGCCCCTAAGTTGATTTCACCACAGCCTGCGCCATTCAGCTTTTTAAACTAGTGCGGGCACCTCTAGATTAAGGGACTTTGTGAAGCGTCACAACTAGCCTTCTAAATTCCGTGAACCCAACTTGCCAATTACCAGCACAATTTGTAGCATGCGCCGCTATGGATACGTTAAAAAACCACCAGATTGAGTCTGCTGAGATCGTAGTTCCCTGCGAAAATTTAGCGGAAAATCTAGCTTTCCTTGCCGAGACTCTGGAATTTCGCCTGCTCACTGTTTATCCAGCTGATGCGCCAAGAGTTGCAGTTCTCAGCGGTTACGGCTGCCGCATTCGGCTTGAAGAACAAGCCGGCGCCGCGCCTGTTTCGCTGCATCTGCTGTGCAAAGAAACTGATATTGCCTCCCTGAGTGCAAAGAAAATTGTGCCGCCTAATGGTATACGATTAGAATTCGAAGCCACAGATGCCTCGCCTTATGTCCCAGATTTACTACCTTCGCTTACTGTGCGAAAAGCTGACCAATCCAATTGGGGAGTTGGCCGTGCAGGCATGCAATACCGTGATTTGATTCCCGATCGCTGGGGTGGTGCCTACATAGCCTCACATATTCGCATTCCCCAGGGCGGTCCTGTTGCTGACTATGTTCACTTTCATGACATTATTTTTCAGTTGATCTATTGCTATAAGGGTTGGGTGCGCGTTGTCTATGAAGATCAAGGACCTGCGTTTGTGATGCATGCCGGTGACTGTGTATTGCAGCCGCCACACATTCGTCATCAGGTACTGGAGTGTTCAGATGAATTCGAAGTGATCGAGGTAGGCTGCCCCGCCGAACATGCAACACAGGTTGATCACGAAATGACATTGCCTACGCAGCAGCATAAAGCCCATCGAAAATTCAGTGGTCAAGACTTTTGCTTTCATCAATCCGCCAGTGCCCATTGGTCTGCCTGGAGCTCTACCGGCTTCGAGAGGCGCGATACCGGTATAGCTAGAGCAACAAGCAACAGAGCATCTGTAAGCGTTGTTCGGCCTGAACCAGGGACACATTCGGCTCAATGCTCTCACAGTGCCGAGCTACTATTTCTATTTATCTTGCAGGGATCGATGACCCTGGAATGCCCCAACAATGAATTCTCGCCATTACTTGCTGGAGATGCCTGCACAATTCCTCCAGGAACAGATTACCAGCTCTCAATCTGCTCACCTGATCTAGAGTTCTTGGAAGTCACATCATCTGGATAAAGCTTAACTACTAGAAGCTCTCCGAAAACCCAGTTAGTAAATCCACTAGCACAATTGTTATAGCGATGGGTGCAACATAGCGATTTGCAAATCGCCAAAATATTCGCCAGAGTTCACTACTGCTTGAAAATTCCTGATCAGCCGTCGACCGGTTCAGCATCCAGCCAACAAATACGGCGATGAGCAATGCATTGATCGGTAAAAATACATTCGCCACGGCGAAGTCTAATGTATCGAATACTGTTCCCTCAATACCGAAAAAACCGAGAGGACTATAGTCAGCGAGAATATTGAAAGAGAATACCGAGCCCATCCCAAGCAACCAAACGCCGACGCCGGCGCAGCGTGCCAGCAACTTACGCTGGCCCGGCCATCTTTCCTCTAGCCAGGCAACCGATGGTTCAAGCATTCCAATCGCGGTTGTGTAGGCAGAGAAAAACAGCAGCAGGAAAAACACTACGCCGATAAAGTGGCCACCAGGCATGTTGCCAAAAGCGATAGGCAGTGTCTGGAATACTAAACCTGGGCCACTGCCTGGGTCGAGCTGATTTGCGAATACGATTGGGAAAATGGCCAAACCTGCGAGCATAGCCGCCAAAGTGTCGCCTATGCAGATGATGGCCGCGGACTTTGGAATCGAATAATCGCTGGGCATATAAGCGGCGAAGGTGATCAACAGCCCGACACCGACAGCGAGCGAAAACAACGCTTGGCCTAAGGCAATTAGGACAGAGCCGTAGGTGAGTTCGCTGAAATCCGGTTTAAACATAAATTCGAGTGCGGCAACAAAACCTGTACTAAACATTCCGTAAACAACCAAAATGAGAATGACTCCGAACAAGGCTGGCATCATGATTTTTGCCATACGTTCTATGCCGCTATTGAGCCCTTTCGCGATTACCCATACCGTCATTGCCACAAAGGCAGCGTGCAGCAGTACCTGGACGAAGGCTTGTTCCATACGTTGATTAAATACCGTCTGAGATTTACCGGCATCAAAGCCCTCAAACGCATTACGTACTGCAAGCCCTAGATAATCGAGGGCCCAAGCAGCGATTACGGCGTAGTAACTCAGAGCTACAAAGGGAACGATTAGGCTAAGCCAGCCGATTACGCGCCACCATGGCGACGCGTTCTCGGACTGTATGAGACTGGCTATGGAATGAACGGCGCTGCCACGGCCTCGGCGCCCTAGCAACATTTCACCGGCGATTATTGGGAGTCCAAGCGCAAAGACAAAACCAAGATAGACCAGAACAAATCCGCCACCACCATTTTCGCCGGCGATGTACGGAAAACGCCACAAATTTCCGAGACCAATAGCCCCACCAACTGTGGCCAGGAGAAATGCCGATCGGCTCGACCATGTCGCGGAAGGGTTCGGATTAGGTTCCATAACTACTGTTGAGTGTCCAACCACTGAAAAAACTCAACGGTATAGCCACCTGGATCTTCTAGTATGAAACTGCGTATGCCGCCGCCGTCGCCTATGTCTTTGAGAAAACTAACACCACTTCGGTCCTTCACTCGGTCATGCCAAGCATCCACCTCCCTAGTAACAAGGCTGACCATAACTGCATTAGTCGATTGCGGTGTGTGCCATGCGCCCTCACTGTCTGCCACGACACCAACTGAGCTTGAAGGGCCGGTCTTGAAAAATTTAATCCACGGTAAATCAAACTCCAATTCCAATCCCAAAGTAGTGGCATAAAATTGAATTGCAGCATCGAAGTCATCGTAGTACAACATAGTAACTTGCGAATCGAGTGACGGTATCGCCGTTGACGCTGCACACTCTGAGTTTTCTGCAGCGTCGGCAAAGACGGAAATTTCTAACTTAGTCGTCGCAGCACGGGTGGTGAAAGCCGGCACATTGTCGAACTCAGTGGTATCGTCAAGAATCGCGTGTTCCACACTCAAGGTGTAGGTCTGTCCAGCTTGCAAGAGATCGCCATCAATTGTGAATGATCTTGCGGCGAAGTTTAGATAAGGTGTTTGCTCAAAAGGTCTTCCACTATGTGCAATTCGATTCTCGTCAGCGTCGGTGAGAATGACAAAAATAAGATCATCGAGTATGCCATTGGGATCGGCGCGCCCTCCTTCGAATGTGTCCCAATCAACGACAGCGTTGACGCTAGGAAGTAACTCTGTGCAATGCGACTTGCCTGCTTGGGTGACAGATATTTTGGGCGGGACGGGCAAGCCTCGATTATCGAATTCAAGGATAACGTCCTCGACATTGCCACTGGGGGTATCAAATGACACCAAGAATTTTCCGTCAGGATAGCGCGCCTGTAAATCGGTCAATTCGGTGAACCTATCTTCTCCAGCTAACAGTAAGATATTGTCGCGACTGCCGTCTTGCGCTTCACGCATGTCTTCAAATTCTAGCCGTTCGCCTGTAGGCAGAATTAGACTCGCATTCTCAGCGTTTCCCTGCGCTTTCATGAAGACTTCTGAGAAAAACGAATAATCGATGGGTAACCGTTCTCCTGTGGATTGCTGAGAAAAGTTGGCGTGTTTGCCGATAACGAAAAAAGTGACGTCTTCGTTCTGAGCATTAGCAGCCGAGGCGACGACCGAAATTAGAAATATTATGCAGCTTGGTATGGTAATTTTTTTCATCTGAATCCCCTCACGAACTGATAGTATCCTGAAATAGTGAATATGTAGTCGTATTGCCGCAAATAATCGTAATTGTTGGGATTCAATGAACGCTGATTAGCTAAACCACTAAGCAATCAGTGTCGCTCTACTTGCTATATACTCATCCAAACTGTCATGAAACAAGGGCTTACATGATTAAATGCGTCGCAATTTTCCTTGTTTCAATTAGTACACTTTCGGCATGCTCTGAAGGTGAGAATCCGCCCAGCGCCCCTGCTGACTTCGCGGATTATGTAACCATCGGAAAGTCCGTAAACACGAGACAAGAACGCTCTGGTGAACTACAACTTCTTAACACGGTATTTTTTGCCGAAGTTTTTCAGACCAAAGAAGCGGTAGATGCAGGCGGCATGATTACCAACACCACTCTGACTGGCGCTGGTAATGCTCAAGACGGTCTATCTCTTTCTGATGAAATGACTCCGTATTTAACAGGTGCCCGAACCTCAACCATCGAAGAATTGGATCGAATATTTCCAGATAGCACTTATTATTTTAATTTTAATACACCCAATGGAAATATTCGACAGCTTCCAGCACGATTTACTCGCAACGCTGGTGAAAGCCTAAACCCCGGCCCTATTACATTGTCATTAACTCAAGGCGGGATAATCGCCAATCCAAATGCAGTAGATCCGAATCAAGATCTCGTCGTTTCATGGAGCTCATTTGAAAAGGGCGCGGCCGATCCTGACAATATTATTGATGACATGATCTATGCCATGTTTGGAAATTGTATGGGCGTAGAAACTGTCCATAGCGGCCATGCATTCGATGAAGGTGCGCTTACCTATGTTGAAAGTGATTTCACAATACCGGCAAGCGCGCTACACGCTGGACAATCTTCTATGCTTGAGGTGGAGCATTCCAATATGGAAACAGATGTCGTTAAGGGTATAGAAATCATTGTGACCTACGCCGCATCTACCTTCCTTGATATCCAAATTACTGGTGAGAACGTGCAAAACCTTAGCTGTCCTTCTGTACCCTACGCTTTTGATGGCGGCGCCAGTGATCGCGAACGAGCGCCAGAGTAGCTTTGCCATTCTAAAAGAAGAGCCTCTATCCTCGTATTAGTCTGTTGGGAAACAATAGACCGTGCCAGCGATTAACTTAGCAAGCCTGCGATGGCTCCAGTCATACACGTAGCGAGTGTACCCGAGATCAACGATTTCGGAGCGAGCTCTACTATTTCTGTTGCCCGCTGCGGGCACATGCCACTCAGCCCCGCAATCATGATGCCCAAGCTGCCGAAGTTGGCAAAGCCACAAAGCGCGTAAGTCATAATTACTGTCGATTTTGGGGACAGACTGCCAGCTGGTAATTCCGCCAACGCCAGAAATGCTAGCAGTTCATTCAGGACAGTCTTGGTGCCCATCAGAGAACCTGAAATCTGCGCCTCGGACCAGGGTATACCCATTAACCAAGTAAGCGGTGCAAACACATATCCAAACAGTCGTTGCAGAGTAAGCGAGGCGTCCCCAGGAAAAGGAATTAGTGAGAAAAGACTATTTAAGAGAGCCACCAAAGCAACCAGCACCAATAACATTGCACCCACACTCACCATTAGGCGCACGCCATCGTAGGTGCCCTTGGTGATCGCATCCATCAGGCTCGTATACTCGACTTTCAGCTGTATTTCCTCGCTGGTCGCCGCGCTCGATTGCGGCACCATGATCAGCGCGATCATAATTGCAGCCGGCGCACTAATAACCGAAGCCGTGATGATATGGCCCAGCGGGTCATCCAAGGTTCCCTGTAGGATTATCGCGTAGAACACCATGACCGAACCTGCGATGGTGGCCATGCCGCAAGACATTACAACGAAAAGTTCGCTACGCGTTAGCACGGCTATATAGGGACGAATTAGCGCGGGAGACTCAACCATGCCAATGAAAATGTTGGCGGCACTACTAAAGCCAACCGCTCCACTCACATTCAAACTCTTTCGCAGAACAACGGAGAAGCCCTTGATGATGATTGGTAAGACGCGATAGTGCCAGAGGATTGCTGAGAGGACGGTGAACATTAGCACCAGCGGCAGAATTCGGAAGGCCAATATCATTGTAGCGCCAGGCTCGCTGATGGAAAACGGATAGTCTACATTGAGCGGGTCGCCACCAAGATAGCCAAAGATAAACAGCGTGCCGCTCTCGGTTGCATTAACTACAGCATTGACTCCGCTATTTATTAGACCCAGCATTTGTTGCAGAAAATTGAGATTAAATACAGCGAAGGCAAAAAGGAATTGCAGACCCAAGCCTGCTACTAAAAGTCGCCATCCAGGCAGCGTGCGCTGCTCGCTAAGAACAACAGCAATTGCAACAAAGACACCAATACCAAATAGCGCTTGTAAAACTAAAAATAAATCCATGGACGATTAGACTCTTTTATTCTCCGCCCTAAGGCAGTGTAAGGGGCTTGTTTGCAGAACTGTCTTGATCAAGCAGCCAATCAACCAAAGGCTGTCGATAGTGTATCTCGGTATCAAAACCAGCGGAATCGAATTTTGCAATGGCATCGTATCCCGCGCCTCCCTCATACATGAAACTGTTTATTAATACGCGGTACGTCTGGTCTGCGTCGATTAGCCGTCCCGTCTTTGCCAGCAGCCAATCATTCTCAGTGCGAATTAGACCAGTAACAAATGGGCTCTGCCCTGCCGCAAGCACCTGCAAGACTTCGGCGCCACTTAACTCCACAGCGTAGATCGTGTTTTCGAAGGGCAGCAATCCAACTATGTCGGCAAGGGTCACCTCTCCTTGCGGGAGGGGCGCACGTAAAGCGAGTCGGTTATTTATAGCTATAGCAGCAGCGCTATCGATCTGTAACCAACTCTCGACTACAGCGCGTTGCAATCGATCATCGTTTGCCAGGTACTCTCGCGAACTGAAACCCAATAGCGCGCTCAACTCCACCTCGGTTGCTGCGCGCCATTTCGCAACAAGCCGCGCTACAGCTTCATCACTGCTGCCCGCCTCATTTTTCTCAGTCGAGAAGCTGGAATTGATCAAACTATCCCGGCCAAGATCGTATTCAAAATGCGCTCGCGCATAACTGCGAAAGTGGCCATTACTTTCAAGAAGAATGGTCTTGCCTATTCTTTCTGCGACCAGCTCATTGCAATGCCCGCCTCCCATGAGGCTAATATTCAGATCAGCCACAGCCGCAGCTAGAGGGCGTAACGCTGCCATACAGACATGAGCCACGACGAAAATGAGGTCCGAATCCTCCGCCTCCAGTTGCTCCACGGTTTCGCGCAGTACGCTCTCATAATCTAGAAAAGAGAGATCGACAATATTAATTGGGTTTGTAGTGCTTGGCGTGTTAGTTGTAGACAGCCCGATAATTCCGATGGTCAGATCATTCACCACGGTTGTGGTAAACGCCAGAATACCTAATTCAGATGGCAGAGTTTCGCTAGCTTTCCATTGAATATTGGCCGCCAGATAAGGAAAGTTAGCCTGACGGATACGCTGTTCCAAGTTATCCAGACCGAAATCGAATTCATGATTGCCAATGGCGCTAGCGTCATAGCCCATGGTATTCATCACTTCCACCATGCCCTCGCCTTCGAACCAAGTTGAGATGGCCGGCCCTGTCCAATGATCGCCTCCACTGAGCAAGAGAAAGGGCCCGTCTTCGCTATAGCCCTCCTTCTCACGCCACAGGCCCAGAAGATCTGCGGCTCCACGCCCGGACTCTCGCCCTTCCATCCAGCCATGCTCGTCGTTGCTATACAGCACGGTCAACTCGCGAACACCCGAACTAGCACTCGACTCTAAAGAGGAGGAACGAAGGGATGAACTGCAAGCCAGCAGCAGTGGGAGGGCGAGTAATAGCAGAAGGAATAAGCGCATTGAGCCGAGTCTATCACAGGAATTTCGATGATTACCTTCCGAAATACCCGGGGTTACTTATTGCGAGAAGTGGTTAATTCGCTTACCGTATTTGCTTCTAATGGTGACAGCGATGAAACTCGACAGTTCTAACTTTCCAATCTACTTGCCAGAAAAAGAACAGACCTCTGTCTTGCGCCTAGGTTTTGAGAACTGTAGCGCAGATGACTGGATATTTTCGGCCAATGATCTAAACGTCTTTCAAAGACACAAGACAGAGCTGAGGAGTTCACGAAGCGAAGAATGCTTTGCACAAACTCAGGGTTCGGTAGCCGCTCAATGCGAATTTCATGATTTCCTCTTACTACATCTGTTAACAAAACCTACGTCAGGTTATTCCAGGATAGATAAGCAGCTCATCCATGACCAAGAGAAACTCGCATGGAAAATAGAAGTTAAAAACCTTTGGCAGGCTTCGCTGTGGGTGCCCGAAGATTTTTGTCTGCTGGAAAATAAAGAAAACGACTACGTAATGACCGCCGCCAGCGTCTGCTCACCTAGTAACTGGATTCTGCGGAAGAAGATTGAGCAGACGGTCGACTTCATCCATGACCCTGTGCCTGATTACAACAAGCTCCTTAGCGAGAGAGTAAATCGGTTTCTAGAGGGCCTGCCCAGCGGTCGGGTCTTGCTGCGTTATAACTGGTCGATTCAATCGGACAACGAACTCTTTTGGCGCGACGATCTAAACCCCAATTCCGGTATTGTGAATAGCAGCAATCCAAATCTTTACTGGCGCATTGAACGGCAAACCTTCGTTCGACTTCCAGCGAGCGGGGCAATCGTCTTTGGAATCAGAGTTTTCCTACATAGCTTCGACAGCCTTCGAAATATTGAAGGCTTTCATCAGTCAATAGAACAGCTGTTTACCCAGTTGCCTGAGACCCAGAAATGCTACAAGGGGCTAGCGACTTAAATATACCTAGAAAAAGTACACAACTAAAAGATCGTTTAGACTATAATCTACCTCTTTAAAGCGGCACCGTGTACAAGAAATAGTTGAACGATGCGACAGTTTTTTGTCGAAACCCCGTACTACTCTAGTGAACCCACTACATTCGATTGTCAGAAAAGGTCTCCACATGAATCTCAGCAGCCTAGCTAGCATGGCTCCAGTCAAATTGTGCCTAGTATTTGCTGTAAGCTTTTTACTTTCAGTACAATCTGCCTCAGCAACCACGGTCCGCGTAATCACCTCCCTAGGAGACTTCTCAATAGAGCTGTTTGACGATGTCGCGCCGATTACCGTTGCCAACTTTTTAAACTATGTAAACTCTGGCCGCTTCAATAGCACGGTGATACATCGTTCCGTGTCGAATTTTATCGTTCAGGGAGGTTCATTCAGCTTCGATGCAAGCACTGGCAGCATAATATCTGTTGCAACAGACGCAGCAATACAGAACGAGTTCAGCGTCTCCAATACGCGGGGAACAGTAGCTATGGCAAAGCTGGGAGGTGATCCAAATAGTGCTACTAGCGGTTGGTTTGTCAATCTTGCTGACAACAGTGGCAATCTCGACGCACAGAATGGCGGCTTCACCGCGTTCGGTCGCGTCATTGGTGATGGCATGACGGTCGTGGACAGTATCGCAGCACAACCGACATACACACTCGCTGGCCTTACTGATTTCCCGCTGATCAACTATGTCAGCGGCGCCGTCGTGACTAGCAACTTTGTAAACATCGCAATCGCAGTTGAAACTGAAGAGGAGCCAGCACCTGCTCCCAATTATTTCGATGAAGCCAGCGGCCTGTTGCGCGTCACCGTGGATGCTGGAACATCAGGGCTCGCTTCATTGGCATTCTCCATTACGGCAACCGAACCCAACGTTATCGTGCAACTCGACCTTAGCAGCGTTGTAGTTCTGAGCGAGACCGTAGATAAAATAGCGACCTTCGATGCCGAAACTGGCAGGCTGGTCTTGCCAGAGCTTGTCGTATCGGGAGAGGTTGCGTTTCGTAACCTGAGCTTTATTTTAACTGATACAGAGCAACTCTTATTTACGCTGGAGTCATTCGAACTAATTTAGCCGGCGCTGACTGTCAGCCGTCTAGAATGCTGGTGCTAGAGCGCCGTTGACTACGGCTATCATAGCCATTATTCTCCCTGTAAATCATAAGAATCCGGCGATTGCGGACCACAGGAGAGAGTCATGAGCATTAAACGATGGATAACAGCAGCCGTATCAGCGGTTACCTTGGGGGCTGCATTCGTAGTTATACCCGTTCTAGCTCATCATTCGAGCACGCCTTTCTACGATCCTGACCAACGGGTCGAAATTGAAGGGCCAGTTACACGCTTTGTTTTCAGAAACCCACACGCCTTTCTTTACGTAGATGTTGCCGGCGAAAGCGGCGCGACTGTCGAATGGCAGATCGAATTAGGCGCCCCTGTAAGCATACGTCGCGCTGGCTGGACTCCAGATTCACTCCCAGTAGGCATGATCGTGAAAGCCTCCGGCAGGCCTTCCCGCGCCGAAGGCTCTACAGGCCTGTGTTGTGTGCGCATGACTCGTGCCGATGGCACCCCGGTTTTGGAAGGTGGTCGTGTTCAGGAACGGACTCAACCACCCGAATAAATAGCCGGGGTAGTACCCTTACAAATCTGGACGAGGCCGGAATTCACTTCTCCTAGGCGGCTTCACAAAATAACAAACTAGAACATAACCAGCATTCAAGGCGGGAATTTTTATGAGAGTAACTACATTCATGAGAGAGAAGTCTGTTTTTGCAGTTTTGCTTTCTCTCGCGATTGGCGCCAGCGCAGGCCAAGTAAACGCGCAAGCCGATAACCAAATACCAAATATTGCGGGAACCTGGAACGGCGGCTTTAGCGCAAGACCGGTGAATGGCGAAGCTGTTCCTTGGGGCGACGAGAATTTCCCCAAGCTGACTGCGCGCGCCCTAGCCTATCAAGAAGTCTGGGAAGAGATCATGGCGCCGAAGTACGACTGCCAGCCCGCCTCTTCGCCTGCAATCCAATACGACCCTTACCACATGGAAGTCGTGCAATGGCCCGACCGCGTCCTGTTTCGTTATGAGAAAGATGATCAGCTACGCACCATATGGCTAGACGGCCGCGAACCCAAGGCAACGGACTTCGGCGTTCAGGGTTTCTCTGTAGGTCACTACGAAGATGACGCCCTGATAGTTACCACTACGCATTTCGTGTTCGATGTTGCCGGCTTCGATGATTACAACGGCATCCCCTCTTCCTCGCAGAAAATAGTTCGCGAGCGCTACTGGATGGACGGAGAAGACCTGAAAGTAACATTAGAAGTCGAGGACGCGATGTTCTTACTCGAGCCCACTTCTTACACCACTCGATGGCTTCCAGCATCCGAGGGCTACAGGCTACAAGCATACGATTGCGATGCTGAATCGTCACGTGCATCGGTGCGCTTCTTTCCATCGAAGTACTAGTGGGCCCTCTTAGTTGAGCGAATCGAATTTGCGTCATCAATTGATGATTGCTAATTCGATTCGAAATCAGTAAGAGCCTGCCCACCCTAAATTATGAGCAACCCCCGCTCCCTTCTAGATACTCAGAACTCCTTTGGATGGTTTTCGATAGGCCTGCATTGGTTAGCAACGCTAGCAATTATTCTGCTGTGGTTTATCGGCCAGAGCATCTCCTCGCAGTCTGTCGAACAGATCGAAGCACGCAGAACACTACACATCACTATCGGCTTGATCGCTTGGTTACCACTTATCGCACGGATAATATGGCGCTATAAGTCAGGCCACCCCCACGTCAGCGGCCAAACCCTGCTTGAGCATCGACTCGCCAAGGCGACACACCATTTCATGCTACTGGTACTGATAGTAATGTTGATATCGGGACCACTCACAGCATGGGCAATGCCAGATCGCAGCAGCTTATCGGAGTTCGCCTTCATTTTTCATTCTAATGCAGCCAAGGCGCTTGCCGTGTTAGTCCTGCTGCACATCTTGGCAGCGCTGAAACATCTGATGTTTCACGAGGACGAGACTGTAGCTAGAATTTTTGTTCCACGTAAAGATGCTACGCAAGATGAAGGATAAAAATACTCTAACCAGTTCCCACGTAGGGAATAAGGCGCCCACAAAGTAGGACACCCGTCCAAAGCGTGAGCGAGGCATAGGCTACAAATTTAGCGAGTGGGGGTGAGGATGTCGTTGCATCCCAGCCCTGCATAATCGGGCTTACTTTCCAGTAGTACACAGCAGCATTCAGTCCAGCCAGTAACACCAAGCCCATCTTGATCTGAAAACCTATGTTCACCGAATAGCGCATCGGATCGCCATAAAAAAATAGTATTCCGGTGAGCAGGTTGATGCTGAAACCGATCAGAACTAAGGGCAAAAGACGATGAGTAGCTGCTGGGTCAAAGCTGCGGAAAAGCCCGGCCATGCGCAAATCGATGACGAGCAAGCCACCCAATAGCAACGATAGCCCGATGAAATGGCTAATCTCCATGACTGGCCAAAGCCAGTAGGTCTCCTGAATCCACGAGTTGAGCGAACCACCGACAATTGACTGTGCAAATGTTTCCACGGTTGGGCCTCTAAAAAATATACGCGATCAGGCGACCGGCTATGATAGCCGCTAGCCAAAGCATGAGTGAAATAGAGGCGATTATTTTTGTCGGCTTGCTGATCAACACCGCCGAATCGCTTAGTCCTATCTCTGTACGCAGGCGTGACTGTATAACACCAGCCAATACCATGCCTGCTGCGATACAAGCTATTTTCAGTAGAAAAGGCACGCTAGTTATAAAAACCGTTGCCTGAGAGGCAAACAAGGCGAAGCCCGACACGGCATTTATGATGAAACCCACCCAACCCAATTTGCCCAAGCCAAGAAAAGCAGATGGTTGAATGCCAGGAAATAGCCCTAGCAGGGACAAGTCACGCATCGAGAAAATGCCAACCACAACGGCAAGCCCCATCACGTGCAAGCTCAACATGATGGGATACCCCCAAAGAGAGATCGCAACCCATGTCGCTAATTCAGTTGTTTCTAGTGTGGCGAACATCTAGTTGCATTTCTTCCTAGTGTTATTGTTAAGGCTGGGTATGGAATAGATACTTCAGAAACACCGACCAGATCACGAGTGATACTATCAAAATTTCCACCCTTATTCATTCTAGCAGTGCTCTATCGAATTCTCGTAGTACTGGATCATCGGCATCACATAGCGCAGTGATTCCTATAAGGGTTCAGCAACTTCGATCACCTTCACAATGCGTGGATCTTTCTCAAGTTGATTTAACGCCAGGACTCGTTCCTTGCTGTAACTACACATAGAAATCGGCACGCCGAAATTAACGCTGGCGTAGCCGCAGACATTAAAGGAAAGCACCACCTTACGGGCAAAGTACTCAACTTTCTGCTGCAGACCCTATCGAAGCATATTGTCGCGCTGCGCCTGTTCCTCGATTATTGCAAGTAACTGCGTGATAATCGAACATCAACTGATCAATCAAAATCAGCCTCTTATTGCGTTGTAGCGGGCAAATTTTTATCTGCAGTTTACGGTTCTGTTTAGGCGGCGGGGGTAGCAGCGAGTGCTGGAAAAAAAGCACACTCATTATCACTGCGTAACTGACGGCCAGCAGCAGTAGATAGAATATCGAGCCTGGAAGTGTGGCAGTTGCGGTCAAGGCTGCAGTCCGCAGATCGTACTATTTCCTCGATTTTAGAAGGATAGGTGCTGTAATTGTCAGAAATAGCCGGTTTAATGGCCTATTCCACTATTTATGATATGGACTTAGCAAGTGATTGTCTCTATCCTTCGCACCCTCGTAACCTCCCGTATAGTTATCGGTTTAGATATCGGCTTAACTGCGCGTCTAAATATCCCCAGATTACCGGCCCAAGGGCAAAGCAAGGCAATACTATGAGTAGCGAAGAAATCACCTCATTCGAGAAAATGGCGCTGTCTAAACCTCTATTAAAGGCTCTCGTTGATGTGGGCTACGAAACGCCTTCCCCTATTCAAGCACAAACTATCCCCTTGCTGCTCGAGGGTAGAGATGTGCTAGGCCAGGCACAAACTGGAACGGGCAAGACCGCCGCTTTCGCCCTGCCCATTCTTTCGAAATTGGCTATAAAGCAAAAAGAGCCTCAGGTGATGGTTTTGGCACCCACGCGCGAACTCGCCATACAAGTCGCCGAAGCCTTTCAGAAGTACGCCAGTCATATAAAAGATTTTCACGTTCTACCCATTTATGGCGGTCAGGACTACAGCGGCCAGATACGCGCTTTGAAACGTGGTGTACATGTGGTGGTCGGTACACCAGGCCGAGTCATGGACCATATGCGTCGCGGCACATTGAAACTCAATCAACTTACTACCCTCGTCCTGGACGAAGCCGATGAGATGTTGCGCATGGGTTTCATCGACGATGTCGAATGGATTCTCGAGCAAATACCCAAGCAAAGACAGATCGCCCTCTTCTCTGCAACGATGCCTACGCAGATACGACGCATTGCCAGTAAGTATCTGACCGACCCTGTTCAAGTTACGGTCAAGATGAAGACCGCCACTGCCGAGTCGATCCGCCAGCGTTTTTGGCCGGTTAGCGGCATGCATAAACTTGACGCGCTCACTCGAATTTTAGAAGCCGAGACTTTCGATGCCATGCTTATTTTCGTGCGCACGCGCATTCTTACTGTTGACTTAGCCGAAAAACTGTCAGCTAGAGGATTCTCGGCCACAGCGCTCAATGGTGATATAGCGCAGAAAACACGCGAGCGAACTATTGAGAGACTTAAGAAAGGACAGTTAGATATTCTGGTCGCAACCGATGTCGCTGCCCGCGGTTTAGACGTAGATCGAATCAGTCACGTGGTGAACTACGACATACCACACGATACTGAATCCTATATACACCGTATCGGCCGCACCGGTAGAGCCGGTCGTGAGGGAGATGCGATCCTATTTGTTGCTCCACGCGAAAAACGCATGTTAGCCTCCATCGAGAGAGCGACAAATAAGAAGATCGAGATGATGGAACTGCCTTCCACTCAATTGATCAACGACAAACGCGTAGAGCAATTCAAGCAGTCGATATCAGAGACCATCGCTAACGAGGATCTTTCTCAATACACCAAATTGCTAGAGAAGTTTGAGGCAGAAAACGAATTTCCAATGCTAGGCATCGCAGCCGCACTCGCCAAGCTTGCCCAAGGCGACACGCCTTTGTTATTACAAAACAAGCCGATGCGAAAGACAGAAAAATTCACACGTGCAGATGAAAGTGATTCGCGAGGCCGATCACGCTCAAAGCCCCCCATTGGGGATAGAAGTTCCAGAGGTGAGTCACGCTCACGAGCGCCAATAGAAGATAGAAGTCCCAAAGGCGAGTCGCGCTCACGACCGCCAAGAGCCGACAGCCCTCCAGAAAAAGGCATGGAGCGATTTCGCTTAGAAGTCGGCCACAACCATAACGTTATGCCCGGCAACATCGTCGGCGCTATCGCCAATGAAGCAGGCTTAGATGCTCAACATATCGGCCGCATCAACATTCACGATGATCACAGCACGGTTGACCTGCCCAACGACATGCCAGACGAGATTTTCAAAGAACTCAAGAATGTATGGGTCTCTGGGCAGACACTAAAAATCTCCCGCTTAACAATGGCTGGAAAATCATCTCGATCGGCACGTCCGACATTCGAAAAGCCGAGCAAGGGGCCAGACAAAGGACCTAAGAAAGACAAGAAGCCAAAGCGTAAAGCCGCAGTGAAGGGCAAAGCAAACGCGAAGCCTAAAGACGACCCGAAGAAGAAAGCTGCCGCAAAGAAGAAGTCTCGCCACAGGAATCGCGTGGGCACTGGAAAGTAAAACAGCAGAGCTATTGCTTAGAATTTTTGTATCACTTTATTGAGCAATAAAAAGCGGGTGCAAATTTCCAATTGCACCCGCTTTTTCATAAAGCCCTTAGGGGCCTATCGATTCAAGTTACGGAATCAAACGTGGGATGAACTTAGTCATTCCTTTGATAGGCCCGACCTCGCCAGCGTAGACAACGCCATTGCGATCAACTGTAACGCCCTCACCCATAGAACCTAGGCCGCCCATGCCAGAGCCACGCTCAGAGTCATGTGCCTTGATGTAGTAAAGCACTTCGCCAGTGCGAGCACTACCTACACGCAGACCCTTCTGCCAACCTGGGTTGTAGTTTTCATCAGACTCAGAGTCGATGGCATACAGCATGTCAGTGTTTGGATCGATGAACAGACCACTGATGCGGCTGAACTGGTACCAGGTATCTAGATGATCACCCTCTTGCGTGAAAATCTGAATGCGGCTGTTACCACGGTCAGCTACAAACAATCTGCCCTGCGAATCCATACCTAGTGAGTGAGGTGAACGAAACTGGCCGTCTTCAAAGCCGAATTCACCGAAGCTTTTTATAAAAGAACCGTCTGGGGCAAAGATCGACATACGACTCTTCGCAGTTGGACCGGCTTCATTCTGAAACTGCGCACCGTGCGTGTCACCTACATAGATATTGCCATTCGGCGCAACTAAAACGTCGTTCGGCGCATCGAAGTGAGTCGGCGGATCACCAGCTTCACCAGGCGTACCTAAGGTCATTAGTAGTTCACCGGTTGGGCTAAACTTCAAGACCACATGGCCCTTACCCGCAGCAGACGGATTCTCTTCCAATTCAGCCCCATTTGCGGCGCGGGCATCAACTACCCAGACATTGCCTTCGCTGTCGACGTCCATACCGTGCGGCCAGATTATCTGACCTGCACCAAAGCTCTGAACTACATTACCATCTGGATCCAACTTAACGATCGGATCAACATCGGACGTGGCACAGGAGTTTGTACCACAGCGATCACCAGCCCAAACGTGGATGCCGTCGATATCAATATTGACCGCACTCACTGAACCCCAGCTACGGCCATCAGGTAAAGTACCGAAGTTGCGCTGTGTCTCATAAGGATTTGGCAGGTGGTTGATTGGCTCCTGATCAGCATGTGCTGCTGGCTGGATAGCACCTGGTCGCGCTGGTTGTGCTACAGCGGCGCTCGAAAGCAACGACAGCGCGATACTGGCAACACCGGCGGTAAGCAGTAGGTGTGCTCCTCTTGCTCGTGCAATTTTATTAGTCTTGTTCATTATTCACCTCTTAGTACTACTCGATTAACTCTCTTGATTAACACGCGTAATTAACGCTCGAATTCTCTTCCTACGAAATCCTTCTTCCTATCCCGCTGACTAGCAGGCTCTGATTTTCTTGAGGATGACCTCAAATCTGCATACAGAGCTACCACTCCTATCTTATAGTAATTATAAATTCGGCGAACCTGTGAACATGGACTCTCGAGCGGTCGTTGTCAAGACGGCTTAATGCTAGGAAAGGTCCTGTCTGCGCAATACAGCTCGGAATCTCTAGACTCCCGCCTATTCGCTGTTTATGCTCTGGCTCACAACGAAAAGAGAGGCTCTCATGCGCAGTAATTTGATCTACGTGATTTTCGCTACCGTACTATTGATGGCAGGCATTCTAGTGTCAATCTGCCTTGCTGAAACTGTACCGAATGCGGCTGGTTTAGTCCATGCACAGTTCAACGGCATGCAGGCCGGCGGCGACGGTGCCGCACGACTAGAGCACATTGGTGGCCTAGCCTTCGCCTTTCAGGCATTACTGCTACTTCTAATTATATGCCTCGCAGCGCTGGGTGTTGCCGAAGAGCGGCGCAGCACAGAATTCTGGGCCTATATGGGTGGCACTTTGTTATTCAGCTTCTTCGTATGGTGGCAGATGTACTCTGGCCATCAAGCCTTTCTGAAATCTGGGGTCACCAGCTATTTTATGGGCTTTCCTGTGGCTACCGCCTGGCAGGTATATGGCACCTGGCTAGGGGCGATTCCGCTGATAATCTTGTACTCCGTAGGCTTTCGGAAATTCATCTTCACCGATGAAGATGAGCAGAAGTACGAGAAATTACTAGAAAATATCGCAAAAAAGTCGGAGCAGTAATTCCATGGAAGCCTATAGACAGGAAATTATCATTGGCGCAGTTATCATCTATATGGTTTTTTGTGTCATCACTGGTCTGTGGGCCATGCGGCGCACGAAAAATTCCAGCGACTTCTTTATAGCAGGCAGAGGCCTTGGGCCCGTTGTGGTTTCTCTTGCCCTATTCTCATCCACGCTAAGCGGTTTCGGATTTGTAGGCGGGCCGGGGTTGGTCTATTCGATTGGTGTGAGTTCGTTCTGGATGATCGTCATCTCATCCACCGGCTATGCACTAGGGTTTTTCCTCGTAGCAAAACGAATCCGCATGATCGCCGACGTCCGCAATTGCATATCCCTTCCTGATGTTCTTGCAGCAAGATATAACAGTGAAGCGGTTCGATTTCTTATTGCCGTTACAATTGTTCTTGGGGTAATGGGCTACCTTGCAACACAGATTTTAGCCATGGCTGTAGTAATGCAGGCGATCCTCTCTGGCACTATCATGTTCGAGGACATAGGACTCGTTACCTGTGTCGTTATTTCTTCTGCCGTTCTAATCTTCTACTGCGTCACCGGGGGCATCATTGCCTCTGTCTATACCGATGTGGTGCAGGGCGCGATAATGATGATCGCGGGAGTGCTGATTCTATTGACTGCGATGTCAGTATTCGAAGGCGGAATGCAGGAAGCAACCTCCATAATTCTTGCAGACGACGGCGAGACCATGATGCCCTTCGGTGCCGCTGGAATCATGGCGTCCTTAGGCTGGTTTTTCGTCTTCGGATTAGGACTTGCCGGCCAACCCCATCTTGTAACGAAGATGATGATGAATAGAAGTATATCCGACAACAGAATCATCCTCCCGATGTCCCTGTTAGGTTACGTCATGGCCGCCCTACTATGGGTCTCCATTGGGGTGATCATGCGCGCAGCTGTTATCGATGGCGTTATAGAACCGCTAGCTCTTCCCGATGATGCCGCCTCTCTTTTCCTTTCAATATTTACCAACCCACTGCTCGCGGGTATCGTTTTTGCCGGCCTGTTTGCTGCAATCATGTCGACGTCTGATGCCTTCCTCAACATAGGTACGGCGGCAATCATTCACGACATACCCAAAGCTATTCAAGGGCACGCAATTCAGAACGAGCTGTTCTGGGCTCGCATAGTTACCGTGATTCTAGCGCTAGTGGCAGCTAGCTTCGCGCTGTATTCACACTTTCAGGACGCCACGCTAGTCGCCATACTCGGCGCTTTCGGCTGGGCGACCTTCGCCGCATCGATATTTCCTGTACTCGCTATCGGATTAAACTGGAAAGGCGCTACTGCGATGGGGGCCGTTGCCGCGATCGTATCAGCCTTGTTGATAAACTTTATCATCCAGCTCGCTGGTATCACTCTGCCCTACGGCATACTCGGTGGGCTGATCGCGTTCATTGTCTCGCTCGTGCTGTTTATTGGTGTGTCACTAGTAACGAAGAAGCCAGAGTTGGACGCAGATATGCAAGCCGTTTTGAATATCTAGAAAGACACTCTTCCTATTCCTAAAGAAAGGAAAAATAAAAAATTAACTAAAACTAATTGGCGATTACCACTTGTCTCGCATACGACGCAGACCAACGAACGTTGATTGATCATCTAATTTTTCTACATCAGTACCCAAGCTCGCAGCTATCCCCAACCGCACTTGCGCTTGATTCAGCCGAAAAAAGACATTGATTTCTCGCTCCACGCCGATTGTGCTGACATAGCTTTCAGCGCTTATTCCTGCTTTAAACTGCGCACACAATGATTGAGCTGATTGATTGTCAGGCTCTCGATCGAGCGTGAACTGCAAGTTATTTTCGATGTAGTTATGACCAGGGAATATTCGCACCTCACCAGCCAGCGGATAGAATTGTTCTACAAAGGTTTCGTACATGATCTCGGGGGCGCCACCCAAGTCGCAGCGCCCTACTCCAGCATTGAACAATGTGTCTCCACAAAATAGGGCTGGCTTCTCTGACTCAGCACCAGAGAAATACAAACATATATGGCTCATCGTATGACCTGGGGTATCCATCACTTCGAGGCTAAACTCACCACATTTCAATGTGTCGCCAGCTTGCAAACCTCTATCCACATTCGGTATGGACTGCATAGCATCGATATGAGAAACCAACTGCGCACCAGTTGCCGCGATGACCGGGCCGTTGCCACCAATATGATCGTGGTGGTGATGAGTGTTAGCGACAGTCTTGATGCTCCATCCCATTTCTTTGGCAACTTGCAAGCATAGAGCATGATCCAAAGGGTCAATAGCAATTGCCTCAAGAGTCTCTTCGCAGGCAAGCAAATACATGTAGTTGCTCAAGGCATTTCGAATGGGTATTTGTCTGATCAGCATGACCTTTCCTATCGTGATGGATATTGGCCGAACTATCTTACATGAAAATTTGCAGGGCTAGCGAAATTTGACACATAAATCCGACAGCAAAGGCAAGCGTTCGAACCCAAGGAATACCCAGCGAATACGTCACAAAATGGACAATCCGGGCATAGAAATAGATTGCACTGGCAAGAGCTGTAGTTTCATTATTCGCACCAGCAGCTTGAGCCACAAAAATTAGCAAGCCAAAAACAACCAAGTTTTCTATAGCATTGGAGTGAGCCTGTTTCATTCGTGCAGCCCAAGGCGCCAAAGGCTTCGGATTTTCTGAGTAGCCAACGGCATTTAGCAAACCCCTCACAACAATCGTATTGAGGATATAGGGCATCCACATCAGGGCAGTAAAGACAGTTACCCATGTTAGGTAAGTAAGTTCAGGAGTAATCATAGTTTTTCCTAAGTCATGTCGGTTAAAATTCTTGAGCTAACGACCAATAGCGCCCGTGACTGCTCATGGAGGGTGCCGTGAATATCCAACTCAGCACGCCGACAACTAACATCAAGGTGACGGCAATTTCGGAGATCTTACCCTTGCTCATTGTGCAGCCTTCCTAGCGGAAGTGTATTCCCTGACGAAAGGTAATACTTCATCCACGATTGATTGAAGGTTTGGGGCTATCTTAAACGTTGAGTTTTGAAGCAAGGTAGTCGCCGCTCTAGCATTTACCTTAGGGTGCAAAAAGTCGATCTCTTGCCCATGGTGAAGAATAAGCGTGGCCGGCACCTCAAGCGACATTAGCTGTTCATCTGTCATTCCAAGCGTTGTTTTTGCATGAAAAGACGCTAGGTACTCTCCGGTCATCTTCATTGTTCTCAGGAAGTCGTCTATGTTTTGTTCCCTAAAAATCTTTTGCAGCTCTGGGCTATTCCGCTCCATGTACCCCTTCCACAATGGCGTCTGAGCAACTGCCTCCATCGAGGTCAAACTATCATCTCTCAAATAACTCAAAAAATATTCATCCGCGAGGCGCTGTGCTGCTATAGGACCACCAGTGAGTGGGGCAATGATGAGCGCATCCACTTGTTCCGGGTACCGTTCCGCTAAAACCATATTTGAACGGGAACCAGAGGACATACCATAGAATATTGCGGAATCAATATTTAATCGTTGCAGCAGCACATGCAGATCTTCTGCTTCCTCACCGGAAAGTGGTTCGGCACTAGCAAAAGACACTTCTGATCGCCCTAAGTTACGACGGTCCATAATAATGACCTTTAGGTCACTGGATGCAGCTGCAAGATTTTTAGCGAATGCTCCAAAACCTTCAATGTCCCCCATCCCTCCTGGAGTTACAACCAATGGAATAGATCCGTTTGGATTATAGATCTCAACGTTTAAGGTCATCTCACGGTCTGGCCTGAGATCTACTCTAAGATTATCTGTTGGAACACTATCGGAGCCTGGGGCGGGAGTAGCCTTAAACAAAACTTCGATCCAAATATTATTGGCGGCACCCTTAAACAACGTCGCATCAGGATTATAATTAGGATCAGTGTTAACCCTTGATTCCTGAGCAACCAGCACATTTGAAGCGCATAGCAATGCAGCGAGAGTAGTTATCAATACACGGTAATTAAGTTTACTTGTAAGCATTATCTTTCCCTAGTTGTGAAGGCACTCTTTGAGGTGTAAGTTTTTAGTAAAAGGTATAATATAGGACCTTTCAGTCCTGATTGCAAGCAACAACATAACGACTATGTTATGATCCGCATTATTGGAACCGGAGTATTATTCGCCATGGCAGGTAGACCACGAGAATTCAATGTTGTAGTGGCACGCGATGCCGCGATGCAGCTTTTTTGGACTCAAGGTTATGAGGCTACTTCGTTGAACGATTTGCTTTCGGCGATGAATTTATCGAAAAGTAGTTTTTATCAAACCTTCGAATCCAAACACGCATTGTTTGAACAATGCCTCATTCGCTATGAAGAAATACTTATCTGCGCAATGAGAGAGGGTTTAGCTACCGCACCGAGCTCTCTCGCATTCATTCATGGTGTGCTGACTGATATTTCAAAAGAGACGCGCGACCCGCAAGGAAGGCGTGGTTGTTTAATGATGAATACCGCCGCAGAGTTCGCACAAAGTGATCCAGGCATTGCACGCTGTGTTAAAGCTGGGATGGAAGCGTCGAAAAAAATATTCGCTGAAGCGGTAGCCACAGCGCAGGTCCATGGAGACATCGATTCGAAGGAAAGCCCCCAAGTCCTTGCCGATTACTTAATGACTACCCTGATCGGGCTAAAAACTCAGGTTAAGGCTGGCGCCAGTAGTAAACAGATTACAAGTATTGCCGATCTGTCAGTAACTGCTTTACTAAAGATGACTTAAAGAGCAAAGACGGGCATGTACTTCGCATTAGCATGAATTCCCCTCTTCGCGATAGATTGTTATCCTTGCTGTAATTCTTAGACTATTTCTTGTTCCATGCCTCGCCCAACATTGCCGAGGACTCGTATCCTTACTTGAGGTGCTTATATTGAAACTCTACGACCTTCCCGCTTCTCCCAATGCTCGTCGCGTCCGCATATTTCTCGCTGAGAAAGGACTCGAAATCCCAATGCTGCCTGTGAATATGATGACAGGTGAAAACCAAACAGAGGACTATCTGAAGAAGAACTCCCTGGGCAGAATGCCACTTCTTGAATTGGATGATGGCAGCTACATTTCAGAATCTGTGGCTATATGCAGATACTTTGAAGAAATGCAGCCCAGTCCTGCTTTAATGGGAAGTGGCGCACTGGAATCAGCGACTATAGAGATGTGGCAGCGACGTATGGAATTTGAATTCATTCTGCCCATCATCAGTATTTTTCGGCATACCGCTGACATGTGGAAAGGACGATTCGTCCAGATACCTCAAGTAGCTGAACAAGAGAGAATATCGGTGATGGCGCGAATGGAATGGCTGGATAAGGAACTAATTGGAAAGCAGTTTATTGCAGGAGACAACTACACCGTAGCCGACATAACGGCACAGTGCGCTTTTGTGATGGCCAAAGCCGCCCTAGGAATTAGAATTCCTGAAGAGTTGGAAAACTTGAGCGACTGGTGGGCTAGAGTAAGCACGCGCCCAACTGCCCGAGCTTGAGCTGGGCTCAATGAGCCGGATATCGATAACAACAATACTAAAAACCATTTGGAGTTAAGGGCTTACGATGACTTTTAGCACAACTCATATCAAATGGGTCATGTAGACCACAGGCCTGGTCACTAGCAGTATGTTTCAAGCATTTTTATTTCCAGAAACCGATTTGAACATGGTATTCGGCACAAGTATTGATGGCCAATGGCTGAAGTTGTAGTGAAGAATTGGGGCGCAACGCTTACTGTGGCACCCTTTTCTAGTCTGGAGGTAATACTGGCAACTGACGCCATTCTAAATCCTAACCTTCCTACTCGGTTATTAGCGCTCGCTCGCCAAGCATCACCGTTCTAGTCTTCCTTCGGCGTGCCATCTCCATTCATGCCCATCGACTCGTAGCGTCTCCAGCCGGCTAGAATTCCTGCCAGACCGTGGTTGCCTTCATGGCAAGCGTACTCGTAGATTGGGTCTTCTATGCGGCGCATCGGCAATCGGGCCGACCAGGATACGTCCCAGGTATTCGGGTCTTCGACAGTGAAGTCATAGTCCAGAGTGTTCTCATCAAGCCAGGTGAAACGCTCCTCGACCTTCATCGCCTTCGATGTATTCCGCCAGCCATTTGCGTAGTAATAGTTCTGCGTATTAATCACTAGCGTGTCGCCGTCCCAGTGAGCAATCGAGTCTCCTTCCCATTTCAATTGTTTGGTATGGTGCTCATCGCCGAAGCGGATGATGCGTGCGTGATGAATCATCTCACTTAGGATCATGACATGATCTTCGGTCTGCACCAGCTGCATATTATTATTATAAGAGCCAGATATCATCGGCGGACCTGTGCGAGCATTCAGCAGGCAGCGATCGTTCAGCGTTCTCGCCTCGGGCCCTTCACTGAGTCTAAGTTTCTCGCGATATTCCGCAGAGCGCACTACTCCCTTCGCGTTGAGCTCAGGGACGCGGCCATTAGGTGGATCGTAGACTAGAGACGTTCTTCGATCTGCGACCGTTTCGACTCCTCGCTCATACCAAAACTCGTTATAGGAGATCACGCCTGGCGGGTAACCCGCGCCGCCAACAGAATCGATAATTAGATCTCGATTCTGTCGTCTATTCTCAAACGAGGCCCACTCGTCAGCTTCCTCGGCCGTAAGCGTCGCTTTGTCAGCAAGTTCGGGAGGCCTATTCAAGGGCGTAAGTGTCCGAAAGGTATAGGTGCCTTGAAAATCTGGCACACCGTGCTCGGTGCGCGGAATATCCCCAGACTGCGCCGATACAGATGGAGCGACGATAACAGCCGCGACGAATGCAATCACACTGCTTAAGAGCCTTCTGTTCATGAGATTCTCCTTACATTTATTGTTATGAATTATAGCGCCGTTACTAATTCTGATAGACCAGCTCTCCACCCACATAGGTCTGTTCGATCTCTATATCCATTATCTCTTCCGAATCAATGGTAAGAATGTCATCGGAGAGTACGACCATGTCTGCAAGCTTGCCAGGCTCAAGCGAACCCTTTATATCTTCTTCGAAGCCGAGGTAAGCGCCTTTGATTGTATAGCCGGCAATTGCTTCTTCGATGGTAATCGCCTCATCTGCCCCGAACACTCTTCCACTCATGCCCTTCCTAGTGACAGCCGCATAGATGCCTACCAGCGGACCTATGGGCAGAATGTCGCTGGAGATTGCGACATGAATGCCGTGGTCCATCGGCGAACGCACGGGGTTATTGTGTTCTAGACGCCAGCCGTCAAGGTTCGCTACGTAACGTCCCTCTAAGGTATAGGTGAAATTCGGCTGCTGGGTGATATGGATTCCATGCTCTGCCATCGTCTCCATTGTTTCATTTGATGGACGCATAGAGAAGTGGTTGAGATAGGTGCGATGATCTTCCCGTGGATTCCTCGTGAGTGCATCAGCCAGTGTAGCGACCACCAGCTCAATCGCCGCATCACCGATCGCATGGATACCCATCTGCCAGCCCGCGTCGTGAATCTCATTAATGTGACTGACTAATTCTTCCGCCGGCATGTTCAGGTAGCCGCGATAGTCGCCTTGATTTAGGTAAGGCTCCTTGGTGAAGGCGGCTGGGCCTGTAAAGCCACCATCGGCAAATACCTTAATGGGGCCAATCCTCAGGAACTCGTTGCCATCGCCGACTCTGGCTTTGACCTCATTGATTGTCTCTGTGTCAAACCACTGAAATTGTACCGCCGAACGCGGCAGCTTCACTCCCGGCTTGGCGTAGAGCTCTTCCCACATCGCGTACTCTTCAGGATCTGTTGAGGCATCGGTAATACTTGTGATTCCCTTGGCAAGCAGGTTGCCCAAATTAATTTCAAGGCTGGCGAGTAACTCTTCATACGTCGAATCTGGCACCAGACGACCGACGATGCCCTGCCGCTCACGAATAATCCCGTTCGCCACGCCGTTCTCATCGCGCTCGATTACACCGCCTTCGGGATCGGGCGTATTATTGTTTATCTCGGCTAAGCCTAACGCCGATGTACTAACAACCGCACTATGGCCTCCCGCTCGAGTAAGGGTAACGGGATTGCGCGGCGCGGCGATATCGAGATCACCACGAAGCGGTTTGCGACCTTCCGCCAACTCGTCCTCCGACCAGCCGTAGCCTGTAATCCACTCTCCCGTTCCTAGCTCCGCAGCCTTAGCACGAATCAAATCCTGAATTTCGGCAATAGAGGTAACTTCGCTCAGGTCGATATAGCGCTGCGGGTCGCCGCTAATGTGTGTATGGGAATCGATAAAGCCAGGCATGAGTGTCTTGCCGTCGAGATCGCGCACGATGGCAGCCTCATACTTATCTAGCAACGAGGCATCTCCTAGCTCGACGACCCTGCCATCGGTCACCACGATAGTGTCATGGAGGCTAAACGCTTCATCGACGGAAACAATCTTGCCATTGTTCAATATCAGGTCGGCAGCAATTTTATCCACCGACTCCTGCGCAGGCTGACATGCCGCAAGCGAGGAAACTAAAACTGAGATGAGCAGGGTGTTCCTGAAATTCTTCATATTTCTATCCTGTTTTATTATTCTGTTTACATAACCAAGAGCAGCTTACTGTATTAAGTTTTCCTTCTTCGCGTATTCGAGAGTTGAGGCCAGCGCCGTGCTAAATTTTTCAACCATCTCGTTGATCTGATCCTCTTCTATGATCAGTGGCGGGCAGAAGGCAACAGAGCTCCCGCTAACCACACGCAGCAACAAGCCCGCATCCTGACAAGCACGCTGTGCAAAGGCTCCTACCCGGCCATCGTTAAATGCCTGCCCAGTTTCTTTATTGGCCACCAACTCGACTGCTCCAATGAGACCCTTGCCTCGCACCTCACCCACTAACTCATGACCTGCAAACTCCTGCAGCCGGGATTGCATGTGCACACCCATTTTCGCCGCTTCTGCGAATAGGTCGTCTCGCTCATAAATCTCCAATGCCTTTAATGCAGCAGCACAGGCTACAGGATGGCCAGTGTAAGTATAACCATGTCCAAAAACGCCGACCTCCGCACTCTGATCGACCATCGCTTCATACATTTCCCCGGGAATAACAGCCGCGCTAATTGGGATATAGGCTGACGACAACTGTTTCGCTAAACTCATAAGGTCTGGTTTTATACCCATAGTCGTGGAGCCGAAATCATTTCCCGTTCTGCCGAATCCACAGATCACCTCATCAGCCCAGAGCAGAATACCGTGCTCATTCAACAAAGCTTGCACCTTAGGCAGGTAACCTTCAGGTGGCACGATCACGCCACCGGCACCCATTAGTGGTTCGGCAATGAAGGCGGCGATCGTGTCAGCCCCTTCTTCAAAGATTATTTTCTCTACGTTTTTTAATAAACGGGAAACAAATTCACCTTCCGACTCATCGCCTACCTTGCCGCGGAAGTAATGCGGACAATCAGCTCGAAGAATCCCTAGCGCCTCTACCGGGAGATCGAAATGGCTGTGCATCACAGGCAACCCGGTTAGCGAAGCCGCGGCAACGGTCACACCGTGATAGCCTCGGTCTAATGCAATGATTTTTTTCTTCTGGGGCTTACCGATGGCATTACTGTAGTAGCGCAGCATCTTTATCTGCGAATCATTCGCCTCGCTGCCCGAGTTGCTGAAGAAGAGTCTCGCATCTGGGACTGGCACCATCGCTGCGAGCTTATCCGCTAACTCCATTACAACAGGATGCGTACGGCCACCGAAGAGATGGCTATAGGAGAGGGTTTTAAGTTGAGAGTTGATAGCGGCAATGAGTTCTTCGTTGCCGTAGCCTAGGGCCGAACACCACAGGCCTGACAATCCTTCTAGATACTGATTGCCTGTGTCGTCGAAGACATAAACGCCCTTACCACTGACAATAGTTAACTGCTCAACAGCGGCTAGATTAGTAACCGGATAAATGATCGAAGACATAGACTATTCACCTGTGTGATTGCCCTAGACTCTAGCATTTACTAGCCGATTTGAATACCAATCTCCGGGCTCCGGCGCGCTTGCGCGCTACTCCTTAGCGACGAAGCCTGCCCAGCTTTGCATATAGGTGATGAACTTGTCCGAAAGCCCTTCATCTACTAGATGGCTGCGTGCTACTGGGTTTTCTACCGGCTTAAAATTCGGGTCTTCCTGGTAGCGATTTGGGAAGTCATGGTGCAAAATTGCCGCCCGCCCCAGCATGATCCAATCCGCGCCAGCCGCCAGCGCCTTTTCAGCCTCCTCGGGCGTTCGAATCTTACCGGCAACGCCTAATCGAACTTCCCCTCGTTCCAGCTCAGTAAAATAGGACATGAGAGTCCTGCCCTGCATAGCTTCTTCATTCGGCTCCTTAAAGACATCCCAAAGTGACAGGTCCAAGAAATCGATCTGGCCAGTGCTCATCAGCTGCTGCGCCACAGTCTGAACTTCGCTAAGCACCAAACCAAAACGCTCAGGAGACAAACGCACACCAACCATAAAGTCATCTCTGCATTGCTCACGAATGCCATCGAGAATTTCGAAGAAAATGCGGCTCCTATTCTCGAGAGAGCCTCCATAGCGATCATCGCGCTGATTATTTTCACTGCTCAGAAACTGACAGAGAATATAACTGTGGGCACCATGAATCTCGACACCATCAAACCCTGCCTCCTGAGAACGAACCGCTGCCGCTATGAAATCGGTAACTAGCTGTTCGACCTCGATCAAGCTGAGCGCCCGAGCGCCTGTCTTGTCATCCCCAGAGGGGCTCACTGGGTCTGTACCAATCAGCTCACTCGGCGAGCGCATGCCGGCGTGATGCAGCTGACAGATCGCTATGCTGTTGTGGGCCTTGATCGTTACGGCGAGATGACTCAAACCTTCTATGTGCTTATCCGAGAACACGCCAAGCTGTCCCGGAAAGCCCTGACCGACTGCCTGGACGTGTGCTGCACAGGTCATGGTGAGACCAAATCCGCCTTCGGCGCGCAGGGTGAGCCATCTAAACTCCTCGTCCGATAGCACGCCATCCTCATGACTTTGGGTGTTAGTGAGAGGTGCCAACATGAAGCGATTCTTCATAGTTGGGCCACGGCTAAAGCTAAGCGGTTGGAAAAGTTGACTCATTGTTATTGGGTGTTCCTATTAGCTGACCTAGTAGTAGATAGTAAATTCAGGCGAAAGATTACACGTTTAGACAGATTTCCGAAACCACTGCTTTTCTGCGCTTGGATACACTGGGCAGATTCACGTAGACTCAACAACCGGACACCTTGGCCTGTGCCCCTGAACTAGCAACCCAAAAAGAATAAGGAAACATTATGCGAACTTCGCAAACCACAGCTCTGTTTAGCGGCCTGCTCAGCGCCGTACTTTTCACCCCTTTACTTGCGCAGGGCCCTGATACACTCTCCTCTGGAAGTGAATGGACTCAGTATCGCGGCAATCTTGCGGGCACGGGCTTCTCGCCTTTAACGCAGATCAATCAGGACAATGTGGCCACTCTCAACAGCGCCTGGTCTTACTCACTGCTTGCCAATGCACTCAATCCCGAAGAGAACCCTAGAGCACCGAATTCGCAAGTAACGCCGATTGTTGTAGAGGGTGTCATGTACCTTCCCGCGGCTGACCGAGTGATTGCACTAGACCCTGTAAGCGGTGAAGAGCTGTGGACACACAGAGTTTCACCCAGCGCCGCTTCTAGACGCGGAGTCTCCTATTGGCCCGGCGACAACGGCTCCCCTCCACGCATACTCTATACCGCCGGTAGGCGATTGGTGGCGCTCGATGCGGCTACGGGCGAACTCGCCCCAGAGTTTGGTGATTCAGGCGAGATCGATATGCAAATCCCCTATAACTCCGTTGCTATGATTTTCGAGAACACGGTAATAGTAGGAGCCAATACACCTAGAGGCGCTGAGGGAGGCATCGGCAACGCAAGGGCCTTCGATGCGCGAAGCGGAGAGAAGGTCTGGGAATTTGAGTCCGTACCTGGACCGGGAAATCTCGGACACGATACCTGGGAAGGTGATAGTTGGCGCGGAAGATTAGGCGCCAATGCCTGGCCATTCTATTTCACCGTCGATGAACAACGCGGACTAATCTATCTCCCCCTCGCCTCGCCAATCCCATTCGGTTACGGTGGCGACCGCGCGGGCAACAATCTTTTTTCTAACTCATTAGTTGCAGTTGATATCCGCAGTGGAGAATACCGCTGGCATTTCCAAACCATTCATCACGACCTATGGGATCACGATCCACCCGCGCCTCCGGCATTATTTGACATAGAAAGAGATGGCGAGTTAATTCCAGCGCTAGGCGTAACAACTAAATCGGGCTATCTGTATTTGTTAAATCGAGAAACTGGGGACGCTATCTTCGGTATCGAAGAGCGCGCCGTGCCTGCCAGTGATGTACCAGGCGAGGAGACTTCTCCCACGCAGCCGATTCCGACTAACCCGCCCGCTTTAGCGCGAGTGAGCTTCGATGCATCCGACCTAGTAACGGCAGCTGACACATCACCAGAGCATGCCGCCGCCTGTTCGCAGCTGCTCGCTAACTCTGGCAACGTCACCAACCAAGGTCCATTTACCCCTTGGGCCTACAGACCCAATGGCACTGGAAATAACACCACGCTCTTATTCCCAGGGCTTACCGGCGGGCCGAACTGGGGTGGTGTAGCGTTCGACCCTGCCAGCAAGTACGCCTTCGTCTTTGCTGGCGACATAGGTAGCTTTGGCTGGGTAGAAGAATCTGAAGACGGCGCCGAGTTTCCCATGCAGCGTCGTGGCCCCAGGCCTGGCAACTTTCAAGTAACTATCGATGGTATGTCTTTGCCCTGCCAGAAGCCGCCATGGGGAACCCTGTCGGCTGTAGATACTACAACGGGCAATATCGCCTGGCAGCAAACACTAGGACTGAGTGAAGTTCTCCCCGAGGAAAACCAGAACACCGGCAGAGCTGGGCGTGCCGCTGCCTTGGTTACTGCTGGCAATCTATTATTCATAGCAGCAACAGATGACAACCGTCTGCGTGCACTGGACACAATGACGGGGCAACAACTCTGGGAAACAACTCTAGCGAAACGCGGAAACGCAAACCCCATGACCTACCGAGGCCCAGATGGAAATCAATACGTGGTAATTAGTGCAACAGATACCCTGCGGGCATTCAGGCTACCGTAACCGACCTGCTGACACAGCCCGCTCCACCTAGTCACTCGCGACTAGGTTAGGCCGCTGCTGCAAGAAGTCTGTTACCTGCTCGTAGGCCAGCGCAAATTCCAGCACCTTCTTATCTTCTCCGAAGCGACCCATGACTTGGATTCCCATGGGTCTGCCTTGCTCATCAAAGCCAGCAGGAACATTCACCACAGGATTGCCAGCAAGACTTGCACCTATGACCACTTCCATCCAGCGATGGTAGGTATCCATCTTTTCGCCCGCTATCTCAGTCGGCCAGTGAATGTCTTTTGAGAATGGAAAGACCTGAGCTGTTGGCAACACAAGAAAATCGAATTGCTCCAACAGATGGACTACCTCTCGATACCATCTCGCTCTGGCATTGCCAGCGTCATTAATCTGCCGCGCTGTTAATACCAAGGACTGTTCAATTTCCCAAATATACTCAGGCTTGAGCAACGCGCGTTGGGCCGGATCGTCATACATTGATTGAGAGCCACTGCGGCCCATGTTTCGGAGATCAACCCATGTACGCCACAGCACTGACATATCAAAATTTGGCATGCAGTGCTCGACCTTCGCGCCTGCAGTCGCCAGCAAGTTGAGGCTAGATTCACAGACATCGAGCACACCGGCCTCCATCGCCAGATATTTCTCAAAATCTCCCATCCAGCCAATCTTAATGTCCTGCAAATTAAGTGGCGTGAATTGTTCTGCTTCGGGCAGACTGTAACGCATCACATTTGGCTCACCGCTCACCGGCCCGGCAATGCTGAGCAACAACCGAATCGTATCTTCGGTATTCCTACCCATTGGACCTGACGTCGAGAGGCCCCTATTTAACGAATCTCCGCCACCTACTCGCCCCTTCGAAGGCCGAAAACCAATGACGTTATTGAAGGCACCCGGGTTTCGCAACGAACCCATC
Source organism: uncultured Pseudomonadales bacterium (assembly GCA_943789485.1). Lineage (GTDB taxonomy): Bacteria > Pseudomonadota > Gammaproteobacteria > Pseudomonadales > Pseudohongiellaceae > UBA9145. The sequence continues at coordinate 222,307 of CALSUH010000013.1, forward strand.
ATGTCGCTACCATCTGCCACGGGCAGCATATGCGTGCCGAGACCGCATGCTGCGCCACCGCTACTGCCACCTGCCGTTAGCGCTGGATTGCAGGCGCTGCCGGTAGCCCCGAAAACTGCATTGTAAGTCTGAGACCCGAGTCCAAACTCTGGCGTGTTGGTCTTGCCTATAAAGATCGCACCTTGTGCTCTAACACTGGCGACGAGCGAGCTATCCGCTGTAGCGACTCGATTTGCATAGAGTCGCGATCCGCTGGTGGTAATCATACCTTCTACGTTAGCAAGATCTTTTACCGCGTGCGGCATGCCATGCATCCAGCCCCAGTACTCGCCCTTGTCCAGCGCGGCATCCGCGCGGCGAGCCTGGCCTAACAGACCGTCTTGGTCGGCTAGGTTAACTATCGCATTGTAAACGGGGTTGTATCGCTCGATGCGTTGCAGGTATGCCTGCATGACTTCGAGACAGCTGACCTGCCGATCGCGGATCGCTGCAGAGAGCTTAGATGCGGTGAGTTCTGTTATGTCTGCAGGTAGCTCACTTGCTAGCAGTCCAGCCGGCATGAGCATTGAGATGGAAGCTGCAAGGGAGCCCTGCAGTGATGTGTTTAAAAATTCTCGGCGTTTCATTTCGGACACCTATAAGACTAATAAATCAGTAAAAAAAATGAGTTCCTAGAAATCACTAAAAATCGCCGAACAACTCCAATCCTAAAATACCCGCGTAGCGTTCCTCGACAATTTCCTGCTTGCTAAGACTACCATTGAGCAGGAGATCGATGTCTATCGCGATGACCTCTACCGTCTGTTTCTGCTTATCGAAATCAGCTGCAAGCTGAATAGTTGAGCCCCACAGAGACAGCATGCGCGTGTCGATTTGGCGCACGTCATTGTGTTTGGACCATTCACTACCGATGGCTATGCCTAACAAATTCAGCTGCTCCAGCAGTTCCTGCTCAGCCTCAGGAGCAGGCGCTTCATAGACGTAGCCCTGAATATCTTGCCATCCGGACTGATAGGCAAGATTGCCCTGATAAAAACTCAATACCCATTCGAGGTATTCAGTTTTCGACTGACGATCTTGGTTCTCTTCGTCTGCATCGTAGGTAATTATAAAAATCTGCTTTTGCGGAATAGTATCGGGCCAATTTTCTAAATTAGGCCCGATGCAGGAAGCCAAAAATAGACAAACAGCCGCAATGAACCAAGGTTTCCTGCTGCTAGTTGTCTTCCTTAAACGCCAAACTGCTGCCGTAATAGGATCGACAAATTTTTCAACTCTACCGAACACTCTTACCAGCCCACCGCTTGACCATCTTTACGATGGTCCGAACCGGCGCGGTAGACGCCGTTCACTGGGTGATCCTGATCAATGCTCTGCTGGCCGAAGACAGGCACTGGCAGTGCGGGATCTTTACTAAACAGAATCCCCTGATACCCACCTACTCTGCCACCATTAACAGAACGCACATTGTGACCCTTGGCCTCTAGTGCCCGACCCACGAGACTGTAAAGATTGTCTTCCAGGGAAAGCGTATTGCTATTCTGACTATGGGTAAAACGTGCTGCATCGGTAGTCATCTGAATATTCATACCATTATCTATAACGTTCACCATATGTTGAACATGCGTCTCGGGTTGCACAGAGCCACCCATATTGCCGAACGTCATTAGAGGCTCATCGTTGTGTAATACGAAACCCGCTATAATGGAGTGGAACGGCCGCTTGCGCGGCGCGACCTCATTCGGGTGGCCCTCTTCCAACGAAAAGGCAACGCCGCGGTTGTGCAGCATCATTCCATAGGGAGCTATTGTCGCTCCGCTACCGTAGACTGAAAAAATGCTGTGTATAAGTGAAACCATGTTTCCCCAGCGATCAGCCGTGGTCAGGTATATTGTACCGCCATCCAAACCCCCCGTAATTGAGGGCTCGGTCGCTACATCCATGTCGATACGATCACACAGAGTCGCTGCATAGCTTTTCGATAGCAATCTATCAATCGGAATATCGGAGAATAGGGGATCGCCGTTATAAGCCTGCAAATCTGAGTAGGCTAGTTTCTTCGCTTCGACAAGAAAGTGCCAGTAATTTGGGTTTGATGGACCGAGGGCAGACAAGTCGACGTCGTGCTCCGGTGCGCAGACTTCCAAGATGTTCAACATCTCCAGCGCGGCAAAGCCCTGCCCAGGAGGAGGCAGCTGAAACACATCATAACCGTGATAATTTGTGCTTATCGGCTCGATCCATTCGGACTCGAATTCAGCCAGGTCAGCGTGAGTCATAACGCCCCCGTCTGCCTGCATCTTCGCGACGATCGCATCGGCAATGGGTCCCTTGTAGAAAGCATCTCTGCCTTGCTCTTGGATGAGACGCAGCGCGTCCGCCAATTGGGGATTGCGGATAATGCTATACAGTGGCGGCACCTCACCATCATTGAGGAAAGTCGCTGCAGAGTCAGCATCACCGCGTAGTTTCTCTACCACGGAACTTATATCCTGATGCCTTCGCTCTGCCTGCCCCCAGCCCTCATCGGCGACCTGCACTGCCCTGGCAAATGTCTCCTCAAAGCCCATTGTCCCGAAGCGGTTCAGTAAGGCATCGTAGCCGCTGATGGCTCCGGGCACGGTAGCCGCATTGACTCCAGTGCCGGGTACGCGTTCAACACCGAGATCTTCCTTAAAATACTCGGGAGTCCATCTGGCCGGAGCCCAACCAGCAGAGTTCAGTGCATAAAGCTTCTTATCTTGGGCACTCCAAACCAAAGCAAACAGGTCTCCCGCTATGCCGGTATCATTTTGTGAGGTGACATCCAGAACCGCGGCGGCAGCTACAGCCGCATCGATAGCGTTGCCGCCACCTCGAAGAATCTCCAGTCCTGCCTGTGCCGCGATCGGGTCGCTGGTTGCTACCATGCCATGGCGGGCAATTACTTCTGAACGTCCCTGACCTAGCCAACCCTGCCCGCGCGATCCGGCAGCAGCCACGACGTTAGCAGCAGGATTGCTAATCTTCTCAGTGGGGACGCCAAATGCGTTCAGCGATTGCGCCATACTCGACGCCAGCGGAAAGCCAGCAAGTGAGATGATTGCAACGCTGCGGACCAAAAGCCCCTGCAAGTTAATTGTAGCTAAAGTCATGTTTCGTTCTCTCCTTCACTTAGCTCGAAATCAAATGTCTTAGTGTGGGTGCGCCGCAAGATGCTGCGCCAATAGGTCTTTCCCGTAATCGTTGCCATTCGGCGTTCTTACAATCGTATGGATATGATCGCGAGTAGGCGTGCCAGGTGTATTGATCTGGGCCGTTCCAACTGGATTCTGATGATCGAATTCAATCAAGATTACCGGGCTGTGTATTCTGTAGTAGAAGATCGCGTCATCTTCAGCATTACCGACCCAAGAAAAATAGGTGTCGTCGATATGCCCTCCAATTTCATCCATGGTGATATTAGCGTGAGGCTCGCGAAGGTTCGCCACATAGACACGCACTAGGTTTAGTAGTTGCGACTTCTGAGCAGTACTCATTTCACTCCCACGCAGCCCTTCGAAGTCGAGCGTCAGATTGTCTTCATTGGCAGCGGCCAGTTGATTGTTGCGTGTTTTATCGGGATCGATAGTGGCAACAGCTTGCTGGCTCCTTTCCAGTGATTGCATAAAGGCGAGGCCGTGATCCTGCTCGTCCTGCATTATGCGATTACCAGCATACTTGCCCTGCTTGGAGATCGCCGGCTCGCCACCCCAAAAAGCTGGTGTCATGACGACTTGATCGCCCAATACGAAGAAATTGATAATTAGATGATGGCCATCCAACTGCCAACCCCAAGGTTCAGTTGTGGACGGAATACCCATAACGGTGAAATAGTATTTCTCTTCGCCGTAACGAATTGGCTCGCCGTTTAACTCGAGCAGCGATTGCTCAGTCTTCATAATATCTTGAGTCTGCGCTACGCCCTCAAAACTAAGCGATGCACGCAGCAAGTCCCATGCAGCCGTCTTTTGCTGTGCGGACATCTCTTCGAGACTCACGCCGTGTCGCGAAAAAATTCCCACATCCACGTTAGACCAATTTCGCCACTCAGGATCATCAACAGCATATTGCGTTCTACTCAACTCGGCGCCACTTAGGGTACTGAGAAAGCTAGAGGCCGCCGACACAATTGAAGCTGTAGACGCCCCCGTAGACTTCAGTGGAAATAGATCGCTAACAACACCCTGTGATGTCGCGACACCTCGAAAGGGTTCTCCTATCGCCTCTGCCAGACCACGAGAAAATATGCGCTTGGTATTGAGGAGCCCCTCGGAGTACCCACTATCGGCGTTAGTATTGGACTGAGCATTAGACTGGGAATAAATTTGTGCTGTTGATACAACGGCCACAAGAATCAATAAACTGGTGCTGGCGAGGATCTTCTTCATAAGCCACTCTCTGTGGAGCCTAAATTTGATGGACAATAGCAGGCTACCTGCTCACAGAAGATGCTGCAAGCCCAGAATCGCAGGGGTTTCGCTATTCGGCCATTACCCGCCGCAGGGCTTCCTCATCGCGCCAACGACCGCTGCGAAGGCGAGCTAGGAAGACCACAGCGATCGCCAGAATCATAACGACGAAGGCCAGCCAAGACGCTTTCGGTCCCCATTCGAACACGCGAATTATGAGGTACTGCGCCACGAGCATGATCCAGTGCAGCGTGACCGAGGTATACATGATCCAGCGAGTATCACCCGCACCACGCAATACGCCGCCGCACACCTGAATAACGGCATCAGCGATTGCGTAGCTCGACAAACCTATCATCATAAAGGCGGCCAGCTCCAAGATCTCACTGAAGTCGCCGTCTGGCGGCGCGAACACCCCAACCAGAGCGAATCGAAAGGTAATGTAGATGAAAGCCAATATCGCTGAATATGTCAGCCCCAACACGAAACCAGCGGTGATAGCCTCATTCGCTCTCTCCATGTTCTGCGCACCGACGAAGCGGCCTATCATGCCAATGAGGCCTATGTTTAAACCCACCATCGGCACGAATGAAATTATGTCCCAGTTAAAGACGATTGCTGCTGCCGCTCCTTCGGTAATCCCATATCCCTGAAACATGAGAAGAAACAAATTGAATGCAGCTACATTCAAAAACAGCTCTAGACCTGAGGGAAAACCGAGACGAACGAAGCGCTTCAATATGCCGCTATCGAACTTAAACGATTCCATTACCTTGAATTTCTCGCGATGCTCTTTGCGAAAATAGCAGAAAAGAAAAAGCACCAAGGCGAATGCCGTGGCAATAATTGTAGATACGCCGGCACCGACGATACCCAATTCTGGGAAACCAAATTTTCCAAACACCATGGCGTAGCACAGCGGCACATTAAGCACTAAGCCGCACAGATCACAGATCATTACGAGTTTCGTTCTTGCGATACCGGCGAAATAGGAGGAGATGCAAATCTTCGTCAGCGTAACCACCGTACCCAACATTAGTATCTGGTAATAGCTACGCTCCAACTCGACCTGCACTGGATCATGATCCATGCCTTCGAAAATGCCAGCGACGAGCCGGGTGATGATCACCAGTAGTGGGATGCTCATAACAACCATGATAAAACCCTGCGTCACTACCTTTGGGCATTTCTCGATTTCACCAGCACCCAGATACTGGGCAGCCAGCGCATTCGCGTAGGAAAATAAACCGGAGAAGAAACAGAACGAGAAGAATGCAGCAACACCACCACCGAGCGCTGCCGCCATGTGAATCGGATCGATCTGCGACATAAAATAGCGGTCGGTGAAAATCATCACTGCAAACGTGCCCTGAGAAACAATCATGGGAATAGCAATCCTCATGAGCTCGAGCATCGTTTCTTTATTAAAATGTAGCCGCTGCAACAACATGGTAATCACTACTTATCTTGATATGACTGTCGAATGGAGAGCAGGAAGAACTGCTTTTCGGCACTGCTTCAGCAGTACTGGAGACGGCAGCATGGTACGTGATTGGCTATGCCAAAACAACTGAGGGCCAGCCCACATGCCCTACTATCTACACCTCGGGAGTGACTAGGCGAAGTGGCTGGGACTGCTTGTAGGTTAAGCTGCGCCACAGCCACTCTGCAGGCCCGAAGCAATAAAACCGCAGCCAAACCTGACTGAAAACAATCTGAATCATCCACACCCCCAGCACCACCAGATAGGCCTGATAGCGCTGTAGATCACCGAACAAGCCAAGGCCGAAGCCCATGAAGATGAAGTTACAGATAAGTGACTGGGCCAGATAATTTGTTAGTGCTAGTTGGCCCACGGCAGCAAGAGCACTGCGAAACCAAGGAAACAAGGCGTGCTTGCACAACAGCATGATTATGCCGATATAGCCCACAGCTAGGGACAGACGACTAACATCATAGCTTGGTCGGTACGCGCCAGCCCAATATGTCTCGTAGCCGCTGCTTATATAGGTCGCCGTCTCTAGATAGTTCAGCGGCAAACCCAAGCCGACGCCGGCAATGACAAGCAGCCAATAATCACGCGAGCGTCGCGATGCATCTAGCAATCCCCATTTGAAGAATGCCATCCCTAATAGCATCATGGCTAACACATCCCACAGAGAGGTAAAAAACAAGACAACAGTTTGCAGCAAAAAATTGAATGGCGCGTAGGCGATAACATTCTCGATGTAACCGGACTTCCTCGCCTCATACTCAAGCTGGATGATTTCGGGAGAGACGAATTGTTCTTCGAGAAAAGAATCCCAATCATCCAGCGTCTGTAGTTGCTCAGAGCTTAGAACTGTTCCATGAGGCAAGGCCTCAACTGCTTTAACATCGTTACGCAGTGATCTAACCTCCATATGAAGACCGGTATGAATTACTCCCAGAAAAAAGAAGATCGCCAGGCTGTATTTAGTCAGTACGGCTGCAGAAAAATCACGAAAGAAATACAGCAGCAAGCCAGCCATGCCATAGGTGTAGAGAATGTCCCCCGGCCAGATGAAGATATAGGCATTTACCAAGCCGAATACAATCAAAAGCCCTGTGCGTCTATAGAAGAGGGCGCGGAGTGTGTCTACATCGGTATCGCGCTTGGCGAGAAAGATGAGCATGCCTGCACCGAACAGCATAGAGAAGATTGCGCGCATGCTACCCTCAACCAATACATCCATTGACGCGAAGATTGCGAGGTTTAATCCCTCGGTAGCTCCATCGATTGTCGGGTCAGTATAGGCGGCGAAGGGAAATGCAAACACCAGGATATTCATCAACAGTATGCCTAGCAGTGCGAAACCACGCAGCACATCGAGCGACTGGATTCTGCTCTTGCCTGCTACAGGCGAAGCTTCTGAGGGGGAGGCCTTTCGGGTCATGCAGTCACCATAGTTACCATTGCTAAAAAGTCAAGACGAGTAAATGCAGGCATGGCAGCTGTCTAGAGTATCGTGGTATCTTTAAAGAATAAGCAAGCTAAACGATTCATCACGAATTGTCAGATCAAAGTAAGCAGGAGCTGCAATGAAATCACTACTTTTCTCTTCACTATCTCTATTCGCTTTGGTACTCACCACAGGGCTTTCAAGCCCTGAGCGCGCATACGCACAGAGCATAGATGACATAACCCTGAACGTATACAAGGAAGAAACTTGCGGCTGCTGCGTAGGCTGGATAGCCCACATGGACGAACGTGGTTTCGACTCTACCGTATTTCATCCAACGAATATCTATACCGTTAAGGAAGAACTCGGCGTGCTGCCGAAGTGGCAGTCCTGCCACACGGCAGTATCCAAGGATGGTTATCTGTTCGAAGGTCACGTCCCTGCAAAATACATCAGCCAGTTTCTAGCCTCGCCGCCTGCGAATGCACTTGGCTTAGCAAGTGCCAGGTATGCCAATGGGCAGCCCGGGAATGGAAATCGGTAATCGTTTCACTAGTTATGATGTGATTTTGATGAAGAAAGACGGCACCTCTGAAGTGTATGCCACTATAAAGACCCAAGCCGAACAGTACTAACACCTGATTTTGATTCTTGCTATTTAGACAGATCTCTTCACTCTCTTTTTGTATCAGCAGCGGTCGACCACCAGATACAGGCAAGTAATAACACCTGTATCACCAGGCGAAAGGTAAGTGCTAACTCGGATACGTCCGGAAAAAGCTCCGGATTCAGCGACATGTAGATATTCGCCGGTGACACAGCGACAGTTAGAACAAATAAGCCAATTCCGGCCATGCGCCTAGTGCGCTGAAACAAACAATCCCACAGCACCGATTATTTCAAACACTCCGCTAATAGCAACTGCCGCTTCATGGTAGGGCAAAGAAGGTGGCATGATTGCCAGGAAAAATTCTGGCGAGAGGAAATGCATCACGCCTCCGCCCATAAACCATAGAAAGACGAATGCCAACCCTGCAATTTTCAATTTATTCATTTTAAGTTCCACCAATCAGCTATTTTTAAGCTTCAAGCGCACCAGGATTTCCAGCTTCCACCACAAACGACGCACGGGTTCTTATTGGGTGACCCGGTTCGCTCACTTTATCCAAAACCTTGTAGTCTGATTGCCATAAATCTTTGCTTAGCTTACAACTGACATAACCGCGCTGACGATTGTAGAATTTGACGTGAGGATTGTCAGAAAGAGTTTGCGCCGTAGTACTAGTCGTATCAGAGCCATCGCCACCAGAGGTAATTGACGTACCAACGAATTCAGTTGCAATAATTTCGCTGTTTTCCTGACTGAAGTCGGACAGGATATTGTTTACCCAGTTACTGTGTATGTCTCCAGTCAGTACAATTGGGTTGGGAGTTTCCGCCTCTTTTAGTCCTGCCAGCAACTCATCGCGCTCACCGGGATAGCCATCCCAGATATCCATTAAATACATTTCCTCATTTTGCTCATTGCGCCGCAACAAACGGCCCATCATCACTTGTTGTGCCATCACGTTCCAAGTGGCTTCACTATTGCGCAGGCGTCTGAACAACCAGTCTTTCTGGGCTTCTCCTAATAACGTCCGGCTAAGGTCTCGATGCTGATCACAACTAGTCTTCATACCGTCTCTACACGCCTGATCACTCCGGTACTGGCGTGTGTCTAGGATCGTCATATCCATTAAGGTGCCGAACTGCAAAGGGCGATAGATTTGCATCGAAGACCCTTGTCGGCCCGATGGTAAGCGTATCGGCATGAATTCATAAAACGCTTGATAGCCTGCAGCCCGTCGAATTAGTAACTGTTCTGGGGTTTGCTCATCCACGGCAATATCGTTAGCGTAATTATCATCAACTTCATGATCATCCCAGGTTACTGCCCAAGGAGCTGATGCGTGGGCCGCCTGCAAGTCGGCATCTTTTTTGTATAACTCATACCGCGCGCGGTAATCATCCAGCGTATAGATTTCTGGTGCGTTGTGATGACGAACATTTTCGGCTCCCCAGGTTTTCTTCGTAAATATAATCACCCAGGTGGACAATTAAGTCGAAATTTTCATTCGCCATATGATCTAGCGCGGTGAAATAACCATGCTCGTATTGTTGGCAGGAGGCAAAGCCAAAGCGAAAGTTCTCAGGGCTAGCGTCACTGGCCGGTGCAGTTTTAGTTCTGCCGACAGTGCTAACTTCACCACCAATCATCCAGCGATAGTAATATTCTTTACCCGGACTGAGACCTTGCAAGTCTACATGTACGGAATAACCCAACTCCGGCAAAGCCGCCGCATTTCCTTTACGATAGATAGTTGCGAAACTGGCGGTTTCGGCTATCTCATAATCAACTGCCACGGGCCCATTTCTGCTTAGAGTATTGCCCAATGTTTCACGCGCTAGTCTTGTCCAAATAACCACAGAGTCAGGTCTGGGGTCGCCGGAGGCAACACCCAGATAAAACGGATTGCCTGAAACTTTTGCAAGCCTGGTAGCACCCAATGCCGAAGCGGATAAGGTGCTTGCCGCCAGCAGCGTAGTGAAGTGAATGCCCTGTCGCAGGAAAGTGCGTCTAGTAAATGCCATGATAATTCACCTTCTGTAAAAATGGGGGCGGAGCGCGTTTAATACCCTCTGCTTTGGGCCAAGAGCCGAATTTTAGCCCTGTCTCACTTGCGAGATTGCCCCCGAATATTAGAAAAACAACCACTGAGGAAGTCTCGGGTCTGCAAATGCCCGCTCCCAGGAATTATGACCAACATCCGGATACTCTGTATAGCGGATATTCCCTTTGGCCACTTCCAAGCTTGTGACCATTTCTCTAGAGCCAGCTACGGGAATAGTAGCATCCATCGCTCCGTGAAACGCCCACAGGGCCACACGTTGTGCATTGACTATGCGCTCGGTGTTACCCATCCCACATACTGGAATGCCTGCTGCAAAAATGTTGGGGCGCTTGGCAATAATATCCCAGACACCAATTCCCCCCAAGGATTGACCCATAATATATACGCGGTTCTCATCAATCAGGAACTCTGACTTCATCTGATCAATTAATTCCATTAATACATTGGCATAAGGAGATAACTCTTCAGAACCAGGAGCACCCCCACTGCTGGGGGTTTGGTATTTGCGGCGCCATTACATAAGCCGGGTTCTCTGCGGCAATTTCTGGTTTAAGCCACAATCGAGCGCCATGCGTGTTTCCACCTGAAATCTGTTTGACATTACCTGTACCCCATCCACCGGCGCCATGTAGATAGATTATCAATGGTATGGCCGTGCTCGCTTCCATAGATGGGGAGTGGAGCCTATAAGGCATTTCCAGCCCACTCGACCCAGTAAAAGAGAAACTTGAAAACTCGTCGTCTGCGGATTGAGCAAAGGTTGTAAGCGGGCTTAAAAACACGAAAAAATGTGTAAATTAACTTAGATATCTGTTTTTTTCACAATGCTTCCATGAACTTATTGCTATTGCATTTGTCTTCGGTGGCTTTTGTCAGTAGCGGACATTTTCAAACGGTGGAGCCAAAGGGGCTGAAGATTCTCGTGTAGAGGGGCACTATTTCCCTAGTCGAAATATTCTTACCCCTTTATCTCCTATATTTCCTATATTTCCCCTCGTCGTGCGGACTGAATGATTCGATCAGCAGCTCTAAACGCAAGCGCCATAATCGTAATCGTTGGTTGGCCACGGCTCGATGACACCATGCTGCTTCCATCGCACATGAACAAATTGGGTATGTCGTGAGATCTATTGTAGCGATCCACTACTGAAGTCTCAGGATCGTTACCCATGCGACAGGTGCCAAGCAAGTGCTGTGTCCATGGAGAGTTCTCATCAACAAAGCCTTCCATTTGAGTGGCACCGGCCGCGTCCATAAGTTCTAATGAACGATCCAAAAAAAACCTCATAGTGGCCAGATCATCTGGATGCTCGTTGTAAGTTACCCGTATCGCAGGTCGGCCCCCACACATCTTTCACGGTCGGATCGAGAGTGACGTTATTCGTTGATAGAGGCAAGGAAGTTGTGTGCCCATCAAAGGAGCAACTGTGAGTAAACAAATGCTGCAGAGATTCTTTGTATTCGGCGCCCCAGTTGGCACCACCAAACATTCCTCCACTCAATGCCGTCGATATCAAATTGCCACCGAACGGATGGCGTGAATCGATGCCACCCCCCTCCGTAAAAACCGAGGCTCTGATCCAGCTCCCAAAAGTCATGCACCACTCTTGTCGCCGGAATGCTTTTGTAAGCATGCACTGGCTCATCAAATAATCCAATAGCTTGTGAATAACCGTTGAACATTAAATTTTTACCAACCATACCGCTCGAATTTGCTAGACCATCGGGATGGCGCGCTGATTCAGACAATAGCAATAATCTGGGAGTCTCGGCCACCGTTTGCACTCAACACTACGGCCTTGCATCGCTGCGCCGACTCGGTTCCATCCTGCTCCCAGTAGACTACTTCGTTGGCTCTTCCGGATTCATCGAGGTTAATTTTTGAAACAGTGCAGCCAGTTCTCAGCTCAGCTCGCAATTCCCAGAAGCAAGCGCCAGCGGTATCATAGTCACCATAGTGGAGGACTTGGCGTTAACTTCGCATCCATAACCATTACACAGTCCCACAGTGTATACACGCTGGTCGATCGTTGTGGGGTTCCGAGAGAATAGCAACGGGCGCCGGGTATGCCGTATAGCCTAATTTTTTTGCGGCTCTCTCAAGTAAAACGCCAGAGGATTTCACTGGCATCGGAGCACAGGGGTAGTCGCGAGAACGCGGCGGATCCCAGGGGCCTTGCAATCCCGACAGGCCGATTTCCCAATCGACCTTAGTGTAATACGGCTCTAATTCCGCGTAAGTAATTGGCCAATCGACAAAATTAGTTCCAGCTATTGGCCCTCTAACACTCGCTTCAATAAAATCGATTTCTCTAAGGCGCCAGAAATTACCAGAAAAGTGCACACTTCCCCCGCCAACATTGTGTGCATAACGAAGTGACGAATCGCCTACGACGGCTTCTTCATTTTCTGTTCTTCGACGGTTTGAGGATGGCCCTTACGCCAATCCCATTCAAGATCGAAGTTGTACTTCACTCCCCATTCGTCATGAGTGAAGTCAGCGGCTTTAAGGTGTGGCCCCTGCTCTAGTACAACAACAGAATAACCAGCAGTTGATAATTCTTTGGCGATAATTCCGCCAGCCGACCCGGAGCCCACAATCACAAAATCTACGTCTTCTGAGGTTGAATACTTTACGGAGTTAGAAGCCTCACTCATGATTATTCTCCTTTCTCTGCAAAATCAGCATCATAAAATCCAAATGGTGGCTGCCACGCATGCTGATCGGTAAACCCCAACAACTCAAAGCCAACTTTGTCTCGATTGCCGCCATATTCCGGGCTCGAAAACATGCCTGCCACTGTCAGAAAGCGAATAGTGTTAAAGAACTCTGAAGATTCTATTTGTCTTAGCAGTTGATCTTGCTGTTCTTCATTTAGCAGATAGAAGGATGCCACGCCAAATTGAGCCGCGCCTTCACTTTGTAAAGTAGCAAGCCCCTCTTTAAAGATTTGGTGTTCTCTTTCTCTGTTGTGTGCGAACACAGTATCTATAAAATAGATCACACCGGCTTCGGTAGCACCTGGCGTATCGTTGCTAGGGATTATCCTTGCAGAAATAGCACTGTATTCTAGAACTTCTTCTTCGCTTAGTAGCTGGAAATCACTATTTTTCATTCTTGCATCGTTCGCTTGGTCGCATGCAGCCAGAATCATCGGCATCGTCAATATGATACAGGATCCCTTTGCAGCATCTCCGCCAGCATTTAGAAAAGCGCGGCGCGACATTCGTTGTTGTTTCATATTTTTATTTCCCAAAAATATAGCGGCTTATACCATAAGCATTACTAAATTAGATTTGTATCAGTTCACTCTTCATGAGATTGGCGCAAGAGAAAACTGTTAGCTATGATTTCAGAGCAATATTACATACAAAAAAAATTCAATATGAATCACCATCAATACCCTAGGCGATTTACAGCCTCTATTAAAAAAGCAATTTCTACTCTACAGGCGACGAATGATTAATGGAACTGCGCCGTCATTTTTACACACAATATAACTATAGCCCTGTACGTTCTAGCAACAACCAACCGGAAAATTCACTCAGGCTCTGAAGGAATAAAGGGGACGGAGGGATCAATTTTAAATCCCTCCGTCCCCTTTATTCCCACAGTCTTATCCGACCCTTATCTAGATCTCACCGCGGCGCGCAAATTGGATGATGTGATCCGCGGCGCGAAAGGCTAAGGCCATGATAGTCATTGTGGGTTGCCCGCGACCTGAGGTCACCAGCGAACTACCATCGACCATAAACAAATTTTCCACATCATGGGACCTATTGAACTTGTCGACGACAGAGGTA